>CAVTLW010000019.1:0-16941 GCA_963735655.1 uncultured Actinomycetota bacterium
ACTCACCCGACCAGGGTATCCCGGGCGATTTGGCGTTGCGGTTATCGCCGTCGCCGACCGGGTGCACGAAGCTAATAGATGTGAAGGCCAATATCGGCTTGGCGCGTCGCTGTACCGAGGCGGTGACGCAAGGAGGAAAAGTGCTGGTAGCCGAGTTAATTGGTGGCCAGACCGGCAGGTGCAGGGTCAGGCCGCGTGGGGCCACTCGCTGAGTCTTCCCGTTCAGACAGGACGGGAATCCGCGCTTGCCAGCAGCTCCTCAAACGCGCTCTGCATGCATTCGGCGTAGGTCGCCGGGTCCGGCAGGGAGTCGCGATCGGCAGTAGCGCTGATCGACAGGGTTCCGTTGTAGCTGGCGACAACATGAATAAGGTTCAAGCCGCCGATCAGCGGCCCGAGACCGGCGGCGCGTACGAGTCGGGCGCCGCTGAAGAAGATCGGTTCGGTTGGACCGGGCACATTGGTCACGGTGGTGTTGGCGACGGTTGGGCCGGAGAACGGAAGCGCGCTGGCGGCCTTTGCCGTCAACCCGAGTAGTGAGGTCGGCACTGTTCCTATCAGCTCGAGCAGCTGGGTCCCAGTCGCTTGATCCGACCCCGAACGGCCCCCCGCAGTCGACGCAGCGATGGAGGTAAGCCGTTCGATCGGATCAGCGATGTCGGTGCCGAGTGATTGCAACCGGCCGAACACCATGTTCCCTTTGCCGCTCTTATCGTCCGAGTCGCGCAGTGAGATCGGACACGCCGCAACAAGCGACTCATCAGGAAGCTCGCCGTGGCCGTCGAGATACTCGCGAAGGGCGCCGCCGACGTACGCGAGCGCCACATCGTTGACCGTGGCGCCGGGCACGCTCGCCTTGATCCGTTTGAAGTCGGCCAGATCGTGGAAGCGGGCCTCGAAGACACGGTGCGGCGAAACTGTTTGGTTGAAGCGGGTTTTCGGTGGAAACGACGGCAGACTACCGCCGCCGATCCTGGACGCGACACCGCCGACCAGCTTGCCCGGCAGGCCGGCCAAGCCGCGCACTACCTTAGGGGCACTCGACGCATATACCGCGCCGGCCCGCCAAGGATAGAGCGCTACGTTGATCGCGGTGCGCGAGAGCAAATCCGCGTTCGAGGGCAGCGCATCGGGGCGCCAGGGGCTGTCCGGCGGGGCGGGGCGTGGGCCGTCGGCGGCGAGGTCGTGTAATGCCGCGATCATCTGAACGCTCGCCATGCCGTCGACCGCACAATGGTGCAGTTTCAACGCCATCGCGAACGAGCCCTTCGGTACTCCTGGAACGGCGTTCAGGCCCTCGATGACGGTGATCTCCCACGGCGGGCGCCGCAGGTCGATCTGTCGGGCGTGCAGCCGCGCGACCTGGATGCAGAGCTGGCGCCAGTCACCGGGCTGGGGCAGCCCGATATGGCGGACGTGATACTCGAGATCGAAGTTGGGGTCCTCTACCCAGTACGGCCTGTGCCAACCGCCGGGGAGTTCGGTCAGCCGCCGTCGAAACACATCCGCGAGATGCAGCCGCGCTTCGAGCTCCTCGAGGATTCCTTTGAAGGTCACCTTGCCGTTCGGCGCGGTCGACGGGTCATAAATCAGCAGCAGCTGAATCTGCAATGGCGTCGCCGGTCTTTCCGCGCGCAGCATCATGTCGTCGGTCCAACTCAGCTGCTGCACAAACGCCCCCTCACATACGCTCTTTCGCAGGCTCGCTCGGCAACAGTAGGCCGGGCACACCGCGCCGCGCGAAATTGATGTCGATGGACCGCTGCCGCCGGCCAACCGGTCGTCATCGATCTTCCGGCTTCGTCCGAAAAGGTGCGGGGGTGGGCGGCCCGTTCGATTCTGCGGCGACCCGGTGTGGCGGGACGCCGAAGGTGACCTTGACTTTTTCAAATCCTTTAGTCCGCTCGGCCTCGGCCTTGGCCGCGTAGGTGCTGCGGTCACCGGCGGTCAGGTCGACGTTGTCAGTGAACGGGGTGAGCAGCGCCCGCGGATACAACCGCTCAACGCGCACCACGTTGATCTCCGCGCACAACACCGCCAGTGTCGCCGCGACGTATAAGAACGCCAACATCCCTAACACCAGCGCGAACACCGCGTTGATGGCGCTGGCGCTTCTCACCACATGCCCGATGTAGACCGCACCAAAGGACTGCAACAACTGCCAACCCACCGCCGCGGCCACCGCTCCCGGAGCTACTTGCCGCACGGTCAGGCTCCGCGCGGTGCTGACCCGGAAGGCCAAAATGAACACCACGATGTTCACCGCGACCGATGCCGTCAGCACAGCGATTTTGACGCCCGCGCCAAGCGCGCCCGCGCCCCCACCAAGCGCGGACAGCACCGTGGTGCCCAGCAACGCCAAGCCACCGGTAGCCAACAACAGCAAGCTGCGGCCGCGGGCCCGAAACGGATCTGGCCGCTCATTTCGCGGCACCGTCCAGACGGTGTTCATCGCATTCTGCAACGCTTGCGCACCGCCGAGCCCTCCGTAGAGCGCGCCCAAGACCCCCACGAGGACCCCGACTATGCCACCGCCGAGTTGTTTGGGCTGATCAAGCTGGGGCCCGATCACCGGGAATTGACCCAACGCCGAGTGCTCCACCTGCGCGCGCAGGTCAGGGTGGCCCGTCAGGACCCATCCCAGCGCGGTGGACAGCAGCAACAGCAGCGGGAACAGCGAAACGAACGCGTAATAGGCGATCAACGCCGCCAAATAGCTGCCCTGATCGTCGGCGTATTTATAGACCACGGCCAACGGAAATCCCAACGCTGGGTAGCGCTGCTGCAACGAATCGAGACGATCAGTCAACCCCACCGCGTTGTCCTAGCCAATTGTGTTATGCGGAGAATCTTTCGGCGAAACGCAACATCACGACGCGAATCGCATGGGCTCGCTGCCGAAAGCCGCAGGGGCGATCGCGCTACCGTCGTCCCAGCCGATTGGTGATGCGACGCCCGGTGACGCCCAGGTAGATGCCGATGAGGACGCAGGCGAAGACGATGCCAACCAGGAAGGGCACAATCTTGAACCCGCCGTTCTGGTTGGAATATCCCAGTTTGTAGGACACCCAGGTTCCCAGGAACGCGCCGATCGCGCCCAGGATCACCGTCATCACGACGCCGATGTTCTGCCTGCCTGGCATGACGAGCCTGGCGAGGGCACCCACGACGAGCCCGATGGCGATGGCGCCGATAATTGTTCCGATCACTTGAACTCCTCTGGTGGGTGATCACATTGCTGGAATCTGGAATACCCATTACCTGGCCCATTGACCCTGCTGCCACGGCACTGAAGACAGACGCAAGGAGTCGCGCGCGGTCACCGACCATGCAGCCGCTGAGGTCGACGTGAGGCCCATTGTGTTGCTGGATTGCGCCGTGAAGGGCTACCGTCGCACTCAAGCCGTAGCGCCCAACTCTGGTGACGCGGGCGGCGACGGCAACTGAGTCAGCAGTGCAGCCGTATTCAGGGCCGGCTCGAAACCGATTGTCGCCTGTTGCCGCAGTTCTGCTGACCGACAAGTACCCGGCCTCACCCGACCTCGCGCCAACCCATGTGTCTTGCGCCTGAACAACCACCCAAGATCGGACGTGTATTGAGATTCGATGGCCATCACCGACGTACCTGAATACGCCCATCTGAGCGAGGCCCAACTCGAGTCACTGGCGGCCGCGTTCGAAGCAATCCGTTGCGATGTCCAGGCTTCGCTGGGCGCCAAAGATCGCGCTTACATCACGCGCGCCATCGCTTTTCAGCGATGCTTCGACATCGCGGCGAGGCTGGCCATCGCCGCGAGCAAGGGCAAGGTCGGCTGGATCGTTGGAACGGCGGCCCTGGCCGCGGCCAAAAGCATCGAGAACATGGAGCTCGGCCACAACATCGCCCACGGTCAGTGGGATTGGATGAACGACCCCGAGATCCATTCCAGCACGTGGGAGTGGGACATGGCCGGTCCCATGCCGCAGTGGCGGCATTCACACAACTACCGGCACCACGTCTTCGCGAATGTCGTCGGCGTGGACGACGACCTCGGGTTCGGCATCATGCGAGTCACCCGTGACCAGCAGTGGAAGCCCAGCGCCTTGGTGCAGCCGCTGCGCGCGATCCTGCTGGCGGTCGTCTTCGAATGGGGCATAGCACTGCACGGCTTGTATTCGGCGCAGGATCTCGAGGCGACAGACGCCGGCAAAGCCGCCCAGAAGAAAATCATGCTCCGCAAGATGGCTCGCCAGGCCGGCAAAGACTACGTGCTCTTTCCCGCGCTGAGCCGGCGGCGCTGGCGCCGCGTTCTCGCGGGCAACGTGGTTGCCAACGTGCTGCGCAATCTGTGGGCGTACGCCGTGATCATCTGCGGCCACTTCGCTGACGGAGCCGAGAAGTTCACCCCGGCCGTGCTCGAAGATGAGACGAAACCGGAGTGGTATCTCCGGCAAATGCTGGGTGCCGCGAACTTCCGGGCCGGGCGGGTAATTGGGTTCATGAGTGGAAACCTCTGCTACCAGATCGAACATCATCTCTTCCCGAATCTTCCGAGCAATCGGTACCCCGAGATCGCCGAGCGGGTGCGCGCCCTGTGCCTCGCCTACGACCTGCCGTACACGACTGGCTCCTTACTTCGCCAGTTCCTGCTCACCGAGCGCACGATTTGGAAACTGGCGCTGCCGGACCGGTTTCTTTCCGCGACCTCCGACGACGCGCCAGAGACCGCGTCCGAAGACAGATTCCGGATTCCCGCGAAACGATCACACTCAGCGCGCTTCGGCGACGATGTGCCGAGCGGCGGATTGGCGACCGCAATTCTCGCCGGAAACAATCGACGCCGGACGAGAAGTTATTCGGCCTAGTCGGAGGCCCAGGCAGTTCAGAGGTCGCGTCCGGCAAGGCTTTCCAGCCCTCGAGCGCGTGATGCGTTACGGCTCAAACGCATTCGGCGGCGAGCTGACGCGCGGTAGCTTTTCGGCGAAGCGCACGGCGCAGCAGGCGCGGGTAGCACGCGGGTGACAGCGGCGTTTCGCTCGTCAAATCCCTTCAACTAGTGAAAGGTGGAGGGATGACGTTGTCGTCAATCCCCCCGGGCGGTCACGCGGCCGCTGCACGGTTCGGCTGAATGTGGCCATCCACCAGGAGCTCCTCGCGGCCGTCGACGGCCGGCGCGGGGTAGAAGCCGCCGACCGTCTGTGCCGGGCCTGTGTGGTTCTGTTCGACATTGACGCGGCGGCGATTTCGCTCGTCTTCGACGGTGCGAGCGGCGGAACACTGGGATCCAGCGGCGAGCCTGCACGCATGTACGACGAACTGCAATTCACCCTGGGCGAGGGACCGTGCCTGGACTCCGTCACCGGGCGGATTCCGATTCTGGCCGTCGACCTCGCCGATCCCGAGGAGGTGCGCTGGCCCGCCTACGGGCCCGCGATGCTCGGCCACCAGATCAGAAGCGTCACCGCGGTACCCATCCTCGTGGCCGGCGAATTTGTTGGCGCCCTCGACCTCTTCCGCGCTCGGCCCGGCTCACTGCTCAGTGACGAATTGGCCGGCGCCGTCGCCGCCGCGGAGATCGCCGGCGTACCGCTACTGGACCTCCTGGACGGTGACCTGCAGGCCGCCGTGGCCGACCCGAATAGCAATGCCTGGGCCGAATTGAACACGCTGAGCCGCGCGGAGGTCAGCCAGGCCACCGGCGTGCTCGTCGCCCAGCTCGAGATCGAGCCGGCTGAGGCCCTGGTCCGGCTCCGCGCCTACGCTTACGCCGCCGGCCGCAGCGTCAACGACGTCGCCCGCGACATTCTTGACCATCGACTGAAGCTCGAGGCCGACTGATGCGCGCCCGCCCAAAGGCAATCGCCCGGAAAGATCGTCCAGAAAGGGGGACAACGTGAGCGACACCCCTCGTGAAACCCGTGTGTTGAACGCCGTCGTTGCCCTTGTCGATAGCCTGCTCGACGATTTCGACGTCGTCGAGTTGCTGACCGGGCTGACGGAACGCTGTGCTGAGCTGCTCGACGTCGAGGCAGCGGCGTTTCTGCTCGCCGACCCGCTGCACCAGCTCCGCCTACTGGCCGCCACCTCGGAGGCGGCCCGCGAGCTGGAACTGTTCCAGCTGCAAGCCGACGAAGGTCCGTGCGTGGACTGTTACGCCTCCGGCGAACCGGTTTCGGTCGCCGACATCGAACAGACAGTCGGACGGTGGCCGCTGTTTGTGCCGGCCGCCGTCGAGGCCGGCTTCGCCTCGGTGCACGCGGTCCCGATGAGGGCTGCCGGCATCGTGTTCGGAGCGCTCGGCTTGTTCGGTGTCCGCCCCGGCGAGCTCGACGAAGCCGATCTGCTCGTGGGCCAGACCCTGACACACATCGCGTGCGTCGCGATTTTGCAGGAACACCCACCCACACCCTCGACCGTCATGCCGCGACTGCGCTCCGCGCTGGCGAGCCGCATCATCGTCGAGCAGGCCAAGGGATTTCTCCGCGAAGTGCTGGGCGTGTCGGTGGAAGAGGCGTTCAGTCTGTTGCGGACCTACTCGCGGGACAGCGGCGAACACCTGACCGACGTTGCCCGCAAACTAATGACCGATCGGTATTCTCGCCCGCTGCTCGTGGCGGCCTTGGCCGAGCTTGCGGCGCGGCCCTTGTGACGACGGGTTCAGCGATGCCGTGCGCGGGCGCGCCGCACCGCCTCATCTACCAGCTGCTCGGCGACGGCGGATAGCTTGACGTTCTCGGTTTGGCTGATGTGCGTGAGCCGCTCGAAGGCTTCGTCAGCGCTGCCACCTGACCGGCTGCGGATGATGCCGATAGCCTGATCGATCACGGTTCGGCTTTCCAAAGCGCGCTGCAACCGCAAGGTCCGCTCATGCGCGTCGGCCAGCAACTGTGCGTTGTATACCGAGACCGCCGCGGGCTTGGCGAACCGGGAGCCCAACCGCACGGCGTGCTCGGCGAACGCGTCGCGGTTTTTGGCATAGGCGTTGATCGAGCCGATCACTTGGTCGTCGACCATCAACGGCAGCGCGAGCGCGGAGTGCACGCGCATCCGGGCTACCCGTCCACCGAGGTGCGGCCAACGATTATCGCTGCCCAGCGAGCCGCTCACTGTGGGTCGGCCCGACTGCATGCAGGTAATGCCTGGACCCTCGCCGAGCTCGGTGTACTGGACCGCGTCGATCTCCTGCACAAGTTCCGCCGTGGCCGCCCAGGTCTGCACGCTGGATATGCCATGTCGCGGGTCGGTCAACGCGACGCTGGCATCATCGGCGCCGGGGATCGCCTGGACCGCGAACTCCGCCACATCCCGGAGAAGGTCGATCACCCCTCGGGCACCGGCCACAATTCCGGCCAATCCGCGGAGTCCTGCTTCGAGATCCGCTTCGTCTGCCACGCGTTGGCCAGAGGCGAATTCGGGCAACGCTAGCGCTTTGCGACCGGGCTGGGCGTCGAAGTCGGCCAACATCTCTCCCTTGCGTACACCCTTGGTGGCAAATGTACACGCCGTCGGGTCCCGTCCCGGGAGTTCAGCCGACCAACGCCAACGTATGAGCGCGCCGCAGCTTGCCCGAGGGCGTCTTGGGGATCACTCCCGGCTCGAGCACCACCACGTTGCGGGGCCGGACATCGACCTCGGCAACCACCTCGTGCGCTACCTGTTGCTCGATGCGGCGCACCTCGGCCGGGTCCTGCCAGTTGTTTGCCTCCACGGCGACGGCGAACGTCTCCCGCGCGTGTCCGGCGTTGAGGCGCACCGCGACGGCGGAGCCCGGCCGGACCCCGGAAACGCGTGCGGCGGCGCGTTCGATGTCCGTCGGGTAGATGTTGCGGCCCGCCATGATGATCACGTCCTTGACCCGGCCGCAGACTACGACGTGGCCGGTCTCGGTGAAGTATCCCAAGTCGCCGGTGTCATACCAACCCCGGTCGTCTTGAGCCGGGACGAAACCGGCCATCGTTTCGTAGCCCAGCGTCACCGATTCGCCGCGCACCTGGATGACGCCGACGCCCCGGACGGGCAGGATGCTGCCGTCTTCGTCGACGACGCGCGCCTCCAGCCCCTTCAGCAGACGACCAAGGGTGGCCAGTTTCCGGGTCTTGCCCTTGGTGGCCGGAACAGCTCGGTGCAGTACGGCGAGCAAGTCTGCATCGACCTCATCGACCACCAGGCCTGCGCCGCACTCGGAGAACGACACCGCCACCGTCGTCTCGGCCATGCCGTAGGCCGGCAGGATCGCCTCCGGACGTAATCCGAACGGCATGCCGGCGTCGCAGAGGTCTTCGACATCGGCGGGTTCGACCTGCTCGGCACCCGACAGCGCCCATCGCAGGGTGGACAGGTCGAACTGGCCGGGCTGGGCCTGCTTGCGAAGGCGTCTGGCGAACAGCTTGTACGCGAAATTCGGCGCGGCGGTCATCGTGCCCTGGTATTTGTCGATGAGCTTCGCCCACAGCAGGATGTCGCGCAGGAAGTCCATCGGAGTGATCTTGACCAGCTCTGCGCCGAAATACATTGGCACGGTTAAGTATCCGGTCATGCCCATGTCGTGGAACAGCGGCAACCAGCTCACGATCACGTCGGTATCGATGTCGACGTTTGCGCCGAGGAACATCGCCTCGGCGTTGGACACGAAGTTGCGGTGCGTGATTTGTACGGCCTTGGGCGCCCCGGTGGACCCCGACGTCAACTGTAAGAGTGCGACGTCGTCGTCAGCGGTCTCGACCGGATCGATCGGGCGGCTGTCGAGTAGCCGGTCGATTGTCAGCACCTGCATGCCCAGCTCTGACAGCAGCGGGGCCGCGGCCATGAACGGGTCGGAGATGACAACCGTCTTGGCGCCGATCATCTTGACGACGGCGGTGGTCTCCTCGGCCCAGCGTTGCAGATCGGTGCGCGGAGTGGGCTGGTGCAGCATGGTGAGGCTGGCGCCGCGCATCCAGACGCCTTGCCCGGTCGGCGCGATCTCGACCGGGGCGCCGGCCAACACCGGGACGGCATCACCGGGGCCGACGCCGGCGGTGGCCAAGCCACCCGCGACCCGGCGGGCCCGTTCATGCACCTCACCCCAGGTTTGCCGGACCGGACAGCCCGGCTCCCCGGTGACCAGACCCTTCGAACTGGACTGAGCGGTGCCATACATCGTTTCGGTGAATTTGCTCATGGCCATTCCTTTGGCTCCGGCGCCGCAGCGCCGTTGTTGGCCTCCGACCGTGGGCCGGGGCGTTCAACGACGGACGCGCATGCACGAGTGAGGCGTTGAATACGTCGGTATCGAGGCGTGAAGCTCGGATGAAGATTGCGGGCGCACCAACTCTTCTGGTGCCGTTGCGGTACGACTGCCGCCTGCCCGGGAATGAGGCCGACGATGACTGCGATGGGGGAGCCTGCTCCTTTCAAGCACGCGCCCGATGGTCCGTCAATGCGGTCAAGCGAGGTGTCGAGCATTTCAGACGCACTGACGATACGTACTGACAGGCCATCAGGCGCTGAGGCGCGCCGATATTGCCGATAGGTGCGGCAATCACCCTTGAAGTGCTAGGCACGCCAATCCGTCAATGTAGGTCAACCTGGTACCACCCGGTTGAGTCGACAGTTGTGCAGACACGTTGCGGGCGGGGACCTCTTAGAGATCGCCACCGGACGTTTCCGGGAGGCTGGGGAGTCAACCGCGATAAACCATACCGCAGGGGCGCACACTCGCCCGGGAATTTGCTAATCGCCTTGCGGCGTGCGATCGCACCTCTGCCGTAGTGTCCGCTCGTCGTTAACCAGCCCGATCGAGTAGATCTCCGCGGCACGCATGCCGTTCCAAGGCATTCCGGCGCCGGGCACATGCCGCTCGAGGATGCGCCCGGGTGCCGCGGAACCTTCTCGGCCACCACGCGATTCGCTGTCGTTAGGTCTCAACTGCGCCGAAAATGGCCCTGCGGCAATTGAATCACCGCTGTACCAAGTGGGTCGTAAAAGTGGTACTGCCCGCGAATCGGCAACTTGTCGTTCATCGCCATTCTCGCGCCCGGATTTGAGTGGGGAATCAGCTTGCGGCCCATGGCGACATCACCCTCATGCGGGTCCGCGTCGACTCCAAAGACCGACGAGGCATATCTGGTTCGGGGCGACCGTCCGAGAGCGGTGCATTACTTGCCGGTAACTTACGGCACCGTAGGTTTGCGCTATAGTGGCTGGCGATCGGGAAGCGATTGTCATGACTTCGTGTCAGCCTGCCCGAACACCCGTGGATGGAGAATTCACGTGACCGAGATGCACTACCTCGATTTGCACGGTGAGCGTGTTGCCTATCGGGACGCGGGGACCGGCGAGGCGCTGCTGTTGATTCATGGCATGGCGGGAAGTTCGGCGACCTGGCGGGCGGTTATCCCGCAGTTGTCAAAGAAATATCGAGTGGTAGCACCGGACCTGTTGGGGCACGGTGAGTCAAGCAAACCGCGCGGTGATTATTCGTTGGGCGCGTTCGCGGCGTCGCTGCGTGATCTGCTCGATGAACTAGGTATCAGCCGCGCGACCGTGGTCGGTCAATCACTCGGTGGCGGTGTGGCCATGCAGTTCACCTACCAACATCGCGACTACTGCCAGCGACTGATTCTCATCAGTAGCGGTGGCCTCGGGCCCGACCTGAGCTGGATATTGCGGATGCTGTCAGCACCTGGAACCGAGCTGGTGCTGCCTGTGGTCGCGCCGCAACCCGTGCTGAAAGTCGGCAACAAGCTGGGGTCGTGGCTCACGTCGGCCGGGATCCGATCGCCGCGCGCCGGCGAGATGTGGAATGCCTATTCCTCGTTGTCGGATAGGCAGACACGGCAGGCGTTCTTGCGTACGTTGCGCTCGGTGGTGGATTACCGCGGCCAGGCGGTCAGTGCACTCGGCAAGATCCATCTAGGTCATGGATTACCTACCTTGCTGATTTGGGGTGAGCAGGACCGGATCATTCCTGTTGCCCACGGCTACGCCGCTCACGAGGCCGTGCCGGGTAGCCGGCTTGAGGTGCTCGCCGGTGTCGGGCACTTTCCGCACGTCGAATCTCCGACAGCGGTGGTGGAAATCGTTGACGACTTCATCGCCACCACACCGCGGGACACCGATCTGACGAATCGAAAAACCTGATCAGAACCGAGATGCGGCGAACGGTCGACCGCTGATCCTGGGGTGGCTGGTATCGGGTTGGCTGGCAAGCGAGTCCGCTGGACGCGCTTACATTTTCGTGTATCGGGCCATGGCGAAGCTGTACAAGCCGTAGGTGATGACTCCCAGGCCGGCGGCGATCAGGAGTGCCGCTCCGTAGGGTTGGGCCCCGAGTGTTTTGAGAGCCCCGTCGAGTCCGGTGGCCGTGTTCGGCTCCGAACGACACGCCGCGACGACGACCAACACCCCGGCACCCGCGATAACCAGGCCTTTAGCGATGTAGCCCAGCATGCCTAGTCGTCGCACCAGGTCGCTGGACTTGCCCTTGAGGTCGTCGAGAAAGTTGTGGCTGGCTCCCTTGTAGACGTGATATCCGCCCACCGCGACGATGATCACGCCGCCGGCGATGAGGGCAATCGTGCCGGCGCCGGTCTGCATCAGGCGTGCGCTCATCGCCGAATTCTGCTTCCCGGTGGACTTTCCGGCGCCCCGGGCGAATCCGAAAGCAGAGTATGCGAGCGCCAAATAGACCACTGCTAACGCGAAGGCCTTCACCCGGTCCAACACTTCCGATGATGCGCCTTGGGATTTCGGGTCGGTCGACCGACCGAGTGCTGTTTCGACGAGGCGCCACAGCCCCATAACCACAAGCGCGACCACGACAACCCACAGCGCGACGATGCCACCCGGTTTGGCCGCCAACGCCGCTAGCGCCCCGGATTGGTCAGCGGTGCCGTCCCCAACGCCTAGAGCAAGCCGGATCGCGAGGTAGCCGATGATCATGTGCAGCAGGCCGCTCACTATGTATCCGGCGCGAGCGAATCGTTCGAACACGCTGTTTTGGGCGATCTGTGTCGCGGAGGACGACGACGCTTGGTCAGACATTCGGGCCCTTCTTATCGGCCGGATGAATCCCCGGGCCGCTGTTTGCGCGGAATGTTGGCAGAGCGAGGGGCTCTCGCACAGCGGCGCTACTCGCTACGGCACCGTCGGTGAGGGCCCCCAATGCGCCGCGGGGGTGGCCGGCCACGTTTTGGGGAACCGCCTCCGCTCTGATGCGGCGCCCGGGTGGGCGTCCGAGGGCATGGGCTGGGCCATCGCGGTCCAGGGTCCCCTTCACCGAACTTGTCGTCAACACCTGCGTGGCCCTGGCTGACTCCGAGGTCGGGTCCGGGAACCCGCCGGCGGACCTGGCCCATCTACTTGCTCTTCACTGTTGCTGTGGCTAGACGTCGCGGCTCGCCGCCGATGCTGGCGGCTTGTCGGTAATGGCCGTCAGTGAAGTCGTGGTACCAGGTAGTTTCCCCGGGCGCCGGCGGCCCGGCCCGTTGCAGCGCGGTCGACAGTGGGCGGTAGGCGGGCGTGAGCGGTATGCGCTCAACAATGTGGACGATCGCCGGACGCTGGTTGCGGGGGAGGCCGCCCAACGCGATGGTCAGGCGGGCCGCCGTGAGGACGCCGTCTTTGCCAAGCGTCACGGCCGCGACCGCGACATCGTGCGTGTCGGTCGCAACGGGATAGACCACGGCCAGGTCGATCGCGGTGATGTCGCCGAGCGCGTCGCAAATCGGCTGGCAGCACACCGGTCCGCGCACCGACTGGATCACGGTGTTCCTGTTGTCGACGAACCAGTAATCGCCGTCGCTGTCGCGGCGAAACAGATGGTCCGTAGTGATCCACGTGTCTCCTTTCGCGAAAACCGATCGCATGGACACGCGTGCGGCATCGAGTCCGGAGCGGGGCTTGGCGAGCAGCACGCCCACCTCGTCGTCCGCGCAGGAGCGTACGAAACCGTGCTCATCCTCGGTGAACCCGCCCGAGGCGGCGTCGTAGGCGGCGAGCCGAATCTGGGTGCTGCCGGGCAGCGGCCGGCCCTTGGCCCCGGTCTTCTTACCGGCGACATTAGCCAGCACCGCGTCCCCCTCGGTGGAGGCATAGAACTCCAGCACTCGGGCCGGGGCGAACCGGTCGGTGACCTTGTGCCACAGCCCGATTGGCATTCCGGCGCCGATGAACAGGCGGATCGGATGATGTTCGGCAAGCTCGGGCGACGCCGCCTCCACCAGCTCGAGCAGCATGGCCCAGGTGTAGGTCACCACGGTGACCCCGTAGCGGTGGACCTCGTCGGCGAAGCGGCTTGGGTCGACACCCCGGGTCAAGGCGATGCGCGACCCGCCGGCGACCGCGCCGCCGAGGCCGACCATCAGACCCGACGGATGGTGCAGCGGGGTCAGGCAATAGATGGTGTCACCGCGGCCGAGTGCGGCCGCAGTGGCCGTGCCGTAGGCCGACAGCGCCCACCGATGATTGGTGACCTCTTTGACCACCCGGCGTCCTCCCGTCGTGCTGAAGAACACGAAGGCGAGGTCACTTGCGCGGCCCGGGTTCGGCCGGTACCACTGCGGCAGCCGCTCATCGGACAGGTCGATACGGTCCAGGGCTACGACCCGGTCCGACTCCGTCGGGGCGAGGTCTGCGGTGCGGCCGTGACCGAGGACGAGCACCCTCGCGCCGGTCGTGGCGGCCGAGTCCAGATGGTGTGGGTCCGTGACGATGTCGGCCACTTCGCACAGCTGGACGGCGGCGACGAGGTCGTCGCCTGGGGGTAGCAGTACCGCCACCGCGCCGAGACGCGACAACGCCGAGATCGCGACCACGGCGCTGGGGCTGGTGTCCATCAATACACCGATGTGGGCGCCCTGACGGATACCGACGGCGATGAGAACGCGCACCGCGTCGTTGATGCGGTGATCAACCGCCGCGTTGGTGTGGACCCGATCCTCGAAGAGAAAGCATTCCTCCTCGGGCGCTCTGTTCGCCTGTTCGGCCATCAAGCTTCCCAACGACACCCGGGTATGCGGCTGCAGACGCCCGAGGCGGGCGAGTCGGGGGATGGTACGCACCGCCTCCCCGGCGACGTCTCTGCCGCTGCGCGCCATCGTCACGGCGGCGTCGGCCAACCCCAGGCTCACGCCGATGCCCAGTTCGGCCAGCGCACCCGCCGAGTGACCGATACGCGACGACAACCCAACTTCGCCATCGGTCCCGACGGTGGGGTCGGTTTCCATCGCGTGCACGCCTTCGGGCCTGGGACCTTGACCGTCTTGCCAGAGCATCCATTGACCCACGGTGGGCCACGTATGCGTGGCAGCGGTCGATCCGACAACGAGCCCGAAGTGACCTGCCTGCAACAGCGCCTCGGACACCTCGGCGCGCGGGGCGGCCCGCCGGATTCCTCGCACCGACGCGGGTTGGCCGATGTCGTCGATCTCGCCGATGAATGCAAGGACCGGACAGGTGATTTCGGCGAGCGTGATCAACGTTCCATCGATCACTGCGCCGCCGGCCATCATTCGGTTATGAACCACGAACTGCCGCAACAGTTCGGCGACCGCGGGACCCGACCACGCCACCCAGCCCTCCACCTCGAGGAAGCGGCGTTGCTGTTCCCTGGGCAGCAACGCCTCTCGGTCATGGAGTTGCCGAAGAAAGTCCCATCTCGCCCGGACGGTCTTGATCGGGTCGAGAAGTTGAAACCCGGTACGAGCCATCCATTCGGACACCGAGAGACGGTTGAAGACGTGGTCGGCGATCAATTGAGCGCCGCGGCCCGCCAGGGCCGCGGGAATTCCGAACGGCAGACCGTTGAGCGAATCGACTGCCGCACCGAACGTGATGACGCTGGCCAGGCCCTCGGAACGTCGGTAGGCCGCGGTTTGATAGCAGAACATGCCGCCCTGCGAATAGCCCGCCAGATGCACCTTGCGGCCGGTGTGCGCGTGCACCGAGTCGATGATCCGGCTCAGCGCGACGACATGGTCGCTCAACGTGCGTTCCAGCCCACCTGTTTCCCGATCCGGTGAACCGAAGTCCACCACCCATGCGTCGACACCGAGATCATGCAGGACCCCGACCGCGCCCTGGTCTCTGGTGACGTCGAACACGTTGGCTGACATCATCATTGGCGGCACAAGTACTACCGGCGGTCGTGACGGATCGTTCGCGCCGTCGGGAAAATACCGTCGGAGCCGGTACATATCGCAGCGCTCCACGATCTGAAACGGCGACGGGCGCGATCCGGTCTGAAAACCACCGAACCGCAGCACCTCGACACCGTTCTGCACGGTCGCGATCACCCGGTTCGCAGGACCGGTAATCAGGTCGCTACCCCATGTCACCGATACCACAAGTCTTTTCGGGATCGTCAGCATCGGACGCCGACTCTCCGACGCCGGCCAGTGCCGCCCTGACGGTATCGGCCGCTGGCAGCAAGCCGTCCGGGTCGCAGACTCGTAGAACAACGGATACCGCAACACCGGGTACCAACGCCCAGCCTATTCCAGCGCGCGCGCAGCTCACCGAGATTCTGTGCAGCTCCGAGAAACCTGCGGCGCCAAAGAATTCCAGGCGGGTCAGATCCAGGATCAGCCCGCGGCAACGGGCCAGGTTAGCGAGTGAATACTCGGTGAGGGTATGTGCGTTCATACTGTCGATGTCGCCGTGGGCGCTGACAACGGCCACCGACGACTCCATCCAGTGAGTGTCCAACCGGGCTAACTGGCCGGTATCCGGCGTGGCGAAAGTGGCATCGCCCAGCGGGGCGGCAGAGTGCGACAATGTGTCGGTCATGGTGATCCAGTCGTCCGGACGATCACCGGCATGTCAGGACTCGGAGCAAACGCTCCTTGGATTCAACAGCGTACGGCTGAAATCCGTCCCTGACCAGCTGAGATTCTCAGCAGTCGTCACATTACTCCGGTTGGACGGTTCCCGCGACATAAAGCGGCTCACTTTCGACCGACCAGCCGACTTCGCCCTAGGATGGGTGTCATCTCGTGGCGGGTGCGCCCGGGGTACATGGAATGAAGTGGGTACTGGCAATGGTGGAGTCCACCGAAGACACTGATGCGGCACCGCTGGGGTTGCGGACATCGGAGCAGCTCAGTGCTGATGACGCCGACTTGCGGGCGGCAATCAGCAATCTCGCGGGTCTAGTCGCCGATCATCGCCGCTTGCCCGAGTTGCTCTCGGAGGTAGCGACATTCGCGGTGCGCGCGATACCGGGAGCAGATGGTGCTGGGGTGACGTTGCTCAATCTTGACTGGGCGGACAACATCGTCGCGGCGTTGGCGGCCAGCGCTCCCTTTGTCGCCGAGATTGACGAAATCCAGTACGTGACGGTCAACGAGGGGCCCTGCATCACCGCGGCGCTGGAACGTCGCACGGTGCGTTCAGGGTCGTTGGGCGGGGAGAAGATGTGGCCGAGGTTCGGTCCGCGCGTAGGCAGGTTAGGGGTGCACAGTGCACTGTCGCTACCGCTGTTGCTGTCTGATCGGGTCGTCGGGGCCATCAATGTATATGCCTACGGCAAAGACGTTTTCGACGAGCACGCCGCTGAATTCGGGGAGGCGTTCGCCAAACCGGCGGCCGTCGCTGTGTACAACGCGCAGATCCTTGCCGACGCACTTGCTCTTACGGTCCAACTGCAGACGGCGTTGTCCACCCGCCCGGTGATCGATCAAGCGATCGGCCTCATCCGCGGGCGTACGGGGCGTAGCGCCGACGAGGCGTTCGCCCAACTGCGGGCGATGAGCCAATCTGAGCACCGCAAGTTGGCTGATGTGGCCCAACACATGCTCGATCAAGCGGTGCGCCGCGCCCGTGCTCGACCTGCGCCAGAAAGCCCAGCTGGCGTACGCTGACAAGGCCTGGAGTCTCACCTGGGGCTGACTGACCACGTCCTCGATCAGGATCTGCCAGACGCCAGCCGAGATTGGCTGCGCGATAAGTAATTTCGAGGCGTTGGTTTCAACAGCTCGGTC
>CAVTLW010000020.1:0-77341 GCA_963735655.1 uncultured Actinomycetota bacterium
CGGCGGAAATGGAGTGACGCAGTGACGGAAGTTCTGGTCGTGATCGGAGTCGGCGGCATGGGCCAGGCGATTGCCCGGCGACTCGGTGCCGGCAAGACGGTGCTGTTGGCCGACTACAACGAAGAGACGCTGGTGTCGGTGGCCGAATCGATGTCGGCCAACGGCCACCACGTCGAAAGCTGCACCGTCGACGTCTCGTCACCGAAATCGGTTCGTAGCCTTGCCGAATTCGCAGCCTCGCTAGGCAACATCACGCAGCTTGCGCACACTGCCGGACTCTCCCCGGCGCAGGCGTCGGCCGAAGCCATACTGGCGGTAGACCTGGTCGGCGTCGCGCTGGGTGCTTCAGGAGTTCGGCGAGGTGATCGCGCCGGGCGGGCTGGAGTCGTGATCGCCAGCATGGGCGGACACCTGGTTCCCCCACTCGACCGCCGAACAAGAAGAGCGTTGGCCCACAACCCACCCGGCGAACTGCTGCAGTTGGACTTTGCCAGCCGGCAACAGTTCCCGGTATCGCTTACGCAGTTGCCAAGCAGGCCAACCATATTCGCGTCAGGGCTGCCAGCGTACAGTGGGGCCGGCGCGGCGCGCGAATCAACTCGATCAGCCCCGGAATCATCTCGACGTCGATGGGGCAGCAGGAACTTGCCTCCTCGGTCGGCGATGGCATGCGGGCGATGATCGCCATGTCCGGGACCGGCCGGATCGGGACCGCCGACGACATCGCCGCCGCAACAGCCTTCCTGCTCGGCACCCGACGCCACCTTCATCACCGGCACCGACCTACTGGTCGATGGCGGCGTCGTCGGAGCGGCGAAGGCAGGCAGTCCCTAGCGACCGCTGCGCGACCGACACTGAGGTGACTTTCAAAACGCGCTATCGCCCGCGATATCAGTGCCCGTGTGTCAGAGGAATCGTCGGCGCCCTAGCCATGCTGCGATATCACCCGTGATATCGCGTTTGTAAATCGCCTAATGGGCTGCTGACGGTGCTCGTGTGACCAATGGGACTACCGTCTACACGAGGTAATAGAAGTCTGGATCCTCCGCTGCCTCGGCCGGCTCCAGCCCCCACGGCGTCGCGTTTGGCGTGGGCGTAGCGCACCGCCTTCAGCGTTGCCGAGTACTCCACGTCTTCCTCGGGGAAGACGTGGTCCGCGGGGAACCAGCTTTGCAGGCCAACGTTATTCAGCACCCTGACGCTGTCCGGGCGCACGCCGGCCAGCAGAACCGTCACGCCGCGCTCGGTCAACTCGCGCAGGAAGTGATCGCTGCGCTCGATGCAAACGACGTCCGGATGGCGCACGCGTTTGAGCCGCAGCACCACGAGTCTCGCTCGTCGTCGGCGTCGATCCGCTGCGCGAGTTCGGTGAGGTGACGGTCCAATTCCGGTGCGGCGCCGAAGAACAACTCCACCTTCCAGGTCATAGATGACGATGGGAGGGTTAAGGGATCACCGGGAACACGTTCACGGACCACACGTTCGGGTGCGACGACGAGCTCTTTGGCCTTCAGTCTGGCGGCGCGCGGCACGAACAGCAGGATCGACAGGATCACCCCGAGCAGGACGGCCTTGTCGAGATCGATTGCCACCCCGGTGAATGCGGTGACGATCACCAGACCCGCGTCGTAGCGAGACGCTTTGAGCGTGAGACGAACGTTTGAAGTCGACCAGCCGAGCGGCGGTCACCAGCAACAGCCCGGCCAATGCCGGCTGCGGAACGTAGCGCAGCAGCGGGGCGAAAAGCAGCAGTGCCACGGCCACCGTTGCGGCCGAGACGATTCCGGAGAATCGCGTCGCCGCACCGGACTGGTAGTTGATCGCCGATCGGGATAGTGACCGAGCCGGGCAGGCTCTGGAAGAAGCCGCCGGCGAGGTTCGCCAGACCTTCGGCCATGATCTGCCGGTTGTAGTCGATCTTCTGTTGGGTTTGGTGCGCAATGGCTTTGGCAATCGAGAGAGCCTCGATGATCCCGACGAATGCGATGGCCAGCGCACTCGTCGACAACTCGGGCAGCCAGCCGATGTGGACCTCGGGGATATGCGGCGTCGGCAGTACTGCGCGGGACCTTCCCCGCCAGTGACACCGCGGTACGACCCCGGCCCCCGGCGTCGACCAGCCCGCGAGATAGGCGATCAGAGCGGTGATGACCAGCACGGCAAGCATGTCGATCTGCGGCCATCCGAAGCGTTGCAAGAGTTTTCGCAACGCGACCGCCAGCAGTACCGCCGCGACGCTGAGGGTCAAGGCGCGGTAATTGATTGGATCGCCGCGGAACACGGTGAGCCATACCCGGCGCAGCACCTGCATGTGCCCGTTGCCCTTGTCGTGTACGCCCAGCGCGTTGCCCAACTGCCCCACGGCAAGCAGAAATGCCGCGGCCGCCATGAAGCCGATGATGACGGACTCCGAGATATAGCGAGTCAGGTTGCCCAGCTTGAAGACCGCGATGACGATCTGGAACGCGCCGACGAGGACGCCCAGCAGGAACAGCGCCTCGTAGAAGTCCGGCGGCGTTCTCCGAGTCGATGAACGCCAGCGCGGTGAAGACGAGAAGTGAAATGGCGCTTGTCGGTCCGTTGATCAGATGCGAGGACGAGCCGAAGATCGACGCGACCGTGGTCACCACGATTGCCGAATAGACACCGAACTTGGGATCCACACCCGCGATCAACGCGTACGCGATCGCCTGGGGGAACGAGATAGCCGCGACGGTGAGGCCGGCGATCAGATCGGGATCGCCCCTTCACCCAGCCGTAATTCATGTTGCCGACGCCCCCGTAACCGGCGGCGCCGACACCGTGTCGAGAATTCCGTTGTCGCCGAAGAACTTCTCCCGCGCATTGCTCCAGTCGCTGGCGATTGCGGTGACCGGGAACAATGTGAGGGCGGGCAACCGGTTGGCATACTTCGCCAGAATCTCTGGCTTGAATGGCCGATAACCGTGTTGCGCCATCAGTTCTTGCGCGGCGTCGGTGAACAGGTAACCGAGATAGGCCTTGGCGTCCGACGCCACCTTCGGATCGGTGACGTTCGCGTCGACCCAGGCCACCGCGGGCTCGGCGCGGACGCTGACCGGCGGATAGACGATCTCGAACTCGCCGGAGTTGGCTGCCACCTCGCGCAGCGCCTCGTTCTCCCACGCGAGCTGCACGTCACCGATCTTCTGCGTCGCGAAACTCGTGGTCGCGCCACGGGCGCCGGTGTCGGAGACGTCCACGTGGTGCAATAGCGCCCGCAGGTAGTCGGCCGCCTGGCCGGGCTGCCGCCACGGGTGGTCACCGAGCCCCAGGCGGCGAGCACGCTCAGCTGCCCGTTGCCCGACGTCCGCGGATTCGGCGTCACGACCGCGACGTCAGGGTTGATCAGGTCGGGCCAGTCGTGGATTGCTTTTGGATTGCCCTTACGCACCAGGAAGACGATGGTCGACGTATACGGCACCGAGTTGTTCGGCAGGCGCTGTTGCCAGTCGCGGCGATCAGGCCGCGTTTGCGCAGGACGTCGATGTCACTGATCAGCGCCAGCGACACCACGTCGGCCCGCTGGGTACCGTCGACGACGCTGCGCGCCTGTCGGCCCGAGCCACCGTGAGATTGCTTGATTTCCAAGCTGATTCCGGTTTCCCTGCGGAACTGGGCGACGAAAGCTGGGTCGATCGCGGCGTACAGCTCACGCGTCGGGTCGTAGGAGACGTTGAGTAGCTGGTTGGACCGGTCGTCCGGCACGTTCTTGAGCACGATCGCGGTCGTCGCGAAGACGATGGCGACAACACCAAGGACATTGAGCCACGAAATGCGCCATCGACGATAGGACACGCAGGGGTCCACTCATCCCGACGATGCTAATGATTAGGCCAGCTCACGACACCGGTGAGAATCAGCCTGAAAGTAAGTAACGCCTATGCTGTTCAGATGCCGCAGCGGGTGTTGCGTGAACGCCTGATCGGTCTCGAAGTCCCAGGCGAGGACGTCACACGCGGCAAGGCGCTCCGAAAGACGGCCCCACGGCGCGCCCTCGCGCAGCTGACACCGTCACCGCGGTCGGCCACCGACATTCTCGTCGCGCAAAACGCCGGGCGCCTGGGCGAACTTGTGCCGCTGCGTTTCGCCCGGATGCTCACCGATCCGTTCTCGTTTTACCGGGGCTCGGCCGCGGTCATGGCCGCCGACCTCGCCGGTAGTCCGTCCACCGATATCGAAGTCATGTGTTGCGGTGACGCTCACGTCTCGAACTTCGGCATGTACGCCGCACCACACCGTTCAATAGTGTTCGACCTGAACGATTTTGACGAAGCGGCCGTCGCGCCCGCCGAATGGGACGTCAAGCGCTTGATCACCAGCGCGATCATCGGGGGTCGGCACGCCGACTACCCCGCCAAGGCCATCCGCAGCTGTGTCGAACAGGCGCTGGTGACCTACCAAACCGCTTTGGAAGCGACGCTCGACATGGACGTGCTGAGCCGCTACTACCTGCGCTGGAGCCGGAGCATTACACCGGCGAGGTATCCAAGGGCATGCTCGGGGTGATCCAGCGGACGACATCGCGAGCGCGCCAGAGCACGTCTGAGCGGGTCTTCAAGAAGATCATGGAGACCGGGCCGGACGGGACCCTGCGCCTGCGGGAAGCGCCGCCGGTCCTGCAGCACGTTGACGAGGAGATCGAAGCCCCGCTGGTGGAGGCGGTCGAAGAGTATCTGGCCGCGGTCCCGGCAGACGTCGCGTTGCTGTTGTCGCACTTTCGCATCACCGATGTCGCGCTGCGGGTCGTTGGCGTCGGCAGCGTCGGCACCCGGTGTTACTTGGTGATCCTGGTCGGCCCCAACAACACCCCTTTGGTGCTGCAGATCAAAGAGGCCACTCGATCGGTACTCGACGAATTCGGCGGCTGGCCCCAGCCGGGCAGCCTGACCGCCGCCGTCGAGGCGAAAGGCCAGGGTGTGCGCGTCGTCGATGGCCAGCAGATCCTGCAGGCCATGTCGGACGTATTCCTCGGGACGACCCGAAAGACAGGCCGCGACTACTACGTCCGCCAGTTCCACGACATGAAGGGCACCGTGGAAACCGAGGGCATGACGGCGGCCACGTTCAGCGAGTACGTCAGCGCGTGCGCGGCGCTGCTGGCGCGCGCACACTCGCAGAGCGCGAACGCGTCGATCCTGCGCGGCTACGTGGGCACCAGCGACGCGGTGCACTGCGCGGTTGCCGAGTGGTCGTACGCCTACGCCGAAAATCGCTGGATGATTTTCACCAATGCCACAGCGGCCAGGGCCAGTTCCGACGACGATTTTCACCAACTGCGAGCGGCGGCCGAGGCCGGTGACATCGAGGCGGACGATCCAGCCCGCTGAAAGTCGTGTTGAACCAACGGGAACTGTGACTCGTATCACGATATGATCCAAGCCTGGGGTTTCTCGCGGGGCGATCGGACTTTCCTACGTAGTGGGAGGTGTCAGATGTCGTTTGTATTCGCGGCGCCGGATGCGATGGCAGCGGCGGCTTCGGATGTGGCGGGTATCGGGTCCGCGATAGGCGCGGCCAATGCCGCGGCGGCCGCGCATACCACGGGGGTGCTGGCCGCCGCCGAGGATGAAGTGTCGGCGGCCATCGCGGCGCTATTTTCCGCGCACGGCCAGGGTTTTCAGGCGCTCAGCGCGCAGGCGGCGGCGTTCCATAGCTCATTCGTGCAGGCCTTGACCGCCGGCGCGGGGGCGTATACCGCCGCCGAGGCCGCCAACGCCTCGCCGCTTCAGGCTCTGCTGGATGCGATTAATACGCCCGTGCAGGCGCTGACCGGGCGCCCGTTGATCGCCAACGGCGCCAACGGTGCCCCCGGGACCGGCGCACCAGGCGGGGCCGGTGGTGGTTGCACGGCAACGGCGGGCCGGCGGGTCGGGCGCGGCGGGCACCGGCGGGAACGGCGGCGCGGGCGGGGTCGCCGGATTGATCGGGAACGGCGGGGCAGGCGGCGCCGGCGGGTCGCCACCGCCGGTGTCGGCGGGAAAGGCGGCGCCGGTGGGGCCGCTTTGCTGTTCGGCGCGGGCGGCCGGCGGGGCCGGCGGGTTCTCCGCCAGGGGCGGGCGGGGCCGGCGGCGCCGGCGGGGCTGCCGGGGCGCTGATGGGCGCCGCCGGGGCCGGCGGAGTCGGCGGGTACGCAGGGCAAGCGGCGCGGCGGGGCCGGCGGCACCGGCGGCACCGGCGGGCTATTCACCAGCGGCGGAGCCGGCGGGCTCGGCGGGCAAGGTACCGGACCGCGGCGGGGCCGGCGGGGCCGGCGGGACCGGTGGGTTGTTCGGCGCCGGCGGCACCGGCGGGACGGGCGGCTCTGGCCAAATCGGGGGCGGCGGGGTCGGCGGGGCAGGCGGAGCAGGCGGGCTGTTCGGCGCCGGTGGCACCGGCGGTGTCGGCGGGGTCGGCCCACCAGGCGGGGCCGGTGGCGCCGGCGGAACGCCGGTATGTTCGCGTTCGGTGACGGTGGCGCCGGCGGGTCCGGCGGGCCAAGCGGGCAAACGACGGCAACGGCGGGGCCGGCGGCAACGGCGGCAACGCCGGCTTGCTCTTCGGCGCCGGCGGCGCCGGCGGCGCCGGCGGCGTCCGGCGGTATCACCGGTGGGCACGGCGGCCAGGGCGGCAACGCCGGGCTGCTTGCCGGCGAGGGCGGAACCGGCGGCGCGGGCGGAGCCGGCCTCGGCGCCAACACCACAGGAGGCGCAGGCGGTACCGGCGGCAAGGCCGGCCTGTTCGGCGACGGCGGTAACGGTGGCAGCGGCGGAGCCGCCGTCGGCGCGGGCACCACCGGCGGCAACGGCGGGGCCGGCGGCAGCAACGGGGGGCTGATCGGCAACGGCGGCAACGCCGGCAGTGGTGGGACCGGCGTGACCGCGGGCGGCATAGGCAGCGGCGGCATCAGCGGACTACTGCTGGGCCTCGACGGCTCCAACGCTCCTGCCAGCACCAACCCACTCCACACCCTGCAGCAACAGGCGCTCACCGCTATCAATACACCCGTCCAGACCGTGACCGGGCGCCCACTGATCGGCAACGGCGCCAACGGAACTCCGGGAACCGGCGCACCCGGGGGAGGCGGCGGCTGGCTGTTCGGCAACGGCGGCAGCGGCGGGTCGGGCGCGGCCGGCGTCGCCGGCGGGGCAGGCGGGGCCGGCGGGATCTTGTTCGGCAGCGGCGGAGCCGGCGGAGCCGGCGGAGCCTCAACGGCCGTCGGAGTGTCTGGCGGCGCCGGCGGGGCCGGCGGGGCCGCTTTGTTGTTCGGCGCGGGCGGCGTCGGCGGAACCGGCGGAGCCCCCTCCCTGCTTACCGTCGGCGGGGCCGGCGGCGCAGGCGGCGCGGGCGGGCTGTTCGACACCGGCGCGGCCGGCGGGGCCGGCGGGTCCGCCGCGATCGGCTTCACCGGAACCGGCGGAGCTGGCGGCGTAGGCGGGACAGGCGGACTGCTCGGTGCCGGCGGCATCGGCGGTTACGGCGGCACCGGCTTCGGCGGCAACGGCGGAGCAGGCGGGGCCGGCGGGGCCGGCGGGATCTTGCTCGGCACCGGCGGCGCCGGCGGCACCGGTGGGTTTGGCAACGGCGGGAACGGCGGGGTCGGCGGGTTCGGCGGGGCCGGCGGACTGTTCGCAGGCGGCGGCGACGGCGGCACCGGCGGTTTCAGCTTCGGTACTGCCGGGCAAGGAGGCGCCGGCGGCAGCGCCGGAATCCTCGCCCTGAACGCCTCTGGCGGCGCCGGCGGCGCCGGCGGTCAAAGCGGCACGAACGGCGGGGCCGGCGGGCTCGGCGGCAACGCCGGCTTCCTCGCCGGCTACGGCGGTGCCGGCGGGGCCGGCGGGTTCGGCCTGGCAACCGGCAGCGGTGGGCAAGGCGGGGCGGGCGGCAACGCCGGCATCCTCACCGGCTCGGGCGGCGCAGGAGGAAGCGGTGGCGCTGGCGGCCCCACTGGCCTCGGCGGCGCCGGTGGCGCCGGCGGCAAGTCCGGGGTTTTCGGCAACGCCGGCGACGGCGGCGAAGGCGGCGCCAGTATAGGCAAGGCCGGCGGCAACGGCGGGAACGGCGGCAGCGCCATCGTGTTCGGCAACGGCGGCAATGGCGGCAACGGCGGTACTGGAACGCCCACGGGCAAGGGAGGCACCGGCGGAACCGGCGGGCTGCTCGGTCACGGCGGGAACGACGGATTGCCGTAACCGACGGCAACCTGGTCACCGATTTAGAGCGGCGCCTGTTGCGTCAGGTTCAACAGCGCGTAGGCCATGCAGAACAGGAAGTTCAGCATGACCAGGAACAAGGCCGCGAAGATCAGCGAGCGGGTGCCGCGCCGCTTCAAGTCCTTCAACCTGGCGGCACGCTTGTCATCGTTGAACCGCGTCGCGATCAACGCGAAATTGACGTCGGTCAGCTCGACATCCCCGGCGGGCGCGCCGGCCAGAATTGCCTGCAGCCGCCTCGGCGAGGTATCAACGCCGACGCACGCGAAGCTGCGGCACAGTCGCCGCGCCCGCCTGCGCCCGAGTTTTTGACCTCGCATCTGCAGCCGATGCGAGAGTTGTCCTCGTTCGTCGCCCCAAGGGTTCGACGGCGTCACAAGCCGGGAGTCTAGTTCGCTTGCGCCCACTTTCGGAGGTTCCGCGCCAAAATAATTGGTGGCAAATAGGTTCAGGCGTGCGCATCCGCCAGTACGGCATTGAACGTCTTGCTCGGCCGCATCACCGCCGCGGTCTTGTCCGGGTCCGGCGAGTAGTAGCCGCCGATATCGGCTTCCTGGCCCTGCACCTCGGCGAACTCCGCCAGAATCGTCTCTTCGTTTTTGCCCAACGCGTCCGCCAGCGGGGCGAAGTGTCGAGCCAACTCGGCGTCGTCGGTCTGAGCGGCGAGCTCCTGCGCCCAGTACAGGGCGAGGTAGAACTGGCTGCCCCGGTTGTCGAGCTCACCGGTCTTACGCGACGGGCCCTTGTCGTTGTCCAGCAGCTTGCCGGTCGCGGCGTCCAGCGTCTTGGCCAGGATCCTGGCCCGCTCGTTGTCGGTCTTGATGCCCATGTCTTCCAGGCTGGCACCCAGCGCGAGGAACTCGCCCAGCGAATCCCAGCGCAGGTGGTTCTCCTCGACCAACTGATGGACGTGCTTTGGTGCCGAACCGCCCGCCCCGGTTTCATACATGCCGCCGCCGGCCATCAGCGGCACGATGGACAGCATCTTGGCGCTGGTGCCCAACTCCAGGATCGGGAAGAGGTCGGTCAGGTAGTCGCGCAGGATGTTGCCGGTGGCGGCGATGGTGTCCAGCCCGCGGATCAGGCGTTCCAGCGTGTACCGCATGGACCGCACCTGCGACATGATCTGGATGTCGAGGCCCTCGGTGTCGTGATCCTCCAAGTACCTGTGGACCTTCTTGATCAGTTCGTTCTCATGCGGCCGGTAGGGGTCCAGCCAGAACAACACCGGCATCCCGGAGTTACGGGCGCGGGTGACCGCCAGCTTGACCCAGTCGCGGATCGCCGCGTCCTTGACGACGCACATGCGCCAGATGTCGCCTTGTTCGACGTCCTCGGTCAGCAGCACCTCGCCGGTCTCAAGGTCCACGATGTTGGCGGCGCCGGCCTCGGGAATCTCGAACGTCTTGTCGTGCGACCCATACTCTTCGGCCTGCATGGCCATCAGGCCGACGTTGGGGACGGTGCCCATTGTCACCGGATCGAACGCGCCGTTGGTCTTACAGAAGTTGATGACTTCCTGGTAGATGCGGGAGAACGTGGACTCGGGATTCACCGCCTTGGTGTCCTTCTGCCGCCCGTCGGCGCCCCACATCTTGCCGCCCGCGCGGATCATCGCGGGCATCGAGGCGTCCACGATCACATCGCTGGGCGAATGGAAGTTCGAGATCCCCTTGGCCGAATCGACCATGGCCAGCTCGGGGCGGTGCTCATGGCAGGCGTGCAGGTCCCGAATGATCTCGTCGCGTTGCGTCGCGGGCAGTTCCTCGATCTTGTTGTAGAGATCGACCAACCCGTTGTTGACGTTGACGCCCAGTTCGTCGAACAACTCCTGGTGCTTGGCGAAGGCGTCCTTGTAGAAGATCTTGACCGCGTGCCCGAAGACGATGGGGTGGCTGACCTTCATCATCGTCGCCTTGACGTGCAGGGAGAACATCACGCCCGTCTCGTACGCGTCCTCCATTTCCTCTTCGTAGAACTCGCACAAGGCCTGCTTGCTCATGAACATGCTGTCGATGACGTCGCCGTCGTCCAGGGACACCTTGGGCTTGAGCACAATGGTCTCGCCGCCTTTGGTCACCAGCTCCATCTTCACGTCGCGGTCGCGGTCCAAAGTCATCGACTTCTCGCCGGCATAGAAGTCGCCGTGCCGCATGTGTGCGACATGGGTGCGCGAGGCCATCGACCACTTGGCCATGCTGTGCGGGTGCTTGCGCGCGTACTCCTTGACCGCCTTGGGCGCGCGCCGATCCGAATTACCTTGGCGCAGTATCGGGTTCACCGCGCTGCCCAACGCGTTGGCGTAGCGCCTCCGCAGCTCCTTTTCCTCGTCGGTCTTCGGGTCTTGCGGAAAGTCCGGAACCTTGTAGCCCTTGCCCTGCAGTTCCTTGATGGTGGCCACCAGCTGCGGCACCGAGGCACTGATGTTCGGCAGCTTGATGATGTTGGTCTCCGGCAGCTGCGTGAGCCGGCCAAGTTCGGCAAGCGTGTCGGGCACTCGCTGCTCTTCGGTCAGGTAGTCGGGAAACTCGGCCAGCACACGCGTCGCCAACGAGATGTCGCTGACCTCGATGTTGATGCCCGCCGGCTCGGCGAAGGCACGCAGTACCGGCAGAAAGGCGTAGGTGGCCAGCATCGGCGCCTCGTCGGTGAGCGTGTAGATGATGGTCGGCTGTTCGTCGCTCATGCTTGCTCTCCTGGCGTCAGGGTCGTCAGTTGTCCACGGCGTCTACCAGTATTGCCGCGACCCGGCCGGCGCACAGCGGGAGGGCTGCTCTAAGACGCCGCGGCGGCGTGCGTCCCGGCGCGGCGACCGGAGAACACGCAGTCAGCCAGCGAAAGCCCACTGACGTAGGAATTGGAGCAGATTCCAATTGCCGTGCGTCCCGCGCCGAACAGGCCGGGAATCGGTGCGCCGGATTCGTTGACGACAGCGCCGGTGCCTTCGTCGACCCGGACTCCGCCAAGAGTCAGCATCGGGGTCGGGTTGATCAGGCTGGGACGGACTGCGATGTTCAGCAGGGTGTACGGAGCCTGACTGATGCGACGCACGAAATCCGGAGGCTTGCCGACGGGGTCGGGCGTCCCGTTGTCGATCGCGTTGTTGTGGGCCTCGACCGTGGCCAGCAGGCCGTCGGGATCGACACCGGCGGCTTTTGCGACCTCGCGCAGCGACGGCGCCTTTACCGCTGCGGTTAACATCAGCGCCGCGGACTGGGCGCGCTGAAACCACAACGTTTGCGTAACCAGCTGTCGGCGAGCCTCTTTCAGTAACTCGGCGTCGGCCAGCAGCCACCCTTTCCCGCCATGATTGCGGACCATGGCCTGCCCGACGGCCGCTCCGTATCGACTCTCGTCGATCACCCGTTCACCTCGTTCGTCGACGATGATGGCGCTGATGAACGCGCTGGGCGGCGTGATGAAGCGCCAGGCCGAGACGTTGTCCATCCGTTCGGTGACCGCTCCGACGCTTTGCGCCAGCGCGATGCCGCTTCCATCGTCGCCGCTGGTACCCAGTTCCAGACCGGTCGAGTACTGCGGCGCGTACCGGTCGATCCATCCGCGGTTGGCGATGAAGCCACCGGCGCACACCACCACCCCGCGTCGCGCCTCGATCCGCACCGGCCGGGCGTGGCGTTGCTCGAGCTTGCGCAGCCGCCGTTCCAGCAGCCGACGCAGCGGCGGGTAGTAGATACCCGGCTTGGCCGACAGCTCCGCCATGGCGGCATACGTCCGCCGGATGCCGGCCGGCGCGAATTGCATCGTCGTCGCTTCCACCCCGATCACGCGACCGGAGGAATCCTGCACCAGCTTCGTCGCGGTCGTCTGCGGGTGGAATCGAACCCCAAGGGCGAGTGCGGATTTGGCCAGCGGTCCGTACAACTTCTTGCCGGAGGTGCCCTTGCCCTTCACGCGATGCCCCCGCTGCACAGGCGGCGTGTGGCTGCGGAACGCACCGGCGTTCTCGTTGCCCGAGTGGTACAGGTAGTAGCGGTTATTCGGAAACGACGTCTTGTAGGGGCACAGCGTCGAGTCGAAGGGCACCCCATAGTCGCTGAGCCACGTGATCATTGCCGGGCTGTTCCGCACAAATGATTCCAGGGTTTGTGGGCTGACGGCATCGCCGACTTCGAGGCGAAGGTAGGTCAGCATCTGTTCGTAACTGTCGTTGACGCCGGCCTGTTGCTGCACGGTAGTGCCGGCGCCGGCGTAGATGATCCCGCCTGACAGTGCTGCCGCACCGCCACCGTTGGCACGGTCGAGCGCAACTACCTCGGCCCCCTCTTCGCGGGCGGCGATGGCCGCGCAGACACCTGCCGCGCCAAAGCCGATCACGACGACGTCGGCGGATTCGGCAAACTCGTGAGCTGTCATGCCCGTGCTCTGACCTTTCTCGCGCGGATGACTGTAACTCAAGCGGGGTCGGACAGCATCCACCCGAGCAACGAAATCCCGCCCCCGACTACCACCACCGTCAAGACCGTTCCGGCGGCGGTACCGATCGCGATGGATATCCAGCGGGTCGCGTTCGTATGCAGCAAGGCGGCCAGCGCGCCGACAAGCAGTAGCAGTGCGGTCGGGAAGATCACCAAACCGAGCAGCATCGGGTCGCTGATCCGCGCGTGGGACAACATCATTGCGGCGTAGCCGATCAGCGTCAGTAACGGCCCGAGCGGAAGAGACGCGATGGCGGTCCGGCGATCCACCGTCACGCCGTGACGCCGCCGCCGGTCATCCGCTCGGATTCGGGTAGGTCGAGGTAGCGCTCGAGGTTGCGATGCATGTTGATCACGCGCCGCTCCTCGCTGGAGAGCACCAAGTGGGTGAAGCCGGGCTGATGCAGGCCGCGCTGTAATCCTGGTAGCACCCGGACATCCTGGGTGAGCACCACGCCGGGCTCGGCCTCGCCCGCCTTCACGCGGGCGTCGGTCGGTTTGTGATGTGGCGCGCCCGGCGGCATCCGCATCATCAAGAACATGACCATCTCGCCTTTGTCGGGGTCGGGCCCGGGCCGCGAGCACATGATCGTCAAGTGATCGGCGTTGGTCAGAAACGTCATGTTGGGGAAGACGTTGTACTGGTGCAGCCGGGTAATCCGGTCGGTGTCGGCCCACTCCAGATCGACCCCGCGCGAGGCGGCGAACGCCCTGGTCTGCGCCGCGATCAGGTCTTGCACCGTCTGCCCGGGCCGGCGTTCGCCGGCCGGAAACGGCGTGCCCTCGGGTGCGCCCATCAGCAGGCCCTGCGTGTAAACGTAAGCGTCCCAGACCTCTTCGTCGCTCAGTGTGCCCTCAAAGCGAGGGCTCTGCACACCGTAAGGCTGATCCGACTTACCGGTATGACCCCAAATCTGTTGTGGGGCATGGATATCATCAACACAGCGCAGCAGTTCCGGATGCAGTGTCTGAATGTGGTAGGTCTCGCTGTAGCCGTCAGCGATCGTCTTCCAGTTCGCGTCGACTTCGATGGTCAGCGTTGCGTAGCAGCGGAAGTCACTCAGATTGGACCAGGCTACGTCGTCCGGTATCGCCTCGAGGTACTCGATCAACGGCATCGCGCCCATGTCGAAGTTGATGAAGACCATGCCTTCCCAGGTTTCGACCCTGGCCGGCAGCAGCGGGAAGTCGGACATGTGCAACGCGCCGAAACCCTTGCGGTTAGGCACCCGCTTGAGCATGCCGGCCAGATCCCAGGTCCAACCGTGGTAGCCGCATTTGAGTTCGCGCAGCCCCGAACCCGAACCGACGCACAGCGAGTTGCCGCGATGACGGCAGGCGTTCTGGAACGCACGAAGCGCACCGTCGTCACCGCGGACGATCAGCACTCCGTAAGGGCCGCAACGGTATTCGAAGTAATCGCCCGGCTCGGCCACGTGATCGACCATGCAGGCGATCTGCCACACCTTCGGCCACATTCGTTCCACCTCGAGCGCTGCGAACGCCGGCGAGTAATAGCGCTCGGCCGGCACCAGCGTCGGGCTTTCCGGCGGCGTGCCGATGGCGTCCTCGTCGCGAGTGCGGGCCGGGTTGCCGGCCGACACTGTCATGGCCCCGCCCTTAACGCGCGCCGCGCACCAGCCGGCCAGGACGGGCCCCGGTGTCGACGTCCTTGCGCCGGGTCACCGTTCCGCTGACGATGGTCGCCGCGTATCCGCTTGCGCCCTGCAGGATCCGGTTCCCGCCGGCCGGCAGATCCCACGCCATCGCGGCGGGGTGCAGCGTCAGCGCGTCCATGTCGATGACGTTGATGTCGGCCTTCTTGCCCGGCTCGATGGTGCCGCGGTCGGTGAGACCGAACAAGTGCGCGGTGTCGCGAGACTGCTTGCGGATCACGTACTCCAGCGACAGCTTGTCACCCCGGTGCCGGTCGCGCGCCCAGTGCGTCAGCAGGAACGTGGGATAAGAAGCGTCACAGATCATTCCGCAATGCGCGCCGCCGTCGGAAAGCCCGAGCACACCCGCCGGGTGCAGCATCATCTCGCGGATCGCATCATGATTGCCCTCGGCATAGTTGAACAACGGCAGCATCAGCATGGCGCTGGCGTCGCGCTCGAGCATCAGGTCATACAGGGTCGACAATGGATCCTCGCCGCGCGCTTTGGCGATCGCCAAGACCGCGCGGTCGGGGGTGGGCTCATAGTCGGGCGGGTTGCCCAGGGCGTACAGACGGTGCAACGAGTGCTGCACCAAGGCGAACATCCCGTCGAACAACAGGCTCGGGTCGACCGGCAGGTCGTCCTCGGACAGGATCGCGGCCTTCACCGCCGGGTCGGCCAGACGCTGGGCGAGCTCCTCGCGGCCGAGTTCGGCCTTCAGCTTGCGGTAGGTGGGCCGGTGGCTGAAGCCGTGATGTCCCTGGAAGCCGATCATCATGCCGAACGGGCGCGCGGCGATCTGCGGGTACAGCCGACTGCCCGCGGCATGCGCGGCCGCCGAGAGATCCAACTGCTCGCGCCACAGGTTGGGGTCCGCGTCTACCTGGATCATCGCGAACGACACCGGTCGGTCGATTTCGCCGCTCAACCGCCGCATCCACTCGATTTCCTTCTTCGGGCCGATGATGTCCTCGCCCGCGGCACCCTGCGGAGCGAGCTCGAACACGGCCTGGCCGCCGGCCGCCATGGCGCGCCCGAGACCGAAGAGCTCGTCCTCCGCGGCGAACGTGCCTGGCACCGGTTCGCCGTCCATCGCCCGGTGGCCCATCGTGCGAGACGTGGAGAACCCGAGCGCGCCGGCCTCGATCGCTTCGGTGACCAGCCGGCCCATCGCCGCGATGTCGTCCGGCGTGGCCGGCTCGTTGCGGGCGCCCGCTCCCCCATCGCATAGGCGCGGATGGCACCGTGGGCGACCTGACTGCCCACGTCGATCGCGAACTTCTGGTTGCCGATCGCGTCGAGGTATTCGGGGTAGGTCTCCCAGCCCCAGGTGATGCCCTCGGTCAGCGCGGTGCCGGGAATGTCCTCGACACCCTCCATCAACTCGATCAGCCAAGCCTCGGTGCCCGGCCGCACCGGGGCGAAGCCGACGCCGCAGTTGCCGGTCACCACGGTGGTGACCCCGTGACCGCTGGACGGCTGCAGCGAGCTGTCCCAGCTGACCTGGCCGTCGTAATGGGTATGGATGTCGACGAAGCCGGGGGCCACCAAATGCCCGGTCGCATCGAGGGTTTCGGCGGCCTCACCGGGCAGCTCGGGATCGCCGGCGCCGCGACGGACCACGTCGACGATCTTGCCGGCCTTGATGCCGATGTCGGCTTGGTAGCGCTGCGCTCCCGTTCCGTCCACGACTGTGCCACCGGTGATCTTCAGGTCGAACATGGATTCTCCTTCGAGCTTCCGACGGCGAGGCAAGAAAAGCGGCACGCCAGCCGAACGGTTATTACGCTACGTGGAGTAGCGTAACTCCTGGCGCAGTGCGTTGGCGATAGATCAAGCCGAATCAATCTTTTCCGACGCCGGGTTCAGAAGGTCGAAGCAGGAACCGTCAGGCGGTTCCAGGTCAGGGTGACGTGCGTCCCGCGCGGCGTCGGGTCGATCTTCGCCTCGTCGGCGAGCGCGCGCATCAACGGGATGCCGCGTCCCCGAAACTGCCGGTCCGGGGGCGCCTGGTCGGAAGTGTGATGATGCCAGCGGCCGCGATCATTGACCCGCACGGCGAGGGTGTCGGAGTCGACGTCGTAGGCCGCGCTGACATCGATGGTCCCGTGCTGCGACGTGTCGGCGTACGCGAATTCGGCGGCGTTCGCGATCGCCTCGCTGACCGCCAGCACCAAATCCTGAAGTCGCTCGGCGCCGAGCCGGAAATGCGTCTCGAGCCAACCCCGGAACTCGACCCGGGTCCGTCGGGCAGTGGGCGCATCGGCGGCGACCCGCATTCGCGCGAACCGGGATCGGTCATCGAGGTCAGACGTCATATCTGTCGACCTATCCGAGCGTCCCGCCAACCGACCCACCCTGTTGCCAACGTTCACTCATCAGCTATACCCGCTAGCGCGGTATCCCGCGTCCTATAAAGAGCAAATGTTGAATCGATACCCATCAGTTTTATCGGTCGGCTGGTGGCCGGGCCGTCCGCCACGACCGCGAATCGAGTAGGCGGCACGACCTGGTCCTGCGCGGTAACGAGAACGGTCATGCCGGCTGAAGCGAGGAACTGCACGTTCGACAGATCGACGATCAGCGCTGCCGGCCTGGTCGCAATTGCCGCGTCTATCGCCTCAGCCAGCCGCGGCGCGGTGACCATGTCCACGTCACCTGACACGGCAATCACAACCGCCCCATCTGCCTCGTGGTTCTGGACCTGGAACGCTGTGCGATCCACTGAATCGGCGGAATATTCGACCATGCCGCATCTCTCACATCCGTCCCGGAGGGGACACCGCTAGTACTCACATAATCACCGCCACGCCGGGCTGCTTATTCAACCCAGGGGAAGAGAAAACCATTGCCGTCAATCCTGCGAGCGAACAATGGACGCTTCGGTGCCCATCGGAATTGATCTTAGGGCACGTGTACAACAACCACTCACGTCGTCACCGATCAGCGGGCACCCCTAGCGCCGGGACGGCAACATCGTCTTCCAGGCCGGCACCGAAACTGTGCAGCAGCGACCGCACGCATCCACCAATTGCCTCACCGAGAGGATCTGCCCAGCGCCCAGCCCGCAGTAAGCAACTGCCACACGGTGATCGAGTAAATGCTGCCGCGCTCCCAGGCCCCGTTCGGCAACACGTTGGCTGAGTTTGTCACCGAGTTGGTCAGCAACATGCTGAGACACAGAAGGCCCAGGGCTGCAACGCATTTGGAGATGGCGCGGTACCAGCGGTGGCCACCGCCCGTGCCAACGAGTGCAGATCCCACCAGAATGGCGGCGTTGCCTCCCACGATCGCCAGCGCGGCGCCGGCGACATGCACTTTGCCCGAATGCACCGTGCCCACCACGACATTGCCCACCGCATTCGCGGCGGCCAGTCCGAGAAACAGCCGGCCCCGTCGACTGTCCGGGAAACGCACGATGAGCAACGCCCCGAGCAGGAACAGGATGCCCTGCAGAAAAAACGCCGCCCGCATCAGATACGCGCGGCCGCCGGTCACCGCCAGATCGCTGACGTAGTCATGCGCGTAGCTGTACGTGGGTTCAAAGCCCGCGGCGGCGAGCGCCTCGAGGATCAGGTACCCGACGGGCGCCACGACCCATAGCACCGCTCCCGCTGCGGTAGTCAACCGCGAGTCTGTCTCTACCTGCATATTCACCACCGTGCTGGCCGTCCCTGTCTACGACAAAGCGTAGAGAAAAGGGCTGCCCCGGAAGAGGGTGCCGTTGGTAGGGTCTTCGCATGCTTTTTGCTGCCCTGCGTGACATGCAATGGCGAAAGCGTCGCCTCGTCATCGCGGTTGTCAGCACCGGACTGATCTTCGCGATGACCCTGGTGCTGACCGGACTCGCGAACGGGTTCCGGGTCGAGGCCAGGCATACCGTCGATTCGCTGGGTGTCGACCAGTTCGTGGTGAAGTCCGGTGCGGCCGGGCCGTTCCTGGGTTCGACGCCCTTTCCCGACGTCGACCTGGCCCGGGTGGCCGCCGAACCTGGCGTCGAGGCAGCGGCCCCACTGGCCACCGTCGGAACGATCATGAAGGAAGGCACGTCGACGCGAAACGTCACGGCCTTCGGCGCGCCGGAGCACGGGCCCGGCATGCCGGCCGTGTCCGAGGGGCGGGTGCCGTCGCTGCCCGACGAGGTCGCGGTGTCGAGCACCATAGGCCGCAACATCGGCGAGACGCTGCTGATCGGTGCGAACACGCTGCGGATCGTGGGAATCGTGCACAACTCGACAGCTCTGGCCAAGATCCCGAACATCTTCCTGACCACCAAGGGCCTGCAGCAGGTGTGCTACAACGGGCAGCCCTTGGTCACCTCGATCGGCATCGTCGGCACGCCCCGGGCCCTCCCCGAGGGCTACCAAACCTATGACCGGCAGGGCGCCGTCAATGACCTGATCCGTCCGCTGAAGGTCGCGGTCAACTCGATCACCATCGTCGCCATCCTGCTGTGGATCGTCGCGGTGCTGATCGTCGGATCGGTGGTCTATCTCTCCGCGCTCGAGCGCCTGCGTGACTTCGCGGTATTCAAGGCGATAGGGGCGTCGACGCGCTCGATCATGGCGGGTCTGTCGCTGCAGGCGCTGGTCGTCTCGCTGCTTGCCGCGGCGGTGGGCGCCGCCCTGGCGCAGCTGATCGGGCCGTTGTTCCCGATGATTGTCTCGGTGCCCGGCGGCGCCTATCTGGCACTACCGGTGGCCGCGATCCTGATTGGCCTGTTGGCCAGTGTCGCCGGCCTCAGACGTGTCATGGCCGTCGATCCCGCCCTTGCATTTGGAGGTCCCTAACCCGTGGGCGATCTGAGTATTCAGAACCTCGTCGTCGAGTACTACAGCGGTGGGTACGTCCTGCGGCCGATCAACGGCTTGAGCCTCGACGTGGCAGCCGGGTCGCTGGTGATTCTGCTCGGCCCCAGCGGCTGCGGGAAGACGACCTTGCTGTCCTGCCTCGGCGGCATCCTGCGGCCGAAGTCGGGGGCGATCAAGTTCGAGGACCTCGACATCACGACGCTCGAGGGCGCCGCGATGGCGAGGTACCGGCGCGAGAAGGTGGGCATCGTCTTTCAGGCGTTCAACCTGGTGCCGAGCCTGTCCGCGATCGAGAACGTGATGATTCCCTGCCGCATGGCCGGAATGTCGCGCGCGGCCTCGCGCAAACGCGCCGTGGAATTGCTCGAGCGGGTCAACCTCGGTGAGCGGATGAAGCACAAGCCGGGCGATTTGAGCGGCGGACAGCAGCAACGCGTCGCCGTGGCGCGCGCGGTCGCACTGGATCCGCCGTTGATCCTCGCCGACGAACCGACAGCGCACCTCGACTTCATCCAGGTCGAGGAGGTGCTGCGACTGATCCGGGAACTCGCCGACGGCGACCGGGTAGTCGTCGTCGCGACCCACGACAGCCGGATGCTGCCGATGGCCGATCGCGTCGTGGAGCTCACACCCGACTTCCCGGACACGCACCGGCCGCCCGAAACCGTGGAGGTGAAGGCCGGCGATGTGCTGTTCGAGCAGTCCACCATGGGCGACCTGATCTACGTGGTGACCAAGGGCGAGTTCGAGCTGGTACACGAATTGGCCGACGGCGGTGAGGAATTAATCAAGGTCGTGGGGGCCGGAGACTACTTCGGCGAAATCGGCGTGCTGTTTCACATGCCGCGCTCAGCGACCGCGCGCGCCCGCACCGACGCGATCGTCGACGGCTACACGGCGCCGGCGTTCCGGGAGCGGCTCGGCATGGGGGGCGTACGCGACCTGATTGAACACCGCAAGCTCGCCGAAGACTAGTGGCGATCGCGAGCGCGGCGGAGCCGGGCGAAGCGGGTCGCCACAATGGGCTAGGTCGTCGCGAGCGTCCGCAAAATGACAGCGTGCTATGGCGTGTCGTGTGCATTTGCGCGCCCTCGCGGTGAACGAATTCAAGCGTGGCCTCGTGATGGATGTTGACTGAACAGCCCTCACGACTTCGTTCGAAAGGACGGTCGGCGTGCAGCCCGACGATCAGGACGGACCGGACGACAAACGCACTGCGGTGACCCGGCGGGGCGTCCTGCTCGGCATCGGCGCCGTGGCCGGTTTCGCCGCGGTGGACGTAGGCGGGTTTGCCTACGCCGGCGGCTGGCTACGTCCCGACACGTTGACGCCGTCGCGCTTCGCCGATCGCTTCGAGAACGTGTACGGCCGCCACAACGGGTTTCGCCGGAATCATGCCAAAGGTCTGAGCGCCACAGGGACTTTCACGAGCACTGGGGCAGGCGCGGCCGTCTGCCGGGCGGCGGTCTTCAAACAAGGCAGCGTTCCGGTGATCGGCCGGTTCTCGCTGGGTGGCGGTCTGCCGGACCAGGCTGACAAATCCGACACCGTCCGGGGTTTGGGGCTGTTCTTTCAGGCCTCCGATGACCAGCAGTGGCGCACGGCGATGGTCAACGTTCCGGTCTTCACCGACAGCACGCCGGAAGGGTTTTACGAGCGAATGCTCGCGTCCAAGCCCGTGCCCGAGACCGGCAAGGCCGACCCGCAGAAGATGGCCGCTTTCCTCGATCGCCATCCCGAGACCGTCGCTGCGATGAAGATCATCAAGCAGACGCCGCCCAGTGCCGGGTTCGCGGACAGCACCTTCCATGGCCTGAATGCGTTCTACTTCACCAACAGCGCGGGCGCGACGGTTCCGGTGCGCTGGTCGCTGGTTCCGCTGGCCGCGATGCAGCCGCCTCCTTCATCACCGGGCAAGGACTACCTGTTCGACGACCTCATCCGCACGCTGGCCAAGGGCCCGGTGGCGTGGCGGTTGGTGATCACCATCGGCGAGCCGGGCGATCCGACCAACGACGCCACCAGGCCCTGGCCGCCGTCGCGGCGGACCGTCGACGCCGGCACCGTCACCATCAGCGCGGTACAGACCGAGGAACCGGGCAACGCGCGCGACATCAACTTCGACCCGCTGGTACTGCCGGACGGCATCACCGCCTCCGACGATCCCCTCCCCAAGGCGAGGTCGGCCGTGTATGCCCGCTCGTTCACCCGCCGCGCCGAAGAACCCAAGTCGCCCAGCGCGGTCAACGTCGCGCAGGTGCTCGCATGACCGACCAGAAGCAGACCGCGCCAGCGCGTTTCGCCCTCCCGTCCCGGATTCTGCACTGGCTGATGGCGCCGATGGTCATCGTGCAGCTGTTGATCGGGGTGACCATGATCGCCTCGCTGAGTTACTACCCGTTGCTGCTGGCGATCCACCGGCCGTTGGGGATGCTGATCCTGGCGTTCGCCGTAGTGCGCCTGGCGAACCGGTTAACCCACCGGCTACCACCGTTTTTGGCCACCATGAGCTCCCTCGAACGCCGCATTGCGACGTACTCGGAATACACGCTGTACGCGTTGCTGCTGATTCAGCCCCTGATCGGGTGGGCCATGGTGTCGGCCGCCCGGTACCCGGTGATCGTCCTGGTGGGCCCGGTCCACCTGCCCGGCATCGCACCGCACAACCTCGATCTGTACGGCGTGCTGCGCCAGTGCCACGGCGTTTTCGCGTTCCTGCTTTTCCTGACGTTCACCGCCCACGTCTGCGCGGTGCTGTTTCACACCCTGGTGCTGCGCGACCGGCTCCTCGACCGGATGGCCGTCTGGCCCACGAAAGCCCCACTCTTGCAACGCAAAGACGCCGGCTGAACTTTTCAGCCAATGTGACCGCCCACAGCAACCGGCGGGGACTGCTGTCACCACGAACATCGACTCCATCGTGCGTTCCCGCGATTCTGGTATCAGGAGGACGCGCAAGACGAGGGCGCGACGACACGAAAGGACTCCGAAGATGATGATGTACCCGAAGACCGTCCACGCGGCGACTTACGACCTGTTGCGCGAGATCGAACTCACCGCGGTGTTCGGCAACCCCCGCGCCGGCGAGCCGCTTGGACCCAGGAACCTCACCGAGGAATTGGGTTAGGTTCGGCAGCACAACGGTGTCGCCCTTGAGCGTCGCCGTGCCGGCCATCCCGCGGTCGGTCGGGTCGAATTCGTAGGTCACGGCCAGCGACCCGATCGGAGTCTTGATGGTCACGTCCCAATCTCCGGCAATGCTCAACTAGACGCACACGGTCGCCACTGTCACGTCGGGATTGTCGAAGGCCTTCTGCAGCAACGGGGTCAGCGCGGTATCGGCGGCCCTGGCCAGCAGCACCGGGATGGTGTCGACGTCGTCGGGATCACCCGCGATGGGGCCGCTCGCGCCGGGCACGATCACGTATCCGGGGTTTGGCAGGGTCCAGGGTTTCGGTGACCGTCAGCGTCAGGCCCCGGGTGCCGCTGCGCACCTCGCGGGGCCCCTGGGCCGTCACAAGTTGCACCACCAGGTCGCCGGCCACCGCATCGCTGCCGGCGGCGAGCACCTCGAACGGCGCGATCGCATCAAGCGGGTCGAACGCATCGAAGAGAACGATCTGGGCATGCATATCGCCAATGTTGGCGCGGGGCGACCGCACAGAACAGTGGCACGATGGCCATATTGCGCCGGTATATTGCCAACCCGTGCACAGTGTTGCCGTCGTCGCGTTGCCCGACTGTGTGGCATTCGATCTGGCCACCCCGATTGAGGTGTTCGGCCGCGCCCGACTGGCCGACGGAACTCCGGGCTATCGCGTGCAAGTCTGCGGTAGTGAACCGGTCGTCGATGCCGGCCCGATCCGCATCGCAACGGACTATGGATTGGATGCGCTTGCAGGCGTGGACTCGATCGTGATTCCAGGTCGCAACAACGTGGTCTCCCGCGTCCCGGATGCGGTCATCACAGCACTGAAATCGGCCCACGCCAACGGCATTCGGATCGCTTCCATCTGTTCGGGAGCGTTCACCCTGGCCGATGCCGGCATCCTCGACGGCAAACGCGCCACGACGCACTGGATGGGCGCCGATGTGTTCCGGGCCACCTACCCAGCGGTCGAATTGGACGCCGACGTCCTCTACGTCGACGAAGGTCAGGTCTTGACCTCGGCCGGCGCATCGGCGGGTTTGGACCTGTGTCTGCATATTGGTGGCGCGAGACTACGGCTCGGCGGTGGCCGCCGACGCCGCGCGCTTGTCGGTAGCACCGCTGCACCGCGATGGTGGCCAGGCACAGTTCATCGTGCGCAATCGACAGCGCACGAACACCGAACTCGACGCCGTCCTGGCCTGGATCGAAACGCATGCCCACCACCGGTTGTCGTTGGACGACATTGCGGCGCAGGCGGCCATGAGTAGCCGCACACTCAACCGCCGATTCCAGGCCGAGACCGGACAGACGCCGACGCAGTGGGTAACCGGCGTGCGGGTGCGCCACGCGCAGGAGCTCTTGGAGCGCACCTCCGACAGCGTCGAAGCGATCGGCCATCGAGTCGGGTTCGAATCGGCGGCGAATTTCCGCGCACTGTTCAAGCAGATCGCCGGCGTTCCACCGCAGAGTTACCGCAACATGTTTCGGGATCAGACACTCGACATCGCTAGCCCGCCGCCGACTGTGAATCTGACGACGCGACACGCCAATGCGGCGTCGTGACGTTCACTCTGGGCGCTGAAAAAATCAGTCCCGGCTCCTGCCCCCGAACAGTTGCAGGAAGAACTGGAACACGTTGAGCGCGTCCAGAAATATCGACGCCGCGATGAACGGCGCCGAGTCACCGTCCGTGGAGCGCCGCAGCCGCTGGAAGTCCACCATGGTCAGGCCGGCGAAGATGACCAGACCCAGGATCGAGTAGATGACCGCACCGCCGGGTATGTGCACGAAGATCAACACGATGCCGAACACGATGAGCCCAAGCAGTGCCCAGAAGCTGACCCGCGCGAGGCCGGACAGATCGGTGCGGGTGGCGTAGCCGAACGCGCCACAGCCGGCCATGAACAGCGCTGTGGCTCCGCCGGCCTCCCAGAGCGCCTGCGGATCCGTGCTGGCGTAGTACACCAGCGTGGGTGACGTCGCCAGTCCCAGCAGCAGCCCCACTCCGAACAGGAGGCCGACGGCGAGGCCGGCGGAGCTGCGGACGGCGAACCGCATCCCTATCAGGCAGACAAACGCGAGGATGAAGAACACGAACGACCAGCCGTTTGCGAGGTTGCGGCCCAGATAGCTACCCAGCGCGAACAGGCCGGCCGTCGCGGCCACGTACCACATGACTTGACCGAAGAGGGTGCGGGTTTGGTCGGCCACCCCGGCACCGCGATAATCCGATGAGCTCATGTTTTGCATGACACAAGTTTCCCCCACTAACGCCTTGCGTCGAATGGCGCAGATAACAACGTCGGATGCCGATGTGTGTGACTCTGCACAATCTCTCGCCGCAACGGACGAACGCACTTTCGCGTAAATCGCGCCAAATACATTGGCAGAGCATGATTCCTGCGCTGCCCGTAACATGACCGACGTGACGTACCAGAAGGACCTCACCGGCCTCCTCGTGATCGATCCGTACAACGATTTCATTTCCGAGGGCGGCAAAGTTTGGGACCGCCTGAAGGCCGTCGCCGAAGCGAACCAATGCGTTCCGCACATGCGCCAAGTCCTCGACGCCGCCCGCGCGGCCGATGTCCGGGTTTTCTACGCGCTGCATCGCCGATACCGCCCGGGCGACTACGAGACGTGGAAGTTCATCGCGCCGATTCAGCAGGCCGCCTGGTCGCGGCGGACCTTCGAGTACGGAACATGGGGCGGCGAGCTGCATCCCGAGTTCCAGCCGCAAACCGGCGACATCGTTGCCCAAGAGCATTGGTGTTCAAGCGGTTTCGCCAATACCGACTTGGACGTACTGCTCAAGAGGCACGGCATCCACCAGCTCATCGTCGTCGGCCTCATCGCGCACACCTGCGTCGAAGCCACCGTTCGATTCGGCGCCGAGCTCGGCTACGACGTCACCGTGGTGAAGGACGCGACGGCGAGCTACTCGGACCGCGAGATGGCCGCCGCGCTTGAGGTGAACATGCCCAACTACGCCGCGGTTCGCACCGCGGGCGAAGTCGTCGAGGCGTTAGCTGCCGGCTGAGCAATACTCTGCCCCGCGCGGTGTAGCCTCAGGGCCATGCTGTTCACGGCATTGCGGGACATGCAATGGCGAAGCCGGCGTCTCGTCATCGCGATCCTGAGCACCGGACTGGTCTTCGCGATGACGCTCGTAATGACCGGGCTGGCGAACGGCTTTCGGGTCGAGGCGCAGCGAACGGTTGATTCCATCGGCGTCGACACTTTCGTGATCAAGGCCGGCGCGGCCGGGCCGTTCCTGGGTGCCACGCCGTTCCCCGAAGCCGAATTGGCTAGGGTGGCCGCTTCGCCGGGTGTGGTTGCCGCGATCCCCCTTGCCTGCGCGCAGTCGAACGTGAAAGACGGCATGTCAAGACGAAACGTCACGGTGTTCGGCGCGCCGCGACGCGGACCGGGCATGCCACAGATCCCGGAGGGCCGGGCGCCGTCGACGCCGGACGAAGTCGCGGTGTCCAGCACACTCGGTCGCCACGTTGGCGACGAACTTCAGGTGGGTGCGTACACCTTGCGGGTGGTCGGTATCGTGCCCAATTCCACCGCAATGGCCAAGATGCCCAACATCTTCCTTACGACAGAGGGCGTGCAACGCCTGGCATTCAGCGGGCACCCGGTGATTTCATCGATCGCGATCCAAGGCACCCCGCGACAGCTCCCGGAGGGCTATCAGGCCGTCGATCGGGCGGCCGCTCTGAGCGACCTGTTGCGCCCGTTGCAGGTCGCGTGGAGTTCGATCACGATTGTGGCCGGCTTGCTGTGGGTGGTGGCCGTGCTGATCGTCGGATCAGTGGTCTATCTGTCGGCGCTGGAACGCCTGCGTGACTTCGCGGTGTTCAAGGCGATTGGCGTGCCGACTCGGTCGATTCTGAGCGGGCTTGCCTTGCAGGCGGTCATTGTCGCACTGCTCGCGGCGGTGCTGGGCGTCGTCTTCGCGTTGCTGCTTGGCCCCGTGTTCCCGATGCTCGTCGTGGTCCCCACTATCGCCTACCTGGCGTTGCCGGTCGTGGCGATCGTCATCGGTTTGCTGGCAAGCCTCCTAGGATTCAGACGCGCGGTCGCCGTCGATCCGGCGCTCGCGTTCGGGGGGCCCTGAACGGTGGGCGATCTGAGCATCAAAGACCTTGTCGTCGAATACTCCAGCGGTGGGTATGCGGTCCGGCCGATCAACGGGTTGAACCTCGACGTGCCGGCCGGGTCGCTGGTGATCCTGCTCGGGCCCAGTGGCTGTGGGAAGACGACGTTGTTGTCCTGTATCGGCGGCATTTTGCGGCCGAAGTCTGGGGCCATCTTGTTCGGCGACGTCGATATCACCCAGCTCGAGGGCACCACGCTGGCGCAGTACCGGCGCAACACCGTGGGCATCGTGTTCCAGGCGTTCAACCTGGTGCCGAGTCTCACCGCCCTGGAGAACGTGCTGGTTCCGCTGCGTGCGGCCGGTATGTCACGGGCGGCTTCGCGCCGACGGGCCGAGGAACTCTTGACCCGCGTCAATCTTGCGGAACGCATGAAGCATCGCCCCGGCGACCTGAGCGGAGGGCAGCAGCAGCGCGTCGCGGTCGCCCGCGCGATTGCGCTGGATCCACCGTTGATCCTCGCCGACGAGCCCACCGCGCATCTGGACTTCATCCAGGTGGAGGAGGTGCTGCGGCTGATCCGCTCGCTTGCGCAGGGCGACCGCGTGGTGGTGGTTGCCACCCACGACAGCCGGATGCTGCCGCTGGCCGACCGCGTCGTCGAGCTGACACCCGCGCTCGCATCGGCGACGCGGCCCCCCGAGACCGTGCGCCTCAAGGCCGGCGAAGTTCTTTTCGAGCAGAGCACGATGGGCGAGCTGATCTACTTGGTCTCCGAGGGCGAACTCGAGATCGTGCGCGAATTAGCCAACGGTGGTGAGGAATTGGTCAAGGTCGCCGGGCCCGGGGACTATTTCGGCGAAATCGGAGTGCTGTTTCACATGCCACGCTCGGCGACGGTGCGCGCCCGCACCGACGCGACCCTCGTCGGCTACACCGCGCAGACGTTTAGGGAGCGACTCGGTGCGCGGGGCATTAGCGAGTTGATTGGGCAGCAGGAGTTGGTCAGCGACTGATCCAACGAAAAAATGCCCCTGCCCAGGGTGGGCGGACGGCGGTACCGTCATGGACATGCTGTTCACGGCATTGCGTGACATGCAATGGCGCCGGCGTCGCCTCGTCATCGCGATCCTCAGCACGGGACTGGTCTTCGCGATGACGCTTATTCTGACCGGACTTGCCAATGGCTTCCGGGTCGAGGCCCAGCGAACCGTCGACTCCATGAACGTCGACGCGTTCGTGGTCCGGGCCGGCGCGGCCGGTCCGTTTCTGGGTTCGACACCATTCGCGCAAATCGATTTGGCCCGGATAGCCACCGCGCCCGGTATCCAGGCCGCCGCCCCGCTGGCCACCGCGGCGGCGACGATCCGAGAAGGCACGGCGACGCGGAACACCACGGCGTTCGGAGCACCGGAGCACGGCCCCGGTATGCCGCGGCCCTCGGAGGGCCGGCCACCATCGACGCCTGACGAAGCCGAAGTGTCAAGCACGGTGGGCCGCAACATCGGTGAGGATCTTCAGGTCGGTTCACGCACCCTGCGCATCGTCGGCATCGTGCCCAATTCCACCGCGCTGGCGAAGATGCCCAACATCTTCCTGACGACCGAAGGCGTGCAGCAACTGGCCTACAACGGGCAGCCGATGATCACGTCGATCGGTATCAAGGGCACGCCGCGACAGCTCCCGGACGGCTACCAGACGGTCGATCGATCGGTCGGCGTCACCGACCTTCTACGGCCCCTGCAGGTAGCAGTAGACGCAATCACGATCGTCGCGGTGCTGCTGTGGATCGTGGCGGTTCTGATCGTCGGATCGGTGGTCTACCTCTCCGCGCTCGAGCGCTTGCGCGACTTCGCGGTGTTCAAAGCCATCGGCGTGCCGACGCGGTCCATCCTGACCGGGCTCGCCGTGCAGGCGCTCGTCGTTGCACTGCTGGCGGCGGTGGTGGGCGTCATCCTTGCGCAACTGCTGGCGCCGCTGTTCCCGATGATTGTCGTGATCCCCGTCAGTGCGTACCTGGCGCTGCCGATGGTCGCCATCGCGATCGGTCTGCTGGCCAGCGTCGCCGGACTAAGGCGGGCGGTAGCGGTCGATCCCGCGCTCGCATTCGGAGGTCCCTGAGCCATGGGCGATCTGAGCATCCAGAACCTGGTGGTCGAGTACTCCAGCGGTGGGTACGCGGTCCGGCCGATCAACGGCCTGGACCTCGACGTGGAAGCCGGGTCGCTGCTGATCCTGCTCGGGCCCAGCGGCTGCGGGAAGACGACGCTGCTGTCCTGTCTGGGCGGCATCCTGCGGCCGAAGTCTGGGACCATCAAATTCGACGGTGACGAGATCACGGCAATGGACAGGCGTGCGCTGGCGAGGTACCGGCGCGACAAGGTAGGGATCGTGTTCCAGGCGTTCAACCTGGTGCCGAGCCTGTCCGCCCTGGAGAACGTATTGGTTCCGCTACGCGCTGCCGGGTTCTCGCGCGCGGCCTCGCGTGAACGTGCCGAGCAACTGTTGATGCGCGTCAATCTCGCCGACCGGATGAAGCATCGCCCGGGTGATCTCAGCGGCGGCCAGCAGCAACGCGTCGCGGTCGCCCGCGCGATCGCGCTGGATCCGCCGTTGATCCTGGCCGACGAACCGACCGCGCACCTCGACTTCATCCAGGTGGAGGAGGTGCTGCGGCTGATCCGCGAACTCGCACAGGGCGAACGCGTGGTCGCGGTCGCGACGCACGACAGCCGGATCCTGCCGATGGCTGATCGCGTCGTCGAGCTGGTACCCGCGATCGCCTCGACGAACCGACCACCCGAGACTGTCCATGTGAAGGCCGGCGAGGTGCTGTTCGAGCAGTGCACGATGGGCGACCTGATCTACATCGTGGCCGAAGGTGAGTTCGAGATCGTGCGCGAATTGGCCGACGGCGGTGAGGAATTGGTCAAGGTAGCCGGGCCGGGCGACTACTTCGGCGAGATCGGCGTGCTGTTTCACATGCCGCGCTCGGCGACCGTGCGCGCCCGCACCGACGCGTCCGCCGTCACCTACACCGCCCAGACGTTCCGGGAGCGGTTCGGTGCGACGGGGATGGGCGAGCTGCTCGGGCAGCGCGAACTCACCAACGACTGATCCGCACCAGCACTGGATCGCGCCGGGGCTATGAATTACGCTCGCCCACAATCGTATTCAGCCGATGAGTCCGGAAACGAGGATGTCCGTGACGAGCTCGACATGGGCCATGGGGTCCAGAGGTCCGTCGAGGGGGTCGAACCTGTCAGACAGTGGCCCCAGGGTGAAGGGGGCCGCGGCTCCGTGGGCGAGGAGGAACAGCACGGTACGGGCCGGCACTCGCCGGGCGAGTCCTGCCGTCGCCAAACGATCGAGTGCTTGCCAGGGCCCCGCCACGGTCGGAAGCACAAAGCTCGACACGATGTGGTCGAGGCGGTCGGTAGCGTGTAGTCCCTCTTGGTTCATCAATCGGACGAGCTCGGGACGGTGGACCGACGCGGTGAGAAACGCCCGGATGGACACGCGCACTTGACCCAGATCGTCACTGGGCATCTCTTGGCGCTGGAGATCAGCGTTGATGTCGTCGAGCAGCGCTTGGAATCCGCGGTCCACCGCCGCGTACCAGAGCTCCTCCTTTGACCCGAAGCGTTGGTTGATGGTGCCGCGGCTGAGTCCGAGCTGGCCGTTGAGGGTCCGCAGTGACATGCCTTCGTAGCCGTACTCGGCAAAGGCGAGCAGGGCGGCCTGCAAAATCTCGTCGTCGCTGCGCAGCCGGGGGCGCCCGCGCGTCTCAACTGGCTTGGCAATGGGGCCCGTCACAGTTCAGACCATACCTGTCACCAACTATTTAGTTGACACCCGGCGAGAAATAACTGAGGCTTGTTCCCATCGACGTTGACTCCTACCAACGGGGAAAAATGATGAGCACTTGCTTAGCACTTGAGCAGCAAGAAGAGCGTCCGTCGCATCGAGAGCTGGTAGCGCGAGCCCGCGCGCTGCAACCGCTGTTGCGCGAGAACGCCGCCGAGGGTGAGTCACTTCGCCGTTTGCCGGACCCGGTAAGCGACGCGCTCACCGAGGCGGGCATGTTCCGGCTTCTCACACCGGTGCGCTTTGGCGGGTATGCCGTCGACCTGCGCACCGTATTGAAAGTGAGTGAGACGCTGGCGGAAGCGGACGGCTCAGCGGCGTGGCTGATATCGGTCGGTTCGGTTGGGGCCTGGATGATGGGTCACCTGTGCTCGCCGCAAGCCCGGGACGAGATCTTCGGTTTCGGTCCCGATGTACGGGTCGCCGGGACGGGTATGCCTGGGTCGGCCCGCCGTGTTGCCGGTGGGGTGCGCATCACCGGGCGGTGGTCGTATGCGTCGGGGGCTTACCAGGCCGACTGGGCGCCGCTGGCCGCCATCGTCACCGACGGGTCGGACGAGCCGGTGGACGCGATGTTCTGCGTCGTGCCGGCGAAGCAGCTACGCCTGGACAAGACCTGGCACACGGTGGGGATGCGTGGAACGGGCAGCGACACCTGGGTGGCCGATGACGTCTTGGTTCCCGACCACCGGACGATTCCGATGAGCACGGTCGCCGATGAGATGCCCCGGGTGGCCGGCAAGGAATCGATGTTCCGGCTGCCGTTCATGACTCTCGCGGCACTGCCTTTGGTTGCGCCGTTGCTGGGACTCGGTAGAGCGGCCCTTCAACTCGTGATCGACAAGGCGCCGACCAAGGCCATGCACGACACATTCTTCGTTCGGCAGAGCGAGTCGGTCGGCGTGCAGATACAGATCGCCGAAGCGGCTCTGGGACTGCGCACCGCGCAACTGCATGCTTACGACATCGCCGCCACCCTGGATGACGCCGCCGCCGAAGGGCGACTGGTGACATACGCTTCGCGCGCAGAGATTCGGGCGCGGATCGGCTACGTGGCCCAGCAGGTCCTGGATGCCATATCCGTTTTGGTAAACGTGCACGGAGCCGGGAGCTTCGCGGAATCCAGCCGCATGCAACAGTATTGGCGCGATGCCAACACGGCGGCGCGGCATGCGGCTCTCCAGCCCGTTGTCGGCTACGAGGTCTACGGCAAGTCGTTGCTGGGAGTCGAGGAGCGGATCAGCCCGGCCGTCTGAGCCTCGCGGGGATGGATGAAGATCCCCTCCGCCGAAACCGTGACACCTCCCGCGTCGCTGATCTGTCGCGCCGCGAAAGTCTTGACGCCTTCCCCGTTCTCGACCCATGCCTCGCACCGCAGGGCCACCTGCAGCGGCGTTCGCCGGTGATAACGCAGTGTCAGGGTGCCGGTGTAGGCGGGCCGTCCCGGTTGATGCGCGGTGGCGCCGAGCACGTGGTCGAGAATCATCGCGCTGACGCCACCATGCACGTGCCCCGGCGGCCCTTCGTATGCGGCGCCCAGGACGAACTCGGTCCACACCAATCCGCCGCTTTCGTGGTGGATGACCAGCGGCGGCGCCGACGGATTGCGGTGCCCGATGACCACGTTGCCCGACGCGACGCCCTGCCCATCGTCGATCGCACGCTCACCGAACGATCCCGGCATCATCGCCGCGCTGAGTTCACTTGTGACGCTGTCGATCTTGGCCGTGGCAGCGGCGATGACGTCGTGGCTCACCTCGGAACGGATCGTGGCGTCGATCAAGCGCCGTACCGAATTCGCCAGCTGCTCGTAGATCGGTGACGAATCAGTCATCGCGGCAATCGAATCCACCATGCCCGACACGATAGAGCAGGCACTGTCCCGGCCAGTGGCCAGTTACCCGCGTCCGCGCCACCGGTGTTGTTAACCTGGCGGAATGGACGAGCCCAGCGCAAAGCCGGTCAAGGAGGCGGCCCTTGCCGCCACCAGTCGGGCATTGCTGTGCATGTTGTCCTACGAAGAGGAGATCTCCGGCTACGACCTCAAGAAGTGGATCGATTGGAGCGTCGACCTCTACTACTGGAGCCCGTCGTACAGCCAGATCTACACCGAGCTGAAAAAGCTGGAGGGCCTTGGCCTGGTGACGTCACGCGTCGAGCGCGACGAGGGCACCCGTACTCGCCGGCTGTACAAGATCACCGAGTTGGGGATGAAAGCGGCCGTCGAGTGGGCGAACGACGCGCCGGTGGACCCGCCGGTGCTCAAGCACAGTGTGTTGTTGCGGGTGACGTTCGGCCACCTGACCAATCCGGCTCGGCTCAAGGAAGTGTTGCAGGAGTACGCGGAGTACGCCGAGGCCCGCCATCGCAAGGCGATTGAGGACGCCGATGGGGCCGAAGGCGAACCCGCCTGGGCGTACTCGGTTCTCGCGCTTAAATGGGCCGCGAAGTACTACGCGGCCGAGCGTGAGCTCGCCCTGGAAATGATGAAGGACGTCGACGAGGCGGACGCTACCTTGCACAAAGCCGCCACGGGCGGTTTCGGGCAAGCGCGTCCTGCGCCGGGCTATTGGCGTGAGGTCGAAAAGCAGGTTCAGGCCAAGCGGGAAGCCGACTAGCGCCAGGTCCGCCCTGAGGCGTCCCGCGCGGCGATGTAGCCGTAAACCAGCCCCTGCGCGATGGTCGCTCCCGCCCCCGGATACGTTGTCCCGAAGGCGTTCGCGGCGGTATTCCCGATCGCGTAGAGCCCAGGGATGACACCGCCGTCCTCGCGCAGCACTCGTGCCCGATCATCGGCCTTCAGCCCTCCGCAGGTGCCCAGGTCACTGAGTACCATTTTCACGCCGTAGAACGGGCCTTTGACCAACGGGCGCAGGTTGGGGTTCGGCGTGATCGTCGGATCACCGTAGTAGCGGTCGTAGGCGCTGCGGCCCCGGCCGAAGTCGGGATCCTGTCCGGCCGAAGCACTTTCGTTGAAGCGGGTCATCGTCTTGGTGAACTCGGACACCGGAACCCCGATCAGCGCTCCCAGCTCGGCGAGGCCGTCGGCGCGCTTGGCGACGCCGTTGTCGTACCATGCCTGCGGTATCCGCATCCGCGGAAACAGTTCGGCGCCAAAGACATAACTGTTGCGGTATTGCTGATCGAAGATGATCCACATCGCTTCGACGGGACTGCCGGACCGTTCCAGTTCCAGCAGTCGCTGGCCGAACGACATGTAGTCGGTGGATTCGTTGGCGAACCGGTGACCATTCTGGTTCACGATCAGGCTGCCGGGCAGCGACCGTTCGGCCAGCATCACCACCGGCGCCCCTCCGGGCAGCGGCGCGACGGCCGGAAACCACCACGCCTGGTCCATCAGGTCGATGCCGGCGCCGACTTCCTGCCCGGCACGGATCCCGTCGCCGGTATTGGCCGCAGCACCCAGGCTCAGGTTGGCGCCCAGTGATTCGGACTGGAATTTCCACCGCATGTCCATGCTGTGGTCGAAGCCACCGGCGGCCAGCACCACCGCGCGCCTGGCGGTGATCGTCACCGCACGGCCGGCGTGCTCGACGACCGCACCGGTCACGCGGTCACCGTCACGGTCGAGGTGGACCAGCGTGGTGTCGGTCCATACCGGGATGCCGGCGCGCAGCACTCCCGCGAACATGCCGGCAGCCAGGCCCTGACCACCCGCGGCGTAGCGCCGGCCCAACAACAGACCGCCGACGCCTTGGGACACCCGCTTGGCGAACGTCGGAATTCCCTTGCGCGGCACCCGGGCCACCAGGTTCATCCACCGGTAGTCGGCGCCGGTCGTCGGTACGGGGACGCTGGCCTCCATCACGCCTGGCTGCAGCCGGGTGCGGTACTCGCCGAGGATCGACGTGTTGAACGGGTGGCATTCACAGGTGCGACCCGCCGCGCTGCCGCCGGGCTTCTCGGGGTGGTAGTCGGAATACTCGCGTGCCCAGAAAAACCGGAGCGGAGTCGTTCGCAGCAGCATGTCGACCGTCGCGGATACGTGGTTGAGGAACCCGGTCGAACGCTCCGGGTCGGCCGTGCCGGCGACCACCGAGTCGAGGTAGCACGCGGCCCGTTCGGCGGTGTCGTTGGCGCCGGCCGCTCGCAGCACCGGGCTGGCCGGAAACCACAGTGCGCCGCCGGAGCGGGCGGTGGATCCACCGACGTAGGACGACTTCTCCACGATCAGCACGGACAACCCGAGTTCGCGCGCGGTCAGCGCCGCGGCCAGGCCGGTGCCCGAGCCGACCACCAGCAGGTCCACCGCGGTGTCGGCCACCGGCAGGCCGGCCGGGATCGTCGTGCTGGGCGGGGTCACGTGGGAAACGGTAGGCCGCCGCACAGCGCGGAAGGAAGTGCCGTCCTGATGAGCGGAACATTCACCCCGGTGGCCCGCGCAAAGGAGTTAAATCGTGGCTATGACGTCGCAGATCGATGCCGACGAAATTCGGCTCATTGAAGCCCAAGCCGCCCCGACGCGGTTCGCCCGCGGCTGGCATTGTCTCGGATTGATCAGAGATTTCGGCGATGGCAAGCCGCACGCGATCAACGCCTTCGGCCAGAAGCTGGTGGTGTTCCGCAGCGGCCCGACCCGCGGCAAGATCAACGTGCTCGACAGCTACTGCCGGCACATGGGCGGTGACCTGTCGCAAGGCGAGGTCAAGGGCGAGGAGATCGCCTGCCCATTCCACGACTGGCGCTGGGGCGGCGACGGGCGATGCAAGCAGGTGCCCTACGCGCGCCGCACGCCCCGGCTGGCCCGCACGGCGACCTGGACCACCCTGGAACAGGACGGCATGTTGTTCGTCTGGAACGACCCCGAAGGCAACCCGCCCCCAGCCGATGTGACGATCCCGCGCATCGAGGGCGCCAGCAGCGACGAGTGGACCGACTGGCATTGGTACACCACCGTGGTGGGAAGCAATTGCCGCGAGATCATCGACAACGTCGTGGATATGGCGCATTTCTTCTACATCCACGGCTCGTTGCCCACGTACTTCAAGAACATCTTCGAGGGCCATGTCGCGACGCAGTACATGAACGGCTCGGGGCGACCAGACATGGGCGGCACCGAAGGCGCGCAGATGCTCGGCACCACATCGGTGGCGTCCTACTTCGGCCCGTCGTTCATGATCGACGATCTGATCTACCACTATGAAAGCGGCGACCAGCAAACGATACTCATCAACTGCCACTATCCGATCGACGCGAATTCCTTTGTGCTGCAATACGGGATCATCGTCAAGAAGTCGGAGACATTGCCCGCCGGTCAGGCCATGGAGACCGCGATCAAGCTCGGCGACTACGTCAAGATGGGCTTCGAGCAGGACGTGGAGATCTGGCGACACAAGGCACGCATCGACAACCCGCTGCTGGTCGAAGAAGACGGCCCGGTGTATCAGCTGCGCCGCTGGTACCACCAGTTCTATGTCGATACAGCCGATGTGCAGCCGGACATGGTGGACCGCTTCGAATTTGAGCTCGACACCACCCGACCCTACGAGGCGTGGATGAAAGAGGTCGAGGCGAATATGGCTGCCCGGTGAGGACCGACAACCGCCTCGACGAGATGCCCATGGCGCGGGTGACTTGCCGCAATTGTTGTGCGGAGGTGTTGGCCCGCAAGAGTACCTGGAACCAGACCAGTGTGCAGTGGAACGCCGAAGCGACCGCCCGCTGCACCGAACGTCTTCAGGCCGAACGTGTTGCGGGACATGGGCTGTTCCTGGTGTGTTCGGCGCTGCGGGATTCGATCGAAGCCGCAGCCCTGACCGGACAGCTGACCATCGTTGACTCCCAATAGCACAGCACCAGTCGCGGTAGTGACCGGCGCGAGCCGCGGCGCCGGACGTGGCATCGCGGCGGCACTGAGCGCACGAGGCTGGCGGGTATACGCGACGGGCCGCACCATCACGGAGGCCCCGCCCGGTGGAATGGCGGTCCCCCTGGACCATTGCGATGACGATGCGGTGGCGGCGCTGTTCGAGCGTGTTCGTATCGACGGCGGTGGCTTGGATCTGCTCGTCAACAACGCCGCGGCCATCTCCGACGAACTGGTGAACTCAAAGCCGTTCTGGGAGAAGCCACTTAGCCTGGTTGACGTACTGAACGTGGGCCTGCGGTCGTCCTACGTCGCGTCCTGGCACGCCGCGCCGCTGCTGGTGGCCGGCGGGCGTGGCCTGATCGCTTTCACCTCCTCGCCGGGATCGGTGTGCTACATGCACGGCCCGGCGTACGGGGTGCAGAAGGCCGGCGTGGACAAGATGGCCGCCGACATGGCGGTGGACTTTCGGGGCACCGGTGTCGCGACGGTGTCGATCTGGATGGGTATCCTGCTGACCGAAAGGCTGCGCGGCGCCTTCGCGGGGCATCCTGACGCCCTGGCCAAGACGGCAGAACATGCCGAAACCCCGGAATTCACCGGCTATTTGATCGACGCCCTGTACCGCGACCCTCAGCTCGAAGAGCTCAGTGGGCAGACAATGATCGGTGCCGAGCTTGCCGATCGCTACGACATCATCGACGAGGGCGGCCGCCACCCGCCGTCGCATCGCCATTTGGGTGCGCCGCGCGAACCGAGCACCGTTGTGGTCCGGTAGCTCTCGACAGCCAGCAGGCTTTCGAATGCCGGTGAGCACAGCGGCGCAAGTCAGCTACCGAATATTTCCAGTGGTCCGACGTAGGCACGGTTGGCTTTGATTCGTTTCCTCAGGCACCAAGATCCATCGACGCGGCGCTGCCAAGTGTCGTGATAGTCGCCGATGGTGTAGAACCGCGTCGAAGGGTCAGCCATCGAGTTGAGGTGCACATCACGAATATAGGCATGGCTGACTGCAATATCTCCTGTTACGTCGATGACGACATTGCCCAGTAGGTGTTGGGTGGGACCGCAACTGTCCAGGAACCCGCGGATCACTTCGATGATTGCCGAGCTTCCCTGCAAGGGCCCCGTTCCGAAGTCGCCTAGCGCATCGTCGGCAAGTATCTCGGCCATCGCGGGCCAATCGCGGTCGTCCATGGCACGGGCCAACAGGTTGAGCGCACGTTCCACGTCACGTTCATCGCAGAGAACTTGCAATCGATCGACATTCATGTGGTAGCTCCTCCGTGGCGGTCAGGCGTGCGCGCCGCCGTCGATCCGTATCTCGGTGCCGGTAATGAAAGCTCCGTCGTCGGAGGCCACCATCGCGATCGCCGCGGCCACCGCGCCTGGATCGCCCAGGATGTCGCTCTCCTCGCCATGTAGCAGCGGCGTCTGTTTGGCCCACAGCGCCAGGTCGTATCCGTCGGGCATCTTGTCCAGGGTGCTCAGCGCCAGCGCGGTCGCGACACCACCGGGCTGAATGTTGACCGCGCGCAGCCCCAGTTTGGAGTATTCAAGCGCCAAGGAATGCGTGAAGGACAACACTCCACCTTTACTCGCCGCATAGGCCGCCATATAAGGGTGCGCGAAAGACGCGGCGGTGGAGGTGAAATTGACCACCACGCCGCGGCCGGAATCCAGCAGCGCCGGCAACGCCTGCCGCGTCATGAGGAAGGTGCCGGTCAGGTTCACGGCCAAGGTGGCGTTCCAGTCGGCAAGCGTGTGCTCGTGGGTGTGGGCGCAACGCTGGATGGCCGCGGCGTTCACCAAAACTTCGAGGCCGCCGAGCTCGGCCACCTCCGCGCCCACCTCGGCGGCGACGGCGTCCTCCGACGACACGTCTAGAACCGCGGTACTCAATCGCTTACCCGTACCGGCGTTGTCGGCCGCAGCCGCGGTCCGTGCCAGGCCGTCGGCGGAGACGTCGTAGCCGACGACGATGGCACCCTCCTCCAGTAGCCGGGCGACGGTGGCCTGACCGATGCCAGAGCCTGCGCCCGTCACCATCGCCCGTCGATCGGCGAAACGCCGCATCATGCAATCCCTTTCGTCATGCCAACTGGAATGCGCTGATCGGCGCTTCGTCGGGGTAGCGGGAGGGGCCACCCAGGTCGTAGGCGGCGTTAAGTGCAGCAATGAATGCCGGATCGTGCAGCGGTTCGGCGGGCACGTCCAGCTTTATGCCTCGGGCGCTGACATCATCGACCATCATGTCGATGGCCCGTTCGATGGTCAGGTCGTCGGAGCCCTCCATGTTCTTTTTCAGCTCGTCGAAGTCGGAGAACACCTCGGCCGACCAGTGCACCAAGAACCGCAATTGGTCGGTGTGGTGACGCGCAATCACCTCATCTCCGTTCTTCAGCAGCCAGCTTTCGCGGTCTTGGGGATCCCCCGTGAACACGGTGTCGAAGGCCAAACCGGCCGGGATCTGTTGATCCAGAGGGCCATTCGCCTCACCGCGATGCACCATCATCTCGTTCTGCACGACCACACCGCGGTTATAGACCGGCGGCAGCAAGCGCTTGGGTGGCCGCAACGGGCCGTCGGGCCAATAGGTGAACCCGCTGCCGTCGTCCAGAGAAAACCACGTGATGACTTGGGCCATCTTGATCAGGTAGTCGCGAAACAACCCGGACTTGCCCATTCCGCAAGCCTTCTGCAGCGCGGTGCCACCGCCCAGGTAGATAAATCCGCCCGCCATCGCCGCCGCACCGCCCCAGGATCCGGTGCGTTCCAGGACGAGAACGTCTGCTCCCGAGCGAGAGGCTTCGACCGCCGCGGCCGCGCCGGCCACCCCGTAGCCCGCGATCACAACGTCGGCCTCGTCGTCCCACGACGTGACCGATGCGACGGGGACTGGCGTGACGTCCAAGTCAATCATTTGCCGTCGAAATCCCTTCTCTCACTTAACATGCGTGTCGCTCGGAGGCGGCCAAGTATCCGCAAGACCTGTGACGCATGAGTTTTCGCGATCACCGGCGACACAGCGGTCACATCCTCATCGCCGCCGGCGGTTCCGGGATCCACTGGTGACCCCAGTAACTGTCTGCGGTGATTTCCTCTGCGGTGTAAAAGGTTTCGTCGACGCGCATCCCGTCGGTGCCGAACTCGATGTCCCAGTCGCCGGGCGCGCGCACGTAGAACGACACCATCTTGTCGTTGGTGTGGCGGCCGAGGGTGGACGCCACGGTGAAGCCTTCGGCGTTGACCCGGTCCAGCGCGGCACCAACGGCATCGAGGGTGTCCACCTCGACCATGACGTGGACCAGGCCGGGGTCGCGCTGCTGGGCGACCGGGCAGATCGCGAGGCTGTGATGGCGCGCGTTGATGCCGAGGAAGCGCACCCGGATCGGGCCGAACTCGGCGGGCAGTGGCACCCGGAACGAGCCACGGGACCGGAAGCCCAACACATCGGTGTAGAAGTCGACAACACCGTTGAAGTCGGTCGCCGGAACCACGACATGACCCAGTCCTTGATCGCCGGTGACGAATTTCGCGCCGAACGGGGTGATCACCGGGCTGTGGTCGAGCACCGCGCTGTGGAACACCTCGAGCGTGGTGCCTGCCGGGTCCTCGAAGGTGATCACCTCTTCGACGCGGCGGGCGTCGGCCTCCTGGACGGACAGTTCCTTGAACGCGACACCGGCGCCATCGAGGGCGGCCTTGACTCGCTGCAGCGCCGGGTGGTCGCGCACCTCCCAGCCGACGGTCAGTACCCGATCGCTGTCACCGGGCACCACGATCAGCCGGGCCGCGCGCTCGTCCATCCGCAGGTAGAGCGCGGACGGGTCCGGCCCCTTCCCTTCCGCGAAGCCCAGCACGCCGAAGGCGAACTGACGCCAGCGATCGATGTCGTTCGTCGAAACAGTGATGTAACCAAGGCTTTTCAGGTCACTCATTGGTGTGTCTCCTAGATCAGGGCCCGCAGCGGACCCTCGGGCGGCTCGACGCCCAGCGAGCTCAACGCCGAGGCGTGGTAGGTGGTGCCAGGGACATGGATGGCGTGCATCTGGCCGACATGCACGTCCCGCCAATACCGCTGCAGCGGCTTGTCCATCCGCGCCGCGTTGCCGCCGGAGCGCGCGAAGATGTCGTCGACCGCCGAGACCGCGCGCCACACCGCCCGGACCTGCGTGCGGCGACCGGCCGCACGGTCCGCGAACGAGACCTCCTTGCCGGCGGCGACCATGTCGTAGATGCGGTCGGCGTTGGCCAGCAGCTCCTGGCGCGCGGCGTTGATGTCGGCCGCGGCCTCGCCGACTGCGTACATGACGTAGGGATCGTCCTTGATCGCGGTTCCGGTGGCGCCGACGCGCGCTCGCTGGTAGTCCAGGTGGGCGGCCAGCGCCCCCTCGGCGATCCCGATCGTCGCCGCGGAGATGCCCAGCGGGAACATCGTCGACCACGGCATCAGATACAGCGGCTCGGTCATGCCGGCCTCGCGCTGCGCCGTGCCGTCCATCACCTTCGTCGCATCCATGGTGCGGTAGGCCGGGACGAACGCGTCCTTGACGATGACGTCCTTGGAACCGGTTCCGCGCAGCCCCACCACATTCCACGAGTCTTCGACGATCTCGTAGTCCTTTCGCGGCAGGATCATGTGGAGCATCTGCGGAGGCATCAGCGGTATGCCCTTTTCGTCGCCGAGCATCGCGCCCAGGATGATCCAGTCGCAGTGGTCGGTGCCCGAGCTGAACTGCCAGCGGCCGTTGAAGATGTAGCCGCCGGCCCCGCCGTCTATTGGCCGCGCCACACCTTGGGGCGCGTACGGGGAAGCCATCCAGGTGTCGACGTCGTCGGCCCAGATTTCGGCGGGCACCCTGGGATCCGCGTAGGCCAACTGGTAGGGGTGCACGCCCACCACGCCTCCGATCCAGCCGGCGGCCGGATCCAGTGCCGCGGTGGCCATCACCGTCTCGGCCCACTCGCGAGGGTGGACCTCAAACCCGCCGTACTGCTTGGTCTGCAGCAGCCGGATCAGGCCCGCCCCTTTCATGAGCTTGACGGAATCGTCGGTGAGCCGGCCGATCCTCTCGGCTTCGGCGCCCTGGTCGCGCAACTGGTCGGCCATCGCCATTACTCGGTCGATTACCCGCTCGCTCATGTTGTTGTCCTTACGTGTGAGGGCTTACTAATGGTCTACCGCAGTCCGTGCTCCGACTCGCAGGTGATCCCGTTGAGCGGACGCAACCTCCTCAAAATTCGATGCGCACCTCGGCGCTCACCGGCCTGACCTGACACGCCAGAATCAGGCCGTCCCGCAGGTCTTCGGGTTCGAGGATGTCGCAGGACGCCATGGCGACCTCGCCCGCGACGACCGTGGCCACGCACGAACCACAGTGCCCTTCCCGGCACGAGTGGGGTGCGTTGATACCGGCATCGAGCAATAGGTCGATCAAGGCTTGGCCGTGCGGCCAGCGCAACCGGTGGTGGTGACCGTCAAGGTCGACCTCGACGTGTGCGGCGTCTGACATGAGCCGATGGTCCAAGATCGACGCACCGCGGCGCGCCAGGTCTGCCCGATGGCCGGGAAAACTGGATCTCACCCTCCGGTCACCGGGAGGGTCAGCGACTCGACAAGGCGGACCGCTTACCGTGACCGGTGTGGACGCAATAGTCGTAGGCGCCGGGTTCGCCGGTCTGTACGCGCTGCACAGGTTGCGCGCGCAAGGGCTTTCGGTTCGCGTCCTCGAGGCCGCACCCGAGCTGGGCGGCACCTGGTACTACAACCGCTATCCGGGTGCGCGCTGCGACGTGGAGAGCGTCGACTACAGCTACTCGTTCTCCGACGAGCTACAGCAGGAGTGGGACTGGACGGAAGAGTCGGTCGATGCCACCGGCATCAACACCACCGACAGGCACTTCGACCTCGACATGATCGTCTTCGCAACGGGTTTCGACGCCCTGACCGGAGCGCTGGCCAATATCGATATCGTCGGCCGCGACGCTGAGACGTTGCGCGACGACTGGGCGGATGGCCCGCGCACCTATCTGGGGCTGAGCGTCGACGGGTTCCCCAACCTGTTCTTGATCTCGGGCCCGGGGGCTCCGGCGGTGCTGGCGAACATGGTGCTACACGCCGAGGCTCAGGTGAATTGGATCGCCGAGGCCATTGCGTATCTCGACGACCACGATTGTGCCGCAATCGAAGCCACTACGGACGGCGTGGACGACTGGGTCGCCGAATGCGCGCGGCGTGCCGAAACGACCTTGTTCCCGAAGGCGAACTCCTGGTACCTGGGCGCCAACGTGCCCGGAAAGCCAAGGGGCTTCATGTTGTTCGTCGGCGGGTTCGCGACCTACAACGAGATCTGCGCCGAGGTCGCCCGCGCCGGCTATAAGGGCTTCGATCTCATCAAGGTGTCGCCATGACGGGTCTGCCCGGCAAGGTCGTGGTGATCACCGGCGCCGCCCGGGGCACCGGACGCACGCACTGTGCGCGGTTCGCCGCCGAGGGTGCCGACGTCATCGCACTCGACATGCCCGCACTTGCCGACGAGTTGGGCGATACCGCAAGCGAAATCGAGGGTCAGGGCCGGCGCTGCGTGACAGGCATCGCCGACGTCAGTGACCTTGCGGCCGTGACAACGGCGATCGATCATGGTGTCGCCGAGTTGGGCCGGCTGGACGTCATCGTCGCCAACGCCGGAGTCCACATCCCGGGCGCGCCCTCGTGGGAACTCGACCCGCAGGTCTGGCAGCGCACGCTCGACATCAATCTGACCGGCGTCTGGCACACGGTCAGGGCCGGCGTGCCGCACATCGGCGACCGGGGTGGGTCGATCATCATCATCAGTTCCACCAACGGAATTCGCGGCACCCCCAACACCGCGCACTACACCGCCAGCAAGCACGCCGTCGTCGGACTCGCACGCACGCTCGCCAACGAACTCGGGCCGCGCAGCATTCGGGTCAACACCGTGCATCCCGGGCCGGTGGCCACCCCAATGGTGCTCAACGAGGAGATGTACCGAAAGCTGCGGCCCGATCTGGACAACCCGACGGCAGCCGATGCCGCCGAAGTGCTGAAGGCGCGCAACCTGCTTCCGGTGCCGTGGGTGGAGCCCGTCGATGTGGCCAACGCGGTGGTGTTCCTGGCTTCCGAGCAGGCCCGCTACATCACCGGCACCCAGCTCGTCGTCGACGCCGGTCTCACCCAGAAGACGACGTGAGCGGACGACTGGAGAACAAAGTCGCACTGATCACCGGCGCGGCGCGCGGGATCGGGCGCGCCCAAGCCGTCCGGTTCGCGCAGGAAGGCGCGAACGTCGTGGCACTCGACGTCTGCGGGCCGGTCGACACCGTCGTGATCCCGCACAGCACACCGGCCGATCTCGACCAGACGGCCGCGTTGGTCACCGCGTCCGGTGCCCGGGTGTACGCCGAAATCGTCGACGTGCGTGACCTTTCCGCGGTCCAGGCCGCCACCGGCCGCGGCGTCGACCAGTTCGGCGGGCTGGACATCGTCTGCGCAACCGCAGGAATCACCTCACGCGGCATGGCCGTCGAGCTAGACGAAAGTGCCTGGTGGACAATGCTGGACGTCAACCTCACCGGTGTGTGGCACACCTGCCGGGCGAGCGCGCCACACCTGATCGAGCGCGGCGCCGGTGCGATGATCCTGACGAATTCCATTACCGGACTGCGCGGATTGGTCGGCGTCGCGCATTACACCGCCGCCAAGCACGGCGTGGTCGGCCTGATGCGCAGCCTGGCCCACGAGCTCGCGCCGCACAACGTGCGGGTCAACTGCGTCCACCCGACCAACGTCGACACTCCGATGATCCACAACGATGCCGTCAGTAGCGCGTTCCGCCCCGACCTGGACCGGCCACCCACCCGTGCCGAATTCGCGGAGGCGGCCGCCCGGATGAACATGCTCGCGGTGCCGTGGATCGACCCGATCGATGTCGCCAACGCCGCGCTGTTCCTGGCCTCCGACGAAGCGCGGTACATCACCGCGATCACTCTGCCCGTCGATGCGGGCGCCACCCAGCGATAACCGCAATTCCATAGGCACACAAGCCGAGCGCAGCTCAAGCTCACCAAGTGAAGTAGTCGACTACTCACGTCTTTGCCGCCACGCGACCCTAGCGTCACAAACCATGATCGCTACCCACCGGCGCTCGCGGACCTGAGAGGTCAACCAATGTCATACGTCATCGCGGTGCCCGAGCATCTAGCCGCCGCGGCGGCCGGCCTGGCTGGTATCGAGTCAACGTTGAGCAGCGCCAATAGCGCGGCAGCGGGCCCGACTTCGAACCTGCTCGCGGCGGCCGGCGATGAGGTGTCGGCCGCGATCGCTGGACTATTCAATGCTCATGCGCAGGAGTATCAGGCGCTGAGCGCGCAGGCGGCGGTGTTTCACAACAACTTTGTCCAGACGTTGACCGGGAGCGCGGGGGCCTACGCCAGCGCCGAGGCCGCCGCGTCCAATCCTTTGCAGGCGGTGTACAACCTGATCAATGCGCCCACGATGGCGTTGTTGGGTCGTCCGCTGATCGGTAACGGCGCCAACGCCGCCCCAGGTTCGGGGCAAAACGGTGGCGCAGGCGGCATCTTGTTCGGCAACGGAGGAGCCGGCGGGTCCGGTGCACAGGGGCAAAACGGGGGTAACGGCGGGGCCGCCGGACTTTTCGGTACCGGCGGGGCCGGCGGGGCCGCCGGGAGTTCATTGACCGGGAGCGGCGGGGCCGGCGGTGCCGGTGGGGCGGGCGGCCTTCTGTTCGGCAACGGCGGGGCGGGCGGAGCCGGTGGTTCCGGCAACACCGCGACCGGTTTGGGCGGTGCCGGCGGGGCCGGCGGGCCTGGGGGGTTGTTCGGCGGTGGCGGGGCCGGGGGGGTCGGCGGGGGCAGCGGAGCTTCCACGGCCGGTGTCGGGGGCGCGGGGGGTGCCGGTGGCCTGCTGAGTGGGCTGCTCGGTGCGGGCGGCGGGCACGGCGGTACCGGCGGGCTTGGCAGTACCACCACAGGAGGTGCCGGAGGTGCCGGTGGCGCCGCGGGCCTGCTCGGCGGCGCCGGCGGTGCCGGTGGCGACGGCGGGTTCGGCCTGGTCAACGGTGGACCGGGCGGGGCAGGAGGCGATGCCGGCTTGTTGTTCGGCGCGGGAGGGTCCGGCGGGACGGGCGGGTTCGGCAACAACGGCCTTGGCGGGGCCGGCGGCGCCGGCGGCAACGCCGGAGCGCTGTTCTCCACCGGCGGGGCTGGCGGGGCCGGCCAGGCTGGTGGAACCGGCGGCGGCGCGGGCGGGGCCGGCGGCAGCGCAGGACTCCTGGGCTGGGGCGGAGCCGGCGGCGCCGGAGGCGAAGGCTTCAGCTCAACCGGTGGTATCGGCGGGGCCGGCGGTAGGGCCGGCCTGCTGATCGGTGGCGGCGGGGCCGGCGGGGCCGGCGGGGATGCTCAGACAGTCGTCGGAGGTAGCGGCGGCGTCGGCGGCAGCGCCGTGTTCTTCGGCACCGCCGGGAACGGCGGAAACGGCGGCTTCTCGCCGATCGCCATCGGCGCCGCCGGTACCAACGGCGCCACCGGGCCGTTCCAGCCCATCTTCAATGTGATCAACGGTCCCGTTGAGATGCTTACCGGACGGCCACTGATCGGCAACGGCATAAACGCCGCGCCCGGCACAGGGCTCAACGGCGCAGTCGGCGGGTGGCTGATGGGCGACGGCGGGGCCGGGGGGTCCGCCGGAGTGGGCAGTCATGCCGGCGGTGCGGGCGGGGCCGCGGGGCTGTTCGGCGCCGGGGGTGCCGGCGGGACCGGCGGCCTCTTAGCGGTTGGTGACACGGGGACCAGCGGTGCCGGGGGTGCCGGTGGTGCGGGCGGCCTGCTTGCGGGCAACGGCGGAGCCGGCGGCATCGGCGGGAGCCCACTGGGCGCTACCGGGGCCGGCGGTGCGGGCGGTGCCGGCGGTGTGGGCGGGCTGTTCGGCTCCGGCGGGGACGGCGGACCCGGAGGAGCTGGAAACACCACCGGCGGCCAGGGTGGTGCCGGCGGTAACGGCGGACTTCTCGGCGGGCTGATCGGCGCCGGCGGCGGCAATGGTGGCACCGGGGGAGCGGGCGCTACCTCGGGTGTCGGCGGCAATGGCGGCAACGGCGGCATGTTGGGTGGCTTCGGTGGTGCCGGCGGGAACGGCGGGTTCGGTGCGGCAGGCGGCGCGGGCGGCAACGCCGGCCTGCTCTTCGGCGGTGGTGGCGATGGCGGTACGGGCGGTTCCGGGAACACCGGTGGAGCCGGCGGCGCGGGCGGTACGGCCGGACTGTTGTTCTCCAGCGGCGGCACCGGCGGCGCGGGCAACTTCGGCGCCGGCGGTGGGCACGGCGGTGCCGGCGGCGCTGCGCCGTTCCTTGGCTTCGGCGGCGCCGGCGGTGCCGGCGGACTTTCCAACTCAGCCGGAACCGGCGGTACCGGCGGGACTGGGGGCAAGGCCGGCGCGTTCTGGGGCATCGGGGGGAATGGTGGCGCCGGCGGCAACAACATCAACACCGGGCACGGCGGTCAGGGCGGCGTGGGCGGCGACGCGGTGTTGCTCGGCGGCGGCGGCAACGGCGGCAACGGCGGTGCCGCCGGACCCACCGGGACACCCGGCAGCGGCAGTCCGGGCGGCAGCGGCGGACCTGTGGGCGTCGCCGGTATCGACGGCAAGCCGTGATTCGCTAGTGACCAACAGGTTGGGGGTGGAGGGCACAGCGCATGTCGGCGGACCCGCACGCGTCGGCGTGCGCATGCTGCTGCACGACGAGGGAAACGGCGACTAGGCCGTCACGTCCGCCGCCGCTATCTTCGACATCGTGAGCTGATCGCGCGTATAAACTGTTGTGGGACAATCTCTTTGCTGGTCTGCGGATCGGGGGAGAACGCCGCGTGACCAATGACCAATTGGCCGCTCGCGGGACCGGCTGGCATTCGGGTCCGTCCAGTAGTACAACGGGTGCGCGCTGGTTCAGCCTTCGATTATTCGGTGGAATCCGGCGACACGCGGCCCAGGTATCGGCATAGCATCTTCCTGTCGACTGATCGTCACCCGACACCTGGGGCGTCGGGCTTTCGGGGAGGTGCGGAGATGTCGTTCGTGATTGTGGCGCCCGAGTGGGTGAGTGCAGCGGCCACGGATCTGGCCGAGATCGGTTCGACGCTCAACGCGGCCAGTGCGGCTGCGGCGGCTCCCACCACGGGGGTGCTGGCCGCGGGTGCTGATGAGGTGTCGGCGGCGGTTGCGGGGTTGTTCGGCGCGTACGGGCAGGGCTATCAGGAGCTCACCGCTCAGGCGGCGGCGTTTCACGACCGGTTTGTGCAGTCGTTGACAGCCGGTTCAAATGCCTATGCCGGCGCCGAAGCCGCCAGTATTCCCGGGTTGCAGCCGCTGCTGGACGCGATCAACGCGCCGTTTGTGTCGGCGACTGGGCGCCCGTTGTTCGGCGACGGCGCCAACGCGACCACGCCAGGCGGTAACGGCGGTGCCGGCGGGTGGCTCTTCGGCGATGGCGGGGCTGGCGCGCCCGGCAACCCTGGGAAGGCTGGCGGCAGGGGTGGTGACGCGTTCCTGTTCGGCAACGGTGGCGCCGGGGGCGCGGGTGGCGGCTCCAACGGCAATTCCGGGGGCAGCGGTGGCGCCGGGGGGGCCGGGGGAATGATCTTCGGCAACGGCGGCGCCGGCGGCGCCGGCGGCCATGGCACTGTCCTTGGCAACGTTGGCGGTGCCAACGGGGGCGCCGGCGGCAACGCCGGGCTGATCGGCAACGGCGGCAACGGCGGCGGTGGCGGCGGCGGCTTCGCCAGCACGGGCATCGGCGGCGGCGTCGGCGGCAACGGCGGAAACGGCGGGTTGCTCGCCGGCAATGGCGGCGCCGGTGGTGGTGGCGGCGGCGGCGCCGGCTCCTTCGGTGGCTCCGACGGTGGCGGTGGCGGTGGCGGCGGCGCCGGCGCCCCGGGTGGCGACGCCGCTGGCACTCTCGGGGGCGACGGTGGCAACGGCGGCGGCGCCGGCGGCGGCGCACAAGGCGGCCAGGGCGGCGGCGCCGGCGGCGCGAGCGGCGGCGCCGGTGGCGCCCTCGGCGGCGCGACCGGCGGCACGGGTGGCCAGGGCGGCGTCAATAACGGCCGGCTCGGCGGCGTCGGCGGCGCCGGCGGCACCGCCGCCAGCCCCAGCTTTGGCGGTGGCCACGGCGGCGCCGGCGGTACCGGCGGGTTGCTGTTCGGCACCGGCGGCCAAGGTGGCGGCGGCGGTGGCGGCGGTGCCAACGTGCCCGCTGGGGGTGGGGGCGGCGCCGGTGGCGCCCAACCCGGCGACTGGTGGCTGGCTCCATTCGGCTTCCGGTTGTTTTAGCAAGCCGATCGCCTGACCCCACCACTAACCTGGGTGCTGCCTGCACTTAGCCCTGAACTCGCCTCGCCCGACGCGGCGCTGCGCATCGGACCGTAAGGACCCGGACGCGGCGCGGTTACGCGGTGGTCAAGGCTTCTTCCTTCTTGGCAGGCTTCTCGGCCGGCTTCGGCCACGGCGAGGGGACCGGACGCTGCCGCACTCGTTGCGGCCACCAGAACCACTTGCCCAGCAGCGCGGCGATGGACGGCGTCATCAACGATCGGACGATCAGTGTGTCGAACAGCAGACCGAGGCCTATCGTGGTCCCGACCTGGCCGATGACAGTCAACTGACTGACCGCCATCGTCATCATCGTGAACGCGAAAACCAGTCCGGCCGACGTGACCACCGACCCGGTTCCCCCCATCGCCCGGATGATGCCGGTATTCAGGCCGGCGTGGATCTCCTCTTTGAACCGGGACACCAACAGCAGGTTGTAGTCGGCGCCCACGGCGAGCAGGATGATGACCGACATCGCGAGCACCATCCAATGCAACTCGATGCCGATCAGGTGCTGCCAGATGAGCACTGATAGCCCGAAAGACGCACCGAGGGAGAGCAAGACGGTGCCCACGATCACCGCCGACGCCACCACGCTGCGCGTGATGATCAGCATGATGATGAAAATCAAACACATGGAAGCGATTCCGGCGATTAACAGGTCGTAGTTGCTACCGTCCTGCATGTCTTTGAAGGTCGCCGCGGTCCCGCCGAGGTAGATCTTCGAGCCCTCCAATGGCGTGCCCTTGAGCGCTTCGTAGGTGGCTTTCTTTATCGCATCGATGTGCGAAATGCCTTCTGCTGTCATCGGATCGCCGTCGTGGCTGATGATGAAACGCACGGCATGCCCATCGGGGGACAGGAAGTTCTTCATACCCTTCTTGAACTCGGGATTGTTGAAGGTTTCCGGAGGCAGGTAGAACGAGTCGTCGTTCCTCGACGCGTCGAACGCCTTACCCATGGCGCTGGAGTTCTGCTGCTGCTCCCGCTGCTGATCCTGCAAGCCTCGCTGGGTCGAATACATGGTCAGCATGGTCGTTTTCATGTTCTTCATGTTTTGGATCATCTCGGGCATCAGCGCCGTCATCCGAGGCATCAGGGTGTCGAGGTGCTCCATGACGGGAATCAGGGTCTGGATGTCGTCTGTCATCGTGTCGATCCCGTCGAGGGCGTCGAACACGGACCGCAGTGACCAGCACACCGGAATGTCGAAGCAGTGCTTCTCCCAGTAGAAGTAGGCCCGGATAGGCCGGAAGAAATCCTCGAAATCCGCCATATGGTCGCGTAATTCGGCGATGTCCATGGTCATGCTCTTCATTTTTCCGACCATGATGTGCATGTCGGCGGCCATCTGCGAAGTGATGTCCTGCATCTGGACCATGCTGTCGATGGTCGTCTGCATGTCGTCGGCCTGGCCAAGCATGTCGGCCAGCTGATCTTCTTGATACTTCTGAGTCAGCTGCTGGGAGACGCCCTGCATGCTGATCTGAAACGGGATCGATGTGTGCTCGATAGGCGTGCCCTGAGGTCGGGTGATGGCCTGAACGCGACTGATCCCGGGAACCCGGAAGATGGCCTTGGCGATCTTGTCGATGACCAGGAAGTCAGCGGAATTGCGCAGATCATGGTCACTTTCGATCATCAGCAGCTCGGGATTCATCCGTGCCTTCGAGAAGTGCCGATCCGCGGCCGCGTAGCCGGCGTTCGCGGGTAGATCGATGGGTAGGTAGTTGCGGTCGTTGTAATTCGTGCGATATCCGGGCAGCGTCAGCAGACCGACAAGTGCAACCCCGATCGTCACGACCAAGACAGGTCCTGGCCACCGGACCACGAGTGCGCCGATCTTGCGCCAGCCACGAATCCGCTGCGCCCGCTTGGGCTCCAGTGTCTGGCGGAAGCGCGTGGCCACCGAGATCACCGCCGGGCCAAGCGTCAATGCCGCGGCCACGACGACCACCATGCCGATGGCCAACGGGATTCCCAGCGTCTGGAAGTAAGGCAAGTTGGTGAAGTGCAGGCAGAACGTCGCGCCGGCGATCGTCAGGCCCGACCCCAGCACAACGTGTGCCGTGCCACCAAACATGATGTAGTACGCGTCTTCTCGGGACTCACCGACGGCGCGGGCCTCTTGATATCGCCCTATCAAGAAGATCGCATAGTCGGTGGCCGCCGCGATTGCCAACGTGACCAACAGGTTGGTGGCGAAGGTGGAGAGCAAGATGATCTTGTGGTAGCCCAGGAAGGCGACCACCCCACGGGCGGCGGCCAATTCGAATACGACCATCGACAGGGTCAGCAGTACCGTGACGATCGACCGGTAGACCAACAGCAGCATCGCGATGATGACCAGGAATGTGACGGTGGTAATCACTTGCAGGCTGCGGTCGCCGGCGATGTTCTGATCGGCTGACAGCGCCGCAGGTCCGGTGACGTAGGCCTTGATTCCGTTGGGCGCCGGCACGCTGCTGACGATGTGCTGTACGGCCTCGACCGACTCGTTGGCCAGCGCCTCACCCTGATTGCCGGCGAGATAGACCTGGACGTAAGCCGCCTTGCCGTCGTTGCTTTGGGCACCCGACCCGGTGAGCGGATCGCTCCAGAAATCCTGAACGTGCTCAACGTGTTTGGTATCGGCGTCGAGCTTCTTGACGATCTGGTCGTAGAAGGCGTGAGCCTCGTTACCGAGAGCGTTCTGGCCCTCCAGCACGATCATGACCGAGCTGTTGGACTTGTACTCGTGAAAAACCGCACCGACGCGCTGTGTCGCAATCACCGATTGCGCGTCATCGGGGCTCATCGAGACCGAACGCATCTTCCCGACCTCATCCAACTGCGGGACGACAACGTTGAGCAGCGCGATAAGCGCGATCCAGCCGAGGATGATGGGCACGGCGAATTTGCGGATGAAACGTGGGATCGCCGGGCGTGCAACGTGTTTGGCTGAGGGGGGCAAGGGGATGGTGTCGGTAGGCGCGTCTTCCCGCGGATCTTTGAAGGTCGTGCTCATGCTGATTTCACCAGGCAGAAGGTCAGGGCGTGCACGCCGTTGGTCATGTTCTCGTCCTTGACTTCGTCGTCGATCGTGATGCGACAGCCCAGATGGTCACCGTCGCTTTGCGCCGAAATGTTCGGGAAGACGGCAGGCGCGGTCGTGCTGAGGACCAATGTCCAAGGCAGCGGCGCGTTGTCGACACGCTGCGGCTCGGCGCTGAGATTCAGGTAGTTCACGTTGGCGTGGTCTGCCGAGCCGAAGATCTCGTACTTCACGACCTTCGGCTTGAACGGCTTGGAGTCATCTATGCGCGCGCTGGCCACGGGTTGGGCGTTCTCGGCGATGAAAAACGACTTGACGCGCACCACGGCAAAGCCACCGACAACCACCACCGCCACGATCAACAGCGGCAGCCACGCGTTGCGCACTATCCTCGATATCTGCACCTGGGCGGTCCCTCACTGATCACATAGTCTGGTCGGCTTCAACGGGACCCAGACGCGAAGGTCTTGGGAGCGCACCGCGAGTCACCCTGCACGACAACCGATTTACCCGGTTCGCGGGCATAACTTTCGCTGCCGCGCCACCCCCGGCGCCGATCTCGAGCACCCCGCCAGCGCATAGTACATATTGTGCATATTTTGCAGTATATGCAACTTTAAGTGTCGCGGGTCACGCTCTCTTACTTTGTGAAGATGCTGTTGACCAGAGTGGCCGCGCGCTCGACGTAGGGCATGGGCGTGTCGTCCGCATCCATCGGCTCGCCACTGGACCACGATTCGATCCCCGAACGCACGGCTGTCAACGCCAACGCCGAGATCAACGCCGGTATCTCGTCGTCCGGCCGCATCACCTGGCGCCGGGCGACGATGCCGGTCAAATGATTTTGAAACCGCTCCATGTCGGCGAGGAATGCCGCCAACACGGCGGGCTTCGTCTTGGCCAGTTCCAGCATGCAGGCGGCCTGGTCGCGCTTCGGCGGCACGTCCCGGAGATGGTGTGCCGCCAGGGTGATCAGGTCTGCCAACGCCACCGGATAAGGCGCCGGGCCGGCCAGGACGAAATCCGCAACGAGATCGGGTGGGATGTCCGACGGGCCGTAGACGATCGCGGACTCTTTGTTGGGGAAGTAGTTGAAGAACGTGCGCGTCGAAATTCCGGCTTCCACGCAGATGTCCTCGATGGTCACCTTGTCCCACCCGCGCTCCTGCGCCAGGTGCACCGCGGCGCCGCGGATGTCCGCGCTGGTCTGGCGGCGACGGCGCTCACGAAGACCGATCTGGTTCGCCATGCCATTCATGGTTGCACGTAATCGGCGCTCTGATCACTGACCTGCCCATCGATGCCTGATCCGCCTAGCAGTAACAATGACCACCATGACCGACCCACGAACCGACCTGGCCGATTTGGCGGCCCGGTTGCGCCGACTCGAGGATGAACGCGACATCGCACGATTGATCGCCTCCCACGGCCCGGCGGTCGACGCCGGGGATGCCGACGCCGCTCAGCACCGATCAAGGTGACGGCTATGGCGTATGGCGCGCAACGGCAAACCATTTCGAGCTACAGCGCATCGAAAACCGTTGGCAGATCACCACCCGCACCAGCCGGGTCCTCGACGGCAATCCCGACGCGCGCTCGCTGTTGACCCGAGGCATCTAGCGCGACAGGAACGCCAGCACCGTACTTTCGAACGCCGCTTTGGCCTCGATCATCGCCCAGTGCCCGGAGTTGGGGAACACGTGCAGCTCCGCGTTCGGGATGGTGCGCATCGGGATCAGCGCCATGTCGGGTGGGCTCACCCTGTCGTCGCGACCCCAGGTGAGCAGGGTGGGCGCCGCGACCTTGTGCATCATGGCCCACGGCGCCGGCCGGTCGGAGGCCGCCATCGCGGCGTTCATCCCGGCGAACGCCGCCTTGCCGTACATCCGGCGTGCGGCGGCCAGTGTCGCCGGGTCGGTGGCCAGCGCCCAGCGTTCCTCGACGAGTTCCTCGGTAATCATGGCCTGGTCGTAGACCATTGATTTGAGCCAGTCGACGAGCCGCTGCCGAGTGGGGTCCTCGACGAACTCCTGCAGCAGCCGGATGCCCTCACTGGGGCTGGGGCTGAAGATGTTGGTCCCGATGCCGCCGATCGTCACCAACCGGGCGACCCGGTCCGGGTTCTGGATGGCGAAGTTGATGCCCACACCGCCACCCATCGAGTTGCCGACGATGTGCACCTGCCCGACGCCGAGTGCATCCAGGAAAGGCGAAACCGTGCCGAACGCGGTGACCATCGGATGGCCGCCGAAGTCGTCACTGACCCCGAATCCGGGGAACTCCAGGATCAGGCAGCGGAAGTGCTCGGCGAAGGTGGGCAGCACGCCGCGGAAGTTGCGCCAACCGGTGACGCCGGGGCCCGAGCCGTGCAGGAACAGCAGCACCGGAGCGTCACTGGCGCCAGTAACGGCCGAGTCGTAGTAGCGCAAAGCACCCTTCGGAGTGCTGATTTCGCGCAGGTCGGGTTCAGAAGTGTCAGGCACGCATGTCACCTTGCCATGACGGCGCCGACGATCATCCGGGTGGTCAATTCGGCTCGTCGCCGCGAGTACGGTTGCGCGCCAGAAAGGATGGGATACACCACCCCGCCGAGGATGGCGTCTGCCGCGGATTCGGCGGTGGCCTTGTCGATGCCTGCGGCGAGCAGCCGCGTGCGGACGCTGTCGTGCAACGGCGCGCTGAATCCGGCGCGCAGTTTGACCGCCGTGTCCTCGTGTTCCATGCCGGCGACGGTCAAGATTCGCAGCATGGCCATGCCGCGGGCCGTCGTCAGACTTGCGCTGAGTTTGCGCACCCACCCGACGAGGTCGGCCGACAGGTCGTCGGTGTGGTCGATTGACGCGAGGATTTTATCGGCGTCTTCGAGCATGACGTCGGCGACGAGTGCCGGCCGGCTCGGCCACCAGCGATAGATGGTCTGCTTACCCACGCCGGCCCGGGCCGCGACCGCCTCGATGGTCAAACCATCGAATCCGCGCTCCAGCAGCAGCTCACGCGTGGCGCTGACGATCGCCATCCGCGACTTCTCGCTGCGCCGCCGCGGAGTACCCACCTGACTGAGATCGGCTGGCACGAACTTCCTGGTCCTATCCGGTTTGGCCGGGTTCACCGACCCCGGCTAACATCGTAGCCTAACAAGACGAGACGGTTCGTCTTGTCTAGCGGAAGGGGCGCGGGGGTTATGACGCTCGGACTGAGCCCGGAGCAGAAGGCGCTCAGCGACGCCGTCGAGCAGTTCGCGGCCCGGCACGCTCCTATCGGCGAGACGCGCGCGAGCTTCGACGCGTTGGCGGCCGGGCAATTGCCCTCGTGGTGGGATGCATTGGTCGCCAACGGATTTCATGCTGTTCACCTGCCCGAGCGCCTCGGCGGCCAGGGCGGTGAGTTGATCGACGGTGCCTCTGTCCTGGAAGCCGCGGCCAAGGCGTTGCTGCCCGGGCCGTTGCTTTCGACGGTGACGACCGGAGCCGTCGCGTCGCTGGCCGATCCGACACCCGCCGCTGAATCACTGCTGCGCGAGCTCGCATCCGGCGTACCCGCGGCGGTCGTGCTTCCCGGCGACGGCGACTTCCAAGCACGGGCAGACGGGCAACGATGGCTCGTCACCGGCGCGTCGGAGATCACCGCAGGCGCTTGCTCGGCGCAGGTGATCCTGGTTGGTGCCCGCACCCAGGACGGTGACCTGGTGTGGGTTCCCGTGGACACCGGCCAGCCGACCGCGAAGGTCGAGTCGGTGGGCGGCACGGACCTGACCACCGATGTCGGCATCCTGCGACTCGACGAGTACGACGCTTCGGACGGGCTCACCGGCATCGACCCCGACCGGGCCGAATGTGTCGCGGTGGGTCTGGTGTCCAGCTCGACGGCCGGCATCGCGCAGTGGTGCGTCGAGGCGGCCACCGCGCATTTGCGGACCCGAGAGCAGTTCGGCAAGGTGATCGGCACCTTCCAGGCCCTGCAGCACAACGCGGCGATGCTGCTGGTCAACAGCGAGTTGGCGACGGCGGCGGCCTGGGACGCGGTGCGCGCTGTCGACGAACCTCTCGACCAGCACCGGCTCGCCGCCGCCGGAGCGGCGGTGATCGCGGTCTCGCCGACGCCGGATCTGGTGCTGGATGCGCTCACGCTGTTCGGTGCCATCGGCTACACCTGGGAACACGACATCCACCTCTACTGGCGGCGGGCCACCAGCCTGGCGGCGTCGATCGGCGCCGCGAACCGATGGGCCCGGCGCCTGGGCGAGATGACGTGCACCCAGCAGCGGGATATGTCGGTCGACCTCGGCTGTGCCGAATCGGACTTCCGTGCGCAAGTGGCCGAAACCCTGGATACGGCCCGGGAACTTCGCAATGACCGGCCCGGACGGCAGGGCGCCTACGAGTACCTCCGTACCGGGGCACAACGCGACCTGATCGCCGAGGCGGGCCTGATTGCGCCGCATTGGCCGCCACCGTGGGGAATCGACGCCGATCCACTGCGGCAGCTCATCATCAACGAGGAATTCGACAAGCGACCCGATCTGGTCCGCCCCTCGCTGAACATCGCCGAATGGATCCTGCCCTCGGTGATGCGCGCCGCGCCAAAAGAACTGCAGGAGAGCCTGATTCCGCCTACGCAGCGCGGCGAGATCGTCTGGTGCCAGCTGTTCAGCGAGCCGGGAGCGGGCTCTGACCTCGCCGCGCTGACAACGCGGGCGGCCAAGGTCGACGGCGGCTGGAACGTCAACGGGCACAAGATCTGGACATCGTTGGCGAACACCGCCGACTATGGGGCGCTGCTCGCGCGCACCGATCCGGACGCGAGCAAGCACCGCGGCATCGGGTACTTCATCGTCGACATGCGATCCCCCGGCATCGAAGTTCAACCAATCAAGACGGCGACCGGGCATGCGCACTTCAACGAGGTCTTCCTCAACGATGTGTTCGTGCCCGACGAGATGCTGCTGGGTGAGCCGACCGACGGGTGGAACCTCGCGATCGCCACCATGGCCGAAGAGCGTTCGGCCATCGGCGGATACGTCAAGTTCGACCGGGCGGTGGCGCTGCGCCGGCTCGCGGCCGAACCGGGACCGGACCGCGACGACGCCCTGCGCGCTCTAGGCGAACTCGATGCGTACACCAACGCCATCAAGGCGCTGGGTATCCGCGAAACCATCCGGTTGCTCGACGGGCAGCCGTCCGGGCCCGCGTCGAGCATCGCCAAGGTTGCCATGAATGTGCTGCTGCGCCGCACATTCCAGGCGACGTTGCAGTTGACCGGCCGGCGGGCCATGGTAGCCGACTCCGACCCTCCGATCGTCGAGCCGTACCTGCATCTCCCCGCGGAGCTGATCGGCGGTGGAACCAGGGAGATCCAGCTGAACATCATCGCCCAGATGATTCTTGGCCTACCTCGTAAGTAAGGACACGACATGGGATTACGCGGAGACGCCGCGATCGTCGGCTACGTCGAGCTGCCGCCCGAGCGGCTCAACAAGGCTTCGCCTGCGCCATTCATCCTCGAACAATGGGCCGAACTCGGCGCCGCCGCACTCGAAGACGCGGGACTGCCCGGCGAGGTCGTCAACGGAATCGCGGCCTCGCATCTGGCCGAGTCACAGATCTTCGTCCCCTCCACCATCGCCGAATACCTCGGTGTGGGAGCAAGATTCGCTGAGCTGGTGGATCTCGGCGGAGCCAGTGCGGCAGCGATGGTGTGGCGGGCGGCCGCGGCGATCGAACTCGGCATCTGCGATGCGGTGCTGTGCGCGCTGCCGGCCCGGTACCTCACGCCGTCGTCCAAGAAGAAGCCCAGACCTAACATCGACGCGATGTTCTTCGGCTCATCAAGCAATCAATACGGCTCTCCGCAAGCCGAATTCGAGATCCCGTACGGCAACCTCGGGCAAAACGGACCGTACGGCCAAGTGGCCCAACGCTATGCGGCGATCTACGGCTACGACGAGCGGGCGATGGCCAAGATCGTCGTCGACCAGCGCGTCAACGCCAACCACACCGAAGGGGCGATCTGGAAGGACAAGCCGCTGACCGTCGAGGACGTGCTCGCCAGCCCGGTGATCGCTGATCCGCTGCACATGCTGGAGATCGTCATGCCCTGCGTCGGGGGTGCTGCCGTCGTGGTGGCCAGCGCCGACGTCGCCAAACGATCGCGCAACCGTCCGGTGTGGATCAAGGGATTTGGCGAACATGTGCCGTTCAAGACCCCGACCTACGCCGCCGATCTGCTGCACACCCCGATCGCGGCCGCCGCCGACACCGCCTTCGCCATGACCGATCTGCGCCGCGATCAGGTGGACATGGTGTCGATCTATGACTGCTACACCATCACCGTGATGCTGTCGCTGGAGGACGCGGGATTCTGCGAGAAGGGCAAGGGCCTGGAGTTCATCGCCAACCACGACCTGACCTTCCGCGGCGACTTCCCGCTCAACACCGCCGGCGGCCAACTCGGTTTCGGACAAGCGGGATTGGCGGGCGGCATGCACCACGTCTGCGACGCGACCCGGCAAATCATGGGCCGCGCGGGTGCGGCCCAGGTACCCGACTGCAACCGCGCCTTCGTATCCGGCAACGGCGGAATCCTGTCCGAGCAGACTACGCTCATCCTGCAAGGGGACTGACCATGAACTTCGAGCGACCCATGCCGGTCAAAACACCTACCACAGCGCCCTTTTGGGATGCACTCGCGCAACACCGCATCGTCATCCAATACTCTCCGTCGTCGCAAGCCTACGTTTTTTACCCGCGCGTCAGAGCACCGCGGACCCTCGCCGACGACCTGGAGTGGCGCGAGATCTCGGGCATGGGAACCTTGTACTCCTACACGGTGGCCCGCCGGCCGGTCAGCCCGCATTTCGCCGACGCCGTTCCCCAGCTGCTCGCCATCGTCGAATGGGATGAGGGCCCAAGGTTTTCCACCGAGATCGTCAATGCCGAGCCGGACGATCTCCGGGTCGGGATGCGGGTGCGGCCGGTGTTCTTCGACTACCCCGAGCATGACGTCACGATGCTGCGCTACGAACCGGCCGACCCGGTTGGCGAATGATCTGCGCGTTCTGAGGTCGTAGATACGTATGCGGCCGTGCTTAATGTGCGCGTTTCCGCCGATGTTTTGTCTTACCTGGTGGCTGCACGCTGATTAGCATGAGCGAGATCGATCCGCGCGCGGATGCGTCACTGGTGGACTGGAGCGATCTTGGCGTGAGCGGGCTCTTGCCGACAGGCACGGTGACGCTGCTGTTGGCTGATGTGGAGGGTTCGACGGGGCTGTGGGAGACGCAGGCCGCGGTGATGACGGCCGCGATTGTGCGTTTCAACCAGGTCGTCTGTGAGGTCGTCGCCGCCCATGACGGGGTGCGCCCGGTCGAGCAGGGTGAGGGCGACAGTTTTGTGGCGGCGTTCGCGCGCGGGTCCGATGCGGTGGCCGCCGCGCTGGAGCTGCAGCGGGCACCATTGGCCCCGATCCGGCTGCGGATCGGCGTGCATACCGGCGAGGTGCAGTTGCGCGATGAGGGTAACTACGCCGGTCCGACGATCAATCGCACGGCGCGGCTGCGCGACCTGGCCCACGGCGGTCAGACCGTGCTGTCGGGAGCGACCGAACCGCTCGTGGTCGACCGGCTTCCCGAGGGCGCCTGGCTGATCGATCTGGGCACTCACCCGTTGCGTGACCTGCCCCGCCCGGAGCGGGTGGTCCAGTTGTGCCATCCCGACCTGGTCAACGAGTTCCCGCCGTTGCGCACGTCGAAAGCTCCTGGGGCAACTAACCTTCCGGCGCAGCTGACCAGTTTCGTCGGACGCGGCGCGGAGCTGACCCAACTGCGGGAGCTGCTGGCGCAGAACCGGATGGTGACGTTGACCGGCGCGGGCGGGGTGGGCAAAACCCGGCTGGCGATCCAGGCCGCGGGCCAGACGGCCAGCGCATTCGGTGACGGGGTCTGGTACGTGGACCTGGCGCCGATCAACGATCCCGGATTGGTGCCCGTGACGGTGGCGCGAGCACTCGGGCTGCCCGACCAACCCGGCCGCTCCACCATGGACACCCTGCTGCGATTCATTCGCGAGCGTCAGATGCTGGTGGTGCTGGACAACTGTGAGCATCTGCTGGATGCCAGCGCCGAGCTGGTCGTCGCTCTGCTGGGTGCCGCGCCGCAACTGACCTTGCTCGCAACCAGCCGTGAGGCGATCGGGGTAGCCGGCGAGGTGGGCTGGCGGGTGCCGTCGCTGTCGCTGGCCGATGAAGCCGTGGCGTTGTTCTCCGACCGCGCCCGCAACGCCCGCCCCGATTTCACCCTCACTGATGACAATGCCGCGACCGTGGGCGAGATTTGCCGGCGCCTGGATGGGTTGCCGCTGGCGATCGAGCTGGCCGCCGTCCGGGTCCGGGCGTTGTCGCTGGCCGAAATCCTAGACAGCCTGCACGACCGGTTCCGGCTACTGACCGGTGGGGCGCGCACCGCGGTGCGCCGCCAGCAGACCCTGCGCGCCTCGGTGGACTGGTCGCACGCGTTGCTGACCGAGCCGGAGCGGGTGTTGTTCCGCCGGCTGGCCGCCTTCCTGGGCGGCTTCGACCTCGACGCCGCCCAGGCAGTCGCAGGCGGTGGCGACGTACAGCGCTATCAGGTGCTCGATCAGCTCACCCTGCTCGTCGACAAGTCACTGGTGGTGGCCGTGACAGCGGGATCGTGGGGAACGAACCCGCTACCGGCTACTGGAGACGGTGCGCCAATACGCCCTGGAAAAGCTCGGCGAGTCCGGTGAGGCCGACGCCGTTCGGGCGCGCCACCGCGACCACTACACGGCGCTGGCGGCCCTGCTCGACGCTCCGGCAGGCACTGATTATGAGCGGCGCATCGAGCTGGTCGACATCGAGATCGACAACCTGCGGGCCGCGTTCGGGTGGAGCCGCGAAAACTCCGATACAGAGCTGGCGTTGGCGCTGGCGTCGTCGCTGAAGCCACTGTGGCAAGCGCGGGGCGCGCCTCCGGGAAGGGCTGACCTGGTTCGACACCGCCCTGACCGACCTCGACGCGCACCAGCCTGGCGTGGCGCCCGCGGTGCGGGCGCGGGCGCTGGCCGACAGGGCCACCCTCGGCCTCTGGGTAGCCTCCGCCGAGAGCCCTGGATCAGGCTCAGCAGGCCCTGGCGATCGCCCGCGAGATCGACGACCCGGCCCTGCTGATCCGGGCGCTCACCGCGTGCGGCTATATCGCCGCCTACTTCGACGCAGAGGCGGCCGGCCGTACTTGACCGAGGCGATCGGCCTGGCCCGCGCGTTGGACGACAGGTGGAGGCTCAGCCAGATCCTCGTCGCGCAAGTCGTCGCGGCACTCGCGGCGCGTGACCCGATCGCGGCGCGGGCGGCCGCCGAGGAGGGACGCGATCTCGCCGACGCGATCGGTGACCGGTTCGACGCGCGCCGGTGCCGCTGGTACCTCGGAATCGCACAGCTCTATCGTGGCGATCTGGCCGGAGCGGTCGCACAATTCGCCGCGGTAGCCGACGAGGCCGAGGCAGCTCACGATGAGATCTGGAGGGTGGATAGCCTCGTGGGCCTCGGCATCGCGCTCGCGTACCAGGGTGACGCCGCGCCGGCCCGGGCCGCCGCCGCCGCGGCCGTCGAGGCCACCGCCGAGCTCGGCGGGCTTAAAGCGGCCGCCGCCTACCATGTGTTGGCTGTAGCGGCTCTGGCCGCCGGGGATACTACGACGGCGCAGGACGCGACCGAGGCGGGCCGGCCACTCTCGAGCGCCGTGCCCCAGGCAACGGGGCTGCAGCGAGTCCTCAGTGCGGAGGCCGCGCTTGCGGGCGGGGATCTGGTCGCTGCCCGCCGCTGGGCCGACGACGCCGTATCGACAATGACGGTCGCGTTCCTGTCGGACCCGCTGATGACACGCGCCCGCGTAGCGATCGCACAAGGTGAGCCAGACCAGGCTGAGCGTGACGCCCATGACGCGCTGGCGCGTGCCGCCGAGGTCGAGGCGTACCTGTTCGTCCCCGACATCCTGGAATGCCTCGGCACTCTGGCCGGTCTGGCCGGCAGTCACCGCGAAGCCGCCCGCCTCTTCGGTGCAGCAGAGGCCGTCCGGCATCGCATCGGCGCGGTGCGCTTCAAGATCTACGACGCCGGCTACGAAGCCTCGGTGATGGCGCTACGAAACGCCATGGAAGAGAACGACTTTGACGCCGCCTGGGCCGAGGGCGCCGCCCTGTCCACCGAGGAGGCGATCGCCTACGCCCAGCGCGGCCGCGGCCAACGCAAACGCCCGGCCAGCGGCTGGGCATCGCTCACCCCCACCGAGCTCGACGTCGTGCGACTCGTCAGCGAAGGCTTGGGCAACAACGACATCGCCAGGCAGGCTGTTCGTCTCACCACGCACCGTGCAAACCCACCTCACCCACGTCTACACCAAACTCGGCGTGACCTCCCGCGTGCAGCTCGCCCAGGAGGCGGCCGGCCACAACTGAAGGCCGCGACAACGTCGAGGCGCGAAATATCCGACCTCGATCCGCCCCGATCTACGCGTTTGCGCTGATGTTTTGCCGCCCGCGGGCGGCGCATGCTGGCTAGCATGAGCGAGATCGATCCACGCGTGGACACGTCGCTGGTGGACTGGAGCGAACTTGACGTGAGCGGGCTTTTGCCGACGGGCACGGTGACGTTGCTGCTGGCAGACGTCGAGGGCTCGACGCGGCTGTGGGAGACCCAGCCCGAGGAGATGACCGCGGCGATCGCGCGGTTCAACCAGGTCGTGTCCGATGTGATCGCCGCACACGACGGGGTGCGGCCCGTCGAGCAGGGCGAGGGCGACAGCTTCGTCGCGGCATTCGCCCGCGCCTCGGATGCGGTGGCTGCGGCGTTGGAGTTGCAGCGCGCCCCGTTGGCTCCGATCCGGTTGCGCATCGGCGTGCATACCGGCGAGGTGCAATTGCGCGACGAGGGCAACTACGCCGGCCCGACGATCAACCGCACTGCGCGGCTGCGCGATCTGGCCCACGGCGGCCAGACCCTGCTGTCGGGAGCGACCGAAGCGCTGGTGGTCGACCGGTTACCTGACGGGCGCCTGGCTGACCGATCTGGGCACTCACCAGTTGCGTGATCTGCCCCGCCCGGAGCGGGTGGTGCAGCTGTGCCATCCCGACCTGGTCAACGAGTTCCCGCCGCTTCGGGTATCGAGCGCCTCCAAAGCCGATGTCTCCAAACGTCTTCCGGTGCAGCTGACCAGTTTCGTGGGCCGCGACGCGCAGCTGACCCAGCTGCGGGAGCTGCTGGCGGAGAACCGGGTGGTGACGTTGACCGGTGCCGGCGGGGTGGGCAAGACCCGGCTGGCGATCCAGATCGCGGCCCAACTGACGAGCGCATTCGGCGACGGGGTCTGGTACGTGGACCTGGCGCCGATCAACGATCCCGGATTGGTGCCCGTGACGGCGGCGCGCGCGCTCGGGCTGCCGGATCAGCCGGGTCGCTCCACCATGGACACCCTGCTGCGGTTTGTTCGCGACCGTCAGCTGCTAGTCGTACTCGACAACTGCGAGCATCTGCTCGACGCCAGCGCCGAGCTGGTCGTTGCACGTGCTGAGTGCTGGCCACGGGGCTCACCGTGCTCGCGACCAGCCGTGAGGCGATCGGGGTGGCCGGCGAGGTGAGCTGGCGGGTGCCGTCGCTGTCGCTGGCCGACGAAGCCCTCGAGTTGTTCACCGACCGGGCCCGCCATGCCCGCCCCGATTTCACCCTCACCGATGACAATGCCGCGACGGTGGGCGAGATTTGCGCGCGCCTGGATGGGTTGCCGCTGGCGATCGAGCTCGCCGCGGCGCGGGTGCGCGCGTTGTCGCTGGCCGAGATCCTCGACAGCCTGCACGACCGGTTCCGGTTGTTGACCGGCGGGGCGCGCACCGCGGTACGCCGCCAACAGACCCTGCGCGCCTCGGTGGACTGGTCGCACGCGCTGCTGACCGAACCCGAGCGGGTGCTTGTTCCGCCGGTTGGCGGTGTTTCAGGGCGGATTCGACCTCGACGCCGCCCAAACGGTCGCGGGTGGCGGCGACGTACAGCGCTACCACGTGCTCGACCAGCTCACGCTGCTGGTGGATAAATCGCTGGTGGTCGCCAGTGACAGCGAGGTCAGCAGGGGTCGAACCCGATACCGGCTGCTGGAAACCGTGCGTCAATACGCGCTTGGAGAAGCTGGGCGAGTCCGGCGAGGCCGACGCCGTGCGCTCCCGTCACCGCGACCACTACACGGCGATCGCCGCCGTGCTCGACGCCCCGGCAGGCAGTGATTATGAACAGCACCTCGAGCAGGCCAACACCGAGATCGACAACCTGCGCGCCGCGTTCGGGTGGAGCCGGGAAAACTCCGACATCGAGCAAGCGTTGACGCTGGCGTCCTCGCTGCAGCCGCTGTGGCTGGCGCGGGGCCGCATCCGGGAAGGGCTGGCCTGGTTCGACGCCACCTTCGCCGATCTCGACGCGCACCACCCAGGGGTGACGGCCGCGGTACGAGCACGGGCGCTCGCCGACAAGGCGGTTCTCGATACCTATTTGGGCGCCGCCAACAGCCTGGACCAGGCCGAACAGGCCGTGGCGATCGCGCGAGACGTCGATGACCCGGCTCTGCTGGCCCGGACATTGACCGCCTACGGGTTTACCGCCGGCCTGGGCTATAACGCCGAGGTGGCCCGGGGATGCCTCGCCGAGGCGATCGGCCTGGCCCGTGCCGTGGACGACCAGTGGAGGTTGAGTCAGATCCTCGCCGAGCAGGCGCGGGGCGCGCACCTCGCGGGTGACCCGCTCGGGATACGCGCAGCCGCCGAGGAAGGACGCGACCTCGCCGACGCAATCGGCGACGGGTTCAACTCGCGTCTGTGCCGCTTTTACCTCACGGCGGTGCAGCAGTTCAGCGGCGATTTAGCCGGAGCCGCCGCACAGTTCGGCGAGGTGGCCGCCGAGGCCGAGGCGGCTCACGACGAGATCTGGAGGGTGACCAGCCTCGCGGGTCAGAGCTTTGCACTCGCACGCCAGGGTGAGGCGGCCGCGGCCCGGGCGGCGGCCGAGGCGACCCTTGAGGTCGGCGCGGGGCTTGGCGGAAGGTGGGCGGCGTTCGGGCACGTGGCGTCAGGATTCGCGGCCTTGGCCGCGGGGATTTCGCGGCGGCGCACGAGGCGCGCGACGCCGCCCTCCAGCACCCGATTGTCGTGAGCGGTGGCTCGGCGGCATTGCAGCGCATCTGGAATGCCGAGGCTGCGCTAACAGCCCGAGATCTCGCTGCCGCCCGCCGCTGGGCCGACGAGGCCGCGTCGACAACAACCGGCTGGTGGCTGATGTCGGCGCTGAGCACGCGCGCCCGGGTGGCGATCGCGCAGGGTGAGCCGGATCAGGCTGAGCGTGACGCCCACGACGCGCTGGCGTGTGCCACCGAACTTGGGGCGCGCCTCGGCGTTGCAGACATGCTCGAATGCCTCGCCATTCTGGCGGCGGACAGCGCCAGTCACCTTGAAGCTGCCCGCCTCTTGGGTGCGTCCAGCGCCATACGGCAATGCACGGGCGAGGTCCGCTTCAAAATCTATGACGCCGGCTTCGAAGCCTCGATGACATCGCTGCGAGATGTGATGGAAGAGAACGACTTTGACTCCGCTTGGGCCGAAGGGGCGGCCCTGTCCACCGAGGAGGCGATCGCCTACGCCCAGCGCGGCCGCGGCCAACGCAAACGCCCGGCCAGCGGCTGGGCATCACTTACCCCCACCGAGCGCGACGTCGTAAAGCTGGTCAGCGAAGGGCTGGGCAACAACGACATCGCCGGGCGGCTGTTCGTCTCACCGCGCACGGTACAAACCCACCTCACCCACGTCTACAACAAACTTGGCCTGAGCTCCCGCGTACAGCTCGTCCAGGAGGCAGCCCGCCACGGCTGAACAGTCATGCGCCTTGGCGCCCACCTCACAGCGACAGCCACGTCAACAAACGCCGCAATACCTAGCTGTCGCTGTGAGGTGGACAAAAGTCCACATCCCGCACCCAGCGACTCATGTGGCTGATGTGACAACCGGAGTGGTCAGCGCAAATCCTCCGTCGGTACCGTGTAGCGCTCCTGGTACGCGCGCACCCGGTCACGAACCTCACCGGCGTCCAGGCCGGTGTCCGACCAGCTGTAGCGGCCACGCCCGCCGTCACCGGGATGCGCGGCCAGGAAGTCCCGCATCTTCTGTGCGGCATCGGGTTTCAGCTCGCGGCCCAGCTTGGCGTAGATGTCCCCGATCGTGGCCCACGGATCCTTCATGAAGTCGGCGAACTGCACGTCGATCACCCGGCTGTCCAGGACGGCGTCCTTGTCGCGCAGGGCCATCCCGCGGTCCAGGCCGACGGTGATCTCCTCGTAGGACTGGGCCGCGCATTCGGCGATGTTGGACTCGTCGCTGCACATCCGCCGCAAGTGGTGGGTCAGCGCGGCTGATCGACGAGATGACGTTGAGCGGATCGCGGTGCGTCTGCACGATCAACGCGTCGGGGTATTCGGCGAGCAGTTTGTCGAGCTGCCACAGATGCGCGGGCGATTTCAGCACCCACTGACCTGGCACACCAGATTGCAGGTGCTGCAGAAAGATTCGATGAAATCGGTAGGCGCCCGTATGGTCCGCCTCATACAGCAACCAGCGGTAGTAGCTGGGCAGGCGGTACTGCACGGTGTAGATCATGCTGGTGAATTCGCTGGCGGTGATTCGCACACACTCCTGCCCGACCAGCGCGCCCATCGGGTGGAAGGCAAGGAACCCGGGCACGATCTGCTCGGAGAGCTCGATGCTGGCCTGCGCCTGGGCGATACGCGGATCGTCATGGTAGGTCTCGGGTTGCGGGACCGGGCAGGGCGCGTCGACCTCCCAGGTCAGCGGCGGCGCGCAGTTCGGGATCCTGGGCCAGCAGGTCGAAGAGGATCGTGGTTCCGGTGCGTGGCTGCCCGACGATGAAAATCGGCTGCGGTGATCGGCTTTTCGGCGATCTCGGGATGTTTCTTGCGCCAGGCGATCACGTCGAGCCGGTTCTTCAGGGCACGCATCACGTCGAGATAGGCGACCTCCACACCGATCACCGATAGGCGTGCATCGTTGACCAGCCCGTCGGCGACCCGCTCGAGTCCGGGTTGCCAAGTCACAACCGAAGTCGTCACTGCCGGCCTCCTCGCACGCGGTGGCAATGAGCCGTTCCGGGCTGAATCGTTCCGAAAGCGTCATGCTTGCACCCCGCGCTGTCGCACCGACACGGTGACGGCGGGCGGCTTCGGGTTGTCCAGCCAACGGACCACCACGAACCCGCGATGCCGGCCACCGGTATCGAGCCAATGACCAAAGCCTAAGTCCTGTGCGGAGATTGCGATGCGCACCCGCCCGTCGGCGTCCGGCGCAACGCCACGACTGGTCACCGAACTGTGCCGGCGGCGGGGCTCCAGACATTCGTGCCAGATGTTCTCCAACGTGACGTTCCAGTAGCGGGTATCGGGCGGCTCGAATGTCGAGCACCAGCGCCTGGTCGGGCTCGAGCCGGAAGGTGCCCATCATGTACAGGTTGTCCGGGGTGGTGTCGGCCGCACCCAGGTCGGCGGCCTCGGCCGTCAACAGCGTGTTCGGATTGTTCAGCAGCTCGGGCTTGATGGTGCGGTGCAGGGTGGTGAGCTTCATCAGGGACCACGCCATCGCGGTGAACTGGCCGGCGAGTTCCTCGTCGGTCAGCGGCGCTACGGGGTCGGGGTCGAGCGCCTCGATGGACAGGGTGGCCAATTCTTCGGCGGAGCGATCGCCGATGTACTCCCGCACGACGACCGACGACGCGTCGTCGGGGATCTGCACCCATTGCGCGCCGGCGAGATCAGTGGGCTCCTGCGCCGACAGCACCAGTGCGAACTCGCCGGCGCTCAGCTTCAGGTCGGAATCGCTGACGTAGTTCGACATTCGCCGCGGGGTCAAGCCGGTGCCGGCGAGGATCTGGAACCCGAGGTAGGCGCTGGTCCCCCGGGTACCGGTGATCCGATAGCGCCGGTCGCCGCGGATCATCGCCAGGAAGTAGTTGCCGTCGGGATTGGGCCCGCCGATCATCCTGGTGTCCGAACACATATCGAAGAAGGCCGGGCGGCTGAGATCTGACTCGACGGACATCTGCGCGCACAGCGACGACACACGTGCGATGACTCGCAGCCCTTCGAGGAGTTCCCGCTCGGTTTCGGCGTCCTCGGTCACGATGTTGGTCACGTTGGTGAGCATCTGCTGAAAAAACTGCCACGCGGCGGTCGCCTGTTGCGCCTCGGCTTGAGTCATAGTCTCATACTTAGACTATGTCTCACGCTTTTGGAAGTGGTTTGCCGCGATCTGTTGGCGGGTCGCTCGCCGAACGCAAGCGCGCGGCGACCCGTCAGCGCATCGCCGCGTCCGCCGCACAGCTCGTCGCCAGTGTCGGTCTTGCGGGGGCGACCGCGGACCGCATCGCCGAGGCGGCCCACATCGGCCGGGCCACCTTCTTCCGCTACTTCAACTCCAAGGAAGACGCCGTTGCCGAGGGCATGAATGCCGTCTGGCTCGATCGGATCACCACCGCCTTGGCCGCCCAGCCGGCGGGTCTCACGGCCATCGAGGCGGTGGTCGGCGCTTTTCACGACCTGAGTCTCGGGTTCGCCGAAATCGAGCACCAGGTGCGTGAATTGGCCACGCTCACAAGGTCATCCGAGACGCTGGAAGCGTGGAATCTGCACATCTACGTGCGGTACGAGGCGGCCATCGCCGAGTTGATCGCACCGCGGATGCCCGACTTGGCTCCGCAGGATCCCAGGCCGCGGCTCATCGGCGCGCTGGCGATGGCGACGGTACGCATCGCCCTGGACGACTGGCTGCACCACGGCGGATCACTACCCGACCGGGTGCGTCAGGGCTTGGCGACGATCGCCATCACCTGACCCTGGCGAAGGGCCGACCGTGACGCCAATGTCACGCTGGAACGCGAACGTGACGCCAGCGTCACACTCGCGGCGGCCCGATTACATCTGCGCCCAAACGACTTTCGTCTGCAGATAGGTCTCGAGGCCGGCCTTGCCGGACTCGTAGCCCCAGCCGGACTGCTTGTATCCGCCGAAGGGCATCGAGTGGTCGAACTGCATCTGGCAGTTCAGCCCCACCGTTCCGGCCTTGAGCCGCTTCGCAACCCGGTGAGCACGGCCCAGGTCTTTGGTCCAGGCGGTTGCGGCCAGCCCGTAGCTGCTGTCGTTCGCCAGCGCGATCGCTTCGTCCTCGTCGTCGAACGGGATGACCGCGACCACGGGCCCGAAGATCTCCTCCTGGAACAGCCGGCTCGTAGAGGCGACGTTGGTGAGCACGGTCGGGTGGACGAAGTAGCCCTTGCGGTCCAGCCGGTACCCGCCGGTGACGACCTCGACGCCATCGGACTTGCCCTGGTCCAGGTAGCCCAGGACGCGGGTGAGCTGCTTCTGGCTGATCAGCGGGCCGATCAAGCTGCCCTCGTCCTTGGGGCCGCCTTGCGGCATTCCGTCCGCAACCTTGGCCAGGCCCTCGACGAACTGGTCGTAGACGCCACGCTGGACGAAGATGCGCGATCCGCAGACACACGCCTGGCCGGAGTGGATGAAAGTGCCGAACCCCGCCATAGGGATGGCCGCCTTCAGGTTGGCGTCGTTGAAGACCACCACCGGCGACTTCCCGCCGAGCTCCAGCGTGACCTTCTTCAGGTTGCTGACGCCCGCCGCGGCCACGATCGCCCTGCCGACCTCGGTCGACCCGGTGAAGGCGACCTTCTCGACATCGGGGTGCGCGGTGATCGCCGCGCCCGCGGTGTGGCCATAGCCGGTCACCATGTTCGCCACCCCCTCGGGCACCCCGGCCTCGTGCAGGATGTTGTCCAGCACCAACGCTGACAGCGGCGTCTCCTCGGCGGGCTTGACGACACTGCTGCAGCCCGCTGCGAGCGACGGCGCAAGCTTGGCGCAGAAATTAAAAACCGGTCCGTTCCAAGGGAATATCAGGCCTACCACGCCGTAGGGCTCTTTGAGGGTGTACGCGTGCTGATGTGAGTCGATGCCGGTGAGACCGCCGGTGTGCACATCGGCCGCGATGCCCTCGATCTTGGTGCACCAGCCGGCGTAGTAGCGGAAGAACTCGGAGCCCACGGTCACCGTGCCCTGCGCTTGCAGCGGGGTCATGCCCGCGTTGAGCGATTCGAGCTCGGCAAGCAGTTCGGCGTTCTGGTCGATCAACTCGCCGACCCGCCACAGAATCTTGGCCCGCTCGCTCGGCGGCTTGTCCCGCCAGACGCCGGCGTCGAACGCCGCTTTCGCCCGCGCCACCGCGTCGTTCACGGCTTCTTCGCCGCAGTCTTTGAACTCGGTGACCTGCTCCTCGGTGGAGGGATCGACAACCGCGATCGTCTCACCGGTGCCGGGTCGTTCACGGATCTGGTCGAGCACAGACTGCACCGACATTGGTGTTCCTCCTCGCGCCTTTGCGACTCTTATCGAGGCGAGCAACTACCCCTCAGCGGCCCGCTGTCAAATCGTAGGTTATGCGCCTAACCAAACGATGTCCAGCACGTCGCTACGTCGAGGACCGCACGATCAGGTGCGCGACCTCGGTCAACTCGCGCGCGGGTGGGGCCGGATACCCCAATCGTTCGAAGAGGGCAGCAATCGCGACGTCGGCGACCGCACCCGGATCGAACTGCACCGTGGTCAGCGGTGGCTTGCTCAATACGCCCATCGGACTGGCATCCACACCGATCACGGCGAGGTCGTCCGGGCAGCGCAGCCCCACGTCGTGAATGCCGTTGAGGAGCAGGCACGCGATCTCTTCGCTTTGCGCGCACACTGCGGTCACGCCGTCGTTCACCCAGCCCTTCACCACCTCCGCGGCGTTGTCCAGGGTGACCTCGCCGACGGCCAGCGCCGGGAGATCGCGCAGTCGCGCGGCACGGGCGACGCCCTCGAACCAGTAGTCGCCCAGCGTGCGCCACTTGGCGATCCCGGTGTAGGCGAACGCGATCCGCCGGTGACCGCGCTCCACGAGGTGGTCGACGCGCATCTCTCCGACCGAGAGATGCGGGCAGCCGAGTCCGGGCAGCGAGCCGATCTCGATGTACGGCATCCCTCCTGCCGTGACCGCGCTCTGGGCGGCCCTGCTGATGGGGAAGAGACTCGTGACCGCCACCGGGTCGAGATTCTCGACGGCATCGACGACGTGCTGATCGTCCTCGGTCTCGAAGATCTGCACCTGAAGCAAACCCTGGCGCGCCAGTTCGGTGGTCATCCGGCTGCCGGCTTGCATCGGCATCTCGCCGACCGCGACGTGCGGCACCACGTAGAGCACCACGCCGCTCTTGCCGCGGGCCAGATTGCGCGCGGCAAGGTTGGGTCGATAGCCCAGTAGTTTCGCGGCGCGGTAGACCGCTTCCCGGGTTTCGGCGGAGATTCTGGCGCCCTCGACGTTGTTGAGCACGTAGCTCACGGTCGCGGTCGACACGCCGGCCAACCGGGCCACGTCGGCGTGGGTGGGCCGCACGGCTCTGTTCACGCTCATTGCGTCACCGTCCGGCCCGGCCATGCCTCATGGTGGCACGCGATCACCGATTGGGCCGCACCCTGCTGCTTGCGGCGCAACGGCCGGGTGCGCAGTCTAGCGGACTAATAGTCCGTTAGATTTAACGGTCTAGCAGCACTTATCCCCAGGATGGACGTTTAACCTTGTGACTCATATCATTGTCTACTAGTCAATCAGGCAATCGGGAGCGCGGCATGAACAAAGACGATCTGATCCTGATCAGCGTGGACGATCACATCGCCGAGCCGGCGGACATGTTCGACGCGCACGTCCCGGCGAAGTTCAAGGACCGCGCGCCGCGGGTGATCACCGAGCCCGACGGCGTTCAGCAGTGGTACTACGGCGAGGTCCGCGGCCGGAACATGGGCCTCAACGCGGTCGCGGGCAAACCCCGCGAGATGTACAACATCGACGCCTCCCGCTACGACGAGATGCGGCCGGGCTGCTTCAACGTCGACGAACGGGTCCGTGACATGAACGCCGGCGGACAGCTGGCCGGTTTGAACTTCCCCAATTTCACCGGGTTTTCGGGCCAGGTGCTCAACCAGGGACCCGACCGCGACGTCAATCTGGTGATGATCAAGGCCTATAACGACTGGCACGTCGACGAGTGGTGCGCGGCCTACCCGGGCCGGTTCATTCCCTGCGGGATCCTGCCCCTGTATGACGTGCAGGAAGCCGCCAAGGAAGTCAAACGCTTGGCGGACAAGGGTTGTCACGCGGTGACGTTCTCGGAGAACCCAGAGGCGCTGGAAATGCCCAGCATTCACACCAAGTACTGGTACCCGCTGTTCGAGGCGGTATGCGAGAACAAGACGGTGCTGTGCACCCATGTCGGCTCCGCGTCACGGTCTCCGCAGGTGTCGACGGACGCCCCGCCCAGTGTGCAGATGACTGCGTCGTCGATGATGAGCATGTTCACCTTCACCGAGCTCATCTGGGCCGAGTTCTGGGCCGACTTCCCGCAACTGAAGTTCTCCCTCACCGAGGGCGACGTCGGCTGGATACCGTACTTCCTCTGGCGTGCTGAGCACGTCTACAACCGCCACTCGGGCTGGACCCTGGCCAAATTCCCGCCGGGCTACAGCGGACCGGCCGACGTGTTCAAGCGACACTTCTACACCTGCTTCATCAGCGACAAGGTCGGCGTGCGGAACATGGACTGGTTCAACGAGGACATGCTGTGCTGGGAGTCCGACTTCCCGCACTCCGACAGCAATTGGCCGTTCGCGCCCGAGGACATCATCGCGAACATGGGCCATCTCGAGGATTCGGTGATCAACAAGATCACCCATGAAAACGCCATGGCCGCTTACTCGTTCGATCCGTTCCGGTACATCCCGAAGGACCACGCCCGGGCCGGCCAGCTGCGCGCCCAGGCCACCGACGTCGACGTGGTCACGCACGTCGGCCGCCAGGCCAGTCAGCGTGACCGTGACGCGTGGACACGGATGACGCAGTTCGCCCAACAAGCGCGCGCGGCGATGACGGCCGTGCCTGTCGAGGTCACCGGAATCGCCGGACGCGCGACCACGCTGGGCAACTGAGCGTGGCGCGCCACGCCCTGCCTCCGTTCGCGGGCTGGCGTGTGCTGGAGTTGTCCAACGGGATCGCGGTGTCCTATGCCGCCAAGATGTTCGCCGACGCGGGCGCCGACGTCGTGAAAGTCGAGTCCCCTCAGGGGGATCCGATGCGTGGCTGGGCGGCGGGCGGAGCGGAGGGGGCGTTGTTCGGCTACCTGGCCGCCGGCAAGAAGTCCGTCGTCGCGGCGATCGCAACCGCGGCGAAGCCGGGCGCGGCGGGTCGCCGCCATCAGGTCGCGCTCGACGGGGCCGAGATCACGGCGCTGCTGGCCGGTGCCGACATCGTGCTCACCGACCTGACCGACGGCTGGACACTGGACGGCATCACCGCCCACACCGGCCCGGCGGCGGTGGTGGTGTGCGTGACACCCTTCGGAATGACGGGCCCTTTCGTCGACGACCAGGTGGTCGCCAACGAGTTCATCCTGCAGGCGTTGTGCGGCTCTACCGCCAGCCGAGGCTGGCCGGGCGACGAACCCGTGCAGGCCGGCGGCCGGCTCGGCGAGTGGCTGGCGGCTTCGTTCGCAGCGCCGGTTGCCGCGGCCACGGCCCGGCGTGCCGCCCGGTGCGGCCGCGGGGAGGTCGTCGACGTGTCGACGTACGAGGCGATGGTGATCGGGATGGGGGGTCTGCCCGCCATGTCCGCCAGCGTGCTGGGCCCGGATTCCCTTATGCAGTCCCGTAGTTTGGAGCTGCCGTCGATCGTTCCCACCGCCGATGGCCTGGTCGGCTTCTGCACCATCACGGCACAGCAGTTCCAGGACTTCCTGGTGCTGATCGATCGCGCCGACCTGGTCGACGACACCGAGCTGGCGTCGTTCGCGGGTCGAGTCGAGCGCCGCGACGAGTTCGTCGGCATGGTGACGGAATGGACGCTGGCCCGCACCACGCAGGAGATCGTCGACCTGGCGGTGGCATTCCGGATTCCGGTGGCGCCGATCGCCACCCCGGCCACATTGCCGACCCTCGACCATTTCATCGAGCGCGGCGTCTTCGTCGAATCCGAAATCGGGGTATTACAGCCGCGGGTGCCGTATCGCAGCGATGCGATCACGACCAGAACGCCCGGAAAGCCACCACTCTTGGGTGCCGACAACGGTAACGTTCACTGGCCGCCGCGGCCGGAGAAATCCGCTGGCACAGAATCACTTCCGCTTTCCGACATCCGGATTGCCGACTTCACGGCCTTCTGGGCGGGGCCGGTCGCGACTCAGCTGCTGGGCACGCTGGGCGCCGACGTGATCAAGCTCGAGGGCGTGCGGCGACCCGACGGCATGAGGTTCTCCGCCGCCCGCCCGCCCAGCTGGGACCAGTGGTGGGAATGGGGCCCGGTGTTCTTGTGCAGCAACAACAACAAGCGCGGCGTGAGTGTCGAACTCGGCACCGAAGCCGGACGCGCAATCGCGCTGGAGCTGATCGCGGCCAGCGATCTCGTCATCGAGAACTTCTCACCGCGGGTGATGGCGAACTTCGGTCTGGAATGGGACGCAGTCGCGGCCGCCAATCCGCGCGCGGTCATGGTGCGGATGCCGGCGTTCGGCCTCGACGGTCCGTGGCGCGACCGGGTCGGCTTCGCCCAGACGATGGAGCAAGCCACCGGGATGGCCTGGATGACCGGGCATGCCGACGGCCCCCCGGTCATTCCGCGAGGTGTGTGCGACCCGATAGCCGGGCTGCACGCCGCCTTCGCCGCCATCGCCGCGCTGGTCGTCCGAGACCGGGACGGGATCGGCGTGCACGTCGAGTCGACCATGGTGGAATCGGCGCTCAATGTCGCCGCCGAGATGCTGGTGGAGTATTCGCGCAACGGAATCGAGCTTCGACGCAACGGAAATCGGGGCCCCGGCGCACACCCCCAGGGCGTGTATCGCTGCCAGGGCGACGACGAGTGGGTCGCGCTGGCCGCGCTCGACGACGACGCCCGCGCCGCGCTGGGCCGGCTGATCGGCCGGCCCGAGCCGGCCGGTCGGGGCGATCTGGAAAGCGCCGACGACACCGACAAGCTGATCTCCGGCTGGACCGCACGCCGTTCGGTCGCCGACGCCGTCCACGCCCTGCGTGAAAGTGGCTTAGCCGCAGCACCTCTCGTAGCTCCCGCGGCGCTGCTGAGTGAACCGCAGCTACGCACCCGCGGCTTCTGGGAGACCGTCGATCACCCCGTCGCCGGGTCGTTCCTCTGCACCGGAATGCCGTTCGTGTTCGTCGGCAAACCGCGACGCTGGATTCGCCGGGCGGCGCCGCTGTACGGCCAGCACACCAGCGGGGTGTTGCTCGACGTCTTGGGGCACAGCGATCACGACCTGGTCGAGTTGCGCGATTCGGGCGCGACCAGCACCCGGCCGGCGGGACTGTGACATGGCGGTCACGTTGTGTGTGCCACCCCGCGCCGGCGAGTTGTGCGCGCCGGTGCGCTTTCTGGTGCGCCAGGATTCGCTGGTGATGGAACTGACCGCGCGACACCGGATCACCAGCGTCGAGTGGGACGAAAGCGAGCGCGCGGTGGCGATGGTCGTCGAGATCACCGACCCGCAAACCGCACGCCCGGTGGACGTCCGGATCGACGTGGTCGAGCCGGGTACGGCGCATCCGGACACGCGGACGAAGACGATAGGCACGATCGAGCGAGACGGACGACAATACGTCGTCGTCGGCACCTACCTCGGTGTCGTCGCCGACGAAAACTGAACGGAGTGAGGGTGAAGAAGCGCACCGCAGCGGTCGTCGGGGTGCACAATACCCGGCAGGGGCGCCGGCTGGACGGCGAGACCTCACGTGGTTTGGCGCTCCAGGCAATTCACGGTGCACTGGCCGACGCCGGTCTCACCCTCGACGACGTGGACGGGATCAGCGCGGGCCCGCAATCCACCGCGCTGATCTACGATCTGCGGCTCGGTCCGGCCTGGCAGGGGCTGGGCTTCGGGGTCGGCATGATCACCGAGGCGGCCACGGCCATCGAACACGGCATGGCCGACGTGGTGGTGCTCGTGGCCGCCCAGGCGGGCGAATACCGCGATCACGAAGCCACGGCGCCGTGGACCCGGCCCGAGAACGAATTCGTGGCGCCCTGGGGCATGTTCACCACGGCGGAGTTCGCGCTGATAGCCCGCCGTCACATGCATGTCTACGGCACCACGCGCGAACAACTGTCCGTCGTGGCCGCCACCATCCGCAACAACGGATCACGAAACCCCGAAGCCGTTTATTACCAACGCGGTCCGTTCACCCCGGACGACATCACCGCGTCGCGCCCGATCGCCGATCCGTATCATCTCCTCGACTGCGCCACCACGTCCGAGGGCGGGTGCGCTCTGGTGGTGGCGAATATCGAGAAAGTCTTAGACAAGGGAGGTGCGGCGGGCCAGCCGATCTACGTGCTGGGCAGCGGCGCGGACTTCCACGGCCCGTCGTATCAGCATCCACCCGCGTGGGACCTGGCCGGCCGGCGCGGCGACTACGTGAACGGTCAGGTCGGTGCACACGCGGCCGACCTTGCCTTCAGCCACGCCGGGCTGCGGCGCGACCAGGTGGACGTGCTGGAGCTCTACGACCCGTTCTCCTTCGAGATCATCCGCCAGCTCGAGGCATTCGGATTCTGCGGCGAGGGCGAAGGCGGACCATTCGTCGCCGACGGCAACATCGCCATCGACGGCAGCCATCCGGTCACGACAGACGGAGGAACGATGTCCTTCAGCCATGCGGGTGCGAATCCGCAAATGATGCAGCGCGCCATTCGAGCCGTCCAGCAGTTGCGCGGCGAGGCAGGCGACCTACAAGTGCCCGACGCCCATATTGCGTTGTGCAGCAATGGAGGAGCGGGCGCCTTGTTCACCACGCTGCTGATCCTGGGAGACGAACCGCTATGACTCTGCAACCGCAAACCAGGCCCGTTCCCCATGCCGGTAGTCACGTCAGCCTGCCGTTCTGGCAGGGCTGCCGAGCACAGGAGCTTCGCTATCAACGTTGTGCGACTTGCGGTCTGGCGAACTTCCCGCCGACCGAGCACTGCCGGCAATGCCTTTCGGCCGAGTTGCAGTGGCAGCAGAGCGACGGTGTCGGTGAGGTCTACAGCTGGACGGTGGTGCACCGGCCGGTGACACCGGAGTTCACGCCGCCCTACGCACCGGCGATCGTCACGCTGGGCGAGGGTTATCAGATGCTGACCAACATAATCGGCGTTGCCCCAGCGGATCTGGCGATCGGAATGCCCGTGCAGGTGCAGTTCCATGACGTTGGAGACGACGTCACCCTGCCATACTTCACCTCACGGCCGTGAACCCCGGGCGCACCACCAACGGACTGCCGGTGACGTCCTACCTCGTTCTTGGCGTGCTGGCGGCCAACGATGAGCAACTGACCGCCGGTGAGATCAAGACGCGAGCCGAACTCTCGGTCGGCCACTTCTATTGGTCGCCCTCGGTGAGCCACGTGCGGCGCGAACTGAACAGATTGCTGGCGCGGGGAATGGTCAACGAGGTTGGCGCACAATCCGGCAAGCGTGCCATCACGTTGTACGAGGCAACGGATTCCGGGCTCGACGCCCTGCGCCGCTACGTGCAGCACCTGCCCGGCCAGGATCAGGTCGTCATCAAACACCCCGTCATCCTGCGGACCTGGCTTGCCCGCGGCGAAGATCCAGAGCATGTCGTCGACACGTTGGACAGGCATCTCG
>CAVTLW010000021.1:0-20347 GCA_963735655.1 uncultured Actinomycetota bacterium
CAAATGTCGAGCTCAGCCGCTACTCTTTAACTCGTGGGCGCTAAGAAATGCGGTGCCTCCTCGGAATGGCGAGACGGCGAGACGCGACCGGACTGTGTCGCGGCCATCCGTGCGCAATCCGACGAACCAAATCAGCACTACGCCGAAAGAGTCGCGCGCCGGAAGCGGGTCCTCAATATCGCCGCGTGGCTGGCCGTGCTGGTGGTCGCAAGCTTCGTGATGGTGCAGATAGCGACCAACACGTGGTCGTGGGAGGTCAGCTCCATCAACATCGTCGGCGCCGCGATCTACGCCAGCATTCCGTTGCTGCACCGCTTCGGTGAGCTGCTCCCGCCGTTGACCTTCATCGGCACGGCCTACGTGTCGATCTTCACCATCTGCTGGTTCGTCGGGACCGGCTCCGGACTGCAGTTCTACTTCCTGGTCGCGGCCTGCCTCATCGTGCTGCAGCTTGGGGTCGATCGCATTTTTCTCGCCTCGTTCTGGCTGCCATCGCCGGCATGGTGATCACGTTGCAGTTCCTGGTGCCCCGCGACACCGGCGCGCAACCGGCATGGGCCTTGTCGTTGAGCTTCGTGGTCACCACGATCTCGGCCTGTGTGATGGTCGTAACGACCGTTTGGTACTCGGTTCGCGAAATCGTTCGCGCCGAAGCGGCTATGGAATTGGAGTACGAACGATCCGAGGCCCTGCTGGCCAACATCTTGCCGGCAAGCGTCGCCGACCGGCTAAAAGACCCGGCACGCAACATCATTGCCGATAAGTACGACGACGCCTCAGTGCTGTTCGCCGACATCGCCGGCTTCACCGAGCGGGCCAGTGACATGGACCCGGATCAGCTAATCCTTTTCCTCGACCGGCTTTACGGCGACTTCGACGCGCTGGTCGACAAGCATGGTCTGGAGAAAATCAAGGTCACCGGCGACTCTTACATGGTGGTCAGCGGCGTGCCTCAGCCGCGAGCTGATCACGTCGAGGCCCTGGCGGCCCTTGCGCTCGACATGGCCGAAGCCGCAAGCCTATTGAAGGATCCGAGCGGAGATGTCCTGCCGCTGCGGATCGGGCTGGCAAGCGGACCCGTTGTTGCGGGTGTCGTAGGTTCGCGACGGTTCTTCTACGACGTTTGGGGCGACGCGGTCAACGTCGCATCCCGGATGGAAACCACTGACTCCGTCGGCCGGATTCAGGTGCCCGAACAGGTCTATCGACGGCTGAAAGACGACTTCGTGCTCCAGGAGCGGGGCGTCGTCCAAGTCAAGGGCAAAGGCCTGATGCGTACCTGGTATCTCATCGGGCGCAAATCCGAGACCGGTTCCGGCGATGTCCACGCTGAGGCGTCGCAGAGGGTCGGGGCCTGACGGCTCCCGCAAATCTCCCACCGCGATGGTGGTTTGTGGGAGCATTCGGGCATGGAAACCACTGCTGTTCCAAAGTTGTTGCCGCATCTGTGGAAGTCGACCCTGCTATCCGGGATTTTGTCGCTGACCCTTGGCATCCTGGTATATGTTCTGCCGGAACATTCCATCGTCATCGCCGCTGCTCTTTTCGGTATCTACCTACTCGTCACCGGTGCCGCACAAGTCTTCTTCGCGTTCAGCCTGCACGTCTCCGCCGGCGGGCGAGTGCTCTCGTTCATCAGCGGCGCCGCTTCGCTAGTTTTGGCAGTGCTGTGTTTTCGGCATTTCGGTACTGATCCGCTCAACGCGATTCTCCTACTGGCCATCTGGATCGGTATCGGCTTCATCTTTCGCGGTGTGGCAACGTCGATCTCGGCCATCAGCGATCCTCACCTGCCCGGCCGTGGCTGGCAGATCTTTCTCGGTTTGGTCAGCCTGCTGGCCGGCATCGTGATGCTTGGATCGCCCCTGGAATCGATTGAGATCCTGACATTGGTCGTCGCCATCTGGCTGATCGTCATCGGGGCCTTCGAGATCGCGTCCTCGATCGGGATCCGCAATGCTTCCAGGAGGCTGGAGAATGACCACCGAAAGCGGAGTGAATGGTCTGACAGTCCGCCGGCGAACAACTTCATAGCCACGATCTTTCTCCTACACTGCGTCGTAGTATCGATCCCCGTTGTCGGGAGGTGCTTGAGTGAACGTCGTCGACGTGTCACGTTGGCAGTTCGGTATCACCACCGTCTACCACTTCATCTTCGTACCCCTCACGATTGGTTTGGCGCCGCTGATCGCCATCATGCAAACCATCTGGGTGGCCACCGACAACGTTGCCTGGTACCGGCTTACCAAGTTCTTCGGAAAGCTGTTCCTGATCAACTTCGCGCTCGGCGTCGCGACCGGGATCGTGCAGGAATTTCAGTTCGGGATGAACTGGAGCGAGTACTCGCGCTTCGTCGGCGACGTGTTCGGCGCTCCACTGGCCATGGAGGGCCTGGCCGCGTTCTTCTTCGAATCCACCTTCCTCGGCTTGTGGATCTTCGGTTGGAGTCGACTCCCCCGGCTGGTCCACCTCGCGTGCATCTGGATCGTCGCCGTCGCGGTGAACTTGTCGGCATTCTTTATCATCGCGGCCAACTCCTTCATGCAGCACCCGGTTGGCGCTCACTACAACCCAACGACCAAACGCGCTGAGCTGGAGAGTATCTCGACGCTGTTCACCAACAACACCGGCCTGGCGGCATTCGGGCACACGGTCTCCGCCTCATTGCTGACCGGTGGCACATTCATCGCGGCGGTGAGTTCCTGGTGGATGGTTCGCTCGCACAGCCACACTGAGAACGGCGATGCCCGCAGCATCTACCGTCCGGCCACCATCCTGGGCTGCTGGGTCGCGCTGGCCGCAACCGTCGCAATCTTTTTCAGCGGCGATGCTCAGGGCAAGCTGATGTTCCATCAGCAGCCGATGAAGATGGCTTCTGCCGAATCGTTGTGCGACACCCAGACAGATCCCGAGTTCTCCATCTTGACCGTGGGGAGGCAGAACAACTGCGACAGCCTCACCCGCGTCATCGAAGTCCCTTACGTCCTGCCGTTTTTGGCGAAGGGTCGCTTCCATGACGTCACGCTGCGAGGCGTGCGCGACATTCAGCGCGACGATCAACAGCGTTTCGGCGCCGGAGACTACCGCCCGAACCTTTTCGTCACCTACTGGTCCTTCCGCGCAATGATCGGCTTCCTGCTGTTTCCGGTGCTGTTTGCGCTTACCGCGCTATGGCTGACGCGTGGGGGGCGTATTCCCAACGGGCGGTGGTTCTCCCGGCTGGCTCTGCTGACGCTGCCCACCCCGATTCTGGCCTGCAGTGCCGGCTGGGTCTTCACCGAGATGGGTCGCCAGCCGTGGATCGTCGCGCCCAACCCGACTGGCGACCCGAAGGTCCACCTGGTCGTCGCCGACGGGGTGTCCCATCACGCGCCCGCGCGGTGGTCATCTCGCTCGCGACATTCACGCTGATCTACGCGGTTCTGGCGGTCATCTGGTTCTGGCTGCTGAAACGTTATGTCGTGGAAGGTCCACAAGAACACGACGCGGAGCCCGCTGCGCCGGCACCGCCCGGTGCCGACGAGGTCGCGCCGTTGTCGTTTGCCTACTGACGACTGCCGTTCGGCAGAGAGGAGCCTTCGGTGGCGCTTCACGACGTGTGGTTCGGTCTTCTTGGGGGGTTGTTCCTCGGGTTTCTTCATCCTGGAGGGCTTCGATTTCGGCGTAGGCATGCTGATGGAGCCGATAGCCCGGATGGGCAGCGGCGATCGGGAGCCGCGCCGCAGGGCGGTGCTCAACACCATCGGTCCGGTGTGGGACGGCAACGAGGTATGGCTGCTGACCGCCGGCGGCGCGATGTTCGCCGCCTTCCCGGGCATGTATGCCACGGTGTTCTCGTCGCTGTACTTGCCGCTGCTGGCGATCTTGTTCGGCATGATCGTTCGCGCGGTATCCATTGAATGGCGCGGCAAGATCGACGACCCAAAGTGGCGGGGCTGGGCCGATTTCGGTATCGCTGCGGGTTCCTGGTTGCCTGCGGTGCTGTGGGGGGTGGCCTTCGCGATCTTGGTCCGCGGCCTTCCGGTCGACGCCGAGCACCAAGTCAACTTGTCGGTCACCGACGTGCTGAGCGCGTACACGCTGCTGGGCGGCCTGGCCACCTGCGGACTGTTCCTGCTGTACGGCGCGATCTTCGTCGTGCTGAAGACATCTGGCCCGGTACGTGACGATGCATTGCGGGTCGCTGTTTGGCTGTCGTTGCCGGTGACCGCACTCGTGGCCGGTTTCGGGATATGGACTCAACTCGCTCACGGCAAGGCATGGACTTGGTTGGCGTTGGGCGTCGCCGTTGTCGCGCAATTGGCCACCGTCGCACTGATCTTCACTCGCAGGCAGTCGAAGGTTGGCGTTCCTATGCACCCTGTGGTAGTTACCGCCGTCGTAGTGTTGCTGTTCGGGGCAATGTATCCCTATCTGGTGCCCTCGACGCTCGATCCGCGATGGAGCTTGACGGTCAGCAACGCATCCTCGAACCCCTACACCTTGAAGGTCATGACGTGGGCCGCTGCCCTTTTCGCACCGCTGGTGGTGGCGTACCAAGGTTGGACCTATTGGGTTTTCCGGCAGCGTATTTCGGCTGACCGGATACCACCGTCGATCGGCCTGGCGAGGCGAATACGCCTGAGCCCGGTCGAAGGGTCCGCTGGACCCGCGTTTCGTCCGGACGTCCACGGCACTGCGACGTTTCTTGGTTGCGACGGTCGCGTGCGGGGTCGTGATCTCCGGTTGCGCAATCGCGTCCGCGATCCTGCTGGCACACATTGCTTCTCACGTCATCACCGACCCTGCGGCACGCACGCTCGCGCAGTGGATGCCGACGCTGGCGATTCTGCTGTCGGTGTGGGTCGTCCGCGCCGTCGCGCACTGGCTTCAAACACGCCTGGGCCAACACGGCGCCAGCGCGGCCATCGCCGACCTCAGCACTCAGGTTCTGGCGGCGGTCACGGCCCGGCAACCCAGAGCGGTGGCGGCACTGCGCGACGACGCGGCCGTGGTCGTGACTCGCGGACTCGACGCGCTGCGCCCATATTTCACCGCTTACCTGCCGGCCTTGCTGCTCGCGGCGATTCTCACTCCGATCAGCGTGCCGTGGTACTTGGCCTCTACGACCTCAGATCGGCTCTGATCGTGGTGATCACGCTGCCGTTGATTCCGCTCTTCATGGTTCTGATCGGCCTCGCGACCACTGAGCGCTCCGCGGCGGCACTGGCAGCCATGACGACGCTGCAGGCTCGGTTATTGGACTTGATCGCCGGTATTCCCACGCTGCGCGCACTGGGCCGCGCCGCCGGCCCCGAGCACCGCATCGCGGAACTGGGTGCCGCCCATCGGCGTTCGGCGATGGCGACGCTGCGGATCGCGTTTCTGTCGGCGCTGGTGCTCGAATTGCTGGCCACCCTGGGGGTGGCGCTGGTCGCGGTCAGCATCGGTCTTCGCCTGGTGTTCGGCGAAATGAGCCTGGCGACGGGTCTGACCGTGCTGTTGCTGGCGCCCGACGTGTACTGGCCGCTGCGCCGCATCGGGGTGGAATTCCATGCCGCCCAGGATGGTCGAACCGCGGCCGACAAGGCGTTCGCGCTGATCGGCGAGCCGAGCACGCCCACCGCCCGGGAGCGGACCGCACCAGCTCCCGTCGCCCGCGGCGCGCGGATCCGCGTCGAAAAGCTCAGCGTCGCAGGCCGAGACGGCCTTTCCCCGCATGACCTGGACGCGGTGATCGAACCCGGCCGGGTCACGGTGCTGACGGGCCGAAACGGCGCGGGCAAGACCACCTCGCTGCAGGTGATCGCCGGGCTCACCGCGCCGACGACGGGCCGGGTAACCGTGGCCGGCATCGACATCGCCGAGCTGGCGCTCGCCGACTGGTGGCGTCAGTTGTCGTGGCTGCCGCAACGCCCGGTGCTGATCCCGGGCACCGTCGGTGACAATCTGGCCCTGCTGGGCGAGCTCGATGATGTTGAGAGCGCTTGTGCTACAGCAGGATTCGACGCCGTACTGGCAGAGCTGCCGGATGGCATGGAGACGGTGCTCGGACGCGCAGGCGTCGGGCTTTCCCTGGGGCAGCGCCAGCGGCTGGGGTTGGCCCGGGCGCTGGGATCGGCTGCGCCGGTGTTGTTGCTCGATGAACCCACCGCACACCTGGACAGCCACACCGAGGACCGGGTGTTGCGCGCCATCGTCGAGCGCGCACGCTCCGGTGCGACGGTAGTGCTCGTCGGCCACCGCGAACGTGTCGTGGCGATCGGTGACTCGGTCGTCGAGGTGGTCCCCCAGGGACTGGACGAAGGGCTGCGCTATGCGCCCGTCTGAGCCACACGCGCTGCTGGCCGCGTCGGGCCTGTTGCGGCCGCGATTGCCCCGCCTGCTGGCGGCCATCGGGCTTGGCGTGCTGTCGCTGGGCAGCGCGCTGGCATTGGCCGGGGTTTCGGCGTGGCTGATCACCCGGGCCTGGCAGATGCCGCCCGTGCTGGACCTGTCGGTCGCCGTAGTGGCGGTGCGGACCTTCGCCATTTCGCGCGGCGTTCTGCACTATTGCGAGCGACTGGCCACCCATGACACGGCGCTGCGCGCGTCCGGCGCGGCGCGTGCGCAGATCTATCACCGCCTGGCGAGCGGACCGCCCGCGGCCACCGTTCGGCTGCACAGCGGTGAACTAGTGGCGCGGGTCGGCGCTGACGTCGACGAACTCGCCGACGTGCTGGTACGTGCCCTGGTACCGATCGGCGTCGCCGCCATTCTGGCGCTGGCCGCCGTCGGGGTGATCGCGTGCATCTCGCCGGCGGCGGCCGTGGTGCTGGCGATCTGCCTCGTTGTCGCCGGGGTCGCTGCGCCCTGGCTGGCCGGCCGGGCCGCCACGGCGCAGGAAGCGATTGCCCGGCAACATCATTCCGAACGGGATACGGCGGCGATGATCGCGCTCGAACACGCGCCCGAGCTTCGGGTCGCCGGCGTGTTGCCCGATGTCATCGCGGAAGCCCAACGCCGGCAACATGCTTGGGGCACCGCCCTGGACGCCGCGGCAAGGCCGGCCGCTATCGCCGAGGCGATGCCCACGCTGGCGATCGGCGCCAGCGTGCTGGGCGCGGTGGTGGCCGGGATCGGGTTGGCCCCCGCGGTGGCGCCCACCACGTTGGCCGTCCTGATGTTGTTGCCGCTGTCCGCATTCGAGGCGACGACTCCACTGCCGGCCGCCGCGGTCCAGTTGACACGGTCACGGCTTGCGGCCCGTCGGCTGCTTGACCTGGCTCCGCCACACCACGATTCCGCGGGGGCCACGACGCCCAAGCTGTCCATGCCCTTGGCCACCGGGCGGCTGTCCGCCGATGTCGATGCGGGCCATCGCGATTCGCAGTGCATTCATGCCAGGGTTGACCTCGCGCCCGGTGGCCGACTGGCCGTAACCGGCGCCAGCGGGTCGGGCAAGACGACGCTTCTGATGACGCTGGCGGGGCTGCTGCCCGCGCTGCGCGGTCAGGTGTTGCTGGACGGAACCGCGCTGGATCAGTTCGACGAGGTCGAATTGCGCAGCGCGGTCAGCTTTTTCGCCGAGGACGCGCACGTCTTCACGACCACCGTCCGGGACAACCTGCTGGTCGCCCGCGGCGACTGCGCAGACGCGGAACTGGTATCCGTGCTGGACAAGGTCGGTTTGGGCGGATGGCTGGCCGGCCTCCCCGAGGGCCTGTCGACGGTGTTGACCGCTGGCGCGCAAGCGGTCTCGGCCGGCCAGCGCAGAAGGTTGCTGCTCGCGCGGGCGGTGATCTCACCCGCGCGGATCGTGCTGCTGGACGAACCCACCGAGCACCTCGACGCCGCCGACGCCGAACTCATGCTGCGTGATCTGTTGGCGCCCGAATCCGCGGCTGATGCCTCAAGAACGATCGTGGTGGCTACCCACCACTTACCCACAGGCATTCGCTGTCCCGAAATGCCTCTCAGAGGTGTCGGCGGCGCGGCGTGAACTCCAGCGTCAACAATACGAACACCAACGGAACGAGCTGGGTCAGCGATATCAGCGCGTAGCGCCGCGCGCCGAGCGCGTGAAACTTGCGCACGTACCGGTACAACGACTCGAGCGCGATCAACGGGTCAAGGACATGAATCAGTCGATAGCAGATACGCTGCAGCCATCCGCGATTCGTCTCGTCGAAGATCTCCGGAAACGCTGCGAAAGATAGTGACACCCGTTGTGCCCCAGCATCTTTGCCAGCAAGGATCATATCGACGCTCAGGCGTTCGTCGATACCGTTGGGCGCCCCTCGGCGCCGCCACGGCACGTCGAGGGTGATGTCACTGCCGTCGCCGGCGGTCGCGTATCGATGGAAGCCCTGCGCCGTGCCCGCGGCATCGCGGGCGATGATCAGCCGGATGCCGGGAAATCGGCCCTCCAGCACGCCGTCGAGGTTCATGTAGAACCCGCGATCGGTGTCGGCTCCGCTGGGTGAGGCCCGCACGACGTCGGCCAGCTCGGCCCGCTGATTGGCGTCGAGTTGCTGCTCCCCCACTATCTCGGTGGTGACCCCGGAATTGTGGGTGCGCTGCACCGCCTGCCGCAGGTTGCGGAACTTGCGCCCCGACATGTCGAAGCCGGCCACATCGACGACGACGTCACGGCCGATCGGGATGGCCCGCAACGGTTGTCCGAGGACCGCAGGGTCGATCCACAGTCCTAGTCGCCGATCGCTGCAACCCACCACCGCGATCCGCCAGCCGTGGGCGTGGCACATGGTGGCGAAATCGGCTACCAATCCAGGGAATTGCGCCTCGTCACCGATCGGGTCCCCGCAGACGACCGCATACCCGATCCGGGTTCGATAGGCCAAAGCCGCGGTGCCGGCCGCGTTGAAGTGATAGCACTTGCCTGTCTGCATGGTGAACGGCGCCAACGGATCTGCGGTAGTGGCGTTGATCAGTGCCCATGCTCGCGGAAGGTCTTCGGGCCGCGGATGCGACGACGTCGGCCACACCAACACCAGCCCCGATCCGGCCACCAGCATGTCACCGAGCAGATCGAAGAGCAGCACGTGTGAACCCAAGCCCGCCAACAGAACTAACGCGGCCGCGGTCGCATGCATCGTCGTCACCGGACGCCCCAAGAAAATGCCACGCCCGATGAGCGCGACCGCGACCAGAACCGATAGCGACCAGCCCAGTCGGGTCTGGTAGTGCCAGTCAGGGTGATGGTGGTGGCGGAAGAGTATCACGATCAGCCAACAGGCCGCGCACAGCAATGCCAGTGCACCGACGCAGCGGGCGGCCAACGAATCCACATGAACCACAACACGTTCGCGCGCACGCAATCGCAGTCCGACATCGACCGGCGGCCTCTTCATGCTCACCTCCCGATGCGCTGAACCCAGCTGAGCGGCTCACCCGCCGCCGGTGCATCGAAACCCGGCTTATTTCGACGCTACCCCGACTATCGGCGGGTGGGCGGGAAATATTTCAGCACGCCTTCCTGCACCACCGTGGCGATGACTTGCCCGGAAAGATCGAAGAAGTGCCCGGTACCCAACCCACGTGAGTCCGCGGCCACCGGCGACGACGTCGAATACAACACCCAGTCGTCGAAGTTGACCTGGCGATGAAACCACATCGTGTGATTCGTGGACGCCGCGAAGATCCGGTCGAAGCCCCAGGACAGCCCGTGGGTGGTGATGACCGAGTCCAGCACGGTGGTGTCCGAGGAGTAGATCATGGTCGCGGTGTGCAGCATCGGGTCGTCGGGCATGACGCCCGCCGCCTTGAGCCAAACCCGGTTGTGCGGAAGCTTTTCGCCCTTCTTACGCATGATCCAGGACGGGTCGTTGGTGTAGCGCCATTCGATGGGCTGCAGCGCATTGACGAAGTGCGGGACGGTCTCCTCGAAGCCGCGCAACAGCGCACGGATCGACGGCCGGGTGTGGGGCTGCGCCACGTCCGGCCGCTCGACGGCGTGCTCGAGGCCGCGGCCGCCCGACATGTAGGAGATCATCGCCGTGGACAGCAACACGCCGTCCTGCACGGCGTCGACGCGCCGGTTCGCGAAGCGCCGTTCGTCGCGCAATCGCACCACGTGGAATTCGATGTCCTTGGCGGGATCGCCGCCGTTGATGAAGTGCACCGACAGGGCGCTGGGCGGCACGTCGTCGCGGACCAGCGTCCGGCTGCTCGCGACGAACGACTGCGACATGAGTTGGCCGCCGAACGTCCGCATCGGGTTCTTGCTGGGGTGAGTGCCGATGAACAAGTCGTCGCCGTCGCGTTTGAGGTTCAGTACCGCCAGCAGTTCCTCGAAGTCGGACAACTAGACGTCGTCCTCACCGATCCGGTGCACGTGGATCAGGTTGGTCGAACCCACCGTGCCAGGGGGCGCGCCCGCGACGATGACCACCAGGTCACCGCGCCTGTAGCGGCCGAGTTCGAGCAGCGACTTGTCGACCTGGCGGATCATCTCGTCGGTGGAGGTCATCACCGGGACGATGAACGTCTCGGTACCCCAAGTCATGGCGAGTTGGCTGCGGACCTCGGGCCAGGCGGTGAAAGCGAGCAGCGGCAACGGGGTGTGCAGGCGCGCCAGCCGTTTCACGGTGTCGCCCGACTGGGTGAACGCGACGAGTGCCCTGGCGTCGAGTCGCTCACCGATATCGCGGGCGGCGTAGGAGATCACTCCCCGCTTGGTGCGCGGCACGTGCGTCAACGGCGGGGCGGCGGTGGAATTCTCCTCAACCGCGCAGATGATCCGCGCCATCGTCCGGACCGCGGCCAGCGGATACTTCCCGACCGAGGTTTCCCCGGACAGCATCACCGCGTCGGCGCCGTCGAGCACGGCGTTCGCGACGTCGGAGGCCTCGGCCCGCGTCGGCCGCGAGCTTTCGATCATCGACTCGAGCATCTGGGTGGCGACGATGACGGGCTTGGCGTTCTCCCTGGCCATCTGGATGGCCCGCTTCTGCACCAGAGGGACCTCTTCCAGCGGCAGCTCCACGCCCAAGTCGCCGCGGGCCACCATGATGGCGTCGAAGGCCAGCACGACGGCTTCGAGATTGTCGATGGCCTCGGGCTTTTCCAGCTTGGCGATCACCGGTACCCGCCGGCCGATCCGATCCATCACCTCATGGACCAACTCGACGTCGGACGGTGAGCGCACGAAGGAAAGCGCGACAAGATCGACGCCGAGGTTCAGCGCGAACGTGAGATCCTCAATGTCCTTGTCCGACAAGGGCGGGGCGGACACGTTCATGCCGGGCAGCGAGATGCCCTTGTTGTTGCTGACCGGGCCGCCTTCGGTGACGGTGCAGATCACGTCGTCGCCTTCGATGCCCGCGACGACTAGCCCGATCTTGCCGTCGTCGACCAGAACCCGGTCACCGACAACGGCATCCCGGGCGAGCGTCTTATAGGTGGTCGACACCCGGTCGTGGGTGCCGTCGCACTCGGCGACGGTGATCCGCACGGTTTCACCGTCGGCCCAAAAAGTGGACCCGGTGGCGAAGCGGCCCAGCCTGATTTTCGGGCCCTGCAGGTCGGCCAGTATTCCGACCGCGCGACCGGTCGTGTCCGAGGCACCACGCACCCGGTCGTAGGAGGCTTTGTGATCGGCGTAGGCGCCGTGACTGAAGTTCATTCGGGCGACGTCCATTCCGGCTTCGACCAGAGCCAGGACCATCTCGTCTGATTGGGTTGCAGGGCCAAGGGTGCAGACGATCTTCCCGCGTCTTGTCACGACGACAAAGCATAGTCCCGGTTCGCTGCCGTCGGCGTGCACCGCAGGTGGCGACGTCTTGACCTGTCCAGAAAATTGCGGGTGGCCGCTACCCGCTCAGAACGGTCGGCACCAACGGGAAGCCAGGCAGGTTGCGCACGACCGTCCACACGGATGCCGCGACCGCGAGCATCGCCACCGCCGGCATCGGCAGCCATGATTGGCCGCGGCGGAGACGCAGCAGGATCCATCCGGTCAGCACCGGGATGCCGACGAGCAGGAAGATGTTGTCGTTGATGCTGGCGGCCAGATCACCGTGCAGGAAGTCATGCACCATCCGCAGACCCCCGCAGGCCGGGCAGTTCCAGCCGGTGGCCAGCTTGAACGGACACTGCGGATACACCGAGTGCGTGTTGTGCGGGTCGACGAGTCCGATGTAACCGAGCGCCCCGGCAAGCAGCACGCCCGACCCCGCCGCCACGTAGTGACGATGGCGATGGCCCTGCGGACTATGTTCTCCCGAGTCCCGGGCGGCGCGCTCAGGTCCCATCGCGCAGTGGACGACCCCATGGGTCGCTGGCGTTGTCGGTGAGGATGAGTACCGCATCGATGATGCCCCAGACGACTGCGCCCACTCCGCACGTCACCCAGCCCACGATCAATTGCGCGACGCCCAAGCCGGTCTGACCGATGTAGATGCGGCCGATGCCGGCGATGCCGATCAGTCCGAGCAGTTGCAACAGACCCGCGATGGTCTTGGATTTGTCTGAATACGGTTGGCCGGTAACCGGATGCCGGCCGTACGGTGCTGACGGGTCGTAATAGCCGCCGGCCCCCGGATATTGCGGGTAGGACGGATAGGGAGGTGGCGGTCCGGGCGGCGGCGGGCGAGCCGGATCCCGCGGCCTCGCCCCACGGCTGGTCAGTCACGTTTTCAGGATGCCAGATTCACCGGACCACTGCCTCGGGTTGGTCGCCCCTGGAGTCACAGCCGGAATTCCCTTCGCGGCGGCTCGGGGGTCTCTGCCGGCTTTTCGTCGTCCTGGGCTGCAGCCTCAGCCTCCGGCTCTTCGGGCTCCGGCTCCGCTGCCTCGGCCTCGGCGTGCTCAGGCTCCTCGGCAACCTCCGGCTGTGGCTCGTCGCTCTCAGCCTCCGGTTCTTCGGGCTCAACTTCGATGACCTCGGGCTCGGCAACCTCGGGCTCGTCGACCTCAGCCTTGTCGGCCTCGGGCTCCGCAACCCCGGCCTCAGCAACCTCAGGCTCCTCGACCTCAGCCTCGCCCACTTCAGACTCTTCGGGCTCGGGCTCGGGCTCGGACTCGGGTTCGGGTTCGGGTTCGGGCTCGGGCTCGGGCTCGGGCTCGGGAGCCTGGGCCTGCGCAACCTCAGCTTCCTCGGCCTCGGCCACCCCCCGCCTCGTCGACCTCCGCCACGGCCACCTCTGCCTCTTCGACCGGTCTTCGACCTGAGGAGGCTGTGCCGTCTCCGGCTCTTCGACCTCAACCTCAGCCACCGCAGGCTCGGCGACCTCAGCTTCCGCGACTTCCGCCTCAGCGGTCTCGGGCTCTGCGACTTCGGCCTCGGCGGCTTCCTGCTCCGCGACTTCGACCTCAGCGGTCTCGGGCTCCGCGACTCCGGCCTCAGCGGTCTCCGGCTCCGCGACTTCGACCTGCTGGGTCTCCGGCTCCGCGACTTCTGCCTGCTGGGTCTCCGGCTCGACGGCCTGCGCAGATGCCGTTGTTTCTGCCGAATCGGCCGGTTCGCCGTCGTCGCTCGCGGCGGCCGGCGCCGCCGCAGTCGCGGCTGAGGCCGCGGCAACAGAAGCGAGCTCAGGCGCCGGCTCGAGTTGTTCGGGTTCCTTCGCTGCGTAGTCGTTGCCACGCAGCGCCGCGGGATCCTCGCGGCCCTTCGGCGCCAGAATGAGGTAGACCACGGCTCCGATGAACACGAAAGTCGATGTGAACGAATTGATCCGGATTCCCGCGATGTGGGTCGCGGTGTCGTCGCGCAGCAATTCGACAACGAAGCGACCCACGCAATAGCCGGCCACGTAGACGGCGAACAGGCGCCCGTGCCCCAGCGTGAACCGGCGGTCCAGATAGATCAATGCGACGAATACCAGTACGTTCCAAATCAATTCGTAGAGGAACGTCGGCTGCACAACCAGGGCCACCTGACCCGTCGAGACACCGTCGAGTGAATGCGGATCGATGTATCCCGACGGATCCCGACGGTAGAAGATCTCCAGGCCCCACGGCAGCGTGGTCTCCCGGCCGTAAAGCTCTTGATTGAAATAGTTGCCGAGCCGACCGATGGCCTGCGCCAACACAAGTCCCGGGGCAACCGTATCGAGGAAGGCGGGCAGCGGAACCCCGCGGCGTCGACAGCCTATCCAGGCGCCGACGACGCCGAGGGCGACAGCACCCCAAATGCCCAAGCCGCCGTCCCACATCCGCAGCGCCGCAACGGACCCGGCACCGCCCGGCCCCCAATAGGTCCGCCAGTCGGTGGCCAGGTGATACAACCGGCCGCCGACCAGTCCGAAAGGCACGACCCACAGCGCGATGTCGTAGATCAAGCCGCGCTCGCCGCCGCGGGCCTCCCAGCGGCGGTCGCCGATCAGCAGCGCAACCACGATACCGGTGATGATGAACAGCGCGTACGCGCGAATGGGCAGCGGCCCAAGGTGCCAGACGCCTTGTGGCGGGCTGGGAAAATACGCGAGCAACGTTCCCGTCATGCCGACATCCTTCGCCGCACTCCCGCAGCGAGTTCCTCGGTCAGTGACCGCAATTGGGGCAGACCATCGCCCAGCGCCGTTACCAAAGCGGAGCCGACGATGACGCCGTCGGCGTAGCTGCCGATCTGCGCGGCCTGTTCACCGGAGCGGACCCCCAGGCCGACGCCGACGGGTATGTCGGACACCGCCTTCACCCGGCCCACCAATTCGGGTGCGGCGTTCGACACCGCGTCACGCGCCCCGGTGACACCCATCGTCGACGCGGCGTAGACAAACCCACGTGATGCCTCGACCGTCATCACCAACCGCTCAGGCGTCGACGACGGCGCCACCAGAAAAATGCGATCCAACCGATGCTCCTCGGACGCGGCCAGCCATTGTCGTGCTTCATCGGGGATGAGATCGGGAGTGATCAGGCCGTATCCACCGGCCGACGCCAGATCCCGGGCGAAGGCGTCAACGCCGTAGCGCAGCACCGGGTTCCAGTACGTCATCACCACGGCACTCCCGCCGGCCAGGCTGATCGCCTCGACCGCGGCCAGGGTGTCCCGGACCCGCACTCCCCCGTGCAGCGCCGCTTCGGTGGCCCTCGCGATGGTGGGTCCGTCCATGCCCGGATCGGAGTACGGCACACCGACTTCGACTATGTCACAACCGGATTCGACCAGCGCTATCATCGCCTCCACAGAAGTGGGTACATCGGGGTAACCAGTTGGCAGATAACCGATCAGCGCCGCGCGGTTGTCCTTGCGACACGAATCGAAAACCGGGCCCAGCCTACTTGTTGCGCTGTGCTCCACAGTCATTGTCCACTGCCCGCACTGGCGCCGGGTGACATCAGGTCGAACCACTTTGCGGCGGTCTCGACGTCTTTGTCCCCGCGACCGGACAGATTCACCACAATGACTGCGCCCCTTCCCAACTCAACACCCAGCTTGAGGGCGCCGGCCACCGCGTGCGCGGATTCGATCGCAGGGATGATGCCTTCCGTGCGACACAGCAGACGGAATGCGTCCATCGCTTCGGCATCGGTGATGGGCTGATATTCGGCGCGTCCGGATTCTCTGAGCCATGCGTGTTCTGGGCCCACCCCGGGATAGTCCAGACCCGCTGAGATCGAATGGGATTCGATGGTCTGACCGTCTTCGTCCTGCAGCAAATACGAGTACGACCCTTGGAACGCTCCCGGGGATCCACCGGCGAATGTCGCAGCATGCCTGCCGGTCTCGACACCGTCGCCAGCGGCCTCGTAACCCACCAGCCGGACGCCGGGATCGTCGATGAAGGGGTGGAAGATCCCGATGGCATTGGATCCCCCACCGACACAGGCCACCACGGCATCGGGCAGTCTGCCCGCCTGCGCCTGGATCTGCACGCGCGTCTCCATGCCGATGATGCGCTGGAAATCGCGCACCATGGTCGGAAAGGGATGCGGTCCGGCCGCGGTGCCGAAGCAGTAGTAGGTGTCGTCGGCGTTGGTGACCCAATCCCGGAACGCTTCGTTGATGGCGTCTTTGAGCGTTTTCGAACCACTCTCGACGGAGACGACCTCGGCCCCGAGCAGCCGCATGCGTGCCACATTGAGCGCCTGCCGGGCGGTGTCGACGGCCCCCATGTAGATCACACAGTCCAAGCCGAGCAGCGCACACGCGGTCGCCGTGGCGACTCCGTGCTGGCCGGCACCGGTCTCGGCGATCACCCGGGTCTTGCCCATCCGGCGGGCCAGCAATGCCTGTCCCAGCACGTTGTTGATCTTGTGAGAACCGGTGTGGTTCAGATCTTCTCGCTTCAAGAAAATGCGCGCCGACCCAGCGTGCTCACTGAGCCGCTCGGCCTCGTACAGCGGTGACGGCCGGCCGGCATAGTGCGTCAGCAACCGATCGAGGGTGTCCAGAAAATCCGGATTGACGCGTTCCTTTTCGTAGGCGGCGGTAACCTCCTCGATCACCGCCATCAGCGCCTCGGCTACGTAGCGGCCGCCATAACCGTTCGGGCCACCGAAATGACCGCCCGGGTCAGGGTCATGGCGGGTGGGTTCGGTGACAGCGGCGCTGGCACGCGGAATATCCGGGCGGGACAGATCTGCCATCACCAAGGCTCAGCGCGCGTAGCTCATGAGCCGCTAGCGAGCCGGCTTCGGACAGGACGGGTGCGTGCCCGCGGTGACCAGATCGGCAACCGCCGCACGGGGATCACCACTTTTGACCAGACCCTCACCGACCAGCACGGCGTCAGCACCGGCACCGGCGTATGCCAACAGATCTCCGGTGCCGCGCACACCCGACTCGGCGATCCTGATCACCTTGCTGGGCAGACCGGGAGCGATTCGCGAGAAGCAATCCCGGTCAACCTCGAGCGTCGCGAGATTGCGTGCGTTGACGCCGATTACGTTGGCCCCGGCCTTCAGTGCCCGGTCCGCTTCCTCTTCGGTGTGCACCTCGACCAGCGCGGTCATTCCCAGCGACTCGGTGCGGTCCAACATCGACACCAACGCGGACTGCTCCAAGGCGGCAACGATGAGCAGCAACATGTCGGCGCCGTGCGCGCGCGCCTCATGGATCTGATAGGGCTGCACCACAAAGTCTTTGCGCAATACCGGAACAGAGACCGCGGCCCGCACCGCGTCAAGATCGTCGAGCGAGCCCCGAAAGCGTCGTTCCTCGGTCAATACGCTGATGATCCTGGCACCGCCATCTTCGTACGCGCGAGCCAACTTCGCCGGGTCGGCGATGGTCGCCAACGCGCCCTTCGATGGGCTGGCGCGCTTGACTTCGGCGATGACGCCGATGCCGGGCTCGCGCAGAGCGGCCATCACATCAAGTGGCGCCGGCGCTGCGGCGGCAGCCGCTTTGATCTCGGACAGGCTGATCCGGGCTTCGCGCGCGGCAACGTCGGCCCGGACTCCCTCGAGGATGGAGTCAAGCACGGATGCCGGACTCATGCCTGTCGTTCCTTCCCACTGCAATCCCACTGCAATCCCATCGCCACCAACTGCTGCCAGCCGACTTCGGCGACGTCACTGAAGGGTAGCGACCGTCAGCGCGCGTCCCGTCACCGACCCTCGGTGTCGGACTCATGCGGCCGATCGGTCGGGTCGCGGCCCTCATCGAGCGCGTCCCAGATCATCCGCTCCGACATGTCCGGCGTGTCCGGCCCCTCCAGCATCGCCCCGTCGGCGTCTTTACGGAGCACATTCGACCGACGAGTCGCCGGCGCCGCGTATTTCGTCGCGGTCGCACCACCCGACCCAGCCGTCGAAGCCGACCGCATCAACACCACGGCGGCGATCAAGGTGCACACCGCAGCAACCACCGCGGCCATCGCGCCCCAGTACTGTCGCGCGCTTCCCACCAGCGTCACGACCGGGACATGCGCCAGGTCTGCGCCGCGCGCCGCGACATCCGGGAGGACCCACAGACTGATGCCGAGGTAGCCGACCGCGAAGCTGCAAGCGGCCAGCAGCCCCGCCAGCACCCGCAGTGGCCAGCCCCGCACCGCAAGCGCCGCCACCGCTGCGGCCAGGATCAATATCGCGACCGGCAGCAGCGCCGTCGACCACGACGCCCCGGACAGCGCCACCTCCTTGGGCGGACCCAGCCCGTCGAACGACCGGATGACGACCCAGGGCAACCGTGACGCCGTCCACAACGCGGCCGCGGCGACGACCAGCAACAGTTGGGCGATGCCGATGGTCCGCCGACTGCCGCGCGGATCAGCCATTGGAGATGGAGTTGGTGTGCGGAGCGCCGAGCGTCTCGGCCGCGGCGATCGCATTCAGCACCGCGCGCGCCTTGCTTCTCGACTCGTTGTATTCGTAGGGCCCGTTCGAGTCGGCCACCACTCCACCTCCGGCCTGGACGTAGGCGGTGCCGCCACGCAGCAGCGCGGTGCGAATCGCGATCGCGAAGTCGGCGTTGCCGGCGAAGTCGAGGTAGCCGACCACACCGCCGTAAAGACCCCGGCGCGTCTTTTCGACCTCTTCGATGAGCTCCATGGCCCGCACCTTCGGCGCGCCCGACAGGGTGCCGGCGGGGAAGCAGGCGGTGACAGCGTCCAGGGCGGTGCGGCCCTCGCTCAGCAACCCGGTCACGGTGGACACCAGATGCATGACATGGCTATAGCGTTCGATGTGGCTGTAGTCCTCGACGCGAACGGTGCCCGGCGTGCACACCCGGCCCAGGTCGTTTCGGCCCAGGTCCACCAGCATGAGGTGCTCGGCACGTTCTTTGTCGTCGGACAGCAAGTCCTTTTCCAGCAGCTGGTCTTCTTCTTCGGTCTCCCCCGCCACCGGGTCCCGGCGATCGGGTGCGTCGTCGCCCGGCCGTCCGTCACGGTGACCAGCGCCTCGGGACTGGACCCGACAATCGAAAAGTCCGTTCCGCCTTGGCCATTCGGTATATGCAGCAGATACATGTAAGGGCTTGGGTTGGTCACCCGCAGGATGCGGTACACGTCGATCGGATCGACGTCGGTGTCCATCTCGAAGCGTTGCGACGGCACCACCTGAAATGCTTCGCCCGCTTCGATCTGGCCGACGAGGTGCTCGACGATGGCGCCGTATTCCTCAACCGTGCGCTGCGCCCGTTGCCGGGGCTCGGGCCTGCTGAACGTGGCGACGGTCGACGGCAGTGGCTGACCCAGCGCCGCGGTCATCACGTCCAGCCGCGTGATCGCGTCGTCGTAGGCCCAGTCGATCCGCTCGTCGGTGCCATTCCAGTTCACCGCGTTGGCGATCAGCGTGATGGTGCCCTCGTGGTGGTCGACGGCCGCCACGTCGGTGGCCAAAAGCAACAACATGTCGGGAAGTTGCAGGTCGTCGACGGCCAGTTCGGGCAAGCGCTCCAGCCGGCGCACCAGGTCGTAGGCGAAAAAGCCCACCATGCCACCCGACAACGGCGGCAGCCCGGGCACCGGTCCGGTGGCCAGCAACTCGAGGGTGGCTTGCAGCGCCTGCAGCGGGTCGCCGCCGGTGGGTGCGTCCTGCGGCACCGCGCCCAGCCATACCGCCTCGCCGTCCCGCACGGTCAGCGCGGTGGGCGCCCCCGCGCCGATAAATGACCACCGCGACCACGACCGGCCGTTCTCGGCCGACTCCAGCAGGAAAGTCCCGGGTCGGTTGGCGGCGAGTTTGCGGTACGCCGAGAGCGGAGTTTCGCTGTCGGCCAAGACCTTCCGGGCGACCGGAACCACCCGGTGCTCGGCGGCCAGTGCGCGGAACTCCTCCCGCGAGGTGGTGGTGGCTAGGTGGACGTGCACCCGCCCATCTTTCCAGACGCGCGAATCAGCTCAGCCCCGCGCGGCCGGACAGAAACCCTAGAAGCTCGGCGCGAAGCTGAAGTCGAAGGCCCCGCCACCCGTGGCCGTCGCTTTGGTGGCGCCAAAGTAGCCATAGACCGCGGCCGCGTTGAGGTTGCCGGAGCCGGCTTCGGCGGAAGCGCCGGTGCCGGCGAGGATGCCGGCCGCGTTGGCGTTGCCGTTGCTGGCGTCGACGTGGCTTTTCGTGCAGAAGGCGGCGGTGGCTAGGTTGGCGTTGCCGTCGGTGGCATGGACAGCGGTCTTGTCGGCGAACAAGGCCCCGGCGACGTTGCCATTGGCGGAGACGATGGCTGTTGTCCGACCCGGCTTGGGCAGAGCTGTCGTAGCCATTGACCAGGGCGATGTTCACGTTGCTGGTTGCGCCGCCGGCGACGCTGGATGATCCGCCGGCCCTAGCCGTGCTGACGTCACCGAAGGTCACGGCCGCGTTGCCGCTGCCGGACCCAGAAAACGCCAAGCTGTCGTTGCCGGAGACAACGGCGAGGTTGCCATAGTCGCGATTGCTGAACCCGGCATCAGCGGATGAGTTGTTGCCGTTGACGAAAGCGTTGCCGCCGATGCCGCCGGAGCCCCCGGTGGCGCTGCTGTTGTTGCCCACCACGGTTGCC
>CAVTLW010000022.1:0-38571 GCA_963735655.1 uncultured Actinomycetota bacterium
GTGGTCATCGTGGCGTTGATCCTGGTGGCCGCGATCCAGCTGTTCATGCTGCAGGTGTCCGACGCCGCCGCATTCGCGCCCAGCCGCCCGGACAGTTCAAGGTCGCCGACGTCGAGAAGGCATCCACGGCAGCATCGTGAACCGCGGACGACCGACTCACCTTCACCATCGAGAGCGCGTGCGCTGACATTTCAGCGACAGATCCACCGGCTGTGGAGGAGGCGAGAAGAAGGCCCCGGCCGCCCCGGACCCGCGACGGCGGCGCCGAGCCATCGCCGGGAGATCTCCAGCCGCTGAGCAACAAGCCGGACGCCACGACTCGCTGAAGAAGCCGAAGCAACGATTTCGTCGTCTACCTCTTCCAGGCCGTCAATCCCGCGTGCGCCACGCCCCATCTCGACGAAGTCTGCAAGGTGGCTGCCGAGCGGCAGATCTGCGCCAGTACTCCCAGCGGCGGATCGCTGGCGGCCGACGTCGTCGCGGCATCGTCTGGACGGTGCGCCGGCTGCTCGGCCTCGAAGACTTCCTCGATCCCATGTGGTCTGCAAGGCAGCAGCGCGGTCACCTTCGGCACGGTTCCAACGACATCGTCATCCCGGGCGGCTACCGCAGCCGGCGCCGGGCGTCGGATCGCTCGACCGTGCGGCTGACCCTCGACGACGACATCCAGTCTCTACGTCCAGCAGCAGGTACCGGCAGGCCGACCTGTCCAGGCCCACAACGTCTCGCCCATGGTCCTCGACGCCAAGACCAGCGAAGTCATCGCCATCGCCAACGACGACACCTTCGACCCGTCCCAGGACGTCGGACGCCAGGTGATCGGCCAGCTGGGCGACCTGGTCGGTCTCCTCGCCCTTCGAGCCCGGCTCGGTGAACAAGGTCATCACCGCGTCCTCGGTCATCGGGTCGGCCTCTCCAACCCCGACAAGGTGCTGCAGGTACCAGCTCGGTCCCGATGGGTCGCGTTCCATTCATGACGCCTGCGACCACGGCGTGATGCCGTACACCACCACCGGCATCTTCGGTAAGTCGTCATCGTCGGCACGCTGATGCTGGCGCAGCGGGTCGGCCCGGAGCGCTTCTACGACATGGTCCGCAGGTCGGGCTGGGTCGCGCCACCAATGTGGGGCTGCCCGGCGAGTGCTGGGCGGTGCCGCCCATCGGCAGTCGTCGGGCAGCACGTTCTCCAACCTGCCTATCGGGCAAGGTCTTCGATGACCTTCTGCAATCGCCGGCATGTACCAAGCGATCACCAACGACGGGGTGCGGATCCCCCGCGGATCATCAAGGCCACCGTCGCCGACGGCACCCGCACCGAGGAGCCGCGTCCCGAAGGTGTCCGGGTGGTGTCGGCGCAGACCGCGCAGACCGTGCGAGGGGTGCTGCGCACGGTCGTGCAACGCGACCCGATGGGTTATCAGCGGGCACCGGCTCGGCGGCCGGGGACCGGGCTGTCAGATGGCGGGCAAGACGGGCACCGCCCAGCAGATGATCCGGCTGCGGTTGCTACTTCGACGACGTCTACTCGATCACCTTCGCGGGCATGGCCACCGTCGACAATCCCCTCACGTGATCGGCCTGATGATGGACGACCCGGAGCGCAACACCGACGGCGCACGGGACACTCTACGGCCCCGCTGTCCACGACGTGGGGCTCGCTGATCCAGCGTGAGAACGTGCCGCGTCGCCGGTCGGGCCGCCGATGATCCTGAGGCCACCTGATACCGTCGGACCCTCCGTCCCCCATGACGGGATCGACGGGCCCATTTCCCGAACACCCGAGTCTACGACTCGCCTGCTCAGTCGTTATTGCGGCTGTGTCTGGGTAGGGTGTCAGGCTGATCATCGCTGACGGAGGTCGTGACCGGTGTCGGGACCCAGTGCGCTGCGGCCCACGCCGTGGCGGGTCGCCGCTGCCGGCGCTGGCGGCTCGAGAGTCGGCGCGGTGCTGGCCGGACCGGCCGGGGGGTTTTCCGGACATCACCATTACCGGCGTGACGCTGCGTGCCCAGGACGTGCAGCCCGGTGACCTGTTCGCCGCGCTGACCGGCGCCTCGACACGCGGATGCCCGGTACGCCGCCGAGGCGATCGAACGCGGCGCCGTCGCGGTGCTCACCGACGCCGCGGGCATCGCCGAGATGCGTGCGCAGGCCGCGCCCGGGCCCAGCCCGGTGCCGATCCTGGTGCATCCGCGCCGCGCGGCGTGCTCGGTCGCTGGCCGCCACGGTGTACGGGCGTCCGTCCGAGCGGGTTGCGGTCGTCGGGATCACTGGAACGTCCGGCAAGACCACCACCACTTATATGGTCGAAGACCGGGCTACGGGCCGCCGGGCGGGTGGTCGGGCTGATCGGGACCATCGGCATCCGCATCGACGGCGCCGACATTCCCACACGCTGACCACTCCGGAGGCGCCCACACTGCAGGCGATGCTCGCCGCTATGGCCGAACGCGGTGTGGACACCGTCGTCATGGAAGTGTCCAGCCATGCGCTGGCGCTCGGCCGGGTGGACGGAATCCAGTTCGCGGTCGCCGCCTTCACCAACCTGTCCCGCGACCATCTCGACTTTCACGCCAGCATGGAGGACTACTTCGAGGCCAAGGCGCTGTTGTTCGACCCGGAATCGGAGCTGCGCGCCCGCAACCTGGTGATATGCATCGACGACGACGCCGGGTTGGCGATGACCGCCCTGGCCGGTGAGACGATCACGGTCAGCACGCTCGGCCGGCGGCCCGCGCACTGGCTGGCCGCGGACGTGGCACCGATGGGCGCCGGCGGCCAGGAGTTCACCGTCACCGACGCCGCCGGGGTGCAGCACAGCGTCGGTATCCGGCTGCCGGGCCGCTACAACATCGCCAATTGTCTTGTCGCGCTGGCGGTTCTCGATGCGCTCGGGGTCTCTCCGGAGCAGGCGTCGCCGGGACTGCGCGAGACCCGCGTCCCGGGACGACTCGAACAGATCGATCGTGGCCAGGATTTTCTTGCTCTGGTCGATTACGCCCACAAACCCGGCGCGCTCCGGGCCGTGCTGACCACGCTGTCGGATCCGGACCGCCGGTTGGCGGTGGTGTTCGGTGCCGGCGGGGAACGCGACCCGGGCAAACGGGCGCCGATGGGTGAGGTCGCCGCCGAACTGGCTGACCTGGTGGTCGTCACCGACGACAACCCGCGCGGCGAGGATCCCACCTCAATCCGGCGCGAGATCTTGGCCGGGGCGGTCAGAGCGGGCGGAAAAGCGCAGGTGCTCGAGATCGGCGACCGCAGCGAGGCGATCCGGTACGCGGTGAACTGGGCGGGCACGGGCGACGTGGTGCTGGTCGCCGGCAAGGGTCACGAGACCGGGCAGCGCGGCGCCGACGGGGTTCGTCCGTTCGATGACCGGGTGGAGCTGGCGGCCGCGATCGACGCTCTAGAGAGTGGCCCAGGGGCACCCCGATGATCGAGCTGACCGTGGCCGAGATCGCCGAGATCGTCGGCGGCACACTGGTCGACATCTCAGCGGAGGACGCCGCGCAACGCCGGGTGACCGGGACCGTGGAGTTCGACTCCCGCGCCGTCGGTCCGGGCGGATTGTTCCTGGCGTTGCCGGGAGCGCGCTCCGACGGCCATGACCACGCGGCGTCGGCGGTGGCGGCGGGCGCGGTGGCCGTGCTGGCCGCCCGCCCGGTCGGCGTCCCCGCCATTGTCGTCGCACCCACGCCGCGAGCGACCGAGGGTGGCGTGGCCGGGGTGCTCGAGCACGACGCCGACGGGTCAGGCGCGGCGGTGCTGGCCGCGCTGGCCAAGCTCGCCACGGCGGTGGCGGCCGAGCTCGTCGCGGGCGGGCTGACCATCATCGGGATCACCGGCTCGTCGGGCAAGACCTCCACCAAGGATTTGGTGGCCGCCGTGCTGTCGCCGCTGGGTGAGGTGGTGGCTCCGCCCGGCTCGTTCAACAACGAGCTGGGCCATCCCTGGACGGTCCTGCGCGCGACGCGGCGCACCGACTACTTGATCCTGGAAATGTCCGCCCGTCACCCCGGCAATATCGCCGAGTTGGCGGCGATCGCGGCGCCGGCGATCGGGGTGGTACTCAACGTGGGCACCGCGCATCTGGGTGAGTTCGGCTCGCGAGAGGCCATCGCGCGGACCAAAGCCGAACTCCCGCAAGCTGTTCCACCATCCGGAGTGGTCGTGCTCAATGCCGACGACCCGGCGGTTGCGGCGATGGCCGAAGTGACCGCGGCCCGGGTGGTGCGGGTCAGCCGTACCAGTTCGGGAGACATCTGGGCCGGACCGGTGTCCCTGGACGAGTTGGCCAGGCCGCGCTTCGTCATGCACGCGGTGCAGGGCGGCAAGGCCGCAGAAGTCCCAGTGCAGCTCGGGGTCTACGGCGATCATCAGGTCGGCAACGCGCTGTGTGCGGCCGCGGTCGCGCTGGAATGCGGTGCCGGTATCGAGCAGGTCGCGGCCGCGCTGGCCGGAGCGGGACCGGTCTCTCGGCACCGGATGCAGGTGACCACCCGCGCGGACGGTGTCACGGTGATCGATGACGCCTACAACGCCAACCCCGACTCGATGCGGGCCGGCCTGCAGGCGCTGGCCTGGATCGCCCACCGCCCCGACAAGCCACGCCGTAGCTGGGCGGTTTTAGGCGAAATGGCCGAACTTGGTGAGGATGCGATAACCGAGCATGATCGGGTGGGCCGGCTGGCGGTGCGATTAGATGTGTCTCGACTCGTCGTTGTGGGTATCGGGAGGTCGATGAGCGCCATGCACCACGGAGCGGTCATGGAGGGCTCGTGGGGATCTGAAGCTGTCAGCGTCACCGACGGCGATGCCGCCCTGGCGTTGTTGCGGGCCGAGTTGCAACCCGGTGACGTGGTGTTGGTCAAGGCGTCGAACGCGGCGGGTCTGGGGGCGCTGGCCGACACCCTGGCCGCCGATCGAGGCGTTCGCCCATGAGGCAGATCCTCATCGCCGTCGCGATCTCGCTGACCGTGTCGATCCTGCTGACCCCGGCGCTGATCCGGTTGTTCACCAGGCAGGGGTTCGGTCACCAGATCCGTGAGGACGGCCCACCGAGCCACCAAACCAAACGCGGCACCCCGTCGATGGGCGGCGTGGCGATTCTGGCCGGTATCTGGGGGGGCTACCTGGGCACTCACCTGGCCGGGCTGGCGTTCGACGGTGAGGGCATCTCCGCGTCGGGTCTGCTGGTGCTGGGTCTGGCCACCGCGCTGGGCGGCGTCGGATTCATGGACGACTTGATCAAGATCCGCAGGTCGCGCAACCTCGGCCTGAACAAGACCGCCAAGACGGTCGGCCAGATCACGTCGGCGGTGCTGTTCGGCGTGCTGGTGCTGCAGTTCCGCAACCCCGCCACCCTGACACCGGGCAGCGCGGACCTGTCCTACGTGCGAGACATCGCCACGGTCACATTGGCTCCGTGGGTGTTCGTGCTGTTTTGCGTGGTCATCGTCAGCGCCTGGTCCAACGCGGTCAACTTCACCGACGGCCTGGACGGGCTGGCCGCCGGCTGCATGGCGATGGTCACCGGGGCCTACGTGCTGATCGCCTTCTGGCAATACCGCAACGCCTGCGTCACCGCGCCGGGCCTGGGCTGCTACAACGTGCGCGATCCGCTGGACCTGGCGCTGATCGCGGCCGCGACGGCGGGTGCCTGCATCGGCTTTCTGTGGTGGAACGCCGCGCCCGCGAAGATCTTCATGGGTGACACCGGGTCCCTGGCCCTGGGCGGCATCATCGCGGGGCTGTCGGTCACCAGCCGCACCGAGATCCTCGCGGTGGTGCTGGGTTCACTGTTCGTCGCCGAGATCACCTCGGTGGTGTTGCAGATCCTGGCTTTCCGAACCACCGGGCGCCGGGTGTTCCGGATGGCGCCCTTCCACCACCATTTCGAGCTGATCGGCTGGGCGGAAACCACGGTGATTATCCGCTTCTGGCTGCTCACGGCGATCACCTGCGGTCTGGGCGTCGCCTTGTTCTACGGTGAATATCTGGCCGCGATCGGTGCCTGACGTGCTCGATCCGTTGGCGCCGGGCGCGCCGGTGCTGGTGGCCGGCGGCCGGGTGACCGGCCAGGCGGTGCAGGCGGCGCTGACCCGATTCGGGGCGACGCCCACCGTGTGTGACGACGACCCGGTCATGCTGCGCCCCTACGCCGAACGCGGAATAGCGACCGTGGATCCGTCGGTGGCGGTCCGGCACATCACCGAATACGCCCTGGTCGTGACCAGCCCGGGTTTCCAGCCGACGACGCCGGTGCTGGCGGCGGCCGCGGCGGCGGGCGTGCCCATCTGGGGCGACGTGGAGTTGGCCTGGCGGCTGGACGCGTCGGGGTACTACGGGCCGGCGCGTCGCTGGCTGGTGGTGACCGGCACCAACGGCAAGACGACCACCACGTCGATGCTGCACGCCATGCTGACGGCCGACGGCCGCCGCAGCCTGCTGTGTGGCAATATCGGCGACCCGGTGCTCGATGTGTTAGACGAGTCGGGCGAGCCCTCGGAGTTCCTCGCCGTCGAATTGTCCAGCTTCCAGCTGTTCTGGGCGCCGTCGCTGCGGCCCGAGGCCGGCGTGGTGCTCAACATCGCCGAAGATCACCTGGACTGGCATCACACCATGGCCGCGTACACCGACGCCAAAGCCCGGGTGCTGACCGGCCGGGTGGCGGTGGTCGGGCTGGACGACAGCCGGGCGGCCGCGCTGCTGGACACCGCGCCGGCGCCGGTGCGGGCCGGTTTCCGTCTCGGCGAACCCGGCGCGGGGGAGCTCGGAGTCCGCGACGGCCAGCTGATCGACCGCGCCTTCGCCGACGACCTGCCGTTGCTGCCGGCCGCGTCCCTGCCGGTGCCGGGCCCGGTCGGGGTGCTCGACGCACTGGGCGCGGCGGCACTGGCCCGCTCCGTCGGCGTGTCCCCAGAAGCAATCGGGGCCGCGCTCTCTTCCTTCCGGCTGGGCCGGCACCGATCGGAGGTGGTGGCGGTCGCCGACGGCATCACCTACGTCGACGACTCCAAGGCCACCAACCCGCACGCCGCGGAGGCCTCGGTGCTGGCCTACCCGCGTGTGGTCTGGGTTGCCGGCGGTCTGCTCAAGGGTGCATCGATCGACGCGGAAGTCGCCCGAATGGCTCCCAGGCTGGTCGGCGCGGTGCTGATCGGCCAGGATCGCGCAGTGGTTGCCGAGGCGTTATCGCGACACGCGCCCGATGTGCCCGTCGTCCACGTTGTGACAGGCGAGGATGTTGGGATGCATGCGACTGCTGTGATCTCTGTTGCTAATGTGACACAAGTTGATAACGGCGGTGATACCGTCGGCACTCGTGTGATGGCCGCGGTGGTGGCCGCGGCCCGCGATCTGGCCAGACCGGGGGATGCCGTTTTGCTGGCACCGGCCGGCGCGTCGTTTGACCAGTTCACTGGCTACGGCGAGCGTGGCGACGCGTTTGCGGCCGCCGTGCGCGCCGCGGTCCGGTAGGCGGGTGTGGGTAACGCACTGACCCGGTTCATGCACCGGGGCACGAGCCGCGACAAGGCGAGCGACGAGACCCCGCCGAAGGTCCAGGCCGAGCCGGGCGAACCGGGGAAGTCCGGCCAGCCTCAGAGGACCTCTCGGGCGCGAAGGCGTCCGTTAGCTCGGCCAGCCTTTCTTCTGGGGCCGAAGACCGGGGTCCGCGCACCCGGTTCGGCGCCTGGCTGGGCCGGCCGATGACCTCTTTTCACCTGATCATCGCCGTCGCCTCGTTGCTCACCACGCTCGGTCTGATCATGGTGCTGTCGGCCTCCGGCGTGCGTTCCTACGGCGACGACGGATCCGCGTGGGTGATCTTCGGCAAGCAGGTCATGTGGACGGTCGTCGGACTGGTGGCCTGCTACACGTCATTGCGGATGTCGGTGCGGTTCATCAGGCGCATCGCCTTCACCAGTTTCGCGATCAGCGTGATCTTGCTGGTGCTCGTGCTGATCCCGGGCATCGGGAACCTGGCCAACGGCTCGCGCAAATGGTTCGTGATCGCGGGGTTCTCGATGCAGCCCTCCGAGCTGGCCAAAATCGCGTTCGTCATCTGGGGTGCGCACCTGCTGGCCGCCCGGCGCATGGAACGGGCGTCGCTGCGCGAGATGCTGATCCCGCTGGTGCCGGCGGCCGTCGTCGCGCTGGCCCTGATCGTGGCCCAGCCCGACCTCGGGCAGACGGTGTCGCTGGGCATCATCCTGCTGGCGCTGTTGTGGTACGCCGGGCTTCCACTGCGCGTGTTCGTCAGCTCGCTGGCCTCGGTCTTTGTCGCGGGCGCGGTCCTGGCCATGTCCGCGGGCTACCGGTCCGACCGGGTGCGGTCCTGGCTGGACCCCGAGAACGACCCCATGGACACCGGCTACCAGGCCCGGCAGGCGAAGTTCGCGCTGGCCCACGGCGGGATTTTCGGCGACGGTCTCGGTCAGGGCGTGGCCAAGTGGAACTATCTGCCCAACGCCCACAACGACTTCATCTTCGCGATCATCGGCGAAGAACTCGGCCTCGTCGGCGCCCTCGGGCTGCTGGGACTCTTCGGTCTGTTCGCCTACACCGGCATGCGGATCGCGCGCCGCTCGGTCGACCCGTTCCTGCGGCTGATCACGGCAACCACGACGATGTGGGTGCTGGGTCAGGCGTTCATCAACATCGGCTACGTGATCGGGGTGCTGCCGGTCACCGGCCTGCAACTACCGCTGATTTCTGCGGGTGGAACATCAACGGCCACAACTCTTTTCATGATCGGCATCATGGCCAACGCGGCTCGGCACGAACCGGAGGCGGTGGCCGCGCTGCGGGCCGGTCGCGACGACAAGGTCAACCGTTTGCTGCGGCTGCCGTTGCCGGAGCCGTACATGCCCAGCCGGCTGGAGGCGTTCCGGGACCGCAAGAAAGCCAAACCGCAACCCGCCAAGTCGCCCAAGGCGCCCAAGTCTGGGCAACCTGCCGGGAAGCCTGCCCGCAAACCGGCCCGCAAGGCCGCCCAGCCGATGCGACCGGCCTTGCCTCGCGCCGCTGATCGGGCGGCGCCCCGGTCTGGGGGTACGGCCCGTGGGCGGGAAAGGCATCATAGATCTGGCCAGCGATCCGCCGGCCAGCGTCATACTGGGCGCGTTCGCGCATTGGAAGGTCAGCGTTACGGGTGAACGACACGGTCAGCGAGCCGGCCGGCGGGCTGGGGGCTCTCCAGCGCGGCGGCAACTCGTTGTCGGTGGTGCTTGCCGGCGGGGGCACCGCCGGTCACGTCGAGCCCGCGATGGCCGTCGCCGATGCGCTGACCGCCCTGGACCCCCACGTCCGCATCACCGCGCTGGGCACCGAGCGCGGCCTCGAGACCAGGCTGGTGCCCGAGCGCGGCTACCACCTGGAACTCATCACTCCCGTGCCGCTGCCGCGCAAAGCCAGCGGCGACCTGGCCCGGCTACCGCCGCGGGTATGGCGGGCCGTCCGGCAGACCCGCGCGGTGCTCGACGACGTGGATGCCGACGTCGTGATCGGTTTCGGCGGCTATGTGGCGCTGCCGGCCTACCTGGCCGCCCGCGGGATTCCGGGCCTGCGGCGCCGCGTTCCGGTGGTCATCCACGAGGCCAATGCCCGGGCCGGGATCGCCAACCGGGTCGGTGCCCGCACCGCCGACCGGATCCTTTCGGCGGTGCCCGACTCCGGGCTGCGGCGCGCCGAGGTGGTCGGAGTGCCCGTCCGCTCAACCATCACCGAGCTGAACCGTCCCGCGCTGCGGGCGCACGCCCGCGCGCACTTCGGCTTCGCCGACGATGCGCGGGTGCTGTTGGTGTTCGGTGGGTCGCAGGGTGCGGTCTCGCTGAACCGGGCGGTGTCCGCTGCCGCCGCGGACCTGGCCGCCGCGGGCGTGGCCGTGCTGCACGCCCACGGACCCAAGAACACCCTCGAACTGCGGGCCCCCGACCAGGGTGATCCGCCGTATGTCGCGGTGCCCTATCTGGACCGAATGGACCTCGCGTACTCCGCCGCCGACATGGCGATCTGCCGGTCCGGGGCGATGACGGTCGCCGAAGTGTCGGCCGTCGGCCTGCCGGCGATCTACGTGCCGCTGCCGATCGGGAACGGCGAGCAGCGGCTCAACGCGCTGCCGGTGGTCAACGCCGGCGGCGGCATGCTCGTCGCCGACGCCGACCTGACTCCGGAGCTGGTGGCCCGGCAGGTGGGCGGGCTGCTCAATGACCCGCGGCGGCTGGCCGCGATGACGGCGGCCGCCGCCCAGGTCGGGCATCCGGACGCGGCACGGCAAGTCGCGCAGGCCGCGCTGGACATCGCGGCGGCGCGGAGGCGGCGATGAACGCCGAGCAGCTGCCGCCCGAGCTGCGGCGCGTGCACCTGGTCGGCATCGGCGGCGCGGGGATGTCGGGCATCGCACGCATCCTGCTGGACCGCGGCGGGCTGGTATCCGGGTCAGACGCCAAGGAATCCCGCGGCGTGAACGCGCTGCGGGCCCGGGGTGCGGAGATCCGGATCGGCCACGACGCGTCTTCGCTGGATCTGCTGCCCGGCGGCGCCACCGCGGTCATCACCACCCACGCCGCCATTCCCAAGACCAATCCCGAGCTCGTCGAGGCTCGCCGGCGCGGCATTCCGGTGATACTGCGGCCGGTGGTGCTGGCCAAGCTGATGAACGGGCGCACCAAGGTGATGGTCACCGGCACACACGGCAAGACGACGACGACGTCGATGCTCATCGTTGCCCTGCAACATTGCGGGCGGGACCCGTCGTTCGCGGTCGGCGGTGAGCTCGGGGAGGCCGGTACCAACGCTCACCACGGCAGCGGCGACTGCTTCATCGCCGAGGCTGACGAGAGCGACGGCTCGCTGCTTCAGTACACGCCCAACGTCGCCGTCGTCACCAACATCGAGTCCGATCACCTGGACTTCTACGGCAGCGTCGAGGCCTACGTCGGGGTGTTCGACGCCTTCGTGGAGCGTCTGGTCCCCGGGGGAGCGCTGGTGGTGTGCACCGATGATCCGGGCGCCGCCGCCCTGGCCCAGCGCACCGAAGAGCTGGGGATTCGGGTGCTGCGGTACGGCGCTTCGGCCGCCGAACAGGCGGAGGATCTGGCGGGGACACTGCTGTCGTGGGAGCAACAGGGCACCGAAGCCGTCGCACATATTCAGTTGGCCGGGGAAGCGCACCCACGGGTGATGCGGTTGTCGGTGCCCGGACGGCACATGGCGCTCAACGCGCTGGCCGCCCTGCTGGCCGCGGTCGAGATCGGGGCGCCGGTCGACGAGGTGCTCGACGGGCTGGCCGGTTTCGAAGGCGTGCGTCGCCGATTCGAACTGGTCGGGTCGGCGGTGGTCGGCTCGGGAGTCGGGAAGGCCCCGAACTCGCCGGTGCGAGTGTTCGACGACTACGCCCACCACCCCACGGAGATCGCCGCGACGCTGGCCGCGGTGCGCATAGTGCTCCAGCAGGGCCCGAAGACTCCTAGAGCCGGTCGCTCGATGGTGGTGTTCCAGCCCCATTTGTATTCGCGGACAAAGGCTTTCGCCGCCGAGTTCGGTCATGCGCTGGATGCCGCCGACGAGGTGTTCGTTCTCGACGTCTACGGCGCGCGCGAACAACCGCTGGCCGGTGTCAGCGGGGCCAGCGTCGCCGAGCACGTCAGCGTGCCGGCGCGCTACATCCCGGACTTTTCGGCGGTCGCCGAGGAGGTGGCGGCGGCCGCCGGCCCGGGCGACGTCATCGTCACGATGGGCGCCGGCGACGTGACCCTGCTGGGCCCGGAAATCGTCACCGCGTTGCGGGTGCGGGCCAACCGCAGCGCACCCGGCCGCCCGGGGGTGTTGCGGTGACCGAACCCAACGACGGCCCCGTGGTTGCTGACGAGCCGTCCGGCGATTCCCAGGACTCCGAGAATTCCGAGAACTCCGCGGACTCTGAGGAATCCCAGAACGCCGAGGCCGCCACCGAACCGATCGTCACTGCCGAGCCCGACGGCCAACCGCCTACCGACGACACCGATTTCGAGGGGCCGCGCCGGCGCGCCCGCCGGGAACGGGAGGAGCGGCGGTCCGTCCAGGCGCGCGCCACCGCGATCGAGCAGGCCCGCCGCGAGGCCAAACGGCGGGTCAGCGGGAGCATCGCCAATGGGCCCTACCCCCCAAAAAACGTTGCGCGGGGCGTTGTTCGGGGCTTGAAGATGCTGCTGGCCACGGTGCTGTTGGTCATCGTCGGGGTCGGGCTCGCGCTGGTCCTCTATTTCACGCCGGCGATGTCGGCCCGCAGCATCGTCGTCACCGGGATCGGGGCGGTGACCCGCGAAGAGGTCCTCGACGCGGCCGGGGTGCGCATCGGCACGCCGCTGCTGCAGATCAACACCAGCCAGGTCGCGGATCGGGTGGCGGCCATCAGGCGGGTGGCCAGCGCGCGGGTGCAGCGCCAGTACCCGTCGGCGCTGCGCATCACCATCGTCGAGCGAGAACCCCTCGTGGTGAAGGATTTTCCGGACGGCCCGCACCTCTTCGACCGGGACGGTGTCGACTTCGCGACGGGTCCGCCGCCGCCGGCGCTGCCGTACATCGACGTCGACAATCCGGGGCCGACAGACCCGGCGACCAAGGCCGCGCTGACGGTGTTGACCGCGCTGCGCCCCGAGGTCGCCGGCCAGGTGGGCCGGATCGCCGCGCCGTCGGTGGCTTCGATCACCCTCACGCTGAATGACGGACGGGTGGTGATCTGGGGGACAACCGACCGCGCCGAGGAGAAGGCCGAGAAGCTGGCGGCGTTATTGACGCAGCCCGGGCGGACCTACGACGTGTCCAGCCCCGACCTGCCGACGGTGAAGTAGCCGTCGGCGCCGGCGTGCCAGGAATGCCGCGAACAATGCTGTCCCGTGATGGCCTCGCGGCGGCTGTGTTCGGAGTTGTGCAGTAGCGGGGCTGTGATCTGGCTCAATGGCGATCATGGCCGGTTTCCGTGTTGGCTGGTGCGCCAAGTTGATTGGGTTGCGATGGGCGGTGTTAGGCCAGCGCCCAGGCGGACTGGCCATCATCTGTACCGAGCCGGAGTCGTCGGAGCACCCTGATCCTGTGTTCGGCCAGCGTGTGTACGCCGGAGTGCACGTCGTGGCAGGGTCGAGTGCCGATGGATCGCGCCCGGCGAGGTTGGTCCCGGGGCCCGACGCTACGGCGCGGTTTTGGCGGCAGACGTCAGCTCGGCGAAGGAAGCGTCCATGCAATCCCCGTAGTGCTCGATGTCCGGTAGCACGACCGGACAGCCGTTGATGCTGACGACCACGCGTCCGCAGTAGCTGATCACGTTGTGAATCAGCCCGCATCCTTGGGTGAACGGCGACAATGCGTAGCCGGCGAGCATCCGGGCGCCGACCAGGTAGACCGGGAAGTCCGGGCCCCGCATGGTGGATACCATGGTGTTCGAAATCCGTGACTGCTCGGCGAGCCTGCCGAGGTGTGCCGCCATTCCGACCCGCAGGGCTGTGACGACGAGCGCGCCCGGCACGAACTCGGCGTACTCGAGCACCTGTTCGCCCACCGCCGCACTGGCGGCCTTCGCATGGGCGCTCGACTCTTGCACGGCCTTCAGACGGGCGAGCGGGTTGGCGATGTCGGTGCCGAGCGACACACGGACCACAGAAATCTGATTCACCCCGTGTCGGCGTTCGGAGTCGGTGTGCAGCGAGATCGCCATGGCCGTCACGAGCGATTTTTCGGGCAACTCGTCCGTTGCCAGGAGATACCGGCGCATCGCGCCCCCGATACCGGCGATAACGACGTCGTTGACGGTGGCTTCCGGTACGTGCGTTCGTGCCGCCGAGATCGCCGCGAGTTCGTAGCTGCGTGCGTCAAAGTTGCGGCTGCTGTCCGTATGCCCGTTGAACCGGCTGGGCGGTACATCGATGGACGGCTCGTGCTCGATCAGGTGACCGATCGGGAGCCGCCGAGTCATCGCTCCGGGAAGCCGGCTCAGCAAGGGAATGCTGTGTGTTGCCGCCGAGACGAGTTGTGCCGGCCTACGGGCGAACGTGACCGCGGTGCGGGCGAGCAGGTTCAGCGACGACGGACGTGCTTCTGGGGTCCAATCGTCTTCGCGAGGCGGCGCGGTCTCGGGGGTTAGGTCGTGAAGCCCGTTGACGAGCGACAACCCCGTCACCCCGTCGACCGCCGAATGATGAACCTTGACACAGACGACGAACGCGCCTTTCGGCACCTTCTTGATCCTGCCGAGCCCTTCGATGACGTAGGCCTCCCAGGGAGGCCGGCGCAGATCCATCCGCTGGGCGTGTAGCTGCGACACCCGGTCGCGCAGCTGCCGCCAGCCACCGGGCCGCGGCAAAGTCAGGTGGTGCAGGTGTTGGCTTAGCTCGAAGTTTTCGTCGCGTACCCAGTACGGGTGGTCCAGGTCGAACGGGACGCGAGCGAGCACCGAGCGAAAAACGCGATCCGTGCCGAGCCGGGAGCCGATGTGCGCGACAACATCATCGAAGGTGACGATGCCGCCCGGCGCCGTCGACGGATCGTAGATCCCGAAGAAGGTCACATGCGCCGCGCCGGCGGTCTCGGCGTACACGAATGCGGCATCCAGGCCACTTAGTTGCTCCACTCTGGCCTCCGCTGATCAGTCGAGTTCTGCCGAGACCATCCGCAGGATCGCCGGGCAGATTCGTTGAGCCGTTCCGAGTCGTCTTTACCCCGGTCGTGCAATTATTTCGGGAATGTCAACAGCGTTCTAGGTGTGCGCGTAATCTCTTTCCAGACCTCTCGGCCGATGCCGATGCCGTCGTGTTTTGCCCGTTGTGTTCTGCAGCGTGTCGCAAGGAGGTATCGTTCATCCACCCGCCCCACCCGGAAGCGAGCGACGGGTCGAAAACCGCCTGGACCGTCCTCTGGAAGAACCAATGCGCTTGAAAAACCCCTGGCGGCACCCCTTCGGTGTGCCCCGCATAGAGAAGCCGCGCGCCGAAGGGCGCTTCCACCTCACGGGAAGGCGCCGGCTGGGCTACGCCGAATACGGCGACCCGTCCGGCCCGGTGGTGCTGTGGTTCCATGGCACCCCTGGCGGTCGGCGTCAATTCCCGCTGCTCGGCCGTCGCGCCGCCGAGAACCTCGGCCTACGGGTTGTGGTGATGGAGCGACCGGGGTCGGGCCTGTCCGATCCGCACGCCTATAACGCGGTGGCCGATTGGGCCGCCGACATGGCCGAGGTGGCGGACACCCTGGGTGCAGAACGGCTGGGCATCATCGGCCTGTCCGGCGGCGGCCCGTACGCTTTGGCCTGCGCCGCAACGCCCGCTTTTGCGCATCGAGTCGCGGCCGTGGCCGTCGTCGGCGGGGTGACGCCGTCGGTCGGCCCCGACGCCACAGCCACCGGGCCGATCGACCTGGCCCGCCGCGCCGCCCCAGTCCTGTCGTTCCTGCGACGGCCCCTGGCCGGGCTGGTGAATGGGGCGTTGCTGCCGATCGTCCCGCTCGGGCACTACGCCTACCGGGCCTTTTCCGGTGCCATGCCCGAGGCCGACCAGCGAGTTTTCGCCGACGACGAGATCCAGGCGATGTTCATGGACGACATCGCCCTCACCGCCAAGGGGCGCTTTCAGGCGCTCGTCGATGACGCCCGCTTATTTGGCAGGGACTGGGGTTTCCGGTTGGCCGACGTGAAAGTGCCGGTGCGGTGGTGGCACGGCGACGCCGACCCCATCGTGTCCTTCGACGCCGCGAAAGCGGCGGCCGCACGTCTGCCCGAGGCCGAACTTGTGCTTCGTCCCGGTGAGAGCCACCTCGGTGGCTTCGCCACCGTGGACGAGATTCTCGGCTTCATCGCCGAGTTCCTGCCATCCGAGCCGCTGGCGTCTCCCACCAGTCTGGCGTCACCTTGACCGCATTCCCCGATCGCGTGGTCCACCGCGGTTTGCCGGGATGAACGATAAGTGCCCGGCCGGTTCGCGCGGGCATCGGTGGCAGCGGTACTGCATCCGGAGATTGTCGCCGGCGGCAGTCACTCCGTTGTCGTGATTGCCCCGCCGGCCGGATATGGGAGAAGTGTCTGAAATTGGAAGCTCCGATAGGTCTGGTCGCGGGTCGTTGCGACGCACAATTCCGCGAAGTGGCGGACGTCTTCAGGAGACAGATAACCCGCACCGACGGCGGTGCATCCGTGGCTGTCTACCATCGCGGCCGGCTTGTCGTCGACATGTGGGGTGGAGTCCGGACCCAAGACGGGGATCCCTGGACCCGCGACACACTGGCGATGTGCTTCAGCACCAGTAAGGGCGTCGTCGCCACCTGTGCCCATGTGCTGGCTGACCGTGGCGAGCTCGACTACGACGAGCGGGTCGCCACGTACTGGCCGGAGTTCGCCCAAAACGGCAAGGGTGACATCACCGTTCGGCAGGTGTTGAGCCACTCCGCCGGCCTGCACCGCTTCGGCACGATCATCGACCATGGATCGCGGATCTTCGATTGGGAGCACATGGCCGATGCGCTGGCTCGGACCAAGCCGGCATACGAGCCCGGCACCGCGGTGGGCTACCACGCGCTGACGTTCGGCTGGCTAGTCGGCGAGTTGGTGCGGCGAATCTCCGGCAGCCCGCTCGACCAGTTCTTGCAGAAGGAAATCGCCGAACCACTCGGCCTCGACGGCCTGTACATCGGCTGCCCGTCGGAGCATCGGCACCGTATCGCGGCTCTGCGACCGATGTCGGCCCCTTCCAATAGATGGTTGGGGGCTGCCGTCGGCCTCGGGTTCAACCTGGTGTCGCGGGGTCTGCGTGCTGTGCGGTCGCCGGTGAACCCGCATCGGATGTTCAACGCCGTTGTCGCCCGCGGCATGGAGGACGTCCTGGTGGACCCTCGTCTCCTCGATGCCGCCATTCCCGCGCTGAATGGGCATTTCGATGCCGTCTCCCTTGGCGCCATGTACGCGATGCTCGCGGGTGGCGGCCAGTTGGGTGGCGTGCGCATCCTTTCGGCGGAGACGGTACGCAAGGCCTCCGAGGTCCAGAACAACCAACGGGACCGGGTCGTCGTGATTACGATGCAGTGGCGGCTTGGCTACCATCGGCCGCCGATACTTTACAAACAGCTACCCCGCGCCTATGGCCATTTCGGATTCGGCGGCTCCGGCGGTTGGGCCGATCCCGAGCACGACCTGGCGCTGGCAATGGTGTGCAACCGCGGGGCGGGCACACCGATAGGTGACTTGCGGATCCTTCGCCTCAGTCAGGCCGCAGCACGCGCCGTCCACTCCGGCTGAGCACACCCGGACGTCGGCACCGGCCACCAATCCTCGCTCGACGGCGCCCGGTAGGAACCTCTGCGCAGTCGGCCGGTGAGGCCGGGCACGACGCTGAACGATCCGGAATCGAGTTGTGTCACCGGGTCTGGCGGTGACTGACTTGACGCACGCCGACGCACCGTAGGACCGCAACGTGCCCGCACGGCGGACCTCCGGCAATCGTCGGTATCTATGGTTGCCGGCGCGGTAGCCGCGCAACGTCGATGTGTGGGGCCAGAAATTGGTCGAAATTCACCGCCCCGCGCGTCGGCGCGCCTGCCGGATTAGCGCGCGTCGTACCCATACGGTTCTGGTTACGCGGAACTACTTGACATAACTCTAACTCTATGGTTGAGGTTGAGGGTTTTGCAAGGAGACACACCGCCGGGAGAACATAGCCCACCCAGGGAGGAAGACGGAATGATGACCCCGCCGCATAACTATCTGGCCGTCATCAAGGTTGTGGGTATCGGTGGCGGCGGCGTCAACGCCGTCAACCGGATGATCGAACAGGGCCTCAAGGGCGTTGAGTTCATCGCGATCAACACTGATGCGCAGGCTTTGCTGATGAGTGACGCCGACGTCAAGCTCGATGTCGGCCGCGACTCCACCCGCGGGCTCGGTGCCGGCGCCGACCCGGAAGTCGGAAAAAAGGCCGCCGAAGACGCCAAGGACGAGATCGAAGAGCTGCTCCGCGGCGCCGACATGGTGTTCGTCACCGCAGGTGAGGGCGGCGGCACCGGCACCGGCGGCGCGCCCGTCGTCGCCAGCATCGCCCGCAAGCTGGGGGCGCTGACCGTCGGCGTCGTCACCCGGCCGTTCTCGTTCGAGGGCAAGCGGCGCAGCAACCAGGCCGAAAACGGCATCGCCGCGCTGCGCGAGAGCTGCGACACCCTCATCGTGATCCCCAACGACCGGTTGCTGCAGATGGGCGACGCCGCGGTATCCCTGATGGATGCCTTCCGCAGCGCCGACGAAGTGCTGCTCAACGGCGTGCAGGGCATCACCGACCTGATCACTACGCCGGGTCTGATCAACGTCGACTTCGCCGACGTCAAGGGCATCATGGCCGGTGCCGGCACCGCGCTGATGGGCATCGGCTCGGCCCGCGGCGAAGGCCGGTCGCTCAAAGCCGCCGAGATCGCCATCAACTCGCCATTGCTGGAAGCCTCGATGGAAGGCGCGCAAGGCGTGCTGATGTCCATCGCCGGCGGCAGCGACCTGGGTCTGTTCGAGATCAACGAGGCGGCCTCGCTGGTGCAGGACGCCGCGCATCAAGACGCCAATATCATTTTCGGCACCGTCATCGACGACTCACTGGGCGACGAGGTGCGGGTCACCGTGATCGCGGCCGGCTTCGATGCCGGGCCCGGGCGCAAGCCACTGGTCCTCGAGACCGGCGGTGCGCACCGGATCGAGTCGGCGAAGGCCGGCAAGCTGACGTCGACCCTGTTCGAACCGGTCGAAGCCGTCAGCGTGCCGGTGCACACCAATGGTGCGACGTTGAGCATCGGCGGTGACGACGACGATGTCGACGTGCCACCCTTCATGCGCCGCTGAGGGTCTCAGTTTGCTTGCTAGAGCGCGACAAACCGGCCGCGGCCGTACGTCGGCGCCGCCTGGCGGGCAGCGGGCTCCGGATACTGGACGTGTGAGTGTTCGCATCCGTCGGGTGACCACCACCCGAGCGGGGGGTGTCTCGGCACCGCCGTTCGACACCTTCAACCTCGGCGACCATGTCGGGGACGATCCCGACGCGGTGGCGGCCAACCGTACCCGCCTGGCCAAGGGCATCGGCCTGCCCGCCAAGCGGCTGGTGTGGATGAACCAGGTGCACGGCGATCGCATCGAGGTCGTCGACAAGCCGCGCGAGGCGGCATTCGACGACACCGACGGGTTGGTGACCGCGACCGCCCGACTGGCGTTGGTGGTGGTGACTGCCGATTGCGTGCCGGTGCTGATGGCCGACGCGCGTGCCGGCGTCGCCGCGGCCGTGCACGCCGGGCGCGTCGGGGCCCAGCGGGGAGTGGTGGCCCGCGCGGTGGAAGCGATGCTGAAACTCGGCGCCCAGGCGGGCGACATTTCGGCACTGCTGGGCCCGGCCGTCAGCGGAGCCAACTACGAGGTGCCCGCCGCGATGGCCGACGAGGTCGAGGCGGCGTTGCCGGGCAGCCGCACCACCACCTCGGCCGGAACCCCCGGCCTCGACCTGAGAGCCGGAATCGCTTGCCAGCTCCGCGATTTGGGTGTCGCGTCTATCGACGTCGACCCCCGCTGCACGGTCGCCGACCCGACATTGTTCAGCCATCGCCGCAGTGCGCCCACCGGGCGGCTGGCGTCGTTGGTATGGATGGAATGACCGCGATGGCGGTGGACCTTTCCGAGCAAGGCGACCGCCAATCGGAATTAACACATACGTTGGGGGCGGTGCGATCGCGACTCGCAGCGGCGGCGGAGGCGGCCGGCCGCAATGTCAGCGAAATTGAACTTCTTGCGATTACCAAATTCTTTCCAGCAACCGATGTTGCGATTTTGTCCAGATTGGGTTGTCGGTCGGTTGGCGAATCGCGGGAACAGGAAGCTTCGGCAAAGGTCGCCGAACTCGCGCGGTTGTTGGCGAGTTCAGATCAGGCGGACTCGCGGGCCATGCACTGGCACATGGTGGGCCAGATCCAACGGAACAAAGTCCGGTCTCTGGCGGGCTGGGCCCACACCGCGCACTCGGTCGACAGCCCGCGACTGGTCGCCGCGCTGGATCGGGCGGTAGCCGCAGCGCTGGCCGACCACCGCCGGGAAAACCGGCTGCGCGCCTATGTTCAAGTCAGCCTCGACGGCGACGTTTCCCGGGGCGGCGTCGACATGACCGCGCCTGGCGCGGTCGACGAAGTCTGCGCGCGAATCGAGGAGTCGCAGAGCCTGGAATTGGTCGGTTTGATGGGCATCCCGCCGCTGGACTGGGACCCAAACGAGGCCTTTGACCGGCTCAAATCGGAGCACTGCCGGGTGCTCGAGTCGTTCCCCGACGCGGTGGGACTGTCCGCGGGCATGTCGAACGACCTTGAAATCGCGGTCGAACATGGTTCGACCTGTGTGCGTGTCGGTACCGCGCTATTGGGCCCGAGGCGGTTACGGTCACCGTAATTAGTCACTGTAGTCACACCTTCATCACAGACAACAAACTTCCCAGGGCTAGAAGGGTCAGCAATGAGCACACTGCACAAGGTCAAGGCCTACTTCGGCATGGCTCCGATGGAGGACTACGACGACGAGTATTACGAGGACCGCACCCCCTCCCGCGGTTATTCGCGGCCCCGTTTCGACGACGGATACGGCCGTTATGAAGGGCGCGATTACGAGGATGTCCGGGACCCGCGCGGCGAACTGCGCGGGGATCCGCGCGCCGAAATGCGCGAACCCGCCGACTACCCGCCGCCGAGTAGCTATCGCGGCGGCTACGGCGACGAGCCGCCATTCCGGGCTCGCGAGTTCGACCGCTCCGAGATGAGCCGGCCGCGTTTCGGCTCGTGGTTGCGCAACTCCTCTACCCGCGGCGCGCTGGCGATGGATCCGCGCAGGATGGCGATGATGTTCGAGGAGGGGCATCCGCTGTCGAAGATCACCACGCTGCGGCCCAAGGACTACAGCGAGGCCCGCACCATCGGCGAGCGGTTCCGGGACGGTACGCCGGTGATCATGGACCTGGTGTCGATGGACAACGCCGACGCCAAGCGATTGGTCGACTTCGCGGCCGGGCTGGCATTCGCCTTGCGCGGATCGTTCGACAAGGTCGCGACCAAGGTGTTCCTGCTCTCACCCGCTGACGTCGACGTGTCCCCGGAAGAGCGGCGCCGGATCGCCGAAACCGGTTTCTACGCTTACCAATAGGCCGATCCGCCGGGTGTAGGCGCGCACGCAGACTCGCTGCCGGCTCGCGGTGGGCCGGCAGCGAGATGTGTGTCGGCCCGCTGAGTCGGTAGGCTGGCGACTGCCGTAGCTCACAGACGGCTCAGACGGCTAAAGACATCTCATCGGTAAGGTCGGGCTTTCGTTGGTGCTGTTTTTTCAGATCCTTGGGTTTGCGCTGTTCATCTTCTGGCTGCTGCTCATCGCTCGGGTCGTCGTTGAATTCATCCGCTCGTTCAGCCGCGAGTGGCGCCCCACCGGCATCACGGTGGTGATCCTGGAGATCATCATGTCGATCACCGACCCGCCGGTGAAGCTGTTGCGCCGGCTCATCCCGCAACTGACCATCGGCGCGGTCCGCTTCGACCTGTCCATCATGGTGCTGCTGCTGGTCGCGTTCATCGGCATGCAATTGGCATTCGGCGCCGCTGCATGACGCTTAGTACGCCCCAACGGAGACGATTCGGCCACGATTCGGCGACAAGTTTGGCGCGCGTGATATTTCCAATCTAAGGAATGTGATTTATTGGCCTTAGAGATTGAAATTGATCCTTAGTTATTAATCCAATCGGCAACCGCCGAGTCTGGTGTGACAGGATGGACGGCAGTTGCGCGACGGCTACCAGTCCGTTCTACACTTTCCAGATCGTTTGACCGTCCAGGAACTCGAGGGGACAAAGAATGCCGCTTACACCTGCCGACGTCCACAATGTGGCGTTCAGTAAGCCGCCTATCGGCAAGCGCGGGTACAACGAAGATGAGGTCGACGCTTTCCTTGACCTGGTGGAGAACGAGCTCACGCGCCTGATCGAGGAGAATTCCGATCTGCGCCAGCGGATCGCCGAACTGGACCAGGAGCTGGCCGGCGGCGGCGCCGCATCGGCTGGGCCGACACAGGCGATTCCGCTCTTCGAGCCCGAACCAGAAGCCCCCAAGCCCGCTCCGGTGCCGGTGGCTGCACCTGCTGGTCCTTCTGGTCCGACGGGAACGAACGAGGAGCAGGCCCTCAAGGCCGCTCGGGTGCTTGCACTGGCTCAAGACACCGCGGACCGCCTCACCAGCACCGCCAAGGCCGAGTCGGACAAGATGCTGGCCGACGCCCGCGCCAACGCCGACCAGATCGTCAGCGAGGCCCGGCACACCGCGGAGACCACGGTCACCGAGGCCAGGCAGCGCTCCGACGCGATGCTGGCCGACGCCCAAAGCCGGTCGGAGAACCAGTTGCGCCAGGCCCAGGAGAAGGCCGACGCACTGCAGGCCGACGCGGAGCGCAAGCACTCCGAGATCATGGGAACCATCAACCAGCAGCGCACGGTGCTGGAAGGCCGTCTCGAGCAGCTGCGCACGTTCGAGCGCGAGTACCGCACCCGGCTCAAGACCTACCTGGAATCTCAGCTCGAGGAACTCGGCCAGCGCGGTTCGGCGGCACCGGTCGACTCCAGCGCGGAAGCCGGCGGGTTTGAGCAATTGAATCGCGGTAATAACTAGCCGGGACTCTCTTGATAGGTTCGGCAGTCACTGCCAATCGGCTGGAGGATGACCGATGCTGATCATTGCGCTCGTGCTCGCCCTGATCGGGCTCGTCGCGCTGGTATTCGCGGTCGTCACCAGCAACGAGCTGGTGGCCTGGGTGTGCATCGGTGCCAGCGTGCTCGGCGTGGTGCTGCTGATCGTCGACGCATTGCGGGAACGCCGGCACGGTGACGCCTCCGACGAGGAGGGCGACCAGGACGACGACGACACGTCGGCAGCAGATGACGAGAACACCGTCGACTACCCCGAAGAAGCCCCCGACGATGTTGCCGACTCGACCGAGCAACCGGCGGTACCCGCCGACCAACACGGCGACGAGAGCGCCAAGTAGCGGCCCTTAGCCGCGTTCTGGCGCCCCGCCCGTGGTCGGCGTGGCGAGCAGCTCACGAACCTCGTCATCAGTGACCTGACGAAAGTCGCGATACACCTGCCCGACGGCATCAAACGCCGGCGGCATGGATGGCGCACACCACGTCCTCAGCCTCTTTCGCGAGCTCGCCGCAGGCGCTTTGCGGCCCGACGGGGACGGCGACGACGATCGACTGCGGTCGGGCGGCGCGCACGGCCCGCACCGCTGCCAGCATGCTCGCGCCGGTGGCAATCCCGTCGTCAACCAGGATCACGACTTTGCCGTGCAGGTCTGCGACCGGGCGTTCACCGCGATACGCACGCTCGCGCCGTTCGAGCTCGGCCGTCTCGTGGTCGATCACAGCCTGTATCTGCGCGTCGGTGATGTGCAGGCTGGAAACCACGCTGTCGTTCATCACGACGCCGCCACCGCTGGCCACCGCTCCCATCGCGAGTTCGCGCCAATGCGGGACGCCGAGCTTGCGGACCAGGAAGACATCCAAGGGCACGCCCAGTGCTTTGGCGACCTCCCAGCCGACGGGAACGCCACCACGAGCAAGTCCGAGGACTACGAGTGAACCATGCCTGCCGCGATAGGCCCTCAGTTCCTCGGCCATCGCGCGACCGGCGTCGCGGCGGTCGCGGAAGCTGCGCGTCGATGTCCGCCGGCGAAAGCGATTGGCTGGGTTCATGTGTCGCACTCCCGGCTGCTGGCCCTGACAAGCCTCACACGAGCCTACGACCGTACGTCTTAAGGGTGTCCGAGGGGGGACTTGAACCCCCACGCCCATTAGTAGGGCACTAGCACCTCAAGCTAGCGCGTCTGCCATTCCGCCACTCGGACAAGACCAACCAAACAATGCGCGGCAGCTAAGGCTAGCGGATCGCCCCGTGCCCGCCCAACCCAGCGGCCCGAGCAGTGGTAGGAAAGGTGACTGTGACTGATGACGTGGCCGAGGTGGTCAGCAGACTGATCCGATTCGATACGACCAACACCGGCGAGGCGGAGACCACCAAAGGCGAGGCCGACTGCGCGAAATGGGTCGCCGAACAGCTCGCAGAGGTCGGCTACCAGCCGGAATACCTGGAATCCGGTGCGCCCGGGCGGGGCAATGTGTTCGCCCGCCTGGCGGGTGCGGACAGTTCCCGTGGCGCCCTGCTGATCCATGGACACCTCGACGTGGTGCCCGCCGAGCCGGCCGAATGGAGCGTGCATCCGTTTTCCGGCGCGATCGAAGACGGCTATGTCTGGGGCCGCGGCGCGGTCGATATGAAGGACATGGTCGGCATGATGATCGTGGTGGCACGGCAGTTGCGCCGGGAGGGCATCGTGCCGCCGCGCGATTTGGTCTTCGCGTTCGTTGCCGACGAGGAGCATGGCGGCACCTACGGATCGCACTGGTTGGTCGACAACCGTCCCGACCTGTTCGAGGGCGTCACCGAAGCGATCGGGGAGGTCGGCGGCTTTTCTCTGACGGTGCCACGCCGTGACGGCGGCGAGCGCCGCCTCTACCTGATCGAGACGGCCGAGAAGGGCATGCAATGGATGCGGCTGACGGCCAAGGGGCCCCCCGGGCACGGCTCGATGGTGCATGACAACAACGCCGTCACCGCACTGGCGGAAGCGGTCGGAAAGCTCGGCAGGCACCGGTTCCCGTTGACGCTCACCGACACCGTCGTGCAGTTCCTGGGAGCCATCAGCGAGGAGACCGGGATCGAATTCGACCCCGAGTCGTCCGACCTGGAGGGAACGATCGAGAAGCTCGGCCCGATGGCCCGGATGCTCAAGGCGATACTGCACGACACCGCCAACCCCACCATGCTCAAGGCCGGCTACAAGGCCAACGTGGTGCCCGCGACGGCCGAGGCGGTGATCGACTGCCGGGTGCTGCCGGGCCGGCGGGAGGCGTTCGAGGCCGAGGTCGACGAGTTGATCGGCCCCGACATCTCCCGGGAGTGGATCAAGGACCTGCCGTCCTATGAGACCACCTTCGACGGCGACTTGGTCGATGCCATGAACGCGGCGGTGCTGCAGGTCGACGCCGAAGGCCGGACCGTGCCGTACATGCTTTCCGGTGGAACCGACGCAAAGGCCTTCGCGCGCTTGGGAATTCGCTGCTTCGGCTTCAGCCCGCTGCGACTGCCGCCGGAACTGGATTTCGCGTCGCTGTTCCACGGTGTGGATGAGCGGGTACCCATCGACGCGCTGAAGTTCGGCACCAAAGTTCTGACGCATTTCCTGACACACTGCTAACTACCCGAGAGGACTGATTTATGACCGCGCCGGACCCGTACGACGCACTGCCCCAGCTGCCGACCTTCTCCCTGACCTCAACCTCGCTCACCGACGGGCAGCCGCTGGCCAAAGCGCAGGTCAGCGGAATCATGGGCGCCGGTGGCGAGGATGTCAGCCCGCAGCTGAGTTGGTCGGGCTTCCCTGAGGAGACCCGGAGTTTCGCGGTGACGGTCTACGACCCCGATGCGCCGACGCTGTCCGGGTTCTGGCACTGGGCGGTGGCCAACCTGCCTGTCGACGTCACCGAGTTGCCCGCCGGTGTGGGCGACGGCAGCAACCTACCCGGCGGGGCGCTGACGCTGGTCAACGACGCCGGCATGCGCCGCTACATCGGCGCCGCCCCGCCTCCCGGCCACGGCGTGCACCGGTACTACGTCGCGGTCCACGCGGTGGGCATCGACAAAATCGATCTCAGCGAGGATGCCAGTCCGGCCTTTCTCGGATTCAATCTGTTCCAGCACGCCATCGCGCGGGCGGTCATCCACGGAACGTACGAACAGACGTAGCACAGTTCGGACTTCCCAAACCACCCGGCCGTCGGCTCCGAATCACTTGTCGTGGCGCCAGACAACTCAGACGCGCGCGCATGTGTGCTCGTCCTGCCGGGCGGCAAGGTGCGCAGCGACGAGGCTTCTCGGTGGTGGCAGTTGGCAAACCTCCGAATGGTATTCATCGCCGCCGCGCTGCGGCGCCGGCTGGGCCGCAGCGTCGAGGTGCGACGGGTCCAGTACCGGCGTCGCGGATGGAATAGTCCGCGGCTGGATGCGGTGCGCGACGCCGTGGACATTCTCGACCAGGTCCGACAGGCGTATGAACCGCGTGCACCGGTGAACCCGAAGAATATTGTGCTGGTGGGACATTCGATGGGTGGGCGCGTCGCTGCGCGGCTGGCTTCCGACGGTGACATCGGCGCGGTGGTGGCACTTGCGCCGTGGTGGCCGCGCGAGGACGGTGACCTGATTCCGGCGCGCACCCGGTTGCTGGTTGTGCACGGCACCGCGGATACCCGGACCGATCCGCGCAGTTCACGCACTCAGACATGCCGGGCTCGCCAACGCGGGCTGGATGCGCAGTGGGCAGGCATCGAGGGTGCGGGCCACTCAATGGTGCGGCGGTGGAGCCTATGGCACAGCCGCACAACGGATTTCGTCGCCGAATATCTTCAGCGCTGACGGACGTCCAGGAACTCAGTGTCGGCCGCGCGGAGACCTCATGTTCCTTGGACACTTGAGTCACAGGCGCTTTAGCCTGTGGATAACTGTCTGCGAGTGTCGGACGATCGCGATATGATTCGAACATGCGTTCGAGTGATCGTGAGGGATCGTCGGGGACTTCGATGCGCTCGACGCCGACGTGGACCGGCTCGCCCAGCGGTCCTTTGACGCGCTGACCGTGCCGGAACTGCTCAACATGCTCGAGCGCTGGGAGACGATGCGCCGGCGCATGCCCGTCATCGATCACGCGCTGATCACCCAGCTGGCCGCCCGCGCCGACGACACGCAGTTGGGTGCCACGCTGCCCCGCGCGTTGGCCGATCGGCTGCGGATTACCCGCGGTGAGGCCAACCGGCGGGTGGCCGAGGCCGCCGACCTCGGGGAGCGCCGCGCGCTGACCGGGGAACCGTTGGCGCCGGTGTTGACCGCGACCGCGGCCGCTCAACGGGACGGCACGATCGGCGCCACGCACGTGCAGGTGATCCGCACCTTCGTGCGGCAGCTGCCGAATGCGGTGGACTTCCAGACCCGGGAGAAAGCCGAAGCACACCTGGCCGGGCTGGCCACCAAGTTTCGGCCCGACCAGGTGTCCAAGCTGGCTGACCGATTGATGGATTGCCTGCATCCCGACGGCGAGTACACCGAGCAGGACCGGGCGCGCCGGCGCGGGCTGACCCTGACCGTGCAAGACCGCGACAAGATGTCGCGACTGCACGGCTGGATCACCCCCGAACTGCGCGCCACCCTGGAAGCCGTGTGGGCCAAGCTCGCCGCACCCGGGCATGTGCAACCCCGACGACCAAACCCCCGTCGTGGATGGTGCCGCCGGTGAGCAGGCGGTCACCCGGGACAGTCGCAGTAACGCCCAGCGGCTGCATGACGGGCTCAACGCGGCGCTGCGGTCGGTGCTGGCCAGCGAGGAGTTGGGTCAGCACAACGGGTTACCGGCCACCATCATCGTCTCCACCACACTCCAAGACCTCGAACAAGGTGCCGGCACAGCGCGCACCGGTGGGGGCAGCCTGCTACCCATGGCCGACGTGATCCGGCTGGCCCGCCACGCCTACCATTACCTGACCAGTGCTTCGATGAAGGTAAGCCGATCGGGCTGTATCACACCAAACGACTGGCCTCACCCGGACAACGAATCGTCCTCTACGCCAAGGACCGCGGATGCACCCGCCCCGGCTGCGACGTCGGCGGATATTGGTGCGAGGTCGACCACGTCGACGGCTGGGCAGCCACCGGACGCACCGACATCGACTCCCTCACGCTGGCCTGCGGACCCGACCACAAACTCAAAGACCACGGCTGGACCACCCGCAAAAACGCCAAGGGCGAAACCGAATGGATACCACCGCCGCACCTGGATCACGGTCAGCCACGCACCAACAGCTTCCACCATCCGGAGGAGCTCCTCTGCGAAGACGACGCAAGACGACCCGTGAGACGCCGGGCTGCGGGTAACCTCACTGCCACGGAACGCGTCGGGGGAGGCACCTGTGTCGTATGTCGTGGCAACGCCGGACCTTTTGGCAACTGCTGCTGAGGATTTGGCCACGATAGGGTCGGCGGTCAGCGCGGCGAACGCGGCGGCCGCCAACTCCACCACATCGTTGCTGGCGGCGGCCGCCGACGAGGTGTCCACCGGCCTGGCGGCGTTGTTCGGCGCGCACGGCCTGGAATATCAGTCGATCAGCGCGCAAGCGGCGCAGTTCAATGAGCGCTTCGTGCTCGGTCTGGCGGCAAACGCGAACGCGTACCTGAGCACCGAGATCGCCAATGCGGCAGAGACTCTGGCCCCTGTCTCTATTCCGGGCGCCGCGGCAGGCACGAGGATCACCATCCCCGGCGCAGGACCGCTCTACTATCCGAACTTCATCACCACCCTGCCCTATCTGGGACAGGTGCTCCTCGAAGGTGGCGTCCCCGGACCGAATTCGGTGTCCATCCTGCAGGGGTACGACCTGCTCAACCATGCCATCGGGGAAAACTGGTTCCCCGGCACCATGGCTCAGCTGGTCAATTACCCGGCCAGCATCGGCATCTTCAGCGGCAGCCTGGCCGCTCCGAATGTCAACGACGCCGTCGCCATGGGCCGGCAGGCACTCAATGACCAGATCATGAACGCGTTTGTCAACGGCAGCGGTTCGCCGGTGAGTATTGCCGGACTGTCGGAGGGAACCCTCGTCGTCAATCGTGAGTTGGCTTACCTGGCAACCGATCCGAATGCTCCGCCACCCAATGCCCTGAAATTCGCCATGTTCTCCAGCCCGGAACTTGGCTTGGCGCACATCTACCTGCCGAATGGGTTCACCGTGCCGTTGATCAACTACACGGTGCAGGGCATAGCGAACACCCAGTACGACGTCAGCGTGGTGTTCGGGCAATACGATTTCTGGGGTAATCCGCCCGACCGGCCCTGGAATCTCCTGGCCGACGTGAACACGCTGTTCGGGGCGCTCTACTACCACGACCCGGTATCACTCATGTCCCCGTCGGACATGGTGCAACTGTCCAGTGTGACCGCACCCGGCGGGCGGCACGATCACCACATACATGTTCCCGTCGCCGACCCTGCCGATGCTGATGCCGCTTCAGGCGATCGGCGTCCCAGCAGCCGATCGTCAGCAACCTGAACTCGATGCTGCAACCGATCGTCAACGCCGGCTATTCGTCGCTGACACCCGATGCCGGGCCGTACTTCTCCGGAGGATATCTGCAGGGCTTGCCGCCCAATCCCTTTGGATGACGGAGCTGGCCCTGCCGCGCCGCGGACCCTATCGCGTCGCTCAGCGAGGAGAACCCGCCGTCATGCAACCGGCGGGCAACGCCGTCGTGAATGTGCTTGGCCCACAAGCCCCCTCCGTAGATGAAGCCGGTATAGCCCTGCAGCAGGGAGGCGCCCGCCGTGATGCGGTCCCACGCGTCGTCGGCGGTCTCGATACCCCCGACGCTGATCAGCACCAAGCGATCACCGACCCGGCTGTAGAGCCGGCGCAGCACCTCGGCGGCACGTCGCGCTACCGGCGGACCCGAAATACCGCCCGCGCCAAGCTCTTCGACCCCGGTCGTGATCAGGCCATCGCGTGACACCGTGGTGTTGGTGGCGACGATGCCGGCCAGACCCAGCTCGACGGCCAGGTCGGCGATGTCGTCGACGTCGGCGTCGGAGATGTCCGGCGCAATCTTCACCAGCACCGGTGTCGAGGTCTCGGCCAGCACGGCCGACAAAATGGGCCGCAGCGACTCGACAGCCTGCAGGTCTCGCAGCCCCGGCGTGTTCGGTGAGCTGACATTGACCACCAGATACGACGCCAGCGGGCCCACCAGCCGGGCGCTGGCCCGGTAATCCTCGACGGCGTCGGCGGCCGGGGTCGTCTTGGTCTTGCCGATGTTGACCCCGATCGGCACCTCGGGCCGGTGGCGGGCCAGCCGGATCGCCAGCGCGCCGGCGCCATGGTTGTTGAACCCCATCCGGTTCAACAGGGCGCGGTCGGCGGGCAGCCGGAACAGCCGCGGAGACGGGTTGCCCGGCTGTGCGTGCGCGGTGACGGTCCCGATCTCGGCGTACCCGAAACCCATTGCCCCCCAAGCGTCCAGGCCCATACCGTCTTTGTCGAACCCGGCGGCCAGCCCGAGCGGCCCCGGGAAACGCACCCCGAACACCGTGCTGGCCAGCACCGGATCAGTCGGGCCCAGCCGGCTGCGCAACCCTCGGCGGATCGGAGCGACGGCAGAAACGCCGCGCAGCAACGCGAAAACCAGCGTGTGGATTCGCTCGGGCGGGATCAGGAAAAGCAGCCGGCGCAGTACGCCGTACATCACAATTCCGGCTGGTCTGGTCGTCGATCGTCGAGCCGAGATTTATTGCGGCGCAACAACACTCGTCTGCTGCCGTCGTTGTAAAGCCGTACCCGCGTCAGCTCCCAGCCGCGATACTCCGCCTCGATGGACAGCCGGGTGGAAGCACTGAGCCTGGTGACTTCCGGCGGCAGGCGCAACGGCGCCCACTCGTACTCGTCGGACATCTCGGTGTCCCAGCCCGCCGGCAACCCGCTTCGGCGCGGCGCGGACCCGTTTTTCACTGCGCACCCAAAGCGTGTTCGATGACCTGGACCCCGGAACCTGACCCCGACACCACGTACAAGGTGTCCGTCGCATCGTCAAATGCCAGCGAGTTGGGTTGCTGCACGGTTGGGTAACGCACCTTTTCGACGGGAATTCCGGTTGACAGATCGTAACCAACAACCATATTCGAGGCGGTTTGAGATACCCAGCCCAACTCCCGGGACCCGGCCAGACCGTAGGGGGCCTGGGGCACCGGGTAGGCCTGGCGCAGGATCAGCGGGTCAACGCCGTACACCAGCAGTTGACCGCCGCGGGTGTCGGCGACCAGCGCCCGGCCCAGGGGATCGGCGACCAGGGTTGTCGCGCCCTCACCGGCGCGCAATGACTGCTGGGCACGACCGTCGGGGCCGAGCGTGGTCACCGAGGTCTGCCCGCGATCCAGGACGACCGTCGTATTTCCTTGTGTCGCAAGGGCGTCGATGCGGGCGAAGATCTTGGTGCGGTTGGCTACCGCGGCCGTGCCGGCAGGCGCTGGGGAGGCCAGCGTGTACACGGCGCCGTCGGCACTGCCCAGCACCAGCTTTCCGTCGGCCCGGCGGGCGATGGCGGTGAATTCGGTGCTCTGCGCGTCGGCAATACTGACCTGCGCGGTGCGGCCCGCCGACAGGTCGACCACGACGTAGCCGCCCCGGCCGGCGACGTAAGCCGAGCCGCTGCCGTCGCCGGTCAGCGCCGTCGCCGGCCCTGGCAGGGCTATCTCGCGGGGCGGGACTTGCCCGGCGGCGAACACGGTGAGGCTACCGGGGGTGAGCACCGCGAGCTGATGAGTCCCACCGTCGAATATCGCCGCCACCGCGTGGCCGGCGAGCGGTAGCACCGCGCCGGCCGGATGCTGCGACACCGGCGGCGATACCGCCGGCTGTGCTGCCGCGATCGTGGGCGGCGGGGTTTCGAGCGGATTGGACGAACAGCCGGTCAGCCAGCCGGTCAGCAATGTCAGCAACGCTGCCAGGCCAGAAACGCAGCGCTGAGCTGCTCGTCTACGGCTTACCGGCAACGCTCAACCTTCAGACTCGAAGTATGGGTTCCCCATTGTAAGAAACGTTGTCGTATCGATCTCGCCATGTTGTCCGCACATAGTGGTACTGGAGAGGTATTCTCGCGTCATGACCGTCATCGCTGACAGGCATGTTGCAAGCCATCAGTTTGTTGTCGAAGACATGCTGACGGGCATCTTCGCAAGCGGTTACGGACAGGTCGGCGACGGGCGCACGTTTTCTTTCCACATCGAGCACCGTTCGCTCATCGTTGAGATTTATCGTCCACGGCTGGCCGGACCGGTTCCGCAGGCCGAGGAAGTGGTGGCGCGGGCGGTTCGCAGTCTGGTCGAGATCGACCTTACCGACGAGCGCAGCCTGGCTGCCGCGGTGCGTGACGCGGTGGCGCGCGCCGTCCCCGTTTCTCGCTGACTCGGCCTAACTCGACGAAGCTGCCTGTCGCTGCACCAGGTACGGTCGTCGTCGTGACTGCGGTGTCGGCGATGTCCTGGTGGCAGGTCATCGTCTTGGCTGTTGTGCAGGCTGGGGTCAGCGCGCTGATCTTGCTGGGATACGGGACGGTGGCCGCGACATGACCGTCATCCTGCTACGGCACGGCCGGTCCACCTCGAACACCGCGGGCACCCTGGCCGGTCGTTCCGAGGGCGTCGACCTCGACGACAAAGGCCGCGAGCAGGCCGCCGGGCTGGTCGACCGGCTCGGTGACCTGCGGATCCGGGCGGTGGTGAGCTCACCCATGCTGCGCTGCCGTCGCACCGTCGAGCCGCTCGCCGAGGCACTCTGCCTCGAGGCAGGCGTCGACGACCGGCTCTCGGAAGTCGACTACGGCGAATGGACCGGCCGCAAACTCGGCGAGCTGGTCAGCGAGCCGTTGTGGCGGGTGGTCCAGGCTCATCCCAGCGCAGCGGTGTTCCCAGGTGGTGAGGGTCTGGCGCAGGTGCAGGCGCGGGCGGTGGCCGCGGTCCGCGAACACGACCAGCGGTTGGCCGAGCAACATGGTACCGATGTGCTGTGGGTGGCCTGCAGCCACGGCGACGTCATCAAGGCGGTCATCGCGGACGCGTTCGGCACACATCTGGACAGCTTCCAGCGAATCAACGTCGACCCCGGATCGCTCAGCGTGGTCCGTTACACCCCGCTGCGCCCGTTCGTTGTGCACGTCAACCACACCGGCGCACGGCTGTCGGCCGGGTTGCGGGCCGCGCCGCCGCCGCCACGGGATCAACCTCAGGGCGACTCCGACCAGAAGCCGGACGGTGCCGACGCTGCGGTGCCGTCCAGCGACGCCGTGGTCGGGGGTTCCACCGAATAAGCGGCCACCAAATCGCACAGCAGCACCAACTGCCGGTATTTTGGAGATGCCATGGCCCGCGCAATTCATGTATTCCGCACACCCGACCGCTTCGTGGCCGGGACCGTTGGCCAGCCCGGTAACCGCACGTTCTACATCCAGGCGGTGCATGACGCCCGGGTGGTGTCGGTGGTTCTGGAGAAGCAGCAGGTCGCCGTCCTCGCCGAACGCATCGGCGCGCTGTTGCTTGAGGTGAATCGCAGGTTCGGCACGCCGGTACCGCCGGAACCCACCGAGGTCGACGACCTCAGCCCGCTGGTCACGCCGGTGGATGCCGAGTTTCGGGTCGGGACGATGGGTTTGGGCTGGGATTCAGAGGCGCAGACGGTGGTGGTCGAGCTTCTGGCCGTCACCGACACGGAGTTCGACGCTTCGGTGGTGCTCGATGACACCGAGGACGGACCCGACGCGGTGCGGGTGTTTCTGACGCCCGAATCGGCGCGTCAGTTCGCCACCCGGTCCACCCGCGTCATCTCGGCGGGACGTCCGCCATGCCCACTGTGCGAAGAACCGCTGGACCCCGAGGGACACATCTGCGCGCGCGCCAACGGCTATCGGCGCGATGCGCTGCTCGGGTCCAACGATGACCCCGAAGGTTGACGATCACGAGGTGTTGCGCGACGGGGAGCTGACCGTCATCGGACGCATCCGCTCCGCGAGCAACGCCACCTACCTGTGCGAATCCACTCTGGGTCGAAAGCAGCGTGCACTGCGTCTACAAGCCGGTGTCCGGGGAGCAGCCACTGTGGGACTTCCCCGATGGGACACTGGCCGGGCGCGAACTCGCCGCGTATCTGGTGTCGGCGCAGTTGAGTTGGAACATCGTGCCCCACACGATCATTCGTCACGGTCCGGCAGGCCCGGGCATGCTGCAGCTGTGGGTCCAGCAGCCCGGCGACGAAGTGGACTCGGCACCGGCGCCCTGGCCCGACCTGGTCGACCTGTTTCCGGTCAACAAACGTGAGCGCGGGTTATCTGCCGGTGCTGCGGGCCTACGACTACGCCGGCGACGAGGTCATCCTGATGCATGCCGACGACATTCGGTTGTGGCGGATGGCGGTGTTCGACGTGCTGATCAACAACGCCGATCGCAAGGGCGGCCACATCCTGCGCGACCTCGACGGCCACATCTACGGTGTCGACCACGGCGTGTGCCTGCACGTCGAGAACAAGCTCCGCACGGTGCTGTGGGGGTGGGCCGGCAAGCCGATCGACGACCCGACTCTGGAGGCGGTAGCCGTTCTGGCCGATGCTCTGGGCGACCGGCTCGCCGATGCGTTGGCGGACAACATCACTGACGCGGAAATCCGCGCGCTGCGCCGGCGCGCGCACGCGCTGCTCGACGATCCGGTGATGCCCGGGCCGAACCGGCATCGCCCCATTCCCTGGCCGGCTTTTTGACGTCGGCGATACTGGTCCGGTGAGCCGCGCCGCGGACGACATGTCAGGCATGACAGACGCGGAACTCGCCGCAGATCTCGCCGCCGACGCGGGAAAGTTGTTGCTCGCAGTACGCGACGAGATCGGGTTCGGTCATCCCTGGGCGCTGGGTGACGCCGGTGACTTCGAGGCGAACGCGCTGCTGCTGCGCCGGCTGCGGGCCGAGCGACCCGGTGACGCGGTGCTCAGCGAGGAAGCCCACGACGATCTGTTGCGGCTGAGGTCCGACCGGGTGTGGATCATCGATCCGCTGGACGGCACCCGCGAATTCTCCACGCAGGGGCGCGACGACTGGGCCGTACATATCGCACTGTGGCAGCGCCCTGATGGACTCGACGACGGCCGGCCACAGATCACCGACGCCGCGGTGGCGCTGCCGGCTCGCGGGAACATCGTGTACCGCACCGACACGGTGACCGCCGACGCCGCGCCCGTCGGCGTTGCCGGCACCTTGCGGATCGCCGTCAGCGCCACCCGGCCCCCGGCGGTCCTGCACCGCATCCGGCAGACGCTGGCCATCCAACCGGTGGCGATCGGTTCGGCGGGGGCCAAGGCGATGGCCGTCATCGACGGCCATGTCGACGCGTACCTGCATGCCGGTGGGCAATGGGAATGGGATTCGGCGGCGCCCGCCGGGGTGATACTCGCCGCCGGCATGCACGCGTCGCGCCTGGACGGCTCGCCGCTGCAGTACAACCAGCTCGACCCCTACCTGCCTGACTTCGTGATGTGTCGCGCCGAGGTGGCGCCGATTCTGCTGGACGCCATCCGCAACGCGTGGCGGTAGCGCCACCACCGCAGACTCGCCGGGCCTCTACTTGATCGCGGGCTTAAAGTCGTGGGCATGCAGTCGTGGCCCGCCGCACCCGTTCCCACCTTGCCGGGACGCGGGCCGGAGCTACGGCTCTACGACACCGCCGACCGCCAGGTACGCCCGGTGACGCCCGGATCGCGGGCGGCCATGTACGTCTGCGGGATCACGCCCTACGACGCCACCCATCTGGGCCACGCCGCCACCTATCTCGCGTTCGATCTGGTTCATCGCCTCTGGCTCGACCTCGGCCACGAGGTGCACTACGTCCAGAACGTCACCGACGTCGACGATCCGTTGTTCGAGCGTGCCAATCGCGACGGAATCGACTGGCGTGACCTCGCCGAGCGCGAGGTCACGTTGTACCGCGAAGACATGGCGGCGCTTCGGGTGCTGCCCCCACACGACTATGTCGGGGCCACCGAGGCGGTGGCCGAGATAGTCGAGCTCATCGAAAAGATGCTGGCCTCCGGCGCGGCGTACGTCGTCGATGACGAATACTCGGACGTCTATTTCCGCGCGGACGCGACGCCTCAGTTCGGCTACGAGTCGGGCTACGACCGCGAAACCATGTTGCGGCTGTTCGAGCAGCGCGGCGGCGACCCGGATCGGGCCGGCAAGGCCGACCAGCTCGATGCCCTGCTGTGGCGGGGCGCGCGGCCGGGGGAGCCCACCTGGCCGTCGCCATTCGGCCCGGGCCGGCCGGGCTGGCACGTCGAATGCGCGGCGATCGCGCTCAGCCGGATCGGCGCGCCCCTGGATATTCAGGGCGGGGGCAGCGACCTGATCTTCCCGCACCACGAATTCACCGCCGCGCACGCTGAATGTGTCAGCGGTGAAAGGAGATTCGCTCGTCACTATGTGCACGCCGGGATGATCGGCTGGGACGGGCACAAGATGTCCAAGAGCCGCGGCAACCTCGTTCTGGTATCGGCGTTACGCGCCCAGGGCGTGGAGCCGTCGGCCATCCGGCTGGGTCTGCTGGCCGGGCATTACCGCGCTGACCGATTCTGGAGCCAGCCACTGCTCGACGAGGCCACCGCCCGGCTGCAGCGCTGGCGCACCGCGACCGCGCTGGCCACCGGTCCGGACGCGTCCGACGCGATCGCCCGGGTGCGCCGCTACCTGGCTGACGATTTGGATTCGCCCAAAGCCATTGCCGCACTGGATGGTTGGGCCACCGACGCGCTGGAGTACGGCGGCCACGACGCGGGCGCGCCCAAGCTGGTGGCAACCGCGGTCGACGCGCTGCTCGGGGTGCACCTGTAGTCGTCAGTGAGCACTTCGAGGTACCTTTCGGCCATGACATCGCTGCAGGGCAAAGTCGTCTTCATCACCGGTGGTGCCCGGGGTATCGGGGCGGAGGTCGCCCGTCGGCTACGCAATAAGGGCGCCAAACTCGTCTTGGTCGATCTCGGCAACGACGAGCTCGCGGCGTTGGCCGCCGAACTCGGCGACGAGGACCGGGTGCTGACGGTGGTCGCCGACGTGCGCGACCTACCCGCACTGCAAGCCGCGGCCGACCAGGCCGTCGAACGATTCGGCGGCATCGACGTCGTCGTGGCCAACGCCGGTATCGCCAGCTACGGCTCGGTGTTGAAGGTCGACCCGGAAACGTTCAAGCGGGTGTTGGACGTCAACCTGCTCGGCGTCTTTTACACCGTGCGCGCCACGCTGCCCACGCTGATCGAGCGTCGTGGTTACGTGCTGATCGTGTCGTCGCTGGCCGCGTTCGCGGCCTCACCGGGGATGGCGTCCTACGACATGTCGAAGGCCGGCACCGAGCATTTCGGCAACGCGCTGCGGCTAGAGGTAACCCACCTCGGTGTCAGCGTCGGAACTGCGCACCCGTCCTGGATCGACACCGCCCTGGTTCGCGACGCGAAAGCCGACCTGCCCGCGTTCAGCTACATGTTGGCCAAGTTGCCGTGGCCGTTGAACAAGACCACTTCGGTGGAAAGGTGTGCGGTGGCCTTCGTCGAGGGCATCGAGCAGCGCCAGGACCGCGTGTATTGCCCGGGCTGGGTGGGTGCTTTCCGCTGGCTCAAGCCGTTCCTGTCCACCCGCCTTGGCGATTTTCCCGTCCGCAAAGCCGCCGTTGAGGTGGTGGCCCAGATGGACGACCAGGTTGCCGCGCTCGGTCGGTCGACCAGCGCTTACAACGAGTCCGTGGTGAAGCGTCCTGATTAGCGCCCGAAGCCCGGGCGGCGGCGACGCAGATAACGCTCGAACTCCGCGGCCAGCGCGTCGCCGTCGATCTTGCCCAGTGCCTCGTTCATGTCCACTTCGGCGTCGCCGTGCTGCTCGAGCGACTGCACGTACTCGGCCAGCTCCTCGTCTTCGGCGGCCATCTCGGTGATCTCCTGCTCCCACGCCTCGGCCAGCGTCGGCAGGTCTTCCAGCGGCACCTCGATGTCGAGCACGTCCTCGACGCGTTGCAGCAGCGCCACCGTCGCCTTCGGGTTCGGGGGCTGGGACACGTAGTGCGGCACCGCGGCCCAGAACGTCACGGCCGGGATCCCCGCCGCCACGCAGGCGTACTGGAACACCCCGGCGATTCCGGTCGGGCCCTCGTAGCGGGTCTCCTCCAGACCGAACAGTCGTGCCGACTCGGCGGAATAGGCCGCACCCGAGACCGGCACCGGCCGGGTGTGCGGGGTGTCGGCCAACAGCGCACCGAGGATCACCACGGTGTCGACGTTGAGCTTGTCGATGATGGCCAGCAGCTCGGCGCAGAAATTGCGCCAGCGCATGTTCGGCTCCACCCCGTACATCAGCACGACGTCGCGGTCGCTGTCCGGCGGGCGGCAGTGCGAGATTCGCATCGCCGGCCAGGCCAGCTCCCGGGTGACCCCGTCGATCTGGCGGATGACCGGCCGATTCACCTGGTAGTCGTAATACGCTTCGTCGTCGATCTCGACGATCGGCTCGGCCTGCCAGATGGCGGCCAGGTGCGCCACGGCGTCGCTGGCGGCGTCACCGGCGTCGTTCCAGCCCTCGAAGGCCGCAACGACGACGGTGTTACGCAGTTCGGGCAGCGTTCCGCTGTCATCTGGCGGGGTCACAGCATCAGCGTACGGGGTTATGCCCGGCGTCAAGATGGACCGTGCGGGGCGGCGTACGACATCCGGCGCCCTGTCACATTCGTCACATTTACCGCTGGTGGTGGCGCCCCGCTCAGAGACCGAAGTGGCGGATGTGATCAATGAGACTCAGTTCGCCTCTGAACACCGCTACGACACCGACCTCCTCGACGTTTTGTCGCGGT
>CAVTLW010000023.1:0-172243 GCA_963735655.1 uncultured Actinomycetota bacterium
CGCCGCGAACATCCCGCCCAGACCGATCAGCGCGATCGCGCCGAGCAGCTGAAACAAACCGCTCAAAGGTCGAAATGCCTTGACTTGTCGAGCAACCGGCGGTCCCGCTCGTCCTGACGGTCGCTCTGGTAGGCCTCGACCTGGTCGGCGACCCACTCCACGAGCAACCGGTCCTGCAGTGCGAACATCTCCTTTTCCTCGTCCTGGTCGCCGTGGTCGTAGCCGAGCAGATGCAGCACGCCGTGCACGGTCAGCAGAGCCAGCTCGTGCCCGAGGCTGTGGCCGGCCGCTGCCGCCTGTCCGGCCGCGAATTCCGGGCACAGCACGATGTCGCCCAGCATGGACGGCCCCGGCTCGGGAGCGTCGGGGCGGCCGCCGGGCTCGAGCTCGTCCATCGGGAAGCTCATCACGTCGGTCGGTCCGGGCAGATCCATCCAGCGCATGTGCAGGTCGGCCATGGCCGCGGTGTCCAGCAGCACCATCGACAGCTCGGCGCTCGGGTTGACGTCCATCTTGCGGATGACGAACCGCGCGACGCTGACCAGTTCGGCTTCGGAGACGTCGATGCCCGATTCGTTGGAGACTTCGATACTCATGAGATGCTCACCAGATCGCTCACCGCATCATCATCGACGATCGCGAGAGCCGGATGCGCGCCGAGCCGCCCGATTCATCCCCATACCGGGCTCTTCGTATCTGGCGTAAGCGTCGACGATCTCCGAGACCAACCGGTGGCGCACCACATCCGCACTGGTCAGCTCGGCGAAGTGGATGTCGTCGATGTTGTCCAGGATGTCGACCACCGTCCGCAGGCCGGGTCTGGCGTCGCCCGGCAGATCGATCTGGGTGACGTCTCCGGTCACTACCATCTTGGACCCGAAACCCAACCGGGTCAGGAACATCTTCATCTGCTCGGCGGTGGTGTTCTGCGCCTCGTCCAGGATGATGAACGCAGAATTAAGGCTTCTGCCGCGCATGTACGCCAGCGGCGCCACCTCAATCACCCCGGCGGACATCAGCTTCGGGATCAGCTCGGGATCCATCATGTCGTACAGCGCGTCGTACAGCGGCCGCAGATACGGGTCGATCTTCTCGCTCAGCGTGCCGGGCAGAAAGCCAAGGCGCTCACCGGCTTCCACCGCGGGACGGGTCAAAATGATCCGGCTGACCTTTTTGCTCTGCAGCGCGTTGACCGCCTTGGCCATGGCCAGGTACGTCTTGCCGGTGCCGGCCGGCCCGATCCCGAACACGATCGTGTTGGCGTCGATGGCGTCGACATAGCGTTTCTGGTTCAGCGTCTTGGGCCGGATCGTCTTACCGCGCCGCGACAAGATGTCCAGGCTGAGCACTTCGGCCGGTGACTCATCGCCGGCGCCGATCAGCATGGCGACGCTGTGGCGTACCACCTCCGGTGTCATCGGCTGGCCGCCGGCCACGATCGCAACCAGTTCGGAAATGGCCCGCTCGGCCAGCGCGACGTCGGCCGGCTCACCCGAAACGGTCACGGTGTTGCCCCGCACGTGCAGATCGGCATTGAGGGTGCGCTCCAAGGCGCGTAGATTCTCGTCGGCCGAACCCAGAAGGCCCACGACGAGGTCGGGCGGAACATCGATGCTGCTGCGAACCTGAGCGTCGGGTTGCCGGTTGCCAGCGGTGTCAGCAGCGCGGGTCTCGCGGGGCGTCACGTGGTTTCTAATGCCTGCTTTCTTGGGCGGTAATAGGGTTGCGCGCGGTCATTCTCAGTCGGCTCAGTCTACGCCGGAGGCGTTTGGTTGGTCAGCGTTCCGCGCCATCGCGGGGTAAGTACGCCCAGTGCGCCCAACGCCACCGCGGCCGCCGTCGAGGTCCGCAACACCTGTGGGCCGAGCCGGACCGCGACAGCACCCGCATCCGTCAACGCGGCGATCTCCTCGGGTGCGATGCCACCCTCGGGACCGACCACGAGGACCAGCGAATCTGCTTGCGCCACCGCGACATCGACGATTCTCTGAGTCGCCGACTCGTGCAGCGCCAGCACCACGGCCCCGGCGGCCACTTCGTCCCGGACCCGCTGAGCGAGCGCGGCGGTGGACAGCACGCCGTCAACGGGCGGGATGTGTGCCCGGCGGGATTGGCGGGCCGCCGAACGCACCACGGCACGCCACCGGCGCAGCCCCTTGTCGATCCGGGCACCTTCCCAGTTAGCCACGCAGCGGGCCGCCTGCCAGGCCAGGAACGCGTCGGCGCCGGCTTCGGTGGCCAATTCGACCGCCAGTTCCGACCGCTCGGACTTGGGCAGCGCTTGCACCACCGTCACCGGAGGGCACCCGGCCGCGACGCTCCAGCGGTCCAGCACCCGGGCATGCAACCCGTCGCGCCCGGCCCGCTCGACCACGCACTGCGCCAGGCCGCCGGCACCGTCGCCGAGCACCAATTGCTCGCCCGGGCGGATCCGGCGCACCGAGGCGGCGTGAAAACCCTCGTCGCCGTCCACGACCGCCAGTCCGCCGGTTTCGGGCAGTGCATCGACGTAGAACAGCGTCGCCGCCATGCGCAGACTCCCGGGAACCAGGCTGCGTCAGCGCCCGGTGAAGGTCTCGCGCAGCCGGCTGAACAGCCCGCCGGCGGCGGAGTGCGTGGAACGAACCTCGGCCACATCGCGAGCGCGACGGGTCTTCAGTTCGCGCAACAGCTCGGCGTCGTGGTGATCCAGCCGGGTGGGTACCACAACCTCGACGTGCACGTGCAGGTCGCCGCGGGCGCTGGAGCGCAGGTGCGGCATCCCGCGGCCCCGCAGCGGGATGATGGTGCCCGGTTGCGTGCCTGCCGGGATCGTGATCTCGCTCAGCCCGTCCAGGATCGCGTCGACGGTGACGGTGGCGCCCAGCGCCGCGTCGACCATCGGCACCGACACCGTGCAGTGCAGGTCGTCGCCCTGGCGCACGAAGATGTCATGGGTCTGCTCGTGAACCTCGACATACAGGTCACCCGCCGGTCCTCCGCCGGGCCCGACCTCGCCCTGTGCGGCCAGCCGAACCCGCATCCCCTCGCCGACCCCGGCAGGGATCTTGACGCTGATCTCCCGACGGGCCCGCACCCGGCCGTCGCCCACGCACTGGTGGCACGGGTCGGGGATGACGACCCCGACGCCGCGGCAGGTGGGACACGGGCGCGATGTCATCATCTGCCCCAGCAGCGAACGCTGCACGGTCTGGACCTCGCCGCGACCACCGCAGGTGTCGCACGGCATCGGCGCGGAATCGCCGTTGGTGCCCTTGCCCTGGCAGCGGTCGCACAACACCGCGGTGTCGACGGTGACCTGCTTGGTGACGCCGCTGGCGCATTCTTCGAGATCGAGCCGTATCCGCAGCAACGAGTCCGAACCCGGCCGAACCCGGCCGATCGGGCCGCGGGATCCCGCGGCGCCACCGAAGCCGCCGCCGAAGAATGCTTCGAACACGTCGCCCAAATTTCCGAAGCCGCCGAAACCGCCGCCCGCCGCGGCCGCATTTTCCAGCGGATCGCCGCCCATGTCGACAATCCGGCGTTTCTCCGGGTCGCTCAGCACCTCGTAGGCGACGCTGATCTCCTTGAATTTCGCCTGCGCTGCCTCATCGGGATTGACATCCGGATGCAATTCACGCGCCAGCTTGCGATAGGCGCGCTTAAGGTCCGCATCGCTTGCGCTCTTGCTGACGCCGAGCATCCCGTAGTAATCGCGTGCCACGCTTGACTCTCCTATGCCGAGTCTTTCAGTACCGCCCTAAGCGGATGTCCACAAATTCTGATTCAGGCGCGCAGTCATCGAGCACCCAAAACTTCTCCGATATAAAGAGCAACCGCCGCGACACTGGCCATAGTTCCCGGATAGTCCATCCGGGTGGGGCCCACCACACCCATACCGCCGTAGACGATGTCCGAGCTGCCGTAGGCAGTGGAGACCATCGAGGTGCCCACCATCTGCTCAGCCGCGGTCTCATGACCGATGCGCACCGTCACCTTGCCGGCTTCCTGCTGAGCCGCCAGCAGCCGCAGCACCACCACCTGCTCCTCGAGGGCTTCCAGGATGGGGCGCAGCGAACCGCCGAAGTCGGCGGCGTTGCGGGTCAGGTTGGCAGTGCCACCCAGCAACAGCCGCTCCTCGGTGTGTTCGACCAGCGATTCCAGCAACACCGTCGCCGAGCGGCCGACGGCGTCGGCGAGGCCGCCGGCGCCGTTGAGCTGGCCCGCCAGGTCGGCTACCGCAATCGAGGCCGCAGCGAGCTTCTTGCCTTCCAGCGCTTGGCCGAGCACCTCGCGCAGCTGGGACAACTGGTGGTCGTCGATGACGTCGCCCAGCTCGACGATGCGCTGGTCCACCCGGCCGGAGTCGGTGATGACGACCATCAGCAGCCGGGCCGGCGTGAGTGCGATCACTTCCAGATGGCGAACGGTCGACGTCGACAACGTCGGGTACTGCACCACCGCCACCTGGCGGGTCAGCTGAGCAAGCAGCCGCACGGCGCGGCGCAGCACGTCGTCGAGGTCGACGCCGGACTCCAAGAAGCTTTGGATCGCCCTCCGCTCGGCGGTTGACAGCGGCTTGACGTCGTCGATCCGGTCGACGAACTCGCGATAGCCCTTCTCGGTGGGCACCCGTCCGGAGCTGGTGTGCGGTTGGGTGATGTAGCCCTCGGCCTCGAGCACCGCCATGTCGTTGCGGACCGTGGCACTGGAGACGCCCAGGTTATGACGCTCTACCAGCGACTTCGAGCCGATCGGTTCCTTGGTGGACACGAAGTCGGCGACGATGGCGCGCAGCACCTCGAAGCGACGCTCGTCGGCACTGCCCATCGATTTCCACCTCCCCGGAACCTTGCGACCACCTTGACCGGTTCATTTTACGGGCTGGCGACACGCTGACCCGTCACACTGCGCTAACCCCGCCGTTATCAAGCCGCCGTCAACTCAGTTGGTGCGAATGTGGCGCTGAAATGCGACTAGCCTGTCCAGCATGATCCGCCCGGGCAACTGCGAAGCCTCAGAGATGATCCGCGCATGATTTTCAAGGGTGTGCGAGACGGCAAGCCCTACCCCGATCACGGGCTCACTTACAAAGACTGGTCCCAGATACCACCGCAGCAGATCCGGCTCGACGAATTGGTGACCACGACGACGGTGCTCGCGCTGGACCGCCTGCTCTCCGAGGACTCCACCTTCTACGGCGATCTTTTCCCGCACGCCGTGAAGTGGAAGGGCGTCACCTATCTCGAGGATGGGGTGCACCAGGCGGTGCGTGCCGCACTGCGCAACCGGACCGTGCTGCACGCGCGGGTCTTCGACATGGACAGGCCGCTGAGCGAACAGACCTGATGCCGATCGCAAGCGCGGCCGTGGCGATCGCGAGCACGGGGAAGCCGCGCGAAGCGGGTCGCCACCATCGAGTATGCGGCCACGGCTTTGACTGTGCGTCCACGGCGCGGATTTCGCGAAATTCCCGCCCTCAGCGCACACCCGACGCCGTCAGCGCACACTCGAACGCTGGGTCGCCGCCATCAGCAGCAGCCGGGCGCAGCGGGTCGCGACCATCAGGTCCAGTCGGTCACGTTCGGGCGTTGCCAGGTGTCGACTTGGTAAAGACACCGACCGGCAGGAGGACGTCATGCCACGGCTCAAGGGAGTCTCCGATCGCGACGCAGGGCTGGGCGCCAAAATCGCCTTCTTCTTCACCAAGCGGAAGCTGGCGCAGATGGCTGGATTAGAGACTGCCGAAATGCTCGAACCACTGCGGATGTACGCGCACATCCCGAAATTGCTCAGCGCCTACGGCAGGCTGGAACAGGCCGAGTCGAAACTCGACGTTCTCAGTCCCCGCCAGCGCGCGCTGGCCGAATTGAAGTCAGCGACCACGGTGGGATGCGAGTACTGCATCGACCTGGGTTCGCAGATATCGCGCGGGCTGGGGATCTCCGATGAGGAGCTGCTGGCAATGGCGGACTACCGCAATGCCGCCTGCTTCTCCGACGTCGAGAAACTGATCCTCGAATACGCGGCCGCCATCAGTCGCACCCCCGTCGTGGTCAGCGACGAGCTCTTCGAGGCACTTCGCGTCCAGTTCGACACCGCTCAACTCGTCGGACTCACCCACATCATCACGTTGGGCAACCTTCGGGCCCGGTTCAACATCGCACTCGACATCGGATCGTCCGGCTTCTGCGGCAACCGGGTCTGCGCGCTGTCAGAGTGACCGACAACCCGGGGATCGCGTCGCTGACCGCACGTTTCGAGGCGGCCCGGCCACAGCTGGGCGCCATCGCCTACCGGATGCTGGGCTCGATCGACGACGCTCAGGACGCCGTGCAGGAGGCGTGGCTGAGGTTGAACGGGCTGAACAACAGCGCCACCGACGAGATAGCCAATCTCGATGCGTGGCTGACCACCGTGGTGGCGCGGATCTGCCTGAACACCCTGCGCGAGCGCCGCGCGCACGGTCGCGAAGAGCCGACGGCACGGGTGCCGGATCCGATCGTGGAGGCGACCGGGGAATTCGACCCCGAACACCGCGCCGTGCTGGCGGACGCGGTGGGCCTGGCGCTGTTCGTGGTGCTGGACACGTTGCCGCCGGCGGAGCGGCTGGCGTTCGTGCTGCACGACGTCTTCGCCGTCCCGTTCGAGCAGATCGCACCCGTGGTCGACCGCTCGCCGGAAGCCACCCGCAAGCTGGCCAGCCGTGCGCGACGGCGCATCGAGCAGGCAGCTCCCGTTCCCGACGACACCATCGCCGCCCAACGCGAGGCGGTCGACGCTTTTTTCGCGGCCGGGCGCAGCGGCGACTTCGACCGCTTGATCCTGGTGCTGGATCCAGACGTGGTGTTGCGCGGCGACTTCGGATCCGGCGCCGCTGCATTCCGCACCGAGGGTGCGTCGTCGGTGGCCAAGGTGGCCCGAAGTTACGCGGGCCCGGATCGCGAGGTCCGCCCCGCTACCGTCAACGGCGCCGCCGGCGCGGTCATCTTCGTCGCCGGCCGGGCCTCCGCGATCATGGGGTTCGTGGTGCGCGACGGGCGCATCACGGCGATCGACGTGCTGGCCGACCCCGAACGCATCGCCAAGGTCGACCTGAGCGCGTTGGGCGGGTAGGGCTCAGCGCCCCGCGGCCTGCAGCAGCGACATCGCCGAACTGCGGGACAGCACCCAGCCGCCCTGGTTGATGAACGTGACGTTCTGCGTGACCGGCGCCGCGATCTTGGGACCCGAGACAGCAACGTCCGCGGTGGCCGAACCGCTCGCGGCCGGTTGAATATTCGCCACGCTGAACGACAACGGGAGGTCCCCGTTCTTGGCCGCCTTCTTGAGTTGATGGTCGGCCATGTGGGCCTCGGTCCCGCTGATGCCGCCTTCAACCAGGTTGCTCTTGTTCGCGAACGGAACACTGGGATCGGCAAGGCTATTCAGTATGCCGGTCAACTGCCCGGCGGTCGGCATGCTGGCGGCCGGGTCTTGCGGTAGCGGCGCGCCGAAGACGACCGGCTGCACCTGATATGCCGCCGGACCGATGGCACTCACACCGGCCGCCGCGGCTCCGATCGCTGCCACGGCCGCAAAGCCTGTGGCGATAGATCTCATGGACATGGTTGTCCCCCTTCGATTGGGTCGGGAATTCACCGAACATTCCTGCGGTGCTCGTGCGCCCCGTGTTGCCATTGTGCGCTCTGTGACTGGTGTTTCGGGTAACGACCGGGTCTCGTTAACGCACGCCACCTGTGAAGTTCCTGGGGACGGCTGTGCCGCAACTGTGTAGCAACCATGAGTTCCGACTCGCCTACGCTGAGAGGCCTTGGCACGTATGGCAAAGAAACCGGAGGGCTTGCGGATTGCCCGGCAGCACACACCCCCACTACCCCGACCAGACCCGGTTCGCCTTCCGTTCCGGTGTCACTTGTGTGACCACACCCGCGGGAGCGGTACTGCTGAATCCCCCACATAGCCAAAAACTCCCACGCTTGAAAGCGGGGCAGCTGGCGGCGCTCAAGACGCTGAACCAGGGACCGGCGAATCTTTCCGGGCTGTCCGGGCAATCCGAGATCTCCGCTCCCGGAAGCGATGTCGCCACCCTGATCGCTCGCCTGGTCGCGGGCGGGTGGCTGACCGTGATGGTGCGCGACGCGGAGAAGGATCGGTACTCCATCCTGCCGTTCGGACAGCCGCCGCCCCGACCGGCGCCGTCGCCGTCGGCCGTGTTGTCGAAATTCGCGGTCTTGCATCGAGATTCGGAGGGCCTCGTCCTCGAGCATCCGCGGGGGTGGTGCGATGTGCGCATCCATGACGCACACCTGCTCGTCCTTCTGGACGGCGCCGAAGCAGACCCGGAAACCGACGGTTCGGGATTGCCGGCGGCGCTGGCGACCCTGGCCGCGCGGTTCATCGAGGACCTGCACTGGTCCGGCCTGCTCGTTCCGGTCGGCGCCGAAGACCGCAGCTTCGGTTCCCTGAGCTGGAGCGCACCCGATTTGTGGTTTCACCGCCGCAGCACCCTGGGTGAGCGCACCGTCACCTGGGAGCATTTCGGCCCCACCAAATGGGCGAAGGGCCGCTTCCCGCAACCGCCCCCGCGCGGCGCGAACTACCCGGGTGAACCGATCGTGTTGCCCGTTCCAGATTTGGCGGCCAAACGAATACAGGACCCGACCCTGACGGCTGTCCTCGAAGATCGGGTTTCCACAAGGACATTCGACGATGCGCACCCGATCACCATCGAACAACTGGCCGAGCTGCTGTACCGCAGCGGGCGAACGCGCGGCACTGCGCCCGCGGGCGAGGGTGAGGAGCTGGCGTCGCGGCCCTACCCGTCGGGCGGCGGCGTGTACGAGCTAGAGCTCTACCCGGTGGTGCGGAATGTTGCCGGGCTAGCGCCGGGCATGTATCACTACGACTCGTTCGACCACGTGCTACGCCCGGTGGCGGCCGCGGATTCAAAAGCCGTGTCCCAGCTGATCAAACCGGCGTCGGCGACGCTCGCCGAAGGTGCCGAGCCGCAAGTGCTGCTTGTGATGGCGGCACGCTGCGGCCGCATCATGTGGACTTACGAGCAGATCGCCTACGCCACCATTCTCAAAGATGTGGGCGTGTTGATGCAGACGATCTATCTGGCCGCGACCGCGATGGGTCTGGGGGCGTGCGCGCAAGGCTTCGGTGACACAACCGCTTTCGCCACGGCCACCGGGCTCGACGAGCTACAGGAGTGCAGCGTCGGCAGCATCGTGGTCGGCTCGCCGAACTAGCTGATCAACTCTCCGAGAGCACCTCTTCGTCGGTCAACGCGGCGATGTCGAGGTAGTGGCGGGCGATCACCGCCAGTCGTCCTGGCGTGCCACGCTGCGTTTCCCGGCCATCCAGCCGCTCGGCGAGCCCGGCAACCGTGCGGGTGGCGAACAGGTCCGCCACCACCGCGTGGTCGATTTCCAGCCAGTCGCGCACCCGGGCGATGACTGCGGTCGCCAGTACCGAATCGCCGCCCAACGCGAAGAAATCGTCGTGCACACCAATCGAATTGATGCCCAGCACCTCGGCGACGATTTCGGCGAACGCGGCTTCGACGTCGTTGCGCGGGGTGCCGTCTTCGGCGGCCGGCGCTTCGGGTTGCAGTAGCGCGATCACGGCGCGGCGGTCCAGCTTGCCGTTGGGCGTCAACGGGATCTGCTCGAACAGCATGATGCGGGTGGGAACCATGTAGCCCGGTAGCAGATTCGCGACCGCCTTGCCGACGTCGACAGTGACGTCACCGGGCTCGCCGGAATCGCCTGCGATGGCTGCGACGAGCTTCGGCGCGCTGGTGCCGACGACGGCCGCGACGGCATGCCGCACCCCGGGCACCGTGCGCAGTGCGCTCTCCACCTCGCCGAGTTCGACCCGATGTCCCCGGATTTGGACCTGATTGTCGGCCCGACCGAGGAACTCGACGGTGCCGTCGGGCCAGTATCGGGCCATGTCCCCCGTCTTGTACCAGCGGATGCCCTGGTACACGACAAAGCGCTCCGCGGTTCGCTGCGGTTCATTACGGTAGCCCGCAGCGACATTCGCTCCGCCGACCCACAACTCGCCGGTGACCCAGTCGGGGCAATCGCGGCCCGACGGCGCGACGACCCGGCACTGCACATTGCGCAGCGGCACACCGAACGGCACCGTCGCCCAGCGTGCAGGCGGTTCGCCGACGACCTCGCAAATGGTGCTGTGGATGGCGGTCTCCGTCGCCCCGCCGAGACCGGAGAACCGGCATCCCGGCACCTGTTTGGCCAACCGGCGGGCCAAGTCGGCGCTCACCCAGTCGCCACCGAGGATGACGGCACGCAACGAATCGCCCAGCCGATTCCCACCGAGCTCCAAGATCATGTCGAGCAGGCCTGGCACACAGTTGATCACCGAAACGCTTTGCTGGCCAATCAATTCCACCCACGTGGCGGCCGCGGCTCGCTGCTCGGAGTCGAGCGCCACCACTGCCCCACCCGCGGAGAACAGGCCGAAGATGTCGTAGACCGATAAATCGAACTCGAGGGCCGACAACGCCAGGGACCGATCACCGCTGCCCACCCCGAACCACTCGTTCACGGCGTCGATGGTGTTCATCGCCGCGCTGTGCGGTACCTCGACGCCTTTGGGCAGACCCGTCGAGCCCGAGGTGAACAGCACATAGGCGATCAGGGCGGTATCGGGAAAGACCGGAGCCGGCAACGGTTCCGGATACTTGCGCGCGGCATCGATGGACAAACACGGGATTGGTGCCCCCACGTCCACGTCGTCGGTCGTCAACGCCGTGATCAGTACTTTGGGGTCGGCGATCTGAAGAATCCTGGCGCGCCGCGCATCCGGCTGGTCGGACCCGATCGGCACATACGTTGCGCCGGCCGCGAGTATGCCGAGCACGGCCGGGATTTGGTCGCGCCCCTTCGGCAGTTGGACAGCGACCGCGTCACCTGTGCGCACACCATGGGCGTGCAGCGCGCCCGCGACGGCGAGCGACTGCTCGCTGAGTTCTCGATAACTCCATGCGCCGCCGGCGTCGCCCTGCGTGTGGCCGCAGCACCACAGCACCGCCGGGGCGTCGGGGTTCGCCGCGGCATGCTCGAAGAAGCCCTGGTGCAGACACCGCCCGCTGAGGAGTCCATCGGTCGCGTTGATCGCGGCACGGACCTGCGCCTGCGCGCTGGGTAACCGCACTGCCGCCTCGGCCTCCCAGCCCGCGTCACCGTCCGCAAGCCGCCGGACCGCTTCGGTGAAGGTGGCGAACATCGCGTCGATCAGGCCGGGCGGGAACGCCAATTCACGTACGTCCCAGTTGACCAGTAGTCCGCCGCGCACCTCGGTGACCTGGGCGTCCAGCAGCACCTGAGGCCCCTGCGAGATGATCCACACCGGCTCACCGAACGTCTCGATGACACTGTCGGCGAACAACTCACCGAGATCGAGGGCACTGGTGAAGACCACCGGCGCCAACACCGGCTCACCCAGGTGCCGACCAAGATCGCGCAGCACCTCCAGACCGGAATAGGCTGCGTGTGAACCACTCTCGTACATGCCGCGCTGAATTGCGTGGGCCCGGTCGGCCACCGACATGTTTTCCGTGACGTCGACCTCGAGCATGATCGAGGAGGTGAAGTCGCCGACCAATCGATCGGCGTCCGGATGCACCGGTTCACGGTGAAACAACGGGACATTCACCAAGAACCGCCCCTGCGCCGACCATCCGCCGATGGTGTCTGCGAAGACCGCAGCCAGCGCCGTGGCCGGTGTGACCCCGCGTTCGTGTGCCCCGGACACCAGCCGCTCCTTGGCGTCGGGTGTCAACCAGTGGTCGTAGCGGATCGTCCGGTGTGGTGCCGTGCGTTCGCCGAGCGGCACCGTCGGCAGTTCGGGTGCACCCGGCAACTCAGGCAACCGCCGCTGCCACCAGTCCCGGTCCCGCTCACGCGCCGCGTCGTCCTCTCGGCGCTCGGTGAGATAACGCCGGTAGCTGTAGGTGAGTGGCGGCAGCGTTGCCCCCCGGTACAACTCGGCCAGATCGCAAACCAGTATCCGATAGCTCATCGCGTCGCCCGCCAGCATGTCGACGTCCAGATGCAGTCGGCTGCGGTCCCCGCCCCAGCGGGTCAGTGTGATATCGAGGACCTGACCGTCTTCGATTGCCAAGCGCTGGTGGGTTTTACGGTCGCGCAACTCCGCCAGCGCGGTTTCCACCCGCTCGGAACTCTGTCCGCGGAGATCGACCACGCCAAACACCGGCCTACCCGGCGCGGCCATGGTGTGCTGAGTCCCGTCGGGGAGGAACCGGGTGCGTAGCATCGGATGCCGTGCCACGAGATCGGATGCGGCGCGCTCCAGGCGTTCGGGATCGACTGCACCGCCGTCGAATTCGACGTAGAGATGGGCGGCGACTCCGCCCAGTTCCTGCTCAGCGGAGCGGCCGATCCAGTAAGCATGTTGCATGGGGGCAAACGGGAACGGGGCGTCCGCCGGGCGAACTTCGGACACCTCTGCCACCACCGACGGTGGCACACTTTCCCCTTCCGCGCTCAGCAGGCCGTGCCACGAATCCACGGTGGGACTCGCGGCAAGCTCGGCAAAGGTGATGCCGGCCCCCCGCTTACGCCAGCCACCGGCCAACGACATCATGCGAATCGAATTCAGGCCCAACTGAATCAGGTCGTCGTGGTCGGCGACATCCGCGGACAGGCAGCCGAGTTGGGCCGCAACCGTAGCCCTGATCTCGTCCCTGGTGATCCGGTCCACTGTCTCGCCGATCCTTTCTCTGCGCGGTCTATGCCCCGGCAAGTGCGGCAATGCCGCGCTGCCAGAAATGCGTCAGGCGTTCGATATCGGAGGGCGCGAACAGGGCGTCACTCCAGCGCCAGTTGGTGATCAGTTGCGTGCCCTCGGGCGTGGTGCCGACGAGCACACTGATGTTCAGCGCGAACCGCAGTGGCAGGTCTGGCTCGGGGTCGATCGGGAGCGCATCGAGGTCGGGCCCGGTGATCAGCGACCACGGTTGATCGGTGATGCCGCTGAGGTCCAGACGTCCCAGATAGCTGAACTGTATCTGCGGGTCGGCCCGCAACTCGGGAATTCCGTCGACGTAGCGCAGCAGACCGTAGTCCAAACCCTCATAAGGGATCTCGCGGATATGGGCTGATCACCGATTCCAGGAGTGCCCGGGCCGCCAGCGGATCCTGCTCGGCCTGTTCGACGTCGACCACCGCAGCGCCCACCCCGAGCCGCACCGGGAATGCGGTGGTGAACCAGCCGACGGTGTTGGTGGTGTCGGTCTCCAGAACGGCATCGGCGCGGCCGTGCCCTTCCAGGGCGATGAGCGTGCCCGACGCCGGATCCTGGGCCTGTTCACGGCGCCAGCTCGCCACGGCGAGCGTGGTTGCGGCCAGCAGGAATTCGCGCACGCCCTCGTCTCTGCTCAGGGTGGACAGCACGCGCTCGGTGACGCCGACGGGTGTGGCCACCGCAGTGACTCGCAGGGTGGACCAGGTGTCACGGGCCGGGTCCGGGTGCCGCACACCCAATTCGGGGTCGGGGCCGTCGACCTGCGCGATCCAGTATTCGCGTTGGCCCGTCACTTCCGGCGTCGCGGCGCGTGCCCACATCAGTTCGCACCACCGACGGTAGGAAGTGAACTCTGGCAGGGTCTTTGGCGGATTTGGCGGATTTGGCGGATTTGGCGGATTTGGCGGATTCGCCGCGCTGAGCGGATCTGGTGCGACTTCCGACCGCACCGAGCGCCACGCCTCGGCGACGCCACCCAACATGATGTGCCAGGACACCACATCCACCACCAGGTGATGCGCGGTGATCAGCAGCACCTGCTGGGCACCGCAGAACCACACCGCGCGCAGCATCGAGCCCGCATGCGGGTCGATCTGATCGGTGACCTTGCGCGCGGAACCCGCGATGGCCGTGCTCAACTCGGTAGGGTCCGGCAACTCCACACGGGTGAGCAGGTCAGCGGCGCGGACCACGCCGGGTTCGCGCGTCACCAGGCGCGGCCCGTCAGGGGTTTCGGTCAGAATCGATCGCAGCGTGTCGTGTCCGTCGAGGAGCAGCTGCAGCATCGATTCGATTGCAGGACCGTCGATTTCGGATGGCAATCGAAGCAGCACGGAATGGGTGAACCGGCGGTAGTTCCCGTACTCGTACAGCCAGGACACCATCGGCAACGGCAACACCTCACCGTATTCGGCGCTCTCGACCAGCCTCGCCGACCCGGCCGCCGCGTCGATGGTGGCCGCCAGTTGGCGAATGGTCGCGGCGGTGAACACCATCCGCGGGCTCACCGTGATGCCACGCCGTCGGGCCTTGTGGACCAACGAGATCGCCACGATGCTGTCCAGGCCGAGCGAGAAGAAGTCGTCGTCGATGTGCGGCGCCACCCCGTTGAACTGTTCTTCGAAAAGTTCGCACAGCACGCGTTCGGTGTCGGTGGACGCCGACGCCGCACCTTCCCCGGTGACACTGGACAGCGCGTTCTCGGCCAGCCGGTCCAGCACATGACCATCCAGCTTGCCGTTGGCGTTGACCGGCAGCTTCGGCAGTGCCACGATCCGGGCCGGAACCATGTAGGACGGGAGACATTCGGACAATCCACCACGCAGTCGCACCGGATCGTCATCACTATCTGGCTGCCACACAACGAAACCCACCAGGGCCGCGCCGCCCGGTCGCCGCAGTACCGAAACCGCCGCATCGCGCACCCCGGGCTGGGTGCGGAGGGCGGCCTCGATCTCCCCGATCTCGACGCGGTAGCCGCGAATCTTGACCTGGGCGTCGCCCCGCCCCAAATACGCGTAGCCACCGTGCGGCAGGCGACGCACCAGGTCACCGGTGCGGTACATGCGCTGCCCCGGCCGCAGTGGGTCCGCCACGAAGCGCGCGGCGGTCATCGCGGGCCTGCCGACATAGCCGCGGGTCAGCTGTGCGCCGCACAGATACAGCTCCCCCAGCACACCGTTGGGCACCACCCGCAACCCCGAATCCAGCACGTAGCCGAACGTTCCGGCGTTCACGCTGCCAATCGTCGGCGCCTGATACTGCTGAACCGGGGCCACGACGGCCTCAACCGTCATTTCGGTGGGGCCATAGCAATTGAAAACCGTAGTCGGCGACAGCGCACGTAGCTGCGCCCACAGCGCCGTATCGATCGCTTCGCCTCCCAGCGCGAGCACCGCAAGGGGATGGTCCAGGAGTCCGGCCGCGCGTAGCTGGACAAACATCGACGGGGTGGTGTCGATCATGTCGATCTGGTTGGTGGCCATCCCTTTCACCAGCCGATCCGCGTCGCGCATCTCCTCGGCGTCGAACAGATGCAGCGCATGGCCATCCAGCAGGCCGACCATCGGCTGCCACGAGGCGTCGAAACTCAAGGACCAGGCGTGGGCGATGCGCAGCGGCCGGCCCAGGCGCGTCCGGGCCGCTGCGTACACGCGGTCGCGGTGGTCGGCCAAATAGCCCAGCAGCGCCGCGTTGGTGCCGATCACGCCCTTGGGTTCACCGGTCGAGCCGGACGTGAAGATGACATAAGCGCTGTGCTCGGGATGGCGGTGCACAACCGGCGCGGCGACGGCACGTCGCGAAATGCGCTCGGCCACGGCCGGTTCGTCCAGGACCACTGTGCGCAGTCCGGCACCGGCCAGCCGCGAGTGGCCGGCTTCGGTGAGGGCAAGCAACGGATCAGCCTGGCGCAAAATCGATTCGATGCGCGCGCTAGGCAGCGTGATGTCGACGGGCAGGTAGGCGCCACCGGCGGCGAGCACCGCCAGGATGGCGACGATGGATCGCGTCGAGCGTGGCAGCACCAACGCAACGACGTCTTCCGGGCCTATGCCGTGCGCCACCAGCTCGCCCGCCAAGCGGCATGCGACGGCGTGAAGTTCGGCATAGGTGTATCGCTCACCGCCCCCGTCGGTCAGGGCGACGGCGTCGGGGGTGGCGCGTACCTGTCGCTCGAATGTCTCCCACACCGAATTCCCGGCTGCGGGCGCCGGCAGCATTGCCAGGTCACGGAATTCGTCGTGCTCGGCCGCGGTGAGAATGTCCAGCGCGTCCGGTTTTTCGTCGCCGATGTCGGGGAGTTGACGCAGCACGGCGAGTAGACGCTCGCCGATCTCCATGGGCCGAAGATGGGGCAGCGCTTCGGGAATCGCCTCGACCAGCACCAGCAGCGCGTCGCCGCTCATGTGCGACACCACGGTCAACGGGTAGTGGGTGAGACTTTCCATCTCGACCGGGCAGAAGCGAGCGCCGTCGGGTGTGCTGACGGTTCGGATGGCGTCCCCGATCGGCGCGTTCTCGAAGACGAACAAGGTGTCGAACAGCGCGCCGCGGCCATGTTCACGCTGGATTTCCGACAGGCTGAGATAGCCGATGTCGCGCATGGCCGACGATTCGCGCTGCAACCGTGCGCATTGTTCGACCACCGAATCGGTGCGGCTCACCTGATGCACGACCGGCACCGCGTTGATGAACAGTCCGACCATCGTTTCCACGCCGGGCAGGTTTTCGGGGCGGCCGGACACGATGCCGCCGAACACGACATCGCGACGGTCGGAGAGCCTGCCGAGCACGACGGCCCAGGCGAACAGCACCGCGGTGTTGAGGGTGAAGCCGTTGCGGGCCGCCCAGTCTCGCAGCCGCGCCGTGTCGTCGGCCGCCAGCAGCAGTTCGGTCTTGACCGGCACACCGTCACCGGCGGTGACGGTTCCGTCGGCCAGCATCAGCGGACCCGACACGCCGCGCAGGTACTCGGCCCACCGGGCGATGGCGGCCGCTCTGTCCTGCTGGGTGAGCCAGACGATGTAGTCGCGGTACGGACGCGGATTCGGTAGCCCGGCCAGCGATCCTCCCGCCCGGTACACCGCGAGCATTTCGGTGAAGAACACGGCCAGCGACCAGCCGTCCACCAGGATGTGGTGCGCGGTGAAGATCATCCGGCGCCTGCTCTCGCCGGGAATCGTGAGCAGCACGACGCGCAAGGCCGGACCGCGACTCAGATCAAACGGGCGATGCCGCTCCGATCGTGCGATGGCATCGAATTCCGTTGGCAGCGCCACTCGTTCGAACCACGGCAGCTCGGCTTCGGCGGGCACGATCTGCACCGGCTTGGGCACATCGCGGTCCCAGAAGGCGGCGCGCAGATTCGGGTGCCGAACCAGCATCGCTTGTGCGCTGCGGCGCAGCAGCTCCAGATCCACCGGTCCGTCGACGTCGACCACGAACTGCATGCTGTAAAGGTCGACGTGGTCTTCGGCCAGTCGGTACAACGCGAACAGCCCTTCCTGCAGCGGGCTGAGGGCCAGAACGTCCTCGATCTGGGGCGGAGCTGTGGTCACGACTACCTCTATGACTCCTTGAGCCAGGATGCGGTCAGGTCTGCCAACGCATCCTTGCTCAGCCCCGATGCGCTCATCGGTGTGTATTCTCCCTCGCTCGCCGAGTCCGCCTCGGCCGCAGGCTGATCGGCGGCGTCGACCGCGGCGGCCAGCTCGCCGATGGTCATATGCTCGAACACCATCGCGGGAGTGAACGCCCGTCCCTGCTCGGTGGCTTGTGCCGACCATTTGATGGAGATGATGCTGTCTCCGCCCAGCGCGAAGAAGTTGTCGTCTCGGTCGACGCCGGTGATCTCGAGTAACTCCTCCAGCAGGGCGATCAGGACTCGCTCGGTTTCCACCGAACCGCCGGCGACGGGATGCGCCGGCGTGGCGGCGCGTGGGGTGGGCGGCGCCAGCAGCTTTGCCAAGTCGGCCGGGGGCAGCAACTGCAAGGTGGACACCGCGACGTCCGGCGTTGACGCGAACGCGTCGAACACGGCGTCGAGGGCGGTGGCGATCAGCGCAACGGTCGGCGGCTCGTAGAGTTCGGCGTTGGCCACGACCCGCACGTCGAGCGCTCCGTCCGGTGTCACGTTCATGCCGACGTCCAGATCCAGCAGGGAGATCTCGAAGTCCATCTGAAGCGGAACGACCGTGGTGTCCCCGGTTTCGGTGAGATCGCGTGGGACGAGCGCCCAGTCCTCGCCGCGGAAGTGGATCATGCTCTGGAACAACGGGTTCCGCGATAGCGCGCCGCGGCGGGTTGAGCGCCTCCACCAATCGTTCGATGGGCAGTTCCTGGTGCGCGAACGCATCGAGCACCAGGTCGCGGCTGCGGATGAGCACGGCGCGCGGACTCGGATCGCCGGAGATGTCGTTGCGCAGCACCGTCATGTTGGCGAAAAGGCCGATCAGATTCGCGGTGGCCGGCTCGACCCGCGATGCGACCGGGCTGCCGAGCGGGATGTCGGTGCCGCCGCCGAGCCTGTGCAGCAATACCGCCAGGACCGCCTGGTAGACCATGAACTCGGTGACGCCGTTGTGCTCCGCTAACCGGGTCAGGGCCGCCCGGCGGGCAGCGGGCACGGTGAAATTCACCACCTCCCCACGCTTCCCGAGCACCGGTGGACGCGGATGATCAGGCGCCACCGAGATCTCGTCGGGCAACGCGGCCAACGCGTCACGCCAATACGCCAGCTCGGCCCGCCCCCATGCGGAGTCGAGCGCATTTCGTTGCCAAAGCGCGTAATCCGCGAACTGGATGGGCAGTGCGGCCCATCGCGGCGAATCCCCTTGCAGCTCCGCACGGTAGGCGGTGACGAGGTCGTCGAAGAAGATGCCCAACGACGCGTGGTCACTGACGATGTGATGCACGATCACGAACAGCACGTGCGTGTGCGCGTCTAGCGACAACAGGGTGGCCTTGATCAGCGGCCCCGATTCCGGCGTGAACACGTGCCGGCGCAGCCGCGCCACCGTCTCGTCGAACTGGTCGGCGTCGATCGTCTCGAGCGGCAATTCGACCTGCCGGCTCGGGTGCACTGATTGATACGGAACGCCTTCGTATTCAGCGAAATTCGTGCGCAGCGCCTCGTGGCGGGCCACCACGTCGTTGAGCGCCTTGGTAAGAGCGACGGTGTCCAGTGGACCTTCGAAACGAAGCGCAAATGGCAGGTTGAAGCCGTCTCGCGCGCCTTCGATCCGATACTGGAACCACGCGGCGAGCTGCGAGTAGGACAGCGGGAGCCGTTCCGGTCGAACCGATTCGACGAGTTGCGGGCGGTTCGACGCCGGGGCCGGCACGAAGGCGTCGAAACCGTCGAAACCGTTGAGGTCGCCGTCGCCGTCGTCAGTATCCATTGCGTCCAGATCGATCTCGAACTCGGCGCGGAATTGCCCGACGAGCTGGGCCGCCAAACCAGCCGGGGTCGGCGTGTCGAATACGGCGCGAACGGTCAGCTCGATCCCGAACTCGGCGCGGATCTGCGCGACCAGCCGCGCCGCCAACAGCGAGTGACCGCCCAGCCCGAAGAACGAGTCCTCGGCACCGACCCGCTCCCAGCCGAACAACCGCGCGAAGATCGCGCAGATCCGGCGCTCGGTGGCCGTCGCCGGCTCACGGTAGCGCCGTACCGCGATGGGGGTCGGTGCGGGCAGGGCCCGCTTGTCCAGTTTGCCGCTCACGGTCAGCGGGATCTCGGGGATCACCGCAAATGCACTGGGCACCATGTATTCCGGCAGCGCCGCCGCGGCATGGGCGGAGAGCTCGTCGAGATCCAGGTCGTCCGACACCGGGACCAGATATGCGGAGAGCATCGGACCGGCCTCGGTGTCTTCCGCGACGACGAGGCAGTGCCGCACCGCCGGATGCGCAGCGATCACCGACTCGACCTCGCCGAGTTCGATCCGGAAACCACGGATCTTGACCTGCTCGTCGGCCCGGCCGACGAATTCCAGCTCACCAGAGATGTTGCGGCGGACCAAGTCTCCGGTTCGGTACAGCCGTGCGCCGGGGTTGAACGGGTCGGCGACGAACCGCTGCGCGGTCAGTCCCGGACGCCGAAGGTATCCGCGCGCCAATTGGGAACCGCCGAGGTACAGCTCGCCGATGACCTCGGCCGGCACCGGCTGCAACTCCTCGTCGAGAACGTAGGCGTAGACGTTGCGGTTCGGCACGCCGATGGGCACCACGCGCGTACCCTGCGCTCCCCGCACTGACATGTGGGTCGAGCAGACGACGGCCTCGGTCGGGCCGTAATGGTTGCGCAGTTCCGCGTCGAAATAGGTGGCGAACTTGTCGGCCAGCTTCACCGGGCAGCGCTTCCCCGCCGACCGGCACATGACGCAACTGCCGCCATTGGCTGATCTGCGGCAGCATCAGCACGGTGCTCAACATCGAAGGCACCATGTGCAGCACCGTGATGCGGCGACGTTCGATCAAATCCGCGACATAGTCGATGTCGCCGAAGACGTCGGCTCTGGGGACAACTAGCTGCGCGCCAAGGGTCAGCGTCACGAAGATGTCCAGCAGTGACGCATCGAAGCTCACCGACGACGACTGCAGCAACCGGTCTTCGGCGGTCATGCTCCACTCGGCGATGAAACCGTCCACGTGTTCGGCGATCGCGCGATGCGAGACGGCCACGCCCTTGGGCTGACCGGTGGAGCCGGACGTGTAGATGACATAAGCCAGATGATCGGGAAGTAACGGGCGCAGCCGGTCGGCGTCGGTGAGCAGCGAGTCCGACAACTGTGCTGCGGCCTGTTCGGCAGCGGCGAGTTCGTCGCGCCCGATCACCGTGCGTGGGCGGGCGTCGCCGACCAGGTAATCGATGCGGTCGTCCGGATAAGCAGGATCGATCGGCAGGTACGCGGCGCCGGCTTTCAGCACCGCGAGCATCGCCACGATGAACTCGACCGAGGTCGTCATCCGCAGGCCGATGATGTCTTGTTCATCCCGGGTGCCTATGCCCTGCCCGATCAGCCAGCGCGCCAAGCGATTCGCACGCCGATGCAGTTCGGTGTAGGTCAGCTCGGCATCGTCGGAAACCAGCGCGACCGCCTCGGGAGACGCGTCACCCGCGGCTTCGAGCATCGCCACCATGGTGGTGGCCGGCGTGACGACGAGTTCGCCATGCGACTGCGCCAGAACGGTATCCCGCTCACCGGGGGCGAGCATGTCCAAACTGGTGAGCCGATGTTCGGGCTGCGCAATCGCGTTGTCCAACAGCTGAATGTAGTGCGCGAGCATCTGCTCGACGAGTTCGGTACCTAGCACGTCGGTCTGATACTCGAACTCGACCAGCGCGCCCTCCGGGTCGAGCACCACCGCCAGCGACAGCGGAAGATGGGCTGTCACCGCACCCAGTCCGAGTTGTCGCACGGCCACGCCGTCCAATGCGAATCCGGTCACGCTCTTGCGCATGCTGAAGCCCAGCCGCACCAGCTGGTCCATGCCGTCGTGTCCCATGCGTTCCGGGTTGACTTCGCGTACCACTCGATCGATGCCGACCGACTGATGCGCGAACCCGGACAGGCAGGTTTCGCGTACCGCGTCGACGAACGAGCCGAAGGTGTCCTGCGATCGCGTCGTCAGCCGCAGCAACAGCGTGTTGCCGAAGTACCCGATCGCGTCGTCGGCCGCGGCCCTGCGGTCGGTGACCGGAACGGAGACCAGGAAATCCGACGCGCCGGTGTAGCGACGCACCAACACCCCGAAGGCCGCCAGCAGCACCATAAACGGTGAGGCGGAGCGCTTTCGGGCAAAATCCTCGACCCGCTCGAACAGCGCGGCGGGCAGCGCCCGGGTGCGATGTTCGGCCCGCCTGGACGGATGCGCGGCGGCCACCCCGGGAAACGGTAGCGGTTCGGGTGACGGCCGCAGCACGTCCGCCCAGTAGCCGACGTCGGCGATGCCAGGTTCGGCTGCTGGTCGGAGTACCTCGACCGCGACGAATTGTGGTGCGGGAATGCTCAATTGCCGGCCGGCGTAGGCGGCGCTCAGCTCGCGAAAGAACACAGCCCACGAGTCGTCGTCCCAGCAGATGTGGTGCACGACCATTAGCAGCACGAATTCGGCACGGCCGGTGCGGATCAGGGTGATCCGCAGCGGTAACTCGCTCATGAGGTCGAACGGACGGCCGAACTCATTTCGAGCCAGGGCCTCAACGCGCCGCTCACGATCCTGCTCGGGGAGATGAGTCAGATCATCGGTGCACCAACTGATTTCGACGTCGTCGGAATACAGCTGATACGGCTCGCCCTCGCTGTCCACTCCGTAGCAGGTGCGCAAAATGGCATGTCGTGCAACGACATCACCGAACGCCGCACGCAGGCGCGCCTCGTCCAGCACGCCGGTCAGCCGATAGGAGACACAGATGTTCAGCGTGACGTCGGCCGTGTCCATGGCCTGCAGAAACCACATCCGGCGCTGCCCGGCTGACAGCTGGTAACGCTCTCCGGGACAGCTGCTGGCGGCCGATTCGTCGGCGGCCACACCGCTTTCCGCGATCCGCCTGCGGAGCAGTTCCCGGCGACGTTCCTGCAAAGTCTTGCCGTCGTCTGCCATGGCTCGCGTCACCCCTGATGCTCAGTTCGCCGGAATCGCGTCGCTTACGAGATAGCCGCCGCGCAGGAAGAACTCATCTCCACTGTGCTGGACGCCATCCGCGGTCCGGACACGAGTGACCACCAAAGCGCGGTTACCGCCCCGATATGCCTGGGGCCCGGCCACCACCGCACCGCCGCCCTCTTGGACGATCACCCGGCCCGGCGTACCACCGTAGCGGGCGTCGGAAACCCGCGCCTCGAGCACCTCGATCCGTTCACCCCGGTAGTACGCGAATGCGCGCGGATACGGGTCGGACAAGGCGCGCACGAACCGCTCCAGATCCTCGGCCGGCCAGCTCCAGTCGATCAAACTGTCGCGCTGCGAACGCTTGTGGAAGTAAGTTCGCTCGGCCTTGTTCTGCGGTCGCCACGTCGCGGTCCCGGACTCCAACGCGCTCAACGCATCCCGCAGCGCACCCGGAATCAGGTCCATAGCCCGCATGACGAGTTCGGTGCCCGTGTCGGTGGGACCGATGGGCAGCACCTGCTGGATGAGAATGTCGCCGCTGTCGAGGCCGTCGTCCATCCGGTGGATCGTCAACCCGAACTCCGACTCACCGCTGATCAACGCCCACAACACCGGGGAGAATCCGGTGAACTTAGGCAGCAGCGAGTCGTGCAGGTTCAGCGTTCCGTGTGGCGGTAGGTCGTACAGCTCGGCCGGCATCTTCGTGTACCAACTGTTGACCACGATGACGTCGGGCTCGGCGCGCTTGACCAGGTCGATGGTCTCGGCATCAACCCGCTCGGTCAGATGCACCGGGATGCGGTGCTCCCTTGCGAGTTCCTCGACCGACGCCGAAAAGATCGCCTTATAGGAGTGCTCGCTGGCCGGATGCGTCACCGCGAGCACGACTTGGTGATTCAGATCGATCAGCGCCTGCAGGGTCTTGCGCCCCCAGGTCTGGAAGCCGAACGACACGACACGCATCAATCGAACTCCTTCTGTCTCACCGTCGGCCAGGACTGACCCTGAGATGCGCCCTCCCGGCAGCCAATCACAGTACGGGAGATTATGTTAGCCTTCGCTAAGTTGCATGGCTCTTGCGGCCATGCCGCGGCGAGACGGCACGCCATTCTGGTGGTACTGCGGGGTGCTGAAAGCGTGACGGGAAAGGTAGAAGTGCATGCCGCGGACACTCGGCTGGATCAGGCAATTCCACCAACCGGAATCGCCCGACAGCCTGCCGCTCCTGGTCTTTCCGCATGCCGGATCGGGCGCCTCGGCCTACCGCGACTTCTCGAAGGTCCTCAGCACCAAATTCAGGGTCATCGTTTTCCAATACCCGGGACGACAGGACCGGGCGGCGGAAGCCGCGCTGGCGTCGCTGGCAGAGATCGCCGCGGGAGCCTTCGGCGAGTTCTCGACGTCGGAGCACAATCGCGGGGTCCCGATCGTCACGTTCGGTCACAGCATGGGAGCGCTGGTGGCGTTCGAGTTCGTCCGGCTGGCGGAAGCCAGCGGAATCGACGTGCGGCACCTGCACGTCTCCGCTGCGGTTGCCCCCAGCAACGCAGCCGACAAACCATCGCACCCCAAGGATGACGAGGAAATCCTCAACCACCTGGCCGCGCTGGAAGGCACCGACTCGGATGTGATCGCCAACCGCGAACTCATGCGCCTGGCACTGCCCGTGATCAAAGCCGACTACCACGCTTTCGACGCCTACGACTGCGCCGAAGACGTCAAGGTGGCGGCGCCGGTTCACGCGATGGGCGGTGATCAGGACCCGTACATCACGCTGGGCGATCTCTACGGATGGGCTAAGCACACCGACACCGCCAAGGTCACGATGTTCGACGGTGGGCACTTCTACCTGAAAGCCCACATCGACGCCGTCGCGGAGCTGGTGGCGTCGAGCGCGCAGTGCGAGCAAAGAGCGTGAGCGACAACGGATCTGCGGCAGCCGCCGACCCGATCGTCATCTCCGGAATGGCCGTCGAGGCCCCCGGCGGAATCGACAGCCCGGACACCCTTTGGTCGGCACTGGCCGAATCAAGGGAGCTGCTCGGCCCGTTTCCACGCGACCGGGGCTGGAACCTCGATGATCTCTTGTCGGAGTCCAGGGTGGCAGACGGTTGGCGGCAGGTCTGCGACTCCGGCGGATTCTTGGCCGGCGCCGCGGCATTCGACCCGCCCTTCTTCGGCCTCACCCAGCACGAGGCGACGGTGATGCACCCGCAGCAGCGCGTCGCGATGCGGGTGGCATGGAAGGCGCTGGAGAACGCGGGCATCAATCCCGGCACGCTCGAGGGTTCGGAGGTCGGCTGTTTCGTCGGGATGTCGATGACCGAATACGGTTTACGCACCACGACGGCCGACGAGTACACCGGATTCCGCACCGTCGGGATGGGACAACTCGGGGGCGCCGGCCGGATCTCGCACTGTCTGGGGCTGACCGGCCCGTCGATGTCCATCGACTCGGCATGCGCATCGTCGCTGACCGCAGTTCAGCTTGCCGCCAACGCGATTCAACTGGACGAGTGCGACTGGGCGATTGCCGGCGCGGTGTGCGTTCTGGGAGAGCCGACGGCGTTTTACGAGTTCTCCCGGCTGCATGCCCTCTCCGCGGACGGTCATTGCCGGGCCTACTCCGATGACGCCACCGGCACCGTGTGGGGCGAAGGCGCGGGAATGGTTGTCGTCGAACGGGAATCACGCGCACGCAAGCTGGGGCACCGGATCTACGGTCGCATCCTGGCCATCCGCACCAACCACAACGGCAAAGGCAAGCCGATCCTGGTTCCCCGGACACGGGCGCAGGCGCAGCTCGTCGGCAAGACACTGCACGCGGCGGGGATCGATGCGGCCGACATCGGAATGATCGAAGGCCACGGCACCGCGACTCTGGCCGGCGACCCGCAGGAATTGACCGCCCTGTTCAAGACCTACGGCGCGGCGGGATGCCAGGCGTTGCTGGGCTCGATCAAGTCGAACGTCGGACACGCGCAGGCGGCGTCGGGCATGCTCGGGCTGATCAAGCTGCTGTTGGCGGGCCGGCACGGTCACATTCCGCCAACCCTGTTCTCGGACAACCCAACCAAGACGGTGGATTGGGATTCGACCGGCCTGCGGCTGGCCACCAAGCTGCACCCCTGGGAGCCGAAAGACGGCGTCCGTTACGGCGCCGCTTCGTCGTTCGGCGCGGGGGGCTCCAACGCGCACGCAATCATTGCCATGCCGGCGGGTTGCGGGGAGTGAGCAAGTGACGGCTCGTACCCACCGGCTTCCCGACGGCACCATTCCGGTCCTGGTGTCGGCGGATACCGCCGAACTGCTGCGCGACGAGGCGGCGGCCCTGCTTTCCTATGCCACGAATCGTCCCGAGGTGGCACCGCAGGCGATCGCCGACATGCTGTTCCGCACCCGCATCGCCCGCCGGCACCGTGCGCTGGCCATGGTGGCCGACCGCGCCGAACTGCTGGGCACCCTGCGGGCGGTGGTCGACTGCCGTGAGCATCCCGCGCTGGTCCGCGTCGAATACGGCGGCAGCGTCGGTCAGGGCCCGCCGTATCGCCTATGTCTTTCCCGGCCAAGGGGTCCAGCGCCCCGGGATGGGCCGGCTCTTCTACGATTCGGTCCCCGCGTACCGGGCGGAAGCGGATCGCTGCGCTGAGGCGTTCGCGAGCCGTCTTGGCGAGTCACCGCTGGATTATCTTCTCAACGAACATCTTTGCGCCGCAGACAACGCGGCCACCGTCCAGCCCGCGCTGTTCACCCAGATGGCCGGGCTCGCGCAGATGTGGCGATCGTTCGGGATCGCGCCGCACACCACCATCGGGCACAGCCAGGGCGAGATCGCCGCGGCCTACGTCTCCGGCATGATCACCCTGGCGGATGCGGTCAGCGTGGTCGCAATCCGCGCGCATGCCGCCGACGAGTTCGAGTCCGGTGACTACGCAATGGCGGTCGTCGCCGCAGACCGCGACACGTGCGAGGACCTGTTGGCCCGAAGCTCGGGTTGGGTGCAGCTGTCGGTGATCAATTCACCAGGTATGGCGGGGATTTCGGGCGATCGAGAAACGGTGCAGGGCATCGTCGATACGCTCACCGAACTCGGCACCTTCGCGCGACTCATTCGCGTCCGATATCCCGCGCACACCAGCCTGATCAACGAGCTCGCCGAAAAGGTACGCACGGCCACGCAGCACGAATTGCACAACCCGAAATTCCTGGACTCCGAGATCGGCTGCCTGGGGGCCACGCTCGGCGGTCCCATCACGCAGGACCTCGCGGTCGACCAATACTGGTTCTGGAACCTGCGCAACATCGTTCGCTTCGACAAAGCAATCGCCGCCGCGCCGCCGCTCGGCGTCGACACCTTCGTCGAACTGGCCGAGCACCCGACACTGCAGCTGGCGATTCACGACAATCTCGCCGCCCTGACCGGCGAGGACGAACGGGCGAGCATCGTGGTCGGCACCTCCACCCGAACGGCTTTCGATCTGCGCGAGTTCACCCGCAATCTCGCGCAACTGGCCGTTCACGACCTGAACTACCCGTGGGACTGCTTGGGCACCGAGGCCGACGGTCCCCCTCCCCTGCCATTGCTCGATTTCCCGAACACCCGGATGAACGAGGCCCGGCTGTGGCAGCCGTACCGCCCCGTCCTGCCCCAAACCGAACCGGACGCCGCGCCGGAAGGCAGCACGGAGACCACACCGGCACGACTCTTCGTCGAGGAGTGGGTGCGGCTGTCTCGGCGTTCCCTGGTGCCCCCGCGCGCCATCGGCATTGTGGATCACACCGGGGCCTGCGGCGAACTGACCGCCGCGCTGTGCCATGCGGCCTGCGACCTTGGCGCCACGGCCCGCGTGATCGATACCGAAAGCACGCCAAGCGATCTGAACACACTGGTCGTTCTTCTCCCGCAACCGCGCAACGATGACCCGGTCGCCGCGGCGGACCAGGTCGCGACCTTCTTCGGTGACCGCACCTGGTGGCCCGGGGTCACCGATGCGGTGCGCGACTGCTGGCTGGTGACCGTGGGCGGCGAGGCGGCGGTTGCCGACGACGCGCCGCCGGACCCGTTGCACGCGGCGGCAAGTGCGGGCTTCCGTAGCGTCGGCGCCGACTACTTGGGCGTGGGTTTCCGTCACCTCGATCTGCCGCCCGCGTTGCCGGTGCCAGAATCGGCCAACGCGATCCTCTCGGCACTGCACACCGGGGACGAGCCGGAGCTGGCTTTCCGCAACGGTGGCCTGTACGCGAAACGAATCATGGAGGGCGACAGCGCTTTCGCCGACTCCTCGGAAGCGGCGCCCGAGCATGTGCTCATCGTCGGCGGGACCGGAAACCTCGGCCTGGAATTCTGCGAGCACTTCGCGCGCGGCGGCGCGCGGCGAATCACGCTGGTAAGCAGATCGGGCGAGACCGCCACCCGCGTCGCCGACCGGCTCCGGCAGATCCGTTCCACGACGAGAGACCGACATCCGCGTCGCCCGATGCGACGTTGGCGACCAGGCGGCCGTGGCCGGGCTGGCGGCCGAATATCACGACCTGCCGGCCGACGTGATAATCCATGCCGCCGTCGACTATTCGGCCATCGAATTCGGCGATATCACCGCCGAGAAGGTCGATCAGGCGTTGCGCGCCAAGGTTGTCGGGATCTGGCGGGTGCTGGGAACGTTTCCCCGGACCGACGACTGCCGGGTGGTGCTGTGCTCCTCGGCACGGGCCACGATCGGCGGCCGCGGCCAGGTCGTCTACGCGGCGGCCAATCGAATGCTCGACGCCATGGCGTACCGGCTGCGCGCCGAGGGTCTGAACTGCGTTGCCGTGCAGTGGGGTCAGTGGACGGCTCACTTCGATCTCGATGCCGCCACGATGGCGCAGCTGGCCGCGATCGGCGTCGTGCCCATGTCGCCGGCCGACGCGCTCGCCGTGGGCATGCGACGGCTGCGTGGGAACGCCATCGTGTTGGCGTTCGACATCGCCCGGGCTCAGCCGGTTTTGCAGGCCTTCGGTTACGGCCCGCTCATTTCTCAGCTCAGCCTGCCCAGGGACCGCCGAGCCGCGGCGCCGTCGGCAATTCCGACGCCCGGTGCTGCTGTTTCTCTTGCGGGGCCTCGGGAGCGGTTGGTGAAGCTGCTCGCGGAGGCCATCGGCGTCGATCGCGCCGACCAGATCGACACCGAAATCCCCTTGGTCGCGATCGGCCTGGATTCGTTGCAGGCACTCGAATTACGCCGTCTGGTCAAAATCGAGTTCAACCACGACCTGGAGGTCTCGGACCTGCTCGCCGGGGCATCGATTTCCGACGTTCTGGCCAAGCTGGCGAAGTGACCGCGAGCAGACGCAAAGTCCCCCATTTTCGGTGAAAATTGGGGGACTTTGCGTCTGCTCGCCACAACCTGCTCAGACGGATTGGTACTCACCGCTTCTCCCCCGTGGCGGTTCGGTGACGCCCAGCTTTGCGCCGAGCACCCGGTCGGACATCAGCCCCAGGCAGCTCAGGTTGGGAAATCCGGGGCCCTCATTGATGCCGGAAAGATTGGGCAGCACCAGTTTCGGGGTGACGTCGGCGACGGCCAAGTCATGGCCGATCGAGTCCTCCAGGCGCTCGCACGTCAGCGACCCACCGACCCCCAACTCCAGCACATCCACGGCAGCCGGGGACAACAGCGGCAGAAACCACAGCGGGTCCGCGCCGGATCCGTCGATGACGAGGTCGAAGCGATGCAGGGTCTCCTGCGGTTCACCGCAGTTGTCGGTGCACAGCGTTATCCAGATTCGGTCGTCGCGGCCGGCCACCCGGGCCACCCGCCCGCGCAGATGCTTGATCCTCTCGTCGGCCAGCAACGACTCCTGAACCCGCGCGGAAAAGACCCCGCGGTCGGTGCGCGCGATGCAGTCGCGCCGTTCGGCCTGGGTGAGGGCACGCCAACCGGTGGGATCGGAAAACAGTGAGTTCTCGAAAAAGCCTTCGCCGCGGGTGAACAGCGTTGCCTGCGGCGAGATCGCCGTGATCGCCGAAACCCGGTGATGGAAAAGCTCGTTGAGCATGGCCGCGGCGGTCTCTCCACCGCCGATCACCGCGACGTTCTCAGCAACAATGCGGTCGTGCCGCGCGGCGCGCTGCCAGAACTGCGCAATCGACAACACTCGCGGGTCACCGGAGAGCATGGACCGCTCCGGCTGACCCGGGCCGGTGATCATCACGGTGTCCGCGGACAAGCTCGACTCGGGGGTGCGCACCTCCCAGCGTGCTCCGTCGACCGAAAGCTGAACCACTTCGCCGCGAACGACTTTCAGCTCTGCGACATCGGCGACCCAGCCCAAGTAGCCCGCCCACGTATCGTGGGTCGGCGCCGGCCTGCCCCGGTCGATCCAGCCCACGAATTGGTCCGTCGCAACCAGATACGACTGCCAGCTGAACCGCATCATCTGCTCGTCGATCTCGGAGTCGCGCCCGGACACCAGCGTCGACCGGTACGGGAAACCGACGTCCTTCTCGGGACTGGTGCCCAACCGCTGCCGACCATCGGTCCAGCCGCCGTCGGCTCGCCAATTGGCGGCCACACCGGCACGTTCCACGGCGACGACGTCGGCCACTTCGACGCCCATCTCGCGCAGCACCGCCGCCTTCGCGGCCACTGCCACAGCCTTGGCGCCGGCCCCCACTATCGCGAGTGTTCCGGTCAAGGTGCACCAGCCAACGGCAGCCCGCCGGCCAACGATGCGCCACTCACAGCCCCACCTCCGTCGATCACCTTAGCTCAGGCTGCCCTAACTTCGTGTACGCTACCGTATGTTCGCGAGGCCATCACGTCCGCCCCGAGGGAGTCGACGAGTGCCTGTTACCTCTCCGCTAGTCCCCCCCGAACGGTCCGAATCCGCAGCACAACCCGCTGCGCTGGACGGTTTCACGCCCTTTCCGCCAGTGCGGGCGGACAGGTACCGGGCGGCCGGCTACTGGACCGGTCGGACGGTCGATTCGGTATTGCGACGGGCCGCGACGACCTGGCCGCACCACGTTGCGGTGGTGGATTCCGACGGCAGCTGCACGTACTGCGAGCTGGACAAACTCGTCGACCGAGCCGCCGCGGGGTTCGCCGCGCTCGGGATCGCCCCCGCTGACCGGGTGCTGTTGCAGCTGCCCAATTCGTGCCGGTTCGCCGTCGCGCTGTTCGGCCTGTTGCGCACCGGCGCCATCCCGGTGTTGTGCCTGCCCGGGCATCGGCTGGCGGAACTGGATCACTTCGCGACGTGCAGCGGTGCGGTCGGCCTGGTGATCGCCGAGACGGCGAACGGGTTCGACTACCGCTCGATGGCCGAGCAACTGGTCGCCGCGCATCCCGAGGTGCGCCACGTGGTCGTCGACGGTGACCCCGGCCCCTTCATCGCGTGGTCCGATCTGCCCGCTGCCGACCCACCCGAAGTGGTCACCGACACCGCGTCGCCTGCGTTGCTGCTCGTGTCGGGCGGCACCACCGGCGCGCCGAAACTGATCCCGCGCACGCACGACGACTACGTCTACAACGCCACCGCAAGCGCCGAATTGTGCCGGCTGACCAGTGCCGACGTCTATCTCGTCGCGCTGCCGGCAGCACACAACTTCCCGCTGGCCTGTCCTGGCATCCTCGGCGCGATGACTGTCGGCGCCTCAATCGTTTTCAGCGCCGACCCGAGCCCGGAGGCCGCGTTCGCGACGATCGAGCGGAACGGTGTGACCGTCACGGCGCTGGTGCCGGCACTGGCCAAACTGTGGGCGCAAGCCTGCGACTGGGAACCGGTGACACCAAAGTCGCTGCGGCTCTTACAGGTTGGCGGATCCAAGCTCGAGCCGCAGGACGCGCGGCTGGTCCGCACGGCGCTGACTGCAGGCCTGCAACAGGTGTTCGGGATGGCCGAAGGCCTGTTGAACTACACCCGGCTCGACGACCCACCCGAGGTGCTCGAGCACACTCAAGGCCGGCCGCTGTGCGCGGCCGACGAACTGCGCGTCGTCGACGCCGAGGGCCACCCGGTGGCTCCCGGCGACGAGGGCGAACTCCTGGTGCGCGGTCCGTACACGTTCAACGGCTATTTCCGCGCCGCGCGCGACAACGAGCGCTGCTTCGATCCCGAGGGCTTCTACCGCAGCGGCGACCTGGTCCGCCTCAGGAGTGACGGCTACCTGGAGGTCACCGGTCGGGTCAAAGACGTCATCTGCCGCTGCGGTGAATCCATCGCCGCCCAGCCTCTCGAAGAGCATCTGATGAGCCATTCGGCGATCTGGTCGGCCGCGGCTGTTCCGCTGCCCGACCCCGATCTTGGGGAAAAGATCTGCGCTGCAGTGGTTTTCGTGGGACCACCGGTGACGCTCGCGGAGTTGAATGGCTACCTTGATGAGCGCGGGTTGGCCACCCACTGCCGGCCCGACATGCTGGTCGCGCTGCCGACGCTGCCCACCACCCCGGTAGGCAAGATCGACAAACGGGCGATAGCCCGCCAAATCGCCGCGGCGAACTAAATAGTCATGGGTGAGAACATGACCCGGCTGGGGTCATACTTCTGCCGCACGGCGCTCAGCTTGGACAGATTCGGACCGAAGTACCGCGAAGCCGGCTGGCCCGCTTCGAGGTAGTTGACATAGCCGCCGACCGAATACGGTTGCACGGCTTGGTGTGCGGTGTTGAGCCAACCGGTCGCCGCCGACGGGTCACCGGATGTCTCGACGTACCACTGCACCAGCGAGGACTGCCGCCGCCACGGAAACGCGGAGGCTCCCGGCGCCACAGTGGCCAGGGCGCCGTCGAGCGCATGCATGATCGCCAATGCACGGCCCGCCGCGCGAGGAAAGGCGTCGACCGCCGAGGCGATCCCCTTGGCGGCGGCCGGAGTGATGGTCGTGAAAACGTCTGAGCCGCCGACATATCCGAGCGGCGACGGGTTGAGGTTGCCGACGGCCAGATAGTTCACCAGGTCCAAGTAACCGAACGTGTGGCTGTCGGTCCCGCTCGGCTGCGCCCCGACGGCTGACGCGATCGCGCTCGCCACGCTGCCGCCCGACCCGGCCGGGCAGGTCGCCATGATGCGGCAGTGCGTGCCCATCCCGTCGACGGTGGCGTCCGCCAGCGCCCAACTGTTCCGGTCGGCCGTGCGCAGCCAACTCTGCCAGCCGAGCAGGACCTGGGCGAACGACTCCGACGGGATAGTTGAGGTTGACGACGTCGTACTGCCCGGTCGGGAACGTGGCAAAGGTCAGCGAGGTGGTCACCCCGAAGTTGCCGCCACCGCCGCCGCGCAACGCCCAGAAGAGATCGGGGTTGCTGTTGGCCGACGCGGTGACGGCCTGCCCGTTGGGCAGCACCACCGATGCCGACGTCAATTGGTCACAGAGCGCGCCAGCATGCCGGGAATGGGCGCCCAGTCCGCCGCCCAGGGCGTGCCCCGCGGCACCGACCGACGGGCAGGTGCCGGTCGGGATACCGCGGCCGGCCGCGGCCAGCGTCTGGTGCATTTCGTACAGACTGGTCGCGGGCGTCACCGTGATCTGGCCACTGCCGGCGTCGTACTTGACTCCCCCGGGCAGCTGACGCAGGTCGAGCACCATGGTTCCGTTGGCCGTGGACGCCCCCACGTAGGAGTGCCCACCACTGCGCGCCGCGACCTTGAGGTTGTGGGCAGCGGCGAATGCCATCGCCTTCTGCACGTCGGCCGGCGACGTCACGGCGACGACCGCCGCCGGCGTCGAACCGTTGTAGTTGGTGTTGAAAACCTGCTTGGCCGTGTCGAATTGCGCGTCACCAGGCGTCAGCACCTGTCCGCCGATGGCGGTGGAAAGAGCGCTCCAGGCGGAGGTCGACGGGTCGGCGTTCGCCACGACCGAGCCGAATCGACCCGTTCCGAAGAACTGCGCCCGCCGCTAGCGCTCCGGCGGCGCCCCGCAGGAACGTCTGGCGGGATATCTCACGCACCAACGTCGGACTCCCGCACTTGGGTCACGTACCGAATTGTTGACCGCGGGGAGACAAGAACCGCGGACGACGTGTCGTGGTCGACCGAACGTGCGCGAACCGTTACCTCACCGGTGGTCAGCCGCTTGGAGCCGTGCGATTGAGGTAGCGTTTCGAAGAGTCTCCGGACACCAAGGACGGGAACCATGAATACGGCATTATTTGGTTTACTGACCGTAATTTTCCTCGCGATGGTATTTGTCATGGCCACCATTGCTTTTTTCTATGTACGTCGGCTACGCAACCGACCGTCCCGACGTTCGGTGAAGAAATCAGGCAGCGCCCAAATCGGTGATCGCTAAAGTGCGCAAGCGTGAGCCGATGACACCAGATGAATTGGCTTATGCGAGGCGGGTATTGGTGATCGTAGCTCGGTGTTCGCGTTAGCAATCCCCGGCATGATATTCACGCTGGGATGCTTTTATGTGTTCGGCAGTCTTGAGCACTTGCATGGAGCCACGCCCTCGGAGCGGACGTTTCTCGGGGTGATCCCCATGTTGACCTCCACCAGCCTCGCCCTTCGGATGCTCAGCACCAACAGATTGAGAAGGCGACTGGCGAAAGTACCCCAGCAAAACCCGTGATTCGCCGGGAACTTGACGACCGGGTTCGCCCGTGCTGCCAATCGCGACGAGCAGGTGATACGTTCCGCCTCACCTCGTGTTCGCGTTCCGGCGCAGCGTTGGTAGTCTTTACACGTTCATATGTCAACGTAGTTGATATAGGGGACGCGATGACGGGGTCGGGAACCGGATTCCGAAGGGTGATCGCGTGAGCCCTCGTTCAGTCGGCCGGACTGTCTTGGAGCGAGCCTGGCTGCCGCTGGTCGGCGTCGTTGTGGTCGGCGTGGGTCTGGTGGGCATGTGGAAGGTGCACCAGTTCTCCGAGCCCGCGCCTGTCGTCACGGTCAATCAGCCGCAAGCACCTCCGGAGTTCACGCCCAAGCAGCTCACGTACGAGTTGTTCGGCTCCGCCGGGGACGGCGGGATGCTCGTCTACGTGGACATCGACGGACATCCGCATCGGGTCGATCTCACGGATTTGCCGTGGTCGCACACGGAGACGACCACGCTCACCGTGGTGTCCGGCAGCATTTCGGCGCAGGTTCGTGGCGGTCAGGTCGGCTGCCGGATACGGGTGAATGGCGTTGTGCGCAATGAACAGTCCAATAGCGATCAGGATGCGCACGTCTTCTGCATAGTGAAATCCGCATGAGCGAGCCTGTGAACGAGCCCAGGGTCAAGCGACCGTTCGTCCCGCGAATGGTCCGCGTCCTCGCCATTCCGATCCTGGTCTTCTGGGCACTTCTCGCCGTGACGACGAATACCTTTATGCCCCAGGTGGAGAGAGTCGCCGAAGAACTCGCCGGGCCGATGGTCCCGCATTACGCGCCGTCGCAACGGGCATTGCTGCGCATCGGGGAGAAGTTCCACGAATCCAACTCGACCAACTTGACCATGGTCGTGTTTGAAGCGGACCGACCGTTGGGCGATCAGGATCACAAGTACTACGACGATCTGATGCGCCGGCTGAAGGCAGGACCCCAAGCATGTGCAGTACGTGATGGATCTGTGGGGCAAGCCGTTCACCTGCGGCCGGAGCGCAGAGCCTCGATGGCAAGTGCACGTACGTGTTGCTGCGTCTCGCGGGCGACATCGGCCAAATAGAAGCGAACCAGTCGGTCAACGCCGTTCGGAACATCATCAAGAAGGACACGCCGCCGCCCGGGCTCAAGGTCTACGTCAGCGGCGCGGCTCCGCTCGCCTCGGACACGCTGGCCATTGCGAACGCGAGCCTGAACAACGTCACGATCGTCACGATCTTGCTCATCATCGGGATGCTGCTGCTCGTGTACCGGTCCTTTGCCACCCTGCTGGTGCCGTTGGCCGGAGTTCTCATCGAGATGCTGGTCGCAAAGGGGGTGGTGTCAACCCTCGGGACATCTACGGGTACATCGAACTCTCGTCATTCGCCGTGAATATCGTCATTGCGCTGACCTTGGGCGCGGGGACGGATTACGGCATCTTCTTGATGGGCCGCTATCACGAGGCGCGGCAAGCCGGCGAAAGCCGGGAAGAGGCGTTCTACATCGCCTACAAGGGCATCACGCCTGTCATCCTCGGCTCTGGCCTGACAATCGCAGGCGCCTGTTACTGCTTGACATTTGCGCGACTCAATTACTTCCACACGATGGGCCCGGCCGTCGCCATCACCATGATGTTCACCATCGCGGCGGCGATGACACTCGGCCCGGCGATACTCACGGTGGGCAGCCTGTTCGGGATGTTCGACCCGCGCTCGCCCGCCAAAGCGCATCTATATCGGCGGATCGGGACCAGCGTTGTGCGGTGGCCGATGCCGATCCTCGCGGCCAGTTCAGCTCTCGTCATGCTCGGCGCGGTTTTCGTGCCGACCTACCGGCAGAACTACGACGACCGCCAGTACCAGCCGGCCGATGCGCCCTGCCAATCTGGGTTTCCAGGCAGCGGATCGACACTTCCCGAAGAGCAAGCTGTTCTCCGAGATGCTGATGGTCGAGACGGATCACGACATGCGGAACTCAGCCGATTTCATCTCGCTGGACCGGGTGGCCAGAAGCCTTATCCGTCTTCCCGGCGTCGCGATGGTGCAAAGCATCACCAGGCCCATGGGCCGAGCATTGGAACGCGCCAAGATTCCGTACTTGTTCACCACGCAGGGCAGCGGGAATGGTCAACAGCTCCCGTTCAACAGGCAGCAAAACGCGAATACCAACGAGCAGGCGCAGATCCAGACGCACTCCGTCGCGGTCCTGCGTAAGGAGATCGACTTCTTCCAACAAATGTCGGATGAGCTGCACAAGACGGCTCTCACCGTAGAGGATCTGCAACGAGTCACCGATGAGATGAATTCGGAGATCTCAAACTTTGACGATTTCTGGCGACCGATCAAAGCCTATTTCTATTTCGATCGCCACTGCTTTCGACGTTCCCATGTGCTGGGCATTCAGATCGCTCTTCGATACGCTCGACAATATCGACAAGCTGGCCGCCGATATCATCGACGCCAGAAATTCCCTCGATGCCATCGACCGGATCGTGCCGCAAATAATTGTGCAGCTGAAACTCACGGCCGACGACACGGAGGCCCTATCCGCTCTTTTAGTCAAGACTTACGGTTCGGCGGATCTGCAGTCCACCCAGACGGATCAGACCTTCGACGACATGGTCAATGTGGGGCTCGATTTCGACGCGGCCCAGAGCGATGACTTCTTCTACATCCCCCGAGAAGGTTTCGACAACGACGACGTCAAGACTGGCATGGAGCTGATGATGTCGCCGGACGGTAAGGCCGCCCGGTTCATCGTCACCCACGAGGGGGACGCGATGGGTCCCGAAGGCGTTGAACACGTCGAAAAGTTCCCCGGGGCGATCACCACGATCTTGAAAGAGACCTCGCTGGCCGGCGCGCGGGTCTACATCGGTGGCTCGGGGTCCAACGATAGGGACATCAAGGAATACGCCACGTCCGATCTGCTCATCGCGGCGATCGCCGCCTTCGTGCTGATCTTCGTGATCATGCTGGTCATCACGCGAAGCCTGGTCGCCGCCTTGGTGATTCCCGGCACGGTGGCCTTCTCCTATGCCGGGGCGTTCGGGCTCTCGATACTCCTATGGCAGCATCTCATCGGCCTGCACCTGCACTGGTTGGTTCTGCCGCTGACGTTCATCATCCTGGTGGCGGTCGGTTCGGACTACAACCTGCTGTTGATCGCCCGCGTCAAAGACGAGGTTCACGCCGGGATAAACACCGGGCTGATCCGCGCGCTCGGCAGCACGGGCGGTGTCGTGACGTCCGCGGGTTTGGTGTTCGCGTTCACCATGCTGGCGATGCTCACCAGCGATCTGCGCACCATCGGCCAGTTGGGTTCGACGGTGTGCATCGGCCTGCTGCTCGACACGCTGATCGTGCGTTCGTTCGTCGTGCCGTGCATCCTGCGACTGCTCGGGCCGTGGTTCTGGTGGCCGACGCTGGTGCGCCAGCGTCCGCTCCGGCAGGCGTAGGGCTGATCCCGCGCCGCGTCCCTGGCAGGTGTCGGCAGCGCCTGCCACGGGCACCGGGCATGTCGCACGTACCCGGGTACAAAGACAACTGGTCCGGCCAGTGCCGTATGGGACAAATGGTTTTACGACGCCGTCCAGTCGCCTTACTGGCCCGCGTTTTGGGCCAGACTGATGGCGTAGTCGCTCACGAAGTGGCCCGCCTGGGCTCCCCCGTTGCATGATCCGTCGGATTCACCGGGACGTTTGATCCACAGGTAGGCGTCGTCGTGCGCGCCCGCAGCAGCCGTGGTGGGCGGGGTGCCCAAAGCTCGGCCGCCCGGGTTGCACCAGTTGGCTGCGCTGTCGCCTGCGGCTCCGGCACCGTTGCGCGAGGTGTCGATGACGTAGTGCGCGCCGTTCGTGAGCCCCGAAACCGCCTCGCCGTAGCCGACTTCCTCATCGGTGGTGAAGAAGTTCGAGACGTTGAGGCTGAAACCCCGCGCACGCCCAACGTCGACCTGGTTGAGCCTGTTGGCGATTTCCTCCGCGCTCAACCAGCGCGAGTGCCCGCCGTCGACGTACACCGCCGCGGCCGGATCGCGAGTCAGGGTGTCGACGGCGTAGCGGATCAGGTCGAAGCGTTCCTGACGCTGGTCACCCGACAAACAGTCGGCCATGTCGAGCGCATCGGGTTCGACGATGAGCGCCGCCGGCGAGCCGCCCAGGCCGGCGGAGATCGAGTCGATCCACCCCCGATAGTCGGCGCCGGACGAGAACCCACCGGATGCATAGCTGCCGCAGTCGCGATGCGGGATTCCATACAGCGTGAAGATGGGCATGCTGCCGGCAGCCGCTGCAGCGCCGGCGTAACTGGCGACCCTGCCACCGACCGAACCGGCAGGAAATGCCTGGTCGAGCCAGTACGCCTGCGGCGTGGTGGCGATGGCGGTCAGCTGGGCATTCCCCGGATTGGCGTTGTGCGCTCCCATGGCCGCCGACACCGGGTCGACGTAGAAGGGCTGCCACAACGGGCCGCCCGCATCGGCCAGACGTATCGCCGGCGGGGGACCGACCTGCAGCGGGGCGGCACTGACACCGATGCCGGCAACGGCCGCAACCGCCAAGAAGGGGACGAACCAACGAGATGCTGCACCCGCAGCTGAGAACATCACACGAGCAAAATAGTGCCGAATCGTAATAATCGCCAACAGCGAATGGAAACCAGTCCGGCCCAGAAGCTGCCCGAAACCTGCCATTGACTAATGTCACCATTTGGGATTGACTGCGTCCCATGAACGACGGCGTTCCGGCGCGCGGGTCATTGCGATCACGCGGCGCGGTCGCGGTGACCACGATGGTGCTGCGGCCGATCAGCGGGGCCATGCCGCCCGAACGCGCCTGGGGCCTATGGGCTTCGCGCCGGCTCATCGCCGCAATCATGGACACGCTCGGCCCGTCACTGGCCGGCACCCAGGTCAAGCAGGTCAACTCCGTGCTGCCCGGGTTCATCGGCAAGGCGCTAGCCGAAGCCACCGAAGCGAAGGCGGGCTGAGAATGCTTGGGCCACTGGACAAGTTGTTGAAGAAGTCGCACACCACCAGCCGAGGCGCGTCGGCGGTGGTGACCGGGGCCGGCAGTGGGATCGGCGCGGCGTTCGCGGTCGAACTCGGCCGACGCGGCGGCGCGGTGGTCTGCAGTGACATCGACGAAGCCGCCGCCCAGCACACCGTCGATGCGATCATCGGGCAAGGCGCCAAGGCCGTTGCGATCCGCTGCGATGTGTCCCGGATCGACGACGTGCAATCGCTGGCCGGCGAGGCGCAGTCCTGGTTCGGGGCGGCACCCACGCTGGTGATCAACAACGCCGGCGTCGGCGCCGGCGGCACGCCCATCGGCGATGTGCCGCTGGACGATTGGGTGTGGACTTTGGGCGTCAATCTGTGGGGGCCCATCCACGGTTGTCACGTATTCACCCCGATCTTGCGCGACGCCGGCCCGTCGCACGCCCCGCGCGGCATCATCAACGTCGCCTCGGCGGCCGCGTTCGGCGCGGCGCCCGGAATGGGTCCGTACAACGTCAGCAAGGCCGGCGTGCTCTCCCTGTCGGAGACCCTGGCCGCCGAATTGTCCGGCAGTGGCGTCAGAGTGACCGTGCTGTGCCCGACATTCGTCAAAACCAACATTGTCGAATCCGGCCGCATCACCGAGGAATCCAGCAATCTGGCCCACAAACTCATGCGCTGGATCGGCTTCTCGGCCGAAAAGGTGGCCCGGATGTGCCTGGATGCGCACGACCGCGGCGAGCTGTATTGCCTGCCGCAGCTCGACGCCAAGGTCGGCTGGAACATCAAACGCCTGGCGCCCCAGGCATACACGCGGGGGCCGGCCTGATCTCCCGGGCGGCCGGGAACTAACGGGCAGCAACGAAAGGAGCTCACGGTGGCCATCGAAATGGAAGCCATGCTCGCCAAGATCAAGGATCGTCAATGGGCGCTCGCTGACATCGATTGGGACGCACCGGGCGCCGATACCATCCGGGCAGAGTTCCGGCCAAAGCTCAAGGCGTTCATGGCCGATCTGTGCTGGATCGAGAACATCGGCGCCCGCGGGTTCGCTGCGCTGGCCAAGAAGGCGCCCAATCCGACGGTCGCCGAGATCTACCGGTATTTCCACGCCGAGGAGCAGCGCCACGCCAACGCCGAGATGGCGCTGATGAAGCGCTGGGGCATGCTGGACGATGGCGAGGTCCCCGAGCCGAATGTCAATATCCGGTTGGCCATCTCGTGGCTCGACAACTATTCCGACGACATGCCGTTGTCGTTGCTCGGCACTGTCATCCCGATGCTCGAGGTCGCCCTGGACGGGGCGTTGCTGAAGTTCCTGCTCGACACCGTCGAGGACCCGGTGTGCCATCAGGTGTTCGAGAAGATCAACAACGACGAATCACGGCATATCGCCGTCGACTTCGAAGTGCTCGACATGATCGGTCACGCGACGGCGCGCCGGCTGGCCATCGAGTTTGTCGGCAATGTCGCGATCGCCGGCGTGATCATCGGTGCGCTGATGTACCTGCCGCTGCTCAACCGGGTACGCAACGAAATGGCCGGAATGGGCATGGAACCCGAGCGACTTTACAACGCGGTCAAGCGTTTCAAGCAACTCGGCGGGCGCAGCGAGAAGACCTGGCGGGTGCCCGCATATCAAGTTCTCAAACTGCACTCCGCGATGGTGATCAACCCACGGCACCCGTATCACCTGCTGGCCAACTCGATGGTGTGGCTATCGGATCGCTACCCCAGACCGCTGCTCAAACCGGTGCCCACCTGGTTCAAAGAACTCACCTACCGGCCCGCGGCATGACCGAGCACACCTACCCGGCCCTGATCATCGGCGCCGGGTTCACCGGCATCGGTGCCGCGATGAGATTGGCCGAAGCCGGCGTCGGAAACGCTGAAGACATCATCATTTTGGAGCGCAGCGACCGCATCGGTGGAACCTGGCGCGACACCACGTATCCGGGTGCAAGCTGCGACGTCCCCTCACTGCTGTACTCGTTTTCGTTCGTCAAGAACCCGACATGGTCGCGAACCTACTCCCCCGCCCCGGAGATCTGCCGCCACATCGAGGACATGGCAACAAGGTTCGACGTCCACCGTCACATCCGGTTCAACCACGAAGTCAGTGACTTGACCTTCGACGAGCATGCGGGCGCCTGGACAGTCAAGACCAAAGACCACAACCAGTTTCGCGCTCGTACCGTGATATTGGCATCGGGACCGCTGTCGGACGTCAGTTTTCCCGACATCCGGGGTCTGGACAGCTACCGGGGCACGAAGATCCACAGCGCCCGTTGGGACCATGACTATGACTTCACCGGCAAGCGGGTCGCCGTCATCGGCACCGGGGCCAGCGCCATCCAGATCATTCCGGAGCTGGTGAAGCGGGCCGACTTCGTCAAGGTATTCCAGCGCACTCCCGGCTGGGTGCTGCCACGCTTGGATGTGGCCACGCCGCCGGCGGTGCAAGCTCTGTTCGCCAAAGTTCCTGCTAGTCAACAACTTGCGCGCCAAGCCCTGTTCTGGGGCCACGAAGCCAGTGCCTCGGCTCTGGTGTGGAATACGCCGCTGACATCGCTGGTGGCGCGGCTGGGTCGGGCCCACATCCGCGCGCAGGTCAAAGACAAGTGGATGCGACGACAGCTGACCCCGGACTTCGCGCCGGGCTGCAAGCGCATGCTGGTCTCCAGCGACTATTACCCCGCTCTGCAGCGGGACAACTGCAAGCTCATCGACTGGCCGATCGCGACGCTGAGCCCCGTCGGCATCCGCACCAGCGACGGCATCGAACACCACCTCGACGCCATCGTGTTCGCCACCGGTTACGACGTGCACCTGACCGGGCCGCCGTTCAGCGTCACCGGACTCGACGGCCGGTCGCTGGCCGCCGAATGGGCCGACGGCGCCCAGGCGTACAAGAGCATCAGCGCGCACGGCTACCCCAACTTGTTTTTCATGACCGGCCCCAACTCCGGGCCCGGACACAACTCGCTGCTGGTCTACGTCGAAGGTCAGCTCGACTATGCGGTGCGGGGAATCACCACCATCCTGGACAACGACTTGCGCTATCTCGACGTGCGCGACGACGTGCAACGCCGTTACAACAGGCGAATTCAGCGCCGGCTCACCAAGACGACCTGGATGTCTGGTTGCAACAGCTGGTATCTCACCAAGGACGGATTCAACGGCTCGATGTACCCCGGCTTCGCCACCCAGTATCTTCGCCAGATGCGCGATTTCCGGTTCGACCACTACGACGCCGTCACCCACAACGCCGGCGCCCGCGCCATCTCCTCGGCGTGACGCGGGGTCCCGACATGGCATCCGACCGACCAGCACGACCCGAACCCGGCACGATCGCCAGCGTGCTGCACAACGTGCGGCGGGCGCCCCGACGCGTCCGGCGCCAGTCCCGCGAGTTCCGTGAGTTCGTCGAAGCCACGGTGTCACAGCTTTTCGACGCCGCCGTCCGCCACCCCCACGGCGTGGCCGCGTCCGGTGAGTACCGGATCGATGACCTGGCCCGGCTGGCCGGCACCACCACGCGCAATATCCGGGTGTACCGCGACCGTGGCCTGCTGCCGCCGCCATTGCGCGTCGGGCGCATCGCACTGTTCAACGACACTCACTTGACCCGGCTGCGGCTGATCACCTCGATGCTCGACCGCGGATACAACATCGCGCACGTCCGGGAAATGCTCAGCGCGTGGGAAGAGGGTAAGAACCTGGGCGACGTCCTCGGCCTCGAGACGGCGATCGTGGGTACCTGGACCACCGAGAAGCCGCAAACGATGCCGCTGGCCCAGGCGCACCGACTCGTCGACGACCCCCGCGCATTCGAGCGGCTGCAGGCGCTGCAGGTGATCCGGGTCGACGGCGAAAACGCGACCGTGATCCGGCCCAAACTCATCGAGGCATTCAACGAGATCCGTGGTTACGGCATTGGTTTGGACAAACTCATCGACCTGCACGAGCAGATCGTGCCGAAGATCGACGAGATCAGCGACAAACTGGTGCGCACCGGCGCCGAGCACGTCATGGACCGGATCAAGCCGGGACAACCCCTGCCGGCTGACGCCGAGATCGCCGAGCTGATCACCATGCTGGTCCGGTTCCGCACTCAGGCCGTCGCGACCGTCACCGCCACACTGGCGTCGTCGATCGAATCGACGATCGAGTCTTTGGTCAGCCGGATACTGGCCGACTATCTGGAGCAGTCACCCGAGCCGGCGGCGGTCAGCCGAAAGCTACTGACGCGCAACCAGATATGGCGCCAGCGTGGAGAGCTTCTCGCAGGTCTCCTCGAATTCGCGGGCGGGGTCCGACGCTTCGATGATGCCGGCCCCGGCCCGCAGCCAGGTCCGGTCATCGTGCTCGTAGGCCGCTCGCAGTGCCAGCGCGGCGTCGAGTCCGCCGTCCGCGGAAAACATCACGACCGCGCCGGAATACAGGCCGCGTGGGCCTTCATCGAGACGCAGGATGGCTTTGACGCCGGCCGCTTTCGGGATTCCCGACGCGGTGACGGCCGGGAAGAGCGCCTCGAGCGCATCCATCCGGTCGCTCTGCGGGCCCAGACGCGCGCTGATCGTCGAGCCGAGGTGCTGCACGCTCCCGCGCTCGCGCACCGTCATGAAGTCGATAACCGCGGCGGTCCCGGGTTCGGCGATCTCGGTGATCTCCTGCAGTGAGGTTCGCACCGAAATAGCGTGCTCGACAATCTCTTTGGGATTCGATTCCAGGTCGTGGCGGGCCTGCCGGTCACGTGCGTAGCCTCGACCCAGCGCCCGGGTGCCGGCCAGCGGTTCGGTGATCACCGCCCCGTCGCGGTCGACTGCGGCGACGAGTTCCGGGCTGTAGCCCAGCGCACGAATTCCGCCCAGTCGCAACAAGAACGACCGCACCGGGGTGTTATGCCGACGACCCAATCGGTAGGTCGCCGGAAAGTCCAGCGCGAACGGCACTTCGAGACAACGCGACAGGATCACCTTGTGATAGCGACCGGCGGTGATCTCACCGACGGCCGCCGCCACCCGTTCGCGATATTCCGACGGGTCGGCGGCCACGTCGACCGATGCGGGGTCGGGTATGTCGCTGACACCGTCACGAAGCAGTCGGTACACCGTCTCGCGGTATTGGAGCCCGGCACCGGATAGCTGAATCTCTTCCTGCGTCACCACAATGCGGGTACGTGGGCAGAAGACGCGGGCCAGCGGAGTGCGTGGCGCCAGGCGCCGCTGCAGCCCGTATCGGTATACGCCGAATTCGAAGGCGATCCAGCCAAAGGCTTGGTCGGTTTCCAGCAGCAGCCGGTCCACGGCCTCGCCCAGCACCGGGCCGGGCCGTCCCGACCACTGTTGTCGCTGAGTCACGCCGTCACGGATGACACGCAGTTCATCGCTGTCCAGCTCCACCATCGCCTGCACACCGGCGGCCACCACCCACTGACCGTCGTGCTCGTACAGCAGGTACTCCTCGCCGGTGGGCTCGAACAGCGCGGCGGCAAGTTCGGCCGCCAAGTCGGCCGGAGAGCTGTCGGCGGGCAACGGAATGGACTGTGGCGCGGTGCTGACGGCACTCGTCTCGACGCTGACCTCGGTCACAGTTAGTAAATGTAGCCTAACCTATGAAAGTCCGCGCCCCCCGCGCCTTCTGGGCCCCGGTTTGCACTGATCCCGCCAATTCTCACGGCGAAGAGATCCACGGAGGCTTCCGACGAGCTGACGATCAACCACGACACCGGCGTGCTCAGTATTTGCCGGGTCGACGGCTTCGAGGAAACCACGACCCACCGCAAACGGGACGTCGCTGTCCGGCCATCCCTCGTCACTCCCGCACGCAAGGGGCCCTCAACTCCCGCCCCGGCCCCGGAGCGCCCAGCCCCAACCCTGGAGCGCACAGCGACCTCACCGTGGATTCACACTAAAGTCACGTTGACCGCTGGCCACTGCACGGCTCGTTTCATGGCCGTTTCAACGACGTCAACACCAGGAAAACTGCGTAACACCTGGTAACCGGGCCCGCGTTCTGGCTGGTATGCGAGCGGTTTGCCGCCTACCCTCGGGAAGATTCCGCTCCTCCCGAGTATTTATGTTGACTCGGCCATGGCCCTCGGGAGGGGCGCCGGAGTCGCATGATCGGCGGAGAGGCTGTGCATCTATGACGGAGATCCTGGCCGTTCCGACCGAGAAGCCCAGCAATGGCCTGGCCGGTCTCAAACACTGGCGCTACGACCTTCGCTCGGGTTTCACGGTGGCGATGATCTCGCTGCCGTTCTCGATGGGAATCGCCATCACCTCGGGCGCGCCACCGATCTGCGGGATCGTGTCGGCGATCATCGCCGGTTTCATCCTGCCGTTCCTGGGCGGCTCGTATGTGACCATCAGCGGCCCCGCCGCGGGACTCGCGCCGGCCCTGTTCGCCGGCATGATCATGCTGGGACACGCCCGCCTGGGCCACGGCGCCTCCCAGTCCGAGTTGCTCGCGGTCGGATACCCTCTGGTCCTGGTCGCCATCGCCATCGCGGGGGTGTTGCAGGTGGTCCTGGCCAAGTTGAAGGTGGCCCGCCTGAGCGCCATCTTCCCGGCCGCGGCCATCCAGGGCATGCTGGCGGCGATCGGCCTGATGATCATCGTCAAGCAGATCCCTCTCTTCATGGGAGTGAAGTTCGAGGCCCACGAATTCTGGGCGGTCCTCGGCGAAGTGCCCCGCCATGTCCAGTCGATGAGCCCCAAGGTCTTCGCCCTGGGGATCGGTTGCCTGGCGGCGTTGTTCGTGCTGTCGGCCCTGCCCGGGCGACTGCTGAAGATCATGCCGCCTCCGGTCTGGGTGTTCCTGGCCGGCACGGTGGTGGGCACATTCATCCTGAAGTTGGACAAATCCCACCTGATCAACGTGCCCGATTCGCTCGAGCACGGGATCGTCTTCCCCCAGTTCGGTGAGGCATTCACCGACGCCGCGCTGTTCCTCCCCCTGGCCTATCTGGTTGTCACCCTGCTTTTGATCGACGGGACCGAGTCCCTGGCGACGATCGCGGCCGTGGACAACATCGACCCCTATCGCCGCCGGTCCGACCCGGACCGGACCTTGCTGGCCATGGGCGTGTCCAACGGCGCCTCGAGCCTGCTCGGTGGCTTGACCATCATCCCCGGCATGGTCAAGAGCACGGCGAATGTCCTGGCCGGCGGCCGCACCCAGTGGGCCAACTTCTACAACGCCTGCTTCCTCTTGACGTTCGTGCTGCTCGGCCGCCATGTGATCGACATGGTCCCGATGGCGGTCCTGGCCGCCATCCTGGTCTTCATCGGCTACAAGCTGTGTAAGCCCGCGCTTTGGCTCAAGGTCGCGCGGATCGGGACGGAGCAGTTCGTTGTCTTCGTCACCACATTGCTCGTGACCGTGACGACGGACCTGCTCATCGGCATCGTCGCCGGCGTCGTCCTGGAGTTGCTACTGAACCTGTGGTACGTGGGCCTCTGGCACACCCTGAGAAACGGCTCGGAATCCGCCAAGCCGAGTTTTGCCGGCCGCTTCCTCAGTCTCTTCCGCAATCCGGTGTCTCAACGGAAATCGGATGAGGGCACGTGCCACTTGTACTTGGATGGTCCCCTGGTGTGTTTCAACCTGTTCCACGTGATTCGGGAGCTGGGGCAACTTTCGAACGGTACCCAGGCGGTGTATCTCCACTTGAGCTCGCGCGTGCCTCTCGTCGATCACACGACAGGTGAGTCGCTCCGTCATTTCCTGGAGGAGTTCAGCGGCCAAGATCAGAGTCCGAGGCTGGTGATCGAGGGATGGGACCACATGCGGCCAATGTCCAATCATGAGACGAGCACGCGGATCGCCCTGGCCGCCGTCGAGCAGGTGGCCCGCACGGAACGAGCCGAACACGAGTTGATGGTCGCTCAGGCAACAGATTGACGGCCGACCGCCTCTTCTCGGCCGTCAGGCCACGCCCCGAGACTTTCTCGGCGCGCCGGGCCGCAACACCTTACACAGCGAATCCACAGTAGGTTGACACCACCCTCACGCCTTCGCGCGTCGACGCCACATTACCAGCGCAGTTGTCGGGGCCGGCTGTTTCAAAGCTGTTACGCGAGGAAAACTTGGTAATACCTGCGGCTATTGCGCGTGTCGACGAGTAGCGGTTTGGCAGCCGCCCCGCTAAGTTTCAGCGTGATCTGAAGGTTCTGAAGATACGTTAGGTCGCACCGCTGACGGTCGGGTGTTTCCTTGATCGCCACACGACGCTCGGGAGGCGCCAGATGTTGCATGAGTTCTGGGAGAACTTCACCCATAACTTGTTCAAGCCTCTATTGCTGTTCTTCTACTTCGGCTTCCTGATCCCGATCCTCAAGGTGCGGTTCGAGTTCCCGTACGTGATCTACCAGGGCCTGACCATGTACCTGCTGCTGGCCATCGGCTGGCACGGTGGTGAAGAGCTGGCCAAGATCACCACCGGCATCTGGACCATCGTCGGATTCATGGTGCTGGGTTTCGTCCTGAACTTCCTCATCGGAGGTTTGGCCTATCTGTTGCTCACCGGCCTGAGCTCACTGCGGCGCATCGACAAAGCAACGGTCGCCGGCTACTACGGGTCCGATTCGGCGGGAACCTTTGCCACCTGCGTGGCCTTCCTGGCCGCGGTGAATATCGCGTTCAACGCCTACATGCCGGTCATGCTGGCCGTCATGGAGATCCCCGGCTGCCTGGTAGCCCTGTACCTGGTCGCACGCCTGCGGCATCGGGGTCTCAACGAGGCGGGGTACATGCCGGACGAGCCGGGGTACGTGCCGCCGGTCAAGGTGGGGGTCGGCCCCGGCACCGCCAAGCAGCCCACCCGCGGCGACAGCCTCGCGAGCGAGCACGACCGGGGTGTCGAGCAGGAGCTGGAGCTTTCGATGGAGAAGCTCGAGCATCCAGACTGGGAGCCGGACCACAGCCCGGTCCGCGGCAAGGCCAAGAGAATGCCGCTTTTCTCCCGGGAACTCTTCCAGGAGGTATTCCTCAACCCCGGGCTCGTCCTGCTCATCGGCGGCATCGTCATAGGCCTGATCAGTGGGCTGCAGGGGCAGAAGGTCGTTGCCGACGACGACAAGTTCTTCGTGCTGGCATTCCAGGGTGTGCTGTGCCTGTTCCTGCTCGAAATGGGCATGACGGCCTCGCGCAAACTGAAGGACCTCCGGACGGCCGGACCTGGTTTCATCTTCTTCGCGTTGTTGGCGCCGAATATTTTTGCGCCACTCGGGATGATCGTCGCCCACGTCTACGCGTCGGCGACCCACGCCGATTTCAAGCCCGGCACCTACGTGCTGTTCGCGGTGCTCTGTGGCGCGGCGTCCTACATAGCCGTCCCGGCCGTTCAGCGACTGGCGATCCCCGAGGCCAGCCCGACCCTGCCGCTGGCCGCCTCGCTGGGTTTGACGTTCTCCTACAACGTGACTATCGGGATCCCGTTGTACATCGAGGTCAATCGATTGATCAGCAGCTGGTTCTAGCTACCCCAGCAGCGTCCGCACGACCGCGTCGGCGAGCAGCCGGCCGCGGGGCGTGAGAGTCAATCGGTCGCCGTCGGATTCCAGCAAGCCGTCGGAAACCACCGCGTCGGCGCGTTCGCGTTCGGCGGCATCCAAGTGAGCGAGCGGAAGCCCTTGGCGCAGCCGGATTTTCAACAGCACGTCTTCGGTGTGCAGCGCCTCGGCGCCGAGCTGTTCGAAGCCGGCAACCGGCAGCGCCGAACCGGCCAGGATCTGCGCATAAGCGTTGGGGTGCTTGACATTCCACCAACGCGTCGCGCCCACATAACCGTGCGCGCCCGGTCCGGCACCCCACCACTGGCCGCCGTCCCAGTACCCCAGGTTGTGCCGGCATTCACCGCCGGGCCGGCACCAGTTGGACACCTCGTACCAGGTCAGCCCGGCCGCGGATAACACGGTGTCGACCAACTCGTAGCGATGCGCCAGGACGTCGTCGTCGGGCGCCGCCAGCTCGCCGTTGCGAACCCGGCGGGCCAACGCGGTGCCCTTCTCGACGACCAGCGCGTAGGCAGACACATGATCGACACCGGCTTCCACCGCCGCTTCGACGGACCGCAGCAGGTCGTCATCCGACTCGCCCGGTGTGCCGTAGATCAGGTCGAGGCTGACGTGTTCGAAGCCGGCGTCCAGCGCTTCGCGGGCCGCCGCCGTCCCCCTCCCCGGCGAGTGGAACCGGTCCAGCACCGCCAGCACCCGCGGCGCCACCGACTGCATGCCGAGCGACACCCTGGTGTAGCCGGCCGAGCGAATCTCCTCGAAGAACTCCGGCCAGGTCGACTCGGGGTTGGCCTCGGTGGTGATCTCGGCATCGGGCGCCAGCTGGAAAAACTCGCGCACCATACCGAGCAGCGTGGTCATGCGCGCTCCGCCCAGCAACGATGGCGTCCCGCCGCCGACGAACACGGTGTCCACCACCGGCACGTCCAGCCGCGCGGCGGCCAATTCGAGCTCTGCCCGCAGCGCCATCAGCCACCCGTCGGGGTTCACGCCACCCAGCTCGGCCGGGGTGTAGGTGTTGAAATCGCAGTATCCACAACGGGTTATGCAGAACGGAACGTGTACGTAAAGGCCGAAGGGCTGGCCGGGAACCGGCTGCATGCCAGGCAGCTCAACCGGTGCCTCACCTGAAGTCATGACAAATCATGGCACGGTTTTTCTCAGCGGATTCTCGGTTTTGTTTACCTAATGACCCAGGTTTGCTCGGTAGTTTTAATCACCATGAGGAGAAGTTTGACCTGGTGGCACGGCTGGCCGCCATCCATGGCAGAATGGTGCACCGTGACCGTCGCCAAGCCCAGCCCGCGGATTCCGCTAGTGGCGCGGCGGCATATCGATCTCAAGCGCGTCTGCAGCTGTAGCTGTCTGCCTTGATGTCGTAGACCCCGCCCACCTGTACCTCCAGCTGGCCGCCGGATCTGCGCAGCCGGAAGAGAACCGGTGTTCTGCGCGTTTCAAAGCTGGCAACGTTCCTAAAAGGAGAACTGCCGAATGACCACAGCACGTCCCGCCAAGGCTCCTCGAAATGAGGGTCAGTGGGCGCTGGGGAATCGCGAGCCGCTCAACCCCAACGAAGAGATGAAACAGGCCGGCGCCCCACTCGAAGTGCGGGAACGCATCTTGAACGTCTACGCCAAGGGCGGCTTCGACAGCATCGACAAGAGCGACCTGCGGGGGCGTTTTCGCTGGTGGGGTCTCTACACCCAGCGCGAGCAGGGCTACGACGGCTCATGGACGGGCGACGACAACACCGACAAGATCGAGGCCAAATACTTCATGATGCGGGTGCGCTGCGACGGTGGCGCGCTATCGGCCGCCGCGCTGCGCACGCTGGGCCAGATCTCGACGGAGTTCGGTCGCGACACCGCCGACATCTCCGACCGGGAGAACGTGCAGTACCACTGGATCCGGGTGGAAGACGTCCCCGAGATCTGGCGGCGCCTGGACGAGGTGGGATTGCAGACTGCTGAGGCGTGTGGTGACTGCCCACGTGTGATCCTGGGCTCGCCGCTGGCGGGCGAGTCGCTCGACGAGGTGCTGGACCCGACCTGGGCAATCGACGAGATCGTGCACCGCTACATCGGCAAGCCCGAATTCGCCGACCTGCCGCGCAAGTACAAGACCGCGATCTCGGGTCTGCAGGACGTGGTGCACGAGGTCAACGACATCGCGTTCATCGGCGTCAATCACCCCGAGCACGGGCCCGGCCTGGACCTCTGGGTCGGCGGCGGCTTGTCGACCACCCCGATGCTGGGCCAGCGGGTCGGCGCCTGGGTTCCGCTCGACGAGGTTCCCGAGGTGTGGGAAGCGGTGACCTCGATCTTCCGCGACTACGGCTACCGGCGGCTGCGGGCCAAGGCACGGCTGAAGTTCCTGATCAAGGACTGGGGTATAGACAAGTTCAGGGAAGTTCTCGAACAGGAATACCTGAAGCGGCCGCTGATCGACGGCCCGGCCCCCGAGCCGGTCAAGCATCCGATCGACCACGTCGGCGTGCAAAGGCTGAAGAACGGGCTCAACGCCGTCGGGTGTGCGCCGATCGCCGGTCGGGTGTCCGGCACCATCCTGACGGCGGTAGCCGAATTGGCCGAGCAGGCCGGTTCGGACCGGATCCGGTTCACCCCATACCAGAAGCTGGTCGTCCTCGACGTGCCCGACGACAAGCTCGACGAGATAATCGCGGGCCTGGAGGCGCTCGGCCTGCATACCCGCCCGTCGCATTGGCGCCGGAACCTGATGGCATGCACCGGGATTGAGTTCTGCAAGTTGTCGTTCGCCGAAACCCGGGTCCGCGCACAGGATTTGGTGCCCGAGTTGGAGCGTCGACTGGAAGATCTCAACGCCTCACTGGACGTGCCGATCACCGTCAACATCAACGGCTGCCCGAACTCGTGTGCGCGGATTCAGGTCGCGGACATCGGATTCAAGGGCCAGATGGTCGACGACGGCAATGGCGGCTCGGTCGAGGGCTTCCAGGTGCATCTGGGTGGCAGCCTGGGTCTGGACAGTGGTTTCGGCCGCAAACTGCGCCAGCACAAGGTCACCAGCGACGAGCTGGGCGACTACATCGACCGGGTGGCGCGCAACTTCGTCAAACACCGCAGCGAGGGTGAACGCTTCGCGCAGTGGGCAATTCGTGCTGAGGAGGACGACCTGCGATGACCGAGCAGGCAACCAGGCCAACCGAAGACGATCTGCGCGAGCTGGCGGCGCGCGGCGCGGCTGAACTCGAGGGTGCCGGCGCTGCCGAGCTGTTGCGGTGGACCGACGAGAACTTCGGCGGTGTCAACGGACCCCGCGGGTGGGCGACGTGCAACTACGTGGTGGCCTCCAACATGCAGGACGCCGTGCTGGTGGATCTTGCCGCCAGGGTGCGGCCCGGCGTCCCGGTGCTGTTTCTGGACACCGGCTACCACTTCGTGGAGACGAGTCGGCACCCGGGATGCGATCGAATCCGTCTATGACATCCGGGTACTCAACGTCACCGCGGAGCACACGGTGGCCGAGCAGGACGAACTGCTGGGCAAGGATCTCTTCGCGCGCGACCCCGGCGAGTGCTGCCGGATGCGCAAGGTGCTTACCGCTGGGCAAGTCGCTGAGCGGCTACTCCGCCTGGGTGACCGGGTTGCGCCGGGTCGAGGCACCGACCCGCGCCAACGCCCCGCTGATCAGCTTCGACGAGGCGTTCAAACTGGTGAAGATCAACCCGCTGGCGACGTGGACCGACGAGGAGATGCAGGACTACATCGCCGAGCACGACGTTCTGGTCAATCCTCTTGTGCACGAAGGCTATCCGTCGATCGGCTGCGCTCCGTGCACGGCCAAGCCCGTCGACGGCGCCGACGCGCGCAGTGGACGCTGGCAGGGGCTGAGCAAGACCGAATGCGGGTTGCACGCGTCGTGACTGCGCCGGCGACGATGCAGAGCGGAGCGATGAGGAGAAGCGGCGCCATATGACGAAGCTCGTTCTGACCGCGCACGGAAGTGCGGATCCGAGGTCGGCGGCCAACGCGCGGGCCGTCGCGGGCGGGCTGGCGAAGATGCGGCCGGGCCTGGACGTTCGGGTGGCGTTTTTGGAACACAATTCGCCGACTCTCGTTGACGTGCTGCACGGTTTGTCACCGAACGATGACGCGGTGGTGATGCCCTTGCTGCTGGCGAATGCCTATCACGCCCGCATCGACATCCCGCGTCAGATCGCGGCCTGTCGCTGCGCCGGACCGGGTCCGGCAAGCGGTCGTGCTCGGAGAGGATGACCGGCTGGTGTCGGTGGTGCGTCGACGGATTACGGCGTTGGGCGTTTCTCGACTCGACGAATCGCTGGGTGTGCTGCTGGTAGCAATCGGCGCCTCGGATCCGGCGGTGAACGCCCGCACCGCGCGGGTAGCGCCGAAGCTGCTGGCCCACACCGGTTGGGCCGGTGCGACGACGGCGTTCGCCACCGGTCCAGAACGTTCGCTGGCCGAGGGCATCGGCAGATTGCGCCGCCAGGGTGCCCGCCGGGTGGTTATCGCGCCGTGGTTCCTGGCGCCGGGCCGCCTGCCGGACCGGGTGCAGCGGTTTGCGCAAGCCGCCGGCATCGAGATGGCAGCGCCGCTGGGCGCGCACCGACTGGTGGCCGAGACGGTGCTGGATCGCTTCGATCAGGCAACGGCACAGCGGATTGCGGCCTGAGCGCCAACTTCAGAACCGTTGGGCAGTGAGCCAGCCGTCGATTCTTTCGGCCACCGCCTGCCATCCCGGCTCGAGCATCACGTCGTGGCCGATGCCCGGGAAGATCTCTGCCTCGGCGCCGTAAACCGCTGCGGTGCGGCGAATTTCGCGATGGGAGACGATGCCGTCGTGCTCGGCTCCCAACACCAGCATCGGGACGCGATCGACTCGTTTGGTCTTGACCAGATCGAGGGCGAGCATGTCCAGGAAAGCCAGGTAGGACTCGTCTTGGAGTCTTTTCTGATACGTGGTTACCTGCTCGTCTGGGGTGGACGCGGAAAACAGTAGTTCTCGTACCGGCTTTTCGGCGGCAACCAGCGGGCCCAGCCTCATGAAGGCGTTGACCTTGGCGAATTCCACCGGGTAGTGGCGCGCGATGTACAGGGTCACCCGCAGTACGCCGGTGGGCGGAATGGCTGCGACGAGAATGGCCCCGGCAGCGGTGTGGTGTTCCAGGTATTGCTGAACGGCGAAGCCACCCATCGAATGTCCGACCAGAACCGGCGGAGTGGATAGTTGCGCAGCCGTCTCGGCGATGTCGCTTACGTAGTCCCGAATTCTTGTCCAGCGCAACCGTTCCCGGCCAGGGCTCGCACCATGCCCGCGCAGGCTCAGCGCGTGACAGGCGTATCCCCGGTCGGCGAAGAAGTCGAGAAAGTGCTCGTCCCAGCACCACGCTCCATGCCAGGCGCCATGGACAAAGAGCAGCGGAACCGGATGGGCTTCGGTGGCAGAGCCTTTGTCGATCCTTTCGAGCATGGGCTCATCTTGTCAGGATGCGGGCGGCGCACCGCGAATCATGGCGTGGGTCGGCGTCGGTATTGACCGCGACCAGCCGCCGAACGGGGAGGGGAAGACCCGGGCGAATACGCAGCCTGGCCAGACCATTAACCATCATTGGAATTCGACTGTAGCACTCGGGCGGGCCGGATCTTGCATCCGGCGGCGCAGTGACGCCGCCGTCGGTGGTGCTGGCCACGCGATCGTCATCCGCCGGACCGCGCCCCGCGGGCAGTCGGGGACGGTCCGATCAGTTGCTCGGCGAAGGGTTCGCCGTGCCACGTCCGGTGCGCGGAGCCCCCGGCCGCGTGGCACCCTGGCAATGGGGTTTTCGCTGGGTCGTGCATAGGCGACACCGGCGTTCTCGTCGATGGTTCAGAAGTCGTCTGCCAAGTACCGCCCGCGATGAATTGCGGGCTCACCCCTGGCTCGTGTGTAACCGATCGACCGCGACGCGCATGAACAACTTCCGTGTTGTCGAGGTGTAGTACACAGAGCTTGTCCGGGAGGCGAATCGGACACCGCCAACCCCAGGTTGCGGGTCCGCGGATTGCGGAACGCCATCGAGTATGCCGCACCCACTCCCGAGCGGTCTCCGCAAGGCCGTCGTCCCAGGCACCGCCAGATCAATCCGCAGCAGTCGGCTCGCATGATTCTGCATGGCGGATTGGTCAGTTTCTGGTACTTTTTCGTCCTCGCGTCAGCGCCAGCTGCGCAAACCTTCACTTGGCACCGGTCGCACGCTATGGCGCGGGGTGGGTTGGAGTGCTTGGGTGATCGAGTTGAGCACGTTTGTCTTGGGAGCTCTGTTGGTGTGGGGCGCAGTCGCCGCGTCGACACGCCACAAAAGACGAATCCTTGTGGTTGTACCAGTGTTACAAGCGATTGTCTGTCTCGCCGGGATTGTCGTTGGCCTCGCCGGAATCGGGATCATGGACTCTGATCGTGGTGCTTCAAACGGTTGGTTCATGCGCGGTGTTTTTGGCCTTTAATCTTTTGGTGCCATTGCCGTACCCTTCGATACTGATTCTGCAACCGTCCAACAGGGACTTCTTCGCTGCTCGAAGTGGCCAAACGAATCCAGGAGCGACCAAGCGGCGTTACCCGGGCGAGCATCGCTGCCGCCGACGAACTGGACCCCAGTTCCACTCGGCCGAGGACTCGTCAACGTCGCGGTGGCCTCGACGCGCCACAACACGACGAAGTCACCAATCGGGTAAGCGGCTACGCCGACGTCAGCGTGGTGCTGCCCGCCGCCGAATCCCCCACCAACGCATCGGGGATCTGCGGCACCCGGGTAGCACGCACGTAGACGGTGTCACCCTCGCGCAATGCCAGCGCCTCGGCGTCACCGCGGGTGATCTGGGCGGTGAACGGGGCGCCGCTGGCCGCGCTGGTCAATTCCACCCGAACCTCGAACCCCAGCACCACCACCCGGTCGACGTGGGCGCGCACCACCCCGACGGATTCGGCGGTGCCGTCGCCACCGGCGATCGCCATTTCGGGATTGCGGCCGACACGGATGTCGTGCGGGCGGACCAAGACCCCGTTCAGTGTGGATACCGCGCCCAGGAACGACATCACGAACTGGTTCGCCGGGGTGTCGTAGACATCGGTGGGAGATCCGACCTGTTCGATGCGGCCCTTATTCAGCACCACGATCTGATCGGCCACATCCAGCGCCTCGGCCTGGTCATGGGTGACCAGCACCGTGGTCACGTGGACTTCGTCGTGCAGCCGGCGCAGCCAGGCCCGCAGGTCCTCGCGCACCTTGGCATCCAGCGCACCGAACGGCTCGTCGAGCAACAGCACCTCAGGGTCGACGGCCAGCGCCCGGGCCAACGCCATGCGCTGGCGCTGTCCGCCGGACAGCTGATTGGGATAACGACCCTGAAAACCGCTCAGCCCCACCACTTCCAGCAGGTTGTCGACCTTCTCCCGGACCTCGGCCTTGGGCCGCTTGCGGATCTTGAGCCCATAGGCCACGTTGTCGCGCACCGTCAGATGCTTGAACGCCGCATAGTGCTGGAACACAAACCCGATGCCGCGCTGCTGCGGCGGCACCCGGGTCACGTCGCGACCGTTGATCGTGACGCTGCCACTATCGGGCTGATCCAGGCCCGCGACGGTGCGCAGCAGCGTCGACTTGCCCGAACCGCTGGGGCCCAGCACGGCCGTCAGCGAACCGGTGGGCACCACGAAATCCACATGGTCGAGGGCGACGAAATCGCCGTAGTGTTTGTAGGCGTCCCGCACGATGATCGCGGGGGTCCCGCTGTCGGTCATGGTCGAGTCTCCTTGTCAGGCATGTTTGGCCGCTCGGGCCCGGCGGGCGTCGAGAACCACCTGGACGATCAGGACCAGCACCGCCACACCCATCAGCAATGTCGACAGCGCGTAGGCACCGTACTGGGCCCCGCGGTTGTAACGATCCGAGACCAGCAGCGTCAGCGTCTGCGACTTTCCCGGCAGATTGGACGACACCATGATGACCGCGCCGTACTCGCCGAGCGTGCGGGCGATGGTCAGCACGATGCCGTAGGTCAGCCCCCAGCGGATGGACGGCAGGGTGATCCGCCAGAACGTCTGCCACCAGCTAGATCCCAGTGTTGCGGCGGCCTCGTCTTGATCGGTTCCCAGTTCGTGCAATACCGGTTCGACTTCACGCACCACGAACGGCAACGTCACGAAGATGCTGGCAAGCACTATCCCCGGTAGTCCGAAGATGATCTTGAGCCCGAGATCCCGTTCGACAAAGCCCAGTGCACCCGCCGATCCCCACAGCACGATCAAGGCAACGCCCACGACGACGGGCGAGACGGCGAATGGCAGGTCGATGACTGCCTGCAGTATGCCTTTGCCGCGAAAACGGTTGCGCGCCAACACTAATGCCGTCGGAATACCGAAGATCACGTTGAGCGGCACCACGATGGCCACCACCAGTAGCGACAAGTTGAGCGCCGATATCGCCGCCGGGGTACTGACCCAATCGAAGAACTGACCAAAACCGGGCTCAAAAGTCCGCCACAAGATCACCGCCACCGGAATTACCAGCAGGACAAAGATGTACGCCAGCCCGACAAAGCGAAGCAGGTAGCGGACGCGCCGCGAAGACGTCATGCGTCCAACTCCTCGCGTTTGGCCGCCCGCGCACCGACGATGCGCAGGAGGAACAGCACCGCAAACGAGATCGACAACAGCACAATGGATATCGCGGCGGCACCGGTGCGATCGTCGTTCTCGATCAAGGTACGTATCCACTGCGACGACACTTCGGTCTTGCCTGGTACGGCGCCACCAATCAGCACCACCGAACCGAACTCACCGATGGCCCGCGAAAAAGCCAGGCCCGCACCGGACAATAACGACGGCAGCAGTGCCGGCAATATGACCGAGGTGAAGATCTTCGGACCGCTGGCGCCCAGCGACGCTGCCGCCTCTTCGACTTCCCGATCGATTTCCAGCAGCACCGGTTGTACGGCGCGAACCACGAACGGCAACGTGACGAATGCGAGCGCCACTCCCACGCCCCAGGCCGTGTGCTGCAGATGAAGTCCCACCGGGCTGTTATTTCCGTACAGCGCCAGCATCACCAGACTCGCGACGATGGTCGGCAGTGCAAACGGCAGGTCGATAATCGCGTCCACGAGCCGCTTGCCGATGAAGTCGTCACGCACCAGCACCCAAGCGATCAACAAACCAAACACGAGGTTGATCAGCGTGACTCCGACGGAGATCGTGAAAGTCACCTCAAACGACTCCCGCGCAGCACGTGAAGTGATAGCCAGCCAGAACGACTGCCAGCCGCCGCCGGCGGCCTGCCAGACAATGGCGGCCAACGGCAGCAACACGATCACCGAAAGCCACAGCGTCGCCATACCGACTCGCAGTGAAGCGGTACCCGGCCGGCCGTGCGAACGTGTCTGCGGGGGGTGTCCGGGAGTGTTACCGCCGGGCTCGTCGAGTTCAGGCCTGATGGCCTCGGGGTCCGGGGTTGTCGTCGCGGTCATCCGGTGGCCTGCGTGTAGATCTTGGTGATGCTGCCGGCGCTCTTGTCAAAGAGTTGTGGATCTATCGTGCTCCAGCCACCTAAGTCGCCAATCGTCCATAGCTTCGGAGGCACCGGAAACTGGTCTCGGAAGTCGGCGGCGATCGCCGGGTCAACAGGCCGGAAACCCGCCTGTGCCCAAATCTTCTGCGCCGCCGCGGTATACAGGAAGTTCTTGAACGTGGTCGCGGCTTCCAGGTGCGCACTGCTATTCACCACCGCGACCGGATTGTCGATTCTGAAGGTCTGCGTCGGGGTGATGTGTTCGACCGGTTTGCCCGCCCGTTCGGTGGCGATGGCCTCGTTCTCGTAGCTGATCAGTACGTCACCGCTGCCCTGGACGAAGACATCGGTGGCTTCCCGGCCCGATCCAGGACGCAATTTGACGTGCTCGCGCACCAGCTTGCTGATGAAGTTGATGCCCGCCTGATTGTCGCTGCCGCCAGCGCTTTTGGCGGCATACGGAGCGAGCAGATTCCATTTCGCAGAACCCGAACTCAGCGGGCTGGGCGTGATGACCTCTACCCCGGGCCGCAACAAATCATCCCAATCCCTGATGCTTTTCGGGTTGCCCTTCCGCACCACCAACGTCACCACCGACCCGAACGGAATGCCCCTGGTGGCATCTTTGTTCCAGTCTGCGGAAACCTTGCCTGCCTTGACTAATCGTGTGACGTCCGGTTCGACGGAGAAGTTCACGACATCGGCGGGCTTGCCATCGACGACGCCGCGCGACTGGTCACCGGAGGCGCCGTATGAGGTGATCACCTGAACGCCCTTGCCCTCCTCGGAGGCGTTGAACGCCGGAATCACCTTGCTCCAGCCCGGTTCCGGGACCGAGTAGGCGACCAGCGTGATACTCAGGTGCGCGTTTTCGAGGCCGCCGCCGCCGACTACGTCGCTGGCACCACCCTGACATGCCGCCAGGACACCGACGATCGAGGCGAGCGTCAACCCTTGAGCGACCCGGTGAGCGAGACCGCTTCGCCTGCGCGATGTCTTACCGATGCCTTGCGACATTGGCCAGATTGGCGACATTGACGACCTTCCAGTGCGGGACATTTGGATGACGGCCCCGTCGCTGCGAAATGGTTGGCCTAAGGCGATCGATCAGAACTGATCACGAACTCCACCAGACCGCGCGCGGGGTTGGGAGTCAGCGACAACAGTGCACGTCGGCCACAGCGCAAACGCCCGCTGCTGCATGCCCGCAGCAGAGCGCAAAGACCAAGCGCTCCCAAGCATTGGCTGCTGCGTGCATGGCGCGAAGCCTAACAGAATCCGCACTGCTGTCATCTCGAGCGGGCCCGCGCGGAGTCAGTGCGTGAGCAGCCACGTGACGATCACCAGCACGACGAGCGCGACGAGAATCAGCGTGACGTGCGATCGCGGCATCGGCGTTATCCGGGCGCCTCGTCGTCGTGGCGGGCGCGACGCATTAGGTGGATGCCCTTGCCGAGGAGTCCGTCCAGCAACGCGGCGGTGAAGTAGGCCAGGGCCAAAACGACCGGCATCAGCGCCAAGGCCTGCAGCACGAACGGGAGCCCGGAAAGCCAGAGCTCGACGCCGTCCCACCAGCTCAGGAACTTGTCCACGCCCTCACCCTAATTCGGCCCGGCACCCGGCACCAAAGTGCGCCTTATATGTCAAGATCGGCCCGTGCCCAAGGAAGCGCCCCCGGGATCGGACCCATCGGATCACACCACGTGTCTCGTCGCGGGCGGCGGGCCAGCCGGAATGATGCTCGCCTTGCTGCTGGCGCGGGCGGGCGTGGACGTCACGGTCATGGAGAAGCACGCGGATTTCCTGCGTGATTTCCGCGGGGACACGGTGCACGCCAGCACCCTGCGGCTGCTCGACGAACTGGGTTTGGGGTCGCGGTTCGCCCAGATCCCGCATCGCCTCATCGACACCATGCGAATGCAGATGGAGGGTCAACCGGTCGACCTCGATCTCAGCCATCTCCCCGGCACGCATCAGCACATCGCCCTGGTACCGCAATGGGATTTTCTGGAGCTGCTGGCCAGCGCAGCCGAGTCGGAACCCACCTTCCGGTTGCTGCGCAGCACCGAAGTCACCGGGGTGATCCGGGGTACCGGCCCAGACCGCGGCCGGATCATCGGAGTTAGCTACCGGGACCAGGACGGCGACGCCAAACAGATGCGCGCCGAGCTGACGGTGGCCTGTGACGGCCGGTCGTCGACCGTGCGCTCGGCGATGGGCCTGGTACCGCAAGCCTTCGGCGCGCCGATGGACGTGTGGTGGTTCCGGCTACCTCGCCATCCCGACGACCCGGCGGGACTCGCCGGTACCTTCAGCGCCGGACACGGCTGCATCATGATCGACCGCGGCGACTACTACCAGATCGCCTACATCATTCCCAAGGGCACCGACGCCGACATGCGGGCCCAGGGCATCGAGGCGCTGCACCGCCAGCTGGTGGGCTTGGTGCCCTGGCTGGCCGGCCGGGTCGACACGTTGAGTTCGTTCGACGACGTGAAACTGCTTGATGTGCAACTCAATCGGTTGCACCGTTGGTACTCCGACGGCGCGCTGTGCATTGGCGATGCGGCGCATGCGATGTCACCGGTCGGGGGTGTGGGAATCAACCTGGCGGTGGCCGACGCTGTCGCCACGGCGCGCCTGTTGGCCGATCCGCTGCGCTCCGGGCGGGTGTCCACCCGGCAGCTGGCCCGGGTGCAGGTGCGCCGCTGGGTACCGACGGCGATCATTCAGGCGGTACAACGGGCGATCCACGCCAACGTGGTCGCGGTTGCGGTCAAGGGCGGGCGCCCCAAGGCGTTACCAGCCATTCGTCTGGTAAGCCGCACGCCCGCGTTGGGTCGCGTGATGGGATACGGGATGGCGATCGGCCCGCTTCCCGAGCACGCGCCCGAGTTCGCCAGGCGCCCGGAATAAAGCCCCGATACCTCGGCTCAGATGGTGGACGCCGGGCAGGTCGACGGTCAATGATGTCGGGATGGTCCTGCACGCCGAGTCCGCCGAACAACCCGCCAACGAGGTAGCTCAGGCCGCCGAGACTGAACCGTTGGCGCCGCTTCCCGAGAAGGCTGTGGCGCCGCCCGAGTTCAGATCGCCGATGACCGTCGTGCCCAGCTCGCCGTTGCGCAACCCGTTCCCGCCGATTGCCGACTACGCGTTCCTGTCCGACTGGGAGACGACATGCCTGATCTCGCCGGCCGGTTCGGTGGAGTGGATGTGTGTGCCACGGCCGGACTCCCCCAGCGTGTTCGGCTCGATTCTGGACCGCAGCGCCGGCACCTTCCGGCTGGGCCCTTACGGGGTTTCGGTCCCCTCGGCGCGCCGTTACCTTCCCGGCAGCCTGATCATGGAGACCACCTGGCAGACCCACACCGGCTGGTTGATCGTGCGCGACGCACTGGTGATGGGTAAGTGGCACGACATCGAGCGGCGGTCGCGGACCCACCGTCGCACCCCGATGGATTGGGACGCCGAGCATATTCTGCTGCGCACGGTGCGCTGCGTCAGCGGCACCGTCGAGTTGATGATGAGCTGCGAGCCGGCCTTCGACTACCACCGCAACGGCGCCAGCTGGGAGTACTCGGCCAACGCCTACGGCGAGGCCATCGCGCGTGCCAGCAAGAACCCGGATGCGCACCCCACGCTGCGGCTGACCACCAATCTGCGGATCGGCATCGAGGGCCGGGAAGCGCGAGCCCGCACCCGGATGAAGGAAGGCGACGACGTCTTCGTCGCGCTGAGCTGGACCAAGCATCCGGCCCCGCAGACCTTCGAAGAGGCCGCCGACAGGATGTGGCAGACCACCGAGTGCTGGCGGCAGTGGATCAACATCGGCAACTTCCCCGACCACCCGTGGCGGGAATACCTGCAGCGCAGCGCGCTCACGCTGAAAGGGTTGACGTACTCACCGACCGGCGCACTGCTGGCGGCCAGCACCACGTCGCTGCCGGAAACACCACACGGCGAACGCAACTGGGACTACCGCTACGCCTGGATCCGCGACTCGACGTTCGCGCTGTGGGGCCTCTACACCCTGGGACTGGACCGCGAAGCCGACGACTTCTTCGCCTTCATCGCCGACGTATCCGGCGCCAACAGCAATGAACGGCACCCGTTGCAGGTGATGTACGGGGTGGGGGGTGAGCGCAGCCTCGTCGAAGAGGAGCTGCACCATCTGTCGGGCTACGATCACGCGCGCCCGGTGCGCATCGGCAACGGCGCCTACGACCAAGTCCAGCACGATATCTGGGGCTCGGTACTGGACTCCTTCTATCTGCACGCCAAGTCGCGCGAGCAGGTTCCGGAGACCCTCTGGCCGGTGCTGAAGAAGCAGGTCGAAGAGGCGGTCATGCACTGGCGTGAACCCGACCGCGGGATCTGGGAGGTGCGCGGGGAGCCGCAACACTTCACGTCGTCGAAGGTGATGTGCTGGGTGGCCCTGGACCGTGGCTCGAAGCTGGCGTTGCGGCAGGGCGAGACGAGCTATGCGCAGCAGTGGCGGAAAATCGCCGAGGAGATCAAGGCCGACATTCTGGAGCACGGCGTGGACTCCCGCGGCGTGTTCACCCAACGCTACGGCGATGACGCGCTGGACGCCTCGCTGCTGCTGGCGGTACTGACCCGGTTCCTGCCGCCCACGGACCCGCGCGTGCGCAACACCGTGCTGGCCATCGCCGATGAACTCACCGAGGAAGGCCTGGTGCTGCGCTACCGGGTCGAAGAGACCGACGACGGACTGTCCGGCGAGGAAGGCACGTTCACCATCTGCTCGTTCTGGCTGGTGTCGTGTCTGGTCGAGATCGGCGAAGTGGTCCGTGCCAAACGGCTGTGTGAGCGGCTCCTGGCCTACGCCAGCCCGCTGCTCCTCTACGCCGAGGAGATCGAGCCACGGACCGGCCGGCACTTAGGCAACTTCCCGCAGGCATTCACCCACCTGGCGCTGATCAACGCGGTGGTCCACGTGATCCGCGCCGAGGAGGAAGCCGACAGCTCGGGAAACTTCCAGCCCGCCAACGCACCCGTGTAGGACCAGCATCGGGCGGCGCGGGCGATGCGTGCCAATACCAAAGCGGCGCATACACTTTCCGGCTGTACTTGCTCGGCGTTCCCTACCGGTTGAACCGCAATGTCACCATCACCGGCTACCAGCACGTGCTGTTTACTGCGCTGAGCAATTGACTTGCCGCTCAAGTCAATTGGGTGACCTTGTCCATCATGAGGTGCGCCATGTCGATAGCGCTGGTGTTGAGGTCGCCCGACCCTTGGTCTTCTGGCAGTTGGGTGCTGAAGAAGGCGATATCGACCTCGACGAGGCAGTTCGCCCGGAATCCGATGGCCCGCGCTTCCGGCCTCGGCCCGTTCGACGGCGCGCCGGCCAACCGCGTGTCGACGGCGAGGGTCGCCGCAAGCACGGCATTGGCAACCCGGACGTCACTGACGCTGTCCGAGAACGCGATTGCGCCGGCGTCAATCGTCACCGTCGTGCCGTTGCAGTTGTTCCACTGCTGGGAGAACTTGTCGAACAGGGCGGAGGCCTCGCCGACGCTCGGCAGTGCGACCACGCCCTCGGTCACACTGATCACCCGCGACGGCCCGGCGGCGTTCCACCACGTCTCGCGCGCAACGTTTTTGACGTCAGCGGACTGGTAGGCGCTCTTCTCCATCAGGGTTGTCACCCCAACGCAGTCGACCGGCGTGACCATTCCATATGCGACCTGCAGCTTCTCGGGACCGCCGAAGCGCGGCGGCAGGTCGGATTTCGTCGCAAAGGTCTGCGTGAGAATCTTCGACAACCCGGCGTCGTCGAGGAGCACCTGCTTGATGGGTTCACCGACGAGGGACGGGGCTTCAGATTCGCTGCGGGTCGCACCTCGCCGGCAATGGATCTGGTGCAGCCCGTCAAGGGGATGGCCAGCGCGATCACCAGCAGGCAGGCCGTGATGCCGCGACGTCGCAAACTCCGCATCGCTTATTTCTTGCCCTTATCCCCCGCCGCGTCCGTGGACAGGGCGGCGACGAACGCCTCCTGCGGCACCTCGACCCGACCGATGGTCTTCATCCGCTTCTTGCCCTCTTTCTGCTTTTCCAGAAGTTTGCGTTTGCGAGTGATGTCACCGCCGTAGCACTTGGACAGCACGTCCTTGCGGATCGCCCGGATGTTCTCGCGCGCAATGATTTTCGACCCGATGGCGGCCTGAATCGGCACCTCGAACTGCTGGCGCGGGATCAGCTCCTTGAGCTTGGTGGTCATCTTGTGTGCCGTAGGCGAACGCCGAATCCTTGTGCACGATCGCGCAGAACGCGTCGACGGCCTCGCCCTGCAGCAGGATGTCGACCTTGACCAGTTGGGCTTCCTGTTCGCCGGCCTCTTCGTAGTCCAGGCTGGCGTAGCCGCGGGTGCGCGACTTCAGCGAGTCGAAGAAGTCGAAGATGATCTCCCCGAGCGGCATGGTGTAGCGCAGTTCGACCCGCTCCGGCGAGAGGTAGTCCATGCCGCCCAGCTCACCGCGACGCGACTGGCAGAGTTCCATGATGGTGCCGATGAACTCGCTGGGCGTGATGATGGTGGTCTTCACGATGGGCTCGTAGACCTCGCGGACCTTGCCTTCGGGCCAGTCCGACGGGTTGGTCACCACGATCTCGCTGTTGTCCTCTTTCTACGACGCGGTACACGACGTTCGGCGACGTCGAGATCAAGTCCAGGTCGAACTCGCGCTCGAGGCGCTCGCGGGTGATCTCCATGTGCAGCAATCCCAGGAAGCCACACCGGAACCCGAAGCCCAGCGCCACCGACGTTTCCGGCTCGTACGTCAGGGCCGCATCGTTGAGCTGCAACTTGTCCAGGGCGTCGCGCAGGTTCGGGTAGTCCGAACCGTCGACCGGATACAGGCCGGAATAGACCATCGGCTTGGGTTCGCGGTAGCCGGTCAGCGCTTCCTTGGCGCCATGGCGCGCCGTCGTCACGGTGTCGCCGACCTTGGACTGCCGGACGTCCTTGACGCCGGTGATCAGATAGCCCACCTCGCCCACACCCAGGCCCACGCTGGGCTTCGGTTCTGGCGAGACGATGCCGACCTCGAGCAGTTCGTGCACGGCGCCGGTGGACATCATCGTGATGCGCTCGCGCGGGGTGATCTTGCCGTCGATCACCCGGACGTAGGTCACCACGCCGCGGTAGACGTCGTAGACGGAGTCGAAGATCATCGCGCGGGCGGGCGCGTCGGCGTCGCCCTGCGGCGGTGGCACCTCACGCACCACGTGGTCCAGCAGGTCGGCGACGCCCTCGCCCGTCTTGCCGGAGACACGCAGCACATCGCCGGGTTCGCAGCCGATGATGTGGGCGATCTCGCCGGCGTAGCGATCCGGATCCGCTGCGGGCAGGTCGATCTTGTTGAGCACCGGGATGATGTGCAGATCCCGGTCCAATGCCAGGTAGAGGTTGGCCAGCGTCTGCGCCTCGATGCCTTGGGCGGCATCGACCAGCAGCACGGCACCCTCGCAGGCCTCCAGCGCGCGCGACACCTCGTAGGTGAAGTCGACGTGGCCGGGGGTGTCGATCAGGTGCAAGACGTGTTCTTGATCGCCCACTTTCCAGGGCAGCCGCACGTTCTGGGCCTTGATCGTGATGCCGCGTTCGCGCTCGATGTCCATCCGGTCCAGGTACTGCGCCCGCATGTCCCGGTCTGCGACGACGCCGGTGAGCTGGAGCATTCGGTCGGCCAGCGTCGACTTGCCATGGTCGATGTGAGCGATGATGCAGAAATTCCGAATCAGCGCCGGCGGGGTGAAGGTCTTGTCGGCAAAACTGCTGATGGGAATCTCCTGGACCGGGGGTTTACGAGTGTCCAGCCTATCCGTGCCGCCCACATGGGACCCAATCGTGGCGGCCCGATCGCGTCTATGCTGCGAACATGGCGTCTGCCCGGGAATCGCAGTGGAAGACGTTCCAGCGCTTCGCCGAGAATCTGGTCTTCAACAGGGCTCCGAAGGTTGTCCGTCAACTGCAGAACTCGCAGACCGTACTGCGAGAACTGCAGCATGCGGTCAAGATCACCGCCAACATCATGGCCAATGGTCTGCCGCCGCCACCCGCGGAGATCACCGCCGGCAGGCCGGTGACCAAGACCAGCTTCCCGACCGCGCAACGGGCCCGAAAGCTGGTCTACGCGCCGGATCTCGACGGCAAGGCGGATCCCGGCGAGATCGTGTGGACGTGGGTGGCCTATGAGGAGGACCCCACCCGTGGCAAGGACCGACCGGTGCTCGTCGTCGGTCGCGACGGCAGCGTCCTGCTGGGGCTGATGGTGTCCAGTCAGGAACGCCACGCCGGCGACCGCGAGTGGGTCGGGATCGGTTCCGGCGATTGGGATTACGAGGGCAGGGCAAGCTGGGTCCGGCTGGACCGGGTGCTCGACGTGCCCGAGGAGGGCATCCGGCGCGAGGGCGCGATTCTGCAACGCGAGATCTTCGACATCGTGGCCGGGCGGCTACGCGCCGACTTCTCCTGGCGCTGACGGGTTAGCGGGCAATCAGCCCTGGGCGACGATGCGGAGCCGGGCAATCGCCGTGATGTAGGACTGCAGTTGCTGTTGCTCGGTCTCGAGTTCCTGCATCCGGGTCTTCACCACGTCGCCGATACTGACGATGCCGATCAGCTTGTTCCCGTCGAGCACCGGCACGTGGCGCACCCGGTTTTCGGTCATCAGCACGCTGATGCTGTCAACCGAGTCAGCTTTGGTACACGTGGCGACGTTGGCGGTCATGATCGTGGAGATCGGGCGCGACAGCGCGCTGGCGCCGAGCGTGTGCAGCTGGCGCACGACGTCACGTTCCGACACGATCCCGACGACGCCCTCGGGGCCGACCACCACCATGGCACCGATGTTTTGTTCGGCGAGGCCGGCGAGCAGTTCCCGGACTGTCGCATCGGGGTTGATCGTCGTCACCGCCGCCCCCTTGTTCCGCAAGACGTCCGCGATCCGCATCAAGCCCTCCCGCCGGTTGTGATCTGGTTCACACCAGGCTACGGCCAACTAGCGCGGCTGGAAAGCCAACCCCAAAACAGGCTTGCAAGGATGGGGTCATGATCGAGGTCACATTGCTCGGAACCGGCAGCCCCGTCCCCGACCCGAACCGCGCCGGACCGTCGACTCTGGTGCGAGCCGGCGGACAGGTGTTCCTGGTGGATTGCGGGCGCGGAGTATTGCAGCGCACGGCGGCGGTCGGCGTGGGTGCGGCCGGTCTGTCGGCGCTGCTGCTCACGCACCTGCACAGCGACCACATCGCCGAGCTCGGCGACCTGCTGATCACGCGGTGGATCACCACCTTCACGCCTGACCCCGCTCCCCTGCCGGTCATCGGACCGCCGGGCACGGCCGAGGTGGTGGAGGCGACGCTGAAGGCGTTCGGTCACGACATCGGTTACCGGATCGCTCACCACGCCGATATCACCGCGCCCCCGGCGATCGAGGTGCACGAACACACCGGCGGCCAGGTGTGGGATCGCGACGGCGTGTCGATCCGGGTGGCCCCCACCGATCACCGGCCGGTGGCGCCGACCATCGCATTCCGGATCGAATCCGACGGGGCTTCGGTGGTGCTGGCCGGCGACACCGTGCCCTGCGCCAGTCTCGACGAGCTGGCCGCCGGAGCGGGCGCCCTGGTGCACACCGCGATTCGCAAAGACATCCTCGGCAACGTCCCGCAGCAGCGCGTCAAGGACGTTTGCGATTACCACTCGTCGGTGCAGGAAGCCGCCGCGACGGCGGCCCGCGCGGGGGTGGGCACGCTGGTGCTGACGCACTACGTGCCGGCCATCGCCCCGGGTCAGGAGGAGCAGTGGCGGGCGCTGGCCGCGTCGGAGTTCAGCGGTCAGATCGAGCTCGGCGACGACCTACACCGGGTCGAGGTTCACCCGGGGCAGTGACGCTCCCGCCGCCACCAGCCACAACAGCGCCGATACCCGGGCGATCGGCAGGAGCACGCCCAGCGGCGGCCAGGCCAGCACCAACGTCGCCGTTTCGGCGAGGGCGGCAATCGCCAGCCCGGTCCAGGCCAGCGGTCGCGGCATGAGTCCGAGGGTCAGGCTTGGCAACGCCATCCCGCCTACCAGCAGACCAAGCGCCACGATATGGCCGGGTCCGCCGACCAGAAACACCAACATGTAGATCGCCCGCGCCAGTACGGCGTCCGCGGTGATGTCGGGTCGTGACAGCGTCCAGCCCAGCAACGCGGTCAGGCCCAATGCGCCCGCCGCCAACGTGCCCGCGGTCAGCGCAACCGTCACAGCGGGCACGGCCGCTCCCAGCCGGCGCAACCGAGTAGCGGCCGCCGCGACAAAGATCAGCAGTGCCACCGACGACGCGAAGACCGCGGTAGCCATGACTTGCACCGCGACGGGCTCGGTGCGGACATAGGCCACAATGTCGGTCGCCGACCCGTACGGCAACGGCATCATGCCGCCCAGTGACACGCCGACGCCGAGCCCGACGAAGAGCAGGCCGACGTTGAGCGAGGCAAGCAATGCCAGTGGCATGTGGGGCTTGGTCATCAGTACCCACGTTAAAACCTGTCGCGACGTGGTGCTCCTTGTCGAAACCGCGAGTTCTCGGCCCGCGTAAGGCATACGATCCGCCGTAGTTGCATTCATTGTGCGAGGTGCTGAATGTCGTTCGTGACCGCCGGACCGGAGACGATGCTCGCCCGCGCCGCCGACCTGGCCGGTGTCGGTTCGGTGATCAACCAGGCAAACGCACTCGCCGCGGCCGAGACGGTCGCGCTGCAGGCTCCCGCCGCCGACGCGGTGTCGGCGGCCGTCGCGGCGCTGTTCGGGTCGCACGCCCAGAGCTATCAGGCCATCGGCGCTCAGATGGCGGCATTCCACGACCAGTTCGTGCAGAACCTGACCGCCAGTGGCGGCGCGTACGCCAGCGCCGAGGCGGCCAACGTGCAGCAGAGTCTGCTCGACCTGATCAACGCGCCCACCCAGGCGCTGCTGGGCCGCCCGCTGATCGGCAACGGCGCCGACGGGGGCACCGTCAGTGGGGTGGGGACTGCCGGCGGGGCCGGCGGCCTCTTGTACGGCAACGGCGGCAGGGGAGGCGACAGCACGACCCCCGGATTGATCGGCGGTTCGGGTGGGGCCGCCGGGCTGATCGGCAACGGCGGGACCGGCGGCACCGGCGGCGCCGGCGACATCGTCAACCCGTCCGGTGGTCCCGGCGGCCGCGGCGGCAGTGGCGGATGGCTGTTCGGCAACGGCGGGACCGGCGGCACGGGCGGTGCCGCCGGCAACTTTCCCCTCGCCCAGGCGGGTATGGGCGGCTTCGGCGGCCAGACCGGGCTGTTCGGCGCCGGTGGTGCCGGTGGCACCGGCGGTGTCGCCAGCTTCAACGCCGGCATCGGCGGCGCCGGCGGCAACGGCGCCCAGGGCGGATTCCTGTGGGGTCCAGGTGGTCACGGCGGTAGCGGCGGCAACGGCGACCTCGACGGCGGGGTGGCCGGTCATGGGGGCAGCGCGATGCTGTTCGGCGACGGCGGGGCCGGCGGGGCCGGCGGAAGCGGCAACCCCACCAACGCCGCCAGTAGCGGCGGTGGTGGCGGGGCCGGCGGAGCCGCCGGGTTGTTCGGCAATGGCGGTGCAGGCGGCGGCGGTGGATCCGGCAACATGCAGGGCGGTGCCGGCGCCAGCGGCGGCTCGGCGCAGCTGTTCGGCAGCGGTGGAGCCGGCGCGGCCGGCGGAGGCGGCGGCGGCGACGCCGGGTCCGGCGGTCAGGGCGGAGCCGTGTACGGAGATGGCGGGCTCGCCGGCGTCGGCGGCGCGGGCACCGCCGGACACCAACAAGGAGGATCTGGCGGCCACGGCGGCAACGCGGTCGGCTTGATCGGCAACGGCGGTCATGGCGGTGGCGGCGGAACCGGCTTCGGAGCGATGGGAATTGGCGGTACCGGCGGAGCCGGCGGGACCGGCGCCGTGTTGGTCGGCAATGGTGGCGGCGGAGGTAACGGCGGAACCAGCGCCAATCCTCTCTTGGTTGCGTCCGGTGGTCCGGGCGGCAATGCCCAGCTGATCGGCAACGGCGGCGACGGCGGCAATCCGGGCGGCGCGGGCGGCGCGGCCGGCAAGCTGTTCGGCCAACCGGGGGCGCACGGCTGAACGCTCAAGCCAGCCGGGTGATCTCCACGCCCACGTCGAGGTCGGTCGCGCCTTCTCCGGAGTAGATGCCCCTCATCGGGGAAACGTCGTTGTAGTCACGGCCGTCGCCCACGCTGATGTATTGCTCGGTGATCTCGGAGTCATTGGTGGGGTCGTAGTTCCACCAGGCTCCGGTCCAGGCTTGAATCCAGGCGTGGCTGCGGCCGTCAACAGTCTTCCCGATGGCGGCATTGCGCTTGGGATGGAAATACCCGGACACGTAGCGCGCGGGAATTCCCATGCTGCGCACCAGCATTAGCGACAAGTGCGCGAAGTCCTGACAGACTCCTTTGCCTTGTTCCAAGGCATCCAGCCCGGACGAGCGCACCCCGGTGGTGCCCGGAAGGTAGTCCATCTCGCTGCGCGCCCACTGCGCCGCGGCGATAACGGCGTCGGCCGGCGCGTGGTTTTTGGCGATCCGCCTGCCCACGGCCGCAATGCGTTTGCTTGCCGGGGTGCACTCGGTGGGTCGCAGCACCTCGTCGAAACGATCGATCACGGCCATGGACTGCAGGTCGTCCCAGGCGACCTTCTCCGCCGGCGGCTCGGGGCGCTCCGTCTCCACAACCGACGAGGACGTCACCGTCAGTTCGGTATGCGGCGCGTGCAGATCGAACGCCGTCACCGCGGTGCCCCAATAGTCGATGTAGCGATAGGACCGGGTGGCCGGAATCGTCTCGACGCGGTTGAGGATGACGTTTTGCCGGGTGGTGGACCGCGGTGTCAGCCTGGCCTCGTTGTAGGAGGCCGTGGCCGGCGACTTGTATACATACCCGGTGGTGTGCACCACCCGCATTCGCCACATCAGGATTCCCCCTGTCTGGTTGCGAGTCGGCCGCGCTCACCGGCATCCGACCAGGCGACCCATGGCGCGGCGTGGAAATACTGAAGCGCCAACGCATCTCCGACATCACTACAGGTTGTCTGCAAGCCCCCCAACCGACTTTCCAACGTCTCGAGCAGCACACCGGGTTGGACGAATTCCAGCTCGCTGCGCGCCTGACCGAGCAGGCGCTGCGCCTCCACGGTTGCCCCGACCCTGCTCTGCGGATTGTGCAAAAGCTCATCGAGATTGTGCTCGGCCAACCGCAGCGAATAGAACACCGAGCGCGGAAACAACCGGTCGAGCATCATGAACTCGACCACTCGACCGGCATCGAGCACGCCGCGGTAGGTACGCAGATAGGTGTCGTGCGCCCCGGCCGAACGCAGCAACGTCACCCAGGCCGGTGACGACGAGCTGTCACCCACCCGCGACAGCAGCAGCCGCACCGTCATATCGACCCGCTCGATCGCACGGCCCAGCAGCATGAACCGGTACCCGTCGTCACGCGAGAGCGTCGAGTCGGCCAGGCCGGCGAACATCGCCGCACGGCCCTCGATGAACGACAAAAACTCATGCGGCCCAAGGCGTTTGGCGGCACGTTCACGTTCGGCCAAGGCGTGGTATGTGGTGTTGAGGCACTCCCAGGTCTCGCTGGAGGTGACCTCGCGCGCCGAGCGTGCGTTTTCTCGCGCCGCAGAGATCGCGTCGACGATCGAGCAGCCGCCGGAGGTGTTGGCGCTGAACGCGACCAGGTCGGTCAGCGACCAGACGTCCAACGCATGATCCGGAGGGTCGATAGCGAGCACCCGCAACAACACCCGCGACGCATGGTCGGGATCGACGCTGGAATCCTCGAGCAATTGGTGCACGGCCACATCGAGAATGCGCGCGGTGTCGTCGGCGCGCTCCACGTAACGACCAATCCAATACAGGGCCTCGGCATTACGGGCGAGCATCAGCGGATCGCCTTCTGCCGTCGCCGTTGCTGCTGCTGCTGCTGGTCCTGCGGCTGTTGAGTCGGTTGCAGCCGCTGTTGCGGATTTGACGTGTCGGGCACCGCCTCGGGTGACGACTTCGGCAGCGAACGCACCACCTGCGCGCCGCCCAGTTCGCGATCGTGCGCCGCCGCGCGCGGCGCCAGCACCCAGGTGTCCTTGGAACCGCCGCCCTGGCTGGAGTTGACCACCCGAGATCCCTCGACCAGCGCGACGCGGGACAACCCGCCCGGCAGCACCCACACCTCGTTGCCGTCGTTGACCGCGAACGGCCGCAGGTCGACATAGCGTGGCGCCAGCGTGCCGTCGATCCGCGTCGGCACCGTCGACAGTTCCATCATCGGCTGGGCGATCCAGCTTCGAGGGTCGTCGCGAATCTTCTTGCTGACGGATGCCAGTTCTTTATCGGAGGCGTCCGGGCCGAAGACGATGCCGTAACCGCCCGACCCCTCGACCGGCTTGAGCACCAATTCGCGGATCCGGTCCAGCACTTCTTCGCGTTCCTCGTCCAGCCAGCACCGATAGGTGTCCACGTTGGCCAGCAGCGGCTTCTCGCGCAGGTAGTACTCGATCATGGTCGGCACATAGGTGTAGACGAGCTTGTCGTCGCCGACCCCGTTGCCGATCGAACTGGAGATGACGACGTTGCCGGCGCGCGCGGCGTTGACCACGCCGGCCACCCCGAGCACCGAGTCGGCGCGGAACTGCAGCGGGTCCAGGAAGGCGTCGTCGATGCGCCGGTAGATCACGTCGACCTGGCGTTCGCCTTCGGTGGTGCGCATGTAGACCTGGTTGTCGCGGCAGAACAGGTCACGGCCCTCGACCAGCTCGACACCCATCTGGCGGGCCAGCAGCGAATGTTCGAAGTAGGCGGAGTTGTAGACGCCGGGGGTCAGCACGACCACCGTCGGGTCCGCCTCGTTGGTGGCCGCCGAGTTGCGCAGCGCCCGCAGCAGGTGCGAGGCGTAGTCGTCGACCGCCCGCACCCGATGGGTGGCGAAGAGGTTCGGGAAGACCCGGGCCATCGTGCGCCGGTTCTCCATGACGTAGGAGACCCCCGAGGGCGAGCGGAGGTTGTCCTCGAGGACCCGGAAGTTGCCTTTTTCGTCGCGGATCAAGTCGATCCCGGCGACGTGGATCCGCACCCCGTTGGGCGGGACGATGCCCACCGCCTGGCGGTGGAAGTGCTCGCAGGAGGTGATCAGGCGGCGCGGAATGACGCCGTCGTTCAGGATCTCCTGGTCGCCGTAGATGTCGTCGAGGTACATCTCGAGGGCCTTCACGCGCTGGGTGATGCCGCGCTCCAGCCGGCTCCATTCGGCGGCCGAGATCACCCGGGGGACCAGATCCAGCGGGAAGGGCCGCTCCTGGCCCGACAGCGAGAACGTGATGCCCTGGTCGATGAACGCGCGGGCGAGCGCCTCGGACCGGCCTTTCAGGTCCGACACGTCGGAGGGGGCCAGCTCGGCGTAGATGCCCTTATACGGGCCACGCACGTTGCCGGCAGCGTCGAACATCTCGTCGAAGGCCTTCGAATAGCCGTCCGACGTGTTGTATCCGCTGAAGATGCGCTCGGCGCGCGCACTTGACCGGCGCTTGGTCTTTTCGGCCGGACTTGTCAGGGTCACCCAGAACATGCTGCCTCAGGTCGGTATTCCAGCAGGCCAGGGGTTGCCTTTTTGTGAGAAATCGTAACTCACTGATAACCTGGGCAGCCGGACAAAGGCAGCCGGAAGCCGAACAGAGACAAAGGGAACTAAAGCGTGGCCAACATCAAGTCGCAGCAAAAGCGCAACCGTACTAACGAGCGCGCCCGTCTGCGCAACAAGGCGGTGAAGTCCTCGCTTCGTACCGCTGTCCGCGCGTTCCGTGAGGCCGCCCACGCCGGCGACAAGGAAAAAGCCACCGAATTGCTCGTGTCGACCAACCGCAAGCTGGACCAGGCCGCCAGCAAGGGCGTCATCCACAAGAACCAGGCCGCCAACAAGAAGTCGGCGCTGGCGCACACCCTGAACCAAATCTGACCTCGCATCAGTTTCGGTCGGCGACCAGTTCAGCGACCTTTCTGACGGCGGATTCCAGCGCGTAGTCGGCGTCCACGACCGCGCCCTTGACGTTGGCGTTGAGCGTCGCCACCACTTTCATCGCGGTCGCCACCGATTCACGCGACCACCGCCGGGCCTGCTTCTGGGCCTTCTGCACCCGCCAGGGCGGCATCCCGAGTTGCGCCGCCAGACGGTACGGGTCGCCGGACAGCGGCCCCACCCGGCCGATGGTGTGCACGGCTTCGGCCAGTGCGTCGGCGAGCACCACCAGCGGCTCGCCCCGCATCATCGCCCAGCGCAGCGCCTCCGCCGCTCCCTCCACGTCGCCGGTCACGGCTTTGTCGGCGATATCGAAGCCCTTCACTTCGGCTCGGCCACTGTGATAGCGGCGTACCGCGCCAGCATCGACGTCGCCGCCGGTGTCAGCAACCAACTGTGAACACGACGACGCGAGTTCGCGGACGTCCGAGCCGACCGCGTCCAGCAGCGCGGTCACGGTCTCCTCGTCGACCTTGACTCGCAGCGAGCGAAACTCCCTGCGGATGAAGTCCACGCGTTCGCTGACCTTGGTGATTCGCGCGCACTGGTGTACCTGGGCGCCGAGCGATTGCAGCTCGCCGACCAGTGCCTTGGCGCGGCCACCGCCCGAATGCACCACCACGAGCACCGTGTCCGACGGCAGGTCGGCCGCGGCCGAGGCGATCATCGCGGCCGCCTCCTTACCCGCTTCCGCGGCAGCCTCCAGAACGACGATCCGCTCTTCGGCGAACAGCGACGGGCTCAGCAATTCGGCGAGCTCGTAGGTGCTGACGTCGCCCGCACGCATCCGGCTCACCGGGACGTCCGTGGTGCCTGAGCCGACGCCCGCGCGCTTGCGCGCCGACCGCAGCACCTCCCCCACGGCCCGCTCGACCAGCAGCTCCTCGTCGCCGAGGACAAGGTGCAACGACGCAGCTTCGCTCACCCCACGATGGTGTCATGAGGGACCGACCAGTCCGGACAGTGACCAGGCCAGCAGCCAGCCGAGCCCGACCAGCGCCGCCAGTCCCGTCACGGCGCGAAACCACCGCCACCGCCACAGCACAACCACCAGGACGGTGGCAGCACCGACGACCACGACGCCGGGCACCCCCTCCGGGACCGGCACCGTCGCGCCCGGCATTCCGGCGGCCCAGTGCGCGACCCGCAACACCCACCACAGTGCGGGACCGGTGAACCGGATCAGCAGCTGCGCGCCGGCCGGCCACGCGACCACCAGCACGGCCGCCGCGCTGCCCAGCACGGTGATCGGTGCGATCACCGGAGCCACCACGAGATTGGCCGCCACGGCCACCGCGCTGAACCGGCCCGAAATACCCGCGACGAGTGGAGCGGTCACCACCTGGGCGGCCCAGGCCACGGCGACGGCATCGGCCAGCGGCTTGGGACAGCCCCGCCCGACCATGCGCCGCGACCACGCCGGCGCGATGACTACCAGGGCGGCCGTCGCCACCACCGACAACGCGAAGCCAACGTCGACGGCCAGCTGAGGCGCGCAGGCCATCAGTCCCAGCACGCTGGCCGACAGAGCCGGAATCGCTTGCCGCCGCCGCGAAGACAACATTGCGGCCAGCGCGATGGCACCCATCACCGCAGCCCGTAACACGCTGGCCGTGGGCTGCACGACGACGACGAACGCCAGCAGCGCCACGGCGGCCAGGCAGGCGGCCGCGCGCGGCCCGATCAGGCGTGCCGAGAACAGCACCGCGGCGCACACGATCGTGACGTTGGCCCCCGATACCGCGGTCAAATGCGTCATGCCCGCCGCGCGGAACTCGCGGCCGGTGTCGGCGCTGACCGCCGAGGTGTCACCGAGGACTAGGGCGGGCAGCATCGCGGCCTGATCGGCGGGCAACACCGGGCGGGCGGCAGCCGCGAATTGGCCGCGAACGACCTGCGCGGCGCGCTGCACCGGGCCGGCGCGGCCCATACTCGGCCGACCGGTCGCATTGAGCACGGCGACCGTCAGGTCATGACGAGTCGGGCGGGTGATGCGTGCCATGAACCGAACCGGCCGGCCCACCGCGAGTCCGCCCGCGTCCGGGCCCGAGTCGAAATCGGACGCTCGCGCGAAAACCACTACCCGACCGGATATCTCGTCGTCGCGCAGGCGCTGCAGGGTGGCCCGGAACATCAGCGTGCCGCGTCCCAAAGACAGCGGGCTCTCGCTGGGGGTGACCGTCACCGGTGCGGAGGTGCCGAACGCGGCGGTGATCGGGTGGCGAACGACCGCGTCGGCGCGCAACGCGATCGCCAGGCCGAACCCCGCGCCCACGATCGCGATCCCCAGCAGCCCGGCGCTGACGGCGCGCAGCCGCCGACCCGGCCGCCCCCGCCGCGACGCATACCAGCACAGCGCGCCCGACGCCGCGGCCAGCACCGCGCAGCAGGACGCAAGCGCGCTGCCGATCGGCCACAAGATCCCGGCGGCGGTCACTGCCCAACCGGTCACCGCGGACGGGACCAGGCGCACGTCGAGGCGCGCGACCCCGCCTGGACCCCGGCCCGAAACCCGGTCCGAACCAGGATCGTGCACCGGTCTCAGACACGGACCAGCGGGCGCAGTTTGTCCAGCCGCGCCGGGCCGATGCCGTCGACATCGGCGAGCTGATCGACGCTGGTGAACCTGCCGTTGTGTTGGCGCCAGGCCACGATCGCGGCGGCGGTGACCGGCCCGACGCCGGGCAGGTCGTCGAGCTGGTCCGCGGTTGCCGTGTTGAGGTCGAGGACCTCACCCGGTTTGGCCTTGGCCGAAGTGCCCGGGGCCGCGGGCGATGCCGGGGCACCGGTGGTACCCGGGCTCACCGAGCTGCCGAGCGACGTCGGCTGCCCTGAGGTGGGGGTGAGCCCGACCACGATCTGCTCGCCGTCGGTGAGCTGGCGGGCCATGTTCAGCCCGATCGTGTCCGCGCCGTCGACGGCGCCGCCGGCGGCCTGCAGCGCATCGGCGATCCGCGCGCCGGGCGCCAGGGTGACCAGCCCCGGGGTGCGCACCAGGCCCACCACGCTGACCACCACGGGCCGGTCGGGGCCGGGACTTGCCGACGATCGGGGGCTGGCCCCCGAGGTGCCCGAAACCCGTTCTACCGGAGGTAGTTTGGCCGACATCACCGGGGCAGGACGATCGCGCACCAAGGTGAACACGGTGATGAGCACGGCGAGGGCGGCCACCACCGCCAATGCGATGGCACCGGCCCGGCCGGGGTCGGCGCGCATCCGGGCGACCCACCCGGTGCCCGAAGACGCCTCGGGAAGCCAACGCGGCAGCAGCGAGTTCGGATCGTCATCCGAATCGTCCTGGGGTGGCCGGATTCGGCGGTGTCCGGGCCGGCCTGGGCGTCGGTGTCGGGGGCGGCACCGAGCCGACGGTGCAATCGCTCTGCGGGGAGTTCTGTTCGCATGCGCCGACGGTAGGTGCGACGACCGCCGGAACGACCCCGTCCGACGGCGCAGCACCACCTGCCTGTGGAGTAACCCGAGGCTGTGCACAGAGCCGTTCATTGGATGGTTCAAGATGGAACCCGGAGCCGACCCCGAGGGCCCCAGACGAAGGAGGCTGCCATGCAACTGGCGCTCACAGCAGACGAAGCCGCGTTCCGCGACGAACTTCGCACCTTCTACACGACAGAGATCCCCGAGGAACTGCGCGACATCGTGCGCCGTGGCGCATCCCCGACCCGCGAGCAGTTCGTCACCGGCCACAAGATCCTCAACGACCACGGGCTGGCGGTACCGAACTGGCCGGTCGAATGGGGCGGCAAGGACTGGACGCCGACCCAGCACCAGATCTGGGCCGACGAGATGCAATTGGCGTGCGTGCCGGAGCCGCTGAACTTCAACACCAAGATGGTGGGCCCGGTGATCGCCGAATTCGGGTCGCAGGAAATCAAACAGCGCTTCCTGCCGCCGACCGCCAGCATGGACATCTGGTGGTGCCAGGGCTTCTCCGAACCCGAGGCCGGCTCCGACTTGGCCTCGTTGCGCACCGCCGCGGTCCGCGACGGCGACAGCTACGTGGTCAACGGGCAGAAGACGTGGACGACACTGGGCCAGTACGCGGACTGGATCTTCTGCCTGGTGCGCACCGACCCGCAGGCGCCCAAGAAGCAAGCCGGCATTTCGTTCCTGCTCATCGACATGGCGACCCCTGGCATCACGCTGCGGCCGATCAAGACGATCGACGGCGGCCACGAAGTCAACGAGGTGTGGTTCTCCGACGTCCGGGTGCCCACCGATCAGCTTGTCGGAGAAGAGAACCAGGGCTGGACATACGCGAAGTTCCTGCTCGGGAACGAACGCACCGGCATCGCTGGGGTGGGCCGGACCAAGGTGCGCCTCGCCGAGGTGAAAAAGCACGCCGCGGAGACCGGACTGCTCTCCGATCCGTTGTTCGCGGCGCGACTCGCCGAGGCCGAAAACGAGGTGCTGGCATTGGAACTCACGCAGTCGCGGGTGGTCACCGACTCCTCGGACGGCAAGCCCAACCCGGCGTCGTCGGTGCTCAAGCTGCGCGGCAGCCAATTGCAACAGGTGGCCACCGAATTGCTCGTCGAGGTCGCCGGTCCCGACGCACTGCCGGTGAACGGTGACGACATAGCTTCGCCGGCATGGGCGCAGACCAGCGCCCCGCGCTACCTCAACTACCGCAAGACGTCGATTTACGGCGGCAGCAACGAAGTGCAACGCAACATCATCGCGTCCACCATTCTGGGATTGTGAGGCAGTCATGGACTTTCAGCTGAGCGACGAGCAGGCGCTGCTCCGCGACATCACCCGCGACCTGCTGGCCCGCACCTACGACGCGGAGAGTCGCATCAAGGTCATCGACACCGAACTCGGCTGGAGCCGCGAGGTGTGGAGTCAGCTCGCCGACACCGGGATCCTGGGCCTCGGGTTCGACCCGACCGAGGCCGGCCAGATCGAGATCATGGTCGTGCTCACCGAAGTCGGACGCCGCTTGGCGCCGGAGCCCATCGTGCACGGCGCGCTGGCACCCGGCGCGCTGATCGCCGCCCAAGGCAGCGAGGCCCAGCAACAGCTGCTCGACGAGGTCGCGGGCGGCCAGCGCATCCTGGCGTTCGCCCACCTCGAACCCGGCCACCGCAAGCCATCCGCGGGCGTCACGACCAAGGCTGTGCAGCAAGGTGATTCGTGGACGCTGAGCGGACAGAAGAACCCGGTGCTGGCCGGTGACTGCGCCGACACCCTGGTGGTCAGCGCCGCGCTGCCGGACGGCGGCGTCGGGCTGTTCCTGGTCGACGGCGAAGCCGTCACCAAGCACCCGTATCCGACATTCGACGGCCAGCGCGGCGCCCAGATCGACCTGGACAACACGCCCGCCGAACCCCTCGGCGAAGCGGTCGACGCGTCGGCCGCGATCCGCGACGCCCTGGTCCGCATCCAGTCGGGGTTGTGCTCCGAAGCGGTCGGCGCGATGGAAGAGGCGCTGCGCCTGACCACCGACTACCTCAAGACCCGCAAGCAGTTCGGCGTCACTCTCAACAAGTTCCAGGCGCTCACCCAGCGCGCCGCCGATATGTACGTGTCGCTGGAAATGGCCCGCAGCATGAACTTCTATGCCGCGATGTCGATCGCCGACGGCAACCTGGACCCGGTGATCGCGTCGCGGGCCAAGCTGCAGATCGGCCGGTCCGGTCGCCATATCGCGCAAGAGTCCATCCAGTTGCATGGCGGCATCGGGGTGACCGCGGAGTATCCGGTCGGTCACTATGCGGCCCGGCTCACGGCGATCGAGCACACCCTGGGTTCCACGCACGACCACCTGCAGGTGCTCATCGATCAGATCGGCGACTACGACCTGGCCAGGCTCTAGCTCCGGACACTCGTCGGCCGAACGTCGGGTTGTTGTTCCGGCACACCGGTTTTCGGCCCAACAACTCGACGTCGCCCAATAAATAGGGCAAAGGAGCCCCGATGAGCACGACCAGCGCAGACCGTCCGCTGCGAGTCATCCAGTGGACCACCGGAAACATCGGCAGGCGATCGCTGCACGCCATCATCGGCAGACCCGACATGGAACTGGTCGGCGTGTTCGCGCACGGGTCGGACAAGGTCGGTGTCGACGCCGCCGAGCTGTCGGGCTGGCCGGAGCCGACCGGCGTGCAGGCCACCAACGACATCGACGCGCTGCTGGCGCTGGGCGCCGACGCGTGTTGCTATAACCCGTTGTGGCCCAACATCGACGAACTGGTGCGCCTGCTGGAATCGGGGGTCAATGTCTGCTCCAGCGCGGCCTGGATCACCGGCGGCAAACAAACGCCTGAGGATCGGGACCGCATCGTCGCCGCCTGCCAGCGGGGCGGTACGACGATCTTCGGCAGCGGCGCACACCCGGGAATGACGAACATGATCGGCATGGTGCTCACCGCCTCCTGCGAGCGCGTCGACGAGATCCGCATCACCGAATCGGTGGACTGCTCGACCTACGAATCCGCGGAAACCCAGACGGCGATGGGGTTCTCACAAGACCCGGACACCCCGGGCCTGGCCGAGAACGTCAGGCGGGAAAGTGAGGTCTTCGCGGAGTCGGCGGCAATGATGGCCGACGCGATCGGGGCGAAACTGGACCGGATGACGTTCGACGTCACCTTCACCGCGGCCACCGCCGACACCGATCTGGGCTTCATGAAGATCCCCGCCGGAACGGTGGGCAGCGTCTACGGCTACCACCGCGGCTGGGTCGGCGACCGCAACGTGGTCAGCGTCGGATTCAACTGGACCATGGGCAAGCACGTGGTTCCGCCGAAACCGCTCGAACACGGCCACGTCATCCAGGTCTTCGGTCTGCCCAACATGCGCACGGTGCTGCACTGTCTGCCGCCCGAAGGATTGGACCGAGCCCGGGTTCATGGGCCTGGGCATGATCTATACCGCGATGCCGGTCACCAATGCGGTGCCCGCGGTGGTCGCCGCCAGGCCCGGGATCGTGACGCTCGCCGATCTGCCACCGGTCACCGGCCGGGTGGCGGGCTAGACCCGGCGCGCCACCATGTCGTTGGCCACATCACAAGCACCCCGAGGAACGCTGACGTGCACTAAGATTTACGAGTACTTAGCCGAGCAAAGATTTGCGTCGACATCGCGGATGACGATGGAAGCAGGCTCTCCGATCAGGCGTTAGAAACCGAGCATCGAAGAGCGGAAGGCGGTCGAAGGCGGTGAGTGATATCGATTCGTCAATTGCCCGCGCAGATCAAACGAGCATGGATGCCCTGGTGCTGGTGGTTGTGCTCGCCGTCTCGGCTCTGGTGGTGTCGCGACTGCACAAGATCTTCGGCTCGCAGGACCTCAACGCGAATTCCGGCGGCGGGATCGAGATCGTGCAGTTCAACCCGAAGGTTGTCGGTACGACGTCGACGGCCCGCCGGGCAGCACCGCCAATATCAACTACTGGGACGAGAACGCCAACACGCATCAGAGTCAATGCGGCCCCGCTGCCGTGGTCCGTTCACGATCTCGACGACGCTGCCTGCGGTGAGCGCCAACATCATGGCGCAAAGCGATAGCAGTCAGATCAGCTGCCAGATCACCGTGGACGGTGTCGTCCGGGAAGAGCAAAAGGTCGACGGCCACAACGCCCAGACCTTCTGCCTGGTGAAGTCCGCATGAGCGACCTGAACCACGCGGACGCGGAGTCCGCGACGAGACAGCGACCACTGGGCCGATCAACACTGAGAAGCGCCCGGCGCACCGACCGTGGCCATCGGCCGCTACATCCCGCACATGATCCGCATCGTTCGCCGTGCCGATCATCCTGATCTGGGTGTTCGTCACGGTCCTGGTGAACGTCATCGTTCCGACACTGGAAAAGGTCGGCGAAGCGCACTCGGCACCGATGACGCCGCTGGACGCGCCGTCGATGAAGGCGATGATGCGTCTGGGTCACAACTTCACGGAATTCGATTCCAACAGCACGGTCATGATCGTCCTGGAAGGTCAGCACCCCCTGGCGACGACGCGCACCGCTACTACGACGACCTGATTCGCCAATTGCGACGAGGATCCCAAGCACATCCAGCACATCCAGGACTTCTGGGGAGACCGGCTCACCGCGGCGGGAGCGCAGAGCGCCGACGCCAAGTGCGCCTACGTGATGTTGAACCTGGCCGGCAATCAAGGCACGACGCTCGCCAACGACTCCGTCGATGCCGTCCGCAAGGTGATTGATCCGAACCGAAACCGGCCACCACCCGGGGTCACGGCCTACGTCACCGGCCCGGCGGCGCTCAGCGATGACATGCACATCATCGGAAACGCCAGCCTGGCCAAGATCACGCTGTTCACGCTGGGCGCCATCGCGATCATGTTGCTGCTGGTCTACCGCTCCATCGTCACCACGCTCGATCCAGCTGTTCATGACCGTTGTCGCGCTCTCCTCGTCGCGCGGAGTCGTCGCGGTACTCGGCTACCACAACGTCTTCGGACTCACCACGTTCGCCGCGAACATCCTCACGATGCTGGCGATCGCGGCCGGAACGGACTACGGGATCTTCCTCGTCGGTCGTTACCAAGAGGCGCGCGCGGCCGGCGAGGATCGAGAAGAGGCGTACTACACGACATTTCGTGGCGTGGCCCCGGTGGTCCTGGGGTCGGGTCTGACGATCGCCGGGGCGACGTACTGCCTCAGCTTTCGCCCGGCTGCCCTGGTTCAACACCATGGGCGCGCCGGTGGCGATCGGAATGATGGTCGTGGTGCTGGCCGGCCTCACGCTGGGACCGGCGGTCGTGTTCGTGGGCAGCAAGCTTCGGCCTTTTCGAATCGAAACGGGCGAGCAAGGGCCACAGCTGTGGCGACGGGTCGGCACCGCGGTTGTGCGTTGGCCCGCACCGATTTTGGCGGTTAGCGCCGCCGTCGTCCTGGTCGGCATGGTCGCCCTGCCGAGCTTCAAGACGAGTTACAACGACCGCTACTACTTACCCACCAGCGCCCCGTCCAATGTCGGTCAAGCAGCCGCGGACCGGCATTTCTCGCAGGCCCGGATGAACCCCGACATGTTGATGGTCGAAGCCGACCACGACATGCGAAATCCGGCCGACATGCTGGTGCTGGACAAGGTGGCCAAGAACGTCATCCGCGTCGTCGGCATCGCCATGATCCAGGACATCACCCGGCCGCTCGGGCATTCCGATTCAGCACAGCTCGATACCGTTCCAGAACAGCATGCAAAGCCAGACAACCATGCAGAACATGGACTTTCCTGAAAGACCGCATGGCTGACATCCTCAAGATGGCCGACGAGATGCAGTTCATGATCGAAACCACCGAAGCGCATGTACGACGGTGTCGCAAGAACTGGCCAACGCCGCTGACGACAGCGCGAAAACCACCGCGGAAACATCGGCTATCACCGACAGTCTGCGAAACCACATCGCGGATTTCGACGATTTCTTCCGCCCGATCAGGGCCTACTTCTACTTCGACAGGCACTGCTTCGACATCCCCGTCTGCTGGACATTGCGGTCCCTGTTCGACTCGCTGGACGGGTTCGATCAGCTTGCCGAGCAGTTCCACATTCTTTCCGGTGACATCAACCGCACCGCCGCGGCCACGCACGACATGATGGTGTTGATCCCGCCGATGATCAACACGCTCAAGATCACCCATGGCCTGACGCTGACGATGTACGCCACGTTCTCGGCGATGATCAACCAGATGGAGTCGATGAGCGATACGGCGATCGTGATGGGGCAGAGCTTCGACGCGTCGAAGAACGACGACTTGTTCTATCTGCCCCCGGAGGCGTTCGACAACCCCGACTTCCAGACCGGGCTTCGAATGTTCCTGTCGCCGGACGGCAAGTCCGCCCGCTTCTTCATCACGCACCAGGGCGACCCCATGACCCCCGAGGGCATTTCGCGGGTCGACGCGGAACGGACGGCGGCACAGGAGGGACTCAAGCAATCGTCCCTTTCCGAGGCCAAGGTCTTCCTCGGCGGCACCGCCGCGACCTTCAAAGACATGCACGACGGCGCCAAATACGACCTGATGATCGCGGTGGTGTCGGCGCTGACGCTGATCTTCATGATCATGCTGCTGCTCACCCGAAGCATCGTTGCCGCGCTGGTGATCGTCGGCACCGCGGCCAGTTCCATTGCCGCGTCGTTCGGCCTATCCGTGCTCATCTGGCAGGACCTTTTCGGCATCAGGATCCACTGGATCGTGATGGCGCTGTCGGTCATCATCCTGTTGGCCGTCGGATCCGACTACAACCTGCTGCTGGTCTCCCGGTTCAAAGAAGAGATACACGCAGGACTCAAGACCGGGATCATCCGGTCGATGGCCGGCACCGGCGGAGTGGTGACCGCCGCGGGCTTGGTGTTCGCGTTCACCATGGCTTCCATGCTTGGCAGCGAACTGCGAGTGCTGGGCCAATTCGGGTCCACCGTCTGCATTGGCCTGCTGCTCGACACGTTGATCGTGCGCACGCTATTGATGCCGTCGATCGCGACGCTGCTGGGCCGCTGGTTCTGGTGGCCGCAAGTTGTGCACCCGCGCGGCGACAACGCGGTCCGCTACCCGGCTAAGCGCTAGCGTCATCCGCTCACGTATTACTGACGCGCCGAATCGCCGGCCTCGGGAAGCTCGACGCAGACCGCGACGGCTCCGGCGCCCACATGCACGGCGAGCACCGGCCCCATCGGGGTGACCGTCGCCGGCTCGCACGCCGGCAGGCGCTGCGCCAGTTCCGTTGCGACATCCTGCGCGCCTTGCGGGTTGACGACATGGTGGACTGCCAACGCGGCCGGACCGTCGCCGACGAGCTCGCAGACCTGATCGATCATCGCCGCGGTTGCGTGCCGGACGGTGCGCACCCGTTGGGCCAGAACGAGTTTGCCGTCGTCGACGCGCAGCACCGGCTTGAGTGCCAGCGCGGTGCCCAACCACGCCTGGGCGCCACCGATGCGCCCACTGCGACGCAGGTTGTCCAACCGGTGTACCACCATGAACGCGTGGGTGCGGCGCACCGCGGCGGCCGCGGCGCGCGCGACACTGTCCAGGTCGGCACCGGCAGCCGCCGAGCGCGCGGCCGCCAACGCGACGAAACCGGTAGCCATCGCGGCCGCCTTGGAATCAACCACCCGCACGGCCGGCCCCAGGTCGGCCGCGCACAGTTGCGCGGCGCGGCAGGTTCCCGATAAGCCCGACGAAATGTGCACTGCCACAACGCCGTCACCGCCGCTGTCGGCCAGTGCTTGCTGATAGGCGGTGCACAGTTCGGTCGGAGTGGCCGCCGCAGTCGTGGCATGGCGCTTGTAGACGTCATCAGGGATCTCGTCCACACCGTCGCGCAGGTCGGACCCGTCGAGCAGGATGTGCAGCGGGACCTGACGTATGCCGAACCTGTCGCGCACGTCGGCCGGCAGGCGCGACGACGAATCCGTCACCACGACGACAGACACTCGCGCCACTCTCCTCCGCAAGCGGGTGGTGCCCCCACCTCATCGCTACGCTCTGCATCGTCGCCGGCGCGGACAGACATGGCTCAGCCGTGCGGCTTCTCGGTCGGAACGCCGGCCTGGGCCAACGCCTTGAGCACCAATTCCGCGACCGCCTCGTGCACCTCGAAATTCCAGTGAATGCCGTCGGGATTGGCCCGCCCGGTCATAACCTGTTCGGCCACAGCGGCCTTGTGATCAACCAACGGGACATCATGGCTTTGTGCCCATTCGGTGATCGCCGCGACGGTCGCGGCGCGCCCCTGGTGCGCCTTGCCGTAGGTTTCGGCGATGTGCACGCCCGGCAGCGACGCCACGATCGGGATGCCCGGCCGATTGAAATCGATTGCGCCACGGGTCTGTTCGAGGTAGTAGGCGGTCAGGTGCGCCGGTAACGCGGCTCGTGCCACCGGCGAAAGCCGCGGCTGCACCCAGGCGTAACCCTCGCGGACCCAGCGGCGCAGCCAGGGTGGCCGGACATACCGGATCAGCTCGCGCAGCGCGGTCGGCAACACCGACGGCAGCGAATCCATCCCGCCGGTGGCGAAGATGACCGCGCCGGCCTTGGGCAGCGCCGCCCAGGATCGCGGGTCTTGGGTCGCCGCCCACCACACGTCCCGGCAGGTCCAGCCGATGCGTCCGATCAGCTCCACGTCCCAATCTAGTTGGGAAGCAACGAGATTGGGCCAGATGCGCGGATCGTCGGCGGGCAAGCCACCGGTGGGCCCGTAATAGGCCAGCGAGTCGGCGAAGACCAGTAGGACGGGCTTGCGCCCGGGCTCAGAGGACATCGTTGGGGACCTGTGCCGAGGCGTTCCACACGTCGAGTCGCCAGCGGATGGAGTCGAAGGCTACAAAATCGGAAGTGTCGTCCGAATGGCCAGACAGCTGCACCCAGCTGCAGTTGCCCATGCCACCCAGCGCCGGCCAGTTGGCGACCGGCAGCTTCAGCAACGCGGCCGACAGCGCCGCGATCAGGCCACCGTGCGTCACCAGCACCACCGGTCGCTCCGGTTCGCCGTGGTCGCCCCAATCCGTCTCGCCGGACACCAGCTCGGCGACCAACGGCAGGCTGCGGGCGGCCACGTCGATCCTGCTTTCCCCACCGTGTGGTGCCCACGTCGCGTCTTCGCGCCATGCCAACCGGGCACCCGGGGCCTCGGCGTCGATCTGGCTGTGGGTCAGGCCTTGCCAGTCGCCGAGGTGGGTCTCCCGCAGCCGATCGTCGACGCGGACATGCACCCCGCTGCGCTCCCCCAACTTGACCGCCGTGTCGTAGGCGCGATGCAGGTCTGAGGACACGATGAGCAGCGGCTGCAGCTTGCCCAGCACCTCGGCGGCGGCGACCGCCTGGGCGCGGCCCAATTCGGTGAGCGCGGAATCCAGTTGCCCCTGCATCCGGCTACCGGCGTTGAAATCGGTTTGCCCGTGCCGCAACATCACCAGCCGGCGCACCCTCATTGCGTGCTCGCCGGGTCCGATGGGTTCGATGGGTCCGAGCCGTCTGAGTCCAGGTCAACCGGCACTACCGGGCAGTCGCTCCACAGCCGGTCCAGGGCGTAGAAGTTGCGGTCGTCCTGATGCTGGATATGCACGACGATGTCGCGGTAATCCAGTAGCGTCCAGCGACCTTCCCGGGCACCCTCGCGGCGCGCCGGGCGGTAGCCCGCCTGGCGCATCTTCTCCTCGACTTCGTCGACGATGGCGTTGACCTGCCGCTCGTTGGAAGCCGAAGCGATGACAAAGCAGTCGGTGATGACCAGCTGGCCGGACACATCGATGACAAGGACGTCGTCGGCGAGCTTCGAGGCGGCCGCGCCGGCGGCGACCGTCGCCATGTCGATGGCCTCCGGGGTGGCGCTCATGCGTTGTTCCCCGCGGCCAGGCTGGACTTCGCGGGACGCGCGGCACCCTCACCGGCGGGATAGAGACGGCGCTTTTTCACGTATTGCACGACGCCATCGGGCATCAGGTACCACAGCGGCCGGCGCTGTTCGCGCGCGCTGACGGCAGTCGGTCGACGAGATCGCCAACGCCGGGATCTCGACCAGGCTCAACACGTTTTCGGCCATCTCACCCAGGACGTCGGTGATGTGATCGTGGCGCAGCTCGTAGCCCGGCCGGCTGACCCCGACGAACCGGGCCAAGTCGAACAGCTCCTCCCAGCCTTGCCACGACAATATGGAGGCCAGCGCGTCGGCGCCGGTGATGAAGTACAGCTCGGAGTCCGGGTTGAGGGCGCGCAGATCGCGCAGCGTGTCCTTGGTGTAGGTGGGGCCGGCGCGGTCGATGTCGACCCGGCTCACCGAGAAGCGCGGATTGGACGCCGTGGCGATCACCGTCATCAGATAGCGATCCTCGGCGGCGGACACCTGCTTACCCTTCTGCCACGGCTGGCCGCTGGGCACGAACACGACTTCGTCGAGGTCGAAACGGTCGGCCACCTCGCTGGCGGCAACCAGGTGGCCGTAATGGATGGGGTCGAATGTCCCACCCATCACTCCCAGCCTGCGACGGCGCGTTTGCACGAATTGCCAGCTTACTGGAGTAGATGGTGAGGTCCGATTTCTTCGATGATCCGTGCGATGTGCATCACATTGAGCAGGCCGGTCGTGTAGAAGGAGTGGGTGGATAATTTGCCCCTCGACTCAGTCGAGCCGACGCAGCTGGCCAAGGACGCGATGACCCGGCGGTTCTACACCCGATCCGTGGTCAACGGCGAGATCAGCATGCCGGCCGTTCCGTCGCTGATCGACGAGTACGTGACGATGTGTGACAACCTCTTCGCCGGCGTGGGCAGGAAGTTCAACGACGAAGAACTCGCCCATCTCCGCAAGGTGCTGGAGGGCCAGTTGGCGGCCGCCTACTCGGCTTCGCACCGCTCCTCGATCGTCATCACCTATAACGCTCCGATCGGCTCGAGCCTGCATTACGAGGTCAACGCCCGCTGGTGGACGCTCGCCGACGCCTACGAGAACTGGATCAGCACTCGCCAGCCGCCGTTGTTCGGTACAGAGCCCGACGCTCGGGTGTGGGCGCTGGCCAACGAAGCGTTCGATCCCAAGACGGTTCGGGTGCTGGAGATCGGGGCCGGGACCGGGCGCAACGCCCTTGCTTTGGCACGACGCGGACACCCGGTCGACGTGGTGGAAATCACCCCCAAGTTCGCCGCCATGATTAACGCCGATGCGCAAAAGGAATCCCTCGATGTCCGAGTCATTGTCCGTGACGTGTTCGCGACCAAGGATGATCTGCGCCAGGACTACCAACTGATCACGCTCTCTGAGGTGGTCTCGGATTTCCAGTCGACGCGACAGCTGCGCGGCCTGTTCGAACTCGCCGCCCACTGCCTCGCGCCTGGTGGCCGCTTGGTGTTCAACATCTTCCTGGCGTGCGGCGGCTATACGCCGGACCAGGCAGCGCGCGAGTTCGGGGCGCAGGAGTACACGACCATCTTCACGCGACATGAGGTGGCGTCCGCGACGGCCGGACTGCCACTCGAGCTCGTCGATGACCAGTCCGTCTACGACTACGAGAAAGAGAACCTGCCCGACGGCGCCTGGCCACCCACCAGCTGGTACGCCAATTGGACCAGCGGCCTCGACGTGTTCCCCGTCGAGCGGGAGCTGAGCCCGATCGAGATGCGCTGGCTGGTGTTCGAGAAGACGCGCTAAGACCGACCGGACACCGGCAGCAGTTGGTCGATCACCGCGGCCAGCTGTTTGGCGGATCGGCATTCGTGCATGGCGATCACTTCTTCGTAGCGCGGCACCGCCGAGTCGCCGCTGCCCCACAGGTGTTTGGGCTCGGGGTTGAGCCAGTGCGCGTGGCGGGCGGCCGTCACCATGTCGGCCAGCACGTCGGTGGCCGGGTTCCGGTAGTTGGTGCGCCCGTCTCCGAGCACCAGCAGTGAGCTGCGCGGCGACAGCACGTTCGGGTTGGCCTGCATGAACGAGACGAACGCGTTGCCGTAGTCCGAATGCCCGTCGCGGCTGTACACGCCGGCCTCCCGGGTGATGCGCTGGATCGCCACCGCCAGGTCGGCCTCCGGCCCGAACATATGTGTCACCTCGTCGGTGGTGTCGATGAACGCAAAGACCCGAACCCGCGAAAACTGTTGGCGCAGAGCGTGTACCAGCAGCAGCGTGAAGTGGCTGAACCCGGCGACCGAACCGGACACGTCGCACAACACGACCAGCTCCGGGCGCGCCGGACGGGGTTTGCGCAGCACCACGTCGATCGGCACGCCGCCGGTGGACATCGACTTGCGCAGCGTCTTGCGCAGGTCGATCGATCCCGCGCGGGAGCGGCGCCGGCGGGCCGCCAGCCGAGTCGCCAGGGTGCGGGCCAGCGGGGCCACCACCCGTCGCATCTGGCGCAGCTGCTCACCGGAGGCGCGCAGGAACTCGACGTTCTCGGAAAGCTGTGGGATGCCGTACATCTGGACATGGTCGCGGCCGATCTGTTCGGCGGTGCGCCGCTTGGTCTCCGCGTCGACCATCTTGCGTAGCTGCGCAATCCTTTGCGCGGCAAGCGCTTTGGCGATCTGCTCCTGGGTCGGCGTCGGCTCGTCGCCGTAGGGGGCGAGCAGGCCGGCCAGCAGTTTGCCCTCCAGCTCGTCGAGCGCCATCGCCTTGAGGGCCTGATACGAGGAGAACGACGGCCCGCGGCTGGAATTGTACTTGCCGTAGGCCTCCACGATGCGGGCGATCATGGCCACCAACCGCTCGTCCATGTCGGCCAGCTCGTGGTTGTCGTTGAGCAGATCCAGCAGCATCTGCCGCATGGCCTCGACGTCGTCGGGGGGCAGCTCGTTGCCGCCCGCTGCGGACTCGTCGTCGGTGACCACCGCGCGCGCCCCCATCGCCGCGGGGAACCAGAGGTCAAACATCGCGTCATACGTCTCGCGGTGGTCGGGCCGGCGCAGCACCGCGCAGGCGATGCCCTCGCGCAGCACGTCGCGATCTTCCAGTCCCAGCGTGGCCATCACCCGTCCGGCGTCCACGGTCTCCGACGGGCCTACCGAAATGCCGCTCCCGCGAAGCGCTTCCACGAACCCGACCAGGTGGCCGGGTAGCCCGTGCGGAGCGAGCGGGCGGGCGGGCCGCATGCGACGAGTGGCCATGAGTTTGAGCCCCAATCAGTTGAGCCGGAGTTCGCCGGCCGCGCGTTGCTGGTCGGACTGATGCTTGAGGACGACGCCGAGCGTCTGGGCAACGACGGCGTCGTCGATGGTGTCGAGGCCCAGCGCGAGCAATGTGCGGCCCCAGTCGATGGTCTCGGCGATCGACGGCACCTTCTTGAGTTGCATTCCGCGCAGCACGCCGATGATGCGCACCAGCTCCTCGGCCAGGTGCTGGGGCAGCTCGGGCACGCGCGACAACAGGATGCGCCGTTCCAGGTCGGGGGTGGGGAAATCGATGTACAGGAACAGGCAACGACGCTTGAGCGCCTCGGACAGTTCGCGGGTGGCATTGGAGGTCAGCACAACCAACGGTGTACGGGTCGCGGTGATGGTGCCGAGTTCGGGGACCGTCACGGCGAAGTCGGACAGCACTTCCAGCAGCAGGCCCTCGATCTCGATGTCGGCCTTGTCGGTTTCGTCGATCAACAGCACCGTCGGGTCGGTGCGCCGGATGGCGGTCAGCAACGGCCGCTGCAGCAGGAACTCCTCGCTGAACACGTCATCCTTGGTCGCCTCCCAGTCGCCGGAGCCGGACTGGATGCGCAGGATCTGCTTGGCGTGATTCCACTCGTACAGGGCGCGCGCCTCGTCGACGCCCTCGTAGCACTGCAGCCGGACCAGGCCGGAGTCGGTGGCCTGGGCGATGGCGCGGGCCAGTTCGGTCTTGCCGACGCCGGCGGGGCCTTCCACCAGTAGCGGTTTGCCGAGCCGGTCGGCGAGGAACACCGCGGTCGCGGTGGCGGTGTCCGGCAGGTAGCCGGTCTCGGCCAGTCGCCGCGAGACGTCGGCGATGTCGGCGAACAACGGCACGGGCCGCGCGGGCACACTCATGGCGAACTCTCCTAGTCGAAAGGGCGGTCAGGCCGGACGGGTGTGGCCGTCACCCCACACGATCCATTTGGTCGAGGTCAGTTCGGGTAGTCCCATCGGGCCGCGGGCGTGCAGCTTCTGGGTGGAGATGCCGATTTCGGCGCCGAAGCCGAACTGCTCGCCGTCGGTGAACGCCGTCGAGGCGTTGACCATCACCGCGGCGGCGTCAACCTGTTCGGTAAACCGTTGGGCCGCAGCCAGATTGGTGGTCACGATGGATTCGGTGTGACCGGTCCCGTACTCGTTGATGTGGGCGATGGCCGCGTCGACGCCGTCGACCACCGCGACCGCAATCTCCATCGCCAGGTATTCGCGGCGCAGGTCGGCCTCTCCCGCGTCGAGATGGATGGTGACGCCGGCGTTCTGCAGGGCGGTCAGCAACCGGGGCAGCGCCTGCCCGGCGATAGCCGCGTCGACCAGCAGCGTCTCGGCGGCGTTGCACACACTGGGCCGTCGGGTCTTGGAGTTCAACAGCACTCGTTCGGCGATGTCCAGGTCGGCGGCCTCGTGCACGAAGACGTGGCAGTTGCCGACGCCGGTCTCGATGGTGGGCACCTGCGCGTCGCGCACCACCGCGTCGATCAGGCCCGCTCCCCCGCGTGGAATCACCACGTCGACCAGGCCGCGGGCCTGGATCAGGTGGGTGACGGTGGACCGGTCGGCGGCTGACAGCAGTTGGACGGCGTCGGCGGGCAGTTCCTGGCCGACCAGCGCGGTGCGCAACACCGCGACCAGGGCTTCATTGGACTTCGCCGCCGAGGAGCTGCCGCGCAGCAGCGCGGCGTTGCCGGACTTGAGGGTCAGCCCGAACGCGTCGACGGTGACGTTGGGACGGCCCTCGTAGATCATGCCGACCACACCCAGCGGGACGCGCTGCTGGCGCAGCTGTAGCCCGTTGGGCAGGGTGCAGCCGCGCAGCACCTCGCCGATCGGATCGGGCAGCCCCGCGACCTGGCGCAGGCCGGCGGCGATGCCGTCGATGCGCTGCGGGTTGAGGGCCAGCCGGTCGAGCATCGCGGTAGGGGTGTCCGCAGCCCGCGCCGCGTCGAGATCTTCGGCGTTGGCGGCCAGGATCCGGTCGCAGTTGGCGAGCAACTCGTCGGCCGCGGCGTGCAACGCGCGGTCTTTGACCGCGGTGGGCAGCGTGGCCAGACGGCGGGCGGCAACCCGGGCGCGGCGTGCGGCGTCGTGCACCTCTTGGCGCAAGTCGGAAGCCGATGGAGCCTGCACACTCATTAGCCCAGGGTATCGGGCTTTGGCCGGTCGAGTAGACACGGCGGGCGACTCAGCCCACCCGCTCGCCGCCCCGGACCTGCCGCACCTTGCTCTGGCGCTCTTCGAGAATTTTGCCAAAGCTCTGTAACAGCACCGGCTCACGCATCACCAGATGCTCGAGGTGTTCGCGGTCAATCTCGAGCGTGGTCACCTCTTCCAGCGCGTAGGCGGTGGCAAGGTTCGGTTGCCGGGTCAGCGCGGTCAGCCCCAAAAACGAGCCTTCGTACAGCGTGCTGATCGGCACGATCGACCCGTCGTCGCCCAATGCGGTCAGCTGAACGCGCCCGCCGACCACAAACGTCATGCCGCGGGGCACCTCACCGGCGTACTCCACGACTTCGTCGGCACCGTATCGAACGACCCTCGCACACGATTGCAGCGTCCGCTGTTCCTCAGCGCCCAGCCGCAACGCCGGCGCCACCACCGAGCGCAACGCGCTCTCCACACGCTGGGGTGTCGAGAAGTCGTCATCGGCATCGTCGAGATGCAGCCCTTCCCGACGTGCCGCGTACCAAACCCAGCGCAGAAAGGTTGCCTTTGCGGCGCCATCATCAGTGGGTAGCTTCAGCCCGACGGTCGTGCGGTAGTCGGCGCCGCCAACGGGGACCGAGCGCGGCACGCTGTCTGCCCTGAGCTGCGGCAACGCGCGGGCAACCTGCGACAGCATCGCACATACCCGGTCCGGCGCATCGGCGCTGGAAAATGTCGTCGCAATCGCCAATTTGTGCGCGCCGGGCGGGCGACTGAGATTGGTGAACGCGGTGGTCGCCAGCATCGAATTCGGCATGATCCGCATTCCGCTGCCGGTGTCGATGTGCACGGCCCGCCAGTTCACCTCGACTACGCGCCCCCGCGCTGTCCCCGTGTCCAGCCATTCATCGATCCGGAAGGGCTGCTCGAACAGCATGAACAAGCCCGACACGATCTGGCCGACCGAGTTCTGCAGCATCAGGCCGATGACGACCGAGGTGACCCCCACCGCGGTGAAAACACCGGCGATCCGGACGCCCCAGATAAACGACAGCATCACCGCCAGACCGGCGCCGATCACACCGAAGCGGGCAACGTCGAGGAAGATGGCGGGTAGCCGTTTGCGCCAGCTGCTTTCGGGTGCGGCCTCGAACACGGTGGCGTTGAGCCCCGAGAGCACCAGCACCAGCACCAGCAAGCCGAACACCGTGGTGAGGATTCGTACCGGGATGTCTCGGGCCGGGACCTCCGACGCCTGGACAAGCAGCAGCAAAAGCGCACCAAGCGGCAGCAGGTAGTTGCGCAGCAGACTTACCTGCCTGGCCAGGCGGTTGTTCCTGCGCACGAGTGCATCGTGCAGCTCGGTGAGAACGATCAGCACAATCGGTAACCCGATCGCGACGCCGATCGCCCAGTAGAACCACGCAGAGTTGAATACGTTCATCAGCGCTCCAACAATCGGTAGATCGCCTGATCACTACCCCCGACCGAAATCGTGCCGGCGGGAGCGAACCGCCGGACGTCCTGCATCGCTTCGTACACCTGCGAGCTGACGTAGATGCCCGGCTGTGGTGCGCCACTGTGCATTTGGTAGGCCAGGCTTACCGCGCCGCCCCATATGTCGTAGACCAGGCTGGAGCGGCCCACCAGGCCGCTCACCACGTTGCCGGTATTGACGCCGACCCGCAGGCGCAGCTGGTGGGAGGATTGGCTGTTGAACCGATCGATGATGCGGCCGATTTCGAGGGCGAAGTCAACGCTGCGGTGAATGCTGTCCAGCCGGGGCGTGACGACCCCGCAGCCGGCGAGATAGCCGTTGTGGAACGTGCGAATCCGTTCGACACCAAGGGATTCAGCGGCCGAGTCGAACTGCCGGAACAGTTCACTGACTGTCCCGATCAGTTCGTTTTCCGGCAGATCGGTGTAGATCTCGTCGAGGCCAATGATGTCGGCATAGATGATGGCGACGTCCTGGTGTTTCTGGGCAATGGTCTGCTCACCCTCGCGATAGCGTTGCAACACAGATTCGGGCATCAACGACAGCAATAGGCGGTCGTTCTCCCGGCGCTGCTCCTCGAGCAGCTCTTCCTTGATCGCAAGCGTCCGACTCATCTCGTTGAAAGCCGCGGTGAGATCGCCGATTTCGTCGCGTGCCATCACCGGGATGTTGAACTCGTAGTCACCGGAGCTGATCTTCCGCGTGCCCTCCTGAAGGCGCCGCACCGGTCGTACGGCCGATCGGGCGATGACCATCGAGGCCACACAGATGGCGAAAACGATTGCCGCGACGGCGATCACGAGCGTTTTACTGAACCTGCCCAGCCGCGCAAAGGCATCGGAGTCGTCTCGCGTGGCAAGAATCGACCAATGGAGGTCGGAGTTCGGCACGATCAACGGGGCGTACGCTTCCAATTCTCGATTACCCGTGTAATCGGTGCCGGAGACGACACCGGTCTCTCCGCGCATGGCGGCGCGAAGACCCGCGCTTTGCACCGGCTGCACCAACGTCGTGCCACCCAACCGCAGCGCCCGATCCACCACGTCGGGCGGAGTGCCGGCGGCTATCGCCTCGCGCCGGTATTCCTGTCGATCTTCCAGGAAAAGCCGTGAATCAGAACGCATCAACCCGTCAGGGCCGGCGAGATACGTTTCGGTCGCGGCGCCCATCCCCGCAGTGGACCACTGCCTGTCGGCAGTCATGATCTTGTTGATCTTGGCGATCGGGACCGGCAAGGCCATTACGCCGTCGAATTTGCCGCTCATGCCGACGGGCGATACGACCCATGCCGTCGGCGCGCCGAGGTGGGGTTGGTAGGGCTGAAAGTCGGTAATCCATACGAAGTCTAAATCGTTGGAGCGCACCGCTTTTTGGTATGCCTCCCGCAGATTGGATTCACGATATGGCCCGGTCAGGATATTCGTGCCCAGGTCGGGGCCTTTGTCCACGCTATAGACGACATTGCCATCCATGTCCAGCAGCAGCGCGTCCTTGTAGTCGAAGCGAGTGACGATGCCGCGCATATAGAAATCGAAGCGCGAATTGGCTGTCGTCCACGCGCTACCATCGCCGGCATCCACCACCGGCAGCCCGTCGGTCCTGGGCCCGGCCGTGTAGTACGCCTGAAGATACTTCTGCGAATTGGAGCTCGGCAGAACCGCGTTGAGATCGAGTTGGTCACCGGTCGCCCGTTGGGTCGGTTTGATCATCTCGTTGGTGTAATAGTTGACGATCGCTTGCTGCTGCACCGGACTGATGGTCGAGTTGGCCAGTTGGTTGAAACCCGCGGTCAGCGCGGCGGTCGCCTGGACGACGCTGAATCCTCCGCTGTAGACGTCCAGCGAATTCGTGACCTCTCTGAACAGCGCCTCCACCTGCCGCTTCTGCGACTCGCGCAACTCGATCAACCGCTCGGACTCGACTTCGCGCAATGCGTTGCGGCCGGATATCGCGCCGATAAGGCCGATCACCCCCACGCCCAGGATGCTCGATAGCAGCATTGCGATCAGGATCTTGGACTGGATGCCGAACCGGAAACGCGTCCACACCAGCGGCCGTCGCAGACGCTTGGTTGTTCGAGCGGCGTCGTCGTCCGATACCGGTTGCGTTGACTCCTCGGAAGTCAATGGCTTCCTTTCGCTGAGGCGCAGGTCACGCAGCAGACTAACGCGAAATTGCATAAGAAATGACATTTGTCCTAAAAGTGTTATGCGCGGGATTGATTGTTGTGCAAGCGGACACCTCGCCATAGCGTCGGCGAAATGACGGCGCGGGTATGCGTAGTGGGCAGTGTGAACCTGGATCTGATTTTCGACGTCGACGCGCTTCCCCGCCCGGGCGAGACGGTGCTGGCACTCGTCGGCCCGCTCCGCGCCCGGCGGCAAGGGCGGCAATCAGGCGGTGGCCGCGGCGCGGGCCGGCGCGCGGGTGCAGTTTGTCGGCGCGCTCGGCGACGACGCTGCGGCCGATCAATTGCGGGCACACCTGTCGACCAACGGCATTGGGCTGGATGGCACCGTCGACCTGCCCGAACCGAGCGGGACGGCCATCATCGTGGTCGACTCCAGCGCCGAGAACACCATCGTGGTGGCACCCGGCGCCAACGCACACCTCACGCTGGTCGAGCCCGCGTTGCGCGCGGTGGTCAGAAATTGCGATGTGTTATTGACGCAGTTGGAGATTCCGGTTCCCACGGCGGTGGCGGCGGCCCGAGAGGCCCGATCGGGCGGGGCGGTCGTCATGGTCAATGCCTCACCGGCGGGCGGCGATAGCCGAAATACCCAAGCCCTCGCCGAATTGGCGGCGCTGGCCGACGTGATCATCACCAACGAAGCCGAGGCCGGCGAATGGCGCTGGCCGTCAGCTCACCTCGTGGTGACGCTGGGCGCGCGCGGCGCCCGGTATGTCGGGGTGGACGGCGAGTTCGACGTGCCGGCCCCGGCGGTGGCTGCCGTGGACACCACCGGAGCCGGTGACGTGTTCGCCGGAGTGCTGGCCGCGAATTGGCCTGCCAGCGCGGCCCCGAACTCGGCCGCGGCGACCGGGCGACGGCGCGCGTTGCAACGCGCCTGCGCTGCAGGCGCGCTGGCGACGCTGCTTCCCGGGGCGGGTGACTGCGCGCCGTACGCCGATGCGATCGAACAAGCCGCGGGAAGTGCCCAATGATGCCAACCGCATTGCTGTCGACGACGGCGGCGGCCACCGTCGCCCTGGTGCTCTGCGCGGTTTTCGGGGTGCTCGGATTCGGTTGGCGTAGCTGGCTACAGCATCGCCGCACCGGAACGACGGGCTTTCGCGGCGTCAGTGGTCGCGTCGGCTCGGTGGAATGGATTGCCGGCGTTGGCTTTCCGCTGGCTCTGGCGGTGGCCGTCGGTGGTCCGATCCTGCAGTGCGCCAACGTCATCGAACCAATCGGTTTCCTGTGCGCGAGGTGGATTCAGGTCGCGGGGATTGTGGTGGCGGTTGTCGGCATCGCGGCGACGGTCCACGCACAACTGGCGATGGGTGATTCCTGGCGGATCGGCGTGGACGAGCAGGAGACCACCACGCTGGTGCACACCGGACCGTTCGGGTTGGTGCGCAATCCCATTTACACCGCCATGTTCATCTTTGTTGCCGGGATCTGCCTCGTGACACCGAATCCGGTGATCTTCGCCGGGTTCATCCTGTTGGTCGCCACGATCGAACTACATGTCCGCCGCGTCGAAGAGCCGTACCTGTTGCGAAAACACGGCGATGCCTATCGGGCCTACACCGCCGGCGTGGGCCGCTTCATCCCCGGCGTCGGGCGGTCCCGCTAGCGGGACTCCCGGCGCACGTCGTGCGCGAATGCCAAGCCGTCAATACCTCCCGGGCTTCCGGGGTCGTTGAGTTCGGCCGACGTTTGGCTGAGCAGCACCCGACTGCGGTTCGGCGAAAGCAGGACCGACAGGTAGTGATGCGGCGCGCCCGCGACGAACACCAGGCGATTCACGCGCAGCAGGGCGGCGCCGATCGCGGTGTCCAGCAGACGCGCGTTGCGGGGGCCGGCGATCTCGGCGGTGAACTCGTGCCGCACGCGTTCCATCTGAACCCCGGCGCCCGCCAGCAAGTCGTACAGCGGCGCCTGCAGCAACGCGGACTCGGTCAGCGTGTCAGCCAGCTCGGCCGGCAGCCACGCCTCGGTCACCATCAACGGCTCGCCGGTCCTGCGTTGTCGCCGCACCCGCACCACCTGCAGCAGCTCGCCGGAGAACCCGAGCGCCTCGGCCACGGCCCGCGGCGGGTGCCGAACGCCGAGTTCGATCACCTCGACTTCCGTCTCGAACTGCGTCTGTCGCAGTCCTTCCAGGTATGAGCGGCCGGTCACCGCCACTTCGGCCGGGCCGTGCTCACGGACAAACGAACCGACGCCCTGCCTGCGCTCGATGTATCCCGCCGCGGCCAGGTCGGCCAGCGCCCGACGCACCGTGATGCGCGAGACCCCGAACTCGTCGCACAATGCCTGCTCGCTGGGCAGCGCATCGCCGGGGACCAGGACACCGCGGTCGATCTCATCGTGCAGCACCAAGAAAAGTTGCCGGTGCAACGGCACCCCGGCGGCCGGCGACACCGGTCCGGCCTTACCGCTGGTCGTTGACCCGCTAGTTGACATGGTGACCAATGCTTGCACACCGCCTCACTTGCGCCGGTCGATCACTTGTTATATGTATATAACAACAAGCCAAGCAAAACCGGAAGGCGGCGATCCGATGAGCACAATGCACGCGCAGGCCGCCACCGATCCCGACGGCCCTACCGGGCGGCTGGCCACCTGGGTCTGGAATCTCACGCTCGACGATGTGCCGGCGCACGTCGCGCGAGCGCGCCAAGCACCTCCTTTTGGACGGCCTGGGTTGCGCGCTGGTCGGGGCACAACTGCCGTGGTCACGCGTCGCCACCGATGGCGTCCTGGGCGTTGGAAAGCTGCGGGTGACACCGTCGTCATCGGCACCGGACACACGACGAGCCCGCCCGCGGCCGCGGTGCTGAACGGCACCTTCATCCAGGGTTTCGAGCTCGACGATTTCCATCCGCTGGCGCCACTGCACAGCGCCTCGCTGCTGATTCCGGCGCTGCTGTCCACCGCGACCGTACGTCGCGAGACGACCACGGGTGCCGAGCTGCTGCTGGCCGCGATCGCCGGCTTCGAGGTCGGGCCCCGGGTGGGCTACACGCTCCATGGCGCGCAGATGCTCGACCGTGGCTGGCATTCGGGACCGGTCTTCGGCACGCACTCGGCGGCGATGGCGTCCGGCAAGCTGCGCGGGCTGCCACCGGCGCAGCTGGAGGACGCCCTCGGCTTGGCCGGCACCCAGTCGGCGGGACTGATGGCCGCCCAGTACGAGGCGATGAGCAAGCGCATGCATCACGGTTTCGCGGCGCGCAACGGCTTCTACGCGGCGGGACTTGCCGCGGCCGGCTACACCGGCATCAAGCGGGTGTTCGAGCGCGAATACGGCGGATTTCTCAGCGTTTTCGGCGAGGGCCACGATCCCGACGCCACCCTGCTGACCGGTCAACTCGGCCAGCGCTGGGAGACCACGACCATCATGGTCAAGTCGTATGCCGCGATGGGTGGCCTGCACGGAGCGATCGACGCCGCCAGGAGGTTACGCAGTTCCGTTGCGCCCGAAAGCATCTCGAAGATCGACATCACCGTGGGCGAGACCATATACAAGCACGGTTGGTGGGCACCGCAGCGGCCGCTCACTGCGATCGGCGCGCAGCTGAATATCGGGTATGCGACCGCCGCCGCGTTGCTCGACGGCAACGTGCTACCCGAGCAGTTCAGCACCGCGCGCCTGGACGCCGACGACATCTGGTCGCTGATCGCGGCAACCACGGTGCACCTGGACGAATCGCTGGCCGACGCCGATATCACCGAGCGGTTCCGCACCGATGTGGCGGTGACCACGCAGGACGGCGCTGTGCACCACGCCCGCGTTGCGCAACCGCACGGCGCGCCCACCGACCCCGTCACCAACGACGAACTCGTCGCGAAGTTTCACGCGCTCGCCGACCGGGTCACCAACCGCGGGCGCGCCGAAGCAATCGAGCGGGCGGTGGTCGGCCTCGACGAACTCGACGACATCGACTATCTGATCGATCTGCTGGCAGCGCCCGTTTCCGGCGCATTGGACTGAAGGGACTGATATGGCTACGACACCGGCCCGGCAGCGACTCAAAGACTTGCTGGACAGCCGCGAACTCATCATTGCGCCAGGGGTTTTCGATGGCATCTCGGCGCAACTGACCAAACGGACCGGCCACGTCGCGGCGTACCTGACCGGCGCCGGCGCGGCGGCGTCCGGGTTCGGACTGCCCGACATCGGACTGGTCACCGCGACCGAAATGGCCGAGCGGGCAACGATGATCGTCGGCGCATTGGGCGACATCCCGCTGATCGCCGACGCCGACACCGGCTACGGCGCCCCACGGAACGTCGTGCGCACCGTGCGCTCCTACGAACACGCGGGGGTGGCCGCGATCCAGTTGGAGGACCAGGTATTCCCGAAGCGCTGCGGCCATCTGCCCGACAAAGAGGTGGTCGACGCGGCGGTGTTCGAACAGACGCTGGCGGCCGCACTGGACGCACGCTCCGATGACGACCTGCTGATCGTGGCCCGCACCGACGCACGGGCTCCGCTCGGTTTGGACGCGGCCATCGAGCGGGCCAACCGGTACGCGCAAGCGGGCGCGGACATCATCTTCGTCGAGGCGCCCCGCGATGTCGGTGAAATCGAGCGCATCGCAACGCGAAGTCGACGCTCCCCTGCTGATCAACCTGGTGCTCGGCGGCATGACACCGCCCCAGTCCGCGCCGCGACTACAGGAGTTGGGTTACGCGATCGCCATTCATCCAAGCAATCTGCTGATGCAGGCGACCTTCGGGATGCTGCAGGGCTTGTGCCAACTCAACGGCAGCGACATCGCCGCGCACCTACCCACCAGCCCCGCCGACTTCTTCAATCTGGTCGGCATGGCCGAGTGGCTGGAACTCGACGCCAAGCATGCACGCAAGGAGACGTCATGGGCATGACCATCATTGAGAAGATCTTCGCCGGCAAGGCCGGCCTGGACGCCGTGTCGGTCGGTGACACCGTCGTGGTCGACGTCGACATGACCGTCCTGATCGATCTGCAGTTCGCCACGATGTGGATCCAGCCCAGCCGGATCCACGACCCCGACAAGCTGGCCGTCGTCATGGACCACGCCGTGCCCGCGCCGACCATCAAGGACGCCGCCGGCGGCGGAAAGGCTCGAAAGTTCGTCGCCGACTTCGGCATCCAGCGTTTCTACGACGTCGGCCGGCACGGCATCTGCCATCAGGTGATCGCCGAGAACGGGCTGGCGCGCCCCGGAGAAATTCTGGCCTGCACCGACTCTCACACGTGCGCCGCCGGCGCCTACAACACCGCGGCCCGCGGGCTTGGGCCGGCCGAGATCTATTCGATCATGTGCACCGGCACCACCTGGTTCCAGGTCGCGCCGACCGTGCGCTACGAACTCGTCGGCACCAAGCCAAACACCGTGAGCGGCAAGGACATCTTCCTGCACATCGCCAACGAGTACGGCGACGCCCCCAACCTGAACCTGGAATACGGCGGGCCCGGCCTGGCCAGCGTCCCGATGCACGATCGGCGCACCATCGCCACCCAGGGTGCGGAGGTGTCGGCCGATTTCAGCACCTTCGAAGCCGACGACATGTTGCTCCGCTTTCTCGAGAACGCCGGCGCCACCGGATACAGTGCGGCCGCTCCGGATCCCGATGCCCCCTACCACGATGTGCGGCACATCGACCTTGCGGCGCTGGAGCCCTACGTGGCGCGGCCCGGCACCGTCAGCCGCAACGGGCTGCCCGTCTCACAGTTGGAAAGACAGCGCGTCGACCAGGCGTTCATCGGGTCGTGCGCGAACGGTCAACTCGAGGATCTTGAGATCGCCGCGCAGGTGCTGCGCGGCAAAACCGTGGCGCCGGGCGTGCGACTGCTGGTCACGCCCGCCTCGCAGGCGGTGTATCGGGATGCCATGCGGCTGGGCTATTTACAGGACATTGCCGATGCCGGCGGCGTCATCACCAACTCCACCTGCGGCGCCTGCTTCGGATATCACATGGGGGTGATCGGGCCCGGCGAGGTGTGCATCACGTCGAGCACCCGCAACTTCACCGGCCGGATGGGCAGCACCGAGGCCGAGATCTTCATGGCTTCCCCGGCCACCGTCGCCGCCTCCGCGATCGCCGGATACATCACCGACCCGAGGAGTTTGACGCCATGACGCTCACGTTCAAGGGCAAGGTGTGGGTGTTCGGCGACGACCTCAACACCGACGCCATGTACCCCGCCTTCGCGATGAAGATGGATCCGCCGGAGGCGGCCAAACACATCTTCTACGAGGTCCGGCCCGGCTGGACCGATCAGGTTTCGCCGGGCGACATCGTGTTGGCCGGCAAGAACTTCGGAGTCGGATCGTCTCGCCCGGTGGCCGCGCTGTTCACCGAACTCGGCGTCGCCGGCCTGGTCGCCGAGGAATTCAACTCGCTGTTCTTCCGTAACGCGGTGAACGCCGGGTTGCCGGCAATGACGGTGCCCGACGCCACCAAGGCATTCAACGAGGGGGACATCGGAGCCTTCGATCTGACGGAGGGCACCTGGCGTAACGACACCACGGGCGCCTCAGGTTCGGTGCCCAAGCTGCCCGAGCTGATCCTCGAGATCATCGAGAGCGGCGGCGTCATGCCCCGGTTGGCGGCGCAGGGTTACCTGCCGGCCGAACTCGGCGACCTGCTGCGCTCGAGCACGGTGGCCATGCGCGGTGCCGGGAGCGGCGCCTGATGCCGTTGCTGGGCCAGGTTTTGCGCCGGGTTCGGGCCGGCGCGCAGCGTGGCCCGTTGGCCGGCAACGCCTTTGACGCACCCGAATCCATCACGGTCAGCAGTGCGGCATTCGACGACGGCGCCGCGATGCCGCGGTCCAGCGCGGGCAAGGGTGTCGGCGCCAACACCTCACCCGCGCTGCGCTGGACCGGGCTGCCGCCCGGGACCCGGCAGGTAGTGCTGATCATCGACGACGTCGACGTTCCGCTGCCCCGCCCGCTGCTGCATACCGTCGCGATCATCGACCCGGCGGTCGACCAGGTCGCTGCGGGTGCACTGCAGCCCGGCACCGTCGGAATCTGGTTCATCCGAGCTGATCTGGGCCACCGCGGGTATGCGGGGCCACGCCCGATCCCCGGCCACGGGACACACCACTACCGATTCCACGTGTTCGCGATCGACCGGCCGATTCCAGACAGTGTCACCAAAGCCAAGGAGCTACTGGCCGCGATGAGCGGCCGCATCCTGGCCCGCGGCACGCTGACCGGCACCTACGAACGCTAGTCCGCTGGAATAAGAGCGAACATTTCGCGCAACGCCATCCCGGTCGTCGCGGTCGCCAGATCCCCCTGATTCAGCGCCGCCGCCGCAGCCTGCAATGCCGCGGCCGCGTGAGCGTAGAGCGCCGATCCGGTGCTGATGCGCTTGACTCCGGCCGCCGAAAGCTGCGCCACGGTGGGCTTTTCCGCCTTGGTTCGGACCACGATGTTGACCGGTTTGGGGGCCACCGCTTTCACGATCGCTTCGACCGCGGCCATGTCTGGCGGGTACGGCGCATAGAGGACATCGGCGCCGACCTCGGCGAACGCGGTGAGCCGACGGATCGTGTCGTCGAGATCGTTGCGGCCGTGCAGGAAATTGTCGGTGCGCCCGGTGAGCACGATGCGACCGCGCGAAACGTCCGCGGCCGCCCGCACCCGCGCGACCGCATCGTCGAAATCACGGATCGGATTGTCGGGATCGCCGGATGTGTCCTCCACACCGATGCCGGCCAGGCCCGTGTCGATCGCGGCGAGCACCGTCGCGGCGACATCCGCCGGGGTCTCGCCGTAGCCGTCCTCGAAGTCGCCGTTGACCGGGAGCCCGCTGACGTCGATGAGCAACTTGGCGTGCGCCAGATGCTCGGCGGCGCTGACGGCGTGGCGCCCGTCCTGGCGTCCCAGTGCGGCGGCCAGCGCACCCGACGAGGTGGCCAGCGCGGCGAAACCCGCCTTCTTGATGATCAGTGCGGACAGCCCGTCCCACACGTTGGGCATCACGAACGCTCCGGGCCCCTGGTGCAGGGCCAGGAACCGCTCATAGCTTTCGGCCTGGGTCATGACATTCCGCTAGTCTTCGGGAACTTCGCGCTCGATCTCGTCGAGCCAGATCCGCGCCGACATGTCCGACGGCGCGCGCCAATCCCCGCGCGGCGACAGCGAACCGCCGTGCGAAACCTTGGGCCCGTTGGGCAATGCCGAACGCTTGAACTGGCTGAACGAGTAGAAGCGCTGCACGAAGATCTGCAGCCAGTGCCGAATCTCCCTGAGCGAGTACGACGGTCGCTTGTCCTGCGGGAAGCCGGGCGGCCACGTGCCGCGCTCGGCGTCGCTCCACGCATGCCAGGCCAGGAACGCGATCTTCGACGGCCGGAAGCCGTAGCGCAGCACGTAGAACAGCGAAAAGTCTTGCAGCACATAGGGTCCGACCTTGGCTTCGCTGCTCTGCAGTTCCTCTTCCGCACCGGTCGGGAACCAGTTCGGGAGTGATCTCGGTGTCCAGCACCGACTGCAGCACCTCGCCGACCCGCTCGTCGAACTCGCCCGACGAGATGACCCAGCGGATCAGGTGCTGGATCAGCGTCTTGGGCACCCCGCCGTTGACGTTGTAGTGCGACATCTGGTCGCCCACACCGTATGTCGACCAGCCGAGTGCGAGTTCCGACAGGTCGCCGGTCCCCAGCACGATGCCACCGCGCTGGTTGGCCAACCGGAACAGGTAGTCGGTACGCAAGCCGGCCTGGACATTCTCGAAGGTGACGTCGTACATCGCTTCGCCGCGCGAGAACGGATGACCGATCTCGTCGAGCATGAGTTGTGCAGTTTTACGGATGTCGATTTCCTCGAACGTGACACCCAGCGCACCCGCCAGCCTGATCGCGTTGTTCTTGGTGTGCTCGCCGGTGGCGAATCCCGGCAACGTGAACGCCAGGATATCGCTGCGCGGACGGCCTTCGCGATCCATGGCACGGGCCGCGACGATCAACGCGTGCGTCGAGTCCAGGCCGCCGGAAACACCGATGACAACCTTCGGATAACCCAACGCCCGCAAGCGCTGCTCGAGCCCGGACACCTGGATGTTGTAGGCCTCGTAGCAATCCTGTTGCAGCCGTTGCGGATCGGCCGGGACGAAAGGAAAACGCTCGAGCTCGCGGAGCAGCCCGATGTCGCCGTCCGGTGGGTCGAGCCGGAACTCGATGCGGCGGAAGGACTCCGCCGATGCCCGGTGGTGACGCCGGTTGTCGTCGAAGGTGCCCATCCGCAGCCGCTCCGACCGGAGCAATTCGGTGTCCACGTCGGCGACACTGCCGACGCTCTCCGGAGGGAAACCGCTCGGATTCCGCCAGCAGCGTCCCGTTCTCCCAGATCATCGTCTGGCCGTCCCAGGCCAGGTCGGTCGTGGACTCACCCTCTCCCGGCAGCGGCATAGACGTAGGCGGCCAGGCATCGCGCCGACGCCGAGCGCGCGAGCAGGCGGCGGTCCTCGGCGCGACCGATGGTGATCGGGCTGCCGGACAGGTTGGCCAGCACCGTCGCACCCGCCAGCGCCGCCTCGGCGCTGGGCGGCACCGGCACGAACATGTCTTCGCAGATTTCGACGTGCAGCACGAAGCCCGGCAGGTCGGAGGCGGCGAACAGCAGATCCGGACCGAACGGGACCTCGAAGCCGCCGACAACGCCGCCGATGCTGATGGTGCCGAACTCACCGTCTCCGGGTGCCATCTGGCGCCGCTCATAGAACTCTCGATAGGTGGGCAGGTACGACTTGGGCGCCACACCGAGCACCACTCCGCGGTGAATCACGACCGCGGTGTTGTAGATGCGATGCCTGCGCCGCAATGGCGCACCCACCACCAGAGACCGGCAACAGGTCGGCGGAGGCGGTGACGACGTCGAGCAGTTCGTCCTCGACGGCGTCCAGCAGCGCGTCCTGCAGCAACACGTCCTCGATGGAATAGCCCGACAGCGTCAGCTCGGGAAAGACCGCCAGCGCCACGCCCTCGTCGTGGCAGGCGCGCGCCAACCCCAACACCGATGCGGCGTTGGCTGCCGGGTCACCGATCGTGGTGTGGTGTGTGCACGCCGAAACGCGCACGAACCCGTGCCGGTAGGCGGAATAGAAGCTCATCACCCCCTATTGTCGCGTCTCATCAGTCAAGATCGGATGACGGGTTGCAAACGAATACCATCGAATACGTGGAATTCCCCGAATCCCCCGAACTCGTCGCGGTGCTGGCCGGTCGCCGGGTCGCGGTGTTGACCGGCGCGGGGATGTCCACCGACTCGGGCATTCCCGACTATCGGGGCCCCGATTCGCCGCCGAGCAACCCGATGACGATCCGCCAGTTCACCTCGGATCCGCTATTCCGGCAGCGGTATTGGGCACGCAACCACGTCGGCTGGCGGCACATGGACGACACCCAGCCCAACGCCGGGCACCGGGCGCTGGCCGAACTGGAGCACGCCGGCGTGGTGATCGGCGTGATCACCCAGAATGTGGACCTACTGCACACCAAGGCCGGCAGCACGAACGTCGTCAATCTGCACGGCACCTACGCACAGGTGGCGTGCCTGAATTGCGGTGACACCATGAGCCGTGCGGCACTGGCCGAACAACTCGAAGCGCTCAACCCGGGATTCGTCGAGCGCGCCGAAGCCGTCGGCGGATTGGCCGTGGCGCCCGACGCCGACGCCGTCGTCGCCGAGACCGCGTCGTTCCGCTACCTCGACTGTCCGCGCTGTGCCGGCATGCTCAAGCCCGACATCGTCTACTTCGGCGAAAGCGTTCCCAAAGACCTTGTTGCCCAGGCTTTCTCACTCGTAGACCAGGCCGAGGCGTTGCTGGTCGCGGGTTCGTCGCTGACCGTGTTCTCCGGCTACCGGTTCGTGCGTCACGCCGCAACGCGCGGCATGTCTGTCGCGATCCTCAACCGCGGCCCCACCCGCGGAGACCACCTGGCCACCGTCAAAGTCGACGGCGGGTGTTCGGAATTGCTGGCCCTACTCGCCGACGAATTGTCGCCAATACCCTTGCGCTAGAACGTGACCGGCAGGCTGCGGATGCCGTGGATGAAATTGCCTGGCACGAATACCGGATCGCCCGCTTGAATGCCCGGCAGCAGACGCAGAAGTTCGCCGAAGATGGCGCGCAGTTGCGCACGGGCCACGTGAGCGCCCAGGCAGAAGTGCACTCCGCCGCCACCGAAACTGACGTGCGGGTTGGGGCTGCGGCTCAGGTCCAGGCGCTCCGGGTGGTCGAACACCTCGGTGTCCCAGTTGCCGGACGGATAGAACATCACCACCTTCTCCCCCGCCTGGATGAGCTGGCCACCCACCTCGAAATCCGTTGCGGCCGTGCGGCGGAAGGTCATGACCGGCGAGGCCCAGCGAATGAACTCCTCGACCGCTGTGCCGATCCGGTTGTCGAAATCCTCGAGCAGCCAGGCTCGCTGGTCGGGAAAGTCGGTGAGTGCCTTCATCGCGTGGCTGGTGGTCTGGCGGGTGGTGTCGTTGGCGGCCACCGAGAGCAGCACGAAGAACGCGGCCACGTCGGCGTCGGCGAGCCGGTCGCCGTCGACCTCGGCGTTCACCAGGCTGCTGAACAGGTCGTCGCCGGGATTTTCGCGACGCTCAGCGGCGAGCGCAAGCGCCACCTGGTGCACGTACATCTGTGCCTCGAACAAGACTTCCATCGGATGACGGCCGTTGAGGTAGACGGGGTCGCCCGACGACACCATGGCATCGGCGGCCTCGGCCACGCGTTCGCGGTCTGACTCCGGAATGCCCACCATGTCCGACAGCGTGCGGATGGGCAGCTGCTTGGCGCAGTGCTCGACGAAGTCGACGCCGCTGCCGGCCGCCCGGAGCTCTTCGACGATGACCTTGGCGTTCGCCTTGATCGAGTCCTCGATGCGCCGGACCTGCCGCGGGGTGAAGGCGGCGCTGACCAGCTTGCGCAGGAAGGTGTGTCGCGGCGGGTCCATCGCCAGGAAGGACTGGGACGCTTCGAGCAGCTCCTCGGGGAAGTTCTCGAACATCACCCCCCGGCCGGACCGGAACACCTCGTTATTGCGGCTGACGGCGACGATGTCGTTGCGCCGGGTCAGCGCCCAGTAGCCGGGGTCGTCCGGGTCCTTCAACATCGCGTCTTCGACCGGCGGATGCCAGCTCACCGGGCGCTCGGCCCGCAGCACGGCAAACGAACGTTCCCGATCGGCTGCGGTCGTGGACCAGAAGGAGCGCGACGAGAGGTCGATCGGATCGTAGGCGCGCTGGCTGCCAGACATCCCGGTCATCACTGTCATGGTCGATAATCCTCCTCGCGTATGACCCCAGTCACAGAATGAAACCGACGATATGCCTAGACATAATGTCTAGTCAAGATGTCTAGCCATCAGTTATGCTCAGCGAATGCCGTCGGTAACCCGCAAGCCGCAAACGAATCGCGAGCAGCGGCGAGAGCAGATGGAGCGCCGACTGCTCGATGCCACCGAGCGGCTGATGGCCGCCGGCGCCAGCTTCACCGAGCTCAGCGTGGACCGGCTGTCCACCGACGCCGGCATTTCGCGCGCCAGTTTCTACATCTACTTCGAGGACAAGGGCCATCTGCTGCGCCGGCTCGCCAGGCAGGTGTTCGCCGATCTCGCCAACGGCGCCGAGCGCTGGTGGGGCGTGGCCTGGCGGCACGATCCGGACGACGTCCGCGCGGCCATCGCCGGGATCATCGAGATCTATCGGCACCACCAGCCGGTACTGCTCGCCCTCAACGAGATGGCCGCCTACGACCCGGCGACGGCGGACACCTATCGCGAACTGCTCACCGCGATTTCGCAACGGATGGCCCGGGTGATCGAGGACGGCCAAGCCGACGGCTCAATCCGTCGCGAGCTGCCCGCGGCCACCACCGCCAGCACGCTGGTCTGGATGGTAGAGCGAGCCTGCCAGCAGAACCTACCCGTGAATCCGCCCGACTACGACGCGGAGCTGGCCACTACACTCGCCGAAATCATTTGGGGTGCACTGTATCTCAAGTCCCCCTCAGCGGTGTGACGGAGGCGATATAGCTAGTACCCTAACTATTAGGGTACTATACAGAGATGGCCGCACAGACCGCACCGGATCTCGACCCGCTCGCCCTCGAACACCAGGTCTGTTTCGCGCTCAGCGTCACCAACCGAGCCGTGTTGGCCGTCTACCGACCGCTGCTGGAGCCATTGGGGCTGACCCATCCGCAGTATCTCGTGATGCTGACCCTGTGGGATCAGCAAAAATCGTCAGACACCCGAAAATCCCTGTCGGTCAAGGAGATTGCGGCGATCCTGCAGCTGGATTCGGCCACGCTCTCGCCTATGCTCAAACGCTTGGCAGCGCTGGGCCTGATCACGCGCACCCGAAACGCCACCGACGAGCGCTCCACCGACATCGGGCTCACCGAGAGCGGCACCGCCCTGCGTCAGCGCGCCCTGAAGATTCCACCCGCTGTCATCGCACGTCTGGGCGTCGACATCACCGAACTTCAACACCTGCATGAGGTACTGACCCGGATCAACTCGGCCGCCCTGGCGGCCGGCGCCTTAGAGTCCTAACTACCAACCCACGGAGCCGACATGACCAGAACCACACCCAATCTTTGGCAGTACATCACGTACTCCTACGGCCGGACCCTGCCCAGCTCGATGCACAACTGGGTCGCCAACGATCTGGCCGGCAACGGGGCCGTGCGCCGGTACATGATCCGCTGGGCAATACCACCTTTGTTCGTGCTCGCGCCGTTCTGGCTGCTGCCCGCTTCGCTGTACGTGCACACCGAGATGACCGTGCCGCTGTATGCCTGGGCGCTGCTGATTTGCCTTGCACTCAACAAGGTCTGGCGTCGACACCGACTGGCGCAGCATGGCCTGGACCCGAACCTGGTCGATGTGATCAAGCGTAAAAGGGACGCGAAGATGCACGAGGACTACGCCCGCCGCTTCGGGCCGCGACCCGAGTCGGCGGAGTGGCAGGCCAACACCAACCCATTCAACTAAGCGCGGGGCCTGGAAACCGGGTTGGTCACCGACACGGTCACCGCGACCAAATCGTCGGCGTGCACCGCGGGACGACGTAGTTCGCCAGGCAATTCGGAGGTCGACCGGCCCATCATGGTTTCCAGTTCGCCTCGAGTCGTAGGCGACCACGCCACGGGCCACCATGACCGCGTCCGGTCCCTGCAGATCAACGACGTCTCCGGCGGAGAACCCACCCGACACCGCGGTGATCCCGGCCGGCAGCAGCGACCGGCGTTGCCCCACCACCGCACGCACCGCGCCGGAATCGAGGGTCAGCGAGCCGGCGGAGTCGGCGACATAACGGACCCAGAACCGGCGCGCCGACATGCGTTCCGGTCGCGCGGCGAACACGGTGCCCACCGAGGCGTCGGTGAGTGCGGCCGCGGCGTCGGTCGCGGCGGCCAGCAGCACGGGCACCCCGGCGTCGGCGGCCAGCAGCGCCGACGACACCTTCGACTCCATCCCGCCGGTGCCCAGATGGCTGCTCTGACCGGCGACCACACCATCGAGGTCGGCCGGCCCCGTCACCTCGGCGATGAACTTCGCGCCGTCGGCTTTTCGCGGGTCGGCGTCGTAGAGCCCGTCGATGTCGGAGAGCAACACCAAGGCATCCGCGCCGACCAGGTGCGCTACCAGCGCCGAAAGGCGATCGTTGTCACCGAACCGGATCTCGTTGGTGGCCACCGTGTCGTTCTCGTTGACGATCGCGACCGCGTGCAGCGCCCGCAGCCGGTCCAGGGTGCGCTGAGCGTTGGTGTGCTGGGCACGCATCGAGATGTCGTGCGCGGTCAACAGCACCTGCCCTACCGTGCGGCCGTACCGGGCGAACGCCGCGCTCCACGAGTTCACCAGCGCCACCTGCCCGACGCTGGCCGCGGCCTGCTTGGTCGCCAGATCCTTTGGGCGACGCGACAATCCAAGCGGCTCGATGCCCGCGGCGATGGCGCCCGAAGAGACGATGACGACGTCGGAGCCCGCCTTCATTCGGCCTTCGATCGCATCGACAAGCCCGGCCAACCGGCTGGCGTCGAACATGCCGGCCGGTGTGGTCAGCGCGGTGGTCCCGACCTTGACGACGAGGCTGCGCGCGGTGCGGATGGCCTCCCGATTCGGACTGCTCATCACGGTTGACCTCGGTCGGGAGCGCGTTCGCGGCGCTGACGCCGCGCGGCCTTGCGCTCGTCGGCGCCGACCCGGTCGTCACGCTCCAGCCGCACGTCGGTGCCCCGGCCGGACCGCGTGATCTGATCTCCCGTGGGCACCTGCGGCTCCCAGTCGAACGTCATCTCGCCGATGGTCACCGCGCACCCGGGCTGGGCACCCAGGCGCAGCAGTTCGTCCTCGACGCCCAGGCGCGCGAGGCGGTCGGCGAGATAGCCGACGGCCTCGTCGTTGTCGAAGTTGGTCTGGCGTATCCAGCGCTCGGGCCGGGGGCCGGTGACGACGAAGCCGCCGTCGGCGTCGGGTTCGACGTTGAAGCCGCTGTCGTCGACCGGCACCGGACGGATCACCGGCCGCCGCGGCACCGATTGGGGCTGGGCGGCGTTGTAGTCCGACACCATCTGCCAGAGCCCGAAGATCAACGGCTGCAGGTTTTCCCCGGTGGCCGTCGAGACGAGGAACACCGGCCAGCCGCGCTCGGCGGCGATGTCGTCGCGAAGGAACTCGGCGAGTTCGCGGGCCTCGGGGACGTCGATCTTGTTGAGCACCACCGCCCGGGGCCGCTCGGCCAGGTCTCCCAGCGCCGCATCCCCTTGCAGGGTCGGGGTGTAGGCGGCGAGTTCGGCTTCCAGCGCGTCGATGTCGGAGATGGGGTCGCGGCCCGGTTCGGCGGTCGCGCAATCCACCACATGCACCAGGACCGCGCACCGCTCGATGTGGCGCAGGAAGTCCAGGCCCAGACCGCGGCCCTGCGACGCACCGGGGATCAAGCCGGGCACATCGGCGACGGTGAACGAGTGCTCGCCCGTCGTGACGACGCCGAGGTTGGGGACCAGCGTGGTGAACGGATAGTCGGCGATCTTGGGTTTGGCCGCCGAAATCACCGATACCAGCGAGGACTTTCCCGCGGACGGGAACCCGATCAGGCCGACGTCGGCGACGGTCTTGAGCTCCAGGGTGAGGTCGCGGGCCTCACCCGGCTCGCCCAGCAGCGCAAAGCCGGGGGCCTTGCGGGCGCGCGAGGCGAGCGCGGCGTTACCCAGGCCGCCGCGGCCGCCTGCGGCGGCTTCGAAGCGGGTGCCGGCACCGACCAGGTCGGCCAGCAGCCGGCCGTTTTCGTCCAGCACGACGGTGCCGTCCGGAACCTTGACTTCCAGGTCGTCGCCGGCGGCGCCGTCACGGTTGTTACCCATCCCCTGTTTGCCCGACGGCGCGGTCACGTGCGGGCGGAAATGGAAGTCGAGCAGGGTGTGCACTTGCGGGTCGACGACGAAGACGATGCTGCCGCCGCGGCCGCCGTTGCCGCCGTCGGGACCGCCGAGCGGCTTGAACTTCTCGCGGTGGACCGAAGCGCAGCCGTTACCGCCGGACCCCGCGCGGGTGTGGATGACGACGCGATCGATAAACCGAGGCACCGGGCTTCCCCTTACTTGTCAGCCAGATGCCACCCGCCCCGATATTTCGGGTTCAGTCGGTGGTCTGCCCGGCCGCGACGATGTTGATGGTCTTGCGGCCACGCTTGAGGCCGAATGCGACCGCCCCGGCCGCCTTGGCGAACAGCGTGTCGTCGCCGCCACGTCCGACGTTGACGCCCGGGTGGAACTTCGTGCCGCGCTGACGGACCAGGATCTCGCCGGCCTGCACGACCTGGCCGCCGAACCGCTTGACGCCGAGCCGCTGAGCGTTGGAATCGCGCCCGTTGCGCGAGCTGGACGCGCCCTTTTTGTGTGCCATTTCGCCTCGCCTACTTGATGCCAGTGACCTTGAGGACCGTCAGCGGCTGACGGTGTCCCTGCCGCTTGTGGTAGCCGGTCTTGTTCTTGAACTTGTGGATGCGGATCTTGGGGCCCTTGGTGTGCTCGAGCACCTCGCCCGTCACGGCGACCTTGGCCAGCGCCTGGGCGTCGCTGGTTACCTTGGCGCCGTCGACGACCAGGGTGACCGGCAGCGACACCTCCGCTCCCGGCTCGGATTCCAGCTTCTCGACCTTGACCACGTCTCCGACCGCGACCTTGTACTGCTTGCCACCGGTCTTGACGATTGCGTAGGTCGCCATCGTTACTCCTGCCTCTTCTACGTGGTTGCGCTTCGCGCGCGGCTTACCGGCGGTGCGCGTGGTGGGTCTTGGGGCGCGGAGTTTGCCGATTTCCCGGCAGCCCCGCTATCGCCGGCCATAGCTGGTCGCCCGGCCTGACGACAACTGTCCAAGGGTACGTGACCAGCGGCTACAGGGTCAAACCGGCCCGGCGGACCGCGCCGCGGTCAGTCCACATGGACGGGCGGGCCCGCGGGCCTGCCCGCGGCGCGCCGACGACGGTTCTGGCCGACCACCGAGACGGTCCCGACGGGGATACCGGCGTTGTCAGGGGCGTCGTGCACGTCGGAGTCTTCCTCGTCGGAATCGTCGGAGTCCTCGGCGTCCTCGGCGTCCTCGGCGTCCTCGAGGTCGTCATCGTCGTCGTCAAGCTCAAGGTCCTCGTCGACATCGTCGAGGTCCTCGTCGTCGTCGAGGTCCTCCTCGTCGTCGTCGAGTTCGTCTTCGTCCTCGTCGCTGTCCTCGTCGCTGTCCTCGTCGGCGTCTTCGTCGGTGTCCTCGTCGGCGTCTTCGTCGGTGTCCTCGAAGTCTTCCTGGTCGGCGTCGACCAAATCCTCGCCGGCGGGGACCCGCTCAACGGTGCGCTCTTCGATCTCTTCGGTCAGTTCCTCGGTGGACTCATCGGACTCGTCCCCGGCCGGTCCGGACGTCCCCGCCGCCATCGCCTTGAACATCGGATGCTCGCCGGGCGCATGTGTGGGCACCTTGGCCACGACGGCCTTCTCGACGGGCTCTTCGGCGCGGCCCTTCTTGGATCGCCGGCCCCGCCGACCACCGGACTCGGCAGGCTTGCGCCCGTTGGCCGGTGCCGAATCGACCGGGTCGGCGTGCAGCAGCAGCCCGCGACCACCGCAGTTCGGACACGATACCGAGAAGGCCTCGATCAGCCCGGTGCCCAACCGCTTGCGGGTCAGCTGTACCAAGCCCAGCGACGTCACCTCGGACACCTGGTGACGGGTGCGGTCGCGGGCCAGTGCCTCGGTCAGCCGGCGCAACACCAAGTCGCGGTTGGATTCCAGCACCATGTCGATGAAGTCGATGACCACCATGCCGCCGATGTCGCGCAGCCGCAGCTGGCGCACGATCTCCTCGGCCGCTTCGAGGTTGTTCTTGGTGACCGTCTGCTCGAGGTTGCCCCCGGACCCGGTGAACTTGCCGGTGTTGACGTCGACGACGGTCATCGCCTCGGTGCGGTCGATCACCAGCGTGCCGCCCGACGGCAGCCACACCTTGCGGTCCATCGCTTTGGCCAGTTGCTCGTCGATGCGGTGCACCGCGAACACATCCGGCCCGCTCTGCCCTTCCGAGCCGGCGGGTTCGTACTTATTCAGCTTCGAAACCAGTTCGGGTGCAACGGAATTGACGTATTCGTTGATGGTGTTCCACGCGTCGTCGCCGGACACGATCAGTCCGCTGAAGTCTTCGTTGAACAGATCCCGGATGACCTTGACCAGCACGTCCGGTTCTTCGTAGAGCGCCACTGCGGCGCCGGCGGCCTTCTGCTTGGTCTGGGCCGCGGTGGCCTCGATCTGTTCCCAGTGCTGCTGTAGCCGGGTGACGTCCTTGCGGATGTCGTCCTCTTTGACGCCTTCCGACGCGGTGCGGATGATGACCCCGGCGTCGGATGGCAAGACCTCGCGAAGGATCTCCTTGAGCCGCTGGCGTTCGGTGTCTGGCAGCTTGCGGCTGATTCCGGTCGACGAGGCGCCCGGCACGTAGACCAGATAGCGTCCGGCCAGCGATACCTGCGTGGTCAGCCGCGCGCCCTTGTGCCCGACCGGGTCCTTGCTGACCTGGACGACGACGTAGTCGCCGGGCTTGAGCGCCTGTTCGATCTTGCGGTCCGCCCCACCGAGCCCCGCGGCTTCCCAATTGACCTCGCCGGCGTAGAGCACGCCGTTGCGGCCGCGGCCGATGTCGACGAACGCCGCCTCCATCGACGGCAGCACGTTCTGCACGATCCCCAGGTAAATGTTGCCCACCAGGGATGCAGAGGATGCGGATGTCACGAAGTGCTCGACGACGATGCCGTCTTCCAGGACCGCTATCTGGGTGTAGCGCACGCCGGGGTGCGGCGGCTCGGCGCGGACCCTGTCGCGCACTACCATCACCCGCTCGACGGCCTCACGACGAGCCAGGAATTCGGCCTCGGTCAGCACCGGCGGGCGGCGACGCCCGGCGTCACGCCCGTCCCGGCGGCGCTGCCGCTTGGCCTCCAGCCGAGTCGATCCGTCGATGCCTTTGATCTCGTTGTTACCAGAGTCGTTGTTTCCGCCGGCCTTGCCACCCGCGCGGGGAGCCCGCTCGTGCACGACGGTGTTGGGTGGGTCGTCGGGCGACGGACCGTTTTCGTTGTCGTCGGTGGGGCCCGACTTGCGCCGGCGTCGGCGGCGGCGGCGGCGGTTGCCGCCTTCCGCGGAACCGTTGTCGTCGTCGCCGTTGTCGGCGTCGTCGGAGTCTTGGTCGTCGTCATCCTCGGAGTCGTCGGACTCGGCGCCACCGTGCTGGTCACCGTTGTCGTCGCCGGCCTGGACGTCCGATCCGCCCTGTTCACCGCGGCCGCGGCCGCGCCCGCGGCGGCCACGACGTCGCCGGCGGTTGGGCTTGTCGGCCTGGTCCTCGTCGTCGTCGGCGTCCTGCAGGTCGGAGTCGTCAGCGTCGTCGCCGGCCTCGTCTTCGGCATAGCCGGCATCGTTCTTGCCGGCGTCAATTGGTTGCGGCGAAACGAACAGCGGCATGTAGTGCGGCAGCTCTGCCTTGGTCTCCACCGGCCCCGACTCGGGTAACTCGGTCACGTTCTCCGCCGGCGCATCCTCGGCGCTGCTGAACGTCGGGATGATCACCGGGTGCGTGGCGAACAGCATGTCGCGTACCCGCAGTGCATCCTCGCGGTCCACGCCGGACGACACGTTGCGGGCCTGCCCGTCGAGCTGCAGGAGCGCTTCCAACACCTCTTTGGTGGTGTTGCCCAGCGATCGAGCGAGCTGATGGACTCTTATGCGGTCCGGCAGTTCCTCGTGCTGCGCCGGTTCATTTGCTGGGTCTGAAGTTGGGGCACCGTCTACCACGTATTCTCCTCAAGCCCCCGGGCGCGTCGTATCGACGCGGCCGCTCGAGGGCTTCACTATGTGCCCGGGTCACTTCTCCCGGGCTTGTGATGGTCTCGCCCCGAGCAGCTCGGAAAGAACCCACTCGGCGCCGTGCTGAATGTCGGCTTGACATGCCGCGTCGCATCGCAAGAAGAGCGATGGTCGCGCTTGTCTAAGTCTTCATTCGGGTGTCCGACGCCAGTACGACGACGTTCACCCGCAGTCAGTATCCCACATTGCCGGGTGAGGTCACCCGCGCCTCAGCCGGGTGCTCCGCAACCCGCACCTGGCCCCCCTTGAGGCTCCCCCGTCGGTGGGCTATCCGCCTGGAAACCAGAGCGCGATCTCGCGCTGTGCTGAATCGGTCGAATCGGAGCCGTGGACCAGGTTGAACTGCGTCTCCAATCCGAAATCGCCCCGGATGGTGCCGGGCGTGGCCTTTTCCACCGGATCGGTGCCTCCGGCCAGTTGCCGAAACGCGGTCACGGCGCGCGGTCCCTCGACGATCGCAGCGACCACCGGCCCGGACGTGATGAACTCCAGCAACGAGCCGAAGAATGGCTTGCCGTCGTGCTCGGCGTAGTGCTGGCTGGCCAGCTCCTGGCTGACATTCCTGAGTTCCAGCGCCGCGATGGTGAGGCCTTTGCGCTCAATGCGGCTGATGATTTCGCCGATCAGCTGCCTCTCCACGCCGTCCGGCTTGATCAATACGAGGGTCCGTTCGGTCACGGTGCCCAAGAGTAGGTGACCGATCGTGGATGCCCAAACCTCGGACTACCCGGACGTCTTGCCCTGACTTTCTGGGCCCTTTTCCAAGTCCTTTTCCATGCGCCGCCGCACTTCGGCACGCAAATACGCGATCAGGGCCCACACCCCCGCGAACAGCAGGCCGATGAAACCGACGCCCGGGTAGAGCGCGAAGCCGGCGATCGGCACCACCTGCACGCCGAGGTTCACCCAGATCGCCCACGGTCTGCGCTGCAGTCCGGCCAGAAGTACCAGCAGCACGGCCAGCCCGAGCAGATAGCCCAGCGACAACGCATCGAGCCCGCCGCCGACCGCGCCCACCACGGGCAACGCCAGCAACACCACCACCGCCTCGAGAATCAGCGTCGCGGCCATCACCGCCCCGAAGCTGCGCCATGGGTCGTCGGGGGCCTTAGGAGCTTTGTCGGCGCCGGATTCGTCGGGCTGGTCGGTCATTCCGGGTCACGACCGAACAAGGTCCGGGCGGCGCCTGCGGTCACCACGGAGCCCGTGACGACGATCCCGGTTCCGGAGAACGCATCACCTTCGGCCGCCTCCTCGTCTACCAGCGACGTCGCGACGTCGATGGCGTCACGCAGGTTCTCCGCGGTCACCACCCGGTCGGGCCCGAACCGCTCCCGTGCGATCGTCGCCAGCGAATCCACGTCCAGGGCCCGGGGCGACCCGTTGTGGGTGACCACGACGGAATCGAACGCCGACTCGAGCGCGGCGAGGATGCCGTCCACGTCCTTGTCAGCCATCACGCTGAGCACTCCGACCAGGTATCGGAAGTCGAACTCACCGGCCAGCGTGTGCGCCAGCGCCGCCGCGCCGGCCGGATTGTGCGCGGCGTCGATGAGCACGGTGGGAGTGCTGCGCATGCGCTCCAGCCGACCAGGACTGGTGGCGGCGGCGAAACCGGCGCGGACGGCGTCGACGTCGAGTTGACGCTGTGCGCCGGCACCGAAAAACGCCTCGACCGCCGCCAGCGCCAGCGCCGCGTTGTGCGCCTGATGCTCGCCGTGCAGGGGCAGATAGATGTCGGAGTAGACGCCGCCAAGACCCTGCAGTTGCAACACCTGGCCGCCCACCGCGACGGTGCGGTCCAACACCGCGAATTCCGAGCCCTCTCGGGCCACGGCGGCGTCGGCGCGCACCGACTGGGCCAGCAGCACCTCCATCGCCTCGGGCGCCTGACGCCCGATGACCGCGACGGTGTCCGGTGAACCGTCCGGAGCCTGGTTGATGATGCCCGCCTTCTCGCCGGCGATCCCGGCGATGTCGTCGCCGAGGTATTCGACGTGGTCAATGCTGATCGGGGTGATGACGGCCACCGGCGCGTTGATCACGTTGGTGGCGTCCCACCGCCCGCCGAGGCCCACCTCGACCACCGCGACGTCGACGGGCGCATCCGCGAAGGCCGCGAACGCCATCGCGGTAAGTACCTCGAACTTGCTCATCGCCGGCCCGCCGGCGGCCTGTGACTGCTCATCGATCATTTGCACGAACGGCTCGATCTCCAGGTACGTCGCCACATACTGGGCCGGGGTGATCGGCTGCCCGTCGATCGAGATGCGTTCGACCGCCGACTGCAGGTGCGGGCTGGTGGTCCGGCCGGTGCGTTGGGCCAACGCGGTGACCAGCGCGTCGACCATGCGCGCCACCGAGGTCTTGCCGTTGGTGCCCGCGATGTGGATCGACGGGTAGCTCAATTGTGGCGAACCGAGCAGGTCCATCAGGGCGCTGATCCGGGTCAGGCTCGGCTCGATCTTCGTCTCGGGCCAACGCTGGTCCAGCAGATGCTCGACCTGCAGCAGCGATGCGATCTCGTCCGGGGTGGGCGCCGCGCGCGTGATCGGCCCCCAGTCGTCCGGGTCGGGGCTCATCGAATTCATTGCAGCGCAGCCAGTCTGGCCGTGATCCGCTCGGTTTCCTCGGTCGCCACCCGTTGCCGGTCGTGGATCTTGCCGACGACGGCTTCGGGCGCCTTGGCCAGGAAGTCCGCGTTGGCCAGTTTGGCAGCGGTCGATGCCAGCTCCTTTTGCGCTGCGGCCAAATCCTTTTCGAGCCGGCGGCGCTCGGCGGCGACGTCAATGGTGCCCGAGGTGTCGAGTTCGACGACGACCGTCCGGTTCATGCTGGGACCCAGCCGAACCTCCAGCGACACCGAAGGGCGGAACTCCGGACCCGGTGCGGTGAGCCACGCCAACGTCGTCACGGCGGCCACTTGGGTGCTCAGATCGGCTTCGTCGAGCCCGGCCAACCGGGCCGGCACCTTCTGCCGATCAGCGAGTCCCTGATCGCTCCGGAAGCGCCGCACCTCGGTCACCAGCCGCTGCATATCCGTGACTCGTTGCGCGGCAACCGAATCCAGGGCAATGCCGGATGACTTCGGCCAATCGGCGATGACCAGCGACACCTGGCCGGCCTCGTCCTTCATCAGGGCCTGCCACAGGGTCTCGGTGATGAACGGGATCACCGGGTGCAGCAACCGCAGCAACGTGTCCAGCACCGTGGCCAGCACCACCGTCGTGTGGGTGAAGCCGTCGGCAAGCTGTGTCTTGGCCAGTTCGACGTACCAGTCACAGAATTCGTCCCAGGTGAAGTGGTAGAGCGCCTCGCATCCCCGGCTGAATTCGTAGGAATCCAACGCCGAATCAACCTCGACCCGAACCTCTTCCAGCCGTCCCAGAATCCAGCGATCGGCGTCGGTCAGCTCGTCGTGTCCCGGTAACGGCGCCGGCGCAGCCCCGTTCATCAGTGCATACCGAGTGGCATTGAACAGCTTGGTGCCGAAGTTCCGTGACGCCCGGACCGCGTCCTCGCCGACGGTCAAGTCGCCACCCGGGCTGGCGCCACGCGCCAGCGTGAACCGCAGCGCGTCGGCCCCGAACGTCTCCATCCACTCCAGCGGGTCGATGACGTTGCCCTTGGATTTGCTCATCTTGCGGCCGAACTCGTCGCGGATCAGCCCGTGCAGGAATACATCGGTGAACGGCACCTGCGGGCCCCGGCGGCCGTCGAGCGTGATGGCGTCGTCGCCGCCGACGAAGGTCCCGAACATCATCATCCGCGCGACCCAGAAGAACAGGATGTCGTAGCCGGTGACCAGAACGCTTGTCGGATAGAACTTTTCCAGTTCGGCAGACTTTTCCGGCCAACCCAGCGTGGAGAACGGCCACAGTGCCGACGAGAACCAGGTGTCCAGTACGTCGGGATCCTGCTCCCAGCCGTCGGGCGGCGTTTCGTCCGGGCCGACGCAGACCTGTTCGCCGTTGGGCCCGTGCCAGATCGGGATGCGGTGGCCCCACCACAACTGCCGCGAGATGCACCAGTCGTGCATGTCGTCGACCCAGGCGAACCAGCGCGGTTCCAGGCCGGCCGGGTGAATCACGGTGTCCCCGTTGCGCACCGCGTCGCCGGCGGCCTTGGCCAGCGATTCGACGCGGACCCACCACTGCAGCGACAGCCGTGGCTCGATCGGCTCACCACTGCGCTCGGAATGCCCGACGCTGTGCAGATAGGGGCGTTTCTCCTCGACTACCCGGCCCTGAGCCGCCAGCGCCTCGCGGACCGCGGACCCGCGCCTCGAAGCGATCCATGCCGTCGAATTGCGTTCCGGTATCGGCGATCCGGCCTTTGGTGTCCATGATCGAGGGCATCGGTAGTTGGTGCCGCAGCCCGATCTCGAAGTCGTTCGGGTCGTGCGCGGGCGTGACTTTGACTGCGCCGGTGCCGAATTCGGGGTCGACGTGCTCGTCGGCGACGATGATCATCGACCTGTCCACGAACGGGTGCGCCAGGCTGGTGCCGACCAGGTGGCGGTAACGCTCGTCGTCGGGATGCACCGCGATCGCGGTATCGCCCAGCATCGTCTCCACCCGGGTGGTGGCGACCACGATGTGGGGCTGCGAGTCGTCCAGCGAGCCGTACCTGAACGACACCAACTCGCCCTCGACGTCTTGATAGTTGACCTCGAGGTCTGAGATCGCGGTCTCGAGTATGGGTGACCAGTTGACCAGCCGCTCGGCCTGATAGATCAGCCCGGCGTCGTAGAGCCTCTTGAAGATCGTCCGCACCGCCCGCGACAGGCCGTCGTCCATGGTGAACCGGTCCCGGCTCCAGTCCACTCCGTCGCCCAGCCGGCGCATCTGGCCGCCGATGGCACCGCCGGATTCACGCTTCCAGTCCCACACCTTGTCGACGAACAGCTCGCGGCCGAAGTCTTCCTTCGTCTTGCCGTCCACCGCGAGCTGCTTTTCCACCACGCTCTGGGTGGCGATGCCGGCATGGTCCATGCCCGGCTGCCACAGCACCTCGTAACCCTGCATGCGCTTGCGACGGGTCAAGGCGTCCATCATCGTGTGTTCCAGCGCATGGCCCATGTGCAGGCTGCCGGTCACATTCGGTGGCGGCAGCACGATCGAATACGCGGGTTTGGCGCTGGTCGGGTCCGCGGTGAAGTAACCGGCATCCAGCCAGCTCCGGTAGATCGCGTCCTCCATCGCGCCCGGATCCCACGACTTGGGCAGCTGGTCGGGGGCGGGGTGGGGGCTGGCGGTCACCGGTCAATTCTAGGAACCGCCGCCCCCGGGCGCGTAATCGCCCAAAACCGCAGGTGATCGGGCCGCATGGGCGAATCAGGGAATTGTGAGCACCTGGCCGGGATAGATCAGGTCCGGATTTTCGATGCTGCTGGCATCGGCGATCGCCTGGTATTTGCTGCCGTCGCCGTAGAAGCGCTCCGCGATGGCCCACAGCGTGTCACCGGCCTCGACGGTGTACGTCGCGGCGGCCGGGGGCTCGGGCCGGCTCGGGGGCCGCCTCCGGGGCGGCTTCAGCGACAGGCTCGGCGACGGGCTCGGAGGCGGCTTCGGGGGTGGGTTCCGGAGCGGGCACGGCGTCCGGTGGTGGCGGGACGTCGCCGGCGGTCTGCGACGCCCATGCCACTCCGTCAGCGGAGTAGAGCACCAGATTGCCGTCGTCCTGAAGCACGAGCCTGACGTCCTTCTTGCCCTTTGTGTCGGTGTGCCAGACCGGTTTGTCCGCCGTATAGGCAACGAAGTTGCCGTCGGGCTGCATTTGGGCGCGCACCACATCCTGGCCGTTGGTCGCAGTAGCCCAGCGGTGCTCCCCGCGCGCGGACAGCACCAAGTTGCCGTCGTCTTGCAGTGTGAAGGTAAAGGCACCGTTGTTCGAGACGAGCGATCCCCCCCGCACCAGCTGCTGTCCTTCAGTGAGCCTGTCTACCATGGCTTTTCCTCTCCGATCGGCTCTGACTCGCTTCGATTTGCTTCGATTTCTTAGGTCCTATTTCTTGCCGCCGAGCAAGCCGCCCAGGATATCGCCGAGACGCACCGCCCTTGCCGGCCAGCACGTTGCCGAGGATGCCGCCGAGGGATTTGTCGCCGGACCCACCACCGAGGATGCTGCCCAGGATGTCGCCCAGGCCGCCGCCGGAAGTCGTCTCTTTCTTCGGTGCCGCGCTGCCCTCTCGCCCCGCCGGAGCCGAGCTGTTTTCCGATGTACGCCAACACAATCGGGAGCACCACCGGCAGCAACTGCTTGATCAGGTCGCTGTCGCCGACACCGCCTTTGGCCAGCGCCGACGCGACCTGTTCGGTGTCATTACCGCCGAACAGCGTCGCAATCGTCTGATGCCCGTCGCTCTCGTCGACCTGGTCCAAGCCCCCACCGACGTCGAGCACCCCACGGGCGGCCTGACTGCTGGCAACGGACTCAATCCTGTTGGCATGCTCGGGATCTTCCGAGTTGTGCTGCAATCCGCTGAGCAGCGCCGGAACCAGCGTCTGAACGGCGCTGTTCACCTCACCTTCGTCAACACCGAGCTTGCGTGCGATACCGGCCACCGGAATCTGGGCATAGATGTCATCGAGACCGGCCATCGGTTCCACCGTTCATTGCTGGTTGTGAGGCAGGGATGTAGAGACGAGACGTCTACGACACTAGTCCCACCCAACCCAGGCCGAAAGGCCGTATTTTCAACCGGATTCAGCCGGCGAGCCGCTGCGTGCGCAGTGTGACCCCCGCGGCCGGGAATCGCTGCCAGTAGCGCGTCACCCATGGCCGCGGCGGGGGTGAGCACCCCGTGCAGGTCGGAGAGCTTGTCGCGGTCGAGCGCCAGCGCGAGTCCGCACTCCCCCAACAGCACCGAGGTCGCCTTGTAGCCCGGGTCGCCCCGCTGTTCCATGCGCGCCACAAAACGGGCGCCGGTGGTCGTGGTGGTGTAGGTCTCGATGCGGTAGAAGCCGAGCTCGCGGGCCTTCTCGCTCGGCCCGGTGCCGGGTTTGGGGGCGACGCGCTCGAGCAGCCTGCTCGGCAGTAGCCGGAAGTAGCGACTGCCCAAGGCGAACATCGCGTTGCCGAAGCCGGTCAAGGCGGCCGACGCCACCGGCGCCAGCGGCGAGGACCCCACGCTCATGGTTTCGGTGTAGCGGAACCGTCGCCCGTAGGCCCAGTCCAGTAATGCGTTGCTGCGCCGCACTATTCGGGTGTTGTACGGCGCCATCATGAAGCCTGCCGTCCACACGCCGGTGAGTTCGGGCGCAAGTTGACGCCCACGACGCAGCGGCAAGTCGGACTGCGCGCCCACCTCGGGCTCGGCACCGCGGTCGGTGCTCAGTGTGTACGGGTCGGCCAGCTGGCGGCGCGCGTCCGGGTCGGTGGAGGCGGTGTGCATCACCTCCATCATTGAGGCGATGGTGCCGCCGGATAACCCGCCCCGGAACGAGCGCACCACGAAGTTGGTGTCGGTCAGCTCGCCCGCGCCGTCGTCCTGCGCCGCCCGGTAGAGCGCGTACACACTCATGTCCGATGGGATCGAGTCGAATCCGCACGCGTGCACGATGCGGGCACCGGTGTCGGCGGCTTGCTTGTGGTACAGGTCGATGCTGTCCCGGACGAACATGGCCTCACCGGTCAGATCGGCGTAATCAGTTCCGGCCGCGGCGCACGCGGCCACCATCGGCAGCCCATAGCGCGTGTAGGGCCCGACGGTGGTGATGACGACCTGGGTGCGGGCAGCCATCTCATTCAAGGTCGTCGGCGACTCCGCATCGGCGGCCACCAACGGCCAGGACTGGGCGGCTGCCCCCAGAGTGTCGCGAACGGCCCGCAGGCGGTCCGTCGACCTGCCGGCCAGCGCGATCCGCGCGTCTCCGCCCGCTCGGGCCAAGTATTCGGCGGTCAGCTTCCCCACGAAGCCGGTCGCTCCGTACAAGACGATGTCGAATTCACGCGGCGTTGCGGTCACCGGCCCGACGCTACCCGGAGAGCTGCGACGTCGGGGGGTTGGCCGGATGACGACGCTGACGCGACGCCCGACGACGCGCACAGACGACGAATGCCGGGCCCGAAGGCCCGGCATTCGTCATCCGTTTTCGTGCGATTGATCAGCCGCGACGGCCGCAGACCGGCCAGGCGTGGATGCCCTGCGAATGCAGCACGTTCTCCGCCACCCGGATCTGCTCCTCACGGCTCGCGGCGTTTGCTGACCCCGAGCCGCCATTGGCATGCCAGGTGCCGGAGTTGAACTGCAGCCCACCGGAGAAGCCGTTACCGGTGCTGATGGCCCAGTTGCCGCCGGACTCGCACTGCGCGATCGCGTCCCAGTTGACGCTGTACGCCTTATGCGGCTCCGGCGGAGGCGGCGCGTCGACCAACGGCGGGACCACATCCGGGCCCGGCGCATTCGGGTCGAAGCCCGCAGGCTCCGGCGCAGGTCCCTGGTCGATCGGCGCGACATCCGGCGCCGGTGCCGGGGGCACGTTGGACTCCGAGCCCACCGGCTCCGGCGCCGGCGCAGGCGCCGCGTCGACCGGCGGGGCCGGCGCGTCCGGAGCGGGCGGCACGTTGGGGTCGAAGCCGACGAGCTGTGGGCCCGGTGCCACGTTCTGCTCCGCATTGGCGGTACCGGCCGAGGGGACAGTCACGAGCGTCCCTGTGATCGCGGCAACGATGAGCGTCTTACGGACGTTCTTCAACTATTTTCCTTTCGCGGTGCGCGCGCCAAAGCCAGCCCACAAGCGTGGGCGGGGGTGCCTTGTCCATTTGGATTGCTTCTTTGGGACGTGCCGTCTCGTTCAGGCACGACAGCGGAGGGCGAGATCTGCCCGACGGGGTCGCTAGCCACCGCCCGCTGGGCGGCCTGTCAAGCTCAGCGCCGTTCCCCAGCTCCGCTCACACGTGGATCCGTGGATTCAGTTTTATGTCGCCCGCTTTCGGGCTACAAAGGACGCTACGATAACAATTTGGATTCGTCATCCCGCGCCACCGGATATTTCGGTTCAATAACAACCCGATCACGGCAGGGTTGACAATTTGTCCGCGCAGGTCAACCGTGTCTTTCGGCACACGACAATCTCGGGTGATAGCGGCACAATCGTGAGCCGAATCACGCTATTTTTGTGACCTGGGACACGGCTCGGGGCAGGTGTTGGGCGACTTTGGAGTTGACACCGTGTCACGGACTGCCTTACCGGCAAACAACATCGAGCGACGCCGTTGCTGGGACGACGTCGGCCGCGGCTAGAGTCGGCGGCTACGGGCCATCATCGTTTGGATTCATATACGCAGTGCCACAATGTGTTTCACTACGAACTCGGCGTTGTGCGCCCTCGCTCCACGCTCGACGTCGCGACCGGCGGAGCGATTGGGCGATGACTAATTGCGGTGAATCACAACAGCATTCGACGCTCGCCACCGATCGGTCGCGGGACGTGACCGCCGCCGATTCCCAGCGCACCGAAGGATCTGGCGACGCGACGTCACGGCTTCCGATTTGCTCGATGCAATTTGCCGCATTTTCCGGGTGGTCGACATCTACCCGAAACCCACGTGTGACCGTCAAGAAGGTCTAAATCGCTTATATACCAACATGATACGGCATGCCCTCACGGTCAGGCCCACGCGCTGTGCCGGAAATGGATTCCGCCAACCTACGCTGATAACGTTTCGATTAAGCAGAATATTGGTCGCGCCATACCCGGGGTTTATGCGAGCATAATTTATGACACGCTAATTCGCTTAGATAGCTGGGCGCGACTTCAGCGTCCGGGCGACACCGGTGCGCTCAGGTCGGCCGGCGTATTGACGTTCGTCAGCGGACGGGAATCCGACAGCACGATCTGCTGCGCGTCCGAAGCGTCGATCAAAGCGCTCATCCTGCGTGCGCCGGCCGCAACCAGTGCATCGACACGACCGGCCAGATCGGTCCGATACACGGCGGCCAGGAAATGGCTGCGCCCGTCCCACGGGGAGACCACCTCTGCATTGGTCGCGACGGCAAGCCGGAAGAGTTCGTCGATCAATTCGGGATTCAGCAGCGGCATGTCGACGGCGCAGACGAAGGCGAACCGGGCACCTGCTTCCGCGGCCGCACGCAAACCACGGCCCGTCGCCGGTAACGGCCCGAGCCCGTGATTCTCGTCGCGCAGGATGGAGGCCTGCAGCGCGGGCAGCGGCTGCCCCTGGGCTGCCATCACGAAAATCGGCTCGCAGCGCTGGGATACGACGCCGAGAACGTGCTCGACCATCGTGATGCTGGAAGCCGACCCGGGCCGCGACCCCGGATAGGGAAGAGTGGCCTTGTCGCGGCCCATACGGCGGGATTCGCCTCCCGCGAGCACGACCCCGGCTAGTGAAACAGCGTCAGACACGAGCACAGCATATTCAGTCGACGGTCCAGGTGTCGCGCCCGCGTAGTAGTGATTGCAGTGCCGCGGCGTCGTGCGCGGTGGCACTCTGGGCGGCGTCGACCTGAGAGCGGGCCGCGTCGTCGTAGGTGGGACGGCTGATGTCGCGGAAGATTCCGAGCACCGTGTGGTCGAGGTTCTGATCGGACAGCCGGGACAGCGCGAAGCCATACGTCGAGTCGTCGGCGTGCGCGTCGTGCACCACGATTTCGTCGACGGCCACGTCGGCGGTCTTGGCCACTTCGAGGCTGAAGCCGGACTTCACCACGCAGTATTCGCCGTTGGCGCCGAAGACGATCGGCTCGCCGTGACGGACGTTGATCACCCGCTCTTCGGCGCCCTCCTTGCGCAGCGCGTCGAACGAGCCGTCATTGAAGATCGGGCAGTCCTGCAAGATTTCGACCACGGCGGCGCCGCGATGCTGGGCGGCGGCGCGTAGCACCTCGGACAGCCCGGCGCGGTCGGAGTCCAGCGCGCGGCCCACGAAGGTGGCCTCGGCGCCCAGCGCCAACGACACCGGGTTGAACGGATGGTCCAGCGAACCCATCGGAGTCGACTTGGTGACCTTGCCGACCTCCGACGTCGGCGAATACTGGCCCTTGGTCAGCCCGTAGATGCGGTTGTTGAACAGCAGGATCGTGATGTTGATGTTGCGGCGCAGCGCGTGGATCAAGTGGTTGCCGCCGATCGACAACGCGTCACCATCGCCGGTGACCACCCACACCGACAGGTCCTGGCGGGCCAGGGCCAGACCGGTCGCTATCGCCGGTGCACGCCCGTGAATCGAGTGAAACCCATAGGTCTCGAGGTAATACGGGAACCGGCTGGAGCAGCCGATTCCGCTGATGAACACGATGTTCTCGCGGCGCAATCCCAGCTCGGGCAGGAAGTTCCGGATGGTGTTCAGGATGACGTAGTCGCCACACCCCGGGCACCAGCGCACCTCCTGGTCGCTGGTGAAGTCCTTGCCCTTCTGCGGCTGGTCTGTCGTGGGCACCCCGTCGCTCTTGGTCAGCCCCGGAGTCAACCCGAGGTCTGTGCCCGCCAGATTGCCGATCACATTAGTCACGAGCGCCGCTCCTCCTCATCGCCCTGCTCTGCATCGTCGCGGCGCTAGTCACTGGGCACCCGCTCCGACCGTTGCAGCCGCCAGCCTGGCGACCATCGCTTTGTCTTGTTCGATCTCGGCCAGCGTCCCGCCCTGCGCGGCGCGGATGACGCGGCCCACTTCGTCCGCAAGGAAGGCAAGGCCCTGAACTTTGCTGACCGATTGCACATCGACCAAATACTTGGCGCGAAGCAACATGGCCAGCTGACCGAGGTTCATCTCCGGGCACACCACCTGCGGGTAGCGCCGTAGCACGTCACCCAGATTGGCCGGGAATGGGTTGAGATAGCGCAAGTGGGCATGCGCGATCTTGTCGCCCTTGCGCCGCGCGCGCCGACAGGCTTCACCGATCGGGCCGTACGAACTGCCCCATCCGATCAGCAGCAGCTCGGCATCGCCGGTCGGGTCGTCGACTTCGAGATCCGGCACGCTGATGCCGTCGATCTTGGCCTGGCGTATCCGGACCATCAGGTCGTGGTTGACCGGCTCGTAGGAGATGTCGCCGGAGCCGTTGGCCGCTTCCAACCCGCCGATCCGGTGTTCGAGGCCAGGGGTTCCCGGCACCGCGAATTGGCGGGCCAGGGTCTCCCGGTGACGCGCGTAAGGCTCGAAGGGCTCGCCCGGTTTGGCGAAGATGTGCTTGATCGGATTGAACGAACCGACGTCCGGGATTCGCCACGGCTCGGAGCCGTTGGCGATGGCGCCGTCGGACAACACGATCACCGGGGTGTGATACGACACCGCGATCCGCACCGCCTCGAGGGCGGTCTCAAAGCAGTCGGAGGGCGACCGCGGCGCTACCACCGCAACCGGTGACTCACCATTGCGCCCGAACAATGCCTGCAGCAGGTCAGCCTGCTCGGTCTTGGTCGGCAGACCCGTCGAGGGTCCGCCGCGCTGCACGTCGATGACGATCAGGGGCAGCTCGGTCATCACCGCGAGGCCCATCGCCTCCGACTTCAGCGACATGCCCGGACCCGACGTGCTGGTGACACCCAGCGCACCGCCGTAAGAGGCGCCGATCGCGGCGCAGATGCCGCCGATTTCGTCCTCGGCCTGGAAGGTGATGACGTTGAAGTTCTTGTGCTTGGACAGCTCGTGCAAGATGTCGGACGCCGGTGTGATCGGGTAACTGCCGAGCAAGACCTGCTTGTCCGCCAACTGCCCGGCCGCGACGATGCCATAGGCCAGCGCGGTGTTGCCCGAGATCTGCCGGTAGTCGCCGGCCGGCAGCGAGGCCTTGGACACGTGGTAGGTCGTGCCGAACGCCTCGGTGGTTTCGCCGTAGTTCCAACCCGCTTTGAGAGCCAGCACGTTGGCCTCGGCGATGTCGGGCTTGCGGGCGAACTTCTCCCTGATGAAAGTCTCACTGGTCTGGATCGGCCGCCCGTACATCCACGACAACAGGCCCAGCGCGAACATGTTCTTGGCGCGCTGGCCGTCCTTTTTTGTCGCGCCGATCGCCTCGACGGCGCCGAGCGTGAGCGCGGTCATCGGCACGGCGTGGACGACATATTCCTCGAGCTCGTCGGACTCGAGCGGGTTGGTAACGTAGCCCACTTTCGTCAGATTGCGCTTGGTGAATTCGTCGGAATTGGCGATTATCATTCCGCCGCGCGGCAAGTCACCGACATTGGACTTCAGTGCGGCGGGGTTCATCGCGACAAGCACGTCGGGCCGGTCACCCGCGGTCAAGATGTCGTAATCGGCGATTTGAATCTGGAACGACGAAACTCCGGGCAGGGTGCCTGCGGGGGCACGGATCTCGGCCGGGTAGTTCGGCTGAGTCGCCAGGTCATTGCCGAAAAGCGCTGCCTCCGAGGTGAATCGGTCACCGGTGAGCTGCATACCGTCGCCGGAGTCTCCGGCGAAGCGAATAACGACATTTTCCAGGCGCTGCCGTTGTGCTGACGCGCCGTTATGAGACCCTGCCCCGGCTCCGTTGCCATTGGGATCCACGTCTCCGCCTTCCATTAATTCTCCGGACAGGCACTTCACACTGCAGATTCAGGTTACGCGCCGCCGGAGCGACTCCTCGGCCATCACGTTTTTTGTGTCAGTGGCGGTAGCAATTATGACACTCATTCATGCGGCGCATGGCGTTCTCGGGCGCCTGGCACACCGCCGATATGCTGCAAAAACGCAAGTCAGCAGGGGGTAACGGCAACGACCGGACAAAACTGTGGTTTTGGTCACTTCGCGATGTGACGCCCACTAGAACCCGTTCATTTTCGGGTGCTGCGGCTTTGCAGAGAGAGCAGGTCAGGCGCTCTTGTCGCGACGCTCGCTGCGCGAAGGCTTGCGCGGCACGATCGTCGGCAACACGTTGTCCTTGACGGTCTCCTTGGTCACCACGACCTTGGCGACGTCGTCGCGGCTCGGGATGTCGTACATCACCGGCAGCAGAACCTCTTCCATGATGGCGCGCAAGCCACGGGCACCGGTGCCGCGGTGGATCGCTTGATCGGCGATCGCCTCCAGCGCGTCCTCGGTGAACTCCAACTCGACGCCGTCCATCTCGAACAACCGGCTGTACTGCTTGACCAAAGCGTTCTTCGGCTCGGACAGGATCTTGACCAACGACTCCATGTCGAGGTTGGTCACCGAGGCGATCACGGGGAGACGGCCGATGAACTCCGGGATCAGGCCGAACTTGATCAGGTCCTCGGGCATCACGTCGGCGAACTGGTCGGTGGTGTCGATCTCGGCCTTGGAGTGGACCTCGGCACCGAAGCCCAGGCCACGCTTGCCGACGCGCTCGTAGATGATCTTTTCCAGCCCGGCGAACGCACCCGCGACGATGAACAACACGTTGGTGGTGTCGATCTGGATGAACTCCTGGTGCGGGTGCTTGCGACCGCCCTGCGGAGGAACGGAAGCCTGCGTGCCCTCCAGGATCTTCAGCAGCGCCTGCTGGACGCCCTCACCGGAGACGTCGCGGGTGATCGACGGGTTCTCGCTCTTGCGGGCGATCTTGTCGACCTCGTCGATGTAGATGATGCCGGTCTCGGCTCGCTTGACGTCGTAGTCGGCGGCCTGGATCAGCTTGAGCAGAATGTTCTCGACGTCCTCGCCGACGTAACCGGCCTCCGTCAGCGCGGTGGCGTCGGCGATGGCGAACGGCACGTTGAGCATCTTGGCCAGCGTCTGGGCCAGGTACGTCTTGCCGCAGCCGGTAGGTCCGAGCATCAGGATGTTGGACTTGGTCAGCTCAACCGGCTCGGACCTGGTGTCGCGGCTCTTCTCGCCGGCCTGGATTCGCTTGTAGTGGTTGTAGACGGCGACGGCCAGGGTTCGCTTGGCGGTGTCCTGTCCGATCACGTAGCCCTCGAGGAACTCCCGGATCTCGGCCGGCTTGGGCAGCTCATCGAGTTTCACATCGTCGGCGTCGGCGAGTTCCTCTTCGATGATCTCGTTGCAGAGATCGATGCACTCGTCGCAGATGTACACGCCGGGGCCCGCGATGAGCTTCTTGACCTGCTTCTGGCTCTTCCCGCAGAACGAGCACTTCAGCAGGTCACCGCCGTCTCCGATGCGCGCCATGATGCCTCAGGGCCTACTTCCTGTTCGCCGTTCGTCTAGCTCTGCCGCGTGTATCCCACGACGCTACCCGTTAGATCCGGCTCGCCGCGACCGTTAGGGCCGAATAGCGCCCGTGGTATTCGTGAGTGTTCACGCCTCTTCCGTCTGAATGAAACATATAGCCCGACCACACCCGTGACTTGTCCAGACGCGCAATACGTGTTCTTGGCGTGTCGCGGTCGTTACTGGACTGAGGCTCGCGCGGCGCTCGTCGGGTAGCCACTCTCCCCAGCTGATAACCATACAGTGGGCTAGTGGGATTGGTGCCGGATTGCCATTCCGTGCTGATCAGCGACGGTGGCCTGGCCACCGAACTCGAGGCGCGCGGCAACGACCTGTCCGACCCGTTGTGGTCGGCGCGGCTGCTGGCGGATGCCCCGCACGAGATCACCGCGGTGCATGCCGCGTACTTCCGCGCCGGCGCGAAGATCGCCACGACGGCCAGCTACCAGGCTTCCTTCGAAGGGTTCGCGGCGCGCGGGATTGGCCGCGACGGCGAAAAGGGCGCCATCGCGCTGCTGCGGCGCAGCGTCGAGCTTGCCAAGGCAGCGCGCGACGAGGCCGGCGCGGAAGGTCTCTGGGTCGCGGCCTCGGTCGGGCCCTACGGCGCGGCACTGGCCGACGGCTCGGAGTATCGCGGGCGCTACGGGCTGTCCGTCGCGGCGCTGGCCGACTGGCACCGGCCGCGGCTGGAAGTTCTGGCCGGCGCCGGCGCGGACGTGCTCGCCCTGGAAACCATCCCCGATGTGGACGAGGCCGAGGCTCTGCTCACCCTGCTGCCGGAGCTCGGCGTGCCGGCGTGGCTGAGCTACACCATCGACGGGACGCGAACCCGGGCCGGGCAGCCGCTGGCCGACGCGTTCGCGGTCGCGGCCGGAATCCCGGAGGTCGTCGCGCTGGGCGTCAACTGCTGCACACCCGACGACGTGCTGCCGGCGATCGGCATGGCTAGGGCCAGCGGTAAGCCGGTGATCGTCTACCCCAACAGCGGCGAGCATTGGGACGGGCGGGGGTGGGTCGGCCGGTCGCGGTTCAGCGCGCAGCTGGCGTCACAGTGGATTGCGGCCGGGGCGCGCATCGTGGGCGGATGCTGCCGCGTGGGACCGGCCGACATCGCGGACCTGGCGGCCGTGAATCGGCGGTACACCCGACGGATAACGTGCCGAGCCTGCGCTGCGGCACCGAACCTGCGGCCAGGGCGCCCGATCGGCCGAATCGCGCCCTCACCACGGTCGGCGGGAGGAGGCGAGACGTTAGACCGTCTGCGCGGACAGCTTCCGGTACTCCAGAACGGTGTCGATGATCCCGTATTCCTTGGCATCTTCGGCGGTCAGGATCTTGTCCCGGTCGGTGTCCTTGCGGATGACCGCGGCGTCCTTGCCGGTGTGGTGGGCCAGCGTGGTCTCCATCAGCCTGCGCATCCGCTCGATCTCGGCGGCCTGGATCTCCAGGTCGGAGAACTGACCCTGGATCACGCCCGAAAGCGAGGGCTGGTGGATCAGCACGCGAGCGTTGGGCAGTGCCATCCGCTTGCCCGGCGTTCCGGCGGCCAGCAGCACCGCGGCGGCGGAGGCGGCCTGGCCCAGGCACACCGTCTGAATGTCGGCGCGCACGTACTGCATGGTGTCGTAGATCGCCATCAGCGAGGTGAAGCCGCCACCCGGCGAGTTGATGTACATGGTGATGTCGCGGTCGGGATCCAGCGACTCGAGCACCAGCAGCTGCGCCATGATGTCGTTGGCCGATGCGTCGTCGACCTGGACGCCGAGGAAGATGATGCGTTCCTCGAACAGCTTGTTGTAGGGGTTGGATTCCTTGACGCCGAAGCTGGAGTGCTCGATGAACGACGGCAGGATGTACCGCGCCTGGGGTTGGATCTCGGGGTTCACTTTGCTTCTCCATTGGTGATGTGTGCGGCGCGGGTGATGATGTGGTCGACGAAGCCGTATTCCAGGGCTTCCGGAGCGGTGAACCAGCGGTCGCGGTCGGAGTCCGCCTCGATGCGCTCGATCGATTGGCCGGTGAACTCGGCGTTGAGCCGGAACATCTCCTTCTTGATGACGGCGAACTGCTCGGCCTGGATGGCGATGTCGGCCGCACTGCCCGTCACCCCGCCCAGCGGCTGGTGCATCAGGATGCGCGCGTGCGGCAGCGCGTACCGCTTGCCCTTGGTGCCGGACGCCAGCAGGAACTCGCCCATCGAGGCGGCCATGCCCATCGCATAGGTGGCGACGTCACAGGGCGCCAGGACCATGGTGTCGTAGATCGCCATCCCGGCGCTGATCGATCCACCCGGGGAGTTGATGTAGAGGTTGATGTCCTTTTCGCCATCCTCGGCGGCGAGCAGCAGAATCTGCGCGCACAACCGGTTGGCGACTTCGTCGTTCACGTCTGAGCCCAGGAAGATGATGCGCTCGGAGAGCAAGCGCTCATAGACCGAGTCCGTGAGGTTGAGACCCAGCGAGTTGGCACGCATGTCAGTCACGACGGGGTTACCTGCTTTCTAGAGTTCTGTATGCACCGACACTAACCAACCGAGTGCGCTGTGTGCCGGTCGTGAGCCCCCTGAAATGGGGGCGTTCGCTCACAGCGTCACGTCACGGCCGATTAGTCGGCCGCGTCGGCCTTGTCGGTGTCGTGCGATTCTTCGGCCGATTCTTGGCCTGTTTCTTGGGCCGTTTCTTGGAGGGCGTCATCGGCTTCCCCCACAGCCGTATCGTCCTCGTCGGTCTCGGCGCCGGCTTCGGTCTCTTCCTCGTCCTCTTCGCCCTCTTCGTCCTCGGTGGGCTTGCCGAAAAATTCTGTGGTGTCGATCGTGTTGCCGTCGGTATCGGTGATCGTGGCCGCTCCGGCGACCGCCCTGATGGCCAGCTCGCGTCGGACATCGGCGAACATCGACGGCAGCTGGTTGTTCTCCTGCAGGTAGGCGAACAGTTGCTGCGGCTCGATGCCGTACTGGCGAGACGTGGTCAGCAGTCGCTCGGTCAGGTCGTCCTGGCCGACCTGGACCTCCAGGTCATCGGCCAATGCGTCCAGCAAGAGCTGCCGCTTGACGTCCTTCTCCGATGCGGTACGTGCCTCCGCGTCGAACGCCGCACGCGACGAACCTTGCTCGACGAGCAGCTCGTTGAAGCGGGCTTCGTCATGATTGAGGCCACTGAGTGCGCTGTGGATGACGCTGTCGAACTGGGCCTGCACGTAGGACTCGGGCAACGGCACGTCGACCTGCTCGAGCAGGGCGTCGATCGTCGCGTTGCGAATCTGCTCGGCCTGCTGGGTGTGCTTGGCCTGGCGCACCTGCTCGCGCAGGTTGTCACGCAACTCGTCGATGGTGTCGAACTCGCTGGCCAGTTGTGCGAATTCGTCGTCGGGTTCCGGCAGCTCGCGCACTTTGATGGTCTTGACGGTGACGGTGACCTGCGCGTCCTCTCCGGCGTGGTCGCCGGTAGCAAGCTTGGCGGTGAAGACGCGGGACTCATCGACGGACAAGCCGACGACCGCGTCGTCGAGACCCGCGATGAGCCGGCCGGAGCCGACCTCGTGGGACAGTCCCTCGGCCGCGGCGCCGGGAACGTCCACACCGTCGACGGTGGCGGACAGGTCGATCGAGATGAAGTCACCGGTCTCCACCGGTCGGTCCACCCCGGTCAGGGTGCCGAACCGGGCGCGCAACGATTCCAGTTCGGCGTCGACGTCGTCGTCGCTGACCTCGATCGGATCCACCGACACGGTCAGCTCGCCCAGGTCGGGCAGCGCGATCTTGGGGCGGATGTCGACCTCGGCGGTGAAGGCCAGGTCCTGCCCGTACTCCTTCTTGGTCACCTCGATGTCGGGCCGACCCAGTGGCTGGATCTCCGACTCGGCCAGCGCCTGCCCGTAGCGGGTGGGCAGTGCTTCATTGACGACCTGATCGAGCATCGCCTCCCGGCCGAAACGCGCCTCGAGGAGCCGTATAGGAGCCTTGCCGGGCCGGAAGCCGGGCAGCCGCACCTGTTTGGCCAGCTCTTTGTAGGCCCGCTGGAAATCGGCCTCCAGCTCGGTGAACGGCACCTCCACGTTGATCCGAACCCGGGTTGGGCTCAATTGCTCGACGGTGCTCTTCACGAAATGCTCCTTGTTGGTCGTTCCGGCAGTCGGTGCTGGTCGGGGTGACAGGATTTGAACCTGCGGCCTTCCGCTCCCAAAGCGGATGCGCTACCAAGCTGCGCTACACCCCGCACTGACCACGCGATCCTACGGCCCGGCGGCGCCGGTCCCGCAGTGACCTCTGGATGACCTATGGAGCTCACGGGGAGGTCTCAGGCGTGCTTCGATTCGATTTGACGTCTGCCGACACGTAAAGTCTGGCTCGACTAATACAGGCGGGCGTAGCTCAATGGTAGAGCCCTAGTCTTCCAAACTAGCTACGCGGGTTCGATTCCCGTCGCCCGCTCGGAGCTAAGTATTTGCTCAACAGAAAGGCGCCATGAGCGACGTCGATATCAAAGGCTCATGCGCGTCGGACTTCGCCACAGTGCGCGACGCGTTCGAGCAGAACTTTGCGCAGCGTAACGAGGTCGGCGCTGCCGTTGCGGTATGGGTCGAGGGAGACCTCGTCGTCAACCTGTGGGGCGGCTCCGCGGACGCCGCGGGCAACCGGCCCTGGCAACAAGACACCGTGGCCACCGTGCTGTCCGGCACGAAGGCCCTGACGTCCACCTGCGTCCACCAGCTGATCGACCGCGGTGTGCTCGAGCTGCACGCGCCGGTGGCCCGGTATTGGCCCGAGTTCGGTCAGGCCGGCAAGGATGCCGTCACGCTGGCCATGGTGCTCGGCCACCGGTCCGGTGTCATCGGCCCGCGCAAGCGGCTGAGCTGGGAGGATGTCACCGACTGGGACTTCGTCTGCGAGCAGATCGCCGACGCCGAGCCGTGGTGGGAGCCGGGTACCGCACAGGGTTATCACATGACCACCTTCGGCTTCATCCTCGGCGAGGTGTTCCGCCGCGTCACCGGTCGCACGGTCGGCGAGTACCTGCGCACCGAGATCGCCGAACCACTGGGCGCCGATGTCCACATCGGCATGCCCCGGGCCGAACAGCACCGCTGCGCCGATCGGGTGAACAAGCCGCACGCACGCGACTTGCTGGCCGACGCCCACGCCCCCGGCTACCCCACCAGCCTGGACGAGCACCCCAAGGCGGCGCTGTCGATCGCGATGGGATTCGCCCCCGATGACGAACTGGGCTCCCACGATCTGGAGCTCTGGCGCGAGCTCGAGTTTCCCGGCACCAATGGGCAGGTGTCGGCCTTGGGGTTGGCGACGTTCTACAACGCGCTCGCGCAGGAGCAGCTGCTCAGCCGCGAGCACATGGACCTGATCCGAGTGTCCCAGGGCGGGTTCGACATCGATCTGGTGCTCGGGCCCCGGGTCGCCGACCACGGCTGGGGTCTGGGTTACATGCTCAACCAGCGTCGCCGTCAATGGACCCAACGAGCGAATTTTCGGCCACGGTGGATTGGGCGGCTCGTTCGGGTTCGTCGACCTCGAACACCGGATCGGCTACGCCTACGTGCCGAACCGGTTCGACGCGACCAAGGCCAACGCCGACCCACGCAGCGTGGTTCTCAGCAACGAGGTGTACGCCGCGCTGGGAGTCCTCCCGCAATAGGGAACACCCCTACCGACGGGTCGGGGGTATTCCTCGGTCATGCGGAGTCAGCGGTGATCAGCTCAGTGGTGCTCCCATCCGGGCCCACGGAACGGCTCGGGGTGGGGGTTGGGTCCGTAACCTCGCCAGTTGTGGTGGCAATTCCCCCGTCCCAGTTATCGCCCCAGAGTGGTCCCAGAAGTCGCCGGGGCACCACTGCGGGAACGGCCGGGCTGAGCGTGCGCCTCGGCGGCGGCACCGACTCCGCCTATCCCCAGAGCGGCCTCCCATCGCGAAAATTGTTGCGGCTAAAGCCCAAATAGGTCGAATAGATTTCACAATGTCAGCTTGTAGCCGGTGACACTGGGCCGAAACAATAGACGCAGGCGTTTCTCTGCCAGTTTCCTGGCAATTGCCTTGTCGGCACCGGTGAGCGAGTTTTCCACCGTCGCTTGACAATTGACTATGTCAGACCTGGCAGGTCGGGCACCAGAACAGATTCCGGCCTTCCAGCACGGCGGTGCGGATCGTGGTCCCGCACACTCGGCACGGCTCCCCGACGCGGCGATAGACGTAGGTACGGGGCCGGTCGGGCAGGTACGACGGCGCACCGTGGTCGTGTTCGGGGCGGACCACAACGATCTTGCCGCGCCGCAAACCGATTTTCATCAGCGCGACCAGATCCGTCCACGCCGCCTCGAACTCGGCTTCGCCGATGTCGCGGCCGGCCCGATACGGGTCGATCAGGTGCCGATACAGCAGCTCGTTGCGGTAGACGTTGCCCACCCCGGCGATGACCGTCTGGTCCATTAAGAGCGCACCAATGGGCCTGCGCGACTTGGCGATTCGGACCCATGGCCACGACGGGTCAGCGTCGGCACGCAGTGGGTCCGGCCCCAGCCGGGCCACCACGTCGGCGACTTGGCCCGCGTCGATCAGCTCGCACACCGTCGGGCCGCGTAGGTCGGTGCCGTACTCGGCGCCGACCATCCGCATCCGCACCTGCCCGACCGGTCCCGGCAGCGCATCGCCGGGCCGCGCCCATTCGGTGAAGGTGCCGTACAGCCCGAGATGCACGTGCACCACCGGGCCGCCGTCGTAGTGATGAAACAGGTGCTTTCCCCAGGCGGTGGCGCGGCGCAACACCCGGCCGTTCACCGCGGCGGCTGAATCTTCGAATCGGCCCTGCGGGCTGGACACCGCCACGGGCGCCCCGGCGAAGCGGCGCTGGTGCAGCCGGGCCAGCCGGTGCAGCGTATGCCCTTCGGGCATGGGTGTCTGTCGGGCCCTGTCAGGATTCGGCGCCGGGCACCGGCGGCGCTTCGTGGGTGCGTTCGTATTCGTCGAGGATGTCGATACGCCGTTGGTGGCGTTCGGCTTTCGACCACGGCGTCGTCAAGAACGCGTCGACGAAGCTGAGCGCCTCGGCGACGGTGTGCATGCGGCCGCCGATGCCGATCAGTTGCGCGTTGTTGTGTTGACGGGCCAGCGACGCGGTCTCGACGCTCCACGCCAGCGCGCAGCGCGCACCGGGCACCTTGTTCGCCGCGATCTGTTCCCCGTTGCCCGACCCGCCGAGCACGATGCCCAGGCTGTCGGGGTCGGCCACCGTGCGCGTCGCCGCGTCGATGCAAAACGCCGGGTAATCGTCCTCGGCGTCGTAGGTGAACGCACCGCAGTCGATCGGCTCGTGCCCGGTTTTCTCCAGGTGCTCGATGATCTGTTGCTTGAGCTCGTAGCCGGCATGGTCTGACCCAAGGTAGACGCGCATGCCCGACATTGTTCCCGACGCGCGCCCGACGCCGGTTGCCGGGCTCACCGCCGCGGGTCGCACCCCACGCCGACAGTGAATCCCACGACGCGTCAACGGCGTGTTACGTCGTGGGATTCACAGTCGGTGGTCGACGAACCGGGGCTAGTCCAGGGCTAGCCGAACTCGGGCCGCTCGGTGCGGGTCCGCTTCAGCTCGAAGAAGTGCGGGTACGACGCGAACGTCACCGAGGCGTCCCAGAGCTTGCCGGCCTCCTCGCCGCGCGGGATCTTGGACGAGCACCGGCCCGAAGAACGCCACGCCGTTGACGTGGATGGTCGGGGTGCCGACGTCTTCGCCCACCGCGTCCATCCCCGCGTGGTGGCTCTTGCGCAGCGCGTCGTCGTAGGCCTCGCTGGTAGCGGCCTGGGCCAGTTCCGCCGGCAGGCCGGCATCGGCCAGCGACAGCTTGATGACCTCGTCGAGGTCTTTGTTGTCCTCGTTGTGGATCCGGGTGCCCATCGCTGCGTACAGCGGGGCCAGCGCGCCGGCGCCGTGGGCCTGCTCGGCGGCGATGGCCACCCGCACCGGCCCCCAGGCCTTCGTCATCATTTCGCGGTACTGCTCGGGCAGGCCTTCCCGGTTCTCGTTGAGTATCGCCAGGCTCATGACGTGGAAGTTCACGTCGATGTCGCGAACCTTTTCCACCTCGAGGATCCAGCGCGACGTGATCCAGCACCACGGGCACAGCGGGTCGAACCAGAAATCGGCGGCAGACTTCTCAGGCATGTGGGGTCCTCTCGTTGAGGGTTGAATTACCGCTCAGCACAACCGTAACCGCAGCGCGGCTGTTCCCGCCCAGAGGTCCTGGCACGGCCCGGTTAACGGCAAACGTCGATACGCCTTAAGTTGGAGCGTGTGGCCCTTCCCAACCTGACCCGTGACCAGGCCGTCGAACGCGCGGCCCTGGTCACCGTCGACAGCTACCAGATCAGCCTCGATGTGACCGACGGGAACGGCGCTCCGGGCGAGCGCACCTTCCGGTCCACCACCAGCGTGGCGTTCGACGCACTCGCCGGGGCCGACACGGTCATCGACATCGCCGCCGACACCATCCGCAGCGCAACCCTCAACGGTCAGCAGATCGACGTCTCCGGCTACGACGAATCGACCGGAATTCCGCTGCGCGGACTGGCCAACCGCAACGTCGTCATCGTCGACGCAGACTGCCGCTACTCGAACACCGGCGAAGGCCTGCACCGCTTCGTCGACCCCGTGGACGGCGAGACCTACCTGTACTCGCAATTCGAAACCGCCGACGCCAAGCGCACGTTCGCCTGCTTCGACCAACCCGACCTCAAAGCCACGTTCGACATCCGGGTGACCGCGCCCACGCACTGGCAGGTGATCTCCAACGGCGCCACTGAGTCCGTCGAGGACTCGGAAAAAAGCAGCGTGCACACCTTTGCCGCCACCCCGCGGATGAGCACCTATCTGGTGGCCCTGATCGCCGGGCCGTACGCACGCTGGAAAGACACCTACCGCGACGAGCACGGCGAGATCCCGCTGGGCATCTACTGCCGGTCCTCGCTGGCCGATCACATGGATGCCGAGCGGTTGTTCACCCAGACCAAACAGGGATTCGGCTTCTACCACAAGCACTTTGGGCTGCCCTACGCGTTCGGCAAGTACGACCAGCTATTCGTTCCCGAATTCAACGCCGGCGCAATGGAAAACGCCGGCGCGGTGACGTTCTTGGAAGACTACGTCTTCCGCAGCAAGGTCACCCGGGCGTCCTACGAACGCCGCGCCGAGACGGTGTTGCACGAGATGGCCCACATGTGGTTCGGCGACCTGGTCACGATGACCTGGTGGGACGATCTGTGGCTGAACGAGTCCTTCGCCACCTTCGCCTCGGTGCTGTGCCAGAGCGAGGCCACCGAATTCACCGAGGCGTGGACGACTTTCGCGACGGTCGAGAAGTCCTGGGCCTACCGCCAGGACCAACTGCCGTCCACGCATCCGATCGCGGCGGACATCCCGGACCTGGCCGCGGTGGAGGTGAACTTCGACGGCATCACCTACGCCAAGGGCGCTTCGGTGCTCAAGCAGCTCGTCGCCTACGTGGGCCTCGAGCACTTCCTGGCCGGGCTGCGCGACTATTTCCGCAGCCACGCCTACGCCAACGCCACCTTCGGCGATCTGCTGTCCGCGCTGGAGAACGCGTCTGGCCGCGACCTGTCGAACTGGGGGCAGCAGTGGCTGAAAACCACCGGGCTCAATACGCTGCGGCCGGATTTCGACATCGAAACCAGTGGGGACGCCGACGGGAAGTTCACCCGGTTCGCGGTGGCGCAAGGCGGGGCCGCGCCCGGCGCGGGCGAGACCCGGGTGCACCGGCTGGCGGTGGGCATCTACGACGAAGACGTCTCCGGGGGGACCGGAAGGCTGGTGCGGGTTCATCGCGAGGAGATCGACGTCGACGGCCCGCAGACGGAAGTCCCTGCGCTGGTTGGTGTTTCCCGAGGCAAGCTGATTCTGGTCAACGATGACGACCTGACCTACTGCTCACTGCGGCTGGACGAGCAGTCGTTGCAGACGGCGCTGGAGCGCATCGCCGACATCGCCGAGCCGTTGCCGCGTTCCCTGGTGTGGTCGGCGGCCTGGGAGATGACGCGCGAGGCCGAACTGCGTGCCCGCGATTTCGTGGCCCTGGTGTCCGGCGGCGTGCACGCCGAAAGCGAGGTGGGGGTGTTGCAGCGGTTGCTGATGCAGGCACAGACGGCGGTCGGCTACTACGCCGAACCGGGTTGGGCCCGCGAGCACGGCTGGCCGCAGTTCGCCGACCGGCTACTGGAATTGGCGCGCAGCGCCGAGCCGGGATCGGATCACCAACTCGCCTACGTCAACGCGCTGTGCACGTCGGTGCTCTCGACCGACCAGATCGTGGTGCTGGCCGACCTGCTCGATCGCGATCCCGCCGAGCTGGGACTGGCCGGGCTGACGGTGGACACGGATCTGCGGTGGCGCATCGTCACCGCGCTGGCCGCGGCCGGCAACATCGACGCCGCCGGGCTCGAAACACCGTTCATCGACGCCGAGGTGCAACGCGACCCGACCGCGGCCGGTAAGCGCCACGGCGCTCAGGCCGCGGCGGCGCGGCCCCAGCCGGCCGTCAAGGAGCGGGCGTGGGCCCAGGTCACCGAGGACGACACACTGGCCAACATCACCGGACGTTCGATCATCGCGGGCTTCGTCGCACCGGGGCAGGCCGAGTTGTTGAAGTCGTTCAGCTCCCGCTACTTCGCGGCGATCCGGGGGGTATGGGAACGCCGGTCCAGCGAAGTCGCACAGACGGTGGTGATCGGCCTCTACCCCGGCTCGGACATCAGCGAGGAAGGCGTTGCCGCGGCCGACGAGTTCCTGGCCGCCCCGGAGTCCGAGCTACCGCCGGCGCTGCGCAGGCTGGTGCTCGAAGGTCAAGCCGGGGTGAAGCGGTCGCTGCGGGCGCGCCGATTCGATGCCGGCGACTAGCCCGCGGCGAGCAGCACGGCACGCCTAGCGGTAGCCGCCGTCGGACAGGCCGGCGGCCTCCTCGAGCCTGTTCGTCTTGCCGAGAACGCGCTCGCGGATCAATTCCCGGCCGTAGTCCCTGAGCATGCCCAGGTAGCCCTTCGCGGCCCATTGCGAACAGTGCCGCTCCTCGTGGTGGAGAACGCGGTCAAGGTCGAGGTCGCTCTCGAACGGCGCGCCGTCGCGGCCGGTGAACCAGGCGTGCCCGGACCGGACGATTCGGCGGAGCTGCTCGGCGGGGTCCGCGGGGCGGCCGATGTTCACCACGAAGATGTCGCCCCAGCAGGTGCCGCCCTGCTGGCTGAACACGCCCAGCATCCGGTTGCCGCCCAGGCCCATCAGCATCCCGTTGGGGGTTGTGATCAGGCGACCGCCGTTGCGGTGGACGAAGCCGACGTCGCGGCTGTAACTCCAGCTGTTGGCGTGCTGGCGGTCGATGATTCTGCGGACCTCGGCGGCCGAGTAGGGCGTCTCGGGGAAGTCGTTGCCGGCGCCGGGCCGACCGACCGTCTTGCCGTAGCCGGTGCCCGCGTTCAGGACGTAGGTCATCAACACGGCGCCGCGGGCGTTTTGGCCGCCGGTGCCCGGCGGTAGCAGGAAGAAGGACTTCCCGTCCGGGTCGATGATCTCCTCGAAGCTCTCGACGACGGCAAAGCTTTCGCGCGTGATGGCGTGCTGCCGGGCGATCTCGTCCACCTCGGCGGACACGCCCCGACGCGCGGCGTTGTGCAGCCAGGTCCCGTGACCGTCGCGTAGCACTGGCTCGCCGAGCGAACGCCGAAAGCTAAGCCGGGGCGATCCCCGAGCTCAGCACGCGGATCGCGCTGACCAGCCCGTCGACCAGGTCGCCCTGCTCGAACGCAGACGACGCGGCGGCGACCCCGAGCGGAGCGGCCGACTCGGCGCCGCGACCCCGCAGCTGCGTGCCGTAGACCACCTCGATGACGCACTGGTCGGGCGAGACCGCGAGCAGCACCGCGTTGTCGGGCGTCGGCACCTTGGCCAGAATCTCGCGGGCCCGGGCGGCGGTGTCGCTACCCAGGTCGCCGAGATAAATCGCGAACCGCGCGTTGGACGTCCGCGACCCGTACTTCAGGGCGTCGTCCACGGCGACGAGGTCCGCGATCGAGAACGGGTAGTCGGAGGAAAGCGTGCCGGGTTCGGTGACCCCGGAGATCCGTCCGCTGGTGGTGTACACCGAGCCCTTGGGGAGCTGGCGGACCTCGACTGTCGCTACATCACCATGTGCCACTGGCGCCGCCTCCGACCGTGAATTCCCCTGCGTCATGTCCCCCGTGTCCATGGGCAGCGCCGACGGCCTCGTCGGTGGCGGCCCACAGGATCGGCGGATGTGTCCACTTGTCCGACAACTTGTAGCTCGCGGGATGGGGTCCTTTATGGGACCAGATCAGCACAGCCAGCACGATCACCAGCAATAGCGGGATACCCACGAAGAAGAGGTGAATCTCCATGATGCTCACGACGCAAACCGTATCCCACCGGGGCGGCTATCGGTGCACTTGGACATCAAATAATCAGGCCGCGCCTTCACCGAGGTACCGCGCCCACGACGGGTCCAGTTCCTTGACCGTCGACAGCAGCCGCCAGTGTTGTCCCGTCGGCGGCAGCGGGGCGCGGCGCAGTGCCCAGCCGAGTTCGGTGAGCAGCTTGTCGCCCTTGCGGTGGTTGCACGTCGAGCAGCACGCCACGCAGTTCTCCCAGGAGTGGTCGCCACCGCGGCTGCGCGGCACCACGTGGTCGACGGTGTCGGCCTTGGCGCCGCAATACGCACAGCAGAAGCGGTCTCGATGCATCAGCGCGGCGCGGGTCATCGGGACGCGGGCGCGGTAAGGCACCCGCACATAGGACCGCAGCTGGATCACCGAGGGCACCACGATCGACGTGGTGGCGGCGTGGATGACCGGCGCGGCCGGATCGTCGTGCACCACGTCGGCCTTGCCGCAGATCACCATGACGATCGCCCGCCGCATCGGCAGCGCGGTGAGCGGCTCGTAGGTGGAATTCAGCAACAGCACCCGCCGGCGACTCCAGATCGATGCGCTCTCGTGTCGGGTGGGCGGGTGGGTTTCGACGCTGTGCAAGGCTGGCGCGGTTGTTGGCCCGGTTAAACCAGCCGCGGCGCCGCAATTGCGGTGGCCGCGGCGTCTCTTGCCATGCGCCATAGGTCCTCCGCGGATAGTCCACCATGATTTCTGGCCAATCGCACGCCTATTGCTGATGCGCGCCGTGTCGAACCGGTGAACAGAAGGGTATGTCCGTACCGCTTCGTCTTGCCTTCCGCGGCGATGCACCACAATGGACGAGATGGATCAGGTGAGCTTCTACGACGCGGTCGGCGGCGCCGAGACTTTCAACAATATCGTGTCGCGCTTCTACGCACAGGTCCCCGAGGACGAGATACTGCGTGAGCTGTACCCCGCCGACGACCTGGCGGGCGCCGAAGAACGGTTGCGCATGTTCCTCGAGCAGTACTGGGGCGGTCCGCGGACCTACTCCGACCAGCGCGGTCATCCCCGGCTGCGGATGCGTCACGTCCCCTTCCGGATCACTCCCATCGAGCGTGATGCCTGGCTGCGGTGCATGCGGACCGCGGTGGCGTCCATCGACTCGCAGACCCTCGACGACGCACACCGTCAGCAGTTGCTCGACTATCTGGAAATGGCCGCTCACTCGCTCGTCAATTCCGACTTCTGAAACGGAGCAATATGCCCCCCGCAGCATGGTGGTCGAGCGCGGTCTTTTATCAGGTGTATCCCCGATCCTTCGCCGACAGCAACGGCGATGGCGTCGGCGACATCGACGGCTTGGTGACCCATCTGGATCACCTCGAGCGGCTGGGAGTCGACGCCATCTGGCTCAGTCCGGTCACCGTCTCGCCGATGGCCGACCACGGCTACGACGTCGCCGATCCCCGAGACATCGACCCCCTGTTCGGCGGGATGCCCGCGATCGAACGGCTGATCGCGGCGGCGCACCGGCGGGGCATCAAGATCACCATGGACGTGGTGCCCAACCACACCAGCTCGGCACATGTGTGGTTCCAGGCCGCGCTGGCCGCCGGGCCGGGCACCGATGCTCGGGACCGTTACTACTTCCGCGACGGTCGCGGACCCGATGGGGCACTGCCGCCGAACAACTGGACGTCGGTGTTCGGCGGGTCCGCCTGGACCCGGATCGTCGAGCCGGACGGCAATCCCGGCCAGTACTACCTGCACCTCTTCGACACTGAGCAGCCAGACCTGAACTGGGAGAACCCAGAAGTCTTCGACGACTTCGAGAAGACGCTGCGCTTCTGGCTGGAACGCGGCGTGGACGGCTTCCGTATCGACGTCGCGCATGGGATGGCCAAGCCGCCCGGCCTGCCCGACGCGAAGGAAAAGGTCAAGGTGTTGAGCCACCGCGACGACGACCCGCGCTTCAACAACCCGAGCGTGCACGAGATTCACCGCGGGATCCGCAAAATCGTCGACCACTATCCGGACGCGGTCACCATCGGCGAGGTCTGGGTCATGGACAACGCGCTGTGGGCAGAGTACCTGCGCCCCGACGAGCTACACCTCGGCTTCAACTTCCGGCTGACCAAGACCGACTTCGACGCCGGCGAAGTCCGCGGTGCCATCGAAAATTCGCTCGCGGCCACTGTCCTGCAGAACGCAGTCCCAACGTGGACGCTGTCCAACCACGACGTGGACCGCGAAGTTACCCGTTACGGGGGCGGCGAGATCGGGCTGCGCCGGGCGCGCGCCATGGCGCTGCTGATGCTCGCACTGCCCGGCACGGTGTTTATCTACAACGGCGAGGAACTCGGGCTGCCCGACGTGCTGGACCTGCCCGACGAGGTGCTGCAGGACCCGACGTGGACACGGTCCGGACATACCGAACGTGGCCGCGACAAGTGCCGGGTTCCACTCCCCTGGTCGGGTGATTCACCCCCGTTCGGGTTCTCGACGTCGGCCGACACCTGGCTGCCGATGCCGGCGGAGTGGGCGGGGCTGACGGTCGAAAAGCAGAGCGCAGATCCCGACTCGACGCTGTCGTTCTTTGCGCGGGCACTCGAATTGCGCAGGAGCCGCGGCGAATTCAGCGGTGACGACGTCGAGTGGCTGCAGGCGTCAAAAGATTCGCTGGCGTTCCGGCGGGGCGGCGGGCTGACCTGCGCGCTCAATGCGGGCGACGAGGCGATGACGTTGCCGGCCGGTGAGATCATCTTGTCCAGCGCGCCGCTGGTGGACGGCAAACTGCCGCCGGACGCTACGGCGTGGCTCGTCTAGCGGCACACGCTGTGGTGCCTCAATATCTGATACATGCCAACCCACGCGTGGACAGTCATCGGAGCGGGACCCGCGGGTATCGCCGCGATCGGCAGGCTGCTCGATCACGGTGTGGCCGCGGGGGCGATCGCCTGGATCGATCCCGCGTTCGCGGGCGGAGACCTTGGCCAGAAGTGGCGCTCGGTGTCGAGCAACACCCACGTCGGCACGTTCCTGGATTACTTGAATAAGTGCGCGGCATTCGAGTTTTCGCTGGCACCCCCGATGCCGCTGCGGCAACTCGACCCCCAGCAGACGTGTGACCTCGGCTTGGTGGCCGATCCCCTGGTGTGGATCACCCAACGGCTGCGCCAACGGGTCAACGTCTTTGAAACCACGGCATCCGCCCTCTCGCTACACCGACGGCGATGGACGATCGAGACGGAGCACGACGAAGTCACCTCCGAAAATGTGATCCTGGCTGTCGGCGCGGTGCCCAAAAAGCTCACTTATCCTCATCTTGCGGAAATCCCGGTGGAAGTCGCTCTCGATCCCGAGAAGCTGGCCCGTCAGTCGCTGGAAGGCGCGACGGTCGCGGTGTTCGGTTCGTCGCACTCGTCGATGATCGTCTTACCGAATCTGTTGCGCCACCCCGTCAAACGGGTGATCAATTTCTACCGCAGTCCACTGAAATACGCTGTTTACCTTAATCATTGGATCTTATTCGACGACACCGGCCTGAAAGGGCGCGCCGCGGATTGGGCTCGGGAAAACATCGACGGGGTCTATCCGGAACGACTCGAGAGGTGCTTGGTCGCCGGCCCGGAATTCGCTGAGTTGGTCGCGGCCTGTGACCGCGCCGTGTATACCGTCGGCTTCGAGCGCAGAAAGCTGCCCGAAACCCCGCAATGGGGCGAGCTGGACTACAACCCTGCCAACGGAATCATCGCTCCCGGACTGTTCGGGCTCGGCATCGCCTTTCCCGAGTACGCGGAAGACCCCTACGGTTACGGGCAATATCGGGTGGGGTTGAAGAAATTCATGGACCACCTCGACGGCGTGTTGCCGTTGTGGATGCGTTACAGCACCTGATCCGTCGGGTCAGCGCAGTACCAACGCCGGATGGCCGCGACGGCGGTAAACCGACCCGAACCGGGCGTCGATACGCAACCATGAGGGCAGGATCCGGACGCGGATGATCTCGTCGGCGTCGATCGCATCGGGCGACTGCGGCAGGAAACCCATTGCGGTCAAGGCGAACACACAACGCATCGGTAGCCCCACACTGACGTCGGCCGAGCTGACCCGGATGACTTCCTGATCGAGCAGCGAGACCGGTGGACCGTGGGAACTGCTGTGCGCCTTGGCCAGTCGCGCGCCCTCCTGCGACAGGTCAAGCATCACCCGGGCGGGAATGTCGTCGAGGTGGGTGAAGCCGGATTCCGGGGGCAGCGCACCCCGCCATGCCGAGTCCATCGAGAAACCCGGATCGATGTAACCCGAGTCGTCCATCGCGGCCAGGCCACGCGCCAGCTCGTTGGCACCGACCGACAGATCGTCTGGCCGCACCTTGCCGACCACTACCCGGCTGGCCAAAACGTCGAAACCGGTTGCCACCCATGCCGTCAGCAGCCCGGCCGATCGGGCGCGCAGCCGGATGACGGCGGCGTCGTCGAGGCGCGTCGCATGATCGACGAACGTGCTCAGGTCGGTGCGGTGGGCGGCCCTGGATTCTGGCCCCAACCACAGTCCGCGCTCGGCTACCCCGCCTAGTCTCTGAGCCACCGTTGCAGATACTCCCGATGATCGGGCGACAGTCGCACCAGTCGCTGCTCTTCGATATGGACCGCGGCCAGCTGCGACTCGGCGATGACCGCCGGCTTGGACTCCGGATCCGCGCTGACCGAACGCACCTCGTAACCCAGCGTGAAGTCGACGGCTCGCAGCCGCTTGGTCCACATGGTCACCTGCAGCGGTGAATCGACCAGCCGCAGCTGATCCTTATAGGTAACCCGGACGTCGGCTATCAGCAGGCCAACGGTGGTGATGTCGGCTCCGAAAGGTTCCTTCAGGAACGGAACGCGGGCCTCTTCGAGAATCGTGACCATGGTGGCGTGGTTGACGTGCTGGTACATGTCGATGTCCGACCAACGCACCGGCACGGGCGCGACGAACCCGACGCTCATCCCGACGATCCGCGGCCGCTGGTGCGCGTCATGCGGCGGATCTGGCGCGCCGCCACCGACAGGGTGGCCAGATCCTTTGCACCACTGGCGTAGATCTCGGTGAGCGTCCGGCGGGCCCGCTCCACCCGGGAGGCGCTGACGTGTTCCCATTCGGCGATCTTCTGCTCGCCTGTTTCGTCCGGCTCTCCCGCGGCGAGCACATCGAAGCACAACGCGCGCAGCGACGCGTAGATGTCGTCACGAATCGCCAAGCGCGCCAACGAATGCCAGCGGTCGTTTCGGGGTAGCTCGGACACCGCCGTCAGCAGACCGTCGGTACCCAGCCGGTCCATCAGCGCGAAATATGTGTCGGCGACTTCGGCCGGCTCGATGTCGGTGATGTCGGCGATGTCGATGACGTCGAGCAGGCTGAAGCGGTACAACCCGGCCGCGACCCGGTAGGCCAGGTCTTCGGGCGCGCCCTGCGCGATGAATTCGCCGGCTTCCTTTTCGAGGATGGCCCGGTCGTCGCCGCGCAACCATTCGCCTATCCGCGGCGTCAGCGCCTTGACCTTCGCGGCGAATCGGTTGATCTCGGCGCCGACCGCCAACGGTTGCGGACGATAGTTCAGCAGCCAGCGGCCGGCACGGTCGATCAGCCGACGGGTATCCAGCGTCAGCCGGTCCGACAGCGGGACCGGCAGATTCGCGGCCCGGATCCGTCGCCAGACGTGATCGATGCCGAATATGGCGTCGGTGGCGGTGTAGGTGCGGACCGCGTCGATCGAGGTGACGCCGACATCCTCGGTGATCCGGAAGCAGTAGCTGATGCCGGCGGTGTCCACCAGGTCATTGATCAGCATCGTGGTGACGATCTCGCGGCGCAGCTGGTGCGAACGGATCTCCGGGGTGAAGCGATCGCGCAGCGGCGTCGGGAAGTAGCGCGGCAACCTGGAAGCGAACACATCCTGATCGGGCAGTTCGGTGCGCAGCACGTCCTCTTTGAGTGTCAGCTTGACGTGCGCCATCAGGGTGGCGAGCTCGGGCGAGGTAAGTCCCAGGCCGGCGTCCGTCCGCCGGTGGATCTCCTTCTCCGACGGCAGCGCCTCCAGCTCGCGATTCAGGCCGCGCTCGGCCGCCAGGTACTTGATCTGATCGGCATGCACCGGGAGCAGGCTGGCGGCATTGGCTCGACTGGTCCCCATCAAGTCGTTCTGGTCCTCGTTATCGGCGAGCACCAGCCGGGCGACCTCGTCGGTCATCGACTCCAGCAGCTCTTTGCGTTCGTCGGGCTTGACCTTGCCGGCCGTGACCAGTGAGTCGATCAGGATCTTGATGTTGACCTCGTGGTCGGAGCAGTCCACGCCGGCGGAGTTGTCCATGGCGTCGGTGTTGATCCGGCCGCCGGCCAGATCGAACTCGATACGGCCAAGCGCGGTCACCCCGAGGTTGCCGCCTTCGCCGATGACCTTGGCGCGCACCTGATTTCCGTTGACCCGCACCGGGTCGTTGGCGCGGTCACCGACGTCGGCATCGGACTCGGATTCGGCCTTGATGTAGGTGCCGATACCGCCGTTGAACAGCAGATCCACCGGCGCCTGCAGGATCGCCCGCATCAAGTTGGGTGGGGACATTTCGGTGATGTCGCCGTCGATGCCGAGGACGGAACGGACCTCCCGGCTGACCGGGATGGCCTTCTGCTCGCGGCTGTAGACGCCGCCGCCCGCACTGATCAGCGACTTGTCGTAGTCGTCCCAGCTGGACCGCGGCAGGTCGAACATCCGCTGACGCTCGACCCAAGAGGACGCGGAATCGGGTTCCGGGTCCAAGAAGATGTGCCGATGGTCGAAGGCGGCGATCAGCCTGATGTGTTTGCTCAGCAGCATCCCGTTGCCGAACACGTCGCCGCTCATGTCGCCGACGCCCACCACCGTGAAGTCCTCGGTCTGGGTGTCGACGCCGATCTCCCGGAAGTGTCGTTTGACGGCCTCCCAGGCGCCCTTGGCGGTGATGCCCATGACCTTGTGGTCGTAGCCCACCGACCCGCCGGACGCGAATGCGTCGCCCAGCCAGAAGCCGTAGGACTTGGCGACGTCGTTGGCGATGTCGGAGAAGGTGGCGGTGCCTTTGTCAGCGGCCACCACCAGGTAGGCGTCGTCACCGTCGCGCCGCAGCACCTCGGGTGGCGGGCTGACGATGCCGGTCTTGTGGTCGACGTTGTCGGTGACGTCGAGCAGTCCCGAGATGAACAGCTGGTAGCAGGCGACGCCCTCGGCGCGTTGCGCGTCGCGATCGGCGGCGGGGTCACCGGTGGGCAGGGGCGGTCGCTTGAGGACGAAGCCGCCCTTGGCCCCGACGGGCACGATGACGGCGTTTTTCACCGCTTGTGCCTTGACCAGGCCGAGGATCTCGGTGCGGAAGTCGTCGCGCCGGTCTGACCAGCGCAGGCCGCCACGCGCCACCGGACCGAACCTCAGGTGCACACCTTCGACGCGGGGCGAGTAGACGAAGATCTCGAACTTGGGGCGCGGCAGCGGCAGCTCGTCGATCAGCTGTGCGTTCAGCTTGAGCGAGAGCACGTTGCGGCTGCGAGCCGAACCTTCTTTCGTGACAAAGTAATTGGTCCGCAAGGTGGCCTGAACCAGCGAGGCGAACGCGCGCAGGATGCGGTCGGTGTCCAGGCTGACCAGCGCGTCGATGTCGGCGGCGACCTTGGCGGCGGCCGCTTGCGCGTCGCGGGTGGCCGGAGCGCCCACCGGCCTGGGATCGAAAAGAGCCTCGAACAAGGCGACCAGCGACCGGGTGGTCGAGGAATGCTCGTTCAGCACGGACTCGATGTGGGATTGGCTGTACGGGAAACCGGCCTGCCGCAGGTACTTCGCAAGGGCGCGGATCAAGACGACCTGCTGCCAGCTCAGTCCGGCGCGCATGACCAGCTCGTTGAACCGGTCGACCTCGATGCGGCCCTGCCAGATGGCGGTGACCGTGTCGGCGAATCGCTGTGCGGTCGCCTCCCGCTCGTCCTCGGTGTCGGCCAGCGGGATGGTGGGATGCGGCGAGATCCTGAACTGGTAGATCCACACCCGCAGACCGTCGGGTCGGTCGACCGTGTACGGTCGTTCCTCGAGCACCACCACGCCCATGCTTTGCAGCATCGGGAGCAACTGGCTCAACGGCGCGGGGCGTCCACCGAGATACCAGTTCAACTTCGCGACACCGTGCTCATCGCGTTCGGAGAACACCAGCTTGACCGAATCGTCGGTCAGCTCACTGATCATCGCGATGTCGGCGATGGCATCCGCCGGCGTCACCACCTGCTTGTAGGCCTCGGAGAAGGCGGTCGCGTAGTACTCGGCGTCGGCGCGCAGGATGGCGCCGGTCGACGCGGCACCCACCAGCCGGTCGGCCCAGGTGCGCGCGGCTTCGGTCAGCAACCCCTGAATCCGGAGCCGGTTGGTCTCGGACACGTCGACCGGGGCCGAGGTGGTGTGGGCGTCGTCGCCTTCGGGCAGCCGGACCATGAAGTGCATCAGCGCCCAGGGCGATTCGCTGACCCGCGCAGTGAATTCCAGTCGCGTGCCGCCGAATTCGCGGACCAGGATGTCTTCGATCTGCAGCCGCACCGCCGTGGTGTAGCGGTCGCGGGGCACATAGACCAGGCACGAGACGAAGTACTGCAGGCGGTCAGCGCGGAGGAACAACAATGCTCGTCGTTGCGATCCCAGGTCCACCACGGCCTTGGCCATCGCCAGCAGCTGTTCGGCGCCCAGGGTGAAAAGCTCCGAGCGCGGAACGGTCTGGATAACGTCGAGCAGCAGCTGTCCCGGGTGAATGGGGTCGCTGTCGGCCAGCGCGAGCGCCTCGCGCACCCGACGCGAGATCGTCGGGATTTCCAGCACGTCGGCGTTCATGGCGGCGACCGTGAAGAGCCCGACGAAACGATGCTCGATGATGCCCTCGTCGCTGTGGTCGGCGTATTCGCGGACCGCGATGGCATACGGGTAGGCGCCGTAGCGGAGGTAGCTGCCAACGCGCGCCTGGGCCAGAACCAGGAGTTTGTCGTCGTCCGTCAGTCGGGGCCGGGACCCGGTGCGATCGCGCAGCACGCCCAGACCGCTGGTGCCATCGCCGGTTACCAGATTGTCGTGCACCTTGCACCGCTGATAACCCAGCAGCAGGAAATTCCCGTTGCCGAGCCAGCGCAGCAGTGCCGCGACGTCTTCCCGGTCAGGGGCGGAGAAGCGCTCGCCCGCGTTGCCGTCGACATCGGCGGCGAGGTCGCCGAGGGTCGTGATCAGCGCCGCAGCGTCCAGTGCCACCCGTTGAACGTCTGCGAGGACCTTGGGCAGCAGCCGCTCCACCTCGGCGAGCGCCTTGGGATCGGTCGAAGCCCCGAGCTGGACGTGTATCCAGGCCTCGCCGGCGAAGCGCGACCTGCCTTCCGGCTGGGGCTCGACGCTGAGCAGATCTCCCGTTGGGCTGCGCCGCACCTCGAACACCGGGGTCATGACGGCGGTGTAGAACACCCCGAGCCGGTGCAGCAGCACCGTGACCGAATCCATCAGCATGCTGCCGTGGTCGGTGACCACCTGCAGCGCGGGCCCGAAAGCAGCCGGATCGTCGGCGGGGTAGACGGCGACACTGCTGTCACCGGCCGGCCGGTGCTGGCCAAGCCGATAGTGCGCCGCCAGCATTGCTGGCGTTACCAGGGCGGCCGGATTGACGGCGTTCGCAGTACCTGCTGAGGCTTCCGATCCCATGTCATATGGACCGCGACAGCTGGCGATGTAGGCCTTCAATATCCATTCAGGAATGTCCGCACGCTGGGTGAACGTCGTCCACGCCCTGACATCTTGCCTAGCTCCGGGATCGATCGTCATACCGACTGCTCCCAACTCGCGATCGTTACCAGCGCTTAGACATTAGTCCCGTGTCAGCTTGCGGTGGGTAACCCTGTGCGGACGCGCGGCTTCCGCACCCATTCGTTCCACTTTGTTCTCTTCGTAGGCCCCGAAGTTGCCCTCGAACCAGAACCACTTGGCCTCGTTGTCGTCGTCGCCTTCCCACGACAGGATGTGCGTGCAGGTGCGGTCGAGGAACCAGCGGTCGTGCGAAATCACGACCGCGCAGCCGGGGAAGTTGACCAGGGCGTTCTCCAGCGAGCTCAAGGTCTCGATATCCAGGTCGTTGGTCGGCTCGTCCAGCAGGATCAGGTTGCCGCCCTGCTTCAGCGTGAGGGCAAGGTTCAACCGGTTACGTTCGCCGCCGGACAGCACTCCGGCCGGTTTCTGCTGGTCAGGGCCCTTGAAGCCGAACGCCGACACGTAGGCCCGCGATGGCACTTCGGTTTGGCCGACCTGGATGTAGTCCAGCCCGTCGGAGACGACTTGCCACACGTTCTTCTTCGGATCGATACCCGCGCGGCTCTGGTCCACGTAGCTCAGCTTGACCGTCTCGCCGATCTTGACGGTGCCGCTGTCCGGCTGCTCGAGGCCGACGATCGTCTTGAAGAGGGTGGTCTTGCCGACCCCGTTGGGACCGATGACGCCGACGATGCCGTTGCGGGGCAGGGTGAAGGACAGATCCTTGATCAGGGTGCGGCCGTCGTACCCCTTGTCGAGGTGGTCGACCTCGACCACGACGCTGCCCAGCCGCGGCCCGACCGGGATCTGGATCTCCTCGAAGTCGAGCTTGCGCGACTTCTCGGCCTCAGCGGCCATCTCCTCGTAGCGCTGCAGTCGCGCCTTGCTCTTGGCCTGACGTGCCTTCGCGCCGGATCGGACCCAGGCCAGCTCGTCTTGCAACCGCTTCTGCAGCTTGGCGTCCTTGCGGCCGGACACCGAGATCCGCTCGGCCTTTTTCTCCAGGTAGGTCGAGTAGTTGCCCTCGTACGGGTAGGCACGCCCGCGGTCGAGCTCCAGGATCCATTCGGCGACGTTGTCCAGGAAGTAGCGGTCGTGGGTGACCGCCAGAATCGCACCCGCGTAGCTGGCCAGGTGCGCTTCGAGCCACTGCACGCTTTCGGCGTCCAGGTGGTTGGTCGGCTCGTCGAGCAGCAGCAGGTCGGGCTTCGACAGCAGCAGCTTGCACAGCGCGACGCGGCGTCGCTCACCGCCGGACAGGTTCGTCACCGGCTCGTCCGGCGGTGGGCAGCGCAGTGCGTCCATGGCCTGTTCCAGTTGCGAGTCCAGGTCCCACGCGTCGGCGTGGTCCAGTTCCTCTTGCAGCCGGCCCATCTCGTCCATCAACTCGTCGGAGTAGTCGGTGGCCATCAATTCGGCGACCTCGTTGAAGCGGTCGAGCTTGACCTTGATCTCGCCTAGACCCTCTTCCACGTTGCCGCGAACGGTCTTCTCCTCGTTCAGCGGCGGCTCCTGAAGCAGGATGCCGACGCTGGCGTCGTTGGCCAGGAACGCGTCGCCGTTGTTGGGCTTGTCGAGTCCGGCCATGATCCGCAAGACGCTCGACTTGCCGGCGCCGTTGGGGCCAACGACGCCGATCTTGGCGCCCGGGTAGAAGCTCAAGGTGACGTCGTCGAGGATCACCTTGTCGCCGTGCGCCTTGCGGACCTTCTTCATCGTGTAGATGAACTCAGCCATGCTGGGGTAGAGCCTTTCTGATCTATTGGAAATATCCGCGGCCCATCCTATGCATCGCCGAGCGGCACTAAGCCGTCAGTGGCAGCGGCTCATCGCCGACGGCGACGTCGTCTGACTCCGTTTCGTCGCGGCCCGCGGTGTCCGCGGCTGCGGCGCCGCTGGTGGGTGTGTCGGTCGCGGGGGTTTCCTCCGGCGCCGGCCCGGTATAGGACGGCTTCTCGATGCGCACGAACACGCGCGAGAGATCCGGCCCCACCGCGGTGGCCCGCATCTCGGTCGACGAGCGGCGGTTGCCGTCACGGTCCTCGTACTCGCTGGTGTAGACGTGGCCCGTCGCGACCACCGGCGCGCCCTTACTCAATGCGGCGCACACTCCGCCGACCAGTCTCCCCCAGCAATTCACGTTGACGAACAGCGAATGCCCGGGCTCCCAGCTGCCGTCGGCGGTGCGCCGTCGCGAATTGCTGGCCACCCGGAATTTGACGACCTCCTGGTCACCGACCTTGCGGCGCTGTAAGTCGTTGACGATATGACCGACCACGGTCATCGGTGTTTCAAACATGGCGTGTTCCTTCCGTTTGGTTGCGTCGCTGTTGCTGTTGCTCATTCAGCTCGCCGGCACCGACACACCGCATCGGCCGGCACGTGCGGGCGCGCGATGCTGTGGAAAAAGCCGCGACTGTGGATAACTAGCGCGGGTCGGACGGGCCGCGGCGCGCCAGTTCGGCCAGCATCGCGTTGTAGGCGGTGAGGTCGGCGTCGTCGTCCAGTTCGGCCGCGCGGTCCAGCCGCCTGGCGGTCCGCTTGTCGCTGCGCGCCCACTGCAAAAGCAGCGCGATCATCACGATTACCAGAGGCAATTCGCCTGCTGCCCAAGCGATTCCACCACCCAGGCGTTGGTCGCCCAGCAGATCGGTGTGCCAGTTCAGGCCCAGCGATCGGTAGTAGGCGGCGCCCAGCACGGTGCGAGTGCTCATCAGCTCCACACCGAAGAAGGCATGCAGCGGCAGCGAGGCGAACACCACGCCCAGCTTGGCCAGCGGCGGGATCGGCCGCGGCGTGGGATCCACCCCGATCACCACCCAGTAGTACAAATAGCCGCTGAGCAGAAAGTGCACGTTCATCGCCAAATGCCCGGCGTGGCTGCCCACCGCGGTGTCGAAGAGCGAACTGAAGTACAGCCCGTAGAACCCGGCGACGAACAGCGCCGTGGCCACAATCGGATTGGTCAGCACCCGCGACACCCGGCTGTGCAGCGCGGCCAACAGCCATTCCCGCATCGCCGGCGGATCGTTGGCCGGACGAGCGGCCGGCGGCGGGCAGCGCGCGCAATGCCAGGCTGACCGGGGCGCCCAGCACCAGCAGGATCGGGACCAGCATGGACAACCCCATATGGGCGACCATGTGCATGCTGAACATCGCCGGCATGTACCGGCCGACACCCGAGGACGTCGCGAACAGCAACGCCGCACAGCCCAGCAGCCAGGACACCATCCGGCCCGGCGGCCAGTGATCGCCGCGACGGCGCAGTCGCAGCACCGCCGCCACGTACAGCGCGGCCAGGATGATCGCCGTCGTGCCGAAGATCAGATCGAAGCGCCAGTCGAACAAGATCCGCGCGACCGTGGGCGGTCCGTCGAAGTCGTAGCCGATCTCGGCCTCGGGAATCGACGGCAACCGGACCGGGGGTGGCGGTGGTGGCGTTCGACCCAGGCCCACGGCGATCCCGAATGTGACACCAAAGACGGCCGCCTCGATCAACGCCAACCGGATCAGCGCACTTCGGGCTTTCGGGTGATTCGCCCCACTCGAATCTGCTTGCAGCGCAGCAACTCCGGTGCGCCGCTGACGCCAGCCGATCAGGCCCAGCACGCAAAGCGCGAGAAACTTGGCGGCCACCAGGCGCCCATAACCGGTGGTCAGCAAGTCGGAGAGCGGGACCCGTACCAGTGCGTTGACAACCCCGCTGAACGCCATTGCCACCCAGCACCACAACGCGATCGCGGAGAAACGCCGTGCCGCCAGGGCGGTGTGCTCGCCGCCGCGCACCGCGTGCGCCAGCAGGGCCAGCAGACCTCCGGCCCACAGGCTGGCCGCGACCAGGTGGATCAGCAGGCTGTTGGTGGCCAGGTCATGCGAACCGCCGGCCGAGGAGTGACCGGTCAGCCCGAGCGGAACCAGCGTCACCAACGACGCGAGCAGCAGCATCGGCGTCCAGGCCCAGCGCAGCACGGTCAAACTAGCCAGCATCACGATCGCGGCCAGCACCGCGGTCCAGCGCCAGGCATCGGCGATGTTGATCAGGCCGGCCAATGACCAGAGCGTCACGGGGTTGAGGTGTTCGACCAGCCGATGGCCGGACACGTCGGAGATGGTCAGCGGAACCAGCAGCGCGGCGCACCCGGCCCACACCACCGACGCCACGGTGCCCAGGCGAAGCGCACGGTATCCATCGGCGTCGAGCACGCCGCTGCCCTGCGGCGGCACCAAGAACGCGGCGAAGAGAAAGGACCCGACCGCCAGCACCGCGGCGATCTCTGCCGGCCGCCCGGACGAACGGCAGTCCCAGCGTTGTCACCGGGCCCGGATCGGGCAACCCGGTGGCGGTCAGGGTCTCCGCCAGCGACAACGCCCCGATTCCGGCCGCCGTGGCGCCGGCCAGCAGGGCGACGCCGGCGAGCACCGGCCAGATCAACGCGCCGCGCTTACCGGTGCCTCCTCGATGGCCATTGCCGGCGGGTGGGGCAATCACGCTACTGAACTTGGCTGGCTTGCCGCCCGTGTCGCGCTTTGAATTCGCGGGCGATGAACTGGTTGCGCGCGATCTGCTCGACATCGGTGCAATCGCGCAGGATGTCGCCGCAATTCGTGGCAGAAAAGCCGTCCGGCGCTCAGCGAGGTCCGGGGCGGGCGCGATCAGTTCCTGATCGGCGACGACCTGGCGCGCGGTGGCGAACAGCAGCGTCGAGACCGATTCGCTGCTGCGGACGCGGGTCTGCGCAATGTACTGACGGCCGACCCCCAACGCCAACTCGGTCAGTTCCTTCTGGCCGACGTCGGCCGGAGCATCCCGCAACACGTCGGCGACGATCTCATAGGCTTCGAAGAACACCCGCAACATCGAGTCCGACATCAGCGGCCGCTTGGCATACAGCATCGCGTCGATCTCGGCGCCCCCGGCGGCAAGGTGGCCTTCCCAATTCTCATGCCACGCCATCTCTTCGGCGATGTTGGCCCGAAACGCCGCCGAATCAGCGAAGTAGAAATCGAACTTCAACAGATCGCGCAACCGCATCGCCTGATCCCAAAACGCCGCGACGCGATCGCCGTCCACGTGCTTGGCGTGCGCCAGCGCGAGTTCGACGATCGAAGTTTCCAGGAAGGCGTGTATCACCGAGTTGCGGTAGAACGCCGCGGCATGCTCCTTGTCGGGCGCGATGAACCAGACGGGCTCGCGGCCGCCGTCGACGCGGGTTATCGGGTGGCCGTTGGACAATGCGTCGACGGCCGCGCGCACGCCGTCGCGGGTGCGCAGCCGTAGCGCACTCGTCGACATCGGAGTTTGCTTGCGTTCCAGGTAGTCCAGCGAGTCCTGCAGCGTGTGGTGCAGCTGATCGAGGGTCAGCGCCGTGCCGCGGGTGGTGAGCAGCAACGCACACACCAGATCCCGTCGCCGTCACCGGTGTCGCGCGCAGGATCCGCCACGCGACTTCGAACGACATCTTCTGCAGCGCAAGCCGTTTGGCGTCCTGGTCCTGCGACCCCGGCTCGCTCGGAGCGCCGAGGTATTGCCGCATCGATACGGCTTCCGGGAAACGGACGTAGATCTTGCCGTAGTTGCGCTCGCCCTGCGCCTTGATGAAGTTGTACAGCCAGCCAATGCCCTCGGGGGTCTTCTCACCGCCTTGGGCGTATTCGGCGTACTCGGCGGTCTCGTGCAACTGGTCGAAGCTGATGGACACCGGCTGCAGCAGGATGTCTTCGCTGCGGCCATCGAGGTAGGCGTCGGCCACGTACGACATCAGACCAAGCTTGGGCGGCAACATCTTTCCGGTGCGCGAGCGGGTGCCCTCGATGGACCAGCTCAGGTTGAACCGCTTCTCGACGATGTAGCCGACGTATTCGCGCAGCACGTACTTGTAGAGCGGATTTTCGGCGATATTGCGGCGGATGAAGATGGTCCCGGAGCGGCGCAACAATGGTCCCATCAACCCGAAAGACAGGTTGATACCGGCGAATACGTGCACCGGCGGTAGCCGGTTCTCCGACATCGCCACCGGCACCACCGCGCCGTCGATGTAGGACCGGTGCGAGAACAGCAGCACCGCCGGGATGAGCTTCTAGTCCGGCCCGCATCGCCGCGATCTGATACTCGTCGTAGTCGATTTCGGGATCGAATCCGCGGCTGAGCATCCGGCCCAGGACGGAAACAAGGTCGACGGACACCCGGCTCCACCCGGTGGCCAGTTCGTCGAGCATCTTGCCGGCTTCCTCGACGGTTGCACCGGGGATCTTCTCCAGGCCGGCGCGAAACCGGGTGGACGCCAGGATCTCTGGCTTCACCAGCCGCGGAGACTTGTACTGCGGTCCGAGGATCCGGTACTCCGCGCGTTCCACCGCCAAAATGGCGCGGCGAGTGACGAACTGGGCGAAATCGCGGTTGTCCTCCCCGACGGTGGTGTCACGCCACTGCTGGCGCAGTTCGGAGACCTTGGCCGACTCGCCGGCCACCACCCGGGCACGGCGTGGATCGCTGCTCAGGATGCGGCGCTGCTGACGTCCGCTGGGGTGGTAGGGATCCCGGCCCGGGAGAAGGCCGGCCAGCTTTTCGGCTCTGCTGCGGTCGGCGGGCGGCAGCCAGAACACCCGCACCGGCACGATCGACCGGTCCTCGCCGGAGTCGAGTCTTTCGACGAGTGCCGTCAGCGCCGTGGGCGGTGCGTTGCGCGGCGGCAGCTTCAACACGTCGAATTTTGTCTCTGGAAAACGGGCGCGCTGCTTGCGCAGCCACTCCATGACCAGTTCCATTTCGACGGGAGTGTCCATGGACGCAAGCACCAGCGAGTCTTCGGCGGTCAGGACCGCGCTGATGTCCGCAGTCGGTGCGGTCACGGCCGCCCTCTGGGCGGGGAACTCGACGACTCGGTGCCGACGGTGTCGTCGGCGCTGCTTTGTTGCGCCGCACAGTCTTTGGGCGTCTCCGCCGTGGCGGTCAGCACGGTCGGTGGATCGGCGGGCGCCTCGGCCGCGGCCTTGGTCGCGGCCTTGGTCGCGGCTTTCTTCGCGGGCGCTTTCGCGGGCGCTTTCGAAGGCGCCTTCTTCGCGGCGGCCTTGGCCGCCGGTTTCGCGGTGGTCTTCTTCGCGGCGGGCTTGGCGCGGGCCCGCGCCTCCTTTTTGGCTTTGGCGGCCCGGGCGTAGAGGGGATGCTCGGGCACCTCGTCGATCGGCCAGTCCGACAGCGTGTCCAAATACAGCTGACGCACTTCGGCGATGCGCTCGTTGAGCGTGTCCAGCGTCCAGTCGTCGACCGGGATCGGTGGGAACACCACGACATCGACCGTGCCGGGATTCAACGTGGTGGAGTTCCGCGAAGCGATGATCTCCGCATTGCGAATCACGATGGGAACGATGGGGATTCCCACCGACATCGCGATACGGAAGGGCCCCTTCTTGAACGGCCCGACTTCGGTGGTGTCCAGCCGGGTGCCCTCGGGGGCGATCACAATGGACAGGCCGTTTCTGGCGCGGTCTTCGACGGTGTGCAGCGTCTCCACCGCGGAGGCCGGGTCGTCGCGATCGATGAACACACCGTCGAGCAACTTGCCCAACGTGCCCATGATCGGGTCACGTTCCAGTTCCTTCTTGCCCACCCCGACCCAGTTGTCCTTCACCAGCGCACCGGAGATGATCGGGTCAACTTGGTTGCGGTGGTTGAAGAGAAACACGGCGGGACGCTGCGCGGTCAGATTCTCTTGCCCGATGACGTTGAGATGCACACCGCAGGTGGCGAGCAGCAATTGTGAAAAGGTTGACGTGAAGAAGTTCACGCCTTTGCGCCGGCTACCGGTCAGCACACCGATCCCGACCGCGCCGGCCGCCACCGGGATCATGGAACTGAAGCCGGCGAGTGTTCGCAACTGCCGCCGGAAACCAACGCCGCCACGGCTTTCGAATTTCAGGACGGGCCAGCCCCGGCGTTTGGCGACGGCGGCCATCTTGCCTTCGGGGTTGGTCGGCCGTGGATTGCCGACCAAGTACATCAGGGCGACGTCCTCGTCACCGTCGGCGTAGAAGTAGCTGTCTTTGAGGTCGATGTCGTGGTCGGCCGCAAACCTTTGCACCGCAGTCGCTTTGCCGGGGCCCCATAAGATCGGCCTCAGCACGCGCCCGGTGAGTATCCCGTCGTCGTTGGTCTCGAACGCGTTGGTGAGCATGTTGGTGATGCCCAGGAAGCGGGCTACCGGGTTGACCTGGATGGTCAGCGCCGACGAACTGAGCACCACGGTGTGCCCGCGAGCCACGTGGGCCCGCACCAACTCCCGCATCTCGGGATAGATCCGGGACTCGATGCGCTGGGCGAACAGCCGCTCGCCGATCTCCTCCAAGTCGTCGATCAGCCGCCCGGTCAGCGCGCCGGAGGCCTTGCCGATGAGGTCTTCGAACTCGATGCGCCCGAGCGTGTGGTTCAGACCTGCTTGAACCATGCCGAGCAGCTCCCCCACTCCCATATCGCGGCGCCGCAGCCGCTCCTGGGTGAGGATGACGGCGGTGAAGCCGGCGACCAACGTCCCGTCAAGGTCGAAAAACGCGCCGACTTCGGGTCCCGGTGGGCTGGCCATGATCTCGGCTACCGAGCCTGGCAACCGCAAATCCCGGGACGGCTTGCGCGTTTCACGCTCGTCGGACTGCTTCTCGGAGGGGCTCATGAGCTCGACACCGATCGAGACGCCGGGTTGGCCGGCTGCGCGGCGAACGACGCCGGAACCGCTCGCGGTACCGGATCACCGGCCAGCGCGAGGATTTCGTCGAAGCCCTCCACCAGGCACTGGGCGAACAGCCCGTCGTTTCGCACCGACGCCCGGTCGTAGCGCACGGTGATGGTGCACCATCCGCCGCGGGAAATCAGCACCACCATCATCGCGACACCGGGAAGCGGGCCGATGCCGTACTGCCGCAATATTTTTGCGCCCGCGATAAAGGTGTCTCCGGGGTACACCGGGACGTTGCTGGCCTGCACGTCCGAGCCGACCACCGAACCGGTGATCCCTTCCAGCACAGCAGTCGGCAACACGCTCAGCACGGGCGCGATGGAACCGATGATGTTCATCGCGGGCTCGTCGCGGCGCTGCGTCATCTGGGCCCGGATCTTTTTCATCCGGGCCACCGGATCGACGGTGCCTACCGGTGCGGCCAGGTTGACGCCGGTGAATTGGTTGCCGCCGGCCGCATCGCCTTCGGCCCGCAGGTTCACCGGGACCGCCATCGGCAACGTGCTGATCGGCACACCGAGGGCGTCGTGGTAGCGGCGCAGGGCGCCACACAGGCCTGCGAGATAGGCGTCGTTGATCGAACCGCCACCGGCCTTCGCGGCCTTGTGCAGTTCGGAGAGCCGGATGTCGATCGCCTCGGTACGACTGGTCAGGCTGCGACGGCGCAGCAACGGCGACGGCTCGGCGGCCCGGTTCATCACCCGCACGCCCGACATCGCGTATCCGACAATGCCCGAAACCGTGGACGCGGGCTCGAGCACGGCCCGCCCGGCCGCCGATACCACGCCGGTCAGGGCGCCCAGGACGCCGCCGACGACGGCCATGGGCAGGTGGTTGATGCCTTGCCGCATCAAGTCGTTGGGCGTCAGATCCTGGGGAATGGGTTGCGGGGGCATTGCCCGCGGTGGCGGATCCCGCTCCAGGTCGTAGATCTCGGCGAACATCTCGACACTGCCGACCCCGTCGGTGACCGCGTGACTCAGGTGCAGCAGCGTCGCGGCCTGGCCGTCGGCCAGACCCTCGACCAGGGTGACCGTCCACAGCGGTCGCGATATGTCCAGCGGCGACTGCAGCATCACCTCGGCGAGATCGAACACCTGGCGCAGCGTGCCGGGCTCGGACACACGTGCCCGGCGCACATGGAAGTCCAGGTTGAAATCGGGATCCACCACCCAGCGCGGCGCGGCCGTCGGCAGCGTCGGCACCACAACCTTCTGCCGCAGCCGCAACACCCGCCGGGAGGCGTTTTCGAACCGCGCCCGGAAACGATCCCAGTCCGGCGTGATGTCGAGGAGCTCGAGCGCCATGATGCCCGAGCGGGTCCGCGGGTTGGCCTCACCCCGATGCAACAGATAGTCGACGGGTCCAAGCTCGTCGGACAATCGCCCGGGCTCGACGGACTCAGCCATGGTCGCCACCTTGTGCGGACCGGATAACTCGACGTGCCAAACCGCTCACCGCCGATCAAGCCTCCTGTTTCGGGATTCCGCCACACTGCCAACACAAGCCAACACAACGCTAGCCCGGTTGGCGCGCTGGTGAAAGCTGGTCCCGAGTGAGGATGCCCTCAGTGCGGCGGCACCGACGGACTGGCCGACGAAAACTCGTCGCGGGCAATCGAACTAAGGCAAATGCGGGTTCAGCTGGCCGGAGATGCCGATAGCGCCATCGAGGTCATCTGCGCGCCGGCTTGTCGCCCGTAGACGACGCCCAAAAAGTCCGAGACGGCACCGGCGACTACCCGTGAACGGACGGTCGGCGCGATGTCGAAGGCGTGGTGGGCATTGGCGAGTTCAGCGTAGGAAACCGTCGGGGCTCCCGTCCCGCGCAGCGCGGCACAGAACGCGCGGGCCTGCGCGGTTGGCGCCATCGGATCCTTGTCCCCGTGCAGCACGAAGAACGGCGGAGCTTCACCGTGCACGTAGGAAATCGGTGAGGCCGCCGTGAACCGCTCCGGCTCGTCGGCGTAGCGGGCCTTCATCACGAACTGCTCGAGGAACGGCAGCATCATTTCGTGCATGTTCTCGTGGTCGGTGAAGTCGTAGACGCCGTAGTAGGGCGCGGCCGCCTGGACCGTCGTGTCGGCGCCTTCGAAGCCGGGCTGGAACGCCGGATCGTTGGGCGTCAGGGCGGCCAGGGAAGCCAGGTGGCCACCCGCCGACCCGCCGGTGATGGCGATGAAGTCGGGGTCGCCGCCGTAGTCGGCGATGTTCTCGCGGACCCAGGCGATCGCCCGCTTGACGTCGATGATGTGGGCTGGGAATCTGCAGCGCGGGCTCTTGCTGTAGTCGATCGAGACGCAGATCCAGCCGAGTTCGACCATCCGGCTCATCAGCGTGTACGCCTGGGGGCGTCGGCCATTGACGGCCCACGCTCCGCCCGGGACCTGTAGCAGCACCGGCGCGCGGTGGCCGGGCGCCAGGTCGGGACGCCGCCAGATGTCGAGCAGGTTGTCGCGCGCGTGCGGACCGTAGGAGATGGCGGAGGTATGGGCGGCGTACCGGCGGTGCGGTCCGGACGGCAACAACCCGGCCCGGCGCGCAGCCACCGCCGCGGCGCTGGTCGGGTGAAACACGAGTTCGCGGAAGTCCGGCCCCAACGACTCTTCGAGCGCGGTGTTGAGTGTCTTGGTCCGCGCGCTGCGCGGCCCACGTGGTGGCAACTCGGTTGATGGACGGCGGTGATACCCGGGATAACGCGTGCCCGGTGACCACCTGTAGCGGAAATTCGGTGGCCAACCAGCCTGCGACCCAACCCACAGCAAACGGCGAACCGCGCAGCAGGACGGCGCCAGACCGGTACGTATCTCTGACGTCAGCCGCCAGCTGCGCCCCATGTCGCAGCGCCTGGGCACCAGCCCGCGAGCACCGCGAAGTCACTTCGGCCACGCACATAAACCCGTCACCCCTCGACGTCAGGCACACGCATCGTTGCGGTTAACGGCTGATTGCCAGCCGGTGTTGTACGTGTGTCGAGGCTCACACCATAACCGATAATTGGCGCGGCGGAAGACTTTTCGCGTCGCGTTGTGTCGCCGAGACCGATCTTGACACGCTGTTCGATAGACTGACCTGCGCATTGCCTCCGTAGCTCAGGTGGATAGAGCAAGGGCCTTCTAATCCCTAGGTCGCAGGTTCGAGTCCTGCCGGGGGCACAAGCATCTTTGCAGCTCAACGCGTTGTTAAGCCGGTCTAATGGTTTGCTGGCCTATGCGACAACGCCTCTTGTCACCATCCTGTCACCACGACTCACCTGGGCCGGGCTTACAGCAAACCCGACACCTTCGGTTTGCCGGTAAAACCAGTCCAAAGGTCTGGAAGTGCGCGGTTTGCGTCCGTCGCCGCTTGTTGTTTGCCAGGCACCCGCGTCGCGGCTGCAAATTTGATCCACCGGCCTCCGCCGCCTTCGCCGTTGTCGAGGCTTTGGACGACGCACCCCACTTAGCAAACGAGACCGACGCTGAGCCAAAGGAGGTCCGACGGGCTTGTCGCTCCGCCGCGAGTGAACCCGGCCGGAAATGCTCGTCGCCTTCAATGCAGCAGGCGCTAGGCACCTGGACTCAATTCCGCCGCTCCTGGCTGGACGGGCGCTAAGGGCAGCTAATGGATACGGTAACGGCGTTCTGTGCTTAATAGCGCTTTTAGCTGCTTATATTCCTGGCACTACACCTTGCATAGCAAACTTTTTTGCGCATACCGTGGAGACGGCCGCGAATCGCGGTCCGCCTTTCACCGCGCGGTGCAAGGTGCCCGTGTTTCACACCGAAGGAATAGCAGTGTCTCTTGATACGACCGCTCGAATCGACGAGCAATTCACGCCAGGGCAGGCTTACTGGCCGTTGCGTTGGTGACCAGAGGTGCCCCGAAGGGGCCACGGGTGCCCGGCGACCGCGGCGTAGCCCCACTGTGAGCACTTTTCGACGCGCAGAACTGAGCCACTTCAGTGAGCGCGATCACGGCTGAACTCGTGCCGACCGCGTTGTGCAAGATCGAGGTGCGTCGACGTGCATCGTAGTTGCCGGCCAGCGACATTTCGCCATGGTTGGGCCGGCGGCAGTTACACGCCGTCCCCGCCCTGGCTGCCCGAGTCGCCGGTACTACCAGCACCGCCGCTCGCCCCGGCGCTGCCCCCGGCGCCGCCGCTGCTGCCGCCTCCGCCGCCGGTGCCGCCGGTGCCGCCTCCGCCGCCTCCGCCGCCTCCGCCGACGGTGCCGGGATCGCCCTCGCCGGCCGTACCGAAACTACCGCCGGTGCCGCCATCGCCGCCGGTGCCGCCGGTGCCGCCGGTGCCGCCGGTGCCGCCGGAGCCGCCGGAACCAGCGTGGCCGCCTCCACCGCCCGCCGCGCCGGGGGCGCCGCCGGTGCCGCCGGTGCCGCCGGTGCCGCCGGTGCCGCCGGTGCCGCCGGTGCCGCCGGTGCCGCCGTTGCCGCCGGTGAAGCTGACGCCCTGGCCGCCCCGGCCGCCGTTGCCGCCGTTGCCGCCGGTGGTGCCGCCGGCGCCGGTGCCGCCGGTGCCGCCTAATCCGCCGTTGCCGCCGTCGCCGCTGGTGGTGCCGCCGGCGCCGCCGGCGCCGCCGGTGCCGCCGGTGCCGCCGGTGCCAACCGGCGCCGCGCCGGCGCCGCCTGTGCCGCCGGTGCCGCCGGTGCCGCCGTTGCCGGGGACCCCGCCCGGGCCCGCGACCCCGCCGCTGCCGCCGGTGCCGCCATTGCCGCCAGTCGCGCCGCCGGCCCCGCCTGTGCCGCCGGCGCCGCCAGTGGCGCCGGTGCCGAGGTTGTTGCGATCATCGCCGCCGCTGCCGCCGGTGCCGCCGGAGGCGGTGTCGCCGCCGGTGCCGCCTTTGCCGCCGGTGCCGGCGGGGTTGGTCCCGGTGGCGTTCCCGCCGCTCCCGCCGGTGCCGCCGGGTTGACCGGCCGCGGTGCCGTCGGTGCCGGCGGTGCCGGGGGTGCCGGAAGGGGCCTGCGGCGGTGTGCCTGGGGCAGCAACTGGAGGAGCCGGTGGGGGGTTGGTGTTGGCGGGGCCGGGACCGCCGTTGCCGCCCGCCCCGCCGTTGCCGCCGTTGCCGACCGCGCCGGCGGCGCCGCCGCCCCCGCCCTTGCCGCCCATCCCGTTGGTGGCGGTAGCGTTGGCGCCGGCCCCGCCGTCACCGCCGTTGGCACCGGTCGGCGTGCTGCCGGTCGAGCCGTGGCTGCCGGGGGTGGAGCCGGTGCCGCCGGTCCCGCCGGCCGCGCCGCTGCCGAAGGCGCCGCCCTTACCGCCATCGCCGCCGTCGAGGTGGCCGGCGTTTCCGGCGCCACCCTTGCCGCCGTTAGCGGTTCCGCCGGCCCCGCCGTCACCGCCTTTGCCGCCGGCGCCGGTGCTGCCTGTGCTGCCGTGCGCGGCGGTGCCGCCGACCCCGCCATTGCCGCCGGTGCCGCCGGTCGCGCCGTTGCCGCCCGTGCCGGCGTTGCCGCCGGTCGTGCCGGCGGTGGTCGCGTTGGCGCCGTCGGCGTTGCCACCGTTGCCACCTTTGCCGCCGTTGCCGCCGGCGGCGCCGTTGCCGCCGTGGCCGGAGATCGAGCCACCCAGTCCGCCGGCCCCGCCGTTCCCGCCGTTCCCGCCGGGCGTGCCGTCGCTGCCGTGGCCGCTGTTGCCATTGCTGTCGAGGGTGCCAGCCGGGCCGGGGGTGCCGGCCACGCCGTTGCCACCGGCCGCGCCGTTGCCGCCGTTGCCGATGTTGCCGGCGTTGCCACCCTTCCCGCCGTTGCCGCCGGAGGTGCCGGCGGGCGCGCCGGCTGCAACGGCGTCGTAGCCTTTGCCACCGTCCCCGCCGTTGCCGAGGACGCTGACGGGTGTGGCGCCGGCCGTGCCGTCGGTGCCCGGGGTGGAGCCGGTGCCGCCGGTGCCCTTTGCCCCGCCGAGACCGGTGTTGCCGCCGGCGCCGCCGGCCCCCCCGTCGTGGGTGGAGGCGTCGCCGCTCGCGCCGTTGCCGCCGTCGCCGGGGGTGGCGCCGGCCCCGCCGTTACCGCCGTTGCCGCCGACCCCGGTGGTGCCCGCCGTGCCGCTCGTGACTGCGCCGCCGATGCCGCCGTTGCCGCCGTTGCCGCCGTTGCCGCCGTTGCGGCCGCTGCCGCCGTCTTGCCCGGCGTCGCCGGGGTTGACGCCGTTGTGGCCGGTGATACCCTTCCCGCCGTTGCCGCCGTTGGTGCCGGTGCCGCCGGCCCCGCCATTGCCGCCATCACCCGAGATCGACCCGCCCTTGCCGCCGGCGCCGCCGTTGCCGCCGCTACCGCCGGTGATGCCGGCGGTGCCGGAGTCGCCCGGATTGACCCCGTTGGCCCCGTCGGTGCCGGCCACGCCGTTGCCTCCGTCGCCGCCGGCACCGCCGGTGCCGTAGTCGCCGGCGTTGCCGCCGGCCCCGCCTTTACCGCCGGAGGTGCCGGCGGCGGCCAGAGAGTCGCGGGCGGCGTCGTAGCCGTTGCCACCGTTGCCGCCGTTGCCCACGCCGGTGGGCATGTGGCCCGCGGCGCCGTCGGTGCCGTGTGTGGAGCCGGTGCCGCCGGTGCCCTTTGCCCCGCCGGCGCCATCGTTGCCGCCGTTGCCGCCGCGACCGCCATCGGGGTGGGCCGCGGTGCCGTTCGCGCCGTCGCCGCCGCCGCCGGTGGTGCCGCCGTCGCCGCCGGTGCCGCCGTTGCCGCCGGCGCCGGTGGCGGCTGTCGCGCCGTGCGCGTCCGCGCCGCCGACCCCGCCGTTGCCGCCGTCCCCGCCCTTGCCGCCACCTCCGCCGCTGCCGCTGTCCTGCCCGGCGCCGGCGTTGACGCCGACCTTGCCGTCGTGACCGCCGATACCGATGCCGCCCTTGCCGCCGTCCCCACCGGCCCCACCGGCCCCGCCGGCCCCGCCGCTGCCTGCCTGCGAGCCGCCGACCCCGCCGGGCCCGCCGTCGCCGCCGCGACCGCCGGCCATGCCGTCTATGCCGGAGTCGCCCGGGTTGGCGCCGTTGAAACCGGGGTTGCCGGTCACGCCGTTGCCTCCGGCTCCGCCAGCCCCACCGTTGCCGTGGTTGCCGCCGGCGCCGCCGCCGCCGCCGTTGCCGCCGCGCGCATCCGCGGCGGTGGAGGTGAAGCCGTCACCGCCGTTGCCACCGTTGCCCAGGATGCCGGTGGGTGTGGTGCCGTCGACACCGCCGGTGCCGTGGGTCAAGCCGGTGCCGCCGGTGCCGCCGGCGCCGCGGGCGCCGGTGTTGCCGCCGGCGCCGCCGGTCCCGCCGTCGATGTGGGTGGAGGTGCCGGCGCCGCCGAGGCCGCCGTCGCCGGGCTTCCCGCCGTTACCGCCGTCACCGGCGTTGCCGCCGGCGCCGGTGGTGCCCGCGGTGCCATTCGTGACCGCGCCGCCGATGCCGCCGTTGCCGCCGTTGCCGCCGGACCCGCCGGACCCGCCGGACCCGCCGGACCCGCCGGTCGTGGCGGTCGTGGCGGCCGCCCCGTTGACGCCGGTGCCGCCGTTGCCGCCGTGGGCGCCGGTGCCGCCGGCCCCGCCATTACCGCCATCACCCGAGATCGAACCACCCCGCCCGCCGGCGCCGCCGTTGCCGCCGCTACCGCCGGTGATGCCGGCGGTGCCGGAGTCGCCCGGGTTGACCCCGTTGGGCCCGTCGGTCCCGGCCACACCATTGCCGCCGCGCCCGCCGTCGCCGCCGTTACCGACATCGCCGGCCTTGCCGCCGGCCCCGCCGGCCCCGCCGGAGGCGCCGGCCGGAGCGCCGGCGCTCGCGGGGTTATAGCCGTTGCCGCCATCCCCGCCGTTGCCGCCGCTGGTGGCCGGTTGGCCGTCCGCACCGGTCGCGCCGGCGGTCCCGCCGAAGCCGGCCGCGCCGCCGTTGCCGCCAGCGCCGACCGTGCCCCGGTCACCGCCATTGCCTCCGGCGCCGCCGTCGGGGGTGTGGGCATCGCCGCCGGCGCCGGCGCCACCGTTGCCGCCAGCCCCGCTGTTGCCGCCGACACCGCCGGCCCCGCCGTTGCCGCCGAGGCCGTTGGCGCCCAGGAAGCCGCCGTGGCCCGCGTTGCCGCCCGCGCCGCCGGCACCGGCCGCGCCGCCGTTGCCGCCGTTGAAGGCGTCTCCGCCAGCTTGGCCGGCAACGTTGGCATCTACGCCGCCGCTCCCGAAGCCGCCATTGCCGCCGTCGCCGCCCAGGCCGCCTTCGCCGCCGTGGCCGCCGACACCGAACAGCAGCCCGCCTCTACCGCCCGCGCCGCCGGCCCCGCCGTCGCCGCCGACACCGCCGGTGCCGCCGTCGTGGGACGCGAGCGTGGCGCCCAGGTTGCCGTTGCCGCCCTGACCGCCGGCACCGCCGGCACCGCCGTTGCCGAACACGAACCCGCCGGCACCGCCAGCGCCACCGGCTCCGCCGACACCACCCACCATGGTGGCGGTCCCGCCCGCGCCGCCTATCCCGCCGTTACCCATCAGCCAGCCGCCGGTGCCGCCGCGGCCGCCAGTCCCGCTCGCGAAGCCACCCCCACCGGAGCCGCCAGTGCCGATCAGCCCGGCAGCCCCGCCGCTACCGCCGGCGACCGGGCCCGTACCGCCGGTTGGGGTATAGCCGGCCCCGCCATCGCCGAACCACAACCCGCCGGCACCACCATTCGGGTGGGCCGCGGTCCCAGCGGCACCGTTGCCGATCAGAGGACGCCCCAACAGCACATCGGTGGGTGCATTGAGAACCGGGTCCAGCAACTGACCGAACGGGCTGTTGATCCACGCTTCGCCACGGGTGTGAATCGGGCCGTAGACAAACTTCTGGAAGCCCGCGGCTGGTGAAGCCGCAGCAGCCAGTGCAGCGGCGCTGGCCGCCTCCGTGCCCCCATACGATGCCGCAGCCCCGCTTAACGCCTGCACGAACTGTTGGTGAAAGGTCGACGCCCGCGCGGCCACCGCCTGGAACTCCTGGGCGTGCGTGCCGAACAGCGCCGAAATCGCCATCGACACCTCATCAGCGGCCGCCTCCTGGATTTGCGTCGCCGGGGCCAACGCCGCCGCCCCGGCGGCCTCGATCGTCGAGCCGAGAGCGGCCAAATCACCGGCCGCCGCCGCTACCGCATCCGGGCCCGCGATCACATATGACATGGCAGCCTCCGTAATGCGTGATCTCGCCGATGTCGTGATCTCGGCCGACCATGGGCCAGTGATCTAGCACACTTTAGAGCAGCATTTG
>CAVTLW010000024.1:0-29972 GCA_963735655.1 uncultured Actinomycetota bacterium
GACAAGGGCTGTGAACAGCCCCGATGGGATTCTCAGAATACTCACGGTGACGCAGCGTGACCGTGTCCCGATACCATGCTGTTGGACACGACACGCGGGCGAGTCGTTTGCCTTGTGCCGACGAATACTGGGACATAGTGAGGCGAGCGCTGAAAACATGAGTAGCCAGAAAGGGCTAGTTCAGCGCATCGGCGAAACTCGAGGTGACCGTTGGCGATGCGTTTGCCCGAATGTTCGGGGGGTCGATTGTCCCTCAGGAGATCGAAGCGCTGTTGCGCCGCGAAGCGGCCGACGGTGTGCGGCCGCTTCAGGGAAATCGCCTTTTGGCACCCAACGAATACATCATTACCCTCGGTGTGCACGACTTCGACAAGCTGGGGGCCGACCAGGTTGTCACGTCGACCGCTTTCGCTAGGTACCTGGCGGACTATATCCAGGAACAGGGGTGGCAAACGTATGGTGAGGTGGTCGTCCGGTTCGAGCAGCGTTCGAACCTGCATACCGGTCAGTTCCGCGCCCGCGGCGCTGTCAACCCCGACGTGGAGCCCCGCCCGACTGTCACCCATTCCGCCCGGCCACAATCAGATGATGCGTTTGGCGCAGAACCAGGAGTACCACCGATGACTGACAATCCGAGCTACCGCGGTCAGGGGCAGGGGCGGCCCGACGAGTACTACGACGACCGCTACGGCCGTCCGCAGGAGGATCCGCGCGGTGCCCCGGGTCCCCAGGGCGGGCAAGACCCGCGCGGATACCCGCCCGAACAGGGCGCCTACCCGACCCAGCAGGCATACCAGCCGCCCCGGCCCCCGACCAGGGCGGCTACCCCGGTCCAGGCGGCCACCCCGAACAAGCTGGCTACCCGGGCCAGGGCTACCCCGACCAGGGCGGCTACCCCGGTCCAGGCGGCCCCCCCGAGCAAGGTGGCTACCCGGGCCAGGGCTACCCGGAGCAGGGCGGCTACCCCGGTCCAGGCGGCCCCCCCGAGCAAGGTGGCTACCCGGGCCAGGGCTACCCCGAGCAGGGCGGCTACCCAGGGCAGGGTGGCTACCCCGAACAAGGTGGCTACCCGGGCCAAGGCGGCTACCAGGAACCGCGCGGCTACCCGGACCAGGGTGGCTATCAGCAGTCCTACGAGCAACGTCCGCCTGCCCCGGCCGGTCCTCCCGGCGGGTATGGCGAGCAAGGCTACGACCAGGGTTATCGACAAGGCGGCGGCTACGGGCAGCCCCCGGGCGGTGGTCAGCCCGGTTACGGCGATTACGGCCGCGGTCCGGCTCCGCGCGACGAGGGCGGCTATCCCCCCCAGGCCCCGCCGGCTCCCCAAGCCCAGCCGGAACAGCGCCCCGGTTACCCCGAGCAAGGCGGCTACGAGCAGCAGGGCTACCAGCAGGGCGCCGCCGGCTACGGGGGACAGGACTACAGCGCCGGCGACTACACCCAGTACGCCGAAGCGCCGCCGCCCGGTGGATACGGCCCAGGCGGCGGGTACGCCGCTCCCGGCCCCGGGTACGCCGAACCCGCGGGACACGACTACGAGTACGGACAAGCCAGTGGTGGCTACGGCCAGCAGGCCGGCGGTGGCTACGGCGACTACGGCCAGCAAGGCGGCTACCCGTCCGCGGGATCGTCAGTCACCCTGCAACTCGACGACGGCAGCGGCCGGACCTACCAGTTGCGTGAGGGCTCCAACATCATCGGCCGCGGGCAGGACGCGCAGTTCCGTTTGCCCGACACCGGCGTCTCGCGTCGTCATCTCGAGATCCGTTGGGATGGCCAGGTCGCGCTACTCTCGGACCTGAACTCCACCAACGGAACCACGGTCAACAATGCACCGGTACAGGAGTGGCAGTTGGCCGATGGCGACGTAATTCGCTTAGGCCATTCCGAGATCATCGTCCGCATTCACTGAACCCGCTGGGTCAAAGCCGCCGAGCTTCATCCAGCCGCCGCCACCGTCCAAGTATCGTGACGTTGCTGATGTGCTAGGTAGCGCAAGGCTCGGAAGCGACGCCAGGACGGAAAGGACGCCAGATGCAGGGATTAGTACTGCAACTGACGCGCGCCGGATTTTTAATGTTGTTGTGGCTCTTCATCTGGTCGGTACTGCGAATTCTGCGGACCGACATTTACGCGCCCACGGGGGCCGTCATGGTGCGGCGGGGTTTGGCGTTGCGGGGCACGCTGCTGCCGTCGCGCCAGCGCCGGACCGCGGCGCGCTACCTGGTGGTGACCGATGGGGCGCTGACGGGCGCGCGCATCACGCTGAGCGGACAGCCGGTATTGATCGGGCGTGCTGACGATTCGACGCTGGTGTTGACCGACGACTACGCCTCGACGCGGCACGCCAAGCTGTCGCAGCGCGGTTCGGAATGGTACGTCGAGGATCTAGGATCGACCAACGGCACATACCTTGACAGGGCGAAGGTGACGACTGCGGTACGAGTTCCGTTAGGAACCCCGGTTCGGATCGGCAAAACGGCAATCGAGTTGCGCCCGTGAGCCGCGCGATAGCCTTTGCCTGCGACGGAGACGCCGGCTTGGAGCGCCGCCCGTGAGCCTGGTCCTTCGATATGCGGCCCGCAGCGATCGCGGCCTGGTACGCGCCAACAACGAAGACTCGGTGTACGCCGGCGCGCGGCTATTGGCCCTCGCCGACGGCATGGGCGGTCACGCCGCCGGCGAGGTGGCGTCGCAATTGGTGATTGCCGCGCTGGCTCACCTCGATGACGACGAGCCCGGCGGGGATCTGCTGGCCAAGCTCGACGCAGCGGTCAGATCCGGCAATTCGGCCATCGCCGCGCAGGTCGAGATGGAGCCCGATCTCGAGGGCATGGGCACCACGCTCACCGCAATCCTGTTCGCGGGCAACCGACTCGGGCTGGTGCACATCGGTGACTCGCGCGGCTACATGTTCCGCGACGGCGAGCTGACCCAGATCACCAAGGACGACACCTTCGTGCAGACCTTGGTCGACGAGGGCCGGATCACTGCGGAGGAGGCGCACAGCCACCCGCAGCGGTCGCTGATCATGCGGGCGCTGACCGGTCACGAGGTCGAGCCGACGTTGACCATGCGGGAAGCCCGCGCCGGAGACCGTTACCTGTTGTGCTCGGACGGGCTGTCCGACCCGGTCAGCGACGAAACCATCGCCGAGGCACTGCAGATCCCCGACGTCGCCGATAGCGCCTATCGCCTGATCGAGTTGGCGCTGCGCGGCGGTGGCCCCGACAACGTGACCGTGGTGGTCGCCGACGTCGTCGACTACGACTACGGCCAGACCGTGCCGATTCTGGCCGGTGCGGTATCCGGCGACGACGACCACGAGCAGTTCACCCTGCCCAATACCGCCGCGGGGCGTGCTTCGGCGATCAACCCACGCAAAGAGGTCGCCAAACGCGTTCCAACGCAAGTCGAAACGTTCAATCGGCCGCGCTGGTCGCGTAAGCGAACGTTCTTCGTCGTCGCGCTTGTGGTGCTGCTGCTGCTCGCCGGTTTGGCCATCGGGCGCTACGTCATCCGCAGCAACTACTACGTCGCCGAATCCAACGGCATGGTGTCCATCGTGCGCGGAATCCAGGGTTCGCTGCTGGGCATGTCCCTACACGAGCCGTATTTGATTGGCTGCCTCAACGCCACCAACAGTTTGTCGCTGATCAGTACCAGCCAAGCAGGCGGTGCGCTGGACTGCCACCTGATGAGACTGGAGGACTTGCGCCCCCCGGAGCGTGCGCAAGTTCAGGCCGGGTTACCCACCGGCAGCCTGGACAATGCCATCAATCAGCTGCATGACTTGGCGGCCAAGTCCCTGCTGCCGCTCTGCCCGCCGCCTCGTGCCATGTCGCCACCCACCCCGACGAGCACGGCCAGCCCCAGCGAAATGCCACAACCGAACGTCACGTCGCCAGCCACCAGCACGCCAGCCACCAGCACGCCGCCCACTTCGAGTGCGCCCACCGCCACCTCGTCGCCCGGAATCCCGAGTCCCTCCGGCACCGGCGCCCCAAGCACCTCCGCCACTGCGCCCGCCTCACCCCCGACGAGCGCGCCCCCCACCACTTTCGCGACGGTGACCGCGCTGCCGCCGCCGCCACTTCAACCAGGCATCGACTGCCGGGCGGCGGCATGACAACACAACTGCAGCCACCGGTTGCGGTTACTCCTGCGCTGCCTACTCGCCGCAACGCCGAGCTGCTGCTGTTGTGTTTTGCCGCGGTGATCACCACCGCTGCGCTGCTCATCGTGCAGGCAAATCAAGAGCGGGTCTTGCGCTGGGACCTGACCACCTACGGGCTGGCCTTCCTGACCCTGTTCGGGTGTGCGCATCTGGCCATCCGGCGGTTCGCCCCGTATGCCGACCCGCTGCTGCTGCCGGTGGTGGCCCTGCTCAACGGGCTTGGGCTGGTGATGATTCACCGGCTCGACCTGGTCAACAACGACATGGGCCGGCACGGTCACCCCAACGCCAGCCAGCAGATGCTGTGGACGTTGGTCGGAGTGGCCGCCTTCGCACTGGTCGTGACGTTGCTCCAGGACCACCGGCAGCTTGCCCGTTACGGCTACATCTGTGGGTTCACCGGTCTGGTGTTCTTGGCCGTTCCCGCGCTGCTGCCGCGGACGCTGTCCGAACAGAACGGCGCGAAAATCTGGATTCGCTTGCCCGGCTTCTCAATTCAGCCCGCTGAGTTTTCCAAGATTCTGCTGCTGATCTTCTTCGCGGCGGTGCTGGTGGCCAAACGCGGCCTGTTCACCAGTGTCGGCAAGCATTTGATGGGCATGACGCTGCCCCGCCCACGAGACCTCGCACCCCTGCTGGCAGCCTGGGCGATCTCGGTGGGCGTGATGGTCTTCGAGAAAGACCTGGGCACGTCGCTGTTGTTGTACGCGTCGTTTCTGGTGGTGGTCTACCTCGCCACCCAGCGGTTCAGCTGGGTCGTCATCGGCTTGGCGCTGTTCGCCGCGGGAAGCGTCGCGGCGTACTTCATGTTCGAGCACGTCCGCGTCCGGGTGCAGACCTGGCTCGACCCGTTCGCCGATCCCGAAGGCAGCGGCTACCAGCTCGTGCAATCGATGTTCAGCTTCGCCACCGGCGGCATCTTCGGCACCGGGCTCGGTAACGGCCAGCCCGACACGGTGCCCGCGGCGTCGACGGATTTCATCATGGCCGCCTTCGGCGAAGAACTTGGACTGGTGGGTCTGGCGGCCCTTCTGATGCTCTACACGATCGTCATCGTCCGCGGCCTGCGCACCGCCATCGCCTCGCGCGACAGCTTCGGCAAACTGCTGGCGGCCGGCCTGGCATCGACGCTGGCCATCCAGCTGTTCATCGTCGTCGGCGGGGTGACCCGGTTGATTCCGCTGACCGGTCTGACCACGCCCTGGATGTCCTACGGCGGGTCGTCACTGCTGGCCAACTACGTATTGCTGGCCATCCTGGCCCGTATTTCGCACAGCGCCAGACGTCCGCTGCGGACCCGTCCGCCCAAGAAGACGACGCCGATTGCGGCGGCCGGCACCGAGGTGATTCAGAAAGTTTGACGTCCTCCACCGGCTTAAGCCGGTGGATTCCAACCCCGTCGCAGCTAGGCAGCAGGAGAACAGAGTTGAGGTTCACGGTTCGCAGACCGGCTAACGCCGAGGTCTCCCCGTGCTGTCACCTCGCCGCCGGGCGGGCGGCGAAAGGACGAGTTGCGTGCCGCGTTCACATCTGCATTGCACGGTCCCGCACCGCAAGCGACGCACTGAAAAACCGCTTGGCTCTTACGGTTTTCCGGCGCGACATGCCCACAGTCAGAGCATCGTTGCGACGTGAACGCTGCCGAGACGAATTCGACTCGTCCCGAAGCCTTGTGCGTCAACCGGGTGACCAGCATTCCCCACCCCTGGCGGCTGATCGCGCGGTTAAGGCCCCGCTTCTGCGCCACGTTGATGCCCGGGCATTCCCGGGTGCCGCGCGCCGAACGGGTCATCGCGCGCACCTTCAAGTCCTCGACGCGGGTGGTGTCGAATCGGCGCGCCAGGCCGGTGGTGGTCTTTTCCACCCAGTCGCGGCGGCGATCCGCCTCCCGGGCCCGCAACCGCGCGATAGCCAACTTGGTGCGTGCCCGCCGCTTCGATCCCCGGCGCGCCCGGGCCAGACGCTGCTGCAACCGTCGCAGCCGCTTGGCCTCCCCGGCGCTCAGGCCCGGGACACACAGCAGCTCCCCAGTGGACAGCGCCGCCGTGACCGCCACGCCGCGATCGATACCCACGACGCTGCCATCATCGGGGCCGGCAACGGGTTTCGGGATGGCGGCAAAGGCGATGTGCCAGCGCCCCGACCGATCCAGAGTGACTCGGTAGGACTTCACGGTGTCGGCGAGGGTGCGGGTCCAGCGGAACTTCACCCAACCGATTTTCGGGATCCATACCCGCCCGTAGCGGCGGCTGAGTCGCTGGATGTGGCGCGGTTTGACTCCGACTTGCCGGAATCCCTCATGCGTGCCGGCCTTACGCCAGGTCGGGCGACGGTGGGTGCGGTGGAAAAAGTTGCGCATCGCTTGGGCGAAGTCCCGCAACGCCTGCTGCTGCACGGTCTGCGATCCGGCGCCCAGCCAGTCGTACTCGGCGCGGGCCGCGGTCAACTGCGCACATTGCTCGCCATATCCGGGTGCATGGCGGCCGGGCTGCCAATGCCGCTGCTGCTCCACGGCCAGATTCCACACAAGCCGCGCATGGCGACAATGCTCCGCCAACACCGCCGCCTGCTCCACGCTGGGCAGCAACCGAAACCTCGACACCGCCACAACATAAACGCGACCACCGACAAACCGACCAAGCGAAGGAGACGGCGTTTTCTCCCCCGGCTAAAGCCAGGGGTTTCCACGCCGCAAATCTCATGAACGCCTCCCTTCGCCGGATCTCGGTGACCGTGATGGCGTTGATCGTGTTGCTGTTGCTCAACGCCACGTATACGCAGGTGTTCACCGCTGACGGCCTGCGCGCCGACCCGCGCAACCAGCGCGTGCTGCTCGACGAGTATTCACGTCAGCGCGGCCAGATCACCGCGGGCGGACAACTGATGGCCTACTCGGTGGCCACGGATAGCCGCTTCCGGTTCCTGCGGGTGTATCCCAACCCCGCGGTCTACGCTCCGATCACCGGCTTCTACTCACTGCGCTATTCGAGTACCGGCCTGGAACGCGCCGAAGACCCGCTGTTGAACGGCTCCGACGAGCGGCTCTTCGGGCGCCGGCTGGCCGATTTCTTCACCGGTCGCGACCCACGCGGTGGCAACGTCGACACCACCATCAACCCGCGGATCCAGCAGGCCGGCTGGGACGCCATGCAGGAAGGCTGTGGTGGCCCCTGCAAGGGAGCGGTGGTCGCCCTGGAACCGTCGACCGGCAAGATTCTGGCGCTGATCTCCTCGCCGTCCTACGACCCCAACCTGCTTGCTTCGCACGATCCTGAGGCGCAATTGCAGGCCTGGCAGCGGCTTCGTGACGACCCCAATACGCCGTTGACCAACCGCGCCATCTCGGAGACTTATCCGCCGGGTTCCACGTTCAAAGTGATCACCACCGCGGCCGCGCTGGCGTCCGGATCCAGCGACACCGAACAGCTCACCGCGGCGGCCACGATTGCGCTGCCCAACAGCACGGCCATGCTGGAGAATTACGGCGGCACGCCGTGTGACAGCGGGCCGACGGTGCCACTTAGCGAGGCCTTCGCCAAGTCGTGCAACACCGCGTTCGTCCAGCTGGGTATCCTTACCGGCGCCGACGCTCTGCGCAGCATGGCGCAGGCGTTCGGCCTCGACGACGCCCCGAGCCCGATTCCGCTGCAGGTGGCCGAATCAACCGTCGGAGCGATTCCCGACGCCGCGGCGCTGGGGATGTCGAGCATCGGGCAGAAGGATGTAGCACTGACTCCTCTGGAGAACGCCGTGGTCGCTGCGACGATCGCAAATGGCGGGGTGGCGATGCGGCCCTACCTGATCGACAGCCTCAAAGGCCCGGATCTGGTCAACATCAGCACCACCGCCCCATATCAGCAACGCCGCGCGGTGTCGCCGCAGGTCGCCGCTAAGCTAACAGAGCTGATGGTCGGCGCCGAGAAAGCCGCACAACAGAAAGGGGCCATCCCCGGCGTGCAGATCGCATCCAAGACGGGTACCGCAGAGCACGGCACCGATCCTCGTCACACACCACCGCACGCGTGGTATATCGCTTTTGCGCCCGCGCAGTCTCCGAAGGTTGCCGTTGCCGTGCTGGTTGAAGACGGCGGTGACCGCTTGTCCGCGACCGGGGGTGCGCTCGCCGCGCCGATCGGGCGGGCCGTGATCGAGGCCGCGCTGCAGGGGGGACCATGAGCCCCCGCAGGCGAGCGTTCGTGGCGACCGCAAGCGTGGCGATGCCACGCGCAGCGGGTCGCCGCCCGGCGAGCCCAGTGAGGATCGCAGCGCGGAACGCGCGAGGACCGGAGCGAGCGGGAGGCAAGGCATGAGCCCGCGAGTGGGTGTCACGCTGTCCGGCAGGTACCGCCTGCAGCGGCTCATTGCCACCGGTGGCATGGGCCAGGTCTGGGAGGCCGTGGACAGCCGGCTGGGCCGCCGCGTCGCGGTCAAGGTGCTGAAGCAGGAGTTCTCCCAAGACCCCGAATTCATCGAGCGGTTCCGGGCCGAGGCGCGTACCACCGCGATGCTGAACCATCCCGGTATCGCCAGCGTCCACGACTACGGCGAAAGCCAGATGAACGGGGAAGGCCGCACGGCCTATCTGGTCATGGAACTGGTCAACGGCGAGCCGCTGAACTCGGTGCTCAAGCGCACCGGCCGGCTGTCACTGCGGCACGCGCTGGACATGCTCGAACAAACCGGCCGAGCCCTGCAGGTAGCGCACGCCGCCGGCCTGGTGCATCGCGACGTCAAGCCCGGCAACATCTTGATCACCCCCACCGGGCAGGTGAAAATCACCGACTTCGGCATCGCCAAAGCGGTTGACGCCGCCCCGGTGACCCAGACCGGCATGGTGATGGGCACCGCCCAATACATCGCACCCGAACAGGCGCTTGGCCACGACGCCACGCCGGCCAGTGACGTGTACGCGCTGGGAGTTGTTGGGTACGAAGTGGTTTCGGGTAAGCGGCCGTTCACGGGCGACGGCGCCCTCACGGTCGCGATGAAACACATCAAAGAACCGCCGCCGCCGCTGCCCGCTGACCTACCGCCCAATGTTCGCGAACTCATCGAGCTCACCCTCGTCAAGAACCCCGGCATGCGCTACCGCAGCGGCGGCGCGTTCGCCGACGCCGTCGCCGCGGTACGCGCCGGCCGCCGGCCACCCAGGCCCAGCCAATCCCTGCCGGCCGGTCGGGCAGCGCCTGCCGCCATCCCCTCGGGCACGCCGGCCAGGATCGCGTCCAACGCCCCCACCGGCCGGAACACCGCGCCCCGCCGATCCCGCCCATCGACGGGCGGCAACCGCCCGCCGCCGGCGCGACGCACGTTTTCGTCGGGGCAGCGCGCATTGCTGTGGGCTGCCGGGGTGCTCGGCGCGCTGGCGATCATCATCGCCGTGCTCATCGTGATCAACTCCCGCGCGGAGCAGCAACCTTCCACCCCGAACGTCACCGACACCGGGGTCCCACCGGCCAGCAAGACCCCCGCCGGGCAGGGTCCGTTGATCAATTGGACGGATGGCGCACAACCAGGTAAGTCTGATCTGCAGAGTTGGGCTGTTCCGCTGACGCCGCGGCACGACGCGCCGTCGGCCCTATCCGAGACACCACGATGACCACCCCTCGGCATCTGTCCGATCGCTACGAACTTGGCGACATCCTCGGTTTTGGCGGGATGTCGGAAGTTCACCTCGCCCGTGACCTCCGGTTGCACCGCGACGTCGCGGTCAAGGTGCTGCGTGCCGACCTGGCTCGCGACCCCAGCTTCTACCTTCGGTTCCGGCGTGAGGCGCAGAACGCGGCGGCCCTGAACCATCCGGCGATCGTCGCGGTGTACGACACCGGCGAGGCCGAGACCGCCGCCGGGCCGTTGCCCTACATCGTCATGGAGTACGTCGACGGCGTCACCCTGCGCGACATCGTCCACAACGACGGTCCGATGCCGCCGCGGCGGGCCATCGAGGTCATCGCCGACGCCTGTCAGGCGCTGAACTTCAGCCACCAGAACGGCATCATCCACCGCGACGTCAAGCCGGCCAACATCATGATCAGCACCACCAACGCGGTCAAGGTGATGGACTTCGGCATCGCCCGCGCGATCGCCGATGGCGGTGTCAGCGTCACCCAGACCGCCGCTGTGATCGGGACCGCCCAATACCTGTCGCCAGAGCAGGCCCGCGGCGACCCTGTCGACGCCCGTTCCGACGTGTACTCGTTGGGCTGCGTGCTCTACGAAATGCTTACCGGCGAGCCGCCTTTCACCGGTGACTCGCCGGTCGCGGTCGCGTACCAACACGTCCGCGAGGACCCGATTCCACCGTCGAAACGGTATGAGGGCATCTCCGCCGACCTCGACGCAGTGGTCCTCAAGGCGCTGGCCAAGAACCCGGAGAACCGCTACCAGACCGCCGCGGAGATGCGTGCCGACCTGGTCCGGGTGCACAACGGTGAGCCGCCCGAGGCGCCCAAGGTATTCACCGACGCCGAGCGGACCTCGTTCTTGTCATCCTCGGGGCCCGGCCGTGGCGGACCGCGCACCGACCCATTGCCCCGTCAGGTCGTCGACGACACTGACCGCGACCGCAGCGTCGGTTCGGTGCGCCGCTGGGTGGCGGTGGTCGCCGTGCTGGCGGTGCTGACCGTCGTCATCACCATCGCCATCAACACGTTCGGCGGCAACACCCGCGACGTTCAGGTGCCCGATGTGCGCGGGCAAGCGTCCGCCGACGCGATTGCGGCGCTACAAAACCGCGGCTTCAAGACGCGCACCCAACAAAAGCCGGACTCGACGATCCCGCCCGACCACGTCATCGGCACAGATCCAAGTGCCAACTCGTCGGTCGGTGCCGGCGACGAGATCATGATCAACGTCTCCACCGGTCCCGAGCAGCGCGAACTCCCGGACGTGTCCTCGCTGAGTTACGCCGACGCGGTCAAAAAGCTGACCGCGGCCGGGTTCGGCCGCTTCAAGCAGGCGAGTTCGCCGTCGACTCCCGACATGGCGGGCAAGGTCATCGGGACGAACCCGCCGGCCAACCAGACATCGGCCATCACCAACGTGATCACCATCATCGTGGGCTCGGGTCCACAGACCAAGCAGGTGCCCGACATCGCAGGACAACAGGTCGACCTGGCGCAGAAGAACCTGACCGTCTACGGCTTCACCAAATTCAGTCAGTCATCGGTGGACAGCACGAAACCGGCCGGGGAAGTGATCGCGACCAATCCGCCTGCGGGCGCGACGATCCCAATCGACACGATCATCGACTTGCAGGTGTCCAAAGGCAATCAGTTCCTGATGCCCGACCTGTCCGGCATGTTCTGGACCGACGCCGAACCGCGGCTACGCGCGCTCGGCTGGACCGGCGTGCTGGACAAGGGACCCGACGTCGACGCCGGCGGATCGCAACACGCCCGGGTGGTGTCTCAGAGCCCGGCGGCCGGTACCGGAGTCAACCGGGACGGGATCATCACGCTGAAGTTCGGTCAGTAGCCCCGTTATCCGTCGGGAAGTGCGGCCGGACTGCGGTCAGGACTTCGTTTTCCAGTCGGCGTACCAGTGTGTCGTCACGCGCCCAGCCGCAGTAGGTGAGCCAGTTGGCCAGCATCCGGTGGCCGCCCTCGGTCAGGATCGACTCCGGGTGGAACTGCACTCCGTGGATCGGCAGTTCGGTGTGCTGCACGCCCATGATCACTCCGCTGCGGGTGCGGGCCGTGACCTCCAGCACCTCCGGCAGCGAGTCCGGCAAGATGGTCAGCGAGTGATAGCGGGTGGCCGTGAAGGGATCCGGAAGACCTTGCAATACACCGACATTCGTGTGGTAGACGCTGCTGGTCTTGCCGTGCAGCAACTCGGGCGCGCGGTCGACGGTGGCGCCGAACGCGACGCCGATGGCCTGGTGCCCCAGGCACACACCGAGCAGTGGGGTGCGCGCCGCCGCGCACGCGCGGACCAGGCTGATCGACGCTCCGGCACGCTCCGGGGTACCGGGACCCGGGCTGAGCAGGACACCGTCGAAGTCGGCGGCGACAGCGGCCACGGCACCCTCGCCGGCTAGCCGGGCATCGTCATTGCGCCACACCTCGGCCTCGACGCCCAACTGGCCCAGGTACTGCACCAGGTTGAACACGAAGCTGTCGTAGTTGTCGACGACCAGGATCCGCATCGTCACAGGTTATCGGCTTGGCGGGCACGTCGGGAGGCATCAGTACCCCAACGGGCCCATGGGCTGCGCGAAATGCATCTGGACCGGTTCCGAATGGCCGACGATCTGCACGTCCGGTTTGACCTCTTCGCGGTAGCCGAGCCCGAATCGCACCACGTACTGCTTGTAGAGAATCACCAGGGGAGCGGCGGCGAGGGCGGTCTGCATGGCGTCGGCATCGCCGATCGCGGTGATCGTGTACGGCGGGCTGTAGGTGCGACCGTTGAGCAGCAACGTGTTCCCGACGCAGCGGACCACCGATGTCGCGATGATTCGCTGATCCTGCATCTGAATCGCCTCCGCGCCGGCACTCCACATCGCGTTGAGAACGGCGTCGATGTCTTGCTGATGCACAACCAGGTCGTCGGGGGAGGCGTCGCGCGGGAAACGGCCGTTGGCGTCGCGTTGTGCGTCGTTGAGCGCCACCACCAGCCCCGGACCGTGGACCGGGTTCATATCCGCCTCTGCGGCCAGTTCGGCGGCCCGCTTGAGCATCGCCGCCAGCGCGGTATCCGAAGACAGCCCGTGCGACGTGTCGATCTTGGTCGTCAGCGCCTCTCGCTGACTGCTCAGCCGGTTCACCGACGATTGCGCTTCCCGAACCAGGTCGACCAGACGCGGCGCATCGCTACGACGAATCTCGGAACCGCCCGACACCCCGTGGGTGGCCGCCAGCAGCAGCCCGGCGAGCAAGCACACCAGGGGAACGCCGAACCGCCACGGTGAGCGGCGGCTGTCGATCATCGGCTCTCCGTTTTCCTGGTCATGGCGTCAGGTGAGTTAGTCTCGTAGCCAAGATATGGCGGCGACTGTCGTCGTTTATCGTCGCACCCCGTCCTGCTCGTTGTAGAGGTACTCCCGAGGTAACCCGAGGTAATCATGCCCAAGTCCAAGGTCCGCAAGAAGAACGACTTCACCGTCACCGCGGTGAGCCGCACACCGGTCAAAGTGAAGGTCGGACCGTCGAGCGTGTGGTTCGTATCGTTGTTCATCGGCCTGATGCTGATCGGCCTCGTCTGGCTGATGGTGTTCCAGTTGGCGGCCGTCGGCAGCCAGGCTCCCAAGGTGCTCACCTGGATGGCAGAACTGGGTCCGTGGAACTACGCGATCGCGTTCGCTTTCATGATCACCGGTTTGTTGCTCACAATGCGCTGGCACTGATCATTTACGCACACGTAATGAATTCATTTTGTTCTAGTTGCGTTACTGTGCCAGCAACCTTCCGGTCGCCCAATCACACGCGTGTGATTTATCCCCACTGTTGATAGCGCTTGTGGATAACCGCATAGGCAGTGGTGGGAGGGTCTAGGTACCGCATGCAGCAAACTCAATGGGCGCCGCGTACGGCGGGAATCGCTGGTTGTGGACTCGGCGGTGTTCTGATGGCTATCGCCTGTGTGACCCTCGTCACAGACCCGCCAGGGCGTGTGATGACCGGACTTGCCGCAGCCGGTCTGATCTTGTTTGCGAGCGTCTCGTGGCGTGCGCGCCCCAAGCTGGCAATTACCCCGTCCGGCCTGGCTATCAAGGGGTGGTTCCGAACGCAGTTATTACGCCGTCCCGACATCAAGATCATCCGGATCACCGAGTTCCGCCGGTACGGCCGCAAGGTCCGGCTTCTCGAGATCGAAACGACCGGAGACAGGCTGCAAATTCTGTCCCGCTGGGACCTCGGAACCGATCCGCTCGAGGTGCTCGACGCGCTCACCGAAGCCGGTTACGCGGGTCCGCGAAAGAAGTAGCGACAGCACCCGGCTACCGGGTGCGCCGATTCAGGAGATGGTGATCGACTCGATCACGACCGGCTCGGTGGGCCGGTCGTTACCGTCGGTGGATGTCGTGGCGATGGCGTCCACCACTTGTTGCGACTCCGGGTCGGTCACCTCACCGAAGATCGTGTGCCGCCGGTTCAGGTGCGGAGTCTGGCCGACCGTGATGAAGAACTGCGAGCCGTTGGTGCCCGGGCCGGCGTTCGCCATTGCCAGCAGGTAGGGCTTGTCGAATTGCAGCTCGGGGTGGAACTCGTCGGCGAACTTGTAGCCCGGGCCGCCGCGGCCCGTCCCGGTGGGATCGCCGCCCTGGATCATGAAGCCACGGATCACCCGGTGAAAGACCGCGCCGTCGTAGAACGGGCCGGACGGCCCACCCGATGCGTTCTGGGTGGAGTAGTCCTTGGTGCCCTGCGCCAGGCCCACGAAGTTGGCAACAGTCTTGGGCGCATGGTTCCCGAACAGGGCGATCTTGATGTCGCCGCGGTTGGTGTGCAGTGTGGCAGTGGCAGTCTGAATGGGGCTGTTGGTCACGACACGACAGTCTGCCACCACCGTGGCGCGCGCCCGCAGCCGGTGTCACCGGACCCGCGGGCATCCCGATGGTGGCAATCTGGTCAAATACCGGACTAACAGGAAGGTGGCAGATGAGAGCTAAGGCGGAGACCCGGTTGACCCCCCGAGAGCGACTGACGCGGGGCCTGGCCTACTCGACACTGGGCCCGGTGGACGTCACCCGCGGCGTTGTGGGACTCGGGGTCCAATCGGCGCAGTCGACCGCCTCAGAACTTCGTCGCCGCTACCGAAACGGCCAGCTGGCTCGTGAGGTCGCCGCCGCTCAAGAATCGATCGCCCAGGAGCTGGCCGCCGCGCAGGAAGTGGTCGCGAATCTGCCGCAGGCGATCCAGGAGGCGCGCCGGGGCCGGCGTCACAGCAAGCGACCCTGGATCATCGCGGGAGCCGGCGTCGCGGTCCTGGCCGCCGGGGGCGTGGCCTTCAGCATTGTCCGCCGCTCGATGCGCCCCGAGCCGTCGCCGCTCCCACCGAGCGTTGACGTGCAACCGCGCCCTTAGCTGGTGGTGGATCCGCTTTCAATTTGTGGAGCCTAGGGAAATCGAACCCCTGAGACCTGCCTTACAAAGGCGGATCATGCCTCTGGTCAATCGTTTACGGCTAGCTCTACGCGCAAAAACACACGACTGTAATTGACAGCAATTATCTGTAACTGCGTGGTCAGATTGTGGTCATTAAGTGGTGACCCGGCCGACGTCGCGGCAACGGCGGCGACGCCATAACCACCCTCATGGGCACGGACGGCGGCAACGGCGGCCCGGGCGGGAACAGCGGCCCGGGCGGCGCCGGGGGGCATGGCGGCGCAGGGGGGCACGGCGGCAGCGGCGGCAACGGCGGACTGTTGATGGGCAACGGCGGCAACGGCGGCAACGGCGGCGCCGCCGGTATTGGCGGCGGCAGCGATCTGGCGCCACCTGGTGGTACGGGCGGTGGAGGCGGAAACAGCTTCGACACTAGCGACGGCACGTTCAGTCCTTCGCTGACGGCGGCAACGGCGGCACCGGCGGCGGCGGCGGTGTCGGTCTAACCGGCGGTAGTGGGGGCAGCGCGGGGTTGATCGGTAACGGCGGTTGGGGCGGGATCGGGGGGTCCGGTGGCGGCGGGGGCGCCGCTGGCAGCGGCGGCGGCGGTGACGGGGGTGGCGGCGGCGACGGTACCGCTTCGGGCGCCGCCGGCATCTTTGTCAATAACTCCACTGGCGGCAATGGCGGCGTTGGAGGCGTTGGAGGCGTTGGAGGCACCGGAGGCACCGGAGGCGTTGGAGGTGCCGGTGGTGATGGTGGTCACGGTGGGTTGCTGATGGGCATCGGGGGCAACGCCGGCGATGGCGGCACCGGCGGCATCGGCGGCATCGGGGGTCAAGGCGGCAGCGGCGGTGAGGGGGGCGACGGCGGCGACACTAACGTCGGCGGCCTGGGCGGTACTAACGGCCAAGGCGGTAACGGCAACACCGGCGGCATGGGCGGTCCCGCAGGTAACGGCGGTAATGGCGGTGAGGGCGGCGCCGCTGGTATACCAGGGCAGGCGGGGTTGCTCGGCCAAGCGGGCTTTAGCGGCACGCTGGGCACCGGTGGCGCGGGCGGTAACGGGGTCGGAGGCGGCCGGGGCGGTGCCGGCGGCCACGCCGGTAACCCCAGCTTTTTGAATGGCCTCGTTGATCCCGGCAAGTTGGGCTTGCCGGGGTAATCCGGTGCGGGTGGCCTGGACAGCTTCGCAGGCCAGTCCGGCTAACCCCAGACAGCAGCTACCTCACACTCGCGAAGTACCGCCAGCCATGTCCAGACCTCCGCTCCGCGCATGCGTGATATCGAGATCATCGACTCCGAGCTCCGGTTGCTGCTGGCGATACCCCAGATAGCGCAGGGCGACGCGACGGCTCGGGTCAAAGCTTCGCTCCGCGGCCAGCAGCACCATCGGCGCAGACGGGATCGGCGGTTCCCCGGGGGCGGCACCCATCCCTTGCCGATTCGTTCAGCAGCTCGAGTCCAGAAGAGCTTCGCGCGTGGTCTTAAAACTAACGTTCTCAGTTTCTCAGAGGTCGCAGCAAAACTTGGCCATCACAAGCACCCGATGGCGGCTCGCGCCCAAGTGTTCAGCCGCGCGGGCTCAGTGGCAGTGGTGGTGCCAGGTGATTCTGCAGGCGGGTGTCCTGATTGTTTCCCCAATCCCGATGCGCACCTTTTCATGACCACGGTCACACCTCGCATCCGAGGTTAATCGGCGCTCCCTCTCATAGACTCCGCCTATGAGTTGTGCGTCTGAACACGAACCCGCAGGTCTGAGGACTTCATTAAGGGTCGAAGACTACTTGGATGCCGAGGGTGGTATCTCATTGCCGGCGGGCGAGAACCTGAACTCTTTTCTCGACCGCAATACTGCCGAGTTGGGTGATTTCCCCTGCTATCGCTACCTGGACTACACCCATCACGCTGACGGGCAGAGCGTCGAACTGACCTGGGCCCAACTGGGCACCCGCCTGCGCGCCATCGGTGCGCGCCTGCAGCAGGTCACAGCCCCCGGTGACCGCGTGGCCATCCTCGCCCCGCAGGGCCTCGACTACGTCGTCGGCTTCTTCGCCGCGATCAAGGCCGGTAACATCGCGGTGCCGTTGTTCACACCGGAATTGCCTGGGTTTGCGGAACGTCTCGCTGCGGTGCTCGGCGACGCACAGCCCGCCGTGGTGCTGACCACCGCAGCGGCCAGCGAGGCAGTACAGACGTTTCTGCGAAAGCTCCCGCGCACCCATAGACCGCGGGCCATCGCGATCGATGACGTGCCCGACTCGGTGGGCGCTACCTTCCTCCCCGCCCAACTCGACACCGACGACGTCGCCTACCTGCAGTACACGTCAGGTTCGACGCGTGCCCCGGTCGGCGTGGAGATCACCCATCGCGCCGCCGGCACCAATGTGCTCCAGGTGATCATCTCCACCGGTATGGAATGGGACAGTCGCACCATCAGCTGGTTGCCGCTGTATCACGACATGGGGCTGTCGATGATCGTATTCCCGGCGCTGTGCGGTGGGCATATCACCCTCATGTCGCCGATCGCGTTTGTCCGTAGGCCGCAGCGGTGGATCCGTGAATTGGCGGCGCAGTCCCGGCACGGTCGCGTCTTCGCAGCCGCGCCGAACTTCGCGTTCGAGCTGGCCGCGCAGCGTGGGCTTCCTGCCGAGGATGAGGACCTCGATCTGAGCAATGTCGTCCGGCTGCTCAATGGCTCTGAACCGGTCAGTATCGATGCGATCGCGAAGTTCAACACGGCGTTCGCGCCATATGGGCTGCCGAGTACGGCGATCAAACCGTCCTACGGGCTGGCCGAGGCGACCCTGTTCGTCTCGACCATCGACCCCACCGCTGAGGCGACTGCGATGTACTTCGACCGAGAGCAGCTGGGGGCCGGCCTTGCGGTGCGCGTCGCGGCGGATGCTCCCAACGCCGTAGCCCAAGTTTCTTGCGGTCGGGTAGCCCGCAGCCAGTGGGGCGTCATCGTCAACCCTGAGACCGGCGCGGAGCTACCCGACGGCGAGGTCGGGGAGATCTGGTTGCATGGCGACAACATCGGCCGTGGCTACTGGGGACGCCCGCGGGAAACAGAGCTGGTATTCGACAACAAGCTCCAGTCCCGACTCCCGGAAGGCAGTCACGCCGACGGGTCACCGATCGGGGGCACTTGGCTGCGCACAGGTGATCTCGGCGTGTACTTCGACGGCGAGCTCTACGTCACGGGGCGCATCAAAGATCTCATCATCGTCGACGGCCGTAACCACTACCCGCAGGACATCGAGGTAACCACAGTTGAAGCGTCGTCGGCCGTGCGGCCGGGATACGTCGCGGCGTTCTCGGTGCCGGCGAACGAGCTGCCAGGAGCGGTCACACATGACACCAGCGAACGCCTGGTGATCGTTGCCGAACGTGCGGCAGGGGCAGGCCGTGGTGATCCGCAGCCGGTGACTAACGCAATCCGGGCAGCGGTGTCTCGCCGGCATGGGTTACGGGTGGCGGATGTGCAGCTGGTAGCAGCGGGTGTAATCCCGCGCACCACCAGCGGCAAGTTGGCTCGCCGGGCTTGTCGCACTGAATACCTGACCGGCGTATTGGGCGCGCGTTAACGAACCCGGGTAATTGCTCATCGAAGCAATGCACCCAGCTCAGCAAATCGTTTACGAGGCTACTTCTCCATCGTGAACTGGTTGACGTCGATATGCTTCTGCCGTAATAGATCCGCACAACCGGTCAGGTATACCGTGTAGCGGTCGTAGACCTCTTGCGACTGGATCGCGATGGCTTGGTCCTTGTTGGCCTGCAATGACTCCGCCCACGCGTCCAGGGTCGTCCGCGTCAGCGGCAGGACTGGTTGGTCCGTGGCGACGGACGCGGGAGCGTCGAGCGGGCGGGAGCCGCCACGTCGTGGCGATGCGATTGTCGTTGTGGGTATCGACAGGTTGGGCCGAAACGCGGCCGACGTCATGACAACGATCCGCGAACTCGGGGAGCGGGACATTGTTCTACGGGAGCGCAGACTTCGGACACCTCGAAGTTGGAGAGCGTTGTCTAGCTGCGGTTTTACTCTTGTGGAGCCTAGGGGAATCGAACCCCTGACACCTGCCTTGCAAAGGCAGTGCTCTACCAACTGAGCTAAGGCCCCTCGTCGTACCCAGGTTCGTGATCGGCGGCCACGTGCCATACCTCGACGCCGCGCCGCGACCGCGCCACTAGCGCCCCCAAAGCGACGACGACCAGCGGCAACGCGAATCTGACACTACGTCTTGACGGGCACATGATCGTGGGCCTAGGAGGACTCGAACCTCCGACCTCTTCGTTATCAGCGAAGCGCTCTAACCGCCTGAGCTATAGGCCCGTACTCGCGTACGGCCGAGCGACGAGATTACCGCAATCGCCGCCCGACTCCCAAAACGCTAATCTCGATCCGCCAGCGTCACCTCGATGCCGCCGATCAAATCAGTTGCCAGGTTATAGATGAACGCCGCGATCGTCGCCATCGCGGTCAGCAGGACGATGTTGACCAAGCCGACCAGGGCGGCGCCCCCGAAGATGGTGCCGCTGGAGACAAGCTCGCCGCTGCTGCCGCTGGTGTTGTTCAACAGGTCGCCGACGTTGCTGTTCAGCTTGGCCCACACACCCATGCCGCCGAGCACCAGATACAGGAACGCCACGGCGATCATCCACACGAAGAACAGCGCCACCGAGAGCATCAGCGATACCTTGAGCGTGCTCCACGGGTCGATGCGCCGGATCTGCATGCTGGCCCGGACGGGTCCGCCGCGGGCTCGCCGAGACACCGCGACTTGGGAACCGCGGCCTTCTCGGGATTCTGGAGTCGCCCGGCCAGCCGTCACCGACGCGCCCGGCGCACCGGTGGCCTCCGCCGTGCGCTCGGCCGGGGATTTGCGTGCCAAGGGCCCCGGAATGGGCCCGGAGAGATCCGGCAACTCACTGGCGTACGCCTCGGCGGGCTCATTGCGCGCCGGCACGTTGTCGGACTCTCGCACCGCGGGCGGGCTGCCCGAGGGCGCCGACGGGCCCGAGATGAAGCGGTTCAGCCGGTCGTCAAGGCTCGGAGGTGGGGCTGAGGGCCGCACATCCGTGGGCGGGTCGTTCGCCGGGCGCTGCGGCGCGTGGGACGCGCGCGCCGCGCCACGCTGCCAGGGCGGCGAATCTGACGCATCAGGGATACGGCCCGGTCCGGTCGCGGCCCGGTGTGTTCCGGAACGCTCTCCCAGCGGGTCCCCGTCGAGAGGGTCGCCCGTTTGGGCGCCCGGCTCGTTCGGTGTAGTCACCCCGAACTCCTAACATGTCTACCCAGGCCGCTGAGTCTATTGCGGTTGTCTCGGGCTGAGTCTAAGTGTCCGACTCATCCTCGCCGTTTTCGTCGGCGTTCTCTTCAGCGTTGCGCGCGATGGCCAACAGTGTGTCGCCATCACCCAGGTTCATCAAACGCACACCCTTGGTCTGCCGTCCCGCCTTGCGGACCTGGCGTGCGGTCGTACGAATCACGCCGCCCCCGGAAGTGATCGCGTACAACTCGCTGTCGTCATCGACGATCAACGCCCCGACCAGCCGGCCGCGCCGACGGTCGTACATCACGGTCAGAACGCCCTTGCCACCGCGGCCCTGCACCGGGTACTCGTCGATCGCGGTGCGTTTGGCATAGCCCCCGGCCGTGGCGACCAGCAGGTACGTGTCTTCGCGGACCACGTTCAGCGACAGCAGGCGGTCGTCGGTGTTGAATCGCATGCCCTGCACGCCGGAGGTGGCACGGCCCATCGGCCGCAGCGCCTCGTCGGTCGCCGAGAACCTGATGGATTGCCCGAGGGCCGAGACCAACAGCAGGTCGTCCTCGGCCGAAGTGAGCACGGCGCCGACCAACTCGTCGCCGTCGCGCAGGTTGACCGCCACGATTCCGCCCGAGCGGTTGGAGTCGAAGTCGGTCAGTTTGGACTTCTTGACCAGGCCGTTGCGGGTAGCAAGCACCAGGTACGGCGCGTCTTCGTAGCTCTGGATCTGAATCACCTGGGCGATACGTTCCTCGGGCTGGAAGGCCAACAGGTTGGCGACATGCTGGCCGCGTGCCGTGCGCAACGCCTCCGGCAGCTCGTAGGCCTTGGCCCGATACACCCGGCCCTGGGTGGTGAAGAACAGGATCCAGTCGTGCGTCGAGCACACGAAGAAGTGCCGCACGATGTCGTCCTGCTTGAGACCGGCCCCCTGCACGCCCTTTCCGCCCCGCTTCTGGCTGCGGTAGAGGTCGGTCTTGGTGCGTTTGGCGTATCCGGTCTCGGTGATGGTGACGACGACCTCTTCGCGGGCGATCAGGTCCTCGTCGCTGACGTCGCCGTCGGCCGCGATGATCCGGGTGCGACGGTCGTCGCCGTGCTTCTCGACGATCTCGCCGAGTTCGTCGTGCACGATGCCGCGCTGCCGCTCCGGCTTGGCCAGGATGTCTTCCAGATCGGCGATCTCGGCCTCGATCTTGGCCAGGTCGTCGACGATGCGCTGGCGCTCCAGGGCAGCCAGGCGGCGCAGCTGCATGTCCAGGATGGCCTGGGCTTGAATGTCGTCGATGTCGAGCAGCTCGATCAGTCCGGCCCGGGCGATGTCGACCGTCTGCGACGCCCGAATCAGCGCGATGACTTCGTCCAACGCGTCGAGTGCCTTGACCAGACCGCGCAGAATGTGGGCCCGCTCGTTGGCCTTGCGCAGCCGGTAGGTGGTGCGCCGGATGATGACGTCGAGTTGGTGCTCGACGTAGTAGCGGATCATCTGATCCAGCCGCAGGGTGCGCGGGACGCCGTCGACAATGGACAGCATGTTGCAGCCGAAGCTGGTCTGCAGCTGGGTGTGCTTGTAGAGGTTGTTCAGCACCACCTTGGCCACCGCGTCGCGCTTGATCTCGACGACGATGCGCAGACCGACCCGGTCGCTGGATTGGTCCTCGATGTTGGAGATGCCGGCCAGCCTGCCGTCGCGGACTTGCTCGGCGATCGAGGTGATGAAGTTGTCGTGGTTGACCTGATACGGCAGCTCGGTGATGACCAGCGACGTCCGGCCACGCGAATCTTCTTCTACCTCAACGACTCCGCGCATCCGGACGGAGCCCCGGCCGGTCTTGTATGCGTCGTTGATGCCTTGGGATCCGACGATCAGTCCGTAGGTGGGGAAGTCGGGGCCTTTGACCCGCTCCATCACGGCGTCCAGCGTCGCCTCTTCGTCGGCGTCGTGATTCTCCAGGCACCAGAAGACGGCCTCGGCCAGCTCGCGCAGGTTGTGCGGCGGGATGTTGGTGGCCATGCCGACGGCGATGCCGCCAGAGCCGTTGGCCAACAGGTTCGGGAAGCGGCTGGGCAGCACCGTCGGTTCTTGCACCCGGCCGTCGTAGTTCGGGATGAAATCGACTGTCTCCTCGTCGATTTCGCGCAGCATCTCCATCGCCAGCGGGGTCAGCCGCGCCTCGGTGTAGCGCATCGCGGCCGGCGGGTCGTTGCCCGGCGAGCCGAAGTTGCCCTGACCGTCGACCAGCGGGTACCGCAGCGACCATGGCTGCGCCATCCGCACCAAGGTGTCGTAGATCGACGCGTCGCCGTGTGGGTGGTAATTGCCCATCGTCTCGGCGACCGAGCGCGCCGACTTGGCGTGACTACGATCCGGGCGGAACCCGGAGTCGTACATCGCGTAGAGCACTCGGCGGTGCACCGGCTTGAGACCATCGCGCACCTCGGGCAGCGCGCGGCCAACGATCACGCTCATCGCGTAATCGATGTAACTGCGCTGCATCTCCTGCTGAATGTCAACCGGTTCGATCCGGTCGGCGGGTCCGTCGCCAGGCGGCAGCGTGGTATCAGTCATGTTTCTTCAGGGTCCCTCGTTTTCAGTTGGCGTGCCTGATTCATCAGACATCCAGGAAGCGAACATCCTTGGCATTGCGGGTGATAAAGCTTCGGCGCGCATCCACGTCCTCACCCATCAGGATGGAGAACAGCTCGTCGGCGGCCGCGGCGTCGTCGAGGGTGATTTGTCGCAGTACCCGGACCGACGGGTCCATCGTCGTTTCCCACAGCTCCTTGGCGTCCATTTCGCCCAGACCCTTGTAGCGCTGAATGCCGTCTTCCTTATTGATCTTCTTGCCGGACTTCTGTCCCGCCTCGAGAAGGCCGTCGCGCTCGCGATCGGAGTAGGCGAATTCCGGTTCGCTGCGCTGCCACTTGAGCTTGTACAGCGGCGGCTGCGCCAAGAAAACGTGCCCGTTCTCGATCAGCGGCCGCATGAACCGGAACAACAACGTCAACAGCAGGGTGGAGATGTGCTGGCCGTCGACGTCGGCGTCGGCCATCAGCACGATCTTGTGGTACCGCAGCTTGGCGATGTCGAACTCGTCATGGATGCCGGTACCCAGCGCGGTGATGATCGCCTGGACTTCGGTGTTCTTCAGCACCCGGTCGATGCGGGCCTTTTCGACGTTGATGATCTTGCCGCGCAACGGCAGGATCGCCTGGAACATCGAGTCGCGGCCGCTTTTCGCCGAGCCGCCGGCCGAGTCGCCCTCTACGACATAAAGTTCCGACTTACGCGGGTCGGTGGAGCGGCAGTCCGCGAGCTTGCCGGGTAGCCCACCAATATCGGTTGCGCTCTTGCGCCGCACCAACTCTCGTGCCTTGCGTGCCGCGATGCGTGCCTGCGCCGACGAGACCGCCTTGTTGACAACGGTTTTCGCTTCAGACGGGTTGGCCTCGAACCAGTGCGTCAGCTGCTCGTTGCACACCTTCTGCACAAACGACTTGACCTCGGTGTTGCCCAGCTTGGTCTTGGTCTGGCCCTCGAACTGCGGTTCGCTCACCTTCACCGAGATGACTGCCGCCAGGCCCTCGCGAATGTCGTCGCCGGTGAGGTTGGCGTCCTTTTCCTTCAGCAGCTTCTTGTCCTTGGCGTACTTGTTCACCACCGACGTCAACGCGCTGCGGAAACCCTCTTCGTGGGTGCCGCCCTCGTGGGTGTTGATGGTGTTCGCAAAGGTGTGGACCGACTCCGAGTAGCCACCGTTCCACTGCATCGCGATCTCGACCTCGTGGCCGGTGCCCTTGCCTTCGAAGTCGATAACGCTCTGCTGGATCGGGTTCTTGGTGCGGTTGATGTGTTTGACGAAATCCACCAGTCCGCCGGGGTAGTGGAAGCTACGGCGCTTAACCTTATGCGGCGCAGTCGATTCGGCCGCCTTTTCCTCGGCGGTCTTGGGGGCTTCGGCGGTATCGCTGACGACTTCGTCGACAACCTCGTCCTGCTCCACCCGCTCGTCGGTGAGATTGATCGTCAGACCTTTGTTCAGGAATGCCATCTCCTGGAGTCGACGAGCCACCGTCTCGAAGTCGTACTGAGTGGTCTCGAAGATGTCGGAGTCGGCCCAGAACCTGATGGTGGTCCCGGTCTTCTTGGTGGCCTCGCCCTGTTTGAGGGTGCCGGGCACGGCGCGGTCGTAGAACTGCGACCACTCATATCCGTCGCGTTTGATGTCGACCTCGAGTCGCTTCGAGAGGGCGTTCACCACCGACACACCGACACCGTGCAATCCGCCGCTGACCGTGTAGCCGCTGTTCTCACCACCGAACTTGCCGCCCGCGTGCAGCTGGGTCATCACCACATCGACGGTGGGGGCGCCGGTGGAGTGCATCGCAACCGGAATGCCGCGCCCGTCGTCGACGACCTCTACACTGCCGTCGTCGAGCAGTCGCACGTCGACCTGGGTCGCGTAGCCGGCCATCGCCTCGTCGACCGAGTTGTCGACGACCTCCCAGACCAGGTGGTGCAATCCACGCTCGCCGGTGGACCCGATATACATGCCCGGGCGTTTGCGGACAGCCTCGAGCCCTTCTAGGACTGTGATCGCCGAAGCGCCGTATTCGTCTTGGGCTTTCTTCTTCTGGGCAGCCACGGTCCGAATGCTCTCCTTGGGGTTGCATGCGAGCGGTTCAGTCACCGCAGCGGTCGCATGCGCTCAGTCTAGCGTGATCGGCTGTCAGCACCGATTCTCTGGGCGCGTTTCTACCTATCTGACCGCGCCGTGTGCTCGATTTCTTTATTCCGGCCGCGTCCGGACGTTTGACATAACGCCCCGTTTCGTCCTGGTGGCTCTGAGCCGTCCCGCATATGACACTGATACGACGTCGCGGGGGCCGGCCGGGTTCCCTATCCGTACGTGTCGCGCGGTCCCCTGCCGGCGATGTGTCGGGGTCCTTTCCGCCACGATGGCGCGGCCGGGCCGGTGATCTTCAGTGAGGTCACCACCCCGTTGCCAACCGCGGCCGCGATCTTCGCCAGCAACTGCGCCTGCATGAGCCGCAGCTGCGTGGCCCACGCCGTCGATTCCGCGGTCACACTCAGCACCCCGTCATCGAGCGCCGTCGGGGTCGCGTGGTCGGAGATCTGGTGGCCGACGACCGAAGGCCACTCACCCAGCACGGTGCCTTCGGCAACGTGGGCGGTCCAGCCGCGCTTCTTCGCCAGGTCGCGTGCCACCTTGCCCAACGGCTGCGGATCACGAACGTCGGGCCCGGGTCCCGACCAGCGCCGGCGTTGGCCCGCGACGCGGCGCGGAAGCGCCGGTGCGGCTCGGCCTCGGCCGGCGTCTTGTCCTCGTGCTCGGGCGGCTGCCCGGGCTTCCTCGAGCGTGCGTCTCACCAAGTCGATGCCCGACAACTCGCCTTGTCCTGCAACGCGTTCCGGTTGTGGCCCTTCGTCGGGATCGGTATCGGTCATGACTGCACCACCGATATCCGCCCGCTGTCCCCGTCGCGCAGATCGATATGCACCCGGGTGGCGTCCCAGTCCACCGGGATGTCCTCCAACACCGCCGCGGTCACCAATACCTGCTCGGCGGACTCCGCAACCGCCGCCAGGGCGCGACGACGAGCGGCGTCCAGTTCGGCGAACACGTCGTCGAGCAACAGCACCGGTTCGCCGCCATCGGCACGCAGCAGCTCATAGGCCGCCAGCCGCAGCGCTACCGCGAACGACCACGATTCCCCATGGCTGGCAAAGCCTTTGGCGGGCTGATCGCCCAAGCGCAACTCCAGGTCGTCGCGGTGTGGTCCGACCAGGCACATCCCGCGTTCCAATTCGGCATCGCGGCGCGCAGCGAGCGCGACCAGCAGACCCGCTTCGAGAAACGCTCGATCCCCGCCCTCGGCAGTCAAGCTCTCCACGCTGGCGCGATAACCGATTGAGGCCACCCGCGATCCCGGCGCCAAATGCTGATAGGCCTTTTCCACTTCCGGCGCCAGTTCGTTCACCAGATGGATACGCGCGGCCATCAATTCGGCACCGTGCTCGGCCAACCGACTGTCCCACACATCGAGGCTGTCCAGCGCGGTGTGATCGGCCCGATGCCGCACGCCCGACAGGGATTTCAGCAGCGCGGTGCGCTGGCGTACCACCTTGTCGTAGTCGGCGCGCACCCCCGCGATCGCCGGACGGCGCAGCGTGGCCAAATCGTCGAGGTAGCGGCGCCGGTCAGCGGGATCCCCCCGAACCAACGCCAGATCTTCGGGCGCGAACAGCACCGCCTGCAAAACCCCCACCACCGCGCGGGTGCTGCGCACCGGTGAGCGGTTCAACCGCGCCTTGTTGGCCCGTCCTGCAGCGATCTCGACATCGATCGCACATTCCCTGCCCTCATTGACGACGATCGTCGACACCACCGCCCGGTCGGCGCCCGCGCGTATCAACGGCAGATCCGTGCCCACCCGATGTGAACCCAGAGTGGTCGAATACCACAGCGCCTCAATAAGATTCGTCTTACCGAAGCCGTTGGGACCAACGAAAACCGTCCGCCCTGGCGGCAATTCGAGATCTGCGTGAGCCCAGGATCGGAAGTCACGCAGTCCCAAATGCCGGACGTACACGTAGTTTGGCGCCTTAGTGCTAGACCGAGAGTTAGCCGGGCAACCGAACCGGCATCAACAAATACACGTAATCCGTGGCAACCGCGGGGAAGGGTCCACTGCCGGTCGGGACGCTGTCACCGTCGAATACCGGGCGCAGCAACGCGGGCTTCCCGGGGGTGGTGAACCCAAACGACACCCGATCGGTATGCAGCGATCCCAGTCCGTCGGTGAGATATGTCGGGTTGAACGCGATGGTCAACGGTTCCCCCGCATAATCCACGGCCAGATCTTCTTCGGCCCGGCCTACATCGTCGGCGCCGGCGGACAGCCGCAGTACCCCGTCGCCGAATTCCATCCGCACCTGGGCGCCCCGGTCTGCGACCAGGGCAACCAACTTGATTGCTTCGGTCAACTCGGCGACATCGATGGTGGCCACCGCGGTGTGCTCAGCCGGCAACAATTGCCGGAACTTCGGGAATTCCGCGTCGAGCAGGCGTGTCGTGCTGCGCTTGCCGTCCCCGCTGATCCCGAGTAGCCCGTCCTTGCCGACACCCATTCCGGCGCCTAGCGACAGCCGGACATCCGAACCGTCGGCGCCGGCTTTGGCGGCCTCCGCCAGTGTCTTCGCCGGCACCAGCACCGCGGCCTCGATGCCTGGCGTCAACGCCGTCCAGGTCAGCTCGCGAACGGCCAGCCGGAACCGGTCGGTCGCGGCCAAAACGACCGTGTCACCGGAGATCTCGACCCGGATACCGGTCAACATGGGCAACGTGTCGTCCCGGCCGGCGGCAATGGCGACCTGACTGATCGCCTCGGCGAACAACTCGGAGGGCAATGTTCCGGTGTCGTCCGGCAACGCCGGCAGCGTCGGGTAATCCTCGACCGCCATGGTCGGCAACGAAAACCTGGCATTTCCGCAGGTCAACGCCACCCGATTGCCGTCGACATAAAAATCGACGGGCTTGTTCGGCAGTGCCCGGGTGATGTCGGACAACAACCGTCCGGATACCAAAACGCTTCCAGGAGAAGCGATTTCGGCGGCGACCTGTACCTCTGCGGAAACCTCGTAGTCGAACCCGGAAATCGTCAGACCCTCGTCCGAGCCGGTCAACAACACCCCGGAGAGCACCGGCACCGCGGGCCGAGTCGGGAGGTTCTTCGCCACCCACGACACGGCATCGGCGAAGGACTCTCGCACCAGACGAAACTTCAAGTCGCTAAGGCCAGCTCTTGTCGGCGCCGCGTCCATAACGTCCCTTCACCTAACAACGTGTTCAACCCGGGTGGCTAGCTCGCCCGAACAACAACCGTAGAGCTTCTAGCGCCAACTTAAAAGCTAGTCGCTAACGGTGACGAGGGAGGCTAACGAGTCCGAAACGAGGCGTGCGCAGCGAAGTCTCCCCAACGCTGTACTTCAAAGAGAAATCGATGGAGAGATCTCAATAACAGTATTAAGGGGTGTGCATGTTGGGGACAGGCCGCCTTGGTGCTGCTAGGCGGCGCGCCGGGTTGTGGATGGTGGCGTTGAAAACCGTGGGATGTGTGTTGACCCGTTGGGGATCGAATCCGGGTGTGCACGGAACTACAAGGGCTGCAGCGGGGTTTGCGTCCCTGATACACAGCGATGCACACACCGCGCGGCTGTTGCTGGTGTGACTGCGGAGAGAGAAGTTTTTTGAAAAAAGTTGGGGGATCTCCGGGAATCAGCGCTTGGAGCGCTGACGAATCCGGGTCGTGAGCTCTTTGACGTGATCGAACACCTCTCGGCGCTCGGCCATTTCGGACAAGATCTTGCGTTGGGCGTACATCACCGTGGTGTGGTCGCGGCCGAACGCCTGGCCGATCTTGGGCAGTGAAAGGTCGGTGAGTTCACGGCACAGATACATGGCGATCTGGCGCGACTGAGCCAATGCCCGGGTCTTGCCGGGGCCGCGCAACTCTTCGACCGTGGTGTCGAAGTACTCGGCGGTGGCGGCCATGATGGTGGCCGCACTGATCTGCATCGTGCTGGCATCGGCGATCAGATCGCGAAGCACGATCTCGGCGAGCGCCTTGTCGATCGGGGTCTTGTTCAGCGACGCGAAGGCGGTGACGCGGATCAGCGCGCCCTCGAGTTCGCGGATGTTGCGCTCGATGCTGCTGGCGATCAGCTCGAGGACGTCGTCGGGCACCGCGAGCCGCTCCATTTGTGCTTTCTTGCGCAGGATGGCGATGCGGGTTTCCAACTCAGGCGGCTGAACGTCGGTGATCAATCCCCACTCGAAGCGAGTGCGCAGCCGGTCTTCGAGGGTCGCCAGTTGCTTGGGCGGGCGATCGGATGAGATGACGATCTGCTTGTTGGCGTTGTGCAACGTGTTGAAGGTATGGAAGAACTCTTCCTGGATGCCTTCCTTGCCTTCGATGAACTGAATGTCGTCGACCAGCAACACGTCGACGTCGCGGTAGCTGCGTTTGAAGGCAACCTTGCGGTCGTCGCGCAGCGAGTTGATGAAGTCGTTGGTGAACTCTTCAGTCGAGACGTACTTGACCCGCATGCCCGGAAACAATCGTTGGGCGTAGTTACCCGCCGCGTGCAGCAGGTGCGTCTTGCCCAACCCGGACTCACCCCAGATGAAAAGCGGGTTGTACGCGCGGGCGGGTGCTTCGGCGATCGCGAGGGCGGCGGCATGCGCGAAGCGGTTCGAGGCGCCGATGACAAAGGTGTCGAAGGTGTAGCGACGGTTCAGGCTGATTCCGCTGGCGGCCGCTTGATCGGTCGCATGCGGTCGCTCGGTGAAGTACGTCGGCCAGGTCGGCTGGGTCACGCCGAGGGCTTCACCGTTTTCGTCGGCGTCATCGGGATCGGTGCCGATTTCTTCGGTGTAGGGAAAG
>CAVTLW010000025.1:0-71983 GCA_963735655.1 uncultured Actinomycetota bacterium
CGCGAATTCGTTCTCTACTGGCATTTTGCTGGTGGGCGCGGACGGTATCGAACCGCCGACCGCTGGTGTGTAAAACCAGAGCTCTACCACTGAGCTACGCGCCCCTGCTGGCCCGCCGGGCAGGCTACACGCCCGAAGGCCAAGCCCCCAAACCGCTCAGGCCTGATCAGGACCTCAAGGCCGCCATCGCGTCGGTCCACAGCCCCTGGTCACGGGCCTCACCAGGCTGTTTCATCTCGGCGAATCGGATGATCCCCGCCCGGTCGACGACAAAGGTACCGCGGTTGGACACCCCAGCCACGTCGTTGAACACCCCGTAAGCCTGGCTGACCGCGCCGTGCGGCCAGAAGTCCGACAACACCGGGAACAGGAAACCACTCTGAGTCGCCCAGATCTTGTGCGTCGGCGGTGGGCCCACCGAAATGGCCAGCGCCGCACTCTCGTCGTTGTCGAATTCGGGCAGGTGGTCGCGCAACCGATCCAGTTCGCCCTGGCAGATCCCGGTGAAGGCCAGCGGGAAGAACACCAGCAGCACGTTCTTGGCGCCGCGATAGTCGCTGAGGGTGACGGGCTGTTGGTTCTGGTCGCGCAGCGTGAAGTCGGGGGCGGTGGCTCCGACGCCCAGCATCAGCGTTTCCCGGCTCGCGATTTCGGCTGCACCAACCGGCTGGCACTCCAGTCACCGAGGTTGACGGATGAGGTCGGCATCAGGCCGGCGGTGGGAGCGGCCTCGGCGATCTCGGCAGGCAACACGTGACCGGGCCTGCCGGTCTTGGGCGTCAGCACCCAGATCACGCCATCGTCGGCCAGCGCGGTGATGGCGTCCATCAGGGTGTCGACCAGGTCCCCGTCGTTGTCTCGCCACCACAACAGGACGACGTCGATGACCTCGTCGGAGTCCTCATCGAGCAGGTCGCCACCGCACTCGTCCTCGACTGATGCGCGGATGTCGTCGTCGGTGTCCTCGTCCCAGCCCCACTCCTGGACAAGTTGGTCTCGTTGGATGCCCAATTTGCGAGCGAAGCTCTGGGCGTGATCCGCCGCGACCACCGTGAAACCTCCTCTAGCCGTCCGTACGCAGTGCGCTGGGGATTATCGTCGCATAAGCACGACGCGGCCGACACGGCCACCTCAGAAGGCCAGACACAGCTTCAGCGCTTTGGTCTTGGTGTCGTTGAGTTGATCGACCCGCTTGTTGAACTCCCCCGTCGGCGCGTGCGTGCCGATGGCGTTCGCCACCGCGCGCGACGCGTCGCTATACGCGTTGAATGCGTCGCGCAGCTGCTGCGAAAGGGCGTCATTGATGCTGCTGGTAGCAGTTGACGCGCTGTTGTTCAGCGCGTCGATGGCCGGGCCTTCGGCCGGGCCGGTGCTGCGGCCCGCGTTGAACAGCGCCACAAAGGCATTGACCTTGTCGATCGCGTCCTTGCTGGTGGTGGCCAGCGAGTCACAGGACGTGCGAACCGCCTTGGTGGTCAACGACTGTTGCCGCTGCGACTCCCGGACGCTCGAGGTTGCCACCGAGGCCGATACCGACAACGACACCGACGACCGATAGGCCGGGGCGAGCGAGGCGTTGGGTGTGGCCGTGCCGTCGGTGACCGACGTACAGGCGGCGATACACATCGACACCACCGCGATGCAGCCGACTACCAGGGCACCTCGCTTGGGTGATTCACCCGCAACGACCGCACGCCATCCGGTTCGCACGGTTGCTGACGTTACCGGGTTTCATTCCCTACCGTTCCCAACTGTCCCAGAAGCACCGAGTTCGCGTCGGCAGATAGCGGCTATCCGCGGGGGTTACCGGTGCGGCACGATAGGGGGACGATCCCCCACGCAAATAACCCGCCAACTACAGGAGCGAAAGTTGACCACCGAGTTCGCTCGCAACGATCTGGCCAAAACCCCAAGCAGCGCAAGCGAACCCGATCGAGTTCGGGTGATCCGCGAGGGTGTGGCGTCCTACCTGCCCGACATCGATCCCGAGGAAACGTCGGAATGGCTGGAGTCCTTCGACGCGCTGCTGGACCGTTCGGGGCCCGCGCGGGCGCGCTATCTCATGCTGCGACTGCTGGAGCGGGCCGGCGAGCAGCGGGTGGCCATCCCCGCGCTGACGTCGACCGACTACGTCAACACCATCCCGACCGAGCTGGAACCGTGGTTCCCCGGCGACGAGGACGTCGAGCGCCGCTACCGGACCTGGATCAGATGGAACGCGGCCATCATGGTGCACCGCGCGCAACGACCGGGCGTGGGCGTGGGTGGCCACATCTCGACGTATGCGTCCTCGGCGGCGCTTTACGAGGTCGGCTTCAACCACTTCTTCCGGGGCAAGTCGCATCCCGGCGGCGGGGACCAGCTGTTCATCCAGGGCCATGCCTCCCCCGGGATCTACGCGCGCGCCTTCCTGGAAGGTCGACTCGACGCGGATCGCCTTGATGGCTTCCGCCAGGAGCACAGCCATGCCGGCGGCGGCCTGCCGTCCTATCCGCACCCACGGCTGATGCCCGACTTCTGGGAATTCCCCACCGTGTCGATGGGCCTGGGCCCGATGAACGCCATCTACCAGGCGCGGTTCAATCACTACCTGCACGACCGCGGCATCAAGGACACCTCCGACCAGCATGTCTGGGCGTTCCTGGGCGACGGCGAGATGGACGAGCCCGAAAGCCGCGGGCTGATCCAGGTGGCCGCCAACGAGGCATTGGACAACCTGACCTTCGTGGTCAACTGCAACCTGCAGCGCCTCGACGGCCCGGTGCGCGGCAACGGCAAGATCATCCAGGAGCTGGAGTCGTTCTTCCGCGGGGCCGGCTGGAACGTCATCAAGGTGGTGTGGGGCCGCGAGTGGGACGCCCTGCTGCACGCCGACCGCGACGGCGCGTTGGTGAATTTGATGAACACCACGCCCGACGGCGACTACCAGACCTACAAGGCCAACGACGGCGCCTACGTCCGCGATCACTTCTTCGGCCGCGACCCGCGCACCAAGGCGCTGGTGGAGAACATGACCGACTCCGAGATCTGGAACCTCAAGCGCGGCGGCCACGACTACCGCAAGGTCTACGCGGCCTACCGCGCCGCGATCGACCACAAGGGACAGCCGACGGTGATCCTGGCCAAGACCATCAAGGGCTACTCGCTGGGCGCGCACTTCCAGGGCCGCAACGCCACCCACCAGATGAAAAAGCTTGCGCTGGAAGACCTCAAGCATTTCCGCGACTCGATGCGGATTCCGATCAGCGACGCTCAGCTGGACGAAAACCCCTACCTCCCGCCGTACTACCACCCCGGCCCGGACGCCCCGGAGATCCGGTACCTGCTCGACCGGCGCCGCACCCTGGGCGGTTTCCTGCCCGAGCGCCGCACCAAGGCCAAGGTGCTGACGCTGCCCGGCCGCGACACCTACAAAGCGCTGAAGAAGGGATCCGGAAACCAGGAGGTCGCCACCACCATGGCGCTGGTGCGGACCTTCAAAGAACTGTTGCGGGACAAGGAGATTGGTCAGCGGATCGTCCCGATCATTCCCGACGAGGCCCGCACCTTCGGGATGGACTCGTGGTTCCCGTCGCTGAAGATCTACAACCGCAACGGCCAGCTGTACACCGCCGTCGACGCCGAACTGATGCTGGCCTACAAGGAAAGTGAGATCGGCCAGATCCTGCACGAGGGCATCAACGAAGCGGGCTCGACGGCGTCGTTCACCGCGGTCGGCACGTCGTATGCCACCCACAACGAGCCGATGATCCCGCTCTACATCTTCTATTCGATGTTCGGGTTCCAGCGCACCGGCGACGGCTTCTGGGCCGCGGCCGACCAGATGGCGCGTGGATTCGTGCTCGGGGCCACCGCCGGGCGCACCACGCTGACCGGTGAAGGCCTGCAGCACGCCGACGGGCACTCGCTGCTGCTGGCCGCCACCAATCCGGCGGTGGTCGCCTACGACCCGGCGTACGCCTTCGAACTCGCCTACATCATCGAGAGCGGGCTGGCCCGGATGTTCGGGGAGAACCCGGAGAACATCTACTTCTACATCACCGTCTACAACGAGCCGTATGCGCAGCCGCCGGAGCCGGAGAACTTCGACCCCGAAGGCCTGCTGCGAGGCATTTACCGCTACCGCGCGGCCACGCAGCAGCACACCGCTGGGCATGTTGCGAAGGCGCAGATCCTGGCCTCCGGGGTGTCCATGCCGGCGGCGCTCAAGGCGGCGGACCTGCTGGCCGCCGAGTGGGACGTCGCCGCCGACGTGTGGTCGGTGACCAGCTGGGGCGAACTGAACCGCGACGGGGTAGCCGTCGAGACCGAGAAGCTGCGCCATCCCGAGCGGCCTGCGGGCGTCGCATACGTCACCAAGGCCCTTGCCGACTGCCGCGGGCCGGTGATCGCGGTCTCGGACTGGATGCGCGCGGTGCCCGAGCAGATCCGGCCGTGGGTGCCCGGCACCTACGTGACGCTGGGCACCGACGGCTTCGGCTTTTCCGACACCCGGCCGGCTGCCCGGCGCTACTTCAACACCGACGCCGAATCAACGGTGGTCGCGGTGCTCGAAGCGCTGGCCCGCGATGGCGAGATCGACGCATCGGTCGCGGTCGCCGCGGCCGACAAGTACCAGATCGACGACGTGCGCGCGGCGCCGCAGCAGACCTCGGACCCCGGCCCGGGGGCTTGATCGCCCGCACCGAGCTGGGGGCACCTCCCGCTTGCGGGGGACACGCCAGCGCGGCGTTCCACGCCGACCGTCGCGCCAGCGTGACACTCGGCGCACCATGTTTGGATAGATCTTCCACAAAACGGGCGTAGATTTTAGGCGTGAATCACAACCAGCTTGTCCCGCTCGCGAGGCAGCGCTCAGCGCTCGAACTGCTGGAGACTGTGCCGGATTCGCTGCTGCGGCGGTTGAAGCAGTATTCGGGCCGGCTGGCCACCGAGGCAGTCTCGGCCATGCAGGAACGGTTGCCGTTCTTCGCCGACTTGGAAGCGTCCCAGCGCGCCAGCGTGGCACTCGTGGTGCAGACCGCCGTGGTGAACTTCGTGGAGTGGATGCAGGACCCGCACAGCGACGTCAGCTATACCGCACAGGCCTTTGAACTGGTCCCCCAGGACCTGACGCGACGAATCGCATTGCGCCACACGGTGGACATGGTGCGGGTCACCATGGACTTCTTCGAGGAGGCCGTGCCGCTGCTGGCCCGCACCGAAGACCAGCTGACCGCCCTGACCGTCGGCATTCTGAAGTACAGCCGCGACCTGGCATTCACCGCCGCGACGGCCTACGCCGACGCGGCCGAAGCGCGCGGCACCTGGGACAGCCGGATGGAGGCCAGTGTCGTCGACGCGGTGGTGCGCGGCGACACCGGTCCCGAACTGCTGTCCAGGGCGGCCGCGTTGAACTGGGACACCACCGCGCCGGCGACGGTGGTCGTCGGTACCCCGGCGCCCGGCCGCGACGGCTCGAACAACGAGGTCGACAGCGAACGGGCCAGTCAGCACGTCCGCGACATCGCCGCGCGGCACGGCCGCGCCGCCCTGACCGACGTACACGGCACCTGGTTGGTGGCCATCGTGTCAGGTCAGGTGTCGCCGACCGAGAAGTTCCTCAAGGACCTGCTGGGGGCCTTCTCGGACGGTCCGGTGGTGATCGGGCCGACGGCGCCCATGCTGACCGCGGCCCACCACAGCGCCAGCGAGGCGATCTCCGGAATGAACGCCGTCGCCGGGTGGGGCGGAGCGCCGCGGCCGGTGCTGGCCAGAGAGCTGCTGCCCGAGCGCGCCCTGATGGGAGACGCGTCGGCGATCGTGGCGTTGCATACCGACGTGATGCAGCCGCTGGCCGATGCCGGACCGACGCTGGTCGAGACATTGGAGGCTTATTTAGATTGCGGCGGCGCGATTGAGGCTTGTGCCAGGAAGTTGTTCGTTCATCCAAACACCGTTCGGTATCGGCTGAAGCGGATCACCGATTTCACCGGCCGCGATCCCACCCAGCCGCGTGACGCGTACGTCCTCAGAGTGGCGGCAACCGTCGGTCAACTCAACTACCCGACCGCCAATCCCAATATTGGCAACAATGCCGCGAGACAGCTTCCTGTCCCGCTCACAGGGGGTATTCGGGCACAATCCGGCGGATAGTGATCCAGCCAACAGATCGCGGGTCGATATCAAACATGTAGCTTACGGGCCTGTTTTGTAGGGTGTATACAAAAACCTAAGACGAGGTTCATAATCTGTTACACCGCGCAAAACCGTTTCCACAGTGTTCTCTTAGACATGTGATTGCATTGCTTGCGCCCGGACAGGGCTCGCAGACCGAGGGGATGCTGTCGCCGTGGCTGGAGCTGCCGGGCGCGGCGGACCAGATCGCGTTGTGGTCGAAGGCCAGTGGCCTGGACTTGGCGCGGCTGGGTACCGCCGCGTCGACGGAGGAGATCACCGACACCGCGATTGCCCAACCGCTGATCGTTGCGGCCACCCTGCTCGCTCACCAGGAGCTGACCAGGCGTGGGCTGCTCGCGGGCGAGGAACTTATCGTGGCAGGCCACTCGGTCGGCGAAATCGCGGCTTACGCGATAGCCGGTGTGTTGGCCGCTGACGACGCTGTCGCGCTGGCCGCCACCCGCGGCAGCGAGATGGCCAAGGCATGCGCCGCAGAGCCGACCGGCATGTCCGCGGTGCTCGGCGGTGACGAGGCCGAGGTGCTGATCCGCCTCGAGCGGCTCGACCTGGTGGCCGCCAACCGCAACGCCGCCGGCCAGATCGTCGCCGCCGGCCCGCTGACCGCGTTGGAGAAGCTCGCCGAGGACCCCCCGGCGAAGGCGCGGGTGCGCGCACTGGGCGTGGCCGGCGCGTTCCACACCGAGTTCATGGCTCCCGCTCTGGACGCCTACGCCGCAGCGGCGGCCGGCGTCGCAACCGACGAGCCCACTGCGACGCTGCTGTCCAACCGTGACGGAAAGTCGGTAGGATCGGCGGTCGAGGCGATGGACGCCCTTGTGGCTCAGCTGACCCAGCCGGTGCGCTGGGACCTGTGCACCGCAACGCTGCGGGAACACACCATCAAGGCGATCGTGGAGTTCCCCCCGGCGGGCACCCTTTCCGGTATCGCCAAACGCGAACTTCGGGGGGTTCCGGCACGTGCCGTGAAGTCACCCGCGGACCTGGACGAGTTGGCCGACATCTAACGCCAACTTCGATCGGTAAATATCAAATAGCACGTCAGTTCGATTTATACACAACACATTACGAAGGGAACCAAGACTGTGGCCGTAAGTCAGGAAGAAATCATCGCCGGTATCGCCGAGATCATCGAAGAGGTCACCGGTATCGAGCCCTCCGAGGTCACCCCGGAGAAGTCGTTCGTCGACGACCTGGACATCGACTCGCTGTCGATGGTTGAGATCGCCGTTCAGACCGAGGACAAGTACGGCGTGAAGATCCCCGACGAGGACCTTGCCGGTCTGCGTACCGTCGGTGACGTCGTCGCCTACATCCAGAAGCTCGAGGAAGAGAACCCCGAGGCCGCCGAGGCGCTGCGCTCCAAGCTGGTTTCGGAGAACCCTGAGGCTGCTGCCAACGTTCAGGCAAGGCTGGAAGCGGAAAGCAAGTGACCAAGCCTTCCACTGCTAATGGCGGTTACCCCAGCGTTGTGGTGACCGCCGTCACGGCGACGACGTCGCTCGCGCCGGACATCGAGAGCACGTGGAAGGGTCTGCTAGCCGGCGAGAGCGGCATCCGCGTACTCGAAGACGAGTTCATCACCAAGTTCGACCTGGCCGTCAAGATCGGTGGCCACCTCAAGGAACCGGTCGACAACCACATGGGCCGGCTGGACATGCGACGCATGTCGTATGTCCAGCGCATGGCCAAGTGGCTGAGCAGTCAGCTGTGGGAGTCCGCCGGCACCCCAGAGGTCGATCCGGACCGGTTCGCCGTCGCCGTCGGCACCGGTCTGGGTGGCGCCGAGCGGGTCATCGAGAGCTACGACCTTCTGAACGAAGGCGGCCCCCGCAAGGTGTCCCCGCTCGCCGTTCAGATGATCATGCCCAACGGCGCCGCGGCGGTGGTGGGTCTGCAGCTCGGGGCCCGCGCCGGGGTGATGACTCCGGTGTCGGCCTGTTCGTCTGGTTCGGAGGCGATCGCCCACGCATGGCGCCAGATCGTCATGGGTGACGCCGACGTCGCCGTGTGCGGCGGTGTCGAAGGCCCCATCGAGGCGCTGCCCATCGCGGCGTTCTCGATGATGCGGGCCATGTCTACCCGCAACGACGAACCCGAGCGCGCGTCGCGGCCGTTCGACAAGGACCGCGACGGCTTCGTGTTCGGCGAGGCCGGGGCACTCATGCTCATCGAGACCGAGGAGCACGCCAAGGCCCGCGGCGCCAAGCCGCTGGCCCGGTTGCTGGGTGCCGGTATCACTTCGGACGCCTTCCACATGGTGGCGCCCGACCCGAACGGCATCCGTGCCGGTCGGGCGATGGCACGGGCGCTGGAGCTGGCCGGCTTGTCCCCCAAGGACGTCGACCACGTCAACGCGCACGGAACTGCCACGCCGATCGGTGACGCCGCGGAGGCCAACGCCATCCGGGTCGCCAATTGCGAGCATGCCGCGGTGTATGCGCCGAAGTCAGCGCTGGGTCACTCCATCGGTGCCGTCGGCGCGCTCGAATCTGTTCTCACGGTGTTGACCCTTCGGGACGGCGTCATCCCACCGACACTCAATTACGAAACACCCGACCCCGAGATCGACCTCGACGTTGTCGCAGGCGAACCGCGCTACGGCGAATTCCGTTACGCGATCAACAACTCGTTTGGGTTCGGCGGCCACAACGTGGCACTCGCCTTCGGGCGATATTGAGCACGGAAGGAACGTTCCCAAGACCCATGACGGAACTCGTTACAGGAAAGACGCTACCCAATGTGGTCGTCACTGGCTTCGCCATGACGACCGCATTGGCGAGCGATGCCGAGACCACATGGAAGTTGTTGCTCGACAGCCAAAGTGGGATCCGCACACTCGATGATCCGTTCATCGAGCGGTACAACCTGCCGGTGCGTATCGGCGGACACCTGCTGGAGGACTTCGACCACCAGATGACGCGGGTCGAACTGCGCCGCATGGGTTACTTGGCGAAGATGTCCACCGTGCTGAGCCGACGGCTCTGGGAGAACGCCGGCACCCCCGAGTTGGACACCACCCGGTTGGCGGTTTCCATCGGCACCGGCCTGGGCTCGGCCGAGGAACTGGTCTGGCAGTACGAAGACATGCAAGCCCGCGGCATGAAGGCGGTGTCGCCGTTGGCCGTGCAGAGGTACATGCCCAACAGCGCCGCCGCGGCCGTGGGACTGGAGCGCCACGCCAAGTCCGGGGTCATGACGACGATATCGGCGTGCGCATCCGGTTCGGAGGCCATCGCCCGAGCGTGGCAACAGATCGTGCTCGGTGAGGCCGATTCCGCGATCTGCGGCGGGGTGGAGACACAGATCGAAGCGGTGCCCATCGCCGGGTTCGCGCAGATGCGCATCGTGCTGTCGAACAGCAACGACGACCCGGCCGGTGCGTGTCGCCCGTTCGACAGGGACCGCAACGGCTTCGTGTTCGGCGAGGGCGGCGCGCTGATCCTGATCGAGACCGAGGAGAGCGCCAAGGCACGTGGCGCCAACATCCTGGCCCGCATCATGGGGGCCAGCATCACGTCGGACGGCTTCCACATGGTGGCCCCGGACCCCAACGGAGAGCGGGCCGGGCACGCGATCACGCGCGCTATTCAGCTCGCGGGCCTGACTCCCGGCGATATCGACCACGTCAACGCGCACGCCACCGGCACCAATGTCGGTGACCTCGCCGAAGGCAAGGCCATCAACAACGCGCTGGGCGGCCACAAGCCGGCGGTGTACGCACCCAAATCCGCCCTCGGCCACTCGGTCGGGGCGGTCGGCGCGGTGGAGTCGATCCTGACCGTGCTCACGTTGCGCGACCAGGTCATCCCGCCGACACTGAATCTCGTAAACCTCGATCCAGAGATCGATTTGGACGTGGTGGCGGGTAAGCCGCGTAGTGGTAATTACCAGTACGCGATCAACAACTCGTTCGGATTCGGCGGCCACAATGTGGCAATCGCCTTTGGGCGGTACTAGGAAACCCGAGCTTTACCCGGAACAACAGGAGACTGCGATGACGATCATGGCCCCAGAGGCGGTTGGCGAGTCGCTCGACCCCCGCGATCCGCTGTTGCGTTTGTGCAACTTCTTCGACAACGACAGCGTGGAGCTGCTGCACGAGCGTGACCGCTCTGGAGTGCTGGCGGCGGCGGGCACGGTGAACGGTTTGCGCACCATCGCGTTCTGCACGGACGGCACCGTAATGGGCGGCGCGATGGGGCTCGAGGGCTGCACGCACATCGTCAACGCCTACGACACCGCCATCGAGGAGCAGAGCCCGATCGTGGGCATCTGGCACTCCGGCGGCGCTCGCCTGGCCGAAGGCGTGCGGGCACTGCACGCGGTGGGATTGGTGTTCGAGGCCATGATCCGCGCCTCGGGCTACATTCCGCAGATCTCGGTGGTCGTCGGCTTCGCGGCCGGCGGCGCCGCATACGGCCCGGCACTGACCGACGTCGTCATCATGGCGCCCGAGAGCCGGGTATTCGTCACCGGGCCCGACGTGGTGCGCAGTGTCACCGGCGAGGACGTCGACATGGCGTCGCTCGGTGGTCCAGAGACCCACCACAAGAAGTCCGGCGTGTGCCACATCGTCGCCGACGACGAGCTCGACGCTTTCGAGCGCGGCCGCCGGCTGGTCGGATTGTTCTGCCAACAGGGGCATTTCGACCGCGGCAAGGCCGAAGCCGGCGACACCGACATCCACGCCCTGCTGCCCGAATCCGCTCGCCGGGCCTACGACGTGCGGCCGATCGTCACCGCGATCCTCGACGACGACACCCCGTTCGACGAGTTCCAGGCCAATTGGGCCCCGTCGATGGTGGTCGGGCTGGGCCGGTTGTCCGGCCGCACCGTCGGCATGCTGGCCAACAACCCGCTGCGCCTGGGCGGTTGCCTGAACTCCGAAAGTGCCGAGAAGGCAGCGCGTTTCGTGCGGCTGTGTGACGCGTTCGGGATCCCGCTGGTCGTGGTTGTCGACGTCCCGGGTTATCTGCCGGGCGTCGACCAGGAGTGGGGTGGCGTGGTGCGCCGCGGCGCCAAACTGCTGCACGCGTTCGGTGAGTGCACCGTTCCGCGCGTCACGCTGGTCACCCGAAAGACCTACGGCGGGGCCTACATCGCGATGAACTCCCGCTCGCTGAACGCCACCAAGGTGTTCGCGTGGCCGGACGCCGAGGTTGCGGTGATGGGTGCCAAGGCGGCCGTCGGCATCCTGCACAAGAAGAAGCTGGCCGCCGCGCCGGACCACGAGCGCGAAGCGCTGCACGACGAGCTGGCCGCCGAGCACGAGCGGATCGCCGGCGGTGTCGACAGCGCCATCGAGCTCGGTGTGGTCGACGAGAAGATCGACCCGGCCCACACCCGCAGCAAACTCAGCGAGGCGCTGGCGCAGGCACCGGCCCGGCGCGGCCGCCACAAGAACATCCCGCTGTAGATCGTGCGGAGTCACTTTTCCCGCGAGCAGACGCAGAATCGCACTGCGCAGGTCGTAGTGCGATTCTGCGTCTGCTCGTCAGCTGCGACCCAGGATTATCGAAAGCGCTTCGTGTAGCTGGACTTCCGGATCAGCGGGCAGCTCGTCTGAGCGCCAGCCGATGAAATCGTCCGGACGGACTAATACGGCGCCTTCAGGCGCGAGCCCGGTGATGTCGGACCATCCGACGCTGTGCAGGCAATGCACAGTGATCCCAACGCCCAGCGCTGCTGACACCGAAGCCGCGGCGGCACGCCACCGCTCGTCACCGGCAAATACTGTGAACTCTGGACCGAGCAGGTCGAGCGTCGAAATGCGCTCACCGTCTTGCTCCAGCCAGCACGTGTGGCACCCGAGTGCCGGCTTGCCCACGCAACTCCTCCACGAGCTCTATGGCATCCGGAACGCCCGGCTCCCGGGTAACGACCGCGGCCGAGCGGTACCGGTAGCCGATCAGCAGGGCGAACATCGAGCATTCTTCTTCGGGCGCCAACATCGGCCGGTCGTCTCCCAACCGGAGTAGCGGAACCGTTGGGCCGCTGAGCGACTGGCGTGCGGCGAATCGCCCGACTGGGTGGCGCTCGGCGTGGTAGGTAGCAAGAAGTGGTGCCCCGGCCGTTCCGTGCAGAACGGCCGCCAGCTTCCAGGCCACGTTGTGCGCGCTCTGGATGGCGGTGTTGGCTCCCCCCGCCTTGAACGGCGGCATGGTATGTGCCGCGTCACCCACGAGGAACGCTCGTCCGCACTGGAATTGGTCGGCCACCTGCTCGTACGGTTGCCACGCCACGACGTCGATAATGTCGATGGCGATCGGCTCGCCGACGGCCTTGGTGAGCACCTCGCGGCAACGCTGCGGCGTGAACTGGTCAGCTGTCTCACCTTCACCAGGGAAATAGGTGGTGATGAACATGCCCATATCGCCATCGACCGCAATGAAGATGCCTTGTGCGTCAACGTTGTTGACTTGCACCGCGTCGCCCTCGTTCAAGTGCGCGATGAACCTGCGCCACGGCGCTCGAAAGTAGATGAAAACGACAAAGATCGGCACTGCGCCGTAGCCAGATGTCTTGATTCGCAGCGCTTGTCGGATCGGACTGTGAACTCCGTCGGCAGCAACCAGATAATCCGCACGAAGCGTCTGTTGTGCCCCGGTCTCGCGGTCAGTTACCACCGCGGACACACCGGACTCGTCAAGTTCGAATGAGGATAGTTCGGTCCCGTAACGCACCTCGCCGCCATAGCGTCGGGTTGCGTTCAGCAGGATCGGCTCGGATTCGCTCTGCGGGCAATACTGCACCGCCGGTTCGGGGCTGAGCTTGTCCAACCCCGCGAAGAGTGCGTCGAGGTCGATGGCCGGTTGTTCTTCGGTGCTGTTCAGCGTCGGCCTGCTCACCAGGTTCGAAAACTGATCGGCGACCGCGTGCACCTCGTCCGCCAAACCCAGACCACGCAGGATCTCCAGACTGCGGAAGCTGAGATTGCGGGCCTTCGGATAGATGAAGACCTCACGGCGTTTTTCGACCAGCAGCGAGCGCACTCCGTGTTTGCCAAGCAATGCCGACGTCGCCAATCCGCCGGCGCCGGCTCCGACGATGAGTACCGGAACACGCGAATTCATCGTTCATCCCCTCTAAAGCACCAGCATAGATGGAGAATCGGTGCATGACGGGCGGCGACGGTCTCGCGGCGACGGCGATGATGGACGTGGCGATCCAAGAGGCCCAGGCGGGCTGGCGGAAGGCGGTATCCCGATCGGGGCCGCGTTGTTCACAGCCGACGGTGTACTGCTGGGGCGCGGCCGCAATCGCCGTGTGCAACAAGGAGACCCCTCGCTGCATGCCGAGACCGACGCCTTTCGCACGGCCGGCAGGCTGCGCGACTACCGATCCACCGTGATGGTGACGACGCTGTCACCGTGCTGGTACTGCAGTGGCCTGGTGCGCCAGTTCAACATCGGTGCACTGCTGGTCGGCGAAGCCCGGACCTTCAGCGGCGGGAGCCAATGGCTGCAGGACAACGGGGTGACAGTCACGATCCTCGATGACGAGCGCTGCGCGGCGATGATGTCCGCCTTCATCGCCGCGTATCCCGAGCTGTGGCACGAGGACATCGGGTTGGCCCCCTAGCGTGAGCAGTCGCAAGCAGCCGTCGGCCGCGAAGTCAGCCCACTCCGGCGAGGAACTCCTGTGCCACCGCAACAACCCGTTCGCGATCGCGCGGCACCAGACCGATGCGGGTGCGCCGATCCAGGATGTCGTCGACGTCCAGTGCACCCTCATGGGTCACCGCGTATTCGAACTCGGCGCGAGTCACGTCGATACCGTCGGCCACCTGCTCAGTGGGCCGCTCACAGCTGGTGGTGGCGACGACGTTGGACGCCTCGGCGCCGTAGCGCGCCACCAGTGACGCCGGCAACCCGCCCCCGGGCCCGGCTGCCGGTCCCGGGTTCGCCGGCGCCCCGATCAGCGGCAGATTGCGGGTCCGGCATTCCGCGGCGTGCAGGTCCCGCAGTTTGATCGCGCGATTCAGCACATCCTCTGCCATGTAGCGGTATTCGGTCAGCTTGCCGCCGACCACACTGATGACGCCTGAGGGCGAGTCGAAGACGGCATGGTCGCGCGAGACGTCGGCGGTGCGACCTTCGCCGGTGTCGATCAGCGGCCGCAGACCAGCGTAGGAACCGATGACATCGGACTCTGAAACCTCGGTACCCAATGCGGTGTTCACCGTGTCGAGCAGGAACGTGATTTCGGCCGAAGACGGTTCCGGCACATCGGGAATCGGGCCGGGAGCATCTTCGTCGGTGAGCCCCAGGTAGATCCGGCCCAGCTGCTCGGGCATGGCGAACACGAAGCGGTTGAGTTCGCCGGGAATCGGAATGGTCAGTGCCGCAGTCGGATTGCCGAAAGAGCTGGCGTCGAAGACGAGATGCGTTCCGCGGCTTGGGCGTAATTTCAGTGCGGGGTCGATATCACCGCCCCACACCCCCGCCGCGTTGATGATCGCGCCCGCCGACACGTCGAACGACTCTCCGGTCCGCTGGTCGGTCAACCGCACCGAGGTGGCGGTGGCCTCGGACGCGGCCACGTAGGTGAGGATTTTGGCGCCGTGTTGTGCCGCGGTACGCGCGACCGCGGTGACCAGTCGCGCGTCGTCGATCAGCTGGCCGTCATAGGCGAGCAGGCCGCCGGCAAGTCCGTCCCGCGCGACGGTAGGGGCCATTTCCACGACCCGCCGCGACGAAATCCAGCGCGACCGGGGCAGCACCGAGGACGGTGTCCCGGCCAGGATGCGCAGGAAGTCGCCGGCGAGAAACCCGGCACGCACCAATCCACGCTTGGCGTAATTCATCGACGGCAGCAGTGGGACGAGTTGCGGCATCGCGTGGACGAGATGAGGAGCGTTGCGCGTCATCAGGATTCCGCGCTCGATGGCGCTGCGGCGGGCGATGCCCACGTTGCCGGTGGCCAGGTAGCGCAGACCGCCGTGCACCAGCTTGGAGCTCCAGCGGCTGGTTCCGAAGGCCAGGTCCTGCTTTTCCACCAGGGCCACCCGCAGCCCGCGTGACGCGGCGTCCAATGCGATGCCGACGCCGGTGATGCCGCCGCCGATGACGACGACGTCGAGTTTCTCCCCGTCGGCCAGCGCCGTCAGGTCGGCGGAGCGGCGCGCGGCGTTGAGTGCGGTCGGGTCAGTCATCAGGACAGGTATCCGTTCAGTGAGTAGGTGAGTTCCGCGGCCAGCGCCGCGGCATCAAGGATCGGGTTGACGATGTCGACGGACTGGATGGTCGACTGGGCGATCAGCAGCACCATGGTGGCGAGCTGACGAGGATCGCCGGCGCGCACGCTGCCCGCTCGCTGTGCCACCTTCAGCCGCGCCGCGAGCCCGTCGATCAGGAACTGCTGACTCGCGCCGAGGCGCTCGGTGGTGTAGACCCGGGCCAGCTGTGAGTGCATGACCGACATGATCAGATCGTCGCTCCGCAGCTGATCGGCCACTGCGACAACCTGTTTCACCAACGCCTCCCGGTCGTCCCCGTCGAGCGGCACTTCTTTGAGCACCTCGGTGATATGACTGGTCAGCAACGCCGACATGATCGACCGGGTATCGGGCCAGCGGCGGTATACGGTCGGGCGGCTCACGCCCGCGCGCCGCGCAATCTCCGCCAGCGTCACCCGGTCCACGCCGTAGTCGACCACGCAGCTCGCCGCCGCCTGCAGTATGCGATCCCCGATATCGGGTGCATTACTCATTGACAGCATGTGTAATACTGTAACGCATGACGCATCAAGAGGAATACCTTCCGCCCATGAAATGGAACGCGTGGGGGGATCCTGCCGCGGCCAAGCCACTCTCCGACGGAATCCGGTCTTTGCTCAAGCAGGTTGTGGGACTTGAAGATTCGGAACAGGCTGAGCTTGAGCTGGACCAGGTGAGGTTGCGTCCATCTTCGTTGTCGCAATCGGATTCCGAAGGGCTGGCCAAGATCGTCGGGGCCGAGTACTTCCGCACCGATGACCGCGACCGGGTGCTGCGGGCCGGCGGCAAGTCGACCCCCGACCTGCTGCGCCGGAAGGACCGAGGCGTCCAGGATGCGCCCGACGCGGTGTTGTTGCCCGGTGGCCCCAATGGTGAGGACACGGTCGCCGAGATCCTGCGCTACTGCTCCGATCACGGCATCGCCGTCGTCCCGTTCGGCGGCGGCACCAACGTGACCGGCGGGCTGGACCCCACCCGCGGGCAGTTCAACGCCGTGATCTCGCTGGATCTGCGCCGTTTCGATGAGCTGCACTCCCTGGACGAGGTGTCGGGCATCGCCGAACTGGGCGGTGGCGTCACCGGGCCGGACGCCGAGCGCCTGCTCGGCGAACACGGCTTCTCGCTCGGGCACTTCCCACAGAGCTTCGAGTACGCCACCATTGGCGGCTTTGCCGCGACTCGGTCGTCCGGCCAGGATTCGGCGGGCTACGGCCGCTTCAACGACATGATCCTCGGGCTGCGGATGATCACTCCGGTGGGCGTTCTGGACGTGGGTCGGGTCGCGGCGTCGGCCGCCGGCCCAGACCTGCGGCAATTGGCGATCGGCTCGGAGGGCACCTTGGGCGTCATCACCAAGGTGCGGCTGCGGGTGCACCCCAAACCGGAAACGACCCGCTACGAGGCGTGGTCGTTCCCCGATTTCGCCACCGGGGCCGCTGCGCTGCGGGCAATTGTCCAGACCGGCACTGGACCCACCGTGGTCCGGCTTTCCGACGAGGCCGAGACCGGGGTCAACCTGGCCACCCATGAGACGATCGGCGAAAATCAGTCCAGCGGTGGCTGTCTGGGGCTGACCGCGTTCGAGGGCACCAAGGAGCACACCGAGAGCAGGCACGCCGAGACGCGCGCATTGCTGGAGGCACACGGCGGCACGTCGCTGGGCGCGGCCCCCGCCGAGACCTGGGAGCATGGCCGGTTCAGCGCGCCTTACCTGCGCGATTCCCTGCTCGCGGCCGGTGCGCTCTGCGAGACGTTGGAGACCGCCACCGACTGGTCCAAGATTCCCGCACTGAAGGCCGCCGTCACCGAAGCGCTCACCACCTCGCTGGCCGAATCGGGCACACCGGCACTGGTCATGTGCCACGTCTCGCACATCTACCCAACCGGGGCGTCGTTGTACTTCACCGTCGTCGCCGGACAGCGCGGCAATCCGATCGAACAATGGTGGGCCGCAAAGAAAGCCGCATGCGACGCGATCATGGCCACCGGCGGAACCATCACCCACCACCACGCGGTAGGCGCCGACCACCGGCCGTGGATGCGCGCCGAGGTGGGCGATCTGGGCGTGCAGCTGTTGCGTGCGGTCAAGTCGACGCTGGACCCGGCCGGAATTCTCAATCCCGGCAAGCTGATTCCGTGACCAAACTGTGCCGGCGCGAGATCAGCAAGATCACCGCGCTGACCAATCCCCACTCGGGGCACGGCGCCGCGGTCGCAGCATCGCAACACGCCATGGCGCGGCTGCAGCATCATGGTGTGGAAGTCATCGAGATCGTGGGTGAAAACGTCGAAGATGCGCGCTATTTGCTCGCCGCGGCCGTCGAAAAGGGCACCGACGCGGTGGTCGTCACCGGCGGCGACGGCGTGATTTCCAACGCGCTGCAGGTGCTGGCGCGTACCGACGTCCCGCTGGGAATCATCCCAGCGGGCACGGGTAATGACCATGCTCGTGAATTCGGTATTCCCACAAAGGATCCCGAGGCCGCCGCCGATGTCATCATCGACGGCTGGACGGAAACCATTGACCTGGGCCGGATCCGCGACCGAAGGGTGTCGACGAAATGGTTCGGCACGGTGGCCGCAACCGGATTCGATTCGCTGGTGACCGACCGCGCCAACCGGATGACGCTGGCCGCATGGTCGGCTGCGTTATTACGTCGCGATGCTGGCCGAGCTGTCACAGTTGAGGAGTTGCCGTTCCGCTTGGTGCTCGACGGAACCCAGGAAATCGAGACCGATCTCACATTGATGGCGTTCGGCAATACCCGCAGCTACGGCGGCGGGCTGCAGATCTGTCCCAACGCCGACCCTTCGGATGGGCTGCTCGACATCACCATGGTGAGCGCGGGAACCCGGACAAAGCTGGTCCGCTTCTTTCCCACCGCGATGAAAGGCACCCATGTCGAACTCGACGAGGTGACCACGGCGCGGGCCAAGACAATCTACGTCGAATGCCCTGGCATCAACGTGTACGCCGACGGCGACTTCGCCTGCCTGCTGCCCGCTGAGATCTCCGCGGTCCCGGCCGCACTGCAGATTCTGCGGCCCAACCGATGACGAGGCGCGCCGTGCGGTGCCGGCCGCGCGCGGCGAGGTCCGCTCCTGCTGATCCTCGACTCGCCCATGCCGGTCATCGCAGGTTGGCGATCTGGTTGTGCAGGTCATCGAGATAACCGTCGTAGGCGGCGATGATGTCGTCGAGGTCCAATTGCTCGGGTAGATCATCGGCGCGCTGCCGCGCGGTCAGATAGTCCATGGTCGCGGCGACGACGCGCGCTTCGTCGGCGCCAGGTCCGGCGATGCGGGCGACGACCTCTGGCGTGGCTCGCATCCGGATGGTGACGAGCTCCTCATCCTGGGCGACACGCACGAGGTAATCGTGATCACCGAGCGCTTCGATTCCGGGGGTTTCGATATTTTCGATATTTTTCATCGTCGTGTCCTAACTTCCCGACTGGCTGTCGTGTGCTGTGCATCGTGAGCCAGATCTGCACACCTGTACTAAACCTATTTTAGCAGGTTATAATCATTTAAATTAGACCGCCGGAGGTGGCTCGTGAGGCATGTCAGTGCGACGCCCTCCATCAAAATGCCGGACCGGGCGTGCCGCGCTGCGCACGGCGGGAGCACTCGGTGAGTGCGGTCACGGAGCTGATTGCGGCGCGGCCGTTCCCGCCGCGACGTGACCTCAAGGGCACGTTCGTCTACCGGGTGGTGACGACGACCGACCCCAAGCTGCTGGGCATCATGTACACGGTCACCGCGATCGGGTTCTTCATGGCCGCCGGGTTGATGGCCTTGTTGATGCGAAGCGAGCTCGCCGCGCCGGGTCTGCAGTTCCTGTCCAACGAGCAGTACAACCAGCTGTTCACCATGCACGGCACGATCATGCTGCTGCTGTACGCGACTCCGATCGTGTTCGGCTTCGCCAATTGCATTCTGCCGCTGCAGATCGGCGCACCGGATGTGGCGTTCCCGCGGCTCAACGCGCTCAGTTATTGGCTCTACCTGTTCGGCGCGCTGATTACGGTAGCCGGTTTCCTGACCCCCGGGGGTGCAGCGGATTTCGGCTGGACGGCCTACACGCCGCTCAGTAGCGCCCTGCATTCGCCTGGCGCCGGCGCCGATCTGTGGATCATGGGCTTGGCGATCGCCGGGCTCGGCACCATCCTGGGTGCGGTCAACATGATCACCACCGTGGTCTGCATGCGCGCACCCGGCATGACGATGTTCCGGATGCCGGTCTTCACCTGGAACATCCTCATCACCAGCATCATGATGCTGATCGCGTTCCCCCTACTGGCCGCGGCATTGCTGGGACTGGCCGTAGACCGTCACCTGGGCGGCCATGTCTACGACCCGGCCAACGGCGGAGTCATCCTGTGGCAACACATGTTCTGGTTCTTCGGCCACCCCGAGGTGTACATCGTCGCGATCCCGTTCTTCGGCATCGTCACCGAAGTCATCCCGGTATTTTCCCGCAAACCGGTCTTCGGCTACACCACCATGGTCTACGCGACTGTGTCCATCGCCGCGTTGTCCACCGCAGTGTGGGCGCACCACATGTTCGCGACAGGCGCCGTTCTCCTTCCCTTTTTCTCATTCATGTCGTATCTGATCGCCATCCCGACCGGCCTTAAGTTCTTCAACTGGATCGGCACCATGTGGCACGGCCAGTTGACCTTCGAAACACCGATGCTGTTCTCAGTAGGCTTCATGGTCACCTTCCTGCTGGGCGGCCTGTCAGGCGTCATGCTGGCCAGCCCGCCGATCGACTTCCACGTCACCGACACCTACTTCCTCGTTGCGCACTTCCACTACGTGCTGTTCGGCACCATCGTGTTCGCCAGCTATGCCGGTATCTACTTCTGGTTCCCCAAGATGACCGGCCGGCTGCTCGACGAGCGGCTGGGCAAACTGCACTTCTGGTTGACGTTCATCGGCTTTCACACCACCTTTTTGGTGCAGCACTGGCTCGGCAACAAGGGCATGCCGCGCCGGTACGCCGACTATCTGCCCACCGACGGGTTTCAATCGCTGAACATCGTCTCGACGATCGGGGCATTCACCCTGGGCGCGTCGATGATTCCGTTCGTGTGGAACATCTTCAAGAGCTACCGCTACGGCGAGGTCGTCGTCGTCGATGACCCGTGGGGCTACGGCAACTCGCTCGAGTGGGCGACCAGCTGCCCGCCGCCGCGGCACAACTTCACCGAGCTGCCCCGGATCCGTTCCGAGCGGCCGGCTTTCGAACTGCACTACCCGCACATGGTGGCTCGGATGCGCGCCGAGTCCCACATCGGCCGCCGCGCAGGGGGACCTCCGGATAGTCTCTGCGCCTCACCGACCAGTCTGCTGGCAAACCCATCCGTCCGGGTGCGGCCGGCCTCAATGAACCGGGCCAGTCCGGCGCTCCCCGGTGCTGGTAAGTCGGTAGAGCCGGCCGATGACGGCGCTGGCCCTGTCGCGCTATCGGACTAGGGTGGACATACGAGGTCAACGCGCTACTGACGCTGTGTTTTTCGCTCCTGCTGGTAACGCCCGAGAAGGATCGAGGGGCCCCATGCCGGAATCCGTGTATCAACCCACCACCCCCGAAGTCTCTACCCGTCGCAAGGCGCTTGCACCCGAAATCCACAGCGCTTTCGAACGATTCAGCCGTGCCGTGTTCGCCGAGGGTGCGCTGCCGGAGAAGACCAAACAGCTCATCGCGGTGGCGGTCGCGCACGTCACGCAATGCCCGTACTGCATCACCGGCCACACCAAGCTGGCCGGCCGCAAGGGCGCCAGCCCTGAGGAGATCATGGAAGCAATCTGGGTGGCCGCCGACATGCGGGCCGGCGGTGCGTTCGCCCACGCCGCTGTGGCGATCAATGCCATGGACCACAGCGGGCACGGGCACGGCGCTGACGGGCAATCGCGATGAACGCCAACAGCTTCGGTGCACGCGCGGCATTGACGGTCGGCGATCAGACCTACGACATCTATCGCCTTGACGCGGTCAACCCCGCCGTACGGCTGCCCTACAGCCTCAAGGTGCTGTTGGAGAATCTGCTCCGCAACGGGGACGGCCATCTGGTCACCGCCGAGCAGATCTCCGCACTCGCCGCATGGGCGCCCACCGAAGTCAGCAACACCGAGATCGGGTTCACCCCGGCCCGGGTCCTGATGCAGGATTTCACCGGCGTCCCCTGTGTGGTCGACCTGGTCGCGATGCGGGAGGCCATGACCGCTCTCGGCGGTGATCCCGGCAAGATAAATCCGCTCGTACCAACGGAACTGGTGATCGATCATTCGGTGATCGCCGACGTCTTCGGCCGCGCCGACGCCTACCGGATCAACGCCGATCTCGAGTTCACCCGCAACAAGGAGCGCTACCAACTGCTGCGGTGGGCCCAGCAGGCGTTCGACGACTTCCAGGTGGTACCCCCCGATACCGGCATCTGCCACCAGGTGAACCTGGAATACCTGGCCCGCGTGGTGTTCACCCGGCAGACATCCGACGGTGTGCTCGCTTATCCGGACACCCTGGTCGGTACCGACTCGCACACCCCGATGGTCAACGGGCTCGGGGTGCTGGGCTGGGGGGTCGGCGGGATCGAGGCGGAGGCGGCGATGCTCGGACAGCCGATGAGCATGCTGATTCCCCAGGTACTCGGGTTCAAGCTGACCGGTGCGCTGACTGAGGGCGCCACCGCCACCGACTTGGTCCTCACAATCGCCGAACTGCTCCGCAAGACCGGCGTGGTCGGCAAGTTCGTGGAGTTCTACGGCCCCGGCGTGGCGAACGTGCCGCTGGCGAATCGGGCGACGATCGGCAACATGAGCCCCGAATACGGTTCGACCTGTGCGATCTTCCCCATCGACGGCGAGACGCTGACCTACCTGCGCCTGACCGGACGCCCCGAACAGCAGATCCGGCTCGTCGAGGCCTACGCCAAGGAACAGGGCCTGTGGCATGACCCCGAGCACGAGCCGGCCTACAGCCAACGTCTGGAACTCGACCTGACTACCGTCGAACCGTCGATCGCCGGACCTAAGCGCCCCCAGGACCGGATCCCGTTGGCCGCCGCCGCGCACACCGTCGGGTCGCTGTTGGCCGGCGCGACACAATCGGCGCGTCTCGGGACGCTCGACGAGGCCTCTGCGGACTCATTCCCCGCCAGTGATCCAATCTCGATCAAACGCAATCACGAATCCGATCGCCCCGCGGTCTCGTCCGAGCGGATCGACAGCCACGATTGGCCGTCGAATCCGGTGCAGGTGAGCCTCGACGGCGATGTCAGTGGTGTGGAAGTGACCATCGACCACGGGCATGTGGTCATCGCGGCCATCACCTCCTGCACCAACACCTCGAATCCGTCGGTGATGATCGGTGCCGGACTGCTCGCCAAGAAGGCCGTCGAGCGGGGCCTGACCCGCAAGCCGTGGGTGAAAACGTCGTTAGCGCCCGGGTCGCGGGTGGTCACCGATTACTACGACCGAGCCGGACTCACCCCCTATTTGGAGAAACTCGGCTTCGCACTGGTCGGCTACGGCTGCACCACCTGCATCGGCAACTCCGGTCCGCTGATCCCACAGGTCGCCGACGCCGTCACCGGCGAGGACCTGACCGTGTGCTCGGTGCTGTCGGGCAACCGCAACTTCGAGGGCCGCATCCATCCCGAATGCAAGATGAACTTTTTGACCTCCCCACCCCTGGTCGTCGCCTATGCGCTGGCCGGCACCATGCTGGCCGACATCCTCCACGATCCGCTCGGCACGGGCTCTGATGGGAAGCCGGTCTATCTACGCGACATCTGGCCAAGCACACAGGAGATCGAGACGGTCATCGACGAGTGCGTGCGGTCGCAGATGTACACCCGCGGCTATGCCGATGTGTTCGCCGGCGACGACAACTGGCGCAGCCTTGACGTCGCGGACGGCCCCACCTTCGACTGGGAGGATTCCTCCACCTATGTCCGCCGGCCCCCGTATTTCGACGGCATGCGCACCGAACCGGATCCGGTGAGTGACATCAGCGGGGCGAGAGTGCTTGCCCTGCTGGGTGATTCGGTGACCACCGATCACATCTCGCCGGCCGGGGCAATCAAAACCGACTCCCCGGCCGGCGCCTACCTGCACGCGCATCAGGTGGCACGGAAGGACTTCAACTCCTACGGTTCCCGGCGCGGCAACCACGAGGTGATGATCCGCGGCACCTTCGCCAACATCCGGCTGAGGAACCTGCTGGCCCCAGGCACCGAGGGCGGGTTCACCCGGCACCTGCCCGACGGCGAGACGATGTCCATCTTCGACGCGGCCACCCGATATGCCGCGCAGGACGTGCCCCTGATCATCCTTGCCGGAGCGGAATACGGATCCGGATCCTCACGCGATTGGGCGGCGAAGGGCACACTCCTGCTGGGCGTCAAAGCCGTGCTGGCGACCTCGTTCGAACGAATCCACCGATCCAACCTGATCGGCATGTGCGTGCTACCACTGCAATTCGCGCCCAACCAGTCGGCCGGAAGCCTGGGACTCACCGGTGAGGAGGTGTACTCCATCACTGGGCTGACCGCCAACGGACAGTCCGGGCCCCTGCCCCGTGAGGTCACTGTCCAGGCTACGGGAGACAACGGGGTGCAGGAATTCACTGCCACCGTGCGCATCGATACCCCCGCCGAGGCCGCCTACTACCGCCACGGCGGGATCCTGCAGTACGTGCTGCGGCAACTTCTCGCGCGGACCCAGACCCAGGCAATAGCCAAGGGGGAAGGCACTTCTCATGGTGAATGACGTCGAGAAGCGCTGGAACGACCCACCCACCTTTCGCGCAGCCGCGATCTACCTCAGCGTCGTTGTGGGCGTCGCCTGCCTGTCGTTTTTTGTGTTCGGCGTGACCCGCGCACCGATGTGGGCGGTGGGAGTACCGGTAATTCTCTTCGCCGGAGGAGTTGGCGCGTTCTTGAAGACATACCGGGTGTGGCGGGCCGAAGGCGTATGGCCGATCTGGCACGGCGCTGGATGGTTTCTTCTAACCTTGATGTTGGTCAGCTTGAGCGTGCCGGCGATGGCGTTGTCGCACTGAACGATCCCGAGCCACGATTTTAATCAGACTGCCTCACACTGCCATTCGCAAATCTTGCGATGTTCGAAGCCACACAGCCGGGCTGCGTCGCGACGTGCATATTCAGTCGAGAACGCCGGGGGCCGACTGTTGGGCAATCCTGTGCCCTGACGATGGTTCGCGCCTACGGATGCGGCGGGATTCCCTGTCTGACAAGACCATCGAGTGCCTCCGACTCCTCCCCCGTGAGCCGGCGATGCATCGCCCAGGCGATTCTGACCGCTTGGATCTTCGCGCGTTCGGCGACCGGACCCCCGTACATCTGGTCGATAGTGCTCTTCCAGAGGGTAAGCCAGCGCAGAAAGTGGCTGGCCGTGAGCATGTGACGGTTATGTACCAGTTGATGAGCCCGCATGGCGCTCCCGTGATAGAGCCCGGCGCGGAACAGTACGGTCTCCCGGAAGTCGCACATGACCGGAAGGTGCGAGTCGAGGCCGTTCATCGCGATGTCTGCGAACGGCAGCGCCAGGATGTCGTCGTCGATCACCTGGCCGTAGAAGTGCCGCAGCAACGCCGCCACGTCGGCGCGGGTCACGAGATCCCCTTGCACCTGCTCTGCTGTTAGGGCGTGCACATGATCACCTCCGCGGGCGCGGCTGCGGGCGTTTTCACTCACCCGCCACCAGCCTGGCCGCACAGAGTCTGGGTTCGACGAACGGCTCGAGGTGAGCCCGCATCGGGCGTGGGGACATCGGCAGACCTTCGTCGGCCGCTGACTTGTCGAGTAGGCCCTGCAGGATCCCCAGATGTGTCGCGCAAACCACCTCGGGGCGGGACCAGGCCAGATCCCTCACCGGACAGGCGTGCATCCGAATGGTTCTCTCCCGCCCAGGCGCCGGACCACTGTCAGCTGACGGCGGTGTTTCTGTCGAAGCCATGAGTTCAGGGGCGAAGCCCATCCACGTGAAAGCCACGGTGGCGTCCGCCGCCACTCGGTCGAGCACGTCGTCGGCGTCCGCATGCGACATATCCTCGGCAACGTCGGCACCCATCTCCGGGGGAACCGCTATCCGCGCGGCCCATTTCTGCCCGGCACGCTGCGCACGGCGAGTGCGCGGGTTCTGCGTGTGACCTAGCTCCATCGCCAGGACCTCGGCCAGAGTCCGATAGTCCATTCGCACCTCGACCGCTCGATAGCCGGTGCGTGGCCGACCGCGCCCAGGTCGGTTCATTCTGGTGCACACGATCACCTCCTCGTCGCAGAGGGCGTCCAGATGAAACCGCACGGTCGTGATATGCAATTCCATCTGCGAGGCAAGCTCGACGGCATCGACCGCACCATCGTGCTCGCGCACCAACGCAAGCACCCGTTCACGTTGCCGGTTGTGGGGCAGGCGATCTCGTCGCGGCCGCCCCGCCCGCATGTCTGTCTCGTCGTCCACCTCGCCACCTTTCGCCTCACATATTTAACGGATATGTTTCCTCTATATTAGCAGTAGCTCAACCGGGAGAGGTAGGTATGACGGTCGCCGATGTCTGCCAGCCGACCCGTGGGCTACCGCACCCGACGGCTCAGTCGCAAGTTCAATCAACGATCAAAGGCTGGCGGGCGCTTAATGTCTGCACCAGCTCTGCACGTGAATGCCCCACAGGCCCGCCCATCGGCCGCGGGGGGCCTGAGATTGCGGTTGAAGCCCGCCCACCAATCCCGCGGATTGGTGCAGGGGCATGGTGGCGGCCAAGAACGCTTCAGGACGAGCATGCCCGTTTGTCGGCCACCGAACTCCGCGCCTTGGCCCAAAGGCCCTCGCGACTAGGGTCTTTGAGCTCTGATGTGGGCGGTGTGATCGTGCCTAGTGCCCGCCGGTGACATCACCCCGACGCGGATGCATCCGCCGATGACAACGCCTTGGTACTAGTCCTCGGCACCGAGACCGATGACCGGCCGGCCCGGCTGCGTGCCGGAGCAACACAAAGGTGAATGCGACAGCGATCCGGCTCTGGAGCTCACCTGGAGGATCCTTCCTGCGTGAGGTGGACTAGACACAGATCCGGTTCGACGAACGCGTCGAGTCGATCGACGGCGACCGGTGCCGCCGAGCTTTCCAGAACTCCTTGCATGAGCCCCAGGTGGATCGAGCAGATGACATTGGTTCGGGTCTCGGCGAGTTCGAGGAACGGGCAGTGCCGCAAGCTAATCCGCTGCTCCTCACCGGATTGCCGGCGCTCGGGCGCGAATCCGAACTCGTCGAGGACGCCGACGAGGTGGTCGATCGATTCCTTTGCGCTCAGCTCCTTCCCGTGCGGCGCGGGCGATTCCAACCCCCGCCCCCACACGCGGCCCGCGGCCAGCGCCTCGGCACGTGGATCGCGGCCGGCTCCAAGGCTCATCGCGAGAATCTCGGCGAGCAGCCGGTAATGGCGCGGCCCGCCAGGATCCATTTGCCGGACCGCACGAAACATCAGCGGTGGGCGCCCGGGCCGTTTGAGGTCCGACTTGACACGCTCCACCCGGCCGTCGTTGACCAATGTGCCCAGATGGAAACGGACGGTGTTGGGATGCACACCGAGCTCGTCCGCGATCGCGGTGATGCTGATCGGACCAGGCGCCGCCTTCAATACCGAAAGCACGCCACAACGGCGACTAGAGAGGGTTCCTCGGATAACACGACGAAAGCCTTTAGGCTCGCTGAGAATCATGTTTGGGCAGGCTGGCCACAAGTGGCGCGTCGACGTCGAGCGCGCCCATCTTGGCGGCCCCGCCCGGTGACCCCAGCGGCTCGTCGCGGCCCGGCAGGGTTTCGAAAAAGAAGGCTGCATTGTCCGCTTGATAGGGCTGCAGGTCCACCGGAAGGTCGTCTTCGTAGTAGATGGCTTCGACCGGGCAGACCGGCTCGCACGCTCCGCAGTCCACGCATTCGTCGGGATGGATGTACAGTGCGCGGCCGCCCTCGTAGATGCAGTCCACCGGGCACTCGTCCACGCAGGCACGATCCATCACGTCAACACATGGCTTCCCGATCACATACGTCATGGCGTAGAGTTTACACAAGATGATTTGTAAAAACGAGGGAAGGTGCGAGATCCGATGCCCCACAATGAACTCGACGTCCCACGTTCCCAGGGTGAAAGCAATGGCGCTGACGGGCACGTCGAGTCGTCGGAAACCGGCGTAGCTACCGCCGCGCACGATGGCGAAGAGCTCGAGCCCAACAAAGATGCCGGCAACGGGCACCAAGCCGTGGGCTATCGCACAGAGCTGCACCTGGCTGAGGACACCGTCAACCCGGAGACCTGGGCCGGCGGGCTCGAAGACAAGCGAGCGATCGCGCCGCGACTGCGGGTGGGCCGTGACAAGTGGTTCAACCTGCTGTGGTTGATTCCCATTGGGTTCGCCCTGCTGGTCGCGGCGGTGGCGGTGGGCAAAGGCCTACACAACATGCCGGCCGTGCAGGCGTTCATCCAGCGTTATCCCGGTACCCACGTACCTTCCGGGGCCGCCCCGGGCATCCCCGCCTGGGTGGGCTGGTCGCACTTTTTCAACCTGTTCCTGATGATGTTCATCATCCGCTCCGGGATTCAGATCCTGTGCGATCATCCGCGGCTGTACTTCAGTCGCAACGCCACGCCGGGTAAGGACGAGTGGCTCCGCGTGGCCAAGCCGGTGCCGGACGACCCGCTGTGGACGGCCAAGGACGATTCGGTTGGGCTACCCGGTCAATTGGGGTTGCCGGGGATTCGCCATTCGATTGGACTGGCTCGGTGGTGGCATCTTGGGGTCGACGTCTTGTGGCTGCTCAACGGCGCGGTCTTCTACGTGTTGTTGTTCGCCACTGGGCAATGGCGTCACATCGTGCCGACTAGCTGGGACGTCTTTCCGAACGCCGCCTCGGTGGCGATTCAGTACCTGTCGCTGGACTGGCCGACCGACAGCACCTGGGTGGCCTACAACGGTATGCAGTTGCTGGCGTACTTCACCACCGTCTTCATTGCGGCACCGCTCGCGGTCATCACCGGGCTCGGGATGTCGCCCGCACTATCGATGCGTCTCACCGTGATCAGTAAGCGGCTGAGCATTCAGACAGCGCGCTCGCTCCATTTCCTAGTGCTGGTGTATTTCCTGTGCTTCATCGTCGTCCACGTCACGCTGGTCTTCGCTACCGAGGCGTTGCGCAACCTCAACCACATGTTCGCCGCCCGCGACGACGACAGCTGGGTGGGATTCTGGATCTTCGCAGCGGCCATGGTGGTGGTGGCCATCGCCTGGGTCTGGGCCACCCCCTTCACCTATCGCCACCCGCGGGTGGTGCAGCGGGTCGGCTACGCGCTCATCGGACCGCTGCAGCGGCTGTTCGAGTACGCCAACCCGAAGCCGGGCGCGTTCACCGAGAAAGACATCTCGCCGTACTTCTGGCACAACGGCACCTACCCGGAAACCGTTGAGTACAAGGAGTTGGAGAAGAACAACTTCGTGGATTGGCGGCTACGGGTCTACGGCCTCGTCGAGAACCCGACCGAGTTCTCGCTGGCCGGCTTGCATGACTTGCCGTACCACGAGCAGATCACCCAACACTTCTGCATCCAGGGCTGGTCGGGTGTCGCCAAATGGGGTGGTGTGTCGATGCAGACGATCATGGACGTGGTCAAACCGCTGCCCGAGGCGAAATGGGTGGTGTTCTACTCACTGGGCCCCGGCGCCGACGGCGGAATCTACTACGTCGCACACCCGATCGAGCAGATGAGCAACCACCTGACGATGCTGGCCTACGACATGAACGGCGAACCCGTGAGCTACGGCCACGGAGCGCCTCTGCGGTTGCGCAATGAATTGCAGCACGGCTTCCGGCATGTGAAGTGGCTCAAGGGCATTGAGTTCGTCGCGCAGTACTCCGAGTTGGGTAGCGGTTATGGCGGCTACAATGAAGACCACGAATTCTTCGGGCGTCACCAAACCATTTAGTGCGTGTGCTTCCTTACCTCGCACCCAGGCGGTAGTGGTTACAAAAGTTTACTTATAGAAACCCGGAGAGGCGCAAACCCCATGGCCGACAACGAACTTGACGTGCGAAAGCTGCGCAAGCCCGACAAGCACCCAACGATCTTCGCCACCTACGCCGGCCTGCCGGTCGGGGGCTCGTTCGTGTTGGTCAACAATCATGACCCCAAGCACCTACATGAGGAATTCGAGGCCGATCACGTCGGCAGCTACGGCTGGGAGTACGTCGAGAAGGGCCCGGCGGTCTGGCGGATCCGGATCAGCAAACTCACCACCACCCCATTGCCGCGGGTTCTGACGAACACCGCCGACATTGCGGGCGCCGACGTGGAACCGGGTGTGCCCGGTGTGGAGTGGAAGCTGGAGGTCCGGGAACGGGACATGGACGCCAACGTCATCGCGCTGGCACCCAACGGCGGAATCGACACGCACACCGGAGCCGACGTCGACGTCTTGATCCACGTGCTGTCCGGCACCGGCCAACTGACCACCGAGCAGGACACCATCGACCTGGCCCCCGGTGCTTTCGTGTGGCTTCCACGACGATCGCGGCGACAGTTCACCGCCGGTCCGGGCGGGCTGCGCTACCTGACCGTGCACCAAAAGCGGGAAATCCTGCCTCTGACCCCCACCGTTCGGCACGCTGTCTAATGAGGAGCGTCATGCAAACCGAGCTGATGTGCATGACCCAGATGTCGACATTCGCCGAGGATGAGGCCGTCACGGTCACCCCGATGCATTTCCGGTGATTCGCGATCTGGTCACCGACGTCCCGTTCAACTACCAGAAGGCGTGTGAGATCCCGTCTTTCGCACCGCCCAAGAAGCTGCAGTCCGGCGCATGCCGGATGGCGCAAGTCGGCGTCCAGCGCCCGCATGAGTTCCGCCAGCGCATCGAAATGCTCTCTGTGCCAAAACGTCTGCCGCCTGATCCGCGACCACGACCACGACGACAAAAAGCCGTCCTCTTGCAAGTTGCCGACGGTCTATTTAACGGATATTATTCATTAATACTGGCACGGGTCCAAGCAAGTGACGGGAGTCGATGAACATGAGCATTGCCGAACGGATCACGCAGACCACGTGGGACGGCACGCTGGCGTCTGGCGAAGGCAGGCTGTCGAAAGGCAGCAGCGGAGCGCTAGATGGTCTGCCGTTGACTTGGGCCTCCCGGACTGAGCAGCCTGGCGGCAAGACCAGCCCGGAAGAGCTGGCGGCAGCAGCGCATTCGTCGTGTTTCGCAATGGCGTTGGCGTTGAAATTGGCCGAGAACCACACGCCGCCACAGCGACTCGATGTCACGGCCACCGTGACCCTGGACGCGGTCGACGGAATCCCGACGATTACAACGTCGCGGCTGACGGTCAGGGGGCAGGTGGCTGGGTTGGACGCCGAAACGTTCGCGGCCGTGGTGAGCCAGGCTGCCGCCCTGTGTCCGGTGTCTCGACTGTTCGCCGGTGCCGAGATCAGTGTCGACGCCGAGCTTGACGACACCGAGTCGCCTCGCGCCGCAGACTGACGCAGCTGAACACACGATGCCCAGCCTTGCGTTATCTGCCGCCCTCAAGCGAGAACACCGCGAAGTCGACAGTGAGATAGAGAATTTCATCGAGAAGCTTGAGTGCGGCAGCGTGCAGCCCGAACCATTGACGGCGGCATTGGAAGCGTTGCGCCGGCACATCTATCTGGAGGAGGTATTCCTGTTCCCGCCGATCCGCGAGACCGGGATGGTCATGCCGATCTTCGTGATGATGCGCGAGCACGGCGAGCTATGGCGCACTATAGACGCCCTGACGGATCTGCTCGCTGACGGAAATGATCCCCGGCGACTAGATGAGTAATTCCAAGGGGTGTTACTGGTGTGGCTGCTGTGAATTTGAGGTGAGGGTGTCCAGGATTGGCGTTGCTAACCCAACCTGGCACTGGAGGCCGAAGTGGACGCCGACCTGGACACCCTCGCTACCGCACTGTACGTCACCGCCGATGATTTCCTGATCAGCAATCCGCAGTATCGGCCATGGCGTCCCAGGGTCGGGATCACCCCGCGCCTCGATGACGCCGAACTGGTCACCCTGGTGGTGCTACAAGCGCTGCTGGGATTCACCTCAGAGGCGCGGTGGTTGCGTTACGCGAACAGCCGGCTGCGTGGGTTGTTTCCTTATCTGCCAACACAATCGGGCTACAACAAGCGGGTGCGCGCAGCGACCGGGATGCTGCGTGCGGTCATCGCGCATCTGGTTGCGTGCACCTCGCGGTGCACCGACGATGTGTGGGTGGTTGACTCGACTCCGGTCGAGTGCGGGCGATCGCGGGAGACCGCGAAACGCTCCGATCTGGCCGGTTGGGCCGAGTATGGGTACTGCGCGTCGCACTCGCGCTTCTTCTGGGGACTGCGCCTGCACCTGGTATGCGCCCTGTCGGGGCTGCCGGTGGCGTTCGCGCTGACCGGCGCCAAGGCCGACGAACGCGAAATTCTGCTCGGGATGCTCGACGCCGACCCGAACTTGCTCGCGACACATCCCGCTCAGACGTTGATGGCCGACAAGAACTACTACGGCAGGCAATTCGAAGCCACGCTCGCCGACGCCCGCATCAAACTGCTGCGCCCTGCCCGCGCGGGAGAGAAACCCCGTGCGGACAAGGCTTCTTCAAGCCGCTGCGGCAGGTCATCGAATCGGTCAACAACACCCTCAAGACCCAGCTCGACCTCGAACGCCACGGAGGACGAACCATCGCCGGAGTCGCCGCACGCGTCCTGCAACGCATCCTCGCCCTCACCGCCGCCATCTGGCACAACGACAGAACCGACAAGCCGATCCTGCGATCACTGACCGCATACGACCACTGACCCCTTGGAATTACTCATCTAGGGGACGCCTGCCGTCAGCTGCTCGATCAACTCGATCAGCACAACTCCAAAGAGGAGCCGGTCATCTATCCGCACGCCGACACCGACTTGCCGCCGCAAACGAGCGCGGAATTGACCCGGTTCATCGAGACCGGCCGCACTCCCGATGGATGGGTCTGCCGGCAGGCAGGTGCATGAGGCTTAGTCGGTCACAGATTTCCGCTGGCACCGACCGCCCGAGATCCTTCGTGGCGAGCCGACCACAGATGGGGCGGATCAGCGACCGCGGCCGCGTCTTTCATCGAGCCATCGTGCGCGGCTTGACTCTGACCGTTGCGGGCGATTTCCCTGAGATAGTCAGAGCGACCAGAGGTTCCGGCGACTTCAACTCCGCCAGATAGCGGCGTCAGAACTCGGCGAATTTTTGGTATGCCATGTGGGCGGGCCACCAAATCGTCTGCCCGGCAAGGCCAAAGGTTCGTGACCACGGTCGTGGGTCGGTCACACGTTTACGACAAGCGACAGTCCTCGGTGATCACGGGCTGGCTTGCGCCTCTTGCTGCTCGCGACTAGACGCGCCACCGCGACTTCGATTCCGCGGGCCAATTCATCGACGTCGGCCGCCGCGTCGTAGTCGGCGAGGATGCCGAAATACAGGTCCTCGGCGTAGCTGAGCATTGCCACCCCGGTCCGCAGCTGCATCGCGATCGGCGGGACGGGAAACACACCCAGCACGCGTTGGCCCATGATATGCAGCGGTTGACGAGGACCCGGGACGTTCGTCGCCAAGATCGCAACCCCGCGCTGTGGCAGCCGGGTCAACAACCGCATGGTCCATGCGGTCAAAGCGAACGGAATGCGGTTCGCAACCGACACGAATACGTGACCCGCCTGGCGCTGCCCACTGGATTTCGTGCGATCCAACCGCAAATGGACGATCCGCAGCCGTTGCACGGGATTCTCCTCTTCGACCGGCAGGTAAGGCAGCATCACCGAGACGCGGTTATCGGTCTGGTCGAATGCATCGACAGACCGCATCGACACCGGCACTAATGCGCGAAGCGCATCGACCATAGGTTGCTCGCCCCTCCGGATGAGGATGTTGCGATAACTCTCCGTGAGCGCGGCGAGCGCGACGTCGTTGATGGTGACATCGAATGCCCGGCAGACGATTTCGATGTCGACGAGGGGAACCCGCGCGGCGCTGTAGCGACGCAAATTGGTTATCGGCCCGTTCAGCGACGAAGAAGCGGGACGTAGCAGACCGGCGGCAATCTCGGCGGCGCCCAAGGCCGTTCGGCCGGCGGTGGCCGTGATAGCAGCGGATGCATTCCACAGGCCGCCCAGCAGGGTGAGTGGATTCACACCCCACATGGCCTGCAGGACTCCTTGCGCCTTGGGCGCTTTGGCGCCGCGGATGTGGCTCGAAAAGCTGTCGCTGATGCCGTCGTCGCACAGGCCGGCGAGCATGTGGGTGACGGCGATTCCGTCGGCCATGCAGTGGTGGATCTTCGTAAGCATCGCCCACCGGTTGTCGGTGAGGCCTTCGATGACCCAGATTTCCCACAGCGGTCGATCCCGGTCGAGGCGTCGCGAAATCACGTCGGCGGCCAGTTGGAACAGCTCGCGGTCGTCACCGGGCTGAGGCACCGCGATGTGCCGCACGTGATGCGCGAGATCAAAACCAGCATCGTCCACCCATTCGGGTGCACCAAAGTCGAAGGGGCGCATCCGCAGCCGCTGCCCGAAGCGGGGGCAACCGTGGACCCGCTGAGCGAGCGTCGACATAAGCGCATGACGGTCTGGGATCGGTCCCTCGATAACTGCCAGGCCACCGATCGCCAAACTCACATGCCGATCGGCGTCTTCCGCCTTGAGAAACCCCGCGTCAAGGGTTGTCAATTGCTCCACGACCACCATCTCCCGGTCTATATGCAACTAGTAGTAACACGATCCGCCATGGGGCTCATGCCAGTAGGGTCAAATGTCCCGAAGTCCGAGTTGTCCTGCACACATGGGCAGCAGCAACACGGCCGCGGGACGGATCCTGCCCCGTCATGCCCGTGCCCCACTTCGAATACTCATTCGCCCCGCCGGCTGCGCCCCGGTGGCGTGCCACTCGCCCGGTCTCGTGGTCGTCGTGATCATCCACCCAAGCGTCCTCTCGGCGATCGTTCTTCCAACTATTTAAATGATATTATTCATTAATAATAGACGGGACGCAAGAGGCCGGGTGGTCCGCCCGCTGCGACGGAGCTTCTACGAAAAGGCCTGGAGCAGAAGAGAAACCGGAGGCGGTCGGACGGAACTGGTCGCCGATAGTTAGCACTGCCATAACAACTCCTTCAGTCGATTCCATCAGCTGCGCTCTCAGCTGACCGAGATAATGTGAACGCGATTGTGATGCAGGTTGGCCCAAGGCATTTGGTGACAGCGGAGCCGATCAATCGTGCCGAGTCGTAGCGAGAGTGCCTCGAGCAGTGACGGGAGTTCTGCGGTACGCCTGGTTGATCGTGGCCACCACCCCTCCCCGCACGAAACCGCAGGAACGGTGTGCGGGTTTCAACCGCAATCGCAAGGCTCCGATTGTCGGTCGGTGTGCTCGTGCGGCGCCAATGTGTTCAGTGGTTGCTGACATGTGGCCTTGGCTTTACGGCGTGGCGACAGTTGTTGGGAGGCCATGGAACAGATCGACGGCAACCTAGGATGTCACCGTGGCGGCGGCGCTCGCGATGGGCCCCTTCCGGCGAGCGACGGCGGGAACCGGCCGCGATGTTCGCGGCAGTGGTGGGCTCTTCCGTGTCTTGATTTCCGCCTCGTTGAGCATGCGTGGTGCACTCTCGTCGCGGAGCTGCGCCGTGGCTGGACCGAACGTCAACGCAGCAGACCAGCGAGCACTACGGCCTCGCTGATGTCAACGGCCTTGCTCGCCGTGAGCAGTGTCAGTGTTCCCCCACTTGCTAGTTGGCGTAAGTGCGTCAGAGCTTCGGCGCGCCCAGGCTCGGTCAGCTCCTCCTCGTATCGGCGAGTGAACTCCTCGAACAGTGCTGGATCGTGGTTGTACCACTTACGCAGCTCGTCGGAGGGTGCGATCTGCTTGCACCACTCGTCCAAATCCGCCTTTTCCTTAGTCATCCCCCGCGGCCAGATCCGGTCAACCAGCACCCGGGTGCCATCGCCGGGTACCCAATGGTCGTACACACGGCGCACCTGCACCGCGCGCGTAGCTCCCATTCGTTTGCCTTCCATCTATAGCGCAGTCATTGTCGCCGTTTGCATGAGCGCCTGTTAATATAAATAAAGTATATCCGCTAAACCTATCTAGTGGAAGGGTGCGAGGTGGGCGACGAGACAGCCACTGTGGCCGGGCCGCGTAGGCGAGGAGATCGCCTGCCGCGCAATCGGCAACGTGAACGAGTGCTTCAGATGGTGCGGGAGCAAGGTGGTGCGGTGGATGCGGTCGAGCTTGCCTCCCGCGTCGGGTTGCACGTCACCACAGTGCGTTTCCATCTGGACGCGCTGTGCGACGAGGGAGCGATCGTGCGCACCCGGATGAACCGGGCCGGCGTGGGCCGCCCCCGCACCGGGTACCGCGCCGTGGAGGAGCGCCTGGACTACCGGGTACTCGCGGAGGTTCTCGCGATGGAACTGGGACCGACAGTGGAAAAACGCGCTCGGCGTGCTCAGCGCGCCGGACAGCGATGGGCCGACCGGATTACCGTGAGTTCACCAAGTGAAGCCGTTGTCGGCCAGGATGTTACGGATACCGCGGCGGTGGGTGACCCGCTCGATCGAGGAGCCGTGATCGCCACTGAGGTGTTCGAACGGATGGGTTTCGCCGCTGAACTGGCTGCGGCGTCAGAACCATCGGCATCGCTGTCGGCTGATAGCGATCAGATCGTCGGACGGGAACGGATCATCCGGCTGCACGCCTGCCCGGTACGGGATCTGGCCCGAGCGCACCCCGAAGTGGCATGCGGGGTGCACCTGGGATTGCTGCAGGGCCTGCTCACCAAGGCCGAGGCTGCCGATGGCCAGCCAAACACACAACACCCGGCGATGTCCGCCAGACTCGAGCCCTTCGTCGAATCCGAACTCTGCCTCGCCAGGCTGTCTGCCTCGCGAAGGGGGTCATAACCGACGTCCGCCGCCGCTAGGTCGGGGTGAGTGGATCTAGTAAGCGCCCGGATTCCATAGGAAAACATAGGAAACACGACCCATCACGCCGTAAAGACGCGGGTGCGCGGACGTCACCGAAGGGAGCCGAGGCGTCCCCGGAGCCGCGACGCTATCACCTCTCGCGGGAGCTGACTCGGGCTGGGATAGGCGACGATGACCCTTCCGCCATCCGGGTCACCTCCCTCGACGAAAGTCACGCCGTTCTCTGTGTATGAGTAGGCTGCAGCATCGTAGGCGCGAAGACGCTGCGATATCCGTTGCAACTCAGCCTGGTTGTCGGCAGCCCACATGAGGCATTGGATACCGGTGGCGCCGACACTTGGCCGCCGAGACGGTCCTTTTGAGTGCAGATAGAGCTGAAAGCCGTCCGGTGTCAACAGCAGCGCCGTGTCCTGCTCGTGAACAGCGACCTGGCATAAGAACACATCGCAGTAGAAGTTCACCGATCGGTCCAAGTCGGAGACCGTCATCAATGACGACGCCACCTTGGCGGTGACCCCAATGGCCTTCCCCGGTTGGGTCGCAAGGTCCGGCTCCGACAGCACGACCATGTCTAATTTAGGGGATTTCATTCATCTATACTACTGCTAGGCGCCTGAGGTGAACAACCCACACCAGAAGACTGGACGCGCGTACCGCTAGTACCGGCCTCGATGATCACGAGGGCCGGGCAAATTGGGACAACGACGTGTATCGCCAGGGGCTGACCCGCGCACCGTTGCATTGCGGCTGGTCAGCCGATCGTTCGTTGCGCCCGCGGGGTCGCCGGTCAGATTCGCTGTCGGACAAGAACATCGAGTTCCTCCGAGTCGTTTCCCGTAGCCGCCGGGCATCGCCCCGGCGACTCTGGTCGCTTGGATCTTCGTGCTCGGCGACACCACAGCCCCGCCAAATCGTACCGGGCACGGCAACATCGGCACGAACTATTCCGCGTACCAGGGTGAGCCCGATGAGCACCCTTTTCCAGTGCCTGTCCCAGCTCCGATGCGCGAGCGAAACTCGACCGCGTCCAACCACACCATCGTGCTCACACACCATCTGAAGCACTCGTTCACGTTGTTGCGCGACAACCGATCTCCTCGCCACTCCGCACCCTTACGGTGAGGATATTTAACTGATATTCTTCATTTATATTCCGGTTCTCGCCGGAGAGAGGAGGGTTAGGAATGACGGTCGGCGCGGTTCTCCCCGGGCGCATCAATAGCTGGATCCGACGCTATCCGGATGTTCACCTACCAACCGTCGTCGCGCGACCCGGCGCGATGGCGGTCGTTGGCCGCGCCGACGCCGATCCCCTTGCCCGGCCCGTCGTCGTCGGTGTCGATGGATCAAGCACTGCGGCACAGGCGGCCCTATGGGCGATCGACGAGGCGGTCAGCCGGGACATCCCGCTACGTCTGGTATCCGTTATCGATCCGGTTGGCATTTCCAGCGCTCACGCCGACGCCGTTCAAGATGCTTCTGCTCGCGCGGCCCTATACGACGTGCGGCGCGCCATCGAGGCCACCCGGAAACCGGTCAAAATCGAAACCGAGATCCTGTGGGGAAAGCCGCTTGCCGCGCTGATAGAGCAATCGCTCTGGGCGGCGATGGTCTGTGTTGGGTCAATCGGACTCCGGCACGCCTGCGATGGCGTGGGCTCCGTGGCGACGGGCGTGGCCGAGCTGGCCCCGTGTCCGGTGGCGGTAATCCGACGGCCGGTGGGCCGGCCAGCAACCCCGCGGGTCGGCGCCGTTGTTGTCGATGTGCACAACGGTGTAGTGCTGCGCCATGCCCTCGAGGAGGCGAGACTGCGGGGAGCACCCCTGCGCGCAATCTCGGTATCCGGGACCGAGAGTACGGACGACGTCGGCGACCGAAATCGTTTGGCGCAAGCGCAACTGAATCGCCGCATCGCCCGGTGGACACCGTTGTACCCCGATGTGCAAATCGAGACCGCAATCGTCCGCGGAAGTGTTTGCCGATATCTGGTTACCAACGCGGACTCGGTCCAGCTGTTCGTCGCTGACCCGCAGGCCTATCGCGACTTGCGTAGGGCGGACCACGCGGGATGCTCGGTACTCACAGTACGTTGCACAAACTTGTAGGCGCAGCGCGGCGGGATCACTTGGAAGAACAGGTTGGCGGCTTCGGGCTCGAACGGCATGTAGCCGATCTCGAGCAGCGGGTAGCGGGTAGCGGGTAGCGGAGGCTTAATCTTTTCGTTGCGGGGGTACTGCTGGAACCGCGGTCCATCGCGAATGAACCGCTCCAGAGTTTGTCCGTATGCTGCGGCCCCACCGCTAAGGCAGCCCATCCGACCGACGCTGCCACCAATCTTGTCACCCCTACCGGTTAACCCCCACTGCTTTGTGTCCCGACGGCGTCTGATTGCTTACCCGAGCCGACCGACGAGCGGTTGAGGTTCAATGGCTGACGTGGAGGGCGCTAGGCCGGCGGGACGCCCGCGAGATGCTTCGATCGACGAGCGAGTGTTGGCAGTGACCCGTGAGCTGCTCGTCGAGATCGGCTGGGACGCGCTCAGCATGCGGCTGATAGCTGCCCGGGCCGGGGTCAGTCGCTCGAGCTTGGACCGGCGCTGGCAGTCAAAGGCGGAGCTCGTCTTGCACGCGATACTCGGCGCAACTCCGGATCTTGGGCCCTTTGCGGGCACCGATCGGCTTGGTTGGGTGGACTGGGTGGTGCGCGGCAGCCGTCAGCTGTTCGCGCGCCCTGAAGTGAAGGCCGCAGTACCCGGACTGCTGCTCGCGATGGGCGAGAACGACCAGCTCCGCAGCAGGTTGTGGACTGGCTTCAGCGGACCCGCGGTGGCGCTCTTCGCCGGGGATGCACCCCATCCAACTGACGCCGAGCAACAAGCCCGCAGCATCATCGCGATGGCGGCCGGTGCCGCCTTGTTTCTGACCACCATCGCTGTCGAGGACGACACCGATGCGCTACACGCCCGGGTGGCCGGACTCCTCATCGAGGCGGTGTCGCGGAAATGACGCAATGATTGCGTCGATCGGTGACCGCCACGCCATGTCAAAATCCCGCAGAGTGGCGGAATCGTCGGTCGGCGTTGCCGCGGTCAAAAGTAGCGCCGCCTCGTAGCTCAGGCCGTCACCAGTGGGGACGATCCTCGACAGGGCCTCGCCGATTCTGCTTGCACCACGAAACACCGCCGGATGCACTGGGATTCGGACGAATTGTCGGCCGGCACCGCGCTCCAGGGCGGCGATCATTTCGTCGAACGCGACGAGTGTCCCGCCGCACACATAGCGCCGGGGACCACGGCCAGGCGTCATGAGCTCAGCATGGACCTCGGCGACATCGCGGACGTCGATCATCTGCATACCGCCACGCAGCCTGGGAGCAACCCCCAACCGCACGATCGGTGCCCAGCCGCGCTCGGTGACACCGGGCGCCGTATGAAACGCCGGCCCCACCACACTCGAGGGATATGTGACGACAACGGGTGCCCCCTCCTGTTGAAGGCGCCGCGCGACGCGGTCGGCATATCCCTTGGTCTGCGCATAGTCGCTGCGACCGGCCGCGGTCGGGGTGTCAGGTCCGATGACGCCGTCGGGCGGCGGGAACAGGGCGCTGTAGCTGCTCACCATGACTACAGGGTCCAGACCCGCACGCACCGCGTGCGTGAGCAGCGATTCCGTCGCAAAGGCGTTGACTTCCCACATCAGCGCGCTGCGGCGGCTGTCAGTCCCCACCACGCCGGCCGCATGCAAGACCGCATCGCAGCCGTCCAACAGCGCCTCGATGGTGTGGCGCTTCCGCACGTCGCCCGACTGCACCTCGACGTCGCCCGATGCGCCTAACCGGCCAAGGACGGGTGCGCCTTCGGCGTCAGGCCCGACCAGTAGACGGATGCGGTGTCCCTGAGCTTGCAGGGCGCGCACACAGTGCGCGCCCACGTACCCGGTTCCGCCGGTGACACCGATCAGCATGGTTTCGCCCGTCACGCCCCTGGTCAGCGGGCACTCGTGCTATATTACGATGCCAATGGCATCGAAACATAATCGCGACTTTGCCGGCAGCGACCGAGCGGCCGCGTCTGCGGCATTCACGCCGATGACGCTTGGACCATTGACGCTGAAGAACCGGTTCATCAAGGCCGCTACCTTCGAGGGCCGGATGCCGCGGGGCGAGGTGACCGATGAGCTGATCGATTTCCACGTCGAGGTGGCGCGCGGTGGCGCAGCGATGACGACGGTTGCCTACTGCGCGATCTCACCCGGCGGCCGGGTGCACCGCGACACCATGGTGCTCGACGCTCGGCGAGCCGCAGCGTTGCGCCGGCTGACCGACGCCGTGCACGCGCACGACACGTTCGTGTGTGCCCAGATCGGGCACGCGGGTCTGGTCGCCAATACCCGGTCCAACCGCGCCCGCACGCTGGCACCCTCGACCCGAATCAGCGCTCCGGCGATGGGACTGGTGCGTGCCGCCACCACTGCGCAACTCGACGAGGTCGTCGACGACTTCGGCGCCGCCGCCCGCAACGCCGTCGACGCGGGCTTCGACGCCGTCGAGCTCCACCTGGGCCACGGATATCTGTTGAGCTCCTTCTTCAGCCCAAACCTCAACAAGCGCACCGACCGCTACGGCGGTGACACGGTACGGCGTGCCGAATTGGCGCGCCGGGTAGCCGAGCGGGTCCGCCGCGAGGTCGGTGACGCCGTGGCGGTGACGGCGAAGTTCAACATGGACGACGGCGTCCGCGGCGGGTTCTGGCTCACCGACAGCCTCCCGACAGCGCGACTGCTCGAATCCGACGGACACCTCGATGCGCTCGAATTGACCGGTGGCAGTTCACTGCTGAACCCGATGTACTACTTCCGCGGAGAGGTCCCGATGGCCGAGTTCATCGCCTCCCAACCCAGACTCGTCGGGCTCGGATTGCGGATCATCGGCCGTCGCATGTTTCGCACATACCCGTTCGAAGAGGCGTTCTTCCTACCGTTGGCCCGCCAGTTCCGCGAGTCGCTGACGATGCCACTGATCCTTCTCGGCGGGGTCAACACGATGGACACCGTCGAGACCGCGCTGGGTGAAGGTTTCGAATTCGTCGCCATGGCCCGTGCTCTGCTGCGCGACCCCGAACTCGTCAACAAGTTCCGGGCGGACGCCGCCCGCGAGGGGCTGTGTGTGCACTGCACGAAATGCATGGCGACCATCTACGACGGAACTCGTTGCGTGCTACGACAGCAGGCATGACCATGGGCGTCTACGCCGTCACCGGAGCAGCGTCGGGAATGGGTGCCGCCACCGCTGACCGACTGCGCGCCAACGGCCACACCGTCATTGGCGTCGACATTCAGGAGGCGGACGTCGTCGCGGACCTGTCAACGCCGGACGGACGGATCGACGCCGCACTGCAGGTGCTCGCCGCCGCAGACGGGCGCCTCGACGGCGCCGTTCTCGCCGCCGGACTCGGGCCCAGCAGTGGCGCCGATCGTCCCCGCCGGATCGCTCAAGTCAATTACCTCGGTGTGGTGGAGCTTCTGGAGCGATGGCGACCCGCGCTGGCGGCGGCCGACCGAGCGAAAGTCGTTGTATTATCCAGTAATTCGACTACGACGACACCCGCAGTGCCCAGGCGTACGGTGTCGGCGTTGATGAATGGTGATGTCGATAGGGCGGTGCGCAGCATCCGGCTATTCGGTCCGGCCAGGCCGGCCATCATGTACGCCGCTTCGAAGATCGCGGTCAGCCGTTGGGTGCGTCGCCAGGCTGTTCGACCGGACTGGGCCGGTGCCGGTATCCGCCTCAACGCGCTGGCCCCCGGCGCAGTGATGACGCCGCTGCTCGAGGAGCAGTTGGCCAGCCCGCACCAAAGCAAGGCAGTGCGGCGGTTCCCGATTCCCGTCGGGGGCTTTGGCGACGCCGAGCACTTAGCTGCCTGGGTGGAGCTCATGCTGTCCGACGCCGCGGACTTCCTGTGCGGCAGCGTCGTATTCGTCGACGGCGGTACCGATGCTCACTTTCGTCCCGACGCCTGGCCGCGACCAGTGCCGGCGCGCCAACTGATCAGTTACCTCAGACGGTTCCCGGGTTAGCAGCACAGGTCGGAGAGGGACGCCAGGCGCACGCGACGCACTGATGGACCCGCGAGATTTCTGATTAGCTGGTGATCAACACGGCATTGGGAGCCTCTCGTGATCACTTTGGACCGCATGGTGAACGTGCTGGGTAGCTATGGGGTCCGCTTGCGTTGGTCCTCGGTGCCAAGGTCGACTGAACTACGCAGCGTAGTGATCCACGAGTCTGCCGCGGGCCGCCCTGAGGTGGGCGATGTATTGCTGGCAATTGGTGCTGGCTCGCTCAGGGAAGCGGTGCAATGGGCGGCGTCGGCGGGTGCTGTCGTGGTGTTGACGCGCGACAGTGCGGAGCCGATAACGTTCGACGGTGACACCGGGGTTGGCGCACTGATGGTGGTCGACGAGACGCTGTCGTGGAGCGAGCTGGCTGCGGTGGTCTACGGGCTGGTACTAGAGGGCCGCGAGACTGAATCCGGTCGCGGTCCAACGGATTTGTTTGCGCTGGCCGACAGTCTGGCGGATGCGATCGGCAGTGCAGTGGTCATCCACGATCGGCTGTTGCGGGTGCTGGCCTATTCGCGGATGCAGCAGCGCGCTGACCCGGCGCGGGTGGAGACAATCCTGGGACGACAGACACCGGAGCAGCTGCGGGCGTTCTTCGATACTCGTGGGGTATTTGCACACCTGGCGGTCTCCGACGATCCACTGTTTGTCGCCGGGGACGCCGAACATGGTGTGACCGGCCGCATGGTGGTGGCGGTGCGCTCGGGGCGAGAAATCATGGGGTCGGTGTGGGTGGCGTGTCCTGCGCCGCTGGACGGGGACGCGCGCGCCGCCCTGGCCGACGGCGCGCACACGGTGGCCCTACATCTGCTGCGGTCACGAGCCAGTGCGGACTTGGAGCGCCAGGTCGAATCCGAGCTGGTGATCCGGTTGCTGGAGAGCACCGCGGATGCGGCCACGGTGGCCAGCAGGCTGGGCCTGCCGCACAGCCGGTTACGGGTGATCGCGCTCCAAGCGTCCATCGACGGCGAACGCGATGCCGCTCTACTGCTGGCGTTCGAGCGCGCCACCACTGGGTTCGGCTGGTCACGTCCGGGGCGTAGCGCCTTGGCAGGTAGCACCGTCTACACCTTGCTTCCCGGCGAGCAGGCGGCGACGGCGCGCCGCTGGGTGACCGGTTTGCGGGCTGCCCTACCTGAACAGGTGACGGTGTTGGCCGGCATCAGCGGAGCGACCGAGGTGGCGGACCTCGCCGCCGCGCGCCAGGAGGCTGACGAGTGTCTGGCGCTTGACGAGGCGTCGCCCCGGGCCACGACTCCGGCCTACGACGAGTCGTGGGATGACATCCTGCTGCAGCGGTTGCGCGCTGCGTCGCGGTCGGGTCGGTTCCCAGACCGTGGACCGGTGGCCGAGCTGCGCCGCCACGACGACGCCAACGCGACCGACTACGTGGCGACGCTGCGGGCGTGGTTGGAGGCGCAAGGCGACCCGGCACAGGCCGGTGAGCGTTTGGGAGTGCACGAAAATACCGTGCGTTACCGGCTGCGCAAGATGGCCGAGATCACCAACCTGGGATTGGACGACGCCAGAAAGCGGCTGGCCATGATGATCCAGCTCGCGGCTTCGGACACCGATTGACGGTCCGTGCTGTCGGAACGCCACAAAACGCGCCGGCGCGGTTGTCTGGCTCCGGCAAAGCTTGCGGCGGCAATCCGTACCACGATGGAGTTGGTAAACCAATGGGCAGCGGCCCATGACGACCCGCCGACAGGAATTGTCCGATGACAACCCCGCAACCCGATCATCAACGGCCAACCGGCCACTGGCCGGACGAAGACGCCGCGATGGACACCTTCGCCGTGGGCTCGCCACGATGGCTCGTTGTGCGGCTGTTTGGCCGCAATCCACTGATACGCATCAGCGATCGGGTCGAAGCACTGGTTTTGGTGTTGACCGTCGCGGTGTCACTGCTGGCGGCGCCGATCGCGGCCGCCGTGGGCACGGCGCTCTATGACTCCCGCAGCCGCCTCTACGCCGAGCAAGCTCAGACTCAGCACATGGTCACCGCGACCGTGATCGACAGCCCCGCTCGGAGCGACACGATCACGGTGCGCGCCCGATGGTTTGCGGCCGGCGCCGAACACACCGGCGCGGTCAAGGCGGCACCGACGGTGAAACCTGGCGATTCGATTGACATTTGGGTGGACAAGGACGGTTCCCATGTTGGCGCAGCGGTGATGTCTGCCGCTGACGAGGCGATAGTGGTCGCATTGGCGATCTGGTCAAGCGTCGCCATCGCTGCGGCGGCCTTGTTCGCAGGCACCCGGGCCTACCTTGACGGGGTCCGCCATGCCGGGTGGCAACGTGACTCCGAGCATCTGATCGGCGACGGCGACGGGCACACTTCCCGATAATCGTCCCGGGCTACCTGACCAGCCGCCGGATGGCGGGTAGTGCGCACACGGCGGTCGCGTGCTTGGCGAATTGATGTCGCGCCGAATGAGTTGTCGGCTGCCGACAATCGCCCACTGCGCCGTTGTCCGGTTGGGGCAAGCGGTCCGGCACCCATCCACGCCACCATGGGAATTGATAACCAAAGTTCAGCTACGGAGGTATGTGATGGTCAGCGTCGAGCGCATTGACGGCGGACCGCGGTCGGTGATCGTCGTCGGTGCGGGCGTCGTCGGATTGTCGACAGCGTGGTTCCTACAGGAACGCGGAGTCGACGTCACGGTGGTGGACCGCACCGGCGTCGCCGCCGGCGCCTCCCGGGGCAACGGCGGGTGGATCGCCCCAGGGCTGACCCTCCCGCTGAACTCCCCGGCGGTGCTGCGCCATGCGCTTCGCGCCGGGTGGGATCCGACCGCCCCCTTGCACATCCCGTTGATCGCCGACGCGAGACTCGGGGCGTTCCTGATCCAGTTCGCCGCCAACTGCCGGCGATCGTCGTGGAAGCGGGCGATGCGGGCCAATGTACGCCTGAACGAGGAATGCCTCGAAGCCTTCGACGTGCTCACCGCCAACGGGGTTGATGTGCCGATGACCGACGCGCCGATCACCGCGGTGTTTCGCACCACCGAGGAGGCGGAAGGCATGCTGACGGAGCTGCGCGAGCTCGAAAACGCCGGCCAGACAATGTATGTCACCGCATTGTCGGGTGAGGCGTTGCGCGAACAAGTACCCCTGGCCTCGCAAGCGGTCACCGCGGGGCTGAACATCAACGCGCAGCGCTTCGTCGACCCGCGACGATTCGTGGAGGCCCTGGGCCGCTCAGTAGTGGTCCGCGGGGCAACTATCCGCAGGCTGGAAATCCGCGACATACTCACCTCGGACAACGGCGTTACGGTGTACCCGCGCAACGGAAAACCGCTGACCGCGGATGCCACGGTGATCGCCACCGGCGCACGGTTGTCGCGGCTGGCGGGCCGCTGGCTGCGCGTCCCGGTGCAGGCCGGTCACGGCTACTCGTTTACCGTGCCCGTGGACCGCTCGATACCCACCCCCATCTACCTGCCGGACGCTCGGGTGGCGTGCACGCCGTACAAGGGCGCACTCCGTGTTTCGGGCACCGTAGACTTCCGCCACCTCCATGAGCGGGTCATACCAGAGCGGGTGGCGGCCATCGTCGCCTCGGCCGGTCCCTTGTTGGACGGGGCGCGCTGGGCCGAGCGCAGCAACGTGTGGGTTGGCGCTTACCCGGTCACTCCGGATGGCCGCGCCCTGATCGGCGAGGTATCACCGGGCGTCTACCTGGCAGGCGGACACGGCATGTGGGGATTGGCGCACGGCCCAATTACCGGGCGGCTGTTGACCGAACAGATTACGACCGGCAAGCAACCCCAAGCCCTGCGCGAGTTTGATCCGTTGCGCAGGAGCGGCCGTTAGCGCTCCCCGCAGCCGCTATGGTCCGCGAATCCAAAGCGCGGCGAGCTCACGCCCACCACGGGCTCCGCGTCGTCAGGGGCGGTTGCTGCGCTGCGGCCCGCCTCTGACGACACCCTCATTGACACGAAAGGCATCAAAAATGACCAGCACACAACGCATCTGGATGACGCGACAGGAATACACTCGACTGCACAATGAACTGGCCGCGCTGCGGTCGCGGCGCAGTTTTGAAGTTCCCGACGACTTGATGGATTACGACGCGAATCTCACCGCGGGCTACTCAGCGCGACGAGCGCGCGTCCGCGAGATTCAGGATCTGTTGACCAATGCGGTCGTCAGTGCGGACGTCGTCGGCGGCGGCGTCGCCGAACCGGGCATGGTTCTTACCATCCGTTACGACGCCACCGGCGAGACCGAAACCTTTCTGCTCGGCCGGCGTTTCGGTGAGGGCGCCGACGTCACGGTCTACTCGACGCTGTCGCCGCTGGGCCACGCGATCGCCGGCGCACGTCCTGGCGACCAGCGCATCTACTCCATCCCCAATGAGACGCGCCCCGTGCTCGTGACACTCCTAGATGCCGTGCCCTCCGGAATGAACGTTGCGAAAGGCCCTCGGCCGCAGTCTGCTTACCGCGACGCAACGGTGACAGCCGGGCACCAAAGACCACAACAACGACAGACAACGGCAGCAATGAAACGTCGGCCGACGCTACCGCTTGCCCGTGACGCCGCGTCTCGTCAGCCGGGGTCACGGAATGCTGGGCCACGCGCGCCCTTTCGACGAAACGATGCCCGCTCGGCGGCGATTCGCTGAGCCAGCACCTCGCGCAATGGGCCATCCACCCGTTGTGACACAACCACATACGTCGCTTGTACGGCCTGCACCAGGCGTTGAACCGTGCATGGCAAACGGGCGCGGCAACTCAGGGGTGATCGCATGATGTTTGACCTCATCGACCCGGTGGCGATGATATTCCTCCTGATTGCGCTGTTGGGTCTGATCATGGCCGTTGCGTATGGGCGAGATAAGCGCTGAAAAGCAGCAACACCGTGCTCCGCAAGCGCGTATCCGATCCCAGCAGACACCGACTCCGCGTGTGTCCAACGCCAACTGCCAACCGGTGACGGTGTAACGCCCCACGCACCAGCCGCGACATCATTTGCATGTCGGCAGCTCGTAAAACCACGCTCGTCGTCGCCGCGGCCGCATCGCTGTGCGGCGCGTTGTGCGTTGCCCCGTCGGCTTTCGCCGGCGAGGTTGCGTCCTGGAATGGGCAGTACATTCTGGTGCTTTCCGCTAATGCCAAGACCGGCACCAGCATTGCGGCCAGCCAAAATGAATTAGCCCACCGGGGCAGCTATTCCATCAGCTCGACCTGCTCCGGGAACGTCTGCACCGCCACGGTCAACAATCCTCCGCCGCCCAAGAACGATTCCATGCCTGCGACAGTCGAATTCACCTGGAACGGGTCGCAGTGGGTGCGCGAGATGAGCTGGAAGTGGGATTGCCTGCTGCCGAACGGGACGACCGAAGACGATCCGGCCAAATCGATCACGGTCTATACGCCCGGGCCGAACGGAATCCTCACCGGCGTCTTCCACACCGACATCATCGGCGGAGCGTGCCAGGGAAACGTCGACATGCCGGTGTCGGCCAAGCCAGTTGACCTGCCGGCTAACTGATTAACCGACTCCCCTGCTCAGCCAGGTCACCTCGCCGGCGTCGCCACCGTCGCGATACATCTCGAGCGCGTCGTCCCACGCGGTCCCCAGCACCGAGTCCAGTTCGGCGGCCAAGGTGTCGGCGCCTTGGGCCATCATCGCCCGCAGCCGCATTTCCCCGACCATGATGTCGCCGTTGGCGCTCATCGACCCGCTCCACAGGCCGAGCTGCGGGGTGTGGCTGAACCGCTGCCCGTCGACTCCGGGGCTGGGATCCTCGGTGACCTCGAAACGCAGCACCGACCAGGAGCGCAGCGCGTTGGCCAGCCGGGAGCCGGTGCCTACCGGTCCAACCCAGTTGGTGACCGCGCGCAACTGCCCCGGCATGGCCGGCTGCGGGGTCCAGACCAGGTTGGCCTTGGCCTGCAGGGTCGACGACAACGCCCACTCGACATGCGGGCATACCGCCGCCGGCGAGGCGTGCACGTACACCACGCCGGTCGTCACGTCGTCAAATTGGTTCGACGCACGCATCTGCTGCTCCTTCGGTTCCACGAGGGACGTCTTCCCCAACGACCTGGTGAACCCGATAAGCAGGATGCTCAGATGAACTTGTGTGTCTTGCGTGTCTATTGTGCCCTGTGGGACCCCTGTTGCGCTAGTGTGCAGTTTTGCTTTAGCGGTACTCGGCGATAACGGCGTCACTCAAGGCCGGCCACACGCCATGGGCCCAGTCACCGAAATCGCGGTCGGTGAGCACGACAAGCGCCAGGTCAGCCTCGGGATCCGCCCAGATGAAACCGCCCGCCTGACCGAAATGGCCGTATGTCCGCGCCGAGTTTCGACCGCCCGTCCAATGCGGCGATTTCGAGTCCCGGATCTCGAAGCCCAGCCCCCAGTCGTTGGGCCGCTGGGCGCCGTAGCCCGGCAGCACCCCGTCCAGACCCGGGAACTGCACGGCCGTCGCCTCCGCGTGCATCTGCGAGCGAGACCGTCGCCGGGCGCAGCAGGTCCCTGGCGAACGCCGCCAGATCCGCGACCGTCGACTTACCCCCGTACCCGGCCGCGGGGATGCCACCGTCCAGACGCGTGCCCGACATTCCGAGCGGCTCGAACACCGCCTCGATCAGGTAGCGGCTGAACTCGATCCCCGACTCCCGCGCCACCGCTTCGGCCAGCACGGTGAAGCCGTAGTTGGAGTACATCCGGCGGGTTCCGGGTGCGGCCAGCGTGTTCTCCGAGTTCATCGCCAGGCCCGAGGCATGCGCCAACAGGTGGCGGATAGTCGAGCCAGGTGGACCGGCCGCGGTATCCAGATCGACGACGCCCTCCTCGATGGCGATCTGCGCGGCCCGTGGCCACTAGTGGCTTGGTCACCGACGCCAGTACGAACTCCCGTTTGGTGTCGCCGTGTGCGGCGAGTACTCCGCTGGGCCCGATCACCGCGGCCGCGGCGGACGCGACCGGCCAGTCGTCAATTGCGTCGAGAGCGGCCATCACTTCTTGGCGATGTAGTAGTTGTTGAACGGGTCCGTCTCGGTCTCGGCCACCAGCACGTCGTCAAACCCGGCGTCGGCCAGCATCGAGATGGCCAGCTGCTGGCCCCATGCCGCTCCCAGTCCGGCACCGTCCAAAGCCAGCGACACCGTCATGCAGTGCATCATCGAGGTCGCGTACAGGTACGTGCTCAGCGGAGCGCCCACGTTTTCCTCGAGCCGGCTGGACGCCTTGACGTCGGCCATCAGCAGCACGCCACCGGGTCGCAGTGCGCGATAGAGGTTTTCCAGCACACGCGCCGGCTGCGCCTGATCGTGAATCGTGTCGAACGCGGTGATCACGTCGTACGCCGCGTCCTTTTCGGGGTCCTCGTCCAGCCGGGTCAGGTCGTGGCTCTCGAACGTCGCGTTCGCCAGGCCGAGGCGAGCCGCCTCCGTGATCCCGGTCGCGATGGCTTCCTGGGAAAAGTCGATGCCGGTGAACCGGCTCGCCGGAAAGGCTTGTGCCATCAGGTTGATGGCGTGGCCGCTGCCGCAGCCGAAATCGGCGACGTCGGCGCCGGAACGCAGCCGCTCGACCAGCCCGTCGACCAGCGGCAGCACCACGTCGATCAGGGAGCCGTCGAACACCGCGCCGCTCATCTCGGCCATCAGCGCGTGGAAGCGCGGGAATTCGCTGTAGGGCAGTCCGCCGCCGGCGCGGAAGCAGCCGATGATCTTCTGCTCGACCTCGCTGAGCAGCGGAATGAACTGGGCCACCACGGCCAGGTTGTCGGCGCCGGCCGCCCGGGTCAACACGCCGGCGCGGTGAGCGGGCAGCGAGTAGGTCGCGGTCGCGGCGTCGTACTCGACGATCCGCCCGGTGGTCATGCCGCCCAGCCATTCCCGGACGTAGCGCTCGTTGAGGCCCGCCGCGTCGGCGATCTCGGCGCTGGTGGACGGTGGCAGCCCGGCCAGCGCGTCCAGCAGACCGGTCTGATGTCCAACGCTGACCAGAATCGCCAGGCTGGCATTGTCGATGGCCCCAACCATCCGTTCGGTGAATGCCTCAGCGGTCTCGAGTTCGGTCACGCTCACGGACGCTACACCGGGGATCTTTGCCCCACCGCGGGCTCGGCGCGGAAAGACCAACAGTAGGTTGGACCGCATGAGTCAGACAGTGCGCGGCGTGATTTCACGAAAGAAGGGCGAACCCGTCGAGTTGGTCGACATCGTCGTCCCCGACCCCGGGCCCGGTGAGGCCGTGGTCGACATCATCGCCTGCGGGGTGTGCCATACCGACCTGACCTACCGCGAGGGCGGCATCAACGACGAGTATCCGTTCCTGCTGGGCCACGAGGCCGCGGGCACCGTGGAAGCCGTCGGGCCCGGGGTCACCTCCGTCGCGCCGGGCGACTTCGTGATCCTGAACTGGCGTGCGGTGTGCGGCCAGTGCCGGGCCTGCAAACGCGGCCGGCCCAACTACTGCTTCGACACCTTCAACGCCGAGCAGAAGATGACGCTGACCGACGGCACCGAACTCACGCCGGCGCTGGGCATCGGGGCGTTCGCCGACAAGACACTGGTAGCCGCGGGCCAATGCACCAAGGTCAACCCCGAGGCCGACCCGGCGGTCGCGGGCCTGCTGGGCTGCGGCGTGATGGCCGGACTGGGTGCGGCGATCAATACCGGCGCGGTCAATCGTGACGACACCGTCGCGGTCATCGGTTGCGGCGGGGTCGGCGACGCCGCGGTCGCGGGCGCCGCGCTGGTCGGCGCCAAGCGGATCATCGCGGTCGACACCGACAACACGAAACTGGACTGGGCGCGCAAGTTCGGCGCGACCCACACCGTCAACGCCCGCGAACTCGACGTCGTCAAGACCATCCAGGACCTCACCGACGGGTTCGGCGCCGACGTGGTGATCGACGCGGTCGGGCGGCCCGAGACCTGGAAGCAGGCGTTCTACGCCCGCGACCTCGCCGGAACCGTTGTGCTGGTGGGGGTTCCGACGCCCGATATGCGCCTGGACATGCCGCTGGTGGACTTCTTCTCGCACGGCGGGTCGCTGAAGTCGTCGTGGTACGGCGACTGCCTGCCCGAACGTGACTTCCCCACCCTGATCGACCTGTACCTGCAGGGCCGGCTTCCGCTGGACAAGTTCGTCTCCGAGCGCATCGGGCTGGGCGACGTCGAAGAGGCGTTCCACAAGATGCACGGCGGCCAGGTATTGCGCTCGGTGGTGATCCTGTAATGGCCGCCATAGAACGGATAGTCACCCACGGAACCTTCGAACTCGACGGCGGCAGTTGGGAAGTCGACAACAACATCTGGATCGTCGGCGACGACTCCGACGTCGTGGTGTTCGACGCCGCCCACTCCGCCGAACCGATCGTGGCGGCGGTCAACGGCCGCAACGTGGTGGCGGTGGTGTGCACGCACGGCCACAACGACCACGTGACGGTGGCTCCGCAATTAGGCGAGGCACTCGACGCGCCGGTGCTGCTGCACCCCGGCGATGATGTGCTGTGGCGAATGACTCACCCGGACAAGAGCTTTGGCGCTATCGCAGATGGCCACAAGCTAAGTGTCGCCGGAACCCAGTTGCAGGCGCTGCACACCCCGGGCCACTCCCCTGGATCGGTGTGTTGGTACGCCCCCGAGTTAGGGGTGGTGTTCAGCGGCGACACCCTGTTCGCCGGCGGGCCGGGCGCGACGGGTCGCTCGTACTCCGACTTCCCGACTATCCTGCAGTCGATTTCGGACCGGCTCGGCAAATTACCCGGCGAGACCATCGTGCACACCGGCCACGGTGACAGCACTACCGTCGGCGACGAGATCGTCCACTACGAGGAGTGGGTGGCCCGCGGAAACTAGTCAGGCCACTGACGCGTCATCCGTGCCCGGGCGGCCGAAGTCCTAGAGCACTCAGAAGTTCGTCGCGGCCCCATGGCCGACTGGCTGCATCCTCGACGAAGCTTGTCCCGCCATTCGTCTTTGTCGCGCAGCCCCGACCGAAGCCCGCGGAGCTTTTCGCGCAACCCCCGAAGCCGTGGCAGGGGAATGAGCACTGCCGGTATGTCGCGCAAGAGATCGGACGGGTGGTCCGGGTGTTCCGGGTGCAACGGTTGTGCCTTGGCCGCCGTTTGCACGGCTGATTGCGCCGCCGGAGCGACCGGCGCCGGGGAGGCCGCCGCCGGCGCCACCGATCCACTCAGGCCGGCGAAGCCGGCGGAATCACCGATACCGCCGCCGCCTAGACCCGCCCATCCAGCCATGGCTTGGTAGCCGCCGGTCATGTCCACGGGAGCCTGCGGCGCCGCCGCCACGCCGGGCGCCGATGGGCCGGCCGCTGCTGCCGGTACCGATGGACCCCAGGCGGGTGGAATGCCCGCGCTCACGACGCCGGGGCCGACGTAGGCACCAGCGCCAACGCCACCGGGGTCTGCGATCACGACCGGCCCACCGCCAGGCCGCCGATCGTCCCGCCGCCACCGCCGCCGCCGTGCCGACGGGCTTCCGTCAACACCGCCGCCGCCCATATCGCTGCTCTGTGGGCCATCGACCGCGACCGCGTGACCGTCCGCGCCGGGTCCGCCACCGACCGGGTTGCCATTGCCGGGCGCGCCCGCGCCGCCGGCGGCGGGGGGCGGCCCACCAACGCCGTCGTGGTGTCCGGCGCCACCCGCACCACCGGGGCCGTCGCCGATCAGGTGCCCGGCGGTAGCCTGGCCGGCTTCACCGATCGAGCCCAACGCCTTCTGCATGGGCAACGCGTTGGCGGCCTCGGTCTTGGCATACGCTCCCGCGCTGTCCTGCAGGACCTGCACGAACTGGTCGTGCAGAGTAGCCGCTTGGGAGCCGGCGACTTGGTATGTCTGGGCATGCACGGAAAACAGCGCCATGAGATAGGCCGACACCGGATCGGCGCCTGGGGGCGCAACTCCGGCAAGTCCGGGGCCCGCGTTCGAATTGGCGGCTTTGATCGTCGAACCGATCTTGGCCAAGTTCCCAGCCGCATCCGCCAACGCTTGCGGCGTCGCGATCACGTGCGACATAAGCCAGCTCCCACCCCTGTTGCGGTCGGATCGTAATCAACACACGTTATCAGGGCCGGTTGCATAACGGGCCAGCTCGAGCGAGCGTGCGCAGAATGCCAGCCGGACCGGCGTGTCACCGTACCGACGCGCTACGCTCGGCGACTACGAAAGGCTCAGTGGCCCTCGAGGATCCGGCGTTTCTCGGCCTCAAACTCCTCTTCCGTCAGCGCTCCGGAATCACGCAGCGCCGCAAGGGTTTTGAGCCGCTCCAGCCGGACGCCCTCGTCGCCGGGTTCGTGAGCCCGGCTGGTTTGGATGGCCGGTCCGACCGGGGTGGCCGGCGTCACCGGGAAATAGGGCTCGGTCACGATCGCCGACGCCGCCCTGCGTCTGGGGCGGGCCAGCCACCAGATCGACAACGCCAAATCCACCAGGCCGGCGGCGAACAAGCCGACGAACACCCACACCAGGTAGCCGTACGAACTACTGTGGCCGAAGGCCAGTCGCGGATTGACGTAGCCGTTGACCTGGCCGTCCGTCGTGATGCTGTAGTCACCCTCGGTGGCAATGTGGGCCACCCACACGCGTACATGCGCGTCGTTGTTCACCGTCGTCGTGCTGCCGATGTTTTCCGTCACCACCGGTTGCGCGACACCGTCCGGCGGGCTGATCGTGACCCCGAGCGGGGGCACCGGCAGACCACGGTTGAGATCGCCGAGAACCACCGTATGCAGGCTGACCGTGACTTCGCCGGCCGGCAGATGCAGGCTGCCCGAACCCGGGATCGGCACTTCACCGTAGGCGTCGTATTTGTCCAGGAAAAACGCGTTGAGCACCAGCGTGGTGATGAAGCCGATCACCGAGACCACCAAAATCGCAATGGCGCCGGTCAGCGAAAGCTTGGCGAGCCGCCCGCTACTCATGCTGGCAGTTTGTCACGCGCGCGGATCGGTGACGACCCAACACCGCGACCACGCCGGCGCCGCCCAGCACCACAAAACCCGTCACTGGCACCCAGTCCCCGAACCGCTGGTACGGGGTGACATCGGACGCCAGTGGAACGCCGACCACGGTCACTCCCCGGAAATCGGAAGCGCACCAGGCCAGCCGGCGGCCGCGGGCGTCGAAGACCGAGCTGTCCCCGGACAAACCGACATGCACGGCCGGGCGGCCCACCTCGACGGCGCGGACCGCCGGCTGGCCGGCCAGTTGCGGCTGCGCCCAACTTCCCTGAAATGTCGACGTCGAGCTCTGATACACCAGCAACCCCGCGCCCAGTTGTGCCTCACGGCGGGTGAGATCGGAAAAGGTGGTCTCGTAGCTGATCAGCGGTCCGATATCCAGCGATCCCTCCCGCAGCACCACCGGCCCGGTTCCGCGCTGCCGGTCCTGGGCGGCGGCCTTGCTGAAGCGGGTCACCCAGCCGAAAAGCGAGCGCAGCGGCACGTATTCACCGAACGGGACCAGCCGGGTTTTCCGGTAGCCACCCAACAGTCCGTGCCCGTCGACAAGCTCCGCCGACTTGTAGACGCCGCCGTTCGGGACGGGCGCGTCCACATTGACCAGCAGGTCCGCCCCAACCCGCCGCGACAGCTCCGCGAGGCGGGCCACCACTTCGGGGTGGCTGGCCAGGTCTTGTCCGACGCTGCTCTCACCCCAGACCACCAGGTCCGGCCGCTGGCCGGCGAGCGTCGACGTGAGCGCTTCACTGGCGGCCTGCCGTGCGCCCGAGTCGGCGATGTCGCCGGTCTGCACCAGGGCCACCCGCACCGTCGTCCCGCCGGCGGGCGCCGGGCCCAGCAGATACCAGGCCGGGCCCAGGCCGGCGCAGGCCAGCAGGCAGCCCACCGCGACGAGTCGACCGGCGGCGTCCCGGTGCAGGACCGCCACAACGATCGCCGTATTTGCCGCGGCCAGAACAAAACTCGTCAACAACACGCCGCCCAGCGCGGCCGAGGCCAACATCGCCGGCTGGTTCCATTGCGACGCGCCCAGCAATGCCCAGGGACCGCCCATCGCGGGCCAGGATCGCACCGCTTCGGCGGCTACCCATGCGCTGGGCAGCACAGCCATGGCGGCCACCGTGCGCCCGGTGCTGACCGGCGCCGACAACAAGCGGTGCCCGAACCACCCCCACGGCAGCCACAGCGCGCCGAGTCCGACGGCCAGCACCACCAACATCGGGCCGATGCTGTTCACCAGCCAGTACTGAGTCGTGACCACGAAGCCGCCCGCACCGCACCACGCCCGAACGGCGCCCGCCCACGAGGTCGGTGCGGCACGCACCACCAGCAGCAGCGGCACCAGACCGAACCACGCCAGCCACCACCACGCGGGCGCGGGAAAGGCCAGCGCCGGGAGTGCGCCGGCGACCAGCGCCGCGGCGTAGCCGGGAATACGGGCCATGCCGATCAGAATGCCGGATTCAGCGGCGGCCGCGAACAGAGCACACTAGGACCCGGGACCACGCACAACCGCCAGAGGAGTGATACGCATGGCCAACGATCTCGTCGCCACGGTGCCCGATCTGTCCGGGAAGCTGGTAGTCATCACCGGAGCCAACAGTGGTCTGGGGTTCGGGCTGGCCCGACGGCTGTCGACGGCCGGTGCCGATGTCGTGATGGCGATCCGCAATCGCGCCAAAGGGGAAAAGGCTATCGAGGACATCCGCGCGACGGTTCCCGACGCCAAGTTGACCATCAAGGCCCTCGATCTGTCGTCACTGGCTTCCGTCGCCGCACTGGGCGAGCAACTCAACGCCGAGGGCCGCCCGATCGACATCCTGATCAACAACGCCGGCGTCATGACGCCGCCGGAACGCGACACCACCGCGGACGGCTTCGAATTGCAGTTCGGCAGCAACCATCTCGGCCACTTCGCCCTGACCGGCCACGTGCTGCCGCTGCTGCGCGCCGCGAACGGCGCGCGGGTGGTCTCGCTGAGCAGCCTGGCGGCGCGCCAAAGCGGCAAGATCCATTTCGACGACCCGCAGTTCGAGAAGTCCTACAAGGCCATGTCGGCCTACGGCCAGTCCAAGCTGGCGGTGTTGATGTTCGCCCTCGAGCTGGACAAGCGCAGCCGCGCGGCCGGTTGGGGCATCGTGTCCAATGCCGCACACCCCGGCCTGACCAAGACCAACCTGCAGATCGCCGGTCCGTCGCATGGTCGCGAAAAGCCCGCTCTGATGGAGCGTTTGTACAAATCCTCCTGGCGTTTTGCGCCGTTCCTGTGGCAGGAGATCGACGAAGGCATTCTGCCCGCGGTGTACGCGGCCGCAGCGCCGCACGCCGAAGGCGGCGCGTTCTATGGGCCCAGCGGCTTCTACGAGGCGGCCGGCGGCGGCGTGGCGCTGGCCAAGATACCCGCGAATGCCAAAAACGACGCTGACAGTCAACAACTTTGGGAGCTCTCCGAGCGGCTCACCGGAGTCAAGTACCCGAGCCCGAACTGACATGGGCCCGGAGGCTCGCATCCCCGAATCGAGCGTCGTGGTCCGGCCGGAGCCAGTGGAGAGTGCGACATACACTCAATCGTCTCGGCTGCAGGCCGCCGGATTGCTTCCGGCCGTAACGTTATTCGAGCAGGCGGCCGCCGAGGTGCCGCTGCCCGCACCGCCCCAACCGGTCGTGATCGCTGACTATGGCGCTGCCACCGGCCACAATTCGCTCAAGCCGATGTCGGCGGCCATTGACGTGCTTCGTCGGCGCACCCGCCCCGACCACGCAATCCTGGTGGCGCACAGCGATGTACCGGACAACGACTTCACCGCGTTGTTCTGGACGTTGAACGACGATCCGGACAGCTACCTGCACCAAGATCCGGCGAGTTTCGCCTCGGCCATCGGCCGATCCTTCTACTCCCAAATCATGCCGACCGGCACCGTGAACCTGGGCTGGACGTCGTGGGCGATCCAGTGGCTGAGCCGAATCCCGAACGGAGCACCCGAACTCAGCGATCACGTTTCGGTCGCGTACAGCAAGATCGAGGACGCTCGCGCCGCCTACACGCAGCAGTCGGCGTCGGACTGGCAGGACTTCCTGGCGTTCCGCGGACGCGAGATGTGTCCGGACGGGCGCCTGGTGGTGCTGACGATGGCGCTCGACGAGAACGGCGAATTCGGTTACCGCGCAATGAATGACGCGATGGTCGCGGCACTCGACGATCTGGTGCGCGAGCGCCTGCTGCGCCCAGAAGAGCTGCGGCGCATGGCGATTCCCGTGGTCGCCCGCAGCGAAGAGGACTTTCGTGCTCCCTTCTCGCCCAACGGGCGATACGCAGGTTTGACGATCGAGCACCTCGAAGTGTTCAACGCCGAGGACCGGTTCTGGGCCCGGTTTCAAACCGATGCAGACGCAGATGCATTCGGGGCGCAGTGGGCGGCGTTCGCGCGCGCCGCCCTTTTCCCGACTCTGGCGGCCGGATTGGACGGCGGTGTCAGCGACCCACGAGCCGACGAATTCATCGCGCAATTGGAGGCCAACGTCGCGCAACGGTTGTCCAACGCGCCCGAACCGATGCGCATTCCACTGGCCTCACTGGTGCTGGTCAAACGCGGCTCGCAGTAAACGAGAGTTTCGGCACAACACCGCAGTGGGTAACCGGCGTTGAGGGGTGGGTCACAAACTGCAACCGCCAGGGGGCGAAACGCATGATGCGCAGTACCGAACAGACCAGCAACACGAGAAGAGGAGAGCGGGCGAGGAAAACCGGCGACCACCCTGAGGAAAAGCCCGAGCCCGACGACGAGGCCAAGAAGAAAGCCTCCGAAATGATGACGGCCTACGAAGACCGGCCGACGTTGGTGCTGCCGGGTACCGGCGGAGCGGTTTCGGGCACCGCGGTCAACGATTGGCTCGACGACGACGGCAACCCCACAGCGCCGATGACGAGGATGCCCCAGCGGCCAAAGCGAAGGCCGCAAGTGCGGCGAAAGAAGACACGACACTGAGGACACTGACGAGGAGTCCCTCAAGGACAAGACCGCTCGGGACAAGGAATTCAACGCGGCGGTCATCAAGGACGCCAAAGAAAGAACGACCGCAGGCAGTTAGCTTCTCGGCTCAGTGGGCGTGTGGAGCCGGCGGACCGAGTTGGACGCCGGCTCCAGGTACCTGAGCTATCCCAGGCAGTGGAGCTATCCCAGGCAGGCCAATCCCCGGAATATGCGGGAGGGGCGGAATCGCCGGGATCGGCGGTAGCTGCGCCGGCGCCGGTGGTGCCGGTGGCGCCGGAACTGGCGGGGCCGCTGGTAAGACAGGCGCCGGTGCGTCCTGCTGTGTCACGGGCGCCTGAGCGGCGGGCGGCGGACTGTCGGTCATCGAGGCCGGGGGCGGAACATCGCCCGCCGGGGTGGTGGCGCGTCCGTCGGTTGAGGCTCTTGCGGCGCCTGGGGCGGAGGTGCAGACTGCCCCGGCTCCGGCGCCGGACTTGCCGGTGCCGGCGATGACGCGGGCGCCGACGACGCAGGCGCGGTGCGCACGCCGGCGCGGTGCTCATTCCGGGCGGCACCCGCTTGCCACCGGAGCCGTCGGAACTCAATCCGATCGCCACGGCGGTGCCCACCAACAGCACCGCCACCGCGGTACTGATCACGATCACCGCCGGCAGGCGATACCACGGAATGATCGAAGCCTTGGGCTCCGGCGCCGGTTGCTTGTCGCGCTCGAACTTCAGCTGCGGCCGGGCGGACGTGTACCCGGATCCGCCACCGTCGACCGGCATGGAGCGAGAGTCCTCGCCGGCCTCCGACCAGGCCAATGCCGGCTGCACGGAGGACACCGGCACGGCCTTCGGGGCTTCGTCTTCAGGGCCTTGAGTTCCTGGTAAGCCGTCCCCGGCGCCGCCGGGGACGGCGGGGACGCTGCAGCCGCCGACGCCGCCAGTGGCGCCAGCTGCGTCGCGGTCACCGAGGCGGCCGGAGTCATCGTCGTCGGGATGTTGTCGCCCGGCCCTCGCGCTGCCCGCAGCGCGCCGCCGATCGCGGCCGTCAGTTGCGGACGCGGAGCCGTGACGACCGGCACGCGGAAGTGTCCGGACAACTTCGTCGTGACCGCCGGGATGGTGGCCCCACCACCCATCGAGACGATCGCGACCAGGTCCGCGGCGTGGATTCCGTTGCGCCCCATGGCTTGTTCGAGGACCCTGACGACGCTGTCCAACGAGTCGCTGATCGCGTCCTCGAGCTCGTTTCGGGTGAGCCGGATATCGCCGTGCCTGCCCGGCAACTCGTCGACCATCGTGGTCGCCGTGCTCGACGACAGCTGCTCTTTGGCCGTGCGGCATTCCGCCCGCAGCCGGGTCAACGAGCCGATCGCCGAGGTGCCGGACGGGTCAAACGGACCTGTGCGCGGCATTTCGGATATGACGTAGCTCAGCAGCGACTGGTCGATCAGGTCACCGGAGAAGTCATGGTGCCGGAAGGTCGGCTCCAGCGGCTGATACTCCGCGCTCGCATCGACCAAGGTGATGCTGGTGCCGCTGCCACCGAAATCGCATATCGCGACGATCCCCCGGGCCGGTATTCCGGGGTTCGCCCGCACCGCGAACAGGGCGGACGCGGCGTCGGGGATCAGGATCGGCGGCTGCGTCTTGTTGGACCATTCCGACACTCGGCTCAGCGCAACACCCAGCGCGTCCACCGCGGCAGGCCCCCAATGGGCGGGATAGGTCACCGCGACCGATTCGGGCAGCGGCCTTCCTCCGGTAGCGGCGTAGGCCAGCGCCCGCAATCCGTCGGCGACCAGCGCCTCACTGCGGTGCATCGAACCGTCGGCGGCCACGATGCCGATCGGGTCCCCCACCCGGTCCACGAAGTCGGTGATCACCAGCCCGGGCTCGTCCAGCCTCGGGTTCTCCGACGGCACCCCGACCTCCGGCGGACGCTGTCGGTACAGCGTCAGCACCGGCTTGCGAGTGATGGCGTGCTCGGCGGTCACGGCCGCCAGATTGGTGGCCCCAATCGAGAGGCCCAGAGCGGGCCTAGCTCCGTCTGCCATGTGGTCCAATCCCCGTGTTCAGCGCTCTGCCCCCGCAGGAACTTACCCTCAAATTTAGCCACAAAAACCTGATGTGAATCTATGCGGTAGCTATGCGCCGGCTGTATAACGACCGGCGCCAGCCGTGCAGGACCGTCAGCGAATGGTGCCGGCGCCGGGGATCAACGGCAGGTCGAGCGCGGTGACCCAGCCCGGCGACAACTCGTTGACCGCCGGAACCGCGTTGAGTGCGCGCAACCCGGTCGCCAGGCACCCGGCGGCCGCCGCGTCACGGCCCGACCCGTCGGTGAACCGGAACGCGGTTTCCTGGAAGATGCTCGGGGTCCCTTCGATGTCCACCCGGTAGACGTCGTTGTCGTGGCCGGTGGGCCAGTCCGGGGCGGCGTCGAGCCCGATGCGGTTGACGTGCTCGAGTTGGATGCGCGTTTCGCCCTGGTAGAGGCCATTGATGGTGAATCGGACGGCGGCGACGTGGCCGGCTTTGATGACGCCCTTGGCCGACTTGCGGTCGGTCGGGGTCACCCACTTGTCCCAGGTGGTGGTCATCCCGTCGAGCATGATGCCGGCGGCGTGGGCGATCATCGGGACGGTCGCGCCCCACGCGAAGATCAGCACGTCGCTGTTTTCCAGCATCGGGCTGTACTCCGGCTCACGGCCGATGCCCATCTCGACTTCGTAGTCGCCCTCGTAGTTGGTGTAGTCCAGCAACTCTGAGGCACGGACTCGGCGCACTTCCGACGTCAGGCCCATCAGGGTCATCGGAAAAAGGTCGTTGGCGAATCCCGGGTCGATGCCGGTGGTGAAGCAGGAGGACTCCCCTGCCTCGCAGGCCTCGGTGATGGGCTGGATCCAGTTCGGCGGGTTCTGCGGCATCGTCGGCCAGATCCACGGCGTCATCGCGGTCGAGCACACGTCGATGCCGGCCCGCAGGAAACTCGTGATGAGCTTGATGTTGTCCTTGGCGTGCATCGCGGTCGGGCCGTAGTGCACCAGCGCGTCGGGTTTGAGCGCGATCAGCGCTTCGACGTCGTCGGTGGCGGTGATACCCACTGGTTCGGGCAAACCGCAGATGTCGCCGACATCGCGGCCGACCTTGTCGGGGTTGCTGACGCCGACACCCACCAACTCGAACAGCGGATGCTTGACGATCTCGGGGAGCACCATCCGGCCGACAAAGCCGGTGCCCCAGACGACTACCCGCTTTACGTCATGTCGCGACATCTACCGAGCCACCTCTCACCCTTCACCGAGTACCGGCTTCACCCTAGGCGGGGCAGTGCAACATCTGGCATTTGACCCGTGCGAGCGGCACCCGTCCCGCCGGCGTTCAGGCTTCTAGGTTTTCGGCGCAGCGCAGAAGCAAGGTAGCGAGCTCATTGCGCGCCGCAGCCGGAATCCCGCGCAGCATGTCAGCTTCGACGCCTTCCACCGCGGCGTGGCTGTCCTCGAGGTGGCGCAGCCCAATTGGAGTCAATTGCAGCGCCCGGGCGCGGCCCGGTCCCTGTGCATCGGACAACGCAACCAGACCGGAGTCACGCAGTCCGCTCAGCACGTCACGCAGCGACTGCCGGGTGACAAAGCACAGCCGGGCAAGTTCGGAGGCCGATGCGTCGGGGTGATCATGTCCACCGTGGACCCCGAGCGGTCGCAGAGCTGGCCGAACTTCTTCGCGTCGCGACCGAGGAGAAAATGCAGTTCGTCCCCGGTTTCATCTCGGCCAACATTCACCTCAGCACCGATGGCACCCGTGTCGTCAACTACGCGCAGTGGCAAAGCACCGAGGCCTACCAAGCGCTGTTCGAAGACCCGAGCGCGCGGAACGCAGGGGGTCTGCGCCGCCATCGCAACCAGCTTCGAACCGCACCTCTACACCGTGGAGTCGGTACACCACGCACCGAATGTGTAAGAAACGGCTTCCGTAGCGTCGTGCGTGGTGACACGATGCAAACCATGACGAAGCATCTGCGCGCGCCTGCAATCCTGTCCGCGACCTGTATCGGGTTGGCAGCCACGGTCGGTGCCGGTGTCGCACACGCGACGCTCGATGCGCCTCAGGTCAAATACGAGATCAGCGGCAGCTCCCCCGTGGCCGAATACCTGTCGTTCCAGAGCAACACCGGCCAACAGCAGCAGGCCAATGTGAAACTGCCGTGGTCGACGCAATTCGTCGGTTTCGCGGGCGAAGTTTACGTCCTCAGCGCAGAAGGGCAGGGCACGATCACCTGCCGAATCACGGTCGACGGCAATGTGGTCAAGGAGGCGACGGCTACCGGCGCGCCCGGAAGGACCGTCTGTTCGATCTGACCATCAGCCGGGCCACGAGGAGGACATGCATGAGCCTAAAGACGGGCATTTCGACACGGGCGAACGGGGCGCCTCCGCCGGAGATTGCGCTTGCCGATATTCATCTCGAGTCGCTGGACTTCTGGGCCCTCGAAGACGACGTTCGCGACGGTGCTTTCGCGACCTTGCGCCGGGAGGCACCGATCTCGTTCTGGCCCGCCATCGAAGTGGAGGGGTTCGTGGCGGGCACCGGGCACTGGGCGCTGACCAGGCTCGACGACGTCCACTACGCCAGCCGCCACCCGGATATCTTCAGCTCCGTCCCCGGCATCACGATCAACGACCAGACGCCGGAGTTGGCCGAGTACTTCGGCTCGATGATCGTGCTCGACGATCCGCGCCACCAGCGGCTGCGCTCGATCGTCAGCCGGGCGTTCACCCCGAAAGTCGTGGCCCGCATCGAGGCGTCGGTGCGGGAACGGGCGCACCGGCTCGTCGCAAATCTCATCGCCAATCACCCCGACGGCGAAGCCGATCTGGTCAGCGAGCTCGCCGGACCGCTGCCGCTGCAGGTCATCTGCGACATGATGGGGATTCCCGAGGAGGACCATCAACGGATCTTCCACTGGACCAACGTGATCCTCGGCTTCGGCGACCCCGATCTGACCCTCGACTTCGAAGAGTTCATGCAGGTTTCGATGGATATCGGCGCGTATGCCACCGCGCTGGCCGAGGACCGCCGCGTCAACCACCACGACGACCTCACCACCAGCCTGGTGGAAGCCGAGGTCGACGGCGAGCGGCTGACTTCTCAGGAGATCGCGTCGTTCTTCATCCTGCTGGTGGTGGCCGGCAACGAAACCACCCGTAACGCAATCAGTCACGGAATGGTGGCACTGTCGCGTTACCCCGAACAGCGGGACCGGTGGTGGGCCGACTTCGACACCCTGGCGCCCACCGCGGTGGAGGAAATCGTGCGCTGGGCCTCACCGGTGGTCTACATGCGACGCACCCTGACCCAGGACATCGAGCTGAGCGGCACCAAGATGGCGGCCGGCGACAAGGTCTCGCTCTGGTACAACTCGGCCAACCGCGACGAGTCAAAGTTCGCCAATCCCTGGGCTTTTGACGTCGCGCGCAATCCCAATCCGCACCTCGGCTTCGGCGGCGGCGGCGCGCATTTCTGCCTGGGCGCGAACCTGGCTCGGCGCGAGATCAGGGTCGCGTTCGACGAATTGCGCCGCGAGATACCCGACATCGTCGCGACGGACGAACCCGCGCGATTGCTGTCGCAATTCATTCACGGCATCAAGACCCTGCCGGTCGCCTGGACTCCGCCCGCCTGATCTCTGGCGAGCAGACGCAAAAGCGCCCGCACGCCCGGCGTGTCGGGCGCTTTTGCGTCTGCTCACTGTTTGATGGTGACCTCGAGTTCGGGGGCCGGGCCCGCCTCTCCGTTGGTGAGTTGACTCCAAAACTGTTGCGCCACAGGCGCGAGCAGCCGCGGCCCGAGCTCGCGAACCATCACCGCCATGGCCTGCAGGTAATCCGGGGTCTGAGTAGCGGCAAGGCCGCGTGATCGCAGGCCGCGGACCTCGGCGAGGGTGAAACCGGCCACCGTGCCGATGAGTTCGTAGTCGGATTCGACCGGATCCAGCATCGCTCGGCGCAGGTAGTCCATCAACGCCGGCTTGGCAATCAGCAAGCGGTCGACGCTGGTGTCGCGTGCGCGGCGGATCTCGGTGGCGGTGCCCTCACCGGGCACGGATTCCATTGCCAGCCGGAGCAATTCGATGGCGTGCTGCCGGACCGCTTGGCGCAGCCCGTCTTTGTTGGCGAAGTGGTGGACCACCAGACCGTGCGTGATACCCGCCGCGGCGGCCACCTCACGGATGCTGGTGCTCGCCGCGCCCTTCGCGGCAAACAACTCCAGGGCGGCGTTGCGTATCCGCGCCTTGGCAGTCAGGTCAGCCGAATCTTCGACGCGAACTTCACCAGCGTCAGCCATGAGAAGCCACCGTCATAGAGACGACTATACAAACGGATAGCTGATTGACCAAATGAATAGTAAGCATTACATTCGGACAACATGGCCACGTTGGCAGGGGTATTGGCTACGAATGCGGGACGCTCCCCCGACCGCACCGCGCTGATCTTCGGAGAGGAGCGCCACTCCTATCGCGACGTCAATGCGGCGGTGAACCGGGCAGCCCACGCGCTGGCGGCGGCGGGTCTCCGCAAGGGCGACCGGATGGTTTTGATGTCGGCCAACAGCGACGACTTCTACATCGCCCTGTACGCCGCGTGGCGCTTGGGCGCCCTGATCATTCCGGTGAATCCGGCCTCGACCGCCGCCGAGTTGCGGTATCTGCTCGACGATTCGCAAGCGGCAGTTGTGGTCTTCGGCCCCACCGCGGCGGACGCCGTCAGCTCCTGCGCGCAGACGCCGCCGCCCTGCTGGGCGTCCCCGCCGATCGCGCTCGGCCCGGTCGAGGGCTACCCAGAGCTGGCGGCCCTCGCTGCATCACATCCAGACACCGCCCCGCCCGCCGACGTGGCCGAAACCGATGACGCCGCAATCCTTTACACGTCGGGAACCACCGGGCACCCGAAGGGGGCCCTGTTCGACCACCACCGGATCCTGTGGGTCGGCCTGAACACCGCGCTTGCCCTGGGGATGCGGGATGGCGATCGGGTGCTGCACGTGGCCCCGATGTATCACTCCGCCGACCTGACGATGATGGCCGTCGGAGGCACCCAAGTCGGCGCCACGCACGTGATCCTGCCGGCCTTCACACCTGACGCGGTGCTCGACGCACTCGAAAAGCATGCGGTCAACGTCTTTTTCGGGGTACCGACGATGTATCAGTTGGTACTGCGGCACCCGGAACTGGCCAGCAGAGACCTATCCGCCTGGCGGGTGGGCATATTCGGCGCGGCGCCGATGCCGGCCTCGGCGGTCAAGGCCGCGCTGGAAGCACTTCCCAACCTCGAGCTGATCCAGGCCTGCGGTCAGACCGAGGGCGGACCGGGCGGCATCTACGCCCGCGCGGAGGACGTCCGGGCACGCCCCGATGCCAGCGGCCGCTGGGCCCTGTTGAACACCGAGGCCCGCGTGGTCGGCCCCGACGGCGAAGACGTCGAGCCCGGCGGGACCGGCGAGCTCATCATCCGCGGCGAGACCGTCATGAAGGGGTACTGGCGCAATCCCGAAGCCACCGCCGAGACCATCCGCGACGGCTGGCTGCACACCGGCGACATCGCCACCATCGACGGCGACGGATACATCACCCTGATTGACCGGCTGAAGGACATGATCATCTCCGGTGGCCGCAACATCTACTCGGTCGAAGTGGAGAACGAGCTGGCCGCACACCCGGCGGTAGCCGAGATCGCGATCATCTCCCGCAAACACGCAGATTACGGCGAAACGGTGGTCGCCGTGGTCAACCCGCATCCCGGGCAGACGCTGACGCTGGACGAGCTCCGCGAATTCGGCGCAGAACGTCTGAGCTCCTACAAGTTGCCCCGCGAGCTGATCGTGCGCGGATATCCCGCGCAATCCGTCCGGGAAGATCCTCAAACACGTTCTTCGCGCCGAGTTGACCCGCTAGCCGGGGCCGCGAAACAGGCGTTGACTGCCCCGGCCTTTGCGGGTATGCCTTGTCACCATGGCTGACGTGGACGTCTGCGTAGTAGGTGCCGGTTTCGCCGGTCTGACCGCGGCACTTCGGATCAAACAGGCCGGCCATTCGGTGGCGTTGCTGGAAGCACGCGACCGGGTCGGCGGCCGAACGTACACCGTGACACGCGACGACGGGTCGTGGATCGACAAGGGCGGCGCGTGGGTCGGGCCGACCCAGGACCGGATCCACGCGATGATGAACGAATTCGGCGTCAAGACCTTCAAGCAGTACCACGACGGCGAAGCCATGATGGTCGTCGACGGCAAACAGCATCGCTACGGCGGCATGATCCCCTGGACGATGAGCCCGTTGACCTCGTTGAACCTCGGCGCGGCCATGTTCGAGCTCGACCAGCTGTGCAAGTCGATCCCCCTGGACGCGCCCTGGGAAGCCAAGAAGGCCCAGAAGTGGGATCGCATGACGCTGGCCCAGTGGCTGGAAAAGAACGTTCCATCCAAGGCGGCGCACGCCCTGCTCGACACGGCGATTTCCGGTTGCTACACGTCGGCCGCTTCCGAAGTGTCGATGCTGTTCATGCTCTTTCAGATGGGATCCGCCGGCGGTCCCAATTTCGTGCTCGGCGGCAAGGACGCCTCCCAAGACTCCCGCGTCGTCGGCGGCATGGGTGCGATCTACCAGCCGATCGCCACCGAGTTGGGCGATGCGATCCAACTGTCGCGCCCGGTCCGCTACATCACGCAGGACGCTGACGGGGTGACCGTGCGGTCCGAAACCGACAGCATCCGGGCGCGGCGCGCCATCGTCGCTGTTCCGCTCGCAATAGCCAGCCAAATCATTTACGAGCCAATGCTTCCCACCGATCGGGCATTCCTGCACCAGCGCATGCCCAGTGGCGCGATCGTCAAGGTCTCGATCGTCTACGACGAGGCGTTCTGGCGCGCCGACGGTCTGTGCGGCCAGTCGGCCGCGCCGGGATCGCTGGCCACGGTGACCATCGACGCCTGCACCGACACCGGCACACCGGGCATTCTGTGCGTCATCATCGAGGGCCCCATCGCCCGGCGATACGAGCGCCTCGAGGAGGGCGAGCGCCGGCAGGGCGTCCTCGACGCCCTGGTCGAGCGGTTCGGCCCCAAGGCCGGCAAGCCCGTCGAGTACGTCGAGCAGAACTGGACCCGGGAGCGTTATTCCGGGGGCGGGATGCTCAGCCATGCGCCGCCGGGTGTGCTCACCGAATTCGGTCATGCACTGCGCGAACCGTGCGGCCGTATTCACTGGGCCGGCACCGAGACCTCTCCGCAGATGTGCGGCTGGATCGACGGCGCGATCCGCTCCGGCGAGCGGGCCGCCAAAGAGGTCATGGCAAGCGAGTCACTCACCGTCGCCTGAGTCAGGAAACCGCGTAGACGAACAAGACGCGCGGGTACGAGGGCGAACCATTCGGGCGGCTGCGCGATGCGTGCGACGCACCGGGCGTGATCGCCGAGCCACGCCAGCGCAGAACGATATTCAGCGATGCGCGCCGGCCGGAACGGGTAGTGGTAGTACCGCGCGAACAGCTCCACGTGCGCGAGAAGGATCAGCTTGCCCAGACGCCCGTTCGGCATGTCCTCGAACACGATGATGCCGCGCCGCGCGACCCGGCGGCACTCCTTGATCAGCGCCCTGGGATCGTGGCTGTGGTGCAGCACTTCACTGAGCACAACATGGTCGAATACGTGGTCCGGAAATGGAATTGAAGTGCCGTCAAACTGCTGGAAAGGGATCTGGGTCTGACGGAAGTCTTTGACGTCGACCCCGGTCGGGTCCGCCCCGTACATCTCCCGCAGATACGCGGAGAGGTGTCCGGTGCCGCATCCGACGTCAAGGACACTGTCGCCCGCGTCGAGAAAGGCCGCGAGCGCTTCGGCTTGTTCGCGCAGTCTGACCGCGGGCCGCATGACGTGCAAGGCCTGTGAGAGCCACGAAAGGCCTGGTGCGGCAGTCATTTGACCTACATCGTAGGTTTATTGTCAAGCATGCCCATTCCCGCGTTTCCCGAGCCCCACGTGCTGACCGCCCGGCAGCAGCTCGTGCTCGACCATTTCCATGACGAGGTCCGGCACGCCTGGGACGACGTGTTGTCGACCTTCCCGCATCCGCGCTACGAGTTGATCCCGCAGATGGCCGTCCATGACGGAAACGAGGCGGTGCGCGGCTATTACACCTATACGCGCACCGCATTTCCCGATCAGGACCACGAGATCATCGCGTTGCGACACAGCGCCGACGCGGTGATCGTCGAGTTCTGGCTGATGGGCACCCACCGCGGCTACCTGGGCAAGATGCCGCCCACCGGCAGCCGGTTCCGGGTCCGGATGACCGCCTACTTCGTCTTCGACGACGCCGAAACGCTTGTCTGCGAACGTATTTACTTCGACACGCTGACCATGATCAAGCAGCTGATCGGTGGCCTGAACTTCAAGAAGCCGGCGAACTGGCTGCTGGCCGCCCGCTGCGCGCGTGGCCTGCTGTCGATGTCGTCGGAGCAGCCCGATCCGGAGTTGATGAATACCGAGGAACCACGGTTCGCCTAAATACGCCGCGCGACCAGCCAATAGGCCATCTTCAAACTCGATATCACCGGCGATATCGCATCCGTTAACCGTCTTGTGGGCCGCGGATTGGTTCTCGTGTTGCCAATGGGAATGCTGACACCACGCGCCGGCGATGAGCCGCGGCCGGCGATAATCACGCGCCGGCCATGGGCTGCGGATGTGTCGCATAGCCGTAGCGGTCGATGACCTCGCCCCAGCGCGCGGCGACGACCGCCCGCTGCTCGTCGGTGATTTCGTAGGCGTTGGTTTCGTAGTCCGCATGCTCGGCGAGGTACTGGCGCAGCCGCGGCAGGAATCGCTCGAAGTCGCCCAACTCCAGGTGTTCGTACAGGGCGCGCAGTTGCCCCTCGGGATCAGCGATCAAATCCTCGTAGCGCAATTCGTAGAAGCTCGACGGATCGAGGAGTTTGCGCCCTTCCTCCAACTTCCGATACAGGTCGGTGTAGGTCGACAGCACTTGTTCCTCCAATCCGGCGAATGTCGGTCGCTGCAGCCCGTGTTTGCTATACAGCGACTTCCGCAGATGAAGGGTCGACGGGTAGACGACAAACGGATCCCGGACGATATGGATGAACTTCGCCTGCGGGAATAGGTCCAGCAGCACCTTGATCCGGAAACTGTGCGGCGGGTTCTTGAGGACCACCCGCTTGCGGTGGCGGTAGTACACCTGCTGAACGAACCGGAAAAGGGTTCGTTTCCACGCTTCCAGCTCACGCGATGTCACCTGTTCCAAATCCAGATACTCCAGGAACTGCTCTGGCCGGTTCGGGAATGCGATGGTCAGATACGGCGACGGCTGGCCCAGCATGCACAGCACGAATTCGTCTTCCTGCGGGTGATGCAGGGTCAAATCCATGTTGTCCATCGCCCGGTGGTTGGATACCAGGAATTCCGCAACCGGCGCGAGCCATTCGGTCAGCAGAAAGTGATGCGGCACAAGGCATTCGTAACCCGTGGGCCCGGTGTGACGCTCGTCGGCGACCAACAGTTCGTGCAGCAAGGTGGTGCCGGTGCGCCAGTGTCCGACGATGAATATCGGCGGTTCGGTGATCGGCGTGTTAGCCACCCGCCTACCGAATAACACCTTCTGCCACAGACCCAAATAGGAATGCACGAGGCTGACAAACGTATAGAAGACCACGAAGTGCCAGCGGCTCCAGTGCACGGCGAAATGGTTGCGGATCAGCAGGCGGGTCCAGGCCGAGAAGTTGCACCCGATCCACAGCGGTGCGGCCCACTCGCTCCACCAGGAAAACAGGCCCGAGAAGACGCCGCATCAGACCGCGGGCAGGCGCATCGCGTCTGCGCGGCGCGTCACGGCAACCCTTAACCGGGTCAGGCCGCGCAGGTTGGCGTTCGTCGACCACTCGGGTGACTCCAGCACGTCGATCCGGTCGATGTTGTCGACGATCTCGCGCAGCACCGCCTGACCCTCCATGCGCGCCAGCTGAGCCCCCGGGCACAGGTGGATGCCGGAGCCGAACGCGAGGTGCCCGGTCGGGTTGCGGTCGGCGCGAAAGACGTCCGGGTCCTGGTAGTGCCGCGGGTCGCGGTTGGCCGCACCCCACGCCAGCAACACCAGGGAGCCTTTCGGGATGACGGTCCGGCCAACCGGATAGTCGATGCGCGTTGTGCGACAGATGTTTTGGATCGGCGAAGAAAAACGAAGCTGCTCCTCGATGGCCGACGGGATCAGCTCCGGCCGCTGCTGGAGAAGCCGGAGTTGATCTGGATTGTTGGCCAGTGTCAGGAACAAAGTGCTGAGCAGGTTGGCGGTGCTCTCATAGCCGGCGATCAACAGCAGCAACGCGAAGAAGAACAGTTCCTCGTCGTCGAGCGCGCCGTGCTCGGCGTGTGCGACGAGCTTGCCGAGAACGGTGTCCTCCCCAAGCAACTCGTCGCTGTTCAACCTCTCGGCAAAGAACGCGTGCAGGTGGCGGAACCCGTTGAAGCTTTGGCCGAGCGAAAACAGCCCGGACGCTGACAGGTTGAGATCGGTGATGTTGACCGCCTGATTGGACCAGTCACGGAAGGCTTCCTGGTCCGGACCCGACACGCCGAGAATGTGGGTGATGGTGCGCATGGGCATGGGCGCGGCCACCGTGGAGACGACGTCGGCGCGCCGCTTGGTCAACAGCTCGGCCACCAGCTCGCGGGCGAGTTCGTTGACCGTGGGACGCCAGGACTCCAGGGTGCTGCGGGTGAAGGCCGGCCGCAGTTGCTTGCGCATCCGGGTGTGCACCGGCGGGTCGGAGGTGGGCAGGAACGGCAGCTGCAGCCGCGAGTAGGTGACGCCGCCCGCGCTGGACAACACCTCATGGTTACGCGCGGCCGCGCGGACGTCCTCGTATCGGCTCAGTATGTAGACATCGCGCTTGGGGTTGTAGTGCACCCGTGGGCCCGCGAGGAGTTCGCGGTAGCGCGGGTACGGATCGCGGGCTATGGCGTCGTCGAAGGGGTCGAAATCGGTGACCTGTACATGCTGAGCATCGCGTCTGCCGATCAGCTTCGACCGGGCTTTGCGGGCGACGGTCAGGGCCAGCGTTTTCGCCAGCATCGGCCCATAGAGCCGGGCCAGCTGGGCGTCGCGCCACAGGGCCGCGGTGACCGGGACGGCAATAGAACCAGGCCGCCAACGCGTCGGGTTCACCGATCATTTCGGTGGTGTCGAGCGCGGGCGGCCCAGCGTGCAACGTGCCGTGATGGAGCGGACAACCGCGCCCCGGCACCCAGCCCTGTGCGAAGTCCGCACTGGATTGCGTAGCCGTCATGGCCCCCATTTTCAGCCAGGTGACTTAGTTAGCGGTAGTTAAGATCAGTGCAAGGGTAACTAAGGGCGTCCAGATAAGCGCGCTGTTCGGCGATACTTTTTCAGATACACAGCTAGCCC
>CAVTLW010000026.1:0-204352 GCA_963735655.1 uncultured Actinomycetota bacterium
GGCGGGCGGCGACGATCACTCCTGGCTGCTTAAACCCCGTGATCGTTGCGCATCTGGTTTGGACTAATACGGCACCTTAACAAAGCGCTAGCAATTCTTATGCTCGTCACTACTCCACATCGTGGACTGTGGCTCCGGCGTTTGGCATATTCTATAAAACGCCTATTGAAAACAACCGGTTGATGACCCATGCAAAAACAAAACGCACGATTGTGCCAACTTCAACTCCGGTCTGCGCGTGGATATTAAACGCGTGTTCAATGACGTCAGCGTTACAGCAACGTCAAAAACTTGATCTTGTTCTCACTAATAACGCATCGACAAAATCATCCGCGCTGAATTCATCTCAGCCAAGGCAGGATGGTGGTTCACGGCATGGTGCGCATGGTTGATCTGCGGGGGGGCGGGGCGTGCCTCGGCTGAGGGAACCTTCAGGCCGCCAGGGCTTCGAGGCCTAGGACGAGATCTGAAGCGAGTGAGCGGTAACCGTGTGGTCGGCGTCGTGGTGGCGTCGCTTGTCTTCGGCGCGGCCATGTTCGCGCCCGTCGGTTGCGCCGGGACGACAGCCCGGACAGCGACAACTCCGGCGACCCCGCCAAAGCCGACGACCTTAACCGCCACCGCGATCGCGTCATCGACGGTGGCCGCCGCGCCGAGCCCGCCCTCGGCCGCGCAGCCTCGGCTGGCCTCCGACCCGGCGCAGCTGGCCGACGACCTAGTCGCCGACGAGCTCGCGCTGCACGACCAATCGACGCCCGAGGCGGCGCTGCTGGCGGCGGCCACCGCCAGCAGGCGGCCTACCGCGCGATTGGGCGCCACCCCGACTGGGATGCGATCACCGACCGCGCATCCCGGCGTCACTGCTCGACGTCTACGACCGCAACGTCGACGCACGTCGGCAGCTCACCGCGATGGCACCAGTGCGGGATACGTTGCCCGCGTGGCGTATCCAGCCTCCCGCTCCGGCCGACGAGCTGCTGGGTTACTACCGGGAGGCAGAGGCGCAGTCCGGCGTCGGCTGGAACTACCTGGCGGCGATCAATCTGATCGAGACTCGATTCGGCAGCGTCGGCGGTGTGAGCACCGCCGGCGCGCAAGGCCCCATGCAGTTCTTGCCCTCGACGTTCGCGAGCTACGGCGCGGGCGGCGACGTGAACTCCCCGCACGACAGCATCGTGGCGGCCGGTCGGTTCCTGGCCGCGAACGGCTTTGCCAACGATCGTGACCACGCGATCTACGGGTACAACCACGCTCACCAATACGTACAGGCGGTCGACCAATACGCCGCGGTCCTCGCAGCCGATCCCGCTGAGTTTCCTGCCTACTACCGTTGGGACGTCTATTGCTTCACGACGCAAGGCGACGTGTTGCTGCCCATCGGCTACGCCGCGGCGGCACCGATCCCCGTCGGCGAGTACCTGGCCGACCATCCCCAGTAGTGCGTCGCTGGCCGGCAGGTCAGCACGGCGGGGGATCGGCGTCCCATTCGGTCAATGTCCAGCCGTCAGAAGGATTTCCGGTAATCACCACGCGCCCGACGTTCGGCAGCGGCTCCCCGGTCAGCAGCGACATGTCCGGGTTGCGCACGTTCATCAGTACCCAGAACTGGATCGCCGCGCTGTGCGGAACGCGACCGGGTTCAGATTGCCGCTGTCGTAATCTGTTGGACGGCTTCGTCGAATCGTGCTTCGAATTCGTTGCCGTCCACCGAGCCTGGGATCCGCGCGCTGCGGTCACCCTTCAACCACCGCTGTGGTGCGGCAAAGTAGGTACGCGGGATGTCGGCCTCTGATGTGCCTTCGTACTGGCCGGCCTCGATCTCTCGTAGCCCAGGCAGCACGGTGATGGGTTCGTCCAGCGCCTGCGACGTCGGTGTGGCCGTCTCCTGGGTGCGGATCATGGTCGAGGCGTAGATGCCGTCGTAATGGTTGGGGGCCAGTTGCCCACCACGACGGTCGCCTGACACCATCCCCTGGAGCTGATTTCCGGGCCGGGTACTGAGGTGTCGATCACCCCTGCCGCGTTGGCCGCCGATTGGGCATGCCGCACCAGCGTCAGCGTGATGTTGTGCGGTCCGGCCGCTCGCGCCGACCCACAGCCTGGCGACACCGCGACCGAGATTACGACCAATGCGGCGACGAAATATCTTACGTTCATCGCGATTTCACCTTCGCGTGCGGATTCCCGTCGGTGACCAGTTCTTCACGCGAGAGTCTAGATATCGGGTCAGCTTCGTTCACTGAGGGCTGCGGATTCTCAGCCGACCGGTTTCGCCCAGACATAGGCGACTGCGACACGCGACGGCGTGTCTTGTGCGCAAGTGCATGTGTCGCGGAGCGACATTGACGGTCGTCCGCGTGAATCCGCGGCAGGCCCCGACGCCCGCTAACGCGTCAAGCCGTGTTGTTGAGCAGCTCGTTGATCTTGTTGAGCCGCTTGGTCACCAACGTCTGGATATCGACGGAGTGGTTGGGCGAGCAGGTGACGATCTCTGCGATCACGTTGGCCTTGGAGATCACCGCGAAATCACAAATCCATTGTTGCCCAGCTAGATTCGTCGACCATTGGGCAACCTCCGGCGGACTCTGCGCCAACGGCGTCGGGTTCACGGTCATCCTGTGGCCGTCGTCGCCCCAGGTGCTGACCGGGCGTTGGCAGCCGGAAACGGTCGTGCGAATCGAGTCGAGAAAACCCGCGGCGTCGAAGCTGCTCGGATACGAGGCCGACACCTCCAGCAGCTGATGCTGCTGGTCGGTTGTGCCGTCGTTCTGGGTGCGGGCTTCCCGGCCTGTGTAGTTCTTCGGGAGCAGCGGCCAGCGGCCGAAGCCGACCACGCCGTGACATTCGGCAGGGTCGGCTCCGATGAACAGCGCGGACTGCATGTCGTCCTCGAACAGCGGTCTGCCCGCTACCACCGAGAGCGACATCGATGGCGTCAGCAGGTCGACCAGTTGCGAAGGATGGATGGGGCCATCGTCTGCACCGCCCTGCGCGCGCCGCGGGGCACCGGCGACCACACTGGTGCACCCGGCGAGTGCGACGCAAATGGCAACCAGGAGCCACGAACAACCGTCCGTATCTCCTGGGCACGCCCCAAGTATGCCGAGCAGACGATAGTGGCGCTGCGAGTCGGGCGCCGGTCGGTCCCGTGTCCGCCGGGGCCGCCCATCACTGAGCCGGCAGCTTGAGGATGCGGAAGTGCAGGCCGTCGTTGAGGTATACGTTGCCCCTCGCGTCGACCGCCACGCTGGACGGGCTCTTGAGATCCTTGAACGGCAACACAATCGGGCTACTTGCGCCCGCATTCAACTTCAACACACGGCTGGCGCCGAGGTCGACGACGTAGACGTTGCCACTGGCGTCGACCGCAACCCGGCTGGGCAGCTTGAGGTCGGTGAACGGCAGCGCGGCGGGGCCACTGGCGCCGGGCGTCAGTTTCAATACCTGCTTGCCGCCCGAATTCGTGACGTACACGTTGCCGCCGGTGTCCACCGCCACGCCGTCGACTTGAATGTCGTTGAACGGCAATACTGTTGGGCTACCCGCGCCAGACGCCAGCTGCAACACCCGGTTATTGCCCGAGTCGCTGACGTAGACATTGCCCGCCGCGTCCACCGCGACGCCGGCGATCCGGTCGAGGTCAGTGAACGGCAACACGACGGGGCTGGTGGTCCCCGGCGCCAACTTCAGTATTCGCTTGTGGAAATCGTCGGCGATGTAGAAGTTGCCCGCTGGGTCTACCGCCGCCTCGACGGCTTGGCCGAGGTCGGTGAACGGCAGCAGCGTTGGCGTGGTCGCACCCGCCGCCATCTCCCACACCTGGCCGTAGTACAGGTCCAGCGCGTACACGTTGCCGGCGGTGTCCACCGTCACGCCGGCGAGGTGATTGATGACCTGGCCGAACGGCAGCGCCACCTGAGCCCAATAGCCCGCCGGGTGTGCCGACTTCGTGGCGCTCGGTGCCGAAGCCGTCGCGCTGCGGGACGGCATGGCCGCGCCTGGACTCGTTGTGGAACACCCCGCGGTCGACACCGCCGCCGCGGCGATGCCGGCCGTCACGGCCAGGGCGATCAAAGGGTTGCGTTTCATGACGTCAGCTCGTCGGGGGGTAGCACTTGCCGGCCGGCCACTGCCAGACGTCGCGGACGGACTGTGGAATCGGGCAGGGCTGTTCGCCTGCGGGGATGGGGCCGAACCCGGCGGCGATCGGAACCCACGTCGCGGCCGGATCCCCGCTCTTGTGGAACATCATGTAGCTGTTCTGGTCCTGCAGACTGATCCCGGCCGCTTCCGACTTCGGCCCCGCCAGCGCAGCGGCCGCCCAATAGGTGGGGTTGGTCTCACTGGGCACAAAGGCGTAGTACGTCTTGCCGGGCCGCAAACCGCTGAACTCCGTTGCGGGCCTGCCGGTGAGAACGGCGCCCGCCTGAAGTAGCTCGGCGCGGACGTCATCGGTCACCGGTAAGTTCACCGCCGTGGCGGCGTGCGCCGGCGCCGCCAAACCGATTGTTGCCGCGGCGGCTGCCGTCCACACCGCGGCCAGCGCTGCGGCCTTGGTCGCGCTCATTGGTCGTCGTCCTTCTTGGTGGGGAGTCGGCTCTTCTGGCCGGTCACGAAGAGGCTGCGGCAAGCGTCTTGCGCGATTCTTGCGTGCATGCCTCGGCCGTCGGGGAGATACTGCGTCGTACCCGAAGAATCAAGGAGATGGCGGTGGACTCGCGCGTCGGTACGACGTTCGGCAACTACGACATCAGGCGTCTGCTCGGCAAGGGCGGCGGCGGAGCGGTGTACGAGGCCTACGACAACGTCAAGAGACGGACAGTCGCGCTGAAAATTCTCGCCGACGAGTTGTCCACCAACGCCACGTTCCGGACCAGGTTCCAGCGAGAGTCCCGGGCGGCGGCGATCCTGCAGGAACCACACGTCATCCCGATCCACGACTGGGGCGAGGTTGACGGCAGCCTCTACATCGACATGCGCCTGGTGCAGGGGCAGACGCTGCTCGACCTGGTCGCCGATGGCCCGCTGGAACCGGCACGGGCGGTGAACATCATCGCCCAGGTGGGCGCCGCCCTGGACGCGGCGCACGCCGAGGGATTGATCCACCGCGACGTCAAGCCGCAGAACATCATCGTCACCCCCGCCGACTTCGTGTACCTGGTCGACTTCGGCATAGCCGAGGCCAAGGGCGAGAACCGGCTGACGACGGCCGGGACTCAGATCGGGACCTTGAACTACATGGCGCCCGAACGGTTCAGCGAGCACGCGACCACACCCGCTGTCGATATCTATTCGCTCGCGTGTGTCTTGTACGAGGCGCTGACCGGCGACGTCCCCTTTGCCGGCAACAGTCTTGAGCATCTGGTGGCCGCCCACATCGCCACACCGCCCCCGCGACCGAGCGAGCTGAATCCGCTCGTTCCCGCGGCGCTGGACGCGGTCGTCGCCCGCGGCATGGCCAAGCACCCCGATGACCGGTACGGGTCGGCGGGCGCCCTGGGCCGCGCCGCGCAGCGCGCCCTGCGCAGCGGCGCGCACGATCTCACCGACCCCTTGACGTCGGAGGTCCGCTCGGCCGATCTGGACCGCACGCGCCGGCTGGAGGTGGGACCGGTAACGGAGCTGATTCAGCGCAGGCGCGGGTGGGTGCTGCCGACCGTGATCGCTGTCGCGGGGGCGCTGATCCTCGGGGGGATCGGCGTGGTCATCGGGCTGCTCGTGCACCAGCGGACCCAACAACAGCAGGAGAGCCCGCCCGTCCGCGGCGCGCTGCCTCCTCTGGTGACCGGTCCCGACCAGAGTGCCCTGCATCAGTCCTGCGATCAGGGCTTCACCCTGCCGAACGCCACGGGATTCGGAACCCACGCCGGACGGGGAACCCCGGAGACGTCGTGTCTGTTCGCCAACAGCGTGTTGACGACGTACTGGGCTGAATACGGCAACGCCAGTCCGCTGCCGCGGGCGGTCTCGGCGCCGGGCGCGGTTGACTGCCGGGCGGTGCCGGGCGCGCTGTGTAACGGCTCGAACTTCCTCATGCACTGCCAGCAGCAGCCGGGAGACAGCTGGATCACCTGCACCGGGGGCAGCGGCGCGCGCGTGTATCTCTGGTGACCGTCAGGGACCGCATTGGCCGGCGGGGAGCGCCCGAGATGGGCGGTCAGCCAGGCGGCCAGCTCAGTGAGAGCGGCCGTGCCGTCGTCGAATTTTCCCGAGGCCGGCTGTGCGGCCAGTGCTACGGCGAGCCTCCCGTTCGGGCCGGCCAGCACGCCCATCTGGCGGACCAGATAGCCACCCGTCGGATACGGTCCCCAGCCGCCTTTGAACTGAGCGCCCGGTACGGTGCCGATGCCCCACCGCTGATCGGGGTCGACGCGGCCCATCAGCGCGAAGATCGGTGCGTTTGCACTGTCGCACAACGCAGCTGAAGTGAACCGCGCCTGGGCGGTCAAGGACCAGTCCGTCTGCCCGAACGCGGAGAACTCCGGGCGAATTTTCTGTGACTGCACGGTTGTGGAGTCGCCCGTTTGCCGCAGCACGGCTTCGACCTTGTGTGCGGCCGTCACCGGATCGCCCAGCGAAGCCCAGATCGATTCGGCTGCCGCGTTGTCGGATTCGGTGATGGCGGCCGTCATCGCGTCGGTGACTTTGGGCGGGTTCGCTGCACGCAGTGCCGCGATGACCAACGGAACTTTGATCGTTGACCAGGCTGGTCCACTTCGCCAGTCTCCCAACGTGATTGGCGCCTGGCCAGTGCCGATGGCGCTGACCGCGATGCCTGCTATCGCGTGCAGCTGCGATTCCAATCGGGCGAAGTCGGTGCTCAGCCAAGGTCGCGCCGTCTGTGGTCGCCCAGGTGGGTGCCGACAACCAGACCTGCTGCCAGCGTTATCACCGCAAGCGCCGCGCCGGAGATGAGCCACCCGGTGCGCCATGACTGCGAACCCGGCGTCACCGTGTTGACGATAGCTGGGGTAGTTATCGCAAACTTCGGGTCGACACCCCACAATGGGTTTTGAGGGACTTCACCGCCGACTGAAGGGATTGCGACCGCGATGGCCCACAGCGCGCTGCGGTTTGGGGTGTTGGGTCCGTTGCAGCTGAGCGTCAACGGCACCGATCAGCCGTTGGGCGCGGCAAAGCAGCGGGCGGTGCTGGCCGTACTGTTGATCAATCGAAATCGCACCGTGCCGATCGACTCGTTGATCGACGCGGCGTGGCAGGAGAAGCCGCCGCCCGAGGCCCGCGCCAGCCTGCACGCGCACATCTCGAGGCTGCGCCGACTGGTGGGCGGCGCCGGCATGGATCCCGCCGCCGTTCTGGTCAGCGCCTCGCCGGGCTACCGACTCAACGTGCCCGACGACGCGTACGACCTCGGCCGCTTCGTCACCGAACAAAAAGCGGGCATTGACGCCGCCGCTGCGGGGCGGTTCGAGCAGGCCAGGGACCACCTGGCGGCCGCGTTGGCCGAGTGGCGCGGCCCGGTGCTCGAGGATCTGCGCGACTTCGGGTTCGTGGAGGCGTTCGCCGCGGCGCTGGAGGAAGACCGGCTGGAGGCGCTAACCGTGCGAGCTGAAGCCGAGATAGCCTGCGGCCGAGCTCATTCCATAATCGGTGAGCTTGAAGCGCTGGTGGCCGAGCAGCCCTACCGGGAACCACTGTGGGCGCAACTGATCACCGCCTACTACCTGGCGGTTCGCCAATACGATGCGCTTGACACCTACGGCCGGCTGAAGGCCACGCTCGCCGACGATCTGGGCATCGATCCCAGTCCCGCGCTGCAGGCTCTGCATCAGCGGATCCTTCGCCAAGAGCCGCTGGATGTGAAACAGGCGGCCCGCGCCACGGCAAAACGTGCCGCCGAGACCCGCCAACGGCGTCCCAGAGCCGCCCGGGAATCCGCCGCCGCACAGCTGCGCGACGCCGCCGGAGGTCGTTACCCGCTGCGCGAGAGCCGCAACCCGGATCGGGCGTCTTCCCGACAACGACATCGTCATCGACGACGACACGGTCAGCCGCCACCACGCGGTGATCGTCGACACCGGCAACAGCTTCGTCATCACCGATCTCGGATCAGCGAACGGAGTCGACCTGGGGAACCAGCCGATTCGCACCAGCGCAACACTGGCTGATGGTGACCGTATCTGCATCTCTGGTCACGAATTCACCTTCGAAATCGGCGCGAACTGAAGAATTAACGATCCGAAGGCAACGAGACTTCGAGATCTGCAACTCCGTAATCCCTTGTGTCACTTTAGTTTCAGTGGTCACAGCGCGACGATTCTTGTCGGTGGTCCTTCGTAGACTTTGGGGCATGGGTTCGAGCAGTCGTGAGGAGATCGTGGAGGTCTTCGACGTGGTCGACGCCGGCCTGAACCGGTTGTGCGAGTTGACCTTTGATGTCTTGACCACCCCGGAACGGTTGCGGGCGCTGGAGCACCTCGAACGCATGGCACGCCAACTGCGCGCCCCGCAGCATGAGTTGATCAATCAACTCGACGCGCAAGCCGGCGAAGCAGAACTCGGCGGCAAGTTGCGCACGGCTTTGGCCGACCGGTTGCGCATCACCAAGGCCGAGGCCGGCCGGCGCATCGACGAAGCCGCCGACCTCGGGCAACGCCGCGCGCTCACCGGAGAACCACTGGCACCGCAGTTGACCGCGACCGCGACCGCCCAACGCCAGGGGCTGATCGGCGAGGGGCATGTGCGGGTGATCCGCAGTTTCTTCGCCCACCTGCCCGCCGAGGTCGACCCGGGCACCCGGGAGGCCGCCGAAGCCGATCTGGCCGGTAAAGCCAGCCAGTACCGCCCCGATGAGCTGGCCAAATACGCCCAGCGGATCATGGACTGGCTCAACCCCGACGGAGAACTCAGCGACCAGGAGCGCGCCCGCAAGCGCGGCATCACATCGGCAAGCAGGAATACGACCGCATGTCACGCATCAGCGGCTACCTCACCCCGGAAGCGCGCGCCGCCCTTGAGCCCGTGTTGGCCAAGCTGGCCGCTCCCGGCGCGTGCAATCCTGACGATGACACCCCGGTCATCGATGAGACACCGGATGAGGAGGCGGTCAAACGTGACACCCGCAGCCAAGCGCAACGCAATCACGACGGCCTGCTGGCCGGGCTGCGGGCCCTGATGGCCTCGGGCGACCTGGGCCGGCACAACGGGTTACCGGTGTCGATCGTGGTCACCACGACGCTCAAGGATCTGGAGGCCGCCACCGGCAAGGGCTTCACCGGTGGTGGCTCCCAGCTGCCCATGTCGGATCTGATCCGGATGGCCAGCCACGCAAACCACTACCTGTTGACTGAACTAACTTCGGTGTTCCGGCATGTCAGCGTGTTGATCGGCGGATAGCGGTTCTACCGTCGGTGCCGTGTCTGACGATTGGGAGGACGTGCGGGATCTGTCGGTGTTGGAGGTGCCGGCGGTGGGGTCGCTGGTGGCGACGGGCTCGAAGTGGGAGCCTTATCGGCTGCTCGACTCGGCGGGGCGACCGGTGGGGGCGGTGGCTGCGTTCTTCAGTGATCTGCTGGCTGCGGGGCGCAGCGAAGCCACGGTCCGGTCGTATGGAATGGATCTGTTGCGGTGGTTTCGGTTCCTGTGGGCTATCGAGGTGGCGTGGGACCGCACGACCCGTCTGGAGGCCCGTGATTTCTGCCGATGGCTTGCGATCACCAACGGTCCGAAAGGCTCTGGTCGGGTGAGGCCGTATTCGGTGTCGGTGCGGGTGCACAGCGAAACGGTGCTGCGCTGTTTTTATGATTTTCACCGCGATGTCGGTGCGGGGCCGATGGTGAATCCGTTTCCGCTGGACCGGTTGCGGCGCGGTGGCCGGGCGCATGCCCATCACAATCCGATGGAGCCGTATCGCGACGAGCGGGCAGGGTTGTATCGGCCTGGGGTGGTCAAACGGATTCCACGCGACATCCCGGATGCGGAGTTCAACGAAATCTTTGCGCGGCTGCCCTCGCATCGCGATCGGGCGTTGGTGGCGTTCTATGTGTCCACCGGGGCGCGGGCTTCGGAGTTGTTGAGTGTCTTGCAGGGCGGTGTTGATCCCGGTCGGCAGTTGATCACTGTGGTGCGCAAGGGCTCTCGGGAGATGCAGGAACTGCCGGCATCGTCGGATGCGTTCGTGTGGCTGCGGCTGTATCAGGTGGAGATGGAGGGGCTGATCCCGCGCGGACGGAGCAAACCGTTGTGGTGGACGCGCCGCAAACCGTTTCGCGCGTTGACCTATCACGCAGCGCACCGCATGTTCGAGCGAGCCAACGCCGACGTGGGTTCCAACGCGACGTTGCATGCGTTACGGCATACCGCGGCTTACCGGATGGCGCAGGATCCGGCGATGCCGTTGACCGATGTGCAGTATGTGCTCGGGCATGTGCAGTTGAGCACCACGCAGATTTACTTGACCCCGCGCAAGGAGGATGTCATCGAACGGGTGCTGGCCCACCATGCTGAACAGACCCGCCAGGCCGCTAAGGCGCCCACGCCGCCGCCGGCGGCGGGCTATCGACCTGAGACATTGGACGTGCTGTTCGCCCGGAAGCGCTCGTGACTGTCGTCGAGATCACCACCGCAACGGCGACGGTCGCCAGCGGCAATAGTGAACTCGTTGAATCTACTGTTGCGCAGTCGGGTTGGCGTTCTCGCTATCCCGTTCGTGCGGTCGGAGTGGATTGGCCGTCCACGTGCGGCGATGGCGCCCAGGTCAATCGGGTCGTTGCGGCCGCCACGGTCGAGTTGGTGGCCCAACGAGTCGAAGAAGTCCGCCGCGTCGGTGTGCCGCTGCTGCTGGACTGGCTGGTCGAGCAACCCGGGGACACCTGGCAGCAGCGGTGGCTGGCCAGCGGCGCCGACGCTGACGGCGCGAAGTGGACGCAGCATCCAGGGCAGTGGCTTGACCGCCAGGGCAGGTATTCCGGGAACCGGTTGGAGTTAATGACCCGCTCGCTGCTGGTCGTGGTCGGCGCAGACGTGCTACGACCGTCGCTGGCATGGTTGTTGACCGGCGGGAAGGCGAGCAGGCTGATCCGCTCCATCGTCTACGGGCGTGACAAGGCAGGCTTCGACCAGCTGCGCCGATTGTGTGAGCGAAACCCGGATATCACATCAAATGCATTGGAAGACATTAGGTTTCGTTGTGTGCGGATTGCCGCCGCTAAAGGCGGAACGCTGGCCGACATCACCGCCGGTGATGTGCTGGAGATCCTCGACGCCGAACAGGCGGTGCGCAGTCGCGCGGCCTCGGGATCGGCGACGTTTCGGATACTGCGGGAAGCGGGCGTGCTCGGCGCGGACACACCCACACTGCAACAGATCCGCAGCGTTGGCCAGCGTTCGGCCGCCCAACTCGTCGACCGCTACCCGATCACCTGCCGGCCGGTCCGGGATCTGCTGGTCGCTTATCTGGCCGAGCGGCAACCGGCGGTCGATTACACCACCCTGGTCGGCTTGGCGTATCACCTGGTGCGGTGTTTTTGGTTCGACCTCGAGCAGCACCACCCCGGCATCGATTCGCTGCGACTGCCGCGCGAGGTCGCCGGAGCCTGGAAACGGCGGCTGCGCACCAAGACCACCATCATTGTTCGCGACGGCCAACGCGTCGAGATCGAGTCTGAACGCCTTAATTACCTGGATGCGCTAGCCGCGGTGCGGGCGTTCTACCTCGACGTAGCCGGATGGGGTCTCGATGACCCCATCCGATGGGGTCTGTGGGTGGCGCCGTGCCCGATCAGCCAAGCAGACCTGATGCGGCGCAAGTCTATTCGCCGCCGTAAAGCACGTATGGACGGCCGTACCCGTGAACGGCTGCCCGTGTTGCCGGTCCTGGTCGAGTCCGTCGACCGGTGGCGGCGCGAGTCCGCGCAGCTCTTACAAGCCGGCCAGCAGACCCAACCAGGCGAGCAGTTCAGCGCCGCCGGGAAGACCCTGACCAGGATCAACCGGCCGCATGCGACAGCCGACAACGTCTGGGTGCGCGACCCCGAAACCGGCAAACCTCGACTATTCAACTCCGAGGAGGAACACGCGTTTTGGGCGTGGGCGATCATCGAGGTGCTCCGCCACACCGGCATCCGAGTGGAAGAGTTGTTCGAACTGAGCCACCACAGCCTGATCCAATACCGGCTGCCTACCACCGGCGAACTGGTGCCACTGTTACAGATCGCCCCGTCCAAGACCGACGCCGAGCGGTTGCTCGTGGTCAGCCCCGAACTGGCCGACGTGCTCAGCGCCATCATCTGCCGCGTCCGCAGCCCCGACGGAACCATCCCCCCCGTATGCGCCCGCGACCGCCATGAACTGGTGTGGCTGCCACCGTCTCCGCTCCTGTTCCAGCGGCGAATCAGAACTGAAAACCATTCATTATCAGCAGCTTTAGTCGGCAGGTTGCTCGACAAAGCCCTCGCCCGAACGGGGCTGACCGACCCGGATGGAACGCCACTGCACTTCACCCCCCACGACTTTCGGCGCATGTTCATCACCGAGATCATCGGCAACGGTCTGCCACCACACATTGCCCAAGTCATCGCCGGGCACCGCGACATCGGCGTCACCATGGGATACAAGGCCGTCTATCCCGATGAGGCGATCACCGCCCACCTGGCGTTCATCGCCCGACGACGCACACTGCGCCCCACCGAGGAATACCGCCAACCCACCGACGAGGAATGGCAGCAGTTCCTCGGCCACTTCGAACGGCGCAAAGTCTCCATCGGCGCCTGCGGACGCGCCTTTGGCACACCCTGCATTCATGAACACGCCTGCCTCAGATGCGCGCTGCTGTGGCCTGACCCCGCGCAACGAACCCGACTTGTCGAGATCCGTGACAACCTCAAAGCCCGCATCGCCGAAGCCCAACGCGAAGGATGGCTCGGCGAAGTTGAAGGACTCCAAGTCAGCCTTGCCGGCGCCGAAGACAAACTCACCCAGATCGAAAAACGCTACCTACCAACCGAAACGGCAACCAACCTCGGAATCCCCGCGATCCCGACCAAATCTTCAGATTGAACAATATCGAACATACGTTTGGTTCAGAGAATACCTCGCCATCTTCGACGACGGCAAACCCTTGGCGCTGTACCACACCAAGCGGTTCGCGTCGCCGGCGCAGCGGATCATGTTGTACGCCAAGGATCGTGGTTGCACGCAGCCAGGCTGTGACGCACCGGCCTATCACAGCCAGGTCCATCACGTCAGCGGCTGGACCACCACCCGGCGCACCGACATCGACGACCTCACCCTGGCCTGCGGGATCAGCAACCGACTCGCCGAAAAAGGCTGGACCACCCGCAAAAACGCCCACGGCGACACCGAATGGCTACCGCCACCGCACCTCGATCACGGCCAGCCCCGAACAAACCCGTATCACCACCCGGAGAGATTCCTAGACCAGGACGACGACGAACCCGTTTGACACGTTCCGTCCCCACATGACAAACGCGTGCCAGGATGGAGCAATGGCTGACGACGTGATGCGCGCTGAGCGCGAATTCAACGCGAGCAATATCGACGAGTTCCGCCGCAACGGCGGCAAGGTGGGCGGGCAGTTCGAGGGTTTCCCGCTGGTGCTGATGACTTCGACGGGTGCGAAAAGCGGCGCACCACGGCTCAACCTCATCGGCTACTTCGACATCGACGGCAAGATCTACATCATCGGCTCCGCGGCGGGCCGCGATAACAACCCGGCCTGGGTGCACAACATTCGCGCCAATCCGCACGTGTCTGTCGAGATCGGAGCGGACGCCCCGAAGCCGGCTACCGTGCGGGAACTGCCGCGCGATGAGCGCGACTCGATCTACCGCAACGTGGTCGAGCAGGCCCCCGGCTTCGGCGAGTACCAGGAGCGCACCGACCGGGTCATCCCGGTCTTCGAACTCGTCATCGACTGAGTGTGGTCCACATGCCGGGTGACGAAATTCTGCGAGATGTGCTGGACCGCTGGAAAGCCGGCATCGACACTCAGCACAGCGTTGGGCGCCAAGGTGTGCACGACTACTACGCGAGTCAGCGTCCTGGCATGACGGTCGTCTACCGGATACTCGAAAGTCGTAGGCTCGCAGACGATCTGGTGCTGGGATACGCCGAGGCGGATTTCTCGTTTCCGGACCGGCCCACCGTGAAGACGAATTTGGGGGTTTTGGCCCAACGCGACGGCAGCGGGTGGAGCATTACCTACTATCAGGCTTCGGCTCGTTCGGAGGCTCGTTCGGAGGCTCGCCCGGACTAGGGAGGAGAACCAACATGATCGGTGCAGCAGTACGGCGTATTCCACGGCGCTGCGCAATCGGTGTGTTCGCTCTCGTTCTTGGGGGATTGCCGGTGAGCGGACTCCTCGCACCGGCGATCAGCCGGGCCGATGATTGCCCACCCGGCTGGGGCTGGAGCGTCGAATTGAACCAATGCGTCTTCTTGCTTCCGGCCGCGAACGGGCCCGGTGGCCCTGGAGGACCCGGCGGGCCCGGAGGACCGGGCGGACCCGGGGGACCGGGTGGACCCGCGGGACCCGGCGGTCCCGGCCGGCATTAGAGCGTTCGGTGGGGCCGGTGCCGTCAGCGTCGCGAGACTGGAAGAGGAACTGTAACGTCTACTGTTCATGGCCCAAATGAGACACTCATGACGACCGAACCGAGTAGCGCGCCGGACGACCTCGATGCGTTGGCTGCACTACCCTACTTCGTGCGCGATGAAAGCCATTTCGTGCCAACGCAAATCGCGCGTGGGGGATGGGGCCCGTCGCTCAGCGGTCACGTCGTCGGCGGCCTGCTGGGTTGGGCGGTCGAACACGCGGTGGACGACCCGACACCTGCAACCGGCCCGGTTGACCGTCGACCTACCCGCGCCGACCAGGCTGGAACCGATCGAGGTGCACACCCGGGTGCAACACGAACGGCGGCGATTGCGGCTCGTCGAGGCAGTTCTCATCCAGCATGGCGAACCCGTGGCACGGGGGAGTGCGCTGTTTCTGCGGCGCGGTGACCAGCCCGACGGACAAATCTGGTCGCAACCGATGCACATGCCGCCGGTACCCTTGCATGACGGCATCCAACCGTCGCTGTTCATGCGGACCTACGGCTGGGGCAGCGGAATCCAGAACCCCGATCCCGACTGGGCCGACACCTTCGGACCGAAATTCACGTGGTTGCACGAAACGCGCCCGCTGATCGACGACGAGCCGCTCACCCCGTTTGTGCGTGCGGCGATGGCCGCCGACATCACGGCCGCAATCGCCAACTGGGGCACCCAGGCGTTGCAGTTCATCAACGCCGACTACACGCTGACGCTGAGCCGGCTGCCCGAGGGGCCGCACATAGGTTTGGCGTCACTAACTCACCACAGCCACGACGGGATCGCTACCGGCTCAGCCACCCTCGTCGACCACAAGGGCCCGATCGGCAGCGGCGTCTCTGTCTCGATAGCTCACTCTGGATTCCGTCCGGTGTCCGCCAGACCGCCGGTTGGATGACGACCAAACGCGACCACACCTATTGGACGTTGATCGCCGACGCGGCGCAGCGTCAACCTGATCGGCCGTTGCTCGCCGACGAACATGGCCGCAGCCTGACCGCGCGGCAGGTGCACGATGCCGCGTGCGCGACGGCCGCCGCCTTCGCCGAACGCGGCATCGCCGCCGGAACCGTCGTGTCCTGGCAGTTGCCCACCACGCTCGAGACCATGGTGGTCATGGCGGCGCTGACCCGACTCGGCGCGGTGCAAAACCCGATCATCCCGATCCTGCGCGAACACGAGGTCGGCTTCATGACCGGCCAACTGGCAACCGAATACTTTGTGGCGCCTGAAGTTTGGCGTGGATTCGACCACGGCGGCCTGGCCCGGTCGTTGTCCGCGAGCAGGGGGTTCGACGTGATCACCGTCGATCTTCAGACGCCCCCGGCCGCCGGCGAGCTTCGGCTGCCCCGCGCCGACGTCGACGAACTCGGGCCGCCACCGGCACCCACCGCCGACACCCGATGGATCTACTACTCGTCGGGAACCACCGCGGCTCCCAAAGGAATTCGCCATACCGACGCATCCGTGATAGCCGGCTCGACGGGCGTGGTGGAGATGATCGGCGCCACCAGTGGCGACGTGAATCCGATTGTCTTCCCGGTCGCTCACATCGGCGGGGCAGCGATGTTGGCCGCGGCACTGCGCACCGGAATGCGCCTGGCCCTGTGCGAGACTTTCGATCCCGCCACGACACCGCTGACCATCGCGGCGCACCGACCGACCTTCCTGGGCACCGCGACACCGTTTTTCGTGGCATACCTGGAAGCCCAAAACGCCCAGTCCGGTCGCCCGCTGTTCCCGTCGCTGCGCGCTTGCCTGGCCGGAGGCGCACCAATCACCGCCGACCTCGGACGTCAGGTGCGTGAAACGTTTGGCGTGGCCGGCATCGCCAACGCCTGGGGGCTCACCGAGTTTCCGGTGGCGACGTCGCCGTCGTTTACCGCCGCGCCCGAAGTGCTTGACCACACCGTCGGGCCACCAGTACCCGGCGTCAGCGTGCGCGTGGTCGACAACCGGGACGACGAACTGCCCGTCGGGCAGGAAGGTGAGCTGCGGCTCAAGGGACCCCAATGCTTCCAGGGCTACGCGGACACCGGACTTGACGCCGACGCATTCGATCAGGACGGCTGGTTTCGCAGCGGCGATCTTGGGCTGATCGACGAAAACGGGAATGTTCGCGTCACCGGCCGGATCAAAGATGCGATCGTGCGCAACGCGGAGAACGTTTCCGCTCTCGAAGTCGAGAATGCGCTGGCCACCCATCCCGCGGTCGCCGACGTCGCCGTCATCGGAATCCCGGACCCGCGCACCGGCGAACGCGTCTGCGCCGTGGTGGTGCCCGCTGAACCTGAGACCGTGTCGTTGGAATCCCTAGTGCAGCATTGCCATTTGCAGGGGCTCAGCCGCTACAAGCACCCCGAGCGCCTGGTGATCGTCGATGCGTTGCCGCGCAACCAATTCGGAAAGGTGATCAAGAAAGACCTGCGTCAGGCCCTGAACTGAACACGCCTGAATTCACGCGAACGCCCGCTTGGCCGGGAGACCAAGCGGGCGACGCGTTGAGGGGTTTTCAAATCTTTACAGCGGAATCCAGACGCCGAAGAAGTCGAAACCAAACTGGTTGAACCCGGGATTCCAGTAAGGCGTTTCCTGGTAGCCGTAGTAGTTGATCGGGCCACCGACCCACGGGCCGCCAGGCCCCGGGAGCGGTCCGCCCCAGACCGGCCGCGGCGGTGCACCCCATCCCCACGGTGCGGCCCCGTCGCCCCACGGTGCTCCATGGAAGTAGCCACGTTGGTCGTCGCCGTGCCACGGCCCGCCGGGACCCCCAGGTCCGCCGGGACCGCCGGGTCCACCCGGGCCATGGTCCTGCGGACCGTCTCCGGGACCGCCGCGTCCGTCAGGACCGTGACCCTGCGGACCGCCAGGTCCGCCTGGACCGTGATCCTGAGGAGCAGGACCGCCGGGCCCGCCCTGGCCACGGAAGTTATTTCCGGGCGGCGGTGCGCCGTGGTCGCCGGGCGGTCCGCCCTGGCCGTTGCCCGGGCCGCCGCCAGGCCCCCCTGGATGTCCCGGGTCGGCGTTTGCTATGCCGGTACCAATACCAAATGCTGCTGCGCAAAGAGCACCGGCGACGGTTGCTCCTGCGGCAAGTTGCTTGAATTTCATGTCCCCCACCTTCTGTGTCGTGAACTCGTTGGACACTCGCCCCCCGACTACCCAAAGGTTAGGTAGGTTATCTATGAGTCGGCTGTGTCAGCCTATGGATACCGTTTGTCGCGACCCGAAAGCCCTGCTAAAACCGGTCGATTCCGATCTACGATTTGGCCATGTCGCTTGAGATTGGCCAGGTGTTCGCCGGATACACGATCCTGCGGGTGCTGGGCTCTGGTGGGATGGGCACGGTCTATCTGGCGTCACATCCGCGGCTACCGCGCGAGGACGCCCTCAAGGTGCTACCTGCGGATTTGACCGGCAATCCGGAGTTCCGCGCGCGGTTCACCCGCGAGGCCGACCTGGCCGCCAGCCTGTCGCACCCCCACATCGTGCGGGTGCACGACCGCGGCGAAACCGACGGCCAGTTCTGGATCTCGATGGACTACGTGCGCGGCACCGACGCGGGTGCCCTGGCGCGCACGCAGTATCCGCGCGGGATGCCGCTCGACCAGGTGGTCGCCATCGTGACCGCGGTCGGCTCGGCGCTCGATTACGCGCATCAGCGTGGGCTGCTACACCGCGACGTCAAGCCGGCCAACATCCTGGTGACCGAACCCGACGGCCAGCCACGCCGGGTTTTCCTGGCCGACTTCGGCATCGCACGGCGCATCGACGACGCGTCCAGGCTGACTTCGACCAACATGACGGTGGGAACAGTGGCCTATGCGGCGCCCGAGCAGTTGAAGGGTGAGCCGATCGACGGGCGTGCCGATCAGTACTCGCTGGCCTGCACCGCGTTTCACCTACTGGCCGGAATCCCGCCGTATGACCACGCCAACCCCATGGTGGTGATCAGCCACCATGTCAACGCCCCGCCGCCGTCGATCGCCGCCTACCGTCCGGAGCTGGCCGAGCTGGATCCGGTGTTCGCCACGGCGATGGCCAAAAAGCCCGGCGATCGCTTCGCCAGCTGCCAGGACTTCGCCCACCACTTGGGCCAGCGCCTCAGCGTCGCCGCCTTCACCCAAGACACCCAACCCGCCATAGCCGCGACGGTGCCGACTCTGCCGACACAGGCACCCGCAGGGAAATGGCGGCGCGCCCGCGTCCTGATTCCCGCCCTGGCGGCCGTCGCACTGCTGGTCATCGGCGGCGTCTTCGCCACCGTCAAGCTGACCGAGCACCCCAAACCGGCCGCGCCACCCACGACCGCCGCCGCGCCCCCGACCACCACCGTGGCAGCCAACTCCGGTCCGTTCACCGGTGTCTACCGGGCCAACTTCGCGTCGGGCACCCACATCAACGGCAACCCGGGGCCGGATGTGCCTCCCACGGCGGACAATTACGCCGTGCGTTCGGTGTGCGGTCCCCATGGGTGCGTGGCGACCGCGTCACACCTCGGCGGCGAAACCACCTTCGCGCCGACGCTGGTGTTCGACCAGCTCGGCGACCGCTGGGTATCGGTAGCGATCGGCCAGGACAAGTGCCAAGGCGCCGCGTCCGAAATCTGGGAGGTGTTCACGCTGCAGCCGGGTCCCAGCGGCACCTTCGCCGGCGATTACACCGCGGCCACCCACAACGACTGCGAAGGCAAGCATGCGGTGACCTTCACCCGTATCGGCGACGTCGACGTCAACAGCCTCTCGGACCCGGCCACCTTGCCGCCGCCGGTGGCGTCGCCGGCCCAGGCGCTGCACGGCCAGTACCACGAGAAGCGAACCTTCAAGGTCCGCGCCGCCCCGCAGCAGACGGACTATGCGGTCACGACCAACTGTCTGCGGACCGGCGATCGGTGCATGAGCTTCTTCTTCGCGCCATCGGGTGCGGTGGAACCGCTGGTATTCGGCGACGGGAATTGGGTCCTGGACACCGACACAGACAGCCAGTGCAGAGGCGCCACAGTCCACACGAAGAAGACCGGGCAGTATGCGCTGCCACAGCCACCGCAGGATCCCATTACGCTGCTCAGCGGGCAGGGCAAGCAGGCACAGACCGGCTCTTGCCCCGCGAATGTGGGTTTCGACGAAACATTCACGCGCACTGGCGATTAGAACCAAGGGTGGTAAGGCACCTACGATTTGGCAATGCCGCTTGAGGTTGGCCAGGAGTTCGCCGGGTACACGATCCGGCGGGTGCTGGGCACTGGCGGCATGGGCAGGGTGTACCTGGCGTCGCATCCGCGGTTGCCGCGCAACGAAGCGCTCAAGGTGTTGCCCGCGGATTTGACCGGCGATGCGGAGTTTCGGGCGCGGTTTTCGCGCGAGGCCGATCTGGCCGCCGGCTTGTCGCATCCGCACATCGTCGGCATCCACGACCGCGGTGAAACCGACGGCCAGTTCTGGATCTCGATGGAGTATGTGGCCGGCGTCGACGCGGCCCAGGTGGTCCGCGAACAGTTCCCGCACGGGATGCCGGCCGACGAGGCGCTGCCGATCATCGCCGCGGTCGGCGACGCACTGGACTATGCGCACCACCGCGGCCTGTTGCACCGTGACGTCAAACCGGCCAACGTCTTGTTGACCGAACCCGACCCATCCGAACCAGGTCAGGGACCGCGTGCCATTCTGGCCGACTTCGGCATAGCCCGGCGCATCGACGATCCGTCCGGGCTGACGGCGACCAACACGGCGGTGGGGACGGCGGCCTATGCGGCACCCGAGCAACTGATGGGGCAGCCGATAGACGGCCGCGCCGACCAATACGCGTTGGCCTGCACCGCTTTTCAGCTGCTGACCGGCGCCCCACCCTTCGACTATCCCAACCTCGCGGTGGTGATCACCCACCATGTCAGCTCCGCGCCGCCCTCGATCGGCGTCCGCCGGCCCGAGTTGGCCGGGCTGGATCCGGTGTTCGCCAGGGCGATGGCCAAGAATCCCTCCGACCGGTTCGCCAGCTGCGGAGAATTCGCTCAGCAACTGAGTAGGCACCTCGACGACCCACCCGGCCTCGAGATCGCACCACCCACGGTGAGGCCGTCGAGTCGTCGTCCTCGTGTCCTGCTCGCGATCGCGGCTGTCGTGCTGCTGGTCGTCGCGGGTGGTGTCTTCGCGGCCGTCAAGCTCACCCAGGATCACCGCCCGGCCGCCGCCGCCCCGGGTCCCTTCACGGGCACCTACCGGGCCGACTTCGGCCCGATCGCCGACTTCGACGATGCGGCGGGCCCGCTGTAATCCCGGCGCGGCGCCGGCGCTCACCGACACCTACGGTCTGCGTTCGGTGTGCGGGTCCGCCGGGTGCGTGGCGACCGCGTCGCGCCTGGGCGGCGCACCGGTCGGGCAACCGACGATGACGTTCGACCAGGTCGGCGGGCGCTGGGTGGCGGTCGCGCTCAGCTCCGACCAGTGCCGAAATGCACCCGCCGAGTTTTGGCAGGTCTTCACGCTGCAATCACGACCCGACGGCACCCTCACCGGTGACTACACCGCGGTTTCCGCCAACGCCTGCGTCGAGAGACGAAGCGTGACGTTCACCCGCACCGGAGATATCGACGTCAACAGACTTCCCGACCCGGGCCGCCAGCCGCCGCGGGTGGCCTCGCCGGCCGAAGCGCTGCATGGCCACTACCACGCGACGCGCTCCTTCTCGAACGGCCTCCCGCAAGACCAGGGTTACTCGGGTTTCATGACCAGCTGTCTGCGCACCGGCGATCGGTGCATGAGCTACTTCCACGATCCAACGATGTACGCACCTCTGGTGTTTGCCGGCGGCGCGTGGACGCTGCAGTTCGCGGGGGACGGCGAAGTGCCCGAGCTCCGAAGATTCCACGCAGGTGACGACCACCGGGCGCTATCCGATGCCTCGATCACCGCCGAATCCGATCACGCAGCTCACCGGGCATGGTCATCTGCGAGCAGACCGGGACGTGCGCGATCAACACGGACTTCGACGAAACATTCACGCGCGTTAGCGATTAGCGCCATCGGCGCGAATCGTGCGTGCCGCCGTTAGTGACACGATTTACGATTTGGCCAATGACCCTTGAGGTTGGCCAGGTGTTCGCCGGGTACACGATCCTGCGAGTGCTCGGTTCAGGCGGCATGGGCGCGGTGTACCTGGCCTCGCATCCGCGGTTGCCACGTGAAGACGCGCTCAAGGTGTTGCCGGCGGATCTGACCGTCGATCCGGAATTCCGGACGAGGTTTTTGCGTGAGGCCGACCTGGCAGCCACGTTGTCGCATCCCCACATCGTGGGGATCTACGACCGCGGTGAAGACGATGGCCGGTTTTGGATCTCGATGGACTATATCGCCGGCACCGACGCGGGCCGGTTGCTGAGCGAGCACTATCCGCGCGGGATGCCGCTCGAGCACGTGGCGGCGATCGCGACCGCCGTCGGGTCGGCACTCGATTACGCGCATCATCGCGGGTTGTTGCACCGCGACGTCAAGCCGGCCAACATTTTGTTGACCGAGCCCGACGGGCAGCCGCGGCGGGTTTTTCTGGCCGACTTCGGCCTGGCGCGGCGCATCGATGACGTGTCGGGGCTGACCGCGACCAATATGACGGTGGGCACGGTGGCCTACGTGGCGCCCGAGCAATTGAGGGGAGCTCCGGCCGACGGGCGTGCCGATCAGTACGCGCTGGCGGCCACCATGTTCCACCTGCTGGCCGGTGCCCCTCCGTACGACTCGCCGATTCCCTCGGTGGTGATCAGGGACCACGTCAGCGCGCCGCCACCCTCGATCTCCGCGCATCGACCGGACCTGGCCGCGCTGGATCACGTGTTCGCCAGGGCGCTGGCCAAGAACCCGTCCGAGCGGTTTGGCAGCTGCGGGGAGTTCGCTCAGCACCTCGAGCAGTCCCGCAGCGCTGGCCGTCCCGTACCCCGACACCCAACCGGCGATCGGGGTGGCGCCGACGCGGTCCCGGCGAACCCGAGTCCTGATCGCCGCCCTGGCGGGCATTGCGTTGCTCCTTGTCGCCGGTGGTGTCGTTGCCGGCATCAAGCTCACCCAGCACCACAGTCCGGTCGGGAGTGCAGCGCCGAAAACCGCTCGCCCGCCGATCAATACCGGCAACCCGGCACCCAGCACGGGTCCCTTCACGGGCATCTACCGCGCCACCTTCGGTCCGGGCTCCAATCTCGACGATGTCCGGGCCCCGGGCGTGGGTCCGTTGACGAACACGTACGCCGTGCGCTCGGCGTGCGGGTCCAACGGGTGCGTGGCGACGGCGTCACGCCTCAGCGGCGAATTCAGGCTGGCGTCGACGGTGGTCTTCGACCAGGTCGATGGTCGTTGGGTGGCCGTAACCGTCGACACCGACCGGTGCCGGGACGGCCCATCGGAAATCTGGCAGACGTTCACCCTGGACTTTCGTCCCGACGGCACGCTGACCGGCGAATACCGCGGGGAGGCGGGCAATGCCTGTGCGTCTGAAACGATCCGTTACGTTCACCCGCACCGGCGACGTCGACCTCAGCAGCCTCCCGGACCCGGCGACCCTGCCGGCACGGGTGGTGTCGCCGGCCCAAGCGCTGCACGGCCGCTACCACATCAGCCGAACGTTCTCGAGGTGGCTCTCTCCACAGCAGGAAGACCAGGCCGTCACCACCGACTGCCTGCGCACCGGTGATCGGTGCATGAGCTACTTCCACTCACCCTCGACCGACACGCCACTGGTGTTCAGCGCCGGGGACTGGATGCTGAACGTCGAACACGCGGACAACCGTTGCCGGCTGCTTCTCCCTGGGAGTGAAGACCACCGGGGAGTATCCGCTGCCGCTATCGCCACAGGATCCCATCCCAGTGCTCACCGGGCACGGTCACCACGAACAGACCGGGTCCTGCGCAGTCGAGGTGGATTTCGACGAAATATATGCGCGCACTGGCGATTAGCGCCGGATGACACCGGAGCCCGCTAGTTCGAGGCGCCCTCTCGCATCAGGGTCGGATCGCCGGTGCGCCCGACGCGCAGGTGCGCGGTCAGCAGGAGTTGGTCGAAATCGGCTTGCGCGCTCAGTCCGGCGTCGCTGAAGTCCGCAGCGATCTGTTCGGCCAGCAGCCGCAGCTTGATGTTGGCTTCCTGGGACAGCCATTTGAGTAGGTTGAACGCGGCTTGCTCGTCGATGCCGTAGACCAGCATCAACATGCCCTTGGCCTGTTCGATGCCCGCGCGGTTGTCGGCGATCTCGGCCAGCCTCGCCGTCATGAGATCCTCGTTGGCTTGGTCGGGCAGCCGCGAGACGTCGACATAAAACCCGTGTGTTCCGATCACGGCATCGTGGTCGTCGCAGAGCTGATCACCCACCACCACGACGTGGCGCACATTTCCGGCCGTGTCGATGATCCGATGACGGGTGCTGAACGCTCGGTGCGTGTTGAGGATTTGGTCGATGGTGGCGGCGACCTGACCGCGGTCGTCGGGGTGTTTGTGTGACAGCACCAGCTCGGTGGTCGGTGTGACGCTGCCAGGCTCGTAGCCGTGCATCCGTTGCACCTGTTCGGACCATTCCCAGCGCTGGTCGGCGAAGTAGAACCGGAACCAGCCCACCCGCTGCGGCGCCCCGCCGGCCAACGCTTGTTCGAGATCGGCCGACTGGCCGTTGAGATCCCAGCTCATCGCGCAGCTCGCCTCCTCGCGCTCGGTTGACGGCACCTGTTTCACCATCAAAATGACTTCGGCTTGCGAATTGCCCTTCTACTCCGTGCGGCCCACGGGTGGCGCGGTGACCACAAACGTGACTGGTAGATCGCCGCGCCACCCACGCGTGGGTCAGGCGTTTATGACCTCGTGCTCGGCGCCGCGGCCGATCGAAATCTTGCGCGGCTTGGCACGCTCGGCCACCGGGATATGCAGACGCAGGACGCCTTCGTGGTAGTCAGCCTCGATCTTTTCGGTGTCGAGGTTTTCGCCGAGCACCAACTGGCGGCTGAACACTCCGCGTGGCCGCTCGCTGGCCAGCATCTCCCGGTTGGGATCGACGCCCGGACGCTCGGCCCGGACGGTCACCACATTGCGTTCGATGTCGATGTCCAGCGAGTCGGCGTCTATCCCGGGCAGGTCGAACTCGACGAAGAATTCTTCACCCTCGCGCCAGGCGTCCATCGGCATCACAGCAGGCCGGGCAGCCGTCCCCAACACCTGCTGGGCGAAACGGTCGAGCTCACGAAACGGGTCGGTACGCATCAGCATGGCTGTCACCTCTCACTCCAATCTGTTGTGGCGTGGCCATAATTTCCTATGTCGATTGACATAGATTTGATATATCACCGTCGACAGATGAACGCAAGTGTGATACATAGTTTTTCTGTGTGTGGATGCGGAGGGGCTGCCTGATGTCGGATCGTCCTGGCGACACCGGTGCGCCGGCGCCCGATCAGGGCGTCTACGGCATCTCGGTGGCCGCCGAACTTTCCGGCGTCGCGGTGCAGTCACTGCGGCTCTATGAGCGCTACGGGTTGCTCACACCGGCTCGCAGCGACGGCGGAACCCGCCGCTACAGCGCCGACGACTTGGCGCGGCTGCGGCGCATCGGTGAACTGGTCGACGCCGGAATCAACCTGGCCGGCATCGCGCGCATCCTCAACCTCGAAGACGACAACGCCGCTCTGTCGGCGGCCAACAGCGACTTGCGCTCCAACAACCCAACTTTGCGAAACGAGGCGAAAGCCAAGGAAAACGGTAGCGACCCTCGTTGACTTCAACGTCAACGGTTTTGTCGCTGAACGGTTTTCGTCGCGTGGCGCGTCGCATTGTTCCGGCCCACATCAGGCGGGGTGCGGCGGTGTCGGCGCGAACATCGACAACCGCGCCGGCTCGGCCAACACTCACAACATGCCCATCTACACGTGTACGACCGCAGAATCGACTTTGACGGGCACTGCCAAGGCGACGCTGGCGGCTGAGATCGCACGAATCCACTCGGAGATCAACCACGTGCCCAGCACCTACGTCAACGTGGTCTTCCACGAATTGCCCGCTGACAATGTCTACACCGACGGTAGGCCTGCGAGCCCAGTACTGGTCAGCGGTTGGATACGCGAAGGTCATCCCAAAGCCGAGACCACGCGGCTTGCCACCGAAATCGCCTCCTGCGTAACGCGGATCACCGACATTCCCCCGGAACGGGTCCTCGTTGTCTTTGAAAGCAGCCCAGCCGGTTTCGCGGTCGAAGGCGGACGGGTGTTGCCCGAACCCGGGCAGGAAGCCGCCTGGATCGCCGGCTCGTAAGACGTTGTGCGCCAGCGCAATCTCCGCATTGTCTCGGTGATGCCCGCCGGGGTCCTCGACGTGCGGGTTTGACCGCTGTGCTGGCCGGGTATCAGCTGCGCCATGACCAGTGCGGATTCGCCTTTCCCCACGCCTACCGGCGAGCTGTGGCCGGGCAAGGCGTATCCGTTGGGTGCGACCTATGACGGTGCGGGCACCAACTTCACGCTCTTCAGCGAGGTGGCGGAGCGGGTGGAGCTGTGCCTGTTCGACGCCGACGGCACCGAGACCCGGATCACGCTGCCCGAGGTCGACTACTTCGTCTGGCACGGTTACATCCCGGCCATCGAACCGGGTCAGCGCTATGGCTATCGCGTGCATGGCCCCTACGAGCCCGACGAGGGGCTCCGTTGCAACCCGAGCAAGCTGCTGCTGGACCCGTATTCGAAGGCCATCGACGGCATCTTCGACTGGAACCAGTCCCTGTTCAGCTACACGTTCGGCGACCCCGACAGTTTCAACGACGACGACTCCGCGGCCAGCATGCCCAAGTCGGTGGTGATCAACCCGTACTTCGACTGGGCCAACGATCGGCCACCCGACCGCGAATATGCGGATACGGTCATCTACGAAGCACACGTCAAGGGTCTGACGGAGACTCACCCCGACATCCCCGAGCAGATGCGTGGCACCTACGGCGCGGTGGCCCACCCGGTGATCATCGAGCACCTCAAGAGCCTGGGCGTCACCGCGATCGAACTGATGCCGGTGCACCACTTCGCCAATGACTCAACCTTGATCGACAAGGGTCTGACGAACTACTGGGGCTACAACACCGTTTCGTTCTTCGCGCCGGACCCCAAGTATTCCAGCGCGACGTCGCCGGGCGGGCAGGTACAGGAATTCAAGGCGATGGTGCGGTCCCTGCACGAGGCGGGCATCGAGGTCATCCTCGATGTGGTCTACAACCACACCGCGGAGGGCAATCACCTGGGTCCGACGCTGTCGATGCGCGGTATCGACAACGCCGCGTATTACCGGCTGGTCGACGACGACAAGCGCTACTACACGGACTACACGGGCACCGGCAACAGCCTCAACGTCGGGCATCCGCACGCGCTGCAGCTGATCATGGACTCGCTGCGCTATTGGGTGCTGGAGATGCACGTCGACGGTTTCCGATTCGACCTGGCCTCGACGCTGGCCCGCGAGTTCTACGACGTCGACCGACTGGCGACGTTCTTCGAACTCGTGCAACAGGATCCAACGGTCAGCCAGGTCAAGCTCATCGCCGAACCGTGGGACGTCGGCCCGGGTGGCTACCAGGTGGGTAACTTCCCGCCGCAATGGACGGAATGGAACGGAAAGTACCGCGACACCGTGCGGGACTTCTGGCGCGGTGAGCCCTCCACACTCGACGAGTTCGCCTATCGCCTGTCGGGATCCGCCGACCTCTACGAGTACACCGGCCGCCGGCCCGTGGCCTCGATCAACTTCGTCACCGCGCATGACGGGTTCACGCTGCGCGACCTGGTGTCCTACAACGAAAAGCACAACGAGGCCAACGGCGAGGACAACAACGACGGCGAAAGCCACAACCGGTCGTGGAACTGTGGCATCGAAGGCCCGACCGACGACGCGCAAGTCAACGAGCTGCGCGGCCGCCAGCAGCGCAACCTGATCACCACTTTGCTGCTGTCACAAGGTGTTCCGATGATCTGCCACGGCGACGAACTCGGCCGTACGCAGGACGGCAACAACAACGGCTTCTGCCAGGACAGCCCGCTCACCTGGATCGACTGGGCCAAACCCGACGCCGGTCTGCTGGAGTTCACCTGCGCGGTTTCGGCGCTGCGCGCGAACCATCCGGTGTTCCGCCGGCGCCGGTTCTTCAGCGGCAAGCCGCTGGGCCGGCGCGGCGAGGAAGGCCTGCCCGACATCGCCTGGTTCACCCCCGAGGGCGCCGAGATGACCGAGGAGGACTGGGGCGCGGGCTTCGCTAAATCCGTCGCGGTGTTCCTGAACGGGCACGGTATTCCCGACCGCGACGCGCGAGGACAGCGAGTGCTCGACGATTCGTTTGTGCTGTGCTTCAACGCCCACTACGAGCCGATCGAATTCACTCTTCCGCCAACGGATTTCGGCGCCGGCTGGCAGGTGGTCGTACACACCGGAACCGCCGAGGCTGCACCGGCGGAGGAACTGGCCGCGGCGGCACAATTCAATGTTGACGCCCATACCGCCGTGGTGCTGCAAGCCCTACCCGCCGAGTAAGCGGCTAACTGGTGGGCCCGGCCACCAAGCAGCGGCCACTGCCCGTGCTGAGCAGGACCTCTTGAACGGTGGACTTGTCGACGTTCGGGAATTCGAACCGATGGGTTTGTTGGCCCGCGTCGATATTGGCGCCCTGGCTTTCGTTGGTGCCGTCCTTCTTGCGTACCACCGCCGTTATCGTTTCGGGCTTCGAAAGATTCTGTGGCTCATGGAAATACCACACTTCGATCCCGGCGCCTGAGCCGGTGGCCTGCCACCCGTCGGAGTAGTAGCACGGCGGGTTGCCCTCGGCGTCCGGCGGCGGCGCGCAGATCGACAAACCGACGCAGTCCGGTGTGCTGGTAGGAGTTGTCTGTGCGGCCGGTCGTCGCGCACGCCGCGATTCCGGCGCAGCTGACCACGATGACGGCTATCGATCGGATCGGCTTCGGCATGACAAGCCATTTCAGCATTTCGGCCGACACCTGTCACGAAAAAGCGGTGATGTCGAAATGATCGAAGCATGCACGAGTTCGACCTTCCACACCCTGGCGCTGCTGACCGCCGTAGGTTTCGCCGGTCCAGCTGCTGGCCTCGGTACCGCGGTTGCGGATCCCGGTGATCATCGGAGAGCTGGTCGCGGGACTGGTCATCGGCAAAACCGGTCTCGGCCTCGTGGACAGCGCCAACCCGACGTCTCGAGTTGTTCGCCAATATCGGCTTCGCGCTGGTGATGTTCGTGGTGGGCAGCCATGTTCGGGTCCAGGATCCCGCATTGCGTTCGGCGCTGCCGATGGCGTTGGCGCGGGCGGTCCTTGTCGGTGCGATCGCGGCGGCACTCGGGGTCGGCCTCGCGGCGGCGTTCGGTACCGGCCACGCCGCGCTCTACGCGGTGCTGATGGCGTCCTCGTCGGCGGCGCTCGCCCTGCCGGTGATCGATTCGCTGAGACTGCCGGGTGCCACACGTGCTTTCGGTCACCGCGCAGATCGCTATCGCTGACGCCGCATGTATTGTGTTGCTGCCGTTGGTGATCGACGCCCGGCGCGCACCCGTGACGGTATTGGGCGTGTTGCTGATCGGCGGCTGCTCGGTGGTGCTGTTAGTGCTGTTGCGCAAGGTCGACCGCAATGGCTGGCGTAAACGCATGCACAAGTATTCCGAGAAACAACGCTTCGCCCTGGAGCTGCGGACCAACCTGCTTCTGCTGTTCGCGTTGGCGACGTTGGCCGTCAAGACCCACGTGTCCATCATGCTGGCGGGCTTCGCGCTGGGTTTGGTGGTAGCCGGGGTCGGCGAACCGAGGCGGCTGGCGCGCCAACTATTTGGAATCACCGAGGGGTTCTTCAGCCCGCTGTTCTTCGTCTGGCTCGGTGCTTCGCTGCAAGTTCGCGAGTTGGCGTCGCACCCGAAATTCATTGTGCTGGGCGCGGGTTTGGGTCTGGGCGCGGTACTGGCGCATTGCGCGGGGCGGCTGCTTGGTCAGCCGCTGACGCTTGCGGCGCTGTCGGCCGCGCAGCTTGGCGTGCCGGTAGCCGCGGCCACCATCGGCACCGAGGAACACCTGCTCGCGCCCGGCGAACCGTCGGCGCTGATGTTCGGTGCCTTGCTGACGATCGCGTGCACGTCGGCCGCGGCTGCCCTGGCCGCGCGCGCAGGGATCGCGGCAAAGGCAGCGGTCGACGATCCTCCGCGCAATGAGTCCGTGGACCGAAAGGACTCGCAATAGTCGAGCTTTTGCGATGGTCGGGAATGTCCGTTTCTGGCCGTGCGAGGCGTGCTGCTTCTGACCGTTCCGCAGCTCTATAACTCGGCTGGTAACGCTCTGACTGGCCCCATCGCTTACGCACTGGTGCGGATCGGCTTCGCTTGCTTGGCTCTGGGCGGTTTGTACCTGACCTATGTCGGTTGGACCGCTAAAGGCGACCCGCAAACCCGTGCTTGAGGGGTCGCACCGATACCTCTGCTGAACAACGACTCAGCATATTGCAAACCCTGCCCCCACCAAATGTGACCAAAGGCCCTTTGGGAGTGGGACTTCAGCACGGTGAGACCTACGACTTAAGCACTGCCATCCGGTTCTGTTCGGCCCTATAGACCGAAACGGGACTCGTGGTCCGATTAGTAGGTAAGACCGATCCAGGAGGCTCCGATGAACGTAAGGGCGTACCCGAGGCGGGTTGATTGGATGACCCTGACGATGGGGTTCGGTGCTACCGACACCACTGGGCGGAGCGACACGTTCACCGAATCGCAGGTCAGCAACTTCGGTTCCCGGGCACCTCGGAGTTCCTTCCTAAAAGCAGCCAGCCACTTGACATTCGGATGGCTAGCCGGGGGTTCGGCATCAGCACTGACGATGTACCGCGTCACAGATCGTCTGCACCAAGGGCGCACGGTGGCCGTGCCCGGTCATGAGATTGCGCCGACCGTGTCGGCGTGGCTGGCAGAGCTCGGAGTCGAGAGCCCACTTACAGAGGAGTTGGCGCGAGCGGCATGCGCCGGCGACTGGCCGGCAGCGTATGCGGTCGGTGAGCACCTATCCGTCGAGGTAACGCTTGCAGACGCCGCTTAGCGTCCGCACGAATCGAATCAAATTTGCCAACATGCGCCGGCGTAAGCAATGGCACAAAGTCCCTTCGGGTGGGGACGCGATGCTCTCGTGTAGGCGGTGTGGTCGCGAGATCGTTGATATGACGACTTTTGGACGAAAGGGAGTATCAGCCATGAACGCGCATGTTCCGGATGCCGGCACAATCCGGACGGTCCTTGCTCTGGCATCGCGAGCTCCCTCCGTCCATAACACGCAACCATGGCGTTGGCTGGTGGGCGCGCAGAGTCTGCATCTTTACTCTGACGCGGACCGCCAACTGCCCAACACCGATCCTGATGGCCGAGATCTGATCCTGAGTTGCGGTGCGGCGTTGAACCACTGCTTGATTGCCTTGGCAGCGGTTGGGTGGCGAGGCAGGGTAACTCGCCTGCCAAATCCAGCCGACCCCAATCACCTTGCCGCGATCGAATTTTCGCGCTCTACCGCCGATTCCCACGATATAGCGCTTGCCGCGGCGATACCGCAGCGACGAACTGACCGGCGCCACTACAGCGCCTGGCCGGTACCGGTCGGCGATATCGCATTGATGGCCGCGCGAGCGGCTCGCAATGGGGTAACGCTGTGCCTAGTTGAAGACACCGACAAACTGCACAAGATTGTGGCGCAGTCCGTCTGGGACCACATGAACCACGACTATGTCGTCGAGCTCAGTGCTTGGAGTGGGCGCCACGCTTCGTTAGCCGGTGTACCGGCCCGCAATACGCCGCAATCAGACCCCGAGGCGAAGATACCGAATCGGCTGTTTGCCAGTCCTGCACTCGATATGCCGCCAGGCTCGTCAGCTGCCGAAGACAATGCCGTAGTGCTTGCGCTCGGAACCCGGGCCGACGACCGGTTGGCTCTGCTACGCGCCGGCGAGGCCACCAGCGTCGTGCTCCTGACGGCCACGTCGTCCGGATTGGCCACTTGCGCCGTCACTGAACCGCTGGAAGTCAGAGAAACACGTGCGGAGGTCCGCGCGGAAGTCTTCGGTGATAGCAGCTATCCGCAGATGCTGCTTCGGGTCGGCTGGGCGCCGGTCAACGCCGACCCATTGCCATCGACACCGCGGCGCGAACTCGCCGACTTTGTCGAGTGGATGGCTGACCGCGACCAAGCCGTCGGCGAGTAGATCGGCCGTTTCCAACGTGATTGGGCTGCATCGCAGACCGGCTCGTGCGGTTATCCCGAGACGAATGAGCTCACGACTCGGGACTTCCGCCCCTACCCCCGCGCCGTCGGTGGTGATCGGATCTGAAGCACAGCGGCAATTAGATTCCGGCAAATTCGGCGCAAATCAGCTGGCACGAACGGAGAGTGGCAATGACGGGCAGTGGTGACGACACCAAGACTTACCAGATCGACGTGTTGATCGAAGAGCGTGAGGAGCGCACTCGGGCAAAGGTGCGGCTGTCCTGGGCAGGGAAGAAGTTCGTCGGTGTTGGTTTGGCGCGACTGGATCCGGCCGACGAACCGGTGGCACAGATCGGCGACGAACTGGCGATCGCCCGGGCGTTGTCCGATTTGGCGAACCAGCTGTTCGCTTTGACATCGACCGATATCCAGGTCAGTACCCACGAGCCGGTCACGGGTCTGCACCCCTGAACAAAGCGACGACGTTCGGCCCCGAAGCGACGATTTGGGAAAGCGCAGCCACGCCGGTGAGCTGAATCGGTAGACGAACTATTATCCCGCGGCGGTCCCGGACCTTGTCCCTTCCGGGGCCGCCGCTCTCAACAGGTATCGGGCACGGCGTTGAACAACAATAAATTTCACTACGAACGGGCATGAGGGATCGTCATCCCGACGACTGTGCGGGGCTCTTCTTTGGGCCTTAGTGCTCAGCAGGGTTCAGGTGGTTCAAGAACCAGTCGCGTGCCAAGACCGCCACTTGCTCGAGCGTGCCGGGTTCCTCGAACAGATGGGTGGCGCCCGGTACCACGACGACCTGGCACTCGGCGGGGATCGCGGCCTGCGCCTGGCGGTTGAGCTCAAGGACCATCTCATCGCGTCCACCCACGATCAACAGGGTCGGAGCCCGTACTTCGCGCAGCGACTCGCCCGCAAGATCAGGCCGGCCGCCGCGCGAAACCACAGCCGCGACCTTGACTCCAGGATGCGCGGCCGCTGCCAACGCTGCCCCCGCACCGGTGCTGGCACCGAAGTAACCGACCGGCAATGACGCGGTGTCGGGTTGGCCGCCCAGCCAGCCCGTGACATGAACCAATCGACTGGCGAGCAATGCGATATCAAAGACGTTGGCGCGGTTGCGTTCTTCATCGGGCGTCAGGAGGTCGAGAAGCACGGTGGCGAACCCGGCCTCGTTGAGAACCTCCGCGACGTATCGATTGCGTGGGCTGTGTCTGCTGCTTCCGCTGCCATGCGCGAACACGACGACACCCTTCGGGTGCTCGGGAATAGTCAGATGCCCCGCCACCGAGACCCGTCCGGCAGCCACCATGATTTCCGCGTCACGCAGCGGCGGATGGTCGGCGTCCGGCCTGGCGGTTGCGCGAAAATCGTTGCGGGCGCGACCGAGGAGGGCGACCACCTCTTCGTCGGAGGTCTGCCCGAAGTTGCGGTATCCCTGGCCAACAGCGAGATACGACTCGGGTGTTTCCAAAAGCACGACTTCGTCGGTGTACCTGGCGAAGCGAGCGACGGTGTCGCTGGGCCCGATAGGTACTGCCAACACCACCCTGCTGGCCCCCTTGGCATGGGCCACTTGGCAGGCAGCTTGAGCGGTCGCTCCGGTGGCGATGCCGTCGTCGACGATCACCGCAATTCGTCCCTTCAGCGGAGTCAGCTGATGATCGCCGCGGAAGCGCTCGGATCGGCGTTGCAGCTCAGCCAGTTCCCTGTTTTCGACCGCGGCCATTTCTTTTTCGCTGAGTCGGGCCTCGCGGACCACGGCGTCGTTGATTACCCGAACGCCACCGTCGCCGATGGCGCCGAACGCCAACTCTGAGTGACGTGGCACCCCCAGCTTGCGTACCAGCAACACGTCGAGCGGGGCTCCCAGCGCCTTGGCGACCTCGAAGGCGACCGGAACTCCGCCTCGTGGCAGACCCAACACGACTACATCTTGACCGCGCAAATGATCCATGCGCAACGCCAATTGCCGTCCGGCATCGGCGCGATCTTCGAACTGCCTCATCACAAGTCCCTTAATTGACCGACGAAACTCCCGAAAACCGCCACGCCTCATGACGATTGATCCCGAAGCTAGAGTCGTTGGCCGGCGAGGCGGTCACTCGCGACGTAGCGCAGCAACGCACCGACCCCATCCGCGGGTGCGGTGCGGTCGTCGGCCCGGACCAATGAAGCGCCGACCGCGATCGCGGTGAATGGCAACGCCTCATCGGCCCGTGCCACACGTTCCACCGGTTCGCCGAGTTCGGAAAGCGCGTCGGCGTCGGGCGCGACGGTGGTAAGCGCACTGCCGGTAACCACGGTGGCGTCGCCGACCTCACCGACGATCAGCGTATCGACGTCGCCGTCGCGCAAGGCCCCACACACCGCGGCGAACCCTTCGGCCGCGAGCCCTGAGCCACGCCCGATTTCGGCTTCAAACCGATCAGCGATCTCGGTCATCTCCACGCGGTGGCGCCGAGCGAACTCAGCGGCGGTGGACATCTCGTCCGAATCGATACCGCTTTTCCGCGTTTGCGCATGTAGTTGGGACACCCGCCGCGTCACGCGCTCCGGCAATTCGGCAATCACATCCGCGCGTGAACTAACCTCGCCGCACACGAACACCACCTCGGGATCCGCTTCGTCCACCAGCCGCGTCAGGTGGTCGGCGACCGCGCGGCAGTTCATTCGGATGGCTTCGTCCGTCGCGTGCTGGAAGTCTCCGTAGCCGCTCCAGCCGGCAGTGGCCGGCTTGTGTACGGGGTATCCGGCGCCCTCGATGCTGGTGGAACTGATCGTTCCCCCTTCATAGAGCGTCACGTCGGCGCCGGTGTGATCAACCGCGGCAAACACGTAGGTCGGTCGCTGCATCTCCAGTTCGATCAACGGCACTATGTAGGGGTAATCCGATAGGCGGATTACCGTCGCCGGTGGTGGGCTGGTCAGCTGCTCGTTGACCAGCACTTGTTCGCCGGTCGCGATCACCGCGCGGCCGCGCCGACCCACCGCCGGTCGATGGTTGCGCACGGCTTCCTCGAGCGTCCCGACGATTCCCGTGCCCGCGCCGCGGTCCTCGAGCTGCTTGCGGATATTGCGCCACATGGCTTCGAGTCGCTCGGTCGCGTCAGGGGTGTCGTGTGAGTCGTCGAAATACACCGAAACAAACGGGCCCTGTGCTTTTGTCAGCCACCTGAGGCGCTCTGATCGCATGCCATTTCCTCTCCATAGTTGCGGCTGTGCTTGTTCGTGTCCATCAACGGTATTGAGGGCGAACGGAGGTGTGCGAGGGTCGTTAGCCCTCCGATGGAGGTCTTTAGTCCCGTCCGGCTCGTGCCTCATGGTCGTTCGTACCGGGCCGACAGGCGATCAGCGAACATCTCGACGACCACCTTGCGGCGAAGTTCATGCTCGGCGTCAGGTCGCCGGCTTCGACCGAAAGTTCGCCGTCGGTGTATCCGGCGATCAGTTCCCGAGTCTTCTCGCGGCGCGACAGGGTCTTTTGTCACTGCGGTTACCCGCGAATTGCCCCGGCGATCACCGCGCCCTGTCGGGTACCGTACATCCGGTGACGGCGCATAGCGAAATGATTTGCGTCCAGGGTGCGGCCATGCCGGAATTGGCGAGATGACTGGTGCATCAACCGATCCCGGTCGGCATGTGCCGCGACAGCGGCGAGAATCGGGCTCGCGCCGGGCTGCAAGGCGGGGCAGGGACACCGTCAGCACCGACGAGCTGGCGAAGATGGATGTGTTTGCCGACATTCCGGCGCAGGACCTTGCGGCGCTGGCTGCCGACCTCGAACCCCTGCACGCGGTCGCCGGCGCGGTCCTGATGCGACAGGGTGAGCGAGCGACGTCGTTTTCGATCATCACATCCGGTCGAGTCGAGGTCACGCACGTCGGCCCGGACGGCCTAGCTCGTGGTGATCGAGTTGTCGCCGCGGACGGTTGTGGGCGAAATCGCTCTGCTGCGAGACCAACCCAGAACGGCGACCGTGATCGCAAAAGACGACGTGCGCGGCTACGTGGGACACAACGGCGCTTTCGAGTGCATGCTGGCCATGCCGGTCGTCGCCGACCGGATGGTCCGCACCGCGCGCCAGCGGCTGGCCGCGTACATCGCCCCGATCCCGGTAACGGCCGTCGAACAAGGCGACGGGCTGTTATTGCGCCCGGTCCTGCCCGGCGACGCCGAGCGGTTCAAGAGCGACGGTTCATTCTCGCGGCAGACTCTGTACCGGCGGTACCAGGGGAGTGCTCCGACCCGGGCACGGTTGGCCTATCTCTTCGAGGTCGATTACGTTGACCACTTCGTGTGGGTCGTTACGGACGGCGCGGACGGTCCGGTCGTCGCCGATGCCCGCTTCATCCGGGATGAAGACGACCCGAGTTCGGCAGAAGTTGCCCTGACCGTGGCCGACGCCCATCAGGACCGCGGAATCGGGACACTGCTGCTGGTTGCGCTCGCGGTCGCGGCACGCGTCGACGGCATCACGCGGTTTCATGCCCAGGTGCTGTCCGACAACCCGCCCGCGCGGGCCTTGGGCGGCAAGGTCAACGCCCACTGGGAGCAGGAGGAACCCGGGGTGATCACGACGACGGGGGAGATCCCGGCTCTCGATGACCTACCTCTCGATTACGCCACGCGCCTGCAGATCCAGCACGTGGCCCGCCAGGTGATCCAAGCGTTCGACTGACCCGGTAACAGGCGGCTTTGCAGTGACGTATGCCCTGTGCCTTCGTGCCTTTGCGCCCTTCCCGGACAGCGAGGTGCGCAGGCAACATGGGCCCGTCCGGGCATGTTCGCCGAAAGGAACTGGTATGAGGTCGCTCATCGTCTGCACTTCGAAATCGCATGGCAACACCCGGCGCGTAGCCGAGCGGATGGCCGAGGTGCTTGATGCCGATGTCGTAAGTCCTGAGGTCCGTCGATCCCGCAACGATTCGCGACTACGATCTCGTCGGCTTCGGGTCCGGCATTTATTACCTGACGGTCGACGCGAGGCTACGGGATTTGCTACGCCGCCTGCCAACTGACCAATCGGGCGTTCACCTTTTTCACCGCGGCGTCCGGGAGGTTCCGCTATGGGGCTATCAAGAACTGATTCAAAGCGCGTGAGGCGAAGGGTTTGGGGACGGATCGTTTTCCGCCGCGGAAACGCCCGGCCATCGCTCTTCGCGGAATAAAGGCGCTTACGCAACGACCTCGATCAGGCCGCGAAATTCGCTGTGCGGCTTCGCGAAGGGGTTACGGGATCGACCGCGTCCGACCAACTGGGCGTCCGGCGTTGAGCGCTCAAGACTGTTCGCCTGAATGGCTGGGCAGTTCGCTAACGCCTCGCCCGCGCATCGCACCACACTGCGACACGATGCGCGAGGTGACCAGTTCCTCAGCCAAGTCCAGGGCGGCGTCGACAACGGTCTGGCGACGCGGCTGCTCCGGGACCACATGGCTGATCTGATCGACGAATTTGCGCACGGCGTCGATGGTTTGCTTGCGGCCGGCTTCGACCGATTCGAGCACGTCGTCGGAAAGCTCGGCCCAGCGTGGCTCGGATTTTTGTGGTGCCTCTGTCATGGTCTCACTCCTGCTACATACGTCGCCGTGTCATAGCGAACGTTGGGTTTTTGTGGACGATCCGACGTTACGGCCGGCCGAACACCAGCGCGAGTGACTAAAGTCCCTTGGCGCCCAGTCATCCGTCCCCTCTCCAGGCCGATGGTCTGCGTGTGTCGGTCAAGGACTTTCGCTGACTTCCGGCGGGACGTAGGTCCCTACGCGCGACCTCGACAAGCTGTTAGCGTGCGGTCATGACGATGCCCACCAGCAACGACCGTCAACGAACGGGCTCTTTTGATTGGTTCGCACCTGCCGTCGGTAGTGTGGCTGGGGCGGTCACACCGTTCATGCATACCGGCCGGTACTTCACCGAATCATGGCGCGATTACCTTGGCCAGGAGCCGGATGAACTTCCGATCGCACGGCCGACCATCGCCCTGGCGGCACAGGCCTTTCGCGACGAGGTCGTCCTGATGGGCCTGAAGGCGCGTCGTCCGGTCAGTCGGACCGACGTGTTCGAGCGCATCACGCGCGAGGTGGCGGCTGGACTGGAATTCTACGGACACAGAGGATGGCTGGATAAGCCCAAAGGATTTTTTGTTGAACCCCCGACACTTTCAGACGTTACAGTCCGGAAGATAAAGGGGCACAAACGGTCGCTCTATCGCCTCTACTTCGACAGCGGGTATACGCCACACCCGGGCGAACCTGGTGCGCAACGCTGGCAGACGTACAGCTCGAACAATCGTGAGTACGCGATGTTACTGCGCCACCCGGAACCGCGACCCTGGTTGGTGTGTGTGCACGGAACCGAGATGGGCCGCGCTGCACTTGATCTCACCCTGTTTCGCGCATGGAAACTACACGACGAGCTTGGCCTGAACGTCGTGATGCCCGTTCTCCCAATGCACGGGCCCCGTGCGCGCGGCCTGCCAAAGGGCGCTGTATTTCCGGGCGAAGATGTGCTCGACAATGTGCATGCGACGGCTCAGGCGGTGTGGGATATCCGTCGGCTGTTGTCCTGGATCCGATTGCAGGAGCCCGAGTCGCTGATCGGATTGAACAGTCTTTCGCTCGGCGGCTACATAGCGTCGCTGGTCGCCAGCCTCGAAAGTGGTCTCACCTGCGCGATCCTCGGTGTCCCGGTGGCCGACCTGATCGAAGTGCTCGCGCGCCACTCCGGCCTCGGTCGCGATGACCCCCGCCGTCACACGATGAAATTGGCCGAACCCATCGGGCGGATGGTGTCGCCTTTGTCGCTTACTCCGCTCGTGCCCACGGCGGGTCGTTTCATCTACGCCGGCGTTGCTGACCGCCTCGTGCATCCACGCGAGCAGGTGACCCGCCTCTGGAAGCACTGGGGTACACCGGAAATCGTCTGGTACCCCGGCGGTCACACCGGATTCTTCCGCTCCCAACCGGTGCAGCGGTTCGTCAGGGCGGCGCTGCAGCAATCGGGGCTCTTGGATGAGCCTTTTACGCGGCACGCCCGTCCTGCGTAGGCACCGAGGCGAGATGAAGCCGCTCGATCCGCTGGAAGCCGCGATGATGACCGCGGAATTGGTCTCCAATCCAATGCACGTCGGCGCGGTGCTCATCCTGTCGCCTCCCGCCGACGCCGGCCCGAACTACGTCGACAAACTGCATTCCGCGGCACTCGGGGGAGACGAATCGATTGATCCGCGGCTTCGCAGATTTCCGCATTGCGGTGTCGATACGGGCGGCCTCTGGGTCTGGCGCGATATGGATACCGTTGACTTGAAACAACATTGCCAGCGCCGGACCGTGTCCTCCGGCGGTGACGGGTTTTGGCGACTGATCGGTGAGCTGGATGCCTTGCGCCTCGATCGGTCCCGTCCGATGTGGATGTCGTATCTGATCGATGGTCTTGAAGACGGCCGTTTCGCCTTCTACATCAAGGTCCATCACACCGTCGTCGACGGTGTGGCCGGTTTCCGGATGATCGCCGGTGCGCTGAGCGCTGACCCACAGCAACGTTCGATGCCACCTTTCTACGCCGACCGCCGTGACGAATCGACGGCACAGGCGCCGTCGAGCGGCTTGCTATCTCGTCTGGTGGCACCGATTCGGTCTCTGGTTGGCACGGCGGCGTCGGGCGTTGGGCTGATCGAGCACGTCGTCACGGGCGAGCTATCAACCGTGTTCGACAGCCTGGTCGGGCACGCGACGGTGTTGCCCTTCGGAGCGCCCTATACGCGGTTCAACGGTCGTCTCGGGCCCGAGCGTGCAGTGTATGCGGGCAGCTGGGCCACGGATCGCATCCATGCCGTGCAGCGGGCGGCCGGTGTCACCGCCAACGACGTGATCACCGCGATAGTGGCCGGCGTTATGCGCCGGTGGCTGCGTGATCGCGGGGAACTTCCTAAGCAATCATTGGTGGCCACCTGCCCGATCACGGTGCGCAGTCACGAGGGTGATCCGTCAAGAGATCAGCATGGCAACATGTTCGGTCTCTGGCTGTGTCCGCTAGGCACTAACCTGAACGACCCGGTTGCGCGGCTGGATTTGATCCACCGGTCGATGTCGGAAGGCAAACGTTGGGTGGCCAAACGCGGATCAGCGGCATCGCTGCTGACGAACGCGGGAAGCATTGCCGCGACAGTGATCTTTCCGCTGCTGCCGGTCACCCAGAAGATCCGCACCGGATACAATCTGCCGATTTCGCATGTTCCCGGCCCGCGCACCGAAATGTATTGGAACGGGGCGCATGTCGAGGAGATCTATCCGGTGTCGACGGTCTATGACGGTCAGGCACTTAATGTGACGACGTGCTCGTACGCCGATCGGGTCGGAATCGGTTACGTCGCCGGTGCCGAGGTGGTGCCCGACATCCATACACTGATACCGCTGACCGAGGAGTGTCTGGCAGAACTCGAATCCGCAGTCGGTGTGTCTTCTCGCTGACCGCGCCTCATCGGTGCTGCGCCCGTGTCATCCCGCCGCGCGTCTCATCACGCGGCGCGGCGGACATCGGGTGCTGGGCGTGCCGGTTGTGCCGCCGTCCGTTTCGGTGCGGGAGCCCAGCCAATGAACGTCAGGTACAGCCCGACCAGTGCCATGGCGAGAAAGCCGGCACGCCACCAGGTGACCGCGTCGACCGCGGTACTGGCGAACGACAGGTAGGCCTGGGGAAGGGCCAGCAAGGAGAATCCTTTGAGCACGGTCAGCCATCCGAGGACTGACACGATGATCGCCGGGGCGCCCCGCCAATATTGATGGAGCGCGACGACAATCAATCCGGTCAGCAAGATGAATGCGCCAGTCACCCAGGGCCACACGGAGTTCGCCCGGAACTCGGTCAGCAGCGTTGGCATCGCCGAGGCACGTGCGACCGCCGTGCTGGTGAGGATGATAAGAAAGGGACCGATCACGCGGGCGAAGGCGCGCGTCGTGACTTGGGTCTGTTGTGAAGAGCTCATGGCTGCACCTCTGTCAAGCGTCGTTATTGAGAATTCCAATCCCATTCGGAAGCCCGCGGTAGGGGCGGAAGTCCCCGATGGTTTGAGGGCTTTCCGTCGGCTTCGCCGAGCTTGCTCGCTCGCGCATGTCGCGAGGAAGGGCCTTTGGTCGTGGCAGCGAGGGACTTTTGGCTGGTGACCGTCGACTAGAGCGACTCTAGCGTTGGTGGCGTAGGCGTTGTCACTACAACGCTGCCGGCGTGATGGATTGAGGTGGTCCCGGTGAGCCAAACTGCGGTGATTCTGCTGGTTTTCGGGCTTGTCGTGTTGGTGCTGTTGGCGGCTGCCTCGATCAGGGTGGTGCAGCAGTATCAGCGTGGTGTGCACTTTCGGCTGGGCCGGGTCGTCGGGGTACGCGAACCCGGGTTGCGATTGATCATTCCGATCATCGACCGCTTGTGGCGGGTTTCGATGCGCATCGTGACCATGCCGATCCAGTCGCAGGGGATCATCACCCGCGACAACGTCAGCGTCGACATCGCCGCGGTTGCCTACTTCCGGGTCGTCGATGCGCGCAAATCCGTCGTTGTCATCGAAAACGTCAGCGCTGCCATCAATCAAATCGCACAGACCACGTTGCGCAACGTCGTTGGGCAACATTCGCTCGACGAAGTGCTGGCCCAGACCGAGAAGATCAACGGCAGCATCCGCCAGATCCTGGACACCACCACCGCTGAATGGGGCGTGGAGGTCACCCTGGTCGAGCTCAAGGACATTCAGCTGCCCGACAGCATGAAACGTGCGATGGCGCGCGAGGCGGAAGCCGAGCGGGAAAAGCGAGCCAAAATCATTGCCGCGGAAGGTGAAGCGCGCGCCGCCGCTGCCCTGGGCGATGCCTCCGACACCATGATGCGCCACCCGCTGGCCCTGCAACTACGCAACCTGCAGACCTTGCTTGAGCTCGGGGTCGAGAAGAACACCACCATCGTTTTCCCTGCGCCTCTGATGAGCGCGATCGGAGAACTCACCGGCTTTTTGACCCGTGAGTCGGACGCCGCCAGGTCCCGGCAACTCAGCGGGCTGCCCGACGAGGTATTGAGTATGCCTGGGTTGTCGTGATCGCACGCGACGTGCCCGGATCGCATTCGAGCTGAGGCAAAAAAAGATCCAGGACAGGAGTTTGGAATGCAGGTAAGAACTTTGGTCCCGGTCGCCTTGGCGGTGACAGCAACCGCTGTCGTCGGCGGGCTGGCTAGTCGGCCGGCTGATTGCGGGGCAGGCAGACGAGGACAGATTCATGGCAGCTTCAAACGCTGACTCGACGCGGCAGATAGCCGAGAAGGCCGTGGAGGTCGTCTCGTGGGATCCTGCGGATCACACCGACCTACCGGGCTTCGCCCACGGACTGACCCGCTTCGGTGCCCACTGGATGGATGTCGGGATCTCCGTTATTCCAGTGGATGTAGATCCCTTGCAGGCTCTCGACAAAGTCTTTGAGCCGTCTGCGCGAAATTGTCGCCCGGGACGCGCCCGAAGTTGAGTTTTTCACCATTGACCTACGGGTGGCATTGCACACTGCGCTCGGCGGCCGGACACGCAGCAAGCCATTGCCACGCTGCGGGATGGTGATCGCTGAGGATTTCCGTGCCGCGCCTGCGGTTGCTGATGACCTTTGGCCCTGGCCTGCTACCAGTTCCGTGACGTAACAACGTAAGCATGCGCCAAAGAGCAGGGTTGCCACGGGCCATCGACGTCGAGGTGTCAACACAAGATGGGGTTTCGGAAGCGGCCGATTACGCTCGCACCAAGATCGGCGAACTCGGGCGCTACACCAGCCGACCGGTGCTGCGCGCCCGGGTCAAACTGACCATGCACCGCGATCCGGCGGTGCAGCGGCCCGTGGTCGGGCAGGCCAATTTCGACGTCGATGGCCAGCCTGTCCGTGCTCAGGTCCAGGCGCGAACGGCGCGAGAAGCGGTCGATCTTCTTGCGGCGCGGCTGCGCCGCCGCTTAGAACGCGCAACCGAACACCACGGGGCACGCCGCGGCGAGCAGCCCGCGGCCCGTTCCCACGAACGGTGGCACGATTCCGGGCCGATGCAGCCGCCCGACCGCTTCCCTCGTCGGGCAGAGGAGCGCCGTGTCATCCGGCGCAAGTCGTTCACGATGGCGCCCTGCACCATCGACGAAGCCGCTCGTGAGATGGACCTGCTCGATTACGACTTCCACCTGTTCACTGAGATAGGCACTGGCGCCGCGGGTGTCCTGTACCGTGCCGGCGCGACGGGCTTCCGACTTGCGCTGGTGGCGCCAGCCTTAGCCGACCAGCTGAGCCCCTTCGCGCTGCCCGTGACCATCAGCCGACATCCGGTGCCGTGTCTGACCGAAGAGGAAGCTGCCAACCGGTTGGGCTTGCTTGGCGTGCCGTTCCTCTTCTTCATTGACGCCGCGCAGGGTCGAGCCAGTGTGATGTATCACCGCTACGACGGGCATTACGGCGTGATCACCCCGGCGGGCTAGATGTCCCATCGTCAGCACACGAGTGACGAACGTCCAGCGGCGAGGTGTCTTTGCGCCCTACGTCCTGACGGCACATTGGGGCAACATCGAGATGTTCGAGATAGTTCGGGGTTGCCACCAGTTCACGGTGAAAGGGTTGATGAGTCATGAGCAGTCGGAATTTCGGCGTGGGGCCGGCGGCGGGCGAGTACAGCATGGACGAGGACGACCAGCTTCAGCCGGAGGACACACTGATCGATCGCGGCATCGACGACGTTCTCGACGAGGGATATTCGCCGCCGGAGCGACCGTACGGACCCGGCGCCTTCGGACCAACTGAAAGCATCGACCAGCGGCTCGCCGAGGAAGAGCAAGACCCGGTGTCGCGACTCGACAGCCCGCTCGACGAAGCTGAGCAACAGCGCTCCGACGAAGCCGAGCGTGAGGCTGAATTTCCGCAGCGGCGCGAGGTTGGACGGCTGCGGGCCGGCCGAATTGTCGCGCCCGACATGGGGTTTGGCGAAGACACCGAGGCGGAGCTGGTGGGCGAGGATGTGGGTATCAGCGGGGGAGCAGCGTCTGCCGAGGAGGCCGCTGTCCACATCATCGACAACGACGACTGGTGAAAAGGACCCCGTTAGGGCGTTCGGTATAGGTGCCGTTGTTGTTATCGGGCAATGCCGCGGTTTGGTTCCTCGTCGGCTTAGTGGTGTTCTTGTGCAGGCGAATACCGTTCCTCCACCGCTTGGATGAGTTTCTGACGTATGCGTTCGACGTCGGCGGCACGACGCGCTTCGAGCTCGTCCTCCCAAGCTGCCACCCGTGTTGCGAGTTCCTGGTCGGCGATCGTACCGTCGAGCCAGCGGGAAAAGTCACCGCGTTCGAGGTGATATTCGAGCGATCGCTCATCGAGATGCTTTACAGCAGCGCTGAATTCGTGCATCGTCGCGGCTGGAGCGATGCCATCGGTAGTGTGGAAATAGAAACGCCGCTCTTGGGGAAGGCGGATGTCGGCGTACTTGTGGCAGTGCCGTACGTGGGCGGTCAGGCGATCCGCGATGATGAACGGGCGAGTCGGCCCGGCGCCGAACCGTATAGTTGCTCGGCGTCCGGAAGCCATGTCAGCCGCCGTGTCGGGATCGCTGAGCGTCAGCACGATGTCGCTGTTGTCGACCTCCTTTGCGGGCAGTGACGCGGCAGCGAAGGAGGACAACACGTACCCGCCCCGGCGTGCCCAGTGTGCTTGCTCATCCGTGCCAAGAAGATGAGCCTCGTCGTAGATCACCCAGTGTGGGAATCCATACCGTTCGCGATGTGCCTCAGCGGTCGACCGCAATCGTTGCAGATAATCAACCTTGTGTGCTTCGGCCAGTCCGGACATGTCCACCACCGCGCTGGATTGTGGGTGCAGCGCGTCGACTAGTTCGGCTGGCTCAGGAAGGCGGTCGCCACCGTCGAAAACGCGTACCTGGTCGAGCTCCTGCAGTTGCACGTGGTCGCCTTCCGGGTCCAGCAAAAGAACGCAATAGTTGGCCAGAATCCATCGCTCTGCCATCAATCCGACGAGATAGCTTTTTCCGGATGCGGCAGGACCGGTAACCAGGATGCGGCCCTGACTTCCCGGAATCCGGGTCGGGGATGCGTCATCGAATGTTCCGATGTCGACCCACCGGCGTGGCGGGCACCAGCGTTGTGCCCCATTGAGATACGGGCCGGTCAGCAGTTCGGCGACACCGGCCCCGTTCGGTTTGTCGAGGACAATATCGGCGTATCGCTGGACTGACGGGACGGCATCGGCCACAGCTGCGCCAATCTCGGCGATACCGAAGACCGACAAATCGTTCTCGGCGTCGCCCACCGCCACTGTGTTGTGCGCGGACAGGTTCATCTTTGCCAGGACGGCGGCCAGGCCCGTGCCTTTGGTGACACCTGCCGGCAGCACCATGAGGGCGGACCGATTCCGCGCGATCTGGTAGTCCAACCCGAGCTCGCCAATCACCTCGACAACGGTGGTGGCATATTTGCCGTCAATGGCCATTATTACCTCACCGCGTCGGTATGGAACTCCGCGCTTAGCGAGTGCCTGGTCGAGGCCGCCGTCCACCGGAGGCGCTAGCGCGTGGGCCTGTCCGTCGATCACGCTCACCGCGCCGTTCTCGAGTATCATCGCGTCCACATAGTCGACTATCTGTGGATACTCGGCCAGCAGTTCGGCTCCGATGCGGCCGGAGACGAGTACAACCGCCAGGCCGTTTCGTCGGGCCTCCTCGATTGCTTTGAGTGCATGCGGCGCAAGGCCTCCCGTCGATGTCAGTGTTCCGTCGAAGTCGACCGCGACCGCCTTGAAAAACGTCATCGTCACTCCCATCGATTGGCGGTTGCGTTACGGCGCTTCGTGTTTACCATGGGCCATCTGGCAATCCAGACGCGGCTTCCTGCTTCCCACTTTTCGGCTGCGAGATCTGTTGCGCTGGTTGCTGGTTGGACGTGAGGTTGTCGGCGCAAATCTCGATCACGGCATCCCCGCAACGCGGCTGGGCCGCCCACTTCGCTTAGTCCTCTTCTGCTTTCGGCTCAGGGCGCGGGCGAGCAGGCGTGCGACGCCGAGTTCGATGCCGCGGGCAAGCTCATCGACGTCCGGTGTGGCATCGGAGTCGGCGGTAATGCCGAACACCAGTTGATCGACATAGCTGAGTATGCTGACGACGGTTCGTAGGTGCATCGCGATTGGTGGTATCGGCAGCAACTCTTCGACTGGGCGGCCCAATATCTGCAGCCGGTGACGGGGACCCGGAACATTGGTCGTCAGCGTGACAACGCTGCGCTGCGGCAGCTTCGTTAGTAGCCGGACCGTCCACGCGCTGACCATGAACGGCAGGTAATTGGTCAGCGCGACAAAGGTACTCGCGGCTTGACCCTCACCGCTGCTTTTGAGCTCGTCTAGCCGGGTATGGACCAGGCGCAACCGCTTCACCGGATCGCCCTGTTCGACAGGCAGTGAGGGCAGCATCGCTGACACGCGAATATCGTTGCTGTTCATGGCCTCCGGTGCACGCACCGATACCGGGACCAACGTGCGCAGAGAATTGCGTTGGGGTTTTTCACCGCGACTCAGCAGCATGGCGCGATAGCTGTCGGTGATCGCGGCAAGCGCCACATCGTTGAGCGTCACGCCGAACACCTGGCACACTGTTTCGACATCTTTGAGCGACACTCGCGCCGCGCTGTAACGGCGCATATTGGCCGCCGAGCCGTGCAGCGACGATCCTGCTGCCGGGGTGAGTAAGCCGGCGGCGAATTGGGTTGCGCCCATGGCGGTGTGCGCGGCCGCGTTGCTCATGGCTACCGATGTGCGCCGTAGCGCGCCGGCCCACGTCAGCGGGTTCAGGCTGAGCCCGGAGGGCCCAGCGATCGGCGACGGCGCCTCCTTGGCGGCGCGTATCGCGCTGGCGAAGGTTTCGCCTGCACCCGCATCGGAGATATCCGCCAGCAACCGCATCGCAGCGATCCCGTCGGCGATGCAGTGATGGATCTTTATCAGTACCGCCCATCGCCCGTCCGGCAGGCCTTCGAGGACCCAGCATTCCCACAGCGGGTGATCGCGATCGAGTCTGCGCTCCATGAGATCGGCGATTGTCCGGAACAACGCGGCGTCATCGCCGGGTTGGGGCACGGCGGCCCAACGCACGTGGTGGGTGATGTCGAAGTTGTTGTCCTCATTCCATTCCGGCGCCGCGAGATCGAGCGGGTGCTGATGCACCACCTCCGTTAACCGGGGCACGGCTCGCGTGCGTTCCGACAGTGCCGTGATTAGCTCGTCGCGCCCGGGACTCGGCCCATCGATGATCGCCAGCGCACCGATCGCCAGACTCAAGTGCCTGTCGGCGTCCTCTGCCTCCAGGAAGCTAGCCTCCATGGTTGTTAGCTGTCCCACCGTCAGTCACCTCCGAACCCACTGTTCGGCACCACTATCCGCTGGCGCGTACGAGGGTCGATAGTGCCGTTAGTCCCAAACAGCCCGGTTTCACCGTTCACTTTGCTCACGCCGCAAACCGTCGCAGCTTGCCGGGTGCATCGATGCGGGGCACACTGGCCGTCCCGGCCAAGGACCTATGGCTCTCGCGGGAAGCGCAGCACCCGCGCAGACTGAACGCCATGGTCAACATAACCAAGCGGACTTGTGAGACGGCCGCGCTGCTCGCCGTGCTCTATTGCGCGCGACGGTACTACCGCAATTGGGGAGCCACCAAGGCGGAGTGTCAGATGCGACTGCCCGGCGACACGTTGGTCAGCGATCCGGTGATCCAGGCAACCGAGGCGGTCAATATCGACGCGCCCGCATCCGTAGTCTGGCCCTGGCTACTGCAAATGGGGCTTGAGCCTGAATCGCAACAACTGGCCGTGGGAGATGTCATACGCCCAACTCCCGAAGGCTGGCTGAGGCTACCAACCGGGATGACGTTAACGATCGCCGAGATCGTTCCCGAAAAGTACGTCGTACTCGATGCCACGCAATCGAACCGGCGCTGGAATGCGGTGTTGTCCTTCCACCTCCAGCCGCACTGGGAGGACCGTGTCCGACTCCTTATCCGCGCCAGAATCGCCTTGCGCCATCCAGGCGAAGTGTTCGTCATGGAACTGGCCAGGCCGTTGATGGCATTGGGCGCACGGGGACTATTGCTTGGCATCAAGCGCCGCGCCGAGCGGCCGGCCTCGGTAAGAGTCGAACGGGTTTGACAGTATGTGACGGCGCCGAATGCGTACGGGCCCGGGCGACGATGCCCGGGCCCGATGCGAGCGGGCTAGTTCGTGGTGACCTGAACGTGCTTCTCAGCGTTTCCGGGCTCCGAAACACCCACGGAGACGGTCAAGATGCCCTTGTCGTACGTGGCCTTGATGTCGTCTTGGTCGGCGCCCGGCGGCAGTGACACCGTGCGGACGAAGGAGCCGTAGGAGAATTCTGATCGGCCGTCGAACTCCTTTTTCTCAGAGCGTTCGGCCTTGATAGTGAGCTGCCCGTCGCGGACGGTGATGTCGACGTCCTTATCGGGGTCGATACCGGGCATCTCGGCGCGCACTTCGTACCGACCGTTCTTTGTCTCGTCTTCTAGCCGCATCAGCCGCGTGTCGAACATTGAACGGATTCCGGCGAACGAGGGGAACGACGCGAAGAAATCCGAGAACTCGGGAATCAGTGAATGCTGTTGTCGTGTCACGGGAAGGGTGGTCATTGACGTTCTCCTTGAGGTGTTTTGGGCCGAATAGATGGCGTATTGAATCCCACCATGCGAACTGCTGCCACGGTAGGGACCGAAGTCCTCACTTTGGCCGATTGTCACCTCCGGTGTGCACGCTCGGCCACGCGACATGGCCGCCGGTCGGGGCCAGGGCATTGGTGCCTGGCATCCGTACGGTTGGGACGTTCGTCGCGAGTCTTCCTGCCCCCGCGGGTCGGTTGTCACTGAGGGAACAATGGCCGAAAGGCAAGGACGAATGGCCCTCGCGGGTGCACCCGTCGCGCGGATAAGTTCGAACGATTCATCGTGAGTACCCGAGAAGAGGTTGACCCGTGCTCGATCAGCCCACAGCCGTCCCCTGGCAATCGATCGCGACAGCAACTGATCGTCGGTTCGAATGTCGCAAGTCTGCTTTGCGGCCGGCGTATGCCGTGATCGTCTGGGGCGCTGATGTATTCACGCGATAAGTAGTCAGGAATCGGGCGCACCATGAAAGTCCATCAGAGCAGTCGCGGGGACGTCCCTGCAAGGGGTCGCGAACGAGTCTTGGTTTCCGTTGACGTTCGTGCGGCCCGCGTCACCAGCGTGCTGATGCTGCTGTGCGTCCTAGGGTGGTCGGTGGTGCTGGTAGTGCGCGAACAGCTTGGCTACGACCGGGCCGCCCCAGGCCGATTCGGTTGGTCACTGGCGTTGCTTGTCGCGGTGGCCCTGATCGCGCGCGGCACATTTCTGGGCAGACCGGTGACTGCCGGGCATGCGGTGGTTGCCGCGATGGCGTTGTTCGCGGGGCTGTTCGCGCACTTTCTGTCGCTCGGGGTGCTGGGCAATGTTCTCATTGCGGGCAGCGGACTCGTGCTCGTGTTGCCGACCACTGCGCGACCGCAGCCAGAGTTGCTGGCCCAGGTATGGGCGCTGGTCGACGCAACGAGCGGGGATCCATTGGCGCCGTTTGCCATGCATTCGAGCAAGAGCTATCACTTCGACGCTGACAGGACCGCGGCGATCGCGTACCGCACCCGGCTTGGGTTCGCAGTAGTCAGCGGCGATCCGATCGGCGATTCAAGTCAATTCGGCTCGCTGGTAGTCGATTTCGTCCGGATGTGCCGCAGCAAGGGCTGGCGGGTCATTGTATTAGGTTGCGGCCAAAGGTACTTGGGACTATGGCGCGATGACATTATCGGGAGGCACGTGCTGGCGGTGCCGATCGGACGTGACGTCGTCATCGATATTGCCCACTTCACGTTGGTGGGACGCCGTTATCGCAACTTGCGCCAAGCGGTGCAGCGCACCCATAACTGTGGAGTCACAACGGAGATCGTCGACGAGCAGGAACTCGGTGGCCCCCTGACGGCCGAGCTGACCCAAGTGTTGTACGCCGCGCATCGCGCCGCGCACTCCGAACGCGGATTCTGCATGAACCTTGACGGGGCCCTGCAAGGCCGTTACCCCGGCATCAAGCTGGCCATCGCGCGGGACGGCCGTGGCCGGGTCGCGGCGTTTCACCGGTACGCCTCCGCCGGAGGGGAATCGGAGATCACCCTGGATGCGCCGTTCCGCCGGCCAGACGCCCCCAACGGCGTTGACGAACGGTTGACCATCGACATGATTGCCCATGCGAAAGCCCATAATTCAGAACATATTTCGTTGGCGTTTGCGGCTTTTCCCGAAATCTTCGATACCGATCGTCGCGGTCTATTGCAGCACGTGGTCTACCGGTCAATTCACTTGTTGGATCCGCTGATCCGGCTCGAGTCCCTTTACCGCTACCTCCGCAAGTACCGTTCGCTGGCCGACCGGCGATACGTGGTGTTGTCTGCTCAACTCATCCCGGGTGCGCTCGTGGTGTTGCTGTCGCTGGAGTTCATGCCGCGTCCGCGCCGACTGCGGAGCAAGTTCGGTCAGCCGTGAACGATCTTTTCCATCGGCGCCGATCCGCGCTCGGCTTGCTCGATCTCACAGGTCCTGTCACGCAGGGCCCAACGACTCGATGTCGAGGACCAAGGACTCTGGCGACAGATCTTCACATGACCGAGTGTCAATAGACATACAGGAGGCAGGTGAGAGTGATGACCCAAACGATGTTGGACACCAAGGTGATTACGGCGGCAGTCGAGTTAGCCTGTCATGCCCCCTCGCTGCACAACAGCCAGCCTTGGAAGTGGGTCTCCGGCAGCACCAGTGTCGATCTATTTGTTGACCCACTTCGAATGCTGACTTCGACGGACTTGTCAGGGCGCGAAGCGATAATCAGCTGTGGCGCGGCACTTCATCACTTTCGCGTCGCGCTGGCCGCCGTCGGATGGGACACGAACGTCGATCAATTCCCCAATCCGAACAATCTCGACCACCTGGCCTCGATCGACTTCGCTTCCGTCGGCGACGTAACGACGGCTCGGCGCGATCGCGCCGATGCGATACTGCGTCGCAGGACCAACCGACTACCGTTCCGCGCACCGAAACACTGGGCAGCGTTCGAACCGGTACTGCGCAGCTCATTCGACAACAATCTGGTCATTCTTGACGCACTGCCAGGCGATGTCCGGCCGCAGTTGGCGGAAGCGTCTCGCCTCACCGAAGACCTGCGCCGCTACGACGATCCGTATCAGCATCAATTACTTTGGTGGACAGCGCCTTCGAGAGAGTCAGAAGGTATTCCCCAAAGCGCGTTGGTATCGGAATCGGACGGCCGCCGGGTCGATCTGAACCGCCGATTTCCGACCGACCCGGATGGGCGGAGTTCGGCGGGCACCTACGATCAGGCGCAGATCCTCGTGTTGTCCACGAGAGGGGACACTCGCGTGGATGCGCTCAATTGTGGCGAGGCGCTTTCCGCGATCTTGCTGGAGTGCACGATGGCTGGGCTGGCAACTTGCCCGGTGACACACCTCACGGAGTTGGACGCGAGTCGCGAGATCATTCGGGATCTCACCGGTGAAATGGCCGCATTGCCTCAGGTTTTGATCCGCGTCGGCATCGAGCCTGAAGGCGAGTTGACTCCTCCACCGACACCGCGGCGCCCGTTGAGCGAAGTGCTGGAAATTCATCGCTAGGCAATCCGCTGAGGGGGCGGATCTCGAGTGAGGAAGTCGTGCACGAAGCGTGCCGGGCGGTTGAGGATATGGGCAAACCGCTCAAGATCGAGACGGAAATCATCGATGGAAATGCAGCAGTTGCTCAGCGCAGACGGTGAACTCGCCTTAAGTACCAACGATTGCGCTCTGCTCATTGTCGGTCTCGATCGAGCTGGGCCACTAATTAACGGTGAGGTAACATCTGCACAGTTGGAGCTGGGGCAATGAGAAAGGGCCGAGCCTTATGACATTGCCGAGTGCTGAAGGTTATCTGAGCGCGGCGTTGCTGAATAAGGGCCTACGCGAGCGGCTCTGCGACGTCGACGCCATGGTGGACGCAATCACTGATTACGCAATCGTCCAGCTTGACGCCGACGGAAATGTGGTCCGTTGGTGCCCTGGTGCGCAGGCGTTGATGGGCTACTCGGCGGCTGAGGTCCTCGACGGGCCGGTGTCGATGTTCTATGTGGAGGAGCAACGCGGCGCCGGACTGGCCGAGCGTGAACTGGCCGCCGCACGCGAGTCGGGTCGACTTGAGTTCGAGGGCTGGCGAGTGCGCAAGAACGGCGAACGGTTCCAGGCCGGCGTGGTGTTGAGCCCGATCCGAGACGAGGCGAACGCGATCACCGGATTCACCACGGTGATGCGTGATGTGATCGCGGAGCATCAGCGGACCGAGAACATGTTCCATGATCTGCTGGAGTCCGCCCCGGACGCGATGGTCATCGTCGCTTCTGACGGCCGCATGATGCTCGCGAACGCCCAAACCGACAACGATGTTCGGCTATCCGCGCCAGGACTTGATCGGCCGGGAGGTCGAGATACTCGTCCCGCCGGGGCATCGAAACGTCCATGAGCGCCACCGCATCAGCTTCTTCGCCAACCCCACGTCACGGCGGATGGGAACGGGTCTGCAGCTGTCGGGGCTGCGTCGCAACGGCACCGCGTTCCCGATCGAAATAAGCCTCAGCCCGCTGCGCACCGACCAGGGCATGTTGGTGTCGGTGGCGATCCGCGACATCACTGAGCAGCTGGCAGTTCAGTCCGAATTAGCTGACGCCCGAGCCCAGGGCCGAGGTGCTTGCTGAACGTGATCGCATCGCCAGCGAACTGCAAGATGATGCACTCCAGAGAGTCTTCGCCGTCGGACTGGCGCTGCAGGGCACCGTGCCGCAGGCCGTCTCGGCTGATGTCCAGCAACGCCTGAGCGCCGCGGTGGATGACTTACACGCAGTCGTCCAAGACTTTCGCGCAGCGATTTACGGCCTTCGGCGGAGCTCAACCGATGAGACCGGGCTGCGTGAGCGTCTAGACGAGGTAATTAGCGAACTAGCAAAGGATTTGACCACCACAGTGCAATACAGGGGGCCGCTGTCGGTAGTCGAGGCCACACTGGCCGAGCACGCCCAAGCCGTTGTCGAAGAAGCGATTGGCAACGCAGCACGGCATGCGGAGGCCACCAAAGTCAGCGTTGTCGTCGATGTGGCGGACGAGCTTTGTATCGACGTCGCCGACAACGGTAAAGGCATCCCCAACAACGTCAGCGGAAACGGCCTGGTCAAGCTGCGTCAACGCGCCGAAGCGGTCGGGGGCACCTTTGCCATAAGCGACGCCCCTGGCGGAGGCACCTGGCTGCGATGGGTGGCCCCCCTGTAACTGAAGCGCTACCGCATATGACCCGCACGGGCAAATAGGGTAATAAGAAGTCCCTTTACGCTGCGCCGCAGAATTGGTGGCTTGATGACCTGTTCACTTGGTGACTTCCGACCCTACGCGCGGTGGACGACGTTTCCGATCATGGAGGACGGATCGATTCGATCAGGTCTGGCCGAGGCGAAGGATGTCAAATGAGCTCTCAGGTAAGCGATCCGCCATTCTTGGCCGACACTGACGTCGATGCACTTGCGTGGAGATTCTTGAACTCTGCCTACGCTGATGACACATATGCGGACTGGTCGCTGGATCGGCGCCTCGACGGCTATCTTCGTCGCAGCGGGCTGGTCCGTGTTGCCGAGGACGGCGATGCCTACGACTTGGTCCTCGACCGCGTGATGGACTACATCAGCGCGGCGTCCCGTCCGGCTTCGGCCGGTTCGCTCGCGGGTCGCTAGCGGGCGCTTCGGAACTACGAAGGATCGCCGGCGAGAAGGCCGACGAATGACCCGCGAACCGAGGACTTCGGTCCCTTTCGGCTATCGCAAATTATTGGTCGAATGTATATCGAAACGTATAAGAATTTTCGCAAATCCAGGAGGCAACATGAGCGCGGCTTCCGTTGATCGCCGGCCGGTATCGCTGTTCCCCGCGCTGTCGGAGGTGTTCGCCGACAGAGACATTCGCGGAATTCACCAAGTTAACGGCTGTGATTTGCGATGACCAGAGCACCCTATATCACTCGACGCCCTCCGCGGCGTGTATTCCGCGACCGCCGCGAAGCCGGCCGGGTGCTGGCAGATCTTTTGAGCGCTTACCGCGACCGACCCGACGTGATCGTCCTGGGCTTGGCGAGGGGCGGAATACCCGTGGCGTGGGAGGTGGCGGCGGCACTGAACGCGCCGCTGGATGCCTTCATCGTGCGCAAACTCGGAGTTCCCGGCCACGAAGAGTTTGCCGTCGGGGCATTGGCGAGTGGGGGCCGCCTCGTTGTCAACGACGATGTGATGCGAGGGTTGGGGATCGCGCCGCAGCGGCTGCATGACATCGTCGAGCGTGAAGGCCGCGAGTTGGTCCGCCGCGAAGCGGTGTACCGGGGTGGACGTCCACCGCTCGACGTGACCGGCAAGACGGTTGTGCTTGTCGATGACGGCTTGGCGACCGGTGCAAGCATGTTCGCGGCGGTACAGGCGTTACGCGATTCGCATCCCGCGCACATTGTTATCGCTGTGCCGGCCGCGCCCGAATCCACGTGCCGAGAGTTCGCTGGCCTTGTCGACGATGTTGTGTGCGCGAGCATGCCGAATCCGTTTCTCGCGGTTGGGGAATCGTTCTGGGATTTCACCCAGGTCTACGACGAGGAAGTTCGTCAGCTGCTCGCCACGCCGACAACCGGGGCGTTGGCCACCAAACCCGCAGTGGCGACGCCGGCGCAGGTAGTCCGCAGCGTGGCCGTCGACGCCCCAGCGGGTGTCCCTTCGGGTGAGACGTTGGAGCAGCTGATTGGTGACGCGCGGATCGTGCTGATCGGCGAGAGTTCGCACGGTACCCAGGAGTTCTACGAAGCCCGTGCTGCCATCACGAGATGGCTGATCGACGAGAAGGGATTCTGCGCCGTCGCTGCGGAGGCGGATTGGCCCGACGCCTACCGAGTGAATCGGTACGTCCGCGGCGTCGGCGAAGACACCAGCGCCGATCAGGCGTTGAGCGGATTTCAGCGCTTTCCGGCCTGGATGTGGCGCAACACGGTCGTTCGTGACTTCGTCGACTGGCTACGTGCGCGCAACCAGCGGCTCGAAGTAAACGGTCAGCCCCAAGCCGGCTTCTATGGGCTGGATCTCTACAGCCTGCACCGGTCTATGGCCGAAGTGGTCACTTACCTCAATAAGGTCGACGCCAAGGCCGCGGCCCGCGCGCGGGCACGCTACGCCTGCTTTGACCACGCTTCGGCCGATGATGGTCAGGCCTATGGATATGCGGCGGCCTTCGGCGCAGGTCCCTCATGTGAGCGTGAAGCCGTCGAGCAGCTGGTCGACATCCGGCGCAACGCATTGTCCTACGCGCGCAAGGACGGGCTGCTAGCCGAGGATGAGTTGTTCTATGCCGAGCAGAATGCACAAACGGTTCGCAACGCCGAGGTCTACTACCGTGCGATGTTCAGCGGGCGGGTCAACTCGTGGAATTTGCGCGACCAGCACATGGCGCAGACTCTTGATGCGCTGCTGAAACATCTGGATCGCCATCACGAAGTGCCTTCCGCCCGAATAGTGGTGTGGGCCCACAACTCCCACGTAGGAGACGCGCGGGCTACCGAGGTGTGGGCCGACGGACAGCACACGCTAGGTCAACTTGTTCGTCAGCGCTACGGCGAGCAATCGCGACTTATCGGGTTCAGCACGTATGGCGGCACCGTCACCGCGGCCAGCGAGTGGGGAGGCATCGCCGAGCGCAAGGGGGTACGGCCGGCGCTCAACGGGAGCATTGAAGAACTCTTACATGAGACCGGGAAAAAGGCCTTCCTCGTGTCACCGCGTATTAGCCCCGAAGCCGCTGAGCCACTGAGCGCCGTTCGACTCGGACGCGCAATCGGGGTGATCTATATGCCCGCGACGGAGCGGCAAAGCCATTATTTCTACGTCCGGCCCGCTGACCAGTTCGACGCGATGATTCACATCGATAAAACCCGGGCCCTCGAGCCCCTAGAGCCCACGAGTTTGTGGATCGCCGGCGAAACGCCGGAAACCTACCCGACCGGGCTGTAGAGCCGCCGGCTGCCCAGCTCATGCCGATGGCTCGCGGTGACGCACGGTTGTCGGGGACGAACGGCGGCGGAGGTGAGGACTTAGGGCCCCTCCGTAACGAGCGAGAACTCAATAGCCTGACATTGGCGCAACCGGTGGCCCCTGCCACTAGTCAGCACGTCGGGAGCGGGAAATGAACGAGGTGGGGTCGAAGTCGGTGGTCGTCGGCATCGACGGCTCGAAAGCGGCTGTCAATGCGGCCAGGTGGGCTGTCGACGAGGCGATCCGCCGGCAGGTCCCCCTGCGACTCGTACATGTCATCAAGCGCAGCGAAGCGCCATCGGCCGCGGCGCAAACGTCCGACTGGGAAATTGAACGCGGCGAAACTGCACTTTGCCAGGCAGAGGTCGCCGTGCGAGACGTAGGAAAACCAGTGGAAGTCGAAACGGTACTTCTTTCGGGTGACCCCGAGCAAACGTTGATCAACGAATCGCAGGATGCCGCGATGGTGTGTGTGGGCACCGACCGGAGCGGATGGTCCGCCGGCAAGTTGCTGGGCAGCACAGAGGCCGCGGTAGCGATGCGGGCACATTGCCCGGTAGCGATCATCCGAACCAACCCCGACGGAACGACGGCAGCGCCTGGCGTGATCGCGGTGGTACTCAACGATGAGCCCGACAACGATGAAGTTATTCACTACGCCATGGAGGAAGCACGGCGGCGCAACGCTATTGTGCGACAGGTCGATCGGCGACTGAACAGCTGGATTCGACGGTATCCAGATGTACCCGTCCAGGTCGTTGCCGCGGGAACCGGCCCGAGGGCTTTTGAAAACCACAGCAGGGCAATTGAATTGGCCGTCGTGGGGGTGGCCGACGCTGATGAAATCGCCGACCTCGTCACTCCGAATTGCCATCCGATTCTGGGCTATCCCGACTGCTCGGTGCTTCTGGTCCGGCACTAGATGCGGAACGCGTGAGATGGGCAGGTCACTCGCACCAGGAGCGGTTGTCGTCGGTGTCGACGGATCGAAAGCGGCGATACACGCGGCGCTGTGGGCGGTGGATGAGGCTTTGAGCCGGGACGTACCGCTTCGTCTGCTGCACTCGATCGTGCCGGCTGACGCCGGGCAAGCGGACCCGGAAGTTATGGCGCGCGAGCTCGCCACCGCGGAAGCCGTTATTTGCCGCGCAGTGACGGCAATCGAAGCTACGCATCAACCCGTGAAGATCGAGACGGAGATCGCCCAGGCGCTACCGATCAGTTCGTTGATCCACGCGTCGGCATCGGCAGCGATGGTGTGCGTGGGAGCGGTCGGACTGCGCCACTTTCAACCCGGCCGAGTGGGTTCGACCGCTGCGGCCTTGGCCACTTCGGCACGGTGCCCGGTGGCAATCATTCGCGGCCAACATGACCGGCTCGCACAGCCCGGGGGCGCAATCGTCGTCGAAGTGGGCGTGTCTCCCGACAACGATGCAATGGTCGACGCCGCTATGGAAGAAGCCCGCCTACGCGGTGCGGCGGTTCAAGCCGTCGTGTGCCAGCGGACCGGATCGGACTATGACGAAACGGTGAATCGCCGGGATCCTCGGGCACTCGCCGACCTGAATCGCCGGTTGGCCCGGTGGCGGCGGCTACACCCAAGCGTCGAGGTCGAGTCGGTGGCGGTGCGCGGCAGCCTGGTGGACCATCTCGCTTTCAGTCGCGTTCCGGTGCGGTTGGTGATCGTCGCCGCTCAGAACCGTCAGCAACTCGGGGAACTTGTCGGAGCAACTGGCAGCGCCGTATTGAAAGGCGCGGCAAGCTCGCTGCTCGTCGTCAATCATCAACATTTGTGACATCAAGCGATTGTGAAGATATGGGATATTGAATCAGGGTTCCGTGATACTGGCCTAGAACGGCCACCAGGGAGGGCACGCAATGGTTAAGGTCTTTTTGGTCGACGACCACGAAGTCGTCCGTCGGGGACTGGCCGATCTGCTTGCGTCGGACACCGAGCTTGAAGTCATTGGTGATGCGGGATCGGTGTCCGAGGCGATCGTGCGGATACCCGCGTTGAAGCCCGACGTCGCCGTGCTTGACGTGCGTCTTCCCGACGGCAACGGAATCGAATTGTGCCGTGACTTACTCTCCGAGCTTCCGGATCTGCGGTGCCTGATGTTGACCTCGTTCACCTCCGATGAAGCAATGCTCGAGGCGATTCTGGCCGGGGCCAGCGGCTACGTCGTCAAAGACATCCGGGGTATGGAGCTAGCTCAAGCGATCAAGGACGTCGGTGCCGGGAAATCGCTGCTGGATAACCGGGCCGCCGCGGCGTTGATGGCAAAACTCCGCGGCGCCGCGGAGCAAAATGATCCGTTGTCTGGATTGACCGAACGCGAGCGAACGCTGCTCGGGCTGCTCAGCGAGGGATTGACCAACAGACAAATCGCCGCCCGGATGTTTCTTGCCGAGAAAACGGTGAAAAATTACGTGTCGCGGCTGCTGGCCAAACTCGGCATGGAACGGCGGACCCAGGCGGCGGTTTTCGCCTCGAAGTTGGGCCAACAGTCCGCCCCGCCGACTTCTGCCGAGTAAGCGCACCTCCGGCAATCGTTCACCCATCGCGCGCGGTCGCCAGACCCGTTGGTGCGCTGGGACCAATGGCGCTGGTGCAGGGTCTAACGGCCCTGCCGAAGCGGCTACCGCCTGCATACAGTCACATGGAAAGCCACGGCGGCATCGCGCAGTCGATGTCCGATTGCCGGCCGCCCACCCCGAGATGGGACATGGATAGCGATGGCGTTCGAGGAGGGATGATGAGCCCGCAAGCGGCGGAGTGCACGGCGACATGTGAGTTGCTGGATGGACGACGCGTCTTGCTGCGTCGCCTTGGCACTGATGACGCGGAAGCCGTTGCGGCACTTCATCGGAACCTCAGCGACTATGACCGCTACTTCCGCTTTTTCACGCTGACTCCGGTTCATGTGGGCGAGCTTGTCGGCGCACTCCTTGAACCTGCCGTCGGCCGGTGCGCCCTGGGCGCATTCGATGGGCCGTTGCCGTCCCGGGGCGTCAAATGCAGGTGATTTAGATTCCACACCAAGGAGTGCGAGATGTCCGAAACCACAGCAAAATACGGAGTACTGGTTTGCGTCGATGGATCGGAGGCATCTGACGCCGCCATAGCTTGGGGGGCACGCGAGGCGGCGATGCGCCACCTGCCTATCACGCTGCTGCACGCCGTCCCTCCCATCGTTGTCGGCTGGCCCGTCGGCCAACTGTATTCGGAGATGCCCGACTGGCAGAAAGACAAGGCGCAGATTGTCATCGAGCAGGCCTACAAGACAGTGACGGCTAGCCTGGGCGAATCAACGCCGCCAGAGACCCACACCAAGATGGTCTATTCCAACGTCTTGCCGGCGCTGATCGAAGCGTCGAAAGACGCGTGGATGATCGTCGTCGGCAGTGAAGGACTCGGAACGTTGGGCCGGCTCCTGTTGGGTTCGGTCGCCACGGGTTTGCTTCACCACGCGCATTGTCCGGTCGCGGTCATTCGTTCCGAGGAGTCCGCGATTCAGGATTCAACTGCGCCTGTGCTGCTCGGCGTCGACGGATCGCCTGTGTCGGAGGCGGCGACAGCCCTGGCCTTCGATGAAGCGTCCCGGCGTGGGGTGCAGCTGAAGGCGCTACACGTCTGGAGCGATGTGGGTGTGTTTCCGCTTCTCGGAATGGACTGGAACGAGCGCGAGAGTCAAGGGCAAGAGATGCTTGCCGAACGTCTCGCCGGTTGGCAAGAACAGTATCCGGATGTGCACGTCGAGCGGTTACTGTTCTGCGACACGCCTTCTCGGTGGTTGCTTCAAGAGTCCGAACGAGCCCAGTTGGTAGTGGTCGGCAGCCGTGGCCGCGGTGGTTTTATCGGCATGCTTCTGGGCTCCGTCAGCTCTGCCGTTGCTCAAGCCGCAAAAGTCCCGGTGATCGTGACGCGCTAGTTCAGCGGCCACCAAGCGGCCGATCAGCGCTTCGCTGGCTCAACCAGATTGTCTTCCCCGCCGCGTACCACCAGTACCGAACGACCGGCGTGTCCGAAGTGGGGAGTAATCGGACCGACCATTCGAGCGACGCTTTTGGCGTTCGAAGCGTCGACCACCGCGAGCTGAACGGGTTCCTGCGTGCTTCTCAGGAATTCAGCGGCTCCGTGGCGTGCGGCAGCTGGAAGCACGTGCACGTCGGGGTACTCGGCCACCCAGCGGGCGAGTCGGTGTTCCAGCTGGCGGTACGGTATCTCGCCCAATCCCCACCGCCACACGCCCATCGCCAAGATCGGCGCTTGACGAAGCCGCGCTTCGTTGAAGGCGCAGTCGAGGACCGCGTCGTTGCCGGGCGAGTCGTTGACGACGACGGCGACCGATCCGGACGGTTGCTCCCCGGCTTCGCGATCGGTTCGAATCACCGCAACTGGGCAATGTGCTTTCTGGGCGACACTTTCGGCGGTCGAGCCGAGAACTCTGCGGGCGACCTGTCCTATCCCTACCGATCCAATGCAAACCATTGCCGCGCAACTGTGATTCGTCGATCAAGACGCTGCCAGGCGATCCATGGACAACATCGGCTTCGATTTTGATGTGCTCGCCGATGGCATCGATCGCTGCGCAGGCGGCGCGCAGCGCCGTTTCGCCGTACTCGATATCCAGACTGTCCTCACCGGCGGGTTCATCTGGCCGGCGTTCGGGTACGGCATGGACGAGGCGAAGTGGCAGGTCGCGACTGACGGCCTCGCTGAGCGCCCATTTGGCCGCGTTGATCGCGGCGCGCGAGCCGTCAATGCCGACAACGACCGGCTTTGGTGCTTGCGGATAGTTCATTTCGTCCTCCAGGTCGGGGCGGGGCCAACGGTAAGGCCCGAGCCCAATCGGAGACGCTATTCGGCTTCACCGGGCTAAAGGCAGGGCCATTCGGCCCTCGTTTCCCAGCGATGGTCACCGGTGCAGCCGGTGGCCGCGATACACCAATCGGAATTCTGTGAATACGCCATCGATCAGAAGCCCAGGTGTAGCCCCGCTGCCCAACGAAGGTCAAATGCCATGGGGTTGGGGACTAAAGCCTCATGACCCGCGGCGGCCTGCTCACTAGCGTTTTCGGTGAAAGAACTGAACGAGAAAGGGAATGAAAGTGTCTACGACCGTGAAGCGTTACGGCATCGTCGTTGGGGTTGATGGATCGACCGCATCGGACGCCGCCGTCTTCTGGGCAGCGCGCGACGCCGCGATGCGAAATGTCCCACTGCACCTGATCCACATGTACAACACGTTCGTGCCGACGTATCCGCAGATTCCGATGCCGAGTGGAGTTGCGGAATGGCAGGAAGACGATGGCCGCAAGGTACTCGAGCTGGCGGTCAAGATCGCCGAAGACGCCATGCCGACAGACCGGAAGGTCTCAATCACACATGAGGTGAAATGTTCACCGCCCGTTCCGACGCTGGTCGAAATGTCCAAAGACGCAGACATGATCGTCGTCGGCAGCACCGGACGCGGCGCGATCGGCCGGGTTCTTATGGGTTCGGTCAGTTCGGGCGCCGTGCACCGTGCGAAGTGCCCGGTCGCGGTCATTCGCGCGGAGGCTTCCTACCTACCGCATTCCAACCAAGCTCCGGTGCTGGTGGGAATCGATTGCTCGCCGGCGTCGGAACTCGCCCTCGATATCGCATTCGATGAGGCCTCGTTTCGGGGTGTCGCGTTGGTGGCGTACCACGCGTGGAGTGACGTTGCGGTGTACCAGTTCCCATGGGTGGACTGGAAGGATGAGGCGGAGCGGAGCCTGGCCGAATACCTCGCGGGTTGGCAGGAGCGCTACCCCGATGTCACGGTGAGCCGAGTCATCTCGGTAGACCACCCCGCCCGAGGACTGATCGAAGAGTCCGAATCTGCCCAGCTTGTCGTTGTCGGCAGCCACGGACGAGGCGGTATGGCCAGCATGGTTCTGGGTTCGGTCGGCAATGCGGTCGTCCACGCGGTCACCACGCCGGTGATTGTTGCGCGGCCGTCGTAGCGGCCCGCTTCTCAAGTATCAGGTTGCCATAGAGCGACATTCGCGCTCGCGTTGCAGAACTCCGACGACTGCAAAAGCGGAATCTGGTTGTGGCCGAAAGGAATTTCTGGTGTTTGGCATCGCGAAGGCTGTGGCCGTTGGGTGGATGTCGGGACTCAAGGGTTTGATCGAGCCGGTCCTGGTGGTGTCGCACACTAGTTCCTCCCGCAACACGCCCTCGTCGGTAAAGCCGCCGTGTACGCCCGTGTCTGCACCCATAAGCAGCGCGACGATCTGGATCGTCAGGCGCAGCGGATGACCCAGTTCGCGAACGCGGCATGTCGGTGGTGGCTGTTATCAAGGAAGTCGCTTCCGGGGTCAACGACACCCGCCCGAAGCTGACGGCCTTGTTGAAGCAGGATTCGTGGGGCACATTGGTGGTTGAGCACAAGGATCGACTATCGCGAGTGGGGTTCGGCTGGTTCGATGTTCTGCTCGGGCTACAGGGTCGCCGGATCGTGGTGGCCAACGCGGCCACCGAGGAGAAAGCCGATCTGCTCGACGACTTCGTGTCGATCATCTACAGCTTCGCTGCGCGCCTGTACGGGTTGCGGTCGGCGCGACGCCGGACCGATGACGTGATCGCGGCGCTGGATATCGACCCGAAACTCGCGGCGGGACTGGTGTGACCGGTGATCGCCGCGCATCGCCACACTGTCGCCGCTAACCCCGGAAAGGCGGCCGCGCTGCGGGCATTGTTCCCGGAGTTCCGCTGCGCGATGGGGCATTTAGCGGCGATGTCGCGCCGCGAACTGCTGGCGGGCGAACAGCTTGTTCACTGGCGGGTGATGCCCAACCATCAAGTCGGTTTCCCGACCGAGCTGTCGGCGCGGCAGTTGAAGTCCGCTCAGAACATGGTTCATGCGAACCTGTCGGGTTGGGTGGTACGCGTGCAGGACCGGGTTCGGGACCTGGTCACCGGATCTAACCTGCCCGAGCACCAGAAAACGTTGCTTTACCGCATCAACGCCCGCAAGGCCTGGTGGGGGCAGACCCTGGAATTGCCGTGGGTCATCGACGGGGAGCGCCTGGTTCCCGTCGAACACAGCCGCCTGGCCAAGACACCAGAGGTGGCGTGGATTGCGGTGGCGCCCGAGACGTTGAAACTCGCGCGCCGGCTAGCCAAACAAGCCCGCAAGCAGATCCGGTTCCCGAACCTGTCGCGGGTCAACACCTTGACCCTGGACGGGATCGTGGCCAGGGCGCAGCCGGCGCGCAGCGCCACCCAACACGGACGTGTCAGCTACTGGGTGAAAGTAGCGACCCTGGTGCGCGGCAAGCCCGTGCAGGTGCCGCTGATCTCCAACCCTCGGTTCACCCGTGAACTCGAGGTGGCGCGCGAGCGCGGCGGAAGTGTTGCGCGGCGATCAGCTGCACCGCACCGAACACGGTGTCGAGGTCTCGTGATCACCGAGCAGCCCGACGCCGCGCTACGCACAACGGATCGGTGGTCGGGCTGACTCGGTTCTCTTCGGCACTGTTCGCCCCGTGAGGGCCAGTTGCTGGGCGCGCATGCTGGTCACGCGGGACTCGACGCTGTGCTGGAATCGGTTACCGCTGACTTGCAGCGCCGCGGGATCGCGCTCAAAACCGATCGGACATACCGAACTCCAGGCGCGGATCGGCGATTACCTAGCCAACGAGATCGGCCGGTTGCTCAATCGCCTGGCCGCTGACGACATCGGTGAACTGGTGGTGGAGCGACTGGATTTCCGCGGTGGCGGACTGTCGAAACGCATGAATCGCCTGTGCACCCGCACCGGACGGCGTGCCCTCAAAGCACGGTTGGCGCGACTAACCGAACGCCACGGCATCGCCGTCACCATGGTTCCCGCACCGTACTCCAGCCAGCAGTGCTCGGGATGCGGCTACGTGCACAAGACCAACCGCAAGAGCCAATCACGTTTCGCGTGCGGGTTCTGCGGCAAGAAACTTCACGCGGACGTGAACGCGTCCAGGACCGTCGCGTCGAGACGTTCTCGACCACTACCGGACGGCGCTGGTCCACGATCGCGGGAGAACACCCGCCGACTGCTCGACAGCGACCACCGCCAACGCTGGAACCTGCCGACACAAGGCGCGGTCCACGGCATGACAGGTGCCCGTGGACGCAGCCGACAGGCTGCGTGACCTAAAACCCATAGAATGCCATGGAATTAGGAACTGTTGACCGTCAGTGGGTTGGCCGCCGGCGGGCTCGCCTGGGTGGTGGGTTGGCATGGCGTCGCCGACGTTTGTTGGGTTGTCGGCACCTTAGTCGCCGTCCCGCCCGCGTTGGCGTGGGTCTTGGTTGCGGTGCTTCGCGGACGGGTCGGCGTCGACGTCATTGCCGTGCTGTCGCTGGTCGGCACGCTGCTGGTCGGCGAGTATTTGGCGGGCGCACTGATCGCGGTGATGCTGGCCGGTGGTCGTGCACTGGACGCCGCGGCAGGGCGCCGTGCGACACGCGATCTGCGGGCGCTGCTCGCTCGTGCGCCACGCTTCGCGCGGCGGCGTGTCGGAACGCAAGTCGACCTGATACCAGTGGCGGAAGTAGCCGTCAACGACATTCTGGTTGTCGGGCCCGGTGAGGTGGTGTCGGTCGACGGGCGTATCACGGACTCGGTGGCAGTGCTGGATGAGTCCGCGTTGACTGGCGAGCCGCTGCAGGTCGAGCGTGCGGTTGGCGAACCGGTTCGAAGCGGAGTGGTCAACGCCGGGAGTGCCTTTGAGCTCCATGCCACCGCAACCGCCGACGCGAGCACATACGCCGGCATCGTACGAATGGCTCAGCAAGCCCGAGCTGACAACGCGCCGATTGTACGGTTGGCCGACCGCTATGCGGCATGGTTTCTACCGTTGGCGCTGCTGTTGGCCGGAGCGGCGTGGCTTGCCAGCGGATCAGCGGTGCGAGCTGTGGCGGTATTGGTGGTGGCCACGCCCTGTCCGTTGCTGCTGGCCGCGCCGGTGGCAATCGTCTCCGGCTTGTCCAGGGCTTCGCGTGCCGGGGTGGTGATTCGCGGGGGAGGAGCGTTGGAAACCTTAGGGCGCGCAACGACTTTGATGATGGACAAGACTGGAACCCTGACCATGGGACTTCCGGTTGTCGTCGACGTGGTAGCCGCGCCCGGTCGTGACACGACCGAGCTGCTGCGGCTGGCCGCTTCGGTCGACCAGCTTTCCCCTCACGTACTCGCCGAGGCCATCGTGACTGAAGCGGTCAACCGGGGTTTACGGCCTTCATTACCCGCGAATGTTGTCGAACAGCCCGGCCGGGGCGTTACCGCCATCGTCGATGGACGCCGGATCAGCGTCGGCAAGGTGCCGGCCGCCGGCTTGACAAGCACGTGGGAGCCGCGGTCAACCGCGCGCGTTTGGACAATGCGGCGATCGCCTGGGTCTGCTTCGACAGCTGCCCGGTGGGTGCAATCTTGTTGCGCGACCCGTTGCGCCGGCAGGCGCCGCGAACCATGCGACGACTGCGCGAGGCAGGGTTGACACGGTTGATCCTCCTCACCGGTGACCGAGTCGAACCGGCGCGAGAGGTCGCCGCAATATTGGGCCTGGATGAGGTCTATGCGGGCCAGACCCCGGCCGACAAACTCAATGCCGTACGCGCTGAAACGGAACGGGCGGTCACAGTGATGGTGGGTGACGGCGTCAACGACGCTCCCGCGCTGGCGACGGCGTCTGTGGGAGTTGCGATGGGTGCACGTGGAGCCACCGCGTCCTCGGAGGCCGCCGACATCGTCTTGACCACTGACCGGCTCGACCGGCTGGCCGATGCGATGGACATCGCGCGTTGGTCGAGGCGCATCGCCGTGCAAAGTGCAGTCGCCGGCATGAGCCTGTCGCTGGCGGCCATGGCGATGGCCGCGCTGGGCTATCTGCCGCCCGCACCCGGTGCGCTGCTACAGGAAGGCATTGATCTCGCGGTGATACTCAACGCACTGCGTGCGCTGCGGGGCAATCCGGCCACCGAGATCCGCATAGCCGCAGGCACCCAGCAATTGCTGCACCGCTTCGCCGCCGAACACGAGGAACTTCGTGACACTATCGGCCTGCTGCGCGACAGCGCGAATCGTTTGGCAGCCAACCCCGATGCGGCGGCACTGGAATCGCTGACTGCGGCGCATACGCTGCTGACCGAACGCATATTGCCGCACGAACAGGCGGAGGAGTCGCAGCTGTATCCCGCACTGGCCGCCCCTCTGGGTAGTGGTGAAGCCACCGCCACGATGAGTCGCACCCACGCTGAAATACAGCGGCTTTCTGATCGCGTCGCAAACCACCTGGCCCGGGCGCAGTCGGCCGGTTCGATCAAGCGCGACCAAGTCGATGACCTGCTGGCGTGTCTTTACGGCCTGTATACGCTGCTGCGCCTGCACTTCGTCCAAGAGGAAGAAAGCTATTTCACCCTCGCCGAGGACGAGGTCTCGAATGACGAATCACATCGCACGCGAACGCGTTCCGATATCAAGGCCGCCGCGACGAATGTCTAGCGCGCCGGTGTCGCGGTACACGGCGAGGCTGACATGCGGTCTGGTCCAGGACGCCGGGCCACGCGGTTGGGGACTAAAGCCTCCTGACCGACGACGGGCGGCCGAATAGCGTTTCAAATGACGGCCACTGAGGGAGAACGGAATGTCGCAATCTGTGAAGCATTACGGCGTCGTCGTTGGGGTCGATGGTTCGCCCACGTCGGATTTCGCCGTCTGCTGGGCGGCGCACGAAGCTTCCATCCGCAATGTTCCGCTGACCTTGGTCCACATGGTGAGCGCCATCGCGCCGGTGTATCCGGAGACGTCACTGTCGGTGGATGCCGCTTGGTGGGAGGACGAGGGACGGCGCGTCCTTGAAGCGGCGGTCAAGATCGCCGAAGACGCCACGAGGGTTTCCCGGAGAATCGCGATCTCGGCCGAGATGAGGTGTTCACGGCCCGTGCCGGCACTGGTCGAAATGTCTGAAATGGCAGAGCTGCTCGTCGTGGGTTGTCACGGGCGCGGAGCGATTGGGCGGCTCTTCCTCGGTTCGGTCAGTTCGGCCGTCGTGTGCACCGCGAAGTGTCCGGTCGCGGTCGTCCGCGACGAAGATCCGTTGCTGCCATTTCCCCTGCGAGGACCGGTACTGGTGGGAATCGATTGCTCATCGGCATCGGATCTCGCACTCGCCATTGCGTTCGACGAAGCGTCACGTCGCGGCGTCGACCTCGAGGCGCTGTACGCGTGGAGCGATGTGCACGCGAGCCCCCGGCAGGACTGGGAGTCCGAAGCGGAGCGACAACTGACCGAATATTTGGCGGGGTGCCAGGAACGTTATCCCGACGTCACGGTGCACCGAGTCGTGGTTCTTGACCGCCCGGGCCCAGCGCTGGTGGAACGGTCGGAGTCAGCCCAGCTTGTCGTCGTGGGTAGTCGCGGGCGCGGGGGCGTGGCCGATACGCTGCTGGGTTCGGTCAGCAATGCGGTCGTTCACTCGGTCCGGGTACCGGTGATCGTGGCTCGGACGGAGCGACGATGACCGTCGCGAACGCTGTCGAGGGGGCACCGATGACTGACTCCGTGCCCTACGTCGATGTCCACGAAACCCACACGGGTGTAGTGGTTTTGGCTGGCGACCGAGCATATAAGGCGAAGAAGCCGGTACTGACCGACTTCCTCGATTTCCGCACACCGGAGCAGCGGGAGCGCGCATGCCGACGAGAGGTCGAGCTGAACAGCCGGCTGTCTCCCGCGAGCTATTTTGGGGTCGCGCATCTCAGCAACCCCAGCGGAGGTCCGGCCGAACCTCTCGTCGTCATGCGACGGTATCGCGATAACGACCGGTTAGCGTCCATGGTCAAACATGGCCAACCCGTTGAGCCCGTCCTAGACCGCATTGCCGCAATGCTGGCCAACTTTCACGAAAGTGCTGACCGGAGTTCGGTAATCAGTGCCCAGGGCGACGCGGGGGCGGTCGAGCGACGCTGGCGGGAGAACCTGTCCGAACTCCGCGGCTATGCGGAGACGGCGATCTCGGGAGTCCGGCGCGACTCGGTCGAGCGGATTCATTACCTTGCCCACGAATATATTTCGGGCCGGGAGCCGCTGTTCACGCGTCGGGTCGAAGAAGGCTGCATTGTCGACGGCCATGGCGATCTGCTCGCCGACGACATCTTCTGGGTCGACGCCGAGCCCGCCTTGCTCGACTGCCTGGAGTTCGATGACGAACTGCGATACCTCGACCGCATCGATGACGCGGCCTTCCTCGCGATGGACTTGGAGTTCTTGGGCCGCAAAGACCTTGGTGACTACTTCCTCGGGCGCTACGTCGCCCACACGGCCGATTCAGCGCCGTCGTCGCTGCGGGATTTCTACAGCGCCTACCGCGCGGTGGTGCGCGCCAAAGTCGACTGCGTGCGAACAGCGCAGGGTAGGTCGGAAGCGGCCGCGGACGCCGCTCGCCACCTTGCTATGGCGACCCAACATCTACAGAATGGCGCGGTCCGGCTGGCGCTCGTAGGCGGAGCTCCAGGCACAGGCAAGTCGACTCTGGCGCGTGCCCTTGCGGAAAAGGTTGGAGCCCAAGTTATCTCAACCGATGACGTGCGCCGGGAATTGCGCGAATCGGGTGCCGTTGTCGGGGACCCGCAGGTGCTGGATGCAGGGCTGTACAGCCCGGACAACGTCGCAGTGGTCTATGAGGAAGCACTACGTCGGGCACGCCTTCGGTTGAGCGATGGGCAATCAGTGGTCCTCGACGGCACCTGGCGGGATCGTCGAACTCGTGCGGGCGCTCATCATGTTGCCGCGCAGACTCATTCGGCGATCGTGGAAATGCAATGCACCGCGAAGGCGGACACGGCAGCCGACCGGATCACCACGAGGCAGCCTGGCAACTCCGATGCGACCCCGGACATTGCCGTGGCCCTTGCGGCTCAATTCCACGGCTGGGACACCGCACAGCGGATGGACACGTCGCGTCCGTTCGCTGACTCAGTGCGAGACGCCCTCGATTCCTGGTGGCGAGGAACTCAGGTGGAGTAAGACATGTCAAGCACTGGTCTGGATGGGAATCACGTCGGCGTCGGTCAACTCGGACGCGGTCGCCGCCACCCGGTGCATCGTCGCCGCGGCCGAACGCCGACCGCTGTTGGAGTCGGCCAGGTCAGCGACATTTCGCGGAGATCGAGGTGATCGTGGAGATACCCGATTTCGACGTCATCCGCGATGCGGTGACGCTCGCGTCTCGCGCACCTTCGCTGCACAACAGCCAGCCCTGGCGCTGGGTTGCCGAGGGACCGGCGCTGCAGCTGTGGGCCGATCCGCCCCTGTTGATGCACGCGACCGACCGCACGGGCCGGGAGCTGATCTTGAGCTGCGGGGCTGTCCTGGACCATCTGCGGGTCGCCATGGCGGCCGCCGGTTGGCATAGCAACACCGAGCGCTTTCCCGATCTGGATGACCCGGATCACCTTGCGACACTGCGGTTCCAGCCCATGGAGACCCTCGCAGAGGCGTACCGGCTCCGAGCCGATGCGATCGGTAGACGCCACACCGACCGGCTCCCATTCGGTGCACCAGCCGCATGGCCCGCCCTATGGTCGTTGTTGTGCCGTGCGGTGGCCCCGTTTGACGTGTTGCTGGACGTGGTGGCTGACGCGGACCGTCCCAGGCTGGCAGAAGCATCTCAACTCACGGAGACGTTGCGTCGATACGACACATCCTATATGTCTGAACTCCGTTGGTGGACTTCGCCGTTTGAGACTGGCGCCACCCATGTGCCGGAGAGCGCTCTGGTGTCCAGCTCGGAAGCCGCCCGCGTCGACGTCGCCCGTGCTTTTCCCCCGGCCGGTGGGGGACACCGCCGCGCGACCCTCGGTCACGACCGCTCCAAGATCTTGGTGGTCTCCACCCGACATGACGACACTGCGCTCGACGTGCTGCGCTGCGGCGAGGCGATGTCGGCGGTACTGCTGGAGTGCACCGTGGCCGGTATGGCGACCTGCACGCTGACCCACATGACGGAAATCCCAGTCAGCCGCGACGTCATCGCTGAGGTAGTCGGAACTGGCGGCCGGCCCCAACTGCTCATCCGCGTCGGTTGCTCGCTGAGGAACGACCAACACGTGGAACGCACGTCGCGGCGTCCGGCCGCCGAAATCCTCGAGCTGAGCAGGTATCGCCCATGACTCGGCATTGGCCGCGAACTGCGCATCGCAGCCAGCGTGTATTTCTACGTCAGTGACGCCGACGCCCTCCACGCGCAATGGCAGGCCCTGGAAAATCTCGAGGGGCGATTGATCCCGCCGCACGACACGCCTTACCGATTGCGGGAATTCGCCTACGTCGATCCGGACGGCACCCTGCACCGCATCGGTTCGCCGCTTTGAACGTCACCTATCGGTCGGCCACGGTGCGCCGCAGTTCGCGCTTGAGCACCTTGCCGTAGCTGTTCTTCGGCAGATCATCAACGAACACATAGCGTTTCGGCCGTTTGAAGCGCGCGATGCGTTGCAGCATGTGCGCGTCGAGTTCGGCTACGTCTACGTCCATGCCCGCCGAGCCGACGACGAATGCCACCACCACCTCACCCCATTCGGCGTCGGGCGCACCGACGACGCAGGTCTCCGCCACGCCCGGATGCTCGAGCAGCACTTCCTCCACTTCGCGGGGATAGATGTTGCTGCCGCCGCTGATCACCACGTCCTTGGACCGGTCACGCAGGGTGAGGTAGCCGCGCGCGTCGAAGGACCCCATGTCGCCGGTGTACATCCATCCGTTCTTGAGCGTGTCGGCAGTGGCCGCCGGGTTGTTCCAGTAACCCGACATGAGAGCGTCACCGCGGCAAACGATTTCCCCCACTTCGTCGATGCCCGCCGGCGTGCCGTCCCCGCGCAGCACACCGACCTCCATCCCGGAGCGCGCGTAGCCGACCGAGCCCAGGATCGCGTCGTCGGCCGTCTCGTGATCGACGCGGCGAAGACCGGTGATCGTCATCGGCGACTCGCCCTGGCCGTAGATCTGGGCGAACACCGGACCGAACGCGGCCATCGCCTTCTTGAGGCTCTCGACGTACATCGGACCGCCGCCGTAGACGATCGTGGCCAGATTGCCCGGACGATCCCGGCCCGTCTCGACGAGCCGCTGCACCATGGTGGGAGCCAGGAACGCGCTGGAACCCGGGTGGTGTCCGCACAGATCCAGAAACTCGTCCGGATCGAACGCGCCCGAGGCCGGCACCACCTGCCGGGCGCCGCGCAGCACGTAGGGCAGGACGTAGAGCCCGGAGCCGTGCGACATCGGAGCGCCGTGAATCAGGCTGCATTGCTCGTCCGGGCCGTCGATGTCGGCGAGATGAGCGACCGTCATCGCGGTCAGGCTGCGGTGGGTGAGCATCGCGCCTTTCGACCGCCCGGTCGTTCCGCTGGTGTAGAACAGCCACGCCAATGCCGATGCATCGGTGGACGGCGGAACCGACGGCGCTGCCGTGTGCCAGCGTGCATAGCCGTCGGTGTCCAGGATCTCGATCGGCGCTGCGGTGAGGCCGGCCAATCCACCGGCAATCTTCGACGAGGCGAACACCTGGCAGACGTCCGCGTCGTCCAGGATCTGCACCATCTCCCGGGGATGGAGCTTGAAATTGATCGGGACGAGGACACACTCGGCCGCCCAGATCGCGAACATCAACTCGACGATCTCGGGACGGTTCTCGCTGGCGATGGCGATTCGCGCCCCGGGCCCGGCCTGCGCACGGATCGTGGTCGCCATGCGCAGCGCGCGTTCGCGCAGCTCCTGCCAGGTGCACAGGCAGCGCTCGCCGTGATAGACCGCGCCGCGGTCGCCGAAGCGTGCGGCGGCCTGGTCCAGGACCGCGAACAGATTCACGGGCCGCGGGCAGTGCGCTCAGCTGTCGCGCCTGACCCTGAGCGCGGCGGTGATCATCGGAATCTGCAGCGGTAGCCGGGCCAGGGCGGCGATGCGCATCGGCCAGGGTTTGTCCCACCACAGGCGGACCATGTTGAGGTTCCCGGGAAAAACCGCAATGAACAGCAGTGCGGCAGACGATGCGGCGAACCGCCGGGTCGGGGGCACCAGCAGCCCCGCTCCGACGCCCAACTCGGCAACGCCGGACGCGTAGGTGTAGAACCGCGGGCTTCCGGGCAGCTCGGCGGGGATGATGTCGTCGAACGGTTTGGGTGCCAGGAAGTGGACTGTGCCTACTCCGAGCAGCATCGCGCCGAGCCGGTATGCGGTGGTCTGGGGGGGTTGAGGTCATGTCGACAATCTTTACCGACGGCTTCCAGCAATGCCACGATACCGACGTGGAACCGAGTCGAACGGCGACAGCGGAGCTGTCCTGTCGGTCGTGCGGAAGCCGTCTGGCCGCGACGGCGAAGTTCTGCAGCGAGTGCGGCACGCCCCTGACCCCGCGCGCCCAGACGGCGGAGTACAAGCAAGTCACCGTGCTGTTCGCCGACGTGGTGCGGTCCATGGACATCGCCGCATCGCTAGGTGCCGAACGGCTGCGCGAGATCATGACCGAGCTGTTGGACTGTTCGACGGCCGTGGTGCAGCGCTACGGCGGAACGGTCGACAAGTTCACCGGCGACGGCATCATGGCGCTGTTCGGCGCACCCACCGCGTTGGAGGATCACGCTTTTCGCGCTTGCCTGGCAGCCATCGACATCCAGCAGGAAGCGGGTCGCCTGGCGGCCGACGTCGAACGTCGTGACGGGATCACCATGGAACTGCGGGTCGGGCTGAATTCCGGTCAGGTGATCGCCGGTGAAATCGGCTCTGCCGCAGCACGTTACACGGCCGTCGGCGAGCAGGTCGGGATGGCTCAGCGGATGGAGTCGGCGGCCCCGCCGGGCGGGGTGATGCTCAGCGAATCGACCGCCCGTCTGGTCGATACCGCGGTGATGCTGAGCGATCCGGAAATGGTGCGGATCAAAGGTTCTGACGTTCCGGTTGCCGCCAGGCGACTGCTGGCCATCGCTGAGCGTCAACCGCTCCGTCGCGGCGAGTCGGCACTGATTGGACGGACCTGGGAGCTCAATACGATCGCCGGGATCCTCGACGAGGCCATCGGTGGCGCCGGTTGCGTCGTCAACATCAGGGGACCGGCGGGAATCGGCAAGAGCCGATTGGTCCGCGAAGCCGTCGCCATCGCGACCGGCCGCGGCGTGCCGGTATACGCCACCTACTGCGAGTCGCACACTCACGACATCGCGTTCCACGTGTTGGCGCGGTTGTTGCGGGCGGCATTGGAGATCAATGGTCTGGAGCCCGGTATTGCCAGGGCGCGGGTGCGAGACCGATTCGCCGAGGGGGACCCCGGGGACCTCTTGCTGCTCGAGGATCTCCTGGGTATTCGGGACCCCGCCGTCGCCGCGCCCGATATCGCCGCCGATGCGCGGCGCCGCAGGCTGACGGCGCTGGTGAACGCGGCCTCGCTGGAACAGCGGGATCCCGCCGTCTACGTCATCGAGGACGTGCACTGGATCGACGAGGTCAGCGAGTCGATGCTGGTGCAATTTCTGTCCGTGATTCCGCAGACCCCGGCGCTGGTGTTGACCACCTACCGCCCCGAGTATCGGGGTGCGCTGGCCCAGGTGTCGGACGCGCAGACGATGGCGCTGCGACCACTTAACGATGCGCAGGCTTCGGCACTGGCCACGGAGTTGCTGGGCGATGACCCGTCGGTCAGCACGGTCGCCGAACGGGTGGCCGAACGAGCCGCCGGGAACCCGTTCTTCGCCGAGGAGATGGTCCGCGACTTGGCGGAACGTGGAGTGCTGCAAGGGGATTCCCGGTGCATACCTGCTGAGCGGGGACGTCGAAGACGCCAGTGTACCGGCCACCTTGCAGGCCACCATCGGCGCGCGCGTCGACCGCCTGGAACCCGCCGCCAAACGGACCCTGAACGCCGCGGCCGTGATTGGGTTGCGCTTCGACATCGAGCTGCTGGGCGGACTCGTCGACGACGCGGATGTCACGCCGCTGATCGAGGCGCAACTCATCGACCCGGTGCGGTTCACTCCGATCGCCGAGTACGCGTTTCGCCATCCGATGATCCGTACCGTCGCCTACGAATCCCAGCTCAAATCCGATCGCGCACAGTTGCACCGGCGCCTGGCCGTTGCGATCGAAAGCGGCGCTGCCGCCGAGGAGAACGCGACGCTGATCGCGGAGCATCTCGAGGCGGCAGGGGATCTGCACGAGGCCTTCTCCTGGCACATGCGCGCCGGCACCTGGGCAACCTTCCGCGACATCGCCTCCGCGCTGACGAGTTGGCGCCGGGCGATCCAGGTCGCCGACCGACTGCCTGACGACGATCCGGATCGACTGTCGATGCGCATTGAATCCCGTAGCCTGTTGTGCGCGAGCGCGTTTCGGATCGGAGGCAGCAGCGCGGAGACGGGTTTCGACGAACTGCGCGCGTTGTGCGCCGTCGCTGGGGATCAGCGATCGCTGGCGCTCGGCATGGCCGGATTGATGATCATGCACAACCTCAATGCGAGAAATCGGGAGGCGTCTCGTCTCGCCGACGAACTCATCCGATTGCTCGAATCGATCGGGGATGCCACGCTGACGGTCGCGGTGCTCACCTACGCGATGATCGTCAAACACGAGACCGCCGAAATGGCCGAAATCCTGCGGCTGGCAGACCATCTGATCGACTTGGCCGGCGGTGACCTCACCAAAGGGCACCTGATCACCGACTCGCCACTGTCGGTCGCGACGGCCATGCGCGGCGTCGCCCGCGGATGGATGGGGCGTCCCGGCTGGAAGGACGACATCCGCCGGGCTATCGACATGGGCCGTTCTTTCGACGCGATCACTTCGATCGGAGTGGTCTGGTTCGCGTACATCACTCCGGTTTCCAACGGGCTCCTACTGCCCGACCAGACCGCCCTTCGCGACACCGCTGAAGCTTTGGCCGTTGCGGAGCAGTCCGGCGACAACCTCGCGCTCGACCTCGCCCGGACCGTTCGCGCCGTGGTTCTGATCCACCAGGGCGGACCGGAGCGCGAAGCGGGCCTTCAGTTGCTGACGCTGGCCCGCGAGAAGATGCTCAGCGGGGGTTTTTCCATGGTGCTGCTGCCGATTGCCGAGGTCTGCATCGCACGTTACAAGGCCCAACTCGGCGATTTCGACGGTGCCATCGAGGGTTCCCGGACCGCCGTTGAGGAAATCATCCGCTCAGACACGGCCACCTGGATCGCTCCGACCATCGCGGCACTCGTCGAGTCGCTGCTGAGTCGAGGCTCGCAGGCAGACTTGCACGAGGCACGCGCGGCGATCCATCGCCTGGCCAACCTGCCGATCCATCCCGAGTACGTGATTCACGAGATCTGGCTGCTGCGTCTGGAAACGTTGCTGGCCAAGGCAATTGGCGATGAGGCCGCCTATGCGTCGCATCGGGATCGCTACCGCGCGCGTGCGGCGGAGCTGGGCTTTGAGGGTCACATTGCGTGGGCCTCCGAGATGGCCTGAACGTCGAGCGGATTGATCCGGTTGACGATCAGCGGGTCGGCCTTCGTGAACGGAAAGGCCGGCAGGTCGTCGATGTGGGTGTCGAATGTTGCGGCGAGCACCTTGCGCGAGTAGGCGCTGATCGATGTCCGGTAACCGATGTCGGCCGGGGTGGGCTGGTCGAAGAAGATGCAGAAGTGCATCTCGGGCGCATCGAACACCTCGATGTGGTGTGGGTAGGCGCGGGGGATGAAGTACACATCGCCCTGCCGCAGGTACCAGGTGTCCAGCTCGCCGCCAGGATTCATCACGGTCATGCGGGCCGCGCCCTTGTTGACGTAACCCATCTCCGCGGTGATCGGGTGCCAGTGCGGTTCGCGCATGCCGTCCTCGCGGATGCGCAACGAGTACATCGACAGGTCCTTGAGCGCGGGCCAGTACTGCACGCGCGCGGTCCGGGCAGACCCGACGGCGCTGGTGACCGGTGGCGTCATCGCGTCGACCGAGAACTTGTGCGGGTCGTCGAAGTAGGCGGTCGACGGCACGTCGGGTTCGCCGTCACGGGCGGCCAGCGCACGATCGGCGGTGCTGCGGCGGATCGCCGCGAAGTCCGATGCCGGCAGGTCGTAAGTGTTGCCCAACACGGCGTCGGTCATGGCCCCGAAAGCCGCGCCCAGCCCGAAGTCCTCCGGCCGTTCGCTGCGGAACGTGATGATGAACTCGGCCGCATCGGTGCCGATGTTCTCGATGTGGTGCAGGGACCCGGAGTCGATGTGGAACATGTCGCCGGCGCGAACCACGAAAGACGCGAACTGGCTGCCGCTGTCGAGCACCGAGACCAGCGCAGTGCCTGACACGCAATAGGTCAATTCGTTGGCATTGGCGTGCCAGTGCGGGGTGCGCATTGCGCCGGGGTTGATCAGCAGCCGCTTGATCGAAAGGCCCCGCAGGATAGGAAAATTGTCGGCGGTCAGGCGCGTAATCGAACCGAGTTCGGACTCTTCGACGACTTGACCATTAGTTAACGAAGCAACGTGCGTGCTTGTGTGGGTGAGCATTTCATCTCCTCGAGATGCGTTGGGCAACTACACTCACCATCCCGCCGTCGCACTAAAGCCGTCCAACACCGCTTTTTGATCTGTTGATCGGTGCCGGTTATCAAGCTAGGCGGCAGACCGCCGGTATCGACGGTGATCGGCGCTGGCCGAGACCCCAGTGGCCGCCAATGTCACTCCCCAGGCGCGGGCCGCGCCCAGCCGCATGGCTTCCGGGTCGCCGGTGGTGAGAAAGACCCGGCCGGCCGGGCGCGGGGCGAACCGCGTGTGCGGATGCCGCTCGGCAATCGCGGTAGCCATCCGTTCGGCCGGGTCGATCAGCAGGGCGTCCGGCAGGGCCGCCGCGAACCAGGGGCCGGCGGCCGGGTAGTGGGTGCAGGCCAACACCAAGGCGTCCACCCGCCGCAGCGGCGCGACGATCCGGCCCAGATCGGCCAGGAACTGCGGCGAGCCGGTGCGGCCGGCCTCGATGTGGGCCGACAACGGCTGTGCCACAAGGGATAACACCACCCGTCCGGGCCGGGCCAGGCCGCGCCGGTAGAGCCCGGCGTCGATGGTGCGCTGCCCACCGATCACGCCGACCGAACCGAGGTTTTCGGGCACCGAGGCCAGCCCGTGGCGAATGATGCCTTCCACCGGGACCGCCGCTCCGCCAAGCCGGTCCACGACCGTGCTGGCGGCGTTGCACGCCAGCACCACCTCGGTGGCGCCGCGCTCGGCGAGCTCGGCGACCACCGTCGTGAGGCGTTCGGTGAGCTCGTCGGCAGTCATCCGGCCGTAGGGGGTGGCCCCCGCGTCCGACCAGTACAGCACCGGCAGTCCGGGGGCCACCCGGTCCAGGGCGCTCAGCAGGCCGATGCCGCCGATGCCCCAATCGACGATGCCCAGGCAGGCGTTCATGGGTACGTCAGGGGCGCGGTCTGCCCCTTGGCCAAGGGTCCCGAGTCGAAGGCCAGCACGCGCGCCGATGTGGTCGCCGTCAAGGTCTGCAGTTCGGTGCCGGGGAAGCGGCTGCCGAAATACCAGCGGTATTCGTGCTCGGCCCGGATTGGGTTGTGCCGCAGCATGTTCATCCAGTCCGGATGTGTGGTCAAGGCGGCCAGGTCGTTGGCGAACTGTGGTCGCAGCAGGCGGGTCCGCAGGTGCGCAATGGCCGAGCGGGTGAGCAGACCCACCTCGCGCATCCGGATCGGGCGTTCGACCATGTCGACCACCCAGAGCCGTCCGCCCGGGGCGAGGACCCGGCGGGTCTCGGCCATAACCGGGTCCCAGTCCAGGTAGCGGAACGACAGGAACGAGATCACCACGTCGACGTGGTCGTCCGGCACATCCAGCTCCGGCCCGTTGGCCTTGACGAACCGCAGCCGGGCGCGGTCGCGGCTGTGTTTGCGCGCCTGCGCGAGCATCCCGGCGGAGCTGTCCACCCCGATGGCGAAGTCGATATCACCGCCGTCGTCCAGAGCCCGCAGCAAAGCCCCATTCCCGCAACCGATTTCGAGCACGCGCAGCGGCCGGCCGAGCTCGGCGCGGGCACGCGCGACCCGGTCGATCACCCAGCGCCACTCGGCGTCCCGAACCCTGATGTCGGAGTACGCGCGGTCGTAGAGTTCGGCGACCCGATCGTAGGAACGGTCCGGGTGCGTCGCGGTGGGCAGGCTTTGCACCAAAGGCTCTGCGGCGCAACCGAGATACTTGCGGGCGCTGCCGCTCCAACCGTGCGACTTCTTGCCGGGTGCGGCGATCATGTAGAGGCTACGGCGAGCCGCCGGATGGCGACCCGCCCACGCGAAGCGGTCTTTGCGGGCAGAGACGGTGGTGTAGTTGTAGTTGCCGAAGGTGGCAACCCCGAACACATCCGCGAAGAAGGGCGCGAACCACCGTGCCGTCCGGCAGGCGTGGAAATATGCCCGCCCGTCGGCGGCGAACGGAATCGTCATGTCGTGCCACTCGTGCGGCGAAAACTGCTCGGGCCATTCGGTCGAACCGAACATCGGGCCGTACATGCCGGCGTGGCTGATCAGGTGCAGTTGGCTGAGTTGCTGGCCCGACTCGGCGAGCCAGGCGAGTTCGGCGGTGAAGTCGGCCTTGTGGTGCAGGCCGGAGACGACGACCTCGGCGTCGGGATGCGCGGCCGCCAACTCGCGGCCCATGGTGGCCGCGGCCACCGCGAACTCGGCCGACCCGCCCCGGTAGTGGGTGGTGTGGGCCACCCAGATCACCTGCTTCCCTTTGCGTTTAGGTGCGATCTGGGTGAACGGGATGCGGGGGTGGTCGCCGTCCGGGATCCAGGCGCCGTAGTTGCCGACCAGCTCCAGCGCCTCGGCCCGCTGCATGTCGAACACCCGCATGCTGGCCGCCGGCGGACTGTAGAGGTGAAGGGTCAGCCCGTCCGCCTCGGAGGTCATGTCGTGGATCGCCTCGGTGGTGATCTGAATCGGCGCGTTCGGCGGCCGGGTGGCCGTCTCGGCGACGACCAACTTCGGCGCCGTCCCAGTCGAACTGGCGTTCCTGGAAGGTGCCCTCGACCGGGATCACGAATCCGCCGGAGCCGCCGTGGTCATGCGGCGCGCAGCCGTGTCCGGGGCGCCAGCGGGCGAGCATGATTTCCACCTGGTCGTCGACGCGCAAAATGCGGCGCGAGTAGGGCTCGCCGTCGTTGGGGAGCTGTGCGAGAGCCGATAGCGCGGGCTGGGCCGCGGCGACGCGGGACAGCAGCTCGGAGGCCGGAACTTCGCCGCGGATTGCGACCGCGGCCAGGGCATCCAGCAACGGGGCCAGTTCGGCGAGCCCGTCCGGTGTGATGGGCGGCAAGTGATGGGCGAGATCGGCCATGTCGGTTTCTCCTTCCGGCGCATGTCTGCGGTTCTGCGGCAGGTGATGGCCTGTCGCGGTTCGATACGGAAGGTTCTCGCGGAGGTCTTGCGTGATTCTTGCGTGATGCGCCCGACACCTCGAGGTGACCGAGGCCGGCGATCGAATCGGTTAGGTCAGTCCATCCGGGTGGCGTGGACGACGTGACAGGGCAGGTGGATGCGGCCGTCGTCGATGAGGGGCAGAATGACGGCCATTCGTTCTGCCATGGTGCGCATCCGTTGCGCCAGTTCGGCCGGCATCTGGGCCAAGACCGCGTCGGGGAGCTTGCCGAAGCTGCCGCTGAAGCCTGAGGCGTTGGCCAGAAATGTAGTGGGCCCGAGGAAGTCGATTCGCCAGCCGCCGCTCGTGAGGGTGTCACGGATCTCGGATGCCTGCACAGCGTCCAGCGGGGCGGTGACACCGTTGATGCTGTCGCCGGAGAAGCAGTAGACGAATAGCCGTGCACCAGGCTTGGTCGCGCGGTAGAGGGCTGCGGCATAGGCTCTTCGCCCCTCGTGGTCGAGGCAGTGGTAGAGGGCACTGTCGACGACGGTGTCGAATTGGCTTTCATAGCCGGCGAGTTCGGTCGCGTCGGCGACGTCGAAGCGCACCTGTACGCCGGCGTCGGCGGCGCGGGCGCGGGCTTGCTCGATGCCAGTCGGGGAACTGTCGAGGCCGGTCACGGGGTGGCCGCGACCGGCGAGGTAGATCGCGTTGTCACCCAGACCGCAGCCGACGTCGAGCACGTGTCCTTTGATCGCACCGAGGGCTTCGAGTTCCATCAGCCGCGGTTGGGCTTGGCGGACGTCCCAGGGGATGGCCTTGGGGGCGGGTGCGCCCGGAAAGGCGGGCTCGCCGCGGTAGAGGTTTTCGTAGGACTCGGGATCGTGGGTCAGGGGCTTGGGTGCGGATCCGGTCGGGTTGTCAGCCATGGTGTTATGTCCCTTTCAATCTCGGGGTAGCGGCCCCCGAAGAAGACTTGCGCTTCGGTGATTTGCTCGCCAAGGACGGTGATCAGTTCGACGTTGCGGTGACGCCTTGGATCGCGTCTCGTCTGACATATTCACCTGTCGCTTAGTCCATTTCGCGTAGTCGCCGTGAGTCGCGCCTCTCACTTGAGTCCCTGCGCTGGGAGTTGTCGCTGTGAGGTGGACAAAAAGTGTGTCCAACTTTCCAGAGACGCGTGTGTCGGATGTGACTCACCCGATGGTCACTCAGCCCGTTCGAGTTCCGTTCGGGCTTGGTCGAGTTGGTGATATGCGTAGTTCGCCATGGCAGCGATGGTCATGTCGGCACCTTTACGGGCAAGCGATTCGTAGACTGCGTCTCCTAGCACGTCGCGCAGGTGTGTGATGGCGGTGCTGAGCTCAGGGGACGACGCTAGGGTGATGGGGCCGAACGTGAAACCAGCGATGGTGGCCGCCGATTCGTAGCGGCCGAGCCGGTCGAAAAATGCGGCGAGCAGGGCCAGAGGCGTGCTGATCATGGTGGTGTTGCCCGCCTCGTGATGGTTGTGAATGGCCAATCCAAAATAATCGAGCGCGGCCAACGGGTCACCGTAATTGGCCTCGACGCGGCACAGGACCGCCGCTAGGTGCGATTCACTGAGGTGGTTGCCGGTGTCTTGGGCGATCGTCAAGCCCCGGCGCAATGCCCCCAGGGCGCGAGCAGGATCGACGTCGCGTAATGCAAACCCGTCGGCAAGCAGCGCGAAACAGAGTGCCATCGGATTGCGGGTAGCTTCGGCGGCCTCGATCAGGCCGTCGGCAACGGCATTGGCCTCTTCACTGGAACCCTTGATCGTCAATGCCATGACGAGGCATCCCTGGGTGAGCGTGAGAACGTCGCGACCACGCGCGAGCTGGGCGCGGCATAACTCGACCGCCCGTTCAGGGTGCCCACTGGTGGTGTATGCACCAGAAGGCCAACCCTCTAGGCCGAGGGGCAGGTCGTCGCAGGCACTCCCGAGCAGTGTCACGGCAACGTCGCTGTAGCGGACAGCATCTTCGATTCGTCCGACCGAGTAGCACGCCGACGCCATTACGTATAAGAACGCGAGCTTGGGATGGTCGGCCGCCCACGCGGGCTCGAGAAGTTCTTCGGCCCAAGTGATCTGCTCATATTTGTCGATCAAATAGCCTAGAAATGCCGCGTAGGTGGCGATGGTGGCGGCATTGTCGAGGTCGTCCTGGTCAGCGGTCCAGCGGAAAGCGGTGCGCAGATTGGCGAGTTCGGCGCTGAACCAGGTATAAGCGTCTCGCTGGCGGGGACTGTCCCACACCTCGATGACGTCGGTTATTCGCTGGGCGAAGTGATGCGCGTGTGCGGTTCTAACTGCTGTTGCCTCCCCGCGGGTGACGAGTTGCTCCTCGGCGAATTCTCGGATGGTCTCCAGCATCGAATACCGCGTCCGTCCCGAATGCCGGTTCGACGACGAGTAACGATTTGCGCACCAGCGCGCCCAGCAGGTCCAGGACGCCGTAGTCGTCGTGGTGATCGAATCCGGCTACTGCACAAGCGCTTTGCAGGTCGAACCCACCCGCGAACACCGAGCAGCGCTCGCAGCAGCGCCTTCTCGGTCGTCGTCGAGGTGGTCGTAGGACCACGCCACGGCGTGCCGCAATGTCTGATGCCGGGCCAGGCCGCGCCGCGACCCGACCAACAACCGGAATCGGTGATCGAGCCGGTCACGCACCTCGATCGGGGTCATCGACGCCATCCGTGAGGCGGCCAGCTCGATGGCCAACGGGATCCCGTCGAGACGCCGGCAGATCTCCACGACCGCGGTCGCATCGTCGGCGTCGGTGACCGAGAAGCGCGACGAAACGCTTTGGGCGCGTTCGACGAACAGGCTCACCGCGATGGAGCCGGTGCCGCCATCGACGTCGAGCGACGGAACCGACCACAACTTTTCGTGGGCGACTTCCAATCGCTCGCGGCTGGTGGCCACGATCCGTACGGTTGCCGAGCACGCGAGGATGGCCTCGATCAGGTCGGCCGCGGCGTCGCGGACGTGCTCGCAGTTGTCGAATACCAACAACCGGACCCTGCCCTCCAATGCGGCGGCCACGCTCTCGGTCACCGTCTTCCCCGGCTGCTGGGTAACGCCCAGCGCCGCGGCCACCGCGTCGGGTACCGCCGCCGGATCGGTGACCGCGGCCAACTCGAAAAGCCAAACACCGTCCGGGAATTCATCGGTCAAACGCCCGGCGACCTCGATGGCCAGCCGGGTCTTGCCGACCCCGCCGACACCGGTCAGCGTCACCAATCGATGGATCTTCATGGCCGAATGCACCTGGTCGACCTCGGATTCGCGACCGACGAAGCTGGTCAACGCGGGGCGCAGGTTCCCGGGACTCGTGTCCAGCGCCCGCAGCGCGGGAAACTCGGTGCGCAGTCCGGGCGCCCGGACCTGGAACACCCCGACCGTGGTCGGCAGGTCCCGCAGCCGGCGCGGCCCGAGATCCAGCAAGTCGACTCCGCTGAGCAGACCCGCCGTCGAGCCGGTCAGCAGGATCTGGCCGCCGTGCCCGGCGGCCATCACGCGCGCCGCGCGATTCAGCGCCGCGCCGAAGTAGTCGCCGTCGCGCAATTCGGCTTCGCCGGTCGCCAGTCCCATCCGCACCGGCAACTCGAGAGCCAACTGTGCGGCGATCGCGGCATCGACGGCGTACCTCGGTGAAGCGAACGCGGCACACACCCCGTCGCCGGTGTGCTTGAAGAGCCAGCCGGCGTGCGATTCGATCGTCTGCCGTAATACCTGGTCGTGGGCGGCGATGGCGGCGCGCATTGCGTCGGGATCGGCCTCCCACCGCCGTGTCGAGCCCTCGACGTCGGTGAACAGGAACGTCACTATCCCCGCAGGCGCACGCACCGCATCAGCGGACACTCACGAAGAATGCCACAGCTAACGCCGTTTGACCTCAAATCTGGAGGCGGTTCATACGAAGCGATCAGTCACTCCCGCCGGTTTCGCCTTCGGCGGTCGCGGCCCTTCGCGTCTTCCACCCATTCCATTTTCGATCCGGCCGATCTCCAGCGACAGCAGCATGACGGTCTGATTGTCGCAGTGGACTTCGTGTGCAGCGCGGAATGTCGCTCCCACGCCGGTGGTCGGCAGGTGCGGCCGCAGACCCTCGAACCATTCGTCACCGACCACGTTGGGTGGATCGCCGTCGCGAGGTCCGGCCTCCCATTGGCGGTAGCGGTCCCGTGCAGTGCACAAGCCGGCCCGCCAGAATCGCAGCGATTCGAGCGCTGCGATTGAAGGGTGGCGTTTACCTGGTGCTTGTGATCCTTGCCGGCAATGACGCCTGGGAAGTACGACTCTGCGATCGACTTCATAACGCCGGAGGCGCCCATGGCCGACGCACCGACGACCGTCCCGGCGAGGCCCATCATCACCATGTCCATCGCCATTCTTAGATCGTTCCACTGCGCGGCGCGCCCGCCAAGCTACGATCCGCGAATGGCTAACCCGGAGCCAGTCGAACCCGACCCTGACCCGAGCGAGGACCGACTCGAGGCGCAAGACGATGAATCCACCCCGGTGCGGCGGGTCGGGAGCTGGCAACGGGCGCTGCGGTGGGTGGCCTGGTTGACCTTCATCGGCTTGGTGATCGCGAACTCCGGCAGCGAATCGTTCGGTCTACTCGACGGATTGGCACTGGTGGTGGCAATCGGTGTGAGTATCTGGTCCCTGGCCAAACCACTCGGCGGCCCCAGGGCGACGATCGAGGGACCGGCCGACGTGCGCGGTGCATTTGTGTCTCAGACGAACTGGGGTCTGGTGTTGTTCGGCGTCGTCCTGACGGTCGGGGGAGTCGGCGCCATCGGCGCGATAGCCTACGACCTGTCCACCGGTCGCGCCGCCGTCCGCGACGTATTCAGCGACATGGGCACCTTCGTCGTCGGCTGGACCATGGAAGTGGCTACCGGCTGGTCTTACGACGCACACCTGGAAGGGACCCATGCATACGCACTTTTCGTGCTGATCGTGCCCGGGTTGTGGCTCGTCTGGTGGAATCTCGTTCCGCTGATCAAACGGGGCCGTGAGTTTCGGGCGGAACCGGATGGCTCTGTTGCGGTGCGCGGCGCCCACGGATGGTTCCAGCTTATGGAATACGAGTATTCGGCCGTCACCGCTGACGGTACGACCATGCGGTTCACCCCGGCGGGTGACTGGACACCGGCCGTCACGCTGCCGCAGGCCCGGGTGTTTTCCCGGGAGACCGGCGCCAGGCTGCGCCGCAACGTCAGCGCTGAATTTTTCAGCCAACGGTTGGCCCGTCGCGGCTTCAGCATCGAGGCGATCGAGGTGAAACGAGGCAGCTTCAGCGCCCGTCGTGGTTGAGCTGCGCCAGCCAGACGGTGCGTATCCCGCATGCCGGATCTTCCACGACATGTGTAGCCACGTCGAATCCGTTGTCGCGTATCAGTTCCCGAGGCATGGCGTGGCAGTCTCATTAGCCACATGAGTACCGTCTACTGCCCACCAGTCAATTTACGAACGCGATATCGCGGGCGATATCGCATTAGGAAGTCACCTATTGGTCGGTCACGAGGCGGGGCCGATTTGACCGCTGAACTACCATGTGCGAGGAAGCACACGGCTATTGCCAGGCGGGAGATCTCATGGTCGAGATTCACGTGGAGCGGACCATCGCTGCACCTGTGGAACAAGTCTTCGACTGGCTGGCCGACCCGGCCGCATTGACCGCCGCCCCGCTGGCGCTGCGCGCCCGGTGGGCGAAGGGCTCGACGGGACCGGGTGTTGGCGCGGTGCGAATAGTGACTGCTGCCGGCACCTGGTTTCGCGAAGAGATCACGGCGTTCGACAGGCCGCATAGTTACACCTACCTCATCCTGCGCGCGATTCCCGCGTTCATCCACGACGGCGGCACGCTGACGTTCACGCCGTCGGGCGAAGGCACGCATGTGGACTGGCTGACCAACTACACCCACCCCGCCTACGCCGGAGGCAAGCTCATGGAAAAGATCAGCCGCCCGATGCTGCGTTCCAGCTTTCTCGCGATCCTGGCGGGTTGCGCGAAAGCCCTGGAGAAATAACAGCCATGGTGAGCGCTGATCGAGCCCACTCCCGCACCTTCGTGGTGACGGGCGCGGCGTCGGGCATCGGCCTGGCCACCGCGCGGCGGCTACTCGACGAGGGCGGCACCGTCATCGGCACCGACCTGACCGCTTCGCCCGACCTCGGCCCCCAGTTCACCTTCGTGACCGCCGACATCACCGACGAAGCCGCGGTCGAAGCCGTTTTCAGCGCCGTGCCCGACCGTCTCGACGGGGTCGTCCACTCCGCCGGCGTTGCCGGCGGTGGACCCGTTCATCTGCTCCCGCGCACCGAATGGGACCGGGTGATCGGGATCAACCTCACCGGCACCTTTCTGGTGGCCAAGGCAGCCCTGGCCAAGATGATCGAGCAACCCCGCGTCGACGGCGAGCGCGGCTCCATCGTGACGCTGGCCAGCATTGAAGGTCTGGAAGGCACGGCCGGCGGTAGCTCCTACAACGCCGCCAAAGGTGGTGTGGTGCTGCTGACCAAGAACATTGCGCTCGACTACGGGCCAAGTGGCATCCGGGCCAACACAATCTGCCCGGGCTTCATCCAAACGCCAATGCTTGAAGGCGTTTTCGACTTGCCGGGGATGGAGGGCCCGAAGGCCTCGATCACCGAAGAGCATGCGCTGCAACGGCTGGGCCGGCCGGAGGAGATCGCGGCCATGGCGGCCTTCCTGCTTTCTGCCGACGCCTCGTTCGTCAGCGGTCAGGCCATTGCCGTCGACGGCGGCTACACGGCCGGCCGCGACCACGGCGTCGTCCAACTCTTCGGCTTCCCAAAGTGAGGAAAACCAAATGACATCGACATTTGAGACAACCCAAACAAGCGGTCAGGTCGTTGTCTTGGCGCGGGGGATGCGCGAGCTGGTGCGAGCCGAAGCGCCCGAATCCGAAAAGAACCGCACACTCACCGGCGCCATCGTCGACGAAATGTGGGCCAGCGGGCTGATGACGGCGATGAGCCCCGCCGCGGCCGGCGGGGTTGAGCCGTCCTTCGCCGAGATGATCGAAACCTGGATCGAAATGGCTTGGCAAGACGGTTCTTTCGGCTGGATCGGCATCGCGAACCTGCCGTCGAGGTTCGCCGCCGCGGCCTATCTGCCCGACGACGGTTTCGCGGAGGTGTTCGGCGCTCACGACAATCACGTCACGATGGGCGGGCAGTTCTTCCCCAACGGCCAAGGCACCGCGGTCGACGGTGGATACCGGCTGAGCGGCGCGTGGAGCTTCGGATCCGGCACCGGTCATTCGGAATACGTCGCCGCCGGGTTCTTCCCGATGGACAACGGTGAGATGCGCTGGATCAGCGAAGGCATCCCGGACATGCAGGTGGCTGTCGTTCCGCGGGCCGACGTCTCGTTCAACGACGGCTGGCATGTGCAGGGGCTCAAGGGAACTGGTTCCTACGACTACAGCATCACGGACGTGTTCGTGCCGCACAGCCGGACGTTCGCACTGTTCACCCGCGAGCCCTACCGGGGTGACTCGCCGGCCACTCGGATGGGGATGATGCCGGTCACCGCCGCCGGTCACGCGTCCTGGGCGCTCGGAGTCGCCAAGAGCATGCTCGACGACGTCGCGGAACTGGCGGCCACCAAGTACCGGATGAGCGACATGGCAGCCCTGGCCAGCCGCCCGACCTTCCAGAAGGGGCTCGCCTACCACGTCGCGGCCTGGCGGGCCGCCCGGCTCTTGGTCCTCGATGCCTTCAGCACGGCCGAGGCCGCCGTCGCCTGCGGTGAGGCCCTGACCCCGACCCTGCGGGCGGACATGCGCGCGGCCGCCAACTTCGCCACCGACACGGCCCGAACCTGCACGGAATGGGCACATTTGGTGGCGGGCACCAGCGCGATCCGCGAAGGCAGTCGCCTAGAACGTGCCTTCCGTGACATGTACACCGGAACCCAGCACGCCTTCATCAGCGAGAAGGTCGCGATGGACGTCGCGCAGATCTGGCTCGGGATCATCGAAGACCAGTTCGGGCTCTGAGTCTTCCCGTCGCCGACCAGTCGGTCGACGACGGTCGGCCAGGCCGGCGAAGCCGGGTGTCGCGGCCATCGCGGCTGCGATTCGCCGGCTCGCGTCGCGGTACCGCGGTTGTGCGAGCACCGCGAGGATGTCCCTTCGCAACGCCTTCGGTGTGGGTCGCTCGGTCCGCAGTCGACGCCCGACGCCGGCCCATGCCACCCGCGCGCCGACCTCGGGCTTGTCTTCTTTGCCGCCGGTGGCAATGATCGGCACGCCGTAGCGCAACGCGTACTGAACGCCGCCGTATCCGCCGTTGGTGACGAAGACGTCGGTGCGTGGCAATAGCTCGTCGTAGGGGAGATATGTTGCCGCGCGGGCATTTTCCGGCAATGCGGGCAGTGTGTCGAGTGGGCGGCCGCCGGTGCTGACGACGACCAGCACGTCCTCGTACGCCAGGGCCTCCAATGTAGGCGCGATGGCTTGCCGGTAGTCGAAGTTTGCGGCGGTCCCTTGGGTGACGTGGACGACGGGTCGGGTGCCGTCGAGCTCGTGCCACCAGTCGGGCAGCGGACCGCCCGACTGGGGCGGGCGCTGTTCGGTGGTGCGGGCGTCGATCCGGAACTCGATCGCTACCTCGCGACTTCATCGCCGGCATCGACACGCAGATGCGGCGAGTGCTCGGCGTCTGTCGCGACCGTGGCTGGCTGCGTGACGATGTGGCTTTCGATGAGATCGTCGAAACGGGCGGGGTCATCTGCAGCGTCGAAACCTACCTCCGCATCGCGCACCGCGACGGATGGACCGCGACGCGCTACCGAGGGTGGTTGCGGCGCATGCTGGCCGAGACGGTCTTTCGCTGACGAGCACTGGTGTTCTGCTCGGCAAGGCTGCCCGGAGCTGCTACGTAGCCGCAAGGGGAGAGCCTGGCCAGCATGCCCGACGCGACGCTGCCGGCCACGATCACCACGATGCCGATGGCGAAGTCGATGGAGTCGGTGACCAGACCCGCGATCCCGGTGACGATGACGAACGTCGGCAACCACTCGAACAGCTTCACCACCGAGGGCAGCTCCGCCGGCTCGCCGTTGGCCAGGTCGAACTTGGCCGAGGCGTGGTCCGGGTAGAACTCGGTGAACGACACCGCGCAGAAGATGGCGGCCAACTGCAGAATCCAGCCCGTCCAGAAGTTGTTGGCGTCGTGCATGACGTAGTCGCCGGCGAACCCGGCGGCCGCGGCGAACGTGAACGCGCTCGCCCACGCGGCCGTGATCACGTTGTTGATGCGCTTGAACAGCGGGCTGTCCCAGTGTTCTTGCGGCGTCGTGTCTTTCGCATAGGCGATGGTGAAGGGCTTGCGGATCAGCAAGGTGAGCCAAGCGAACGCGGCGAGCGAGACATTGGTCAGCTCGCGGCCCAGTCCTCGAGAAACCTGATCAAGTCGTGGGTGGCGAACAGGCCGACGAGGGCGATGGCGGCGAAGAACACGGCACCGAAGACCTCCAGCGAGTGAATCTTGATGCCCCGCAGGAGCCCAACGAGCATGACGACCACCGACAAGCCCAACGCGGAGACAACGGCGATCTCGACGCGTCCCGGGGTGGACAGGATGGACAGCAGCACCCACGGCGCGATCCCGGCGAACGGTGAGGTGACGAACCCGTCGAGCAGCGCGGCGGGACCGCGGCGCTGGGCCTGCGGCTGGTCGGGGCGGTCGGTCGGCGTCATCGGAAGCTCCTGGTCATCTATATTCCTATTTAGACATGTCGATGATGGCCTATCGCTAGTGACATGTCAACATAGGAAGGTTAGGATGGTCGCGTGAGCCTACGACATGCCGCGTTGGGGCTGTTGTCCCAGGAGTCGGCGAGCGGGTATGACCTGCTGAAAAAGTTCAAGTTGTCGATGGACAACATGTGGCCGGCCACCCAGAGCCAGCTCTACGGCGAGCTCAACAAGCTGGCCGACGCCGGGCTCATCAAGGTCGCCGATCTCGGGCCGCGAGGGCGCAAGGAGTACGCGATCACCGACGCCGGCCGCGAGGAGTTGTACCGGTGGATGACCTCTCCGCAGCAGGATCCGCCGATTCGTAACGCGGCGATGCTGCGCGTCTTTCTGCTCGGCCAGCTCACCCCCAGCCAGGCGCGCGAGTACTGGAGCGGCTGCGGTCGGTCTCCGAGGAAGAGCACGCCCACTTCGAGCAGATCCTCGACACCTATGACTGGGCCGCGGACGACGACGCCTTCTTCGCCCGCGCAGTCCTCGAGCAGGGTTTGCGCTGGACCCAGCACGAGATCGACTGGGCCAACTGGGTCATCGACGGCTTGAACCGTCGGACGAACGGCTAGCGGCGATCGAGCAGCGCCCGACCCATCCGCGACACGGCCTCGGTCAGAATGGCTTGCGACGTCGCGAAATTCATCCGCACATGCCCGGCCCCGCCGGTTCCGAACACGTGGCCGGAGCTGAGCACGACCCGGGCGTGATCGAGAAACCAGCGCGCCGGCCCGGACAGATCCGACACCACCGCCAGGCCTTCGCCGATCTGATCGTCGAAGCCGAGGTCTCGGCAGTCCAGCCACGCGAGATAGGTGCCCTAAGGTCGCAGCAAGCGCAACCCAGGTAGATGTTCGGCCACCAGCTCGGCCAGCAAGTTGCGGTTCGCGTCCAGCCCCTGCAGCAGCGCGTCGAGCCAATCGCCGCCGGTCCGGAACGCCTCGGTGTGCGAGATGACGCCGAGGTGGCTGGGGCCGTGACTGACCTCCTCGGGCAACCGGCGCAGGTCGGCGGCCGCCTCGGCACCGGCTATCGCCAGACGCTTGAAGCCGCCCAGGTCCACGCCTGGACGTCGACATGACGGCTAAGGCCCGCTCGGCGCCGGGCACGCTCAGGTACGGCGTGAACCTTCGCCGGACAACACCAGCGGGGCGTGTATCTCGTCGGACAGCACCGGACGCCGAACCGGCGTGCGCGGTCGGCGACGCCGCGCAGTTCGTCGGCGGTGTGGACCACGCCAGTGGGGTTGTGCGGATTGCACAGCAGGTAGGCGACGTTCCCGGTTGGTCCGGTGGCGCGGCGCGCGTCGGCGAAGGTGTGCTCCACACGTCCAGGTCGATCCGGCCATCGGGGCCCAGCGCGGCTTCGATGCAACGGCGGCCGTCGTGCGAGACGAACGCGTAGAACGGCGCATACACCGGTGAGTTGACGACGACGGCGTCACCGCGATCGGCGACCAGGTGCAGCATTCGACCAGACGAACATGACGTCGGCGTCGATGGCAGTGCGGGCGATCGAGGCCGTGCCAGTCCGACCGCTGCCCTGGGCGAGTTCGACTGATGCCTCCGCGTAGCTGTTCCGAGGGGTATCGGTGTCGCCGTCGTCGACGACCCGATGGAGGGCGCCGATCACTGTTCGGGCCAGCGGAATCCATCCCACCGATAGCGCAGCACGTCGCGGGGTGCGCGCGCCATTTCATGCCTGCGCGACGATGCTGTCCAGCGAGAGTCGCCAGTGATCAGGCGTTGGTGGCGCTCATGGGGAACTGTAGGTACGCTCAAGAATCTGACGTATACGCGCTTTGATCGGCACTTTCCTGATCGGCCTGTGGAAGGGCTGGAGGCGATGTACTTTATCTCGTGAGCATTGTCGCGGTGTCCCTCAAGCGCAATGGTCTCGGCCCGGCCCCATGTTCTGCGGCGCCGGAACGGCTGGCGCCGATCAGCGTCGCCGGCCCGCGTGGGCTTGGACCTGTCCACAACCTGCTGCAGGCGCAGCAGGAGATGATGGAGACCGTCATCGTGGTCATCGCCGTGGGTGTCGCTGACGTCGATGATCATCTGGATGAACTGGTCGCCGGCTCAAGGGCGAACTCGGAGCGTGAAGCCGAAGAGGCGATCAGCCGGGCGGGTCCGCGGCGTTGGTCGTCATGGCCTCTTCCGCGCGTCGAGGAAGGCTTCGAACTCCTCGGTGTTCCTGCTGGCCGCCGCGCAGACCTTGCAGGGCAATCGCTGTTCGGCGAGCCTTGGCGCGCCGCTGGATCGCGGCGTCGATCTGGATCGGCGTCGCTTTGTATGTCGGCGGATTGAGCTTGAACATTGGCCCGTTCTTCCGCGTCACCGTGCTCTTCTGGTGCTGATCGCTGCATCGGCGCCACGCGCTGCGACATCTACACCAGGCTGAACTGGGTCACCATCGTCAGCAACAGGTGTTCAACTTCGCCGCGGATGCCGGCGAACTCGGTGCGCGGCGCGCTGATCACGGCTTGTTCGCAATTGCAGATCCGTCTTGTCGAAGTCCTTGGCCGCCGCCGATGGGGTGCCGCTGGCTGTCTCGCCGGCCCGCGCGGCTGGCGCGCGCTGCCGTGCACACCCCGGCGCCGGGCTGACCAGCCGGGACCGCGGCAGCGCCGCTGATCGGCGCGGCGATACCGGCGATCATGGTGCCAACGGCGAACTCCCTGCTGGTCGTGCAGCCGCGCACGGTGACCTGATCGCGTCGGGCACCCTCGCCACCGTGTCGCTGCTGCGCGCCGGACGGAACGCCGCTGTCGTCCTCAATGCTGTATCGTGCTCACCGCGGCCGGCGACGACGCCGGCGGCGGCGTGCCGGCGCGGGTGCGGCAGGCCACCGTGGCGAGCTGATCCGGCGGCGCGCCGACGGTCACCGGGCGGATCGGCGAATCCAACCGCGGCCTGCTGCCGCGGGCGCTTCGTCGCCGTACCGGGCTCGTTCCAGGCGCAATGGGCGGCGACGACCGCGCAGGACGGTGCGGCGCCCAAGGAAAATCAGTCCTGAGCGGCGCAAGCGGTCAGAAATGCACCGTCGGCCAGCGGCGGCGGATCGGGCAGACCCAGACGTCAGCGTGGGCGGCTGTTCCGCTCACGGTCGATGCCTGCTGTGATGACTCACTCGGTCGCGGGCGCGGACTGCTGCGGCACCCAGGCGCGCGCCGAGTGGAGCTGTGGAAAGCGCCGGGTTCACCGTATGGCCCGCTCTCGCTGGCGCGCGCCACCGCCGTGCGCAGCGGCGGGTGGACGTCAGCAGGAGAGGAGGAGGCGGGCGATGGCGAGTCCTGTCACGGGGTCGTAGCCGTCTGGGTTGCTGTCCCGGCCGTTCGCGGCTGATCTGCTGTAGCCACTCGAAGACCAGCGCGCCAAGCGCGAGACGACGCGGTCAAGGTGACGATGGTCAACAGCGGGGAGGGACGGTCGCCGACGACCAGCGGTGCCGGCCGGACCGGTGGCTTCATCGTCGTCAAGACGAACGTAACTGGGATCACTGAAATCGCGACGGTCAGGAACACGGATCCCCGGGAGAAGAAACCTCGCGCCGTCTGAACTGGTATCGTTCACTGTTACACTGATGGGCGGGAGGGACGAAATCGTATCGCCCGGCGCCAGTAGCGAGACGAACTCCTGACGGGTCAAGGCAGGCGTCGGCAGCGTGCACTGGTACCGTGGCGACCACCCGCGAGGTACGAAGACTGCGGCGAACATCGTCAGCGGTATCCGCCAGCTCGACGATGCTGTGAAGGCACCGACGCCGCCGTGCAGCTCGGGCACGTCGGGGCGGCGAGCTGCTACGCCAGGCGCGTGTCGACGAGCGTACGGAGGCCAGCGTCGAGGGCTTCGTCGCCGGGTGACCCGTACGGCCCCAACGGGAAACCTCCGACGACCCTGCTTGACTGGCCGCGCCTCCAACACCGGTGGACGCGAGATGGGATGAAGGGCATGCACGCCATCGAACGGGTCAGCCTGGCAGGCGCGATCACCCCCGACACCAAGGCGCTGAGCACTGATCCGCAAGCAACCAGAGGAACTGCAAGTCCACTGTCGCCGAACCTGCAACAAGCCGAAGACCTGGCCAATGGCGCCGCCGATCCTCATCGAAGAAGGCGGAGCACGAAGATCACCGGCGAGGAGGTCTTCAGCTATATCGACCTGCTCGATTTTCTGAAATGTCGAGGGGCGCCGAGCAGGCCTACGCCGCATCGCGGCTCTGCAGGAGATCGACGACCTGGTCACCGAAACATCCATCAGCAGTTCCAGGCCGTACTCGGCGCATTGCACGGTGACCGGCGACCGTCGGCGCTGGGGCTGGTGACCGAACCGTACATACCGCGCCTGCAGGTGTCATACGGACCGAACTCGACCGTGTCTATCCGCAACTGCTGCACCAGAAGGCCTTCGGCGGGCGGGAAAAGGGTTTTCGCGGGCCGACCATGGCCGACCGACGAGGTCTCGCGCCGAAGGAACCGGCGGCGCGACGTGGGCCGCAATCAGCGGCGCGAGCCGTTGGCGTGGTCGGTGGCGGATCGGCCTTCGGCGACGAACTGCTTCGACTACTGCGGGCGGGGAATGACACTGTCGACCTGCGTACCGGAGCGACCCGTTCCACGGGCAGGAACGATCGAGGCGGGATCGAACCCGCTGAAACGCTGATCCGCGCGTCCATGCTGCTGGCCGAGGGCGCGGGGCGCTGGGCATCTAGCCGCTGCTCGCCCGTTGGTCGGGCGGCGGCCTCGGCGCGGAACAGGGCACCGGTTGCACCGGCCAGCCGCAGGTCGAGGTGTAGTCCACCGATACCGGGGAGGCCTATGGGCTCAGTCGCGAAGCGACTGGTCACGGTCGGACTGGGCTGTCGCGTTCGGCGACCTGTTCCGGGCCTCGTCTACGACGTCCGGCGTTTCCGCTGCCCGTGCTGGACGCGACAACCTCTACCGACGCCTACATGTGCGATCTGTCGGTGCAGGCTGTGCCACGATCTGGAGAACCGTGACCATGGATCTGAACCTGACCCGGTTCGGGCCGGTATCATCTGCTGTTCGGGCAGCCACGCAATCGCCGGGCGTCGCCAACCTGGCCAGCGACCCTCGTACTCGATGGATCAAGGACGAACTGAACGTCAGCACCGACGCGCAGACCCTCGATCTCCGCCTGGTCGACAACGGCGACCAGCCGATGAACGGCGGCACTGACCAGGGCCGCTGCAGATCGGAATGTCGTGGAAGACATGGGCAGCTCGATCGAATCGGCCAGGCAGCAGCAGAATTGGCCGGGACGAAACAAGAGGGCGCGTGGTCAGCGGTGGACCGATCTCGAGACACCGAACTCTACGACGAAGCCCTCGATGAACTCGCCGATCGATGTCTGTTCGACATCGGCTTGGCGGCAAGGAAACAACGACGGCATCGATCATCGTTTCGATGCGCCTACAAGCTACACGACGGGCTCGACGCGACCGCGAACTCAACGCCGGCCTGGCTGTCCTGAATCAAAACGACCCGGCCAACTTCATCCGGCTGGAGAACCGGTTCGGCCAACGACTTGACCAACGAGACGTTCTCGACATCGGGATCGAGGATTTCGCCAGAACCGCCGTCGGCCGAGGGTGACCATCGGCGAGGCGAGCTGTTCAGTCTATCGACGAGGACCGCCGTCGCGGGTTCGGTTTGCAGGGTTTGCAGTGCGAGGTCCAGACCTTCGGCGGCGAGGCGATCTGGTTAGCTGGTCGCGTTGGACGAGGACGATCGTGCCGCATGCACCAGTAGCGGCTTCGGCGGGGCATGTCGAGGTACGCCTGCCAGAACATGGTTCGCGACCGCAGGGGTACAGATGTTGTCATGCAGGCCAACACCAGCGTCATGTCGACCTGGAGCTGCTGGAAGCCTTCCAGCCAACGCGCTTCGCCGTCAGCGTGCTCATCCGCAGAGACTGCATGATGTTCCTAAGCATGCGCGTACCGTCGTCATGGCGAAAGCATGGGCCAACGCGGCGATCTCCGGGTCCTCGAGCCAGGCCACGAGGATGTAGGTGGTCATACCCAGCCCGGCGGCCAGCAGCTCCGGCGTCGTCGCCGAGCGTGCGCGCGGTCGCGGATCGAGCAGGGCGGCTTCGGAATGCTCGTCAGGTCGGCCAGCGCAGGAGATGTTGGCGTTGGTCAGGAATGACATCGACGGGCAGGGTCCTGGTCGTCCTTGGCCAGCATGCCCAACGCGATCATGCCCACGCTGCTGCCGGCGCCGAGGCGTTACATCGTAGCGGTCAGCTTCGACACTGGCGCGATCGTGTGGACCAGCAGCGGCGTCGTTGTAGAACGAATAGACGTACGGCTGCGGCGGTCTTGTCGGACAAGCCGTGGCCGGGGAACGACAGGTAGATGTCGAACTCCGCGTCGAGCCGCGCGCCACGTAGCGATAGTCGATGCTCGACGTCGCAAAGCGTGCACCAGCACCAGGGCCGTGCACCCGGTGTGCCGCAGCGCCGGCTGAACACCGTGAGTTCTTTGTCGTCGTTGGCGGCGGTGGTCGACCGCCAGCGCAACTCGGTGGCGCCGTGCTGCCACTCGGTGAAGATATCCACGTTGCGAGCTTACGATGCTGGTCATGATCAGTACGCGGGTAATCGGCGCCGGTGAATATCGGATCAATACCGCGGACGGTGTGATCGATGCGCGCTATACGACATCGGAAGGCGCGAGGGGCACCGGACAGGGCGACGGGAAATACTGCTGACGGTTTCCCCGGGAGTTACCGCGTCCAATACTTCGACGCCGCAGGCAGATTGACCGGAGATCTCGACCTGCGGATCCAGCCCCTGCGTGGCTCCTACCAGCTGACCTGGCGGCATCGCCGCGAAAATGTGCCGCTTCCCGTCGGGATCGACGAAGTCGTTTACGAAGGCATCGGATTCCAGACCAGCGACACCACAATGGCCATTGCCTATTGGATGACCGAAAAGGTGTCCTTGGCTCTCGCTCATCGGCCTCTGCTGTGAGATAGAGGCTCCTTGCTTCCTTACATCGCAAATGCAAATCGCTACGCCAACTTAACGATAACGAATATGCACCCGCTCGCCGTGTCGCGCGAAAATGGCATCCAATGACCGACGAGATCTGGCCGGAGATAGGGGGATCGTGCTGGCCGGGGTCCGGGCTGTCCTGGTTGTGTTGCTCGCCTTGTGGATGGGCGCCGGCGTGGCCGACGCCGATCCCGGAGACTTCGCGGAAATGATGAGCCGGATGCCTGCGAGCAGCGCACGCTGGTGCTGTCCGCCTTCCCGGCCGAATCCGACGCGGTGCTGGCCCGCACGACGCTGGACGCCAACCCGGTCGTGGTCGCCGACCGGCGACGCTTCTACCTCGGCACGATCGCCGGCAAGAAGGTGATCATGGCAATGACCTACATCGGCTTGGTCAACGCCACACATGCCACCGAGACCGCGTTGGCCCGCTTCACCTGCGCGTCGGGAATTGCCATTGGGGAGTGGTGTTTGGGCGTCGCCGGCGGTGCCGGACGCACCAGCATCGGCGATGTCGCCGTACCCGGCCGGTGGACGCTGAACAACGGCGCAACATTTCAGCCGGTCGATCCCGGCATGCTGGCCACCGCCCAGACGTTGTCGGTGGGTCTGTCTCCCCAGAACACCCTGGGCATCCCATCTGCCTGTGCCGTCATGCCCCCACCCGCGACCGGCAACCCTGGGGCGCCAGCAGCAACTGTTCGTCGGCGGCGACGGGTCCAGCAGCGACAACAACAACGGCACGGCGTTCCCGTGCATCCCGAACGGCGGCGACGTTTTCGGCTGCCAACCGTGCAGCGCGCCCGATCGCTCACTGCTGTACACGGGCAACTTCTTCCACGCCGTGGTTCCCTTCGTCATCCGCGGCCTGGTGAGCAACCTGGCGCTGAACGCCGCCCAGAACCCGTCCTTCGACGCGGTGGACAACGAGACGGCGGCGGCGCAGGCGGTGGCTGTGGCGCACGGCGTGCCGTTCCTGGGTATCCGCGGCATGTCCGACGGCCCCAACGACCCGGCGCACCTACCGGGCTTCCCGGTCTCGTTCTTCTTCTACCGGCAGCTCGCCGCGGAGAACGCCGCGCGGGTGACCGAGGCTTTTCTGCAGAACTGGGCTGGTGCCTGAGCTTTGGAGTCACATCAGCCACACGGGCCCCTGCGCGGAAAGGGTGACCATTTGTCCGCATCTCAGCGACAACTTGCTGTCGCTCGGAGACATCCCAGCTTTTTAACTGTCAAGCGGCGAGGGGTGTGCGGTGGGCCCAGGCGGTGTCTTCGTTGTAGGGGGTGTGGTGGCGCAGGCAGCCGTGCAGGATGCCGACGAGTCGGTTGGCCAGGGCGCGCAGGGCTTGATGGTGGGTGTCGCCGGCGGCGCGGTGATGGTCGTAGAAGGCGCGGGCACCGGGGCTGGCTTTCAGGGTGGCGAAGGCCCAGCGGTCCAGCGCGTCGTAGAGGCGTTGGTTGCGCACGTGGCGGGCCATGACGGCACGTTTTCGTCCGGATGCCACGGTTACCGGTGACGTTCCGGCGTAGTTTTTGCGACACTTAGCATCGGTGAATCGGTTCGGGTCGTCCCCGAACTCGCCGAGCACCCGGGCGCCGAGGATGACACCGATTCCTGGCTGGGAGAGGTAAGTGTCGGCGTCCGGGTGTGTCCTAAAATGCTGTGCTAGTTCAGTTTCCAGTGCACTGATCTGATGGGTCAGCTCGACGATCATGGCGGTCGCGGCGCTGGTGGCGGCCCCGTAGGCCGCGGTCACCGCCTGCGGTGCGCGCAGATGCTGGCCGCGCAACGCGGCCTGGATCTGCTGCGACCGCTCCTCGATATAGCGGCTGCGTCCACCGGCTTTGAGTGCTGCGGCGATCTTGGACAGACTCAACCGGGCACCCTGCTCGGGGGTAGGGGCACGATGCAGCACCGCCAGCGCGTCACGGTCACGGTCGCGATCACCAAGATTGGGAAACGCCTCAAGGGCCGCCGGGTAGTACTCCAGCAGCCCCGCACGCAGGATGCTGATCTGACGGGTCCGCAGCCAAATCAGATTCTGATGCGCCCGCGCCAACACTTTGATCGCCTCGGCCTGCTCGCTGTCCCCGTCGAGCGGGCGGTGGTTATGGCGATCGGTGCGCATCAGGTCGGCCAGCAATTTAGCGTCTGCGGCATCGGATTTCGCGCCTGACACTCGATGCCGGTCACGGTAGCGGGCGACCGCCTTGGGATTGATCGCATACACCTGATACCCCGACGCCACGAGTGCACCGACCCACAAGCCATGGTCTTTTTCGATCCCCACGACGACCTCACCAGGCTCGACGGCATGGGCGGCGATCATCTCGTGCAGCCCCCCGATACCGGTCAAACCTTCTGATAGCCGCCCGCCACCCAGTCGGGTACCAGCGTCATCCATCAGATACACGTCGTGGTGGTCTTGGGCCCAGTCATCACCGACAAACAACATCACCGTGCCTTCCTTCTCGATCGACGACGGACCACGTCCGCCCTTGTCGAGCCTGAGGACACCCGGTCGCGGCCTAATGGATAAGTGCTCAAATGTTTGGCACGACATCCCAGAAGCACTACAGGTGACCAGCAACTGGCCGGGGCACGATCTCTGCAGAAGGAATCAACCATCGTTCCAGGCGGACATAGTGCACACCGGCCAGCGGCTCACCAATCAGCGTCTCGCCAACACAACCCGCACAGGGTTAACGACGCGCCGATCACATCCCATTAGGCGGACAATCAGGGCTTCACCCGACGGAGAGGCCAGTGGGGCAGGAGTGACTCACCTATTCGGCACCGCGGGCAACCGGACGGCTTGGATCCGAACTCCATTCGGACCATGACCCCGGAAACAGCGCTGCCTCAAAGCCTGCCGCGGCAAGCGCCGCAATCACGACACCCGCGGTGACGCCCGATCCGCAGTAGGCGCCCACGCGGTCACCGGCCTCTATGCCGCGCTCAGACAACAGCCGCCCCAGCGTGCCCCCATCGACCAACGTGCCGTCGGTCGCCAGGACGGCGGTGCTGGGCAGGTTCTTGGCACCGGGGAATGTGGCCGGCGACCGCGTCGACTGGCTCGAAGTCACCGCGGAAGCGTTCGGGTGCGCGCGCGTCGAGCATCGTCACCACCCCGGCCCCGGATTCCAACGTCGTCAAGGTGGCTCGGCCTCCGGCATACAAGTCACCATGCGGCACAGTCACATTCCCAGCCGGCGGCGCGACCTCACCGGTCTCCAAACTCCGTCCGGCCGACCGCCAACCAGCCAACCCGCCGTCCAGAATGCGCACGTTCGGCAGCCCCGCCGCCGTCAACACCCACCACGCTCGCGCCGAACCCGCCCGATTCCAGTCGTCGTACACCACCACCGGCACCTCCTGCCGGACGCCCCACCCGCGCGCGGCGGCTTCCAGGCTGCGCCCCGACGGCAGCGGGTGACGACCCCGGCCGTGAATCGCGTGGTCGCTGAGTTCGTCCTCGAGCGATACATACACCGCATCGGGCAGGTGGCCCTGCCGGTAGGTGCCCCGCCCATCGGGCTCGTCGAGTCGCCAGCGCACATCCAGGATCGACACCGGATCGCCGGCATCGAGCAGATCGGCCGACTCTGCCGCGGTGATCAGCACCTTGTCGCGTGCGTCCACCGGTACACCTCCTTGACTTCGGTGCGGGCACCAACGAGCCTACGGTGCATGGGACACAGGCTTCGGGTGGCGCATGTGGGCACCGGCAACACCGGATCGATCGCGCTTCGGCAGGTGCTGCGGTCACCGCGGTTGCAGTTGGTCGGCCACCTGGTGCACAGCCGCGACAAGGCGGGTCAGGATTCCGGCGAGTTGGTCGGGATGCCGGCCGCGGGCGTGACGGCCACCGACAGCATGGAAGACTTCCTTGCGCTCGACGCCGACTGCGTCACCTACTTCGCCGCGGTTTCCGGCCGCGACGGCGACGAGGTCGTCGGGCAGCTGTGCGCGCTACTCTGCGCGAGCGGGAGGAACGTTGTCGCACCATCGTATCCGCCACTGTTTCATCCGGCATCGCTTGCCGACGCCGCACGGGAGAAGCTGCAAGCGGCCTGCCGCCAGGGCAACAGCTCCGTGTTCGCCACCGGCATCGCGCCGGGCTTCGCCAGCGACATGCTCGCCGTACACGCGGCGAGCATGAGTGAGCGACCGACGAAAGTGACCGTCCAGGAACGTATTCCCTGCGGCGCCTATCGACTCCTCGGGTTCTTCGAAATGATGGGCTTCGGTCGAACGCCCGAGCAAGACGCCGAGGTGTATCCGCCGGGAGCGATGATCGCTCACCTGGCGCCGCCCTTACGGCTGCTGGCCCAAGGGCTTGGCTGGACGATCGACGAGGTCCGCGAGCGTCGCGACGTGGCACTTGCTAAGCGCCACTACAGCTTCGAGGCCGGCGAGATCCCACCCGGCACCATCGCCAGCGTGCGGATGAGCTTCCACGGCATCGTCGGCGGCGAGCCGCGGGTGCAGTTTTCGGCGATCTGGTCGATGCCCGACGAACCGGTCGAGGACTGGCAGCCGGCCATCCCCGTCGGCAGCGCGACCCCGGCGGCTGACCCGGATCACCGTCGAGGGCGATCCGCCGGTTCAGGTCGACTTCGCGCTCAACGGCGGCGACCTGCCCGGGGTCGGCGGCCACCGCGGCCGAAGTGGTCAAAACGCGATCCCGGCCGTCTGCGCGGCGAATCCGGGTATCCTCAGCGGCCTGGACCTCGTCATCCCCGCGCAAGGAGGCTAGGCGCATGGCACCTCGGTTGTATCCCTGGGTTCTCGCCATCGGCATCGCCATTGCCGTCGCGCTGGCACTCACGACGGCGGTCCCGGCCAACGCGGTGCCCAACACGAAGTGCACGCTGACGACACCGGTTCAGGAAGTGCCGAGCGTGACTCAACTGCCGCCCGAGCTACTCAAGCTGCTACCGCCCATCGCCGATGTCGGCGCACCCTTCAACGCGACCGACTCGGTCAACGACCCGACGCTGCCATTTCGGCGCATGATTCGCGCCGGCCACCGCGGCAACGACTGGTTCCTCTGGTACGAGCACGGCGGCGTCGGATACTCCTGGCAGGCGGTGGTCGCGCACGTGGTGCCGGGCGGTGAGGCCAAGGCGCTGGCCAACGCGGAACGATCTCCGACACGCTGTGCAGCCTCACCGATGGGGCATTTGCGGGCACAGTCCCGCCCTACCCGCAGGGCGCATGGGCCGCGTCAGACTTCTGATCGGACGCGAAACCCGCTGTTCACGAACAGGTTACGTCAACCTCGAACCGTAGATCGCGCATTCCGCCTTGACCGGGCGCCAATGCCTTGCCGACACCGGTCACCGTGTAGGTCTTGCCCGCCTTGGTCGCGTGCACCTGGTCGGGCGATTGAACGGATTGATAGGGAGCTGGTAGTTGGCGTTCGCCGCAGTAAGCGAAATCGAAAAGCCATTCACCCCAGGAGGATTCGCGTCCGACATGGACAGCGACACATATGCCGAGTCGTCCTGCGCGCTGATGCGCGTGGTCTTATTCCCCGACTCGGGTGGCGTTGCGCTTGTCTGCCGCGGCGAGGTGCTGCAGTCGACCTTGCCGGAGATCGTGTGGCTGTGCCCGTCCACCATCACGGTGGTGTTGGTGGCAACGGGAGTCGAGCTTGGGGCCGAAGCCGGCTCCCCGTTCTTCGTGGAACAGGCCGCCGCGATCGTCCCCACCAACAAGAGCGCCGCAGCGCCGAGAACCCGCGCCCAACGTGGGTAGGGATTTGTCATGGCGATTCCTCTGCTGGCAGCCACGGCAAACAGTAGGCGGTTAAGGTCTCGACAAGGTCACGGCCAGGGCGTCCCAGCGGATCATGCTTCGGCAACAACGGTCCCGCGAAGACGGGACGCACCGCACCCGATCGCCAGCGTTCTTCGACGAGCCCGGCCAGGGCGGCGGTCGTGGCCAGCGGGTCGTCGTCCAGGTAGACCACGGTGATGTATTGCGGATCGGTCCGCCAGCCCCGGTTGGCCCGGTTCCATTCGTTGGTTGATCCGAACGTCCAGGCGCCGGCCGAACCGGGTGTGGCGAGCAGCGCCGGATAGTGTTCGGCGTGCAGCCATTGCAGCCATTGGCTGGGTCGGCCATCGGTGGCCTCCTCGGCGATCAGCAGCACTCCGCGGTGCGGACGGAACGGCACCACCTCCGCGGAGATCAGCGCCTGCGGCGAGGACTGCCACTGCAGCAATCGCAGCCCGGCCACCTGCAGCGACGGCCGCGTGACCGGAAAGCGGCCGTTCTCGCGCAACGCTCGGCCCAGCGCGATGAAGTCGTCGAAGGTCTCATCGACGGGGTCGCCGACGAGGTAGTGGACGGCGTTGCCGACCTGTCCCAGTGGTCCGTCGGCCACCAGGCGGTTCTTCCAGGTACTCGCCGTCGGCGATCCAGCGCAGCCCGTAGACGATGCCCGGCAGTTGATACTGCTCGGGCATGTGGTCGAGCAGGTGCCAGCGCAGATAGTCGTCGTCGGCGGTATCGGACGGCGGGGTGAGGCTGAATACGCCCGCCTTGACCCGCATCACGCGGCCGTTCAGCTCGGCGAGCGCTGGAGAATTCCAGGTAATGCTGCAGGGAAGTGTGCCTGAAGTAGGTGCTGATGACGGTGGCGCCGTGTGCGGCTGTCTCGCCGAGCAGCTCACGCGTCCGCTCCGGCGCGTTGATCGGGTCCAGCGGTGCCGGGGAGGCAGCACAACCTCGAACCCGGGCCGAAGCTCGAAGCGGCCCAACCAGTTCTTCGGGCCTGCTGCAGGCTCACCGCGAAGGGCGCCCAGCCGTCGGCCAAGGCGACGGCCCGGCGCAGCGAGCGAAGCGTGCGGCCGCCGATCCAGAGCGGCACGTGCTGCTGCACGGCGCACGGGTCGATCACGATGCCGTCGAAGGCGTAGTGCTCGCCGTGGTAGCGCGGCTCGTGCACCGAGAGCGCCGCGCGCAGCGCGCGCAGCGCGTCGTCGCCGCGCGGGCCGCGGTCCTCGAACTCCGCGCCCAGCAGGTCGAACTCCTCTTTCAGGCTGCCGACGCCGACGCCGAGGATGAGCCGCCCGCCGCTGACCGCGTCGAGCGTGCCGTAGCGCTTGGCGATCTCGAGCGGGTGGTGGTAGCCGAGCACCAGCACGTTGGTGGCGAAGCGGATCCGCTGGGTGCGCGCGGCCAGGTAGCCGAAGGTCGCGAGCGGGTCCCAGTAGCGCGCGCCGCGGCGGTCAGCTCGGCGGCGGGCAGCGCGACGTGCTCGCTGCAGGTGAGGTGGTGGTAGCCGAGCCGGTCGGCGGCCTCGGCGATCTGCGCCACATCCTCGATGGTGCCGGTTTTCCCCAGTCGCCACTGGTGCCCGGAAACATGGTCACCACGGGGGTGGCCACCGACAGCTTTGCGATCGCGGCGCTCATCGCGGTAGATTCTAACAGCGCTCGAATCATTTCGAACAGAGCTCGAATGTGACCGGAGGTGCATGGTGCCATCCGCGATACGGCGGGCCTACGGCGATCTCGACCGCGCCCAGGTGGTGGCGTCCCTGCACAACCTGGCGCGCCGGGTCGGGGTCCAGCAGGTGACGATGCGCGAGCTGGCGGCCGAACTGGGCGCCGCCGTGCCCTCGGTGTACTACCACGTTCCGGGTAAGCAAGCCGCGCTGGATCTGCTCGCCGAATCCGTGCTCGCGGAGATCCCCGTTCCGCAGGCCGGCCCGTGGGATGCCCGGCTCACCGAACTCTACTGTGCCGCACGCGAAGTGATCGTCAGCGTTCCCGGCATCGCCGGTATACTGCAGACCAGCGCCGGCGGCGAACGCGCCCGACGGCTCGACCGGCTCAGCCGCTCGCTGCTGGCCGAAGCCGGACTCTCGAAACCCGTTGCCGCCGCCGCTCACACCGTGCTGTACACCTACCTGCTCGGCTCGGTCAGCCTGAGGAATCCCGCGGCAAGCGTCAGGCCGCCGCCCGTTTTCGCGCCGGACTCGACGTCATCATCGCGGGAATCGTCGGGATTAACGCCTCATGAGCGTGCCGAAGTTGCGGTCCCTGGTCGTGGAGAACCAGGACACCGAAGCCGGCCGCGATGCCGCCGCGGTGCTGGACCCCGACACATTCGTCGCCGGCGCCCCGTTCGACGCATTGACCCGGCTGCGCGCCAACTCACCCGTCCAGCCCGTGCAGCTGACCGGATTGCCCAGGGCGTGGCTGCTGACCCGGCACGCCGACGTGCGGCTGGTAGCCGCGACACCGACACCTTCACCAGCAGCAAGGGCAACACCCTGGTCGAGGTCGAGGCGGCGCCGACCTCGGCGATGCTGCCCGGCATCGACCCGCCGCGTCACGTGCACTACCGCAAGCTGATCAACCAGGGCTTCACCGTCCGCAACGTGCAGCGCCTCGAGTCGCGGATGCGCACGGTGGCGCGCGATATCGTCACCAACATCACTGAGAAGGGCGAATTCGACGCCGTACCAGACATTTCCGCGGAGATGTCGCTGCAGGTGATCGCCGACGTGCTGGGCGTGCCGGCCGAAGACCGGATGTCGGTCTTCCGGTGGAGCAACGCGATCGGCAGCCTGGGCATCGAGGACCCCGACTACGCGCCCACGCCGCAGGCGCTCGGTCAAGGCCGCCGCGGAAATGTTCACCTACTGCGGCGAACTCGTGGCGCACCGACGCAAGCACGGCCTCACCGACGACATCTTGTCGGCGTTGCTCGCCGCGGAGGTCGACGGCGAAAAGCTCAACCGTGACCAGCTCAACGAGTTCTTCCTGCTGCTGGCCATCGCCGGCAACGAGACCACCCGAAACACGCTCAGCCACGGCATCTTGGCGCTGTCGCAGCATCCCGAGCAGCAGGCGCTGCTGGCCCGCGACCCCGGCGCGATCAAGCCGGCGGTGGAGGAACTGCTGCGCTGGGCGACGCCGGTCATGCACTTCCGTCGCACCGTCACCCGGGACGTGGAGATCCGCGGGCAACGCATCCCGGCGGGCGACTGGGTGTTGATGCACTATCTGTCGGCCAACCGCGACGAGGAGGTGTTCGAGCGCGCCGACGAATTCGACGTCACCCGAACCGATTCCGGTCACGCCGCGTTCGGCGGCGGGGGAGTGCACTTTTGTCTGGGTGCTCAGCTGGCCCGGCTGGAACTGCGGGTGATGCTCGAAGAGCTGTACCCGAACGTGCCCGGCCTGACGGTCACCGGGCCACCCGACCGGCTACGGTCGTCGTTTTTCCATGGCATCAAACGACTTCCGTGTGCTGTGGGCCGTTAAAGGGCCGTCAGCCCGTTTCCAGAGAGCCGAGCAACCGCACCTCTTCGAGGTCCAGCGTGGCCTGCAATTCGCGCAGCACGATGTCGTCGATCTGGTGCTGGTCGCGCAGCTGGGTGATGGCCTGGCGTTTGTGATCGAGCACGCCGAGCCGCACCTGCCGCACCAGATCGCCCTTCTCGGCCAGATCGTTGGGCGCATCCGGATCGCCTTGGGCTTGGATGACAGCGGCGTGTTCTTCGTATTCCTTCTTCAGCCGCTTGTACAGGTCCTCGTCGACACCCACTTCGGTGGCGACCATCGGTAAGGCTTCGATGGCGGCTTGGGCGCCACGGCAGCGGGCCAGTTGCAATTCCTCGGCGCGGGCGACATCTTCGGGCAGCCGCGCCCACCGGACGACGAAGGGCAGCGTGCTGCCTTGGAAGAGCACGGTCACCAGAATCACGAACACCACGACGAAGATCAGCAGGCTGCGGTCCGGGAACGGGGCGCCGCTGTGCGTGGTCAGCGGGACGGCCAGCGCCGCCGCGAGCGACACCGCGCCGCGGAATCCCGACCAGCTCGTCACCAGGCGCTGACGGAAGCCGACGTTGCGGGACTCCCGCCGGAAGGTTTTGTCGACGCCGCGGCCTAAGACGGTGGTGATTTCCACCAAGGCAAACCGGGTCACGATGATCACCCCGGTGACCGCGAGAGCCAGCAAGACCGCGTGGCGGAGGCCGCCGTCGACGTGGGCGATGCCGTGCAGGGCGCCGGGGATCTGGACTCCGACGAATACCCAGAGCGAGCCGTTGATGAGGAATGTCGAAATGTCCCAGAACGCGTACGCCTGTAGCCGCGATCGGGCCCGGATCACCTTTGGGCTGATGTAGGTGATCACCAGGGCGGACACCATGACTGCGACGACGCCGCTGGTGTCACATGCTTGGGCGAGCAAGAACGCCGCGAACGGGGTGAGCAGGCTCAACGCCCCTTCCTCCATCGGCGCGTCGATCCGCATCCGCAATAGCGTCACCAGCCCGCCGACGAGCAGTCCGGCGATGATGCCGCCCGCGTAGGACTCGATGAAGCGCCACGTCAGGGCGCCCGGGCTGACCGCCGACCCCCCGACGGCGACGGAGACGGTGACGCCGAACAGCACCAGCGCGGTGCCGTCGTTCATGATGCTCTCGGCCTTCAGCACGGTCAGGGTCCGGCGTGGCAATTTTTTCGCCAGGCCGGCCACCGCGGCGGCGTCGGTGGGGGAGAGCACGGCGCCCAGGACCGCGGCCGCATGTGACTCCATGCCCATCGCTCGCGCCGTCCACGACACCGTCACCGCGGTGGCGATGACCAGGCCGATGCTGGTCATCGCGATCACGCGCAGGTTGGCGCGGATCTCGCGGAAGCTGGTGTTCATGCTCTCCCAATAGAGGATCGCCGGTAGGAACAACAGCAGGACGAGCTCACCGTCGATGTGGATGCCGGCGAACCGAGGGATCAGTCCGAGCAGCGCGCCCAGCAGGATGAGCAGAACGGGTGGACCCACGCGATAGCGCTGGCCCACCAGTGTTCCGAAGAGCACGGTGGTGACAAGCGCAACGATGACGATGAGCGCAAACACGTGCCCATCTTTGCGTATGGCTTGGTTGGCTGCTGGTCGAGTGTGGACTTGATGAACGCAAAACCGCCAAAAACGTACGTCAAGTCCACATTCGGCACATTAAGTGCAGTCGCAGCAGTCGCAGCAGTCCCCGCACTCGCAGCAGCAGTCGCAGCCGTCGCAGCAGCAGATGCAGCTGCTCCCGCCACCGCCCTTCTTGGGACCGGGTGCGGCGGGTACCTCACCTTGGCCTTCGGGGTAGGGGTAGCCGGCGCCGACCGGTTGTTGGTTGCCGAAGTTGATGCCGTCTTGATCGCCGTGCGGTGTTCCGCCACGCATCGTGTATCCGGCCCCGCTGAAGGTGCGGGTGATTGCCCGGCGCACCTCGCGGGTCAGCAGCCGGTGGGGCAGGCGTCCGTCGGTGAAATCCACGTCGGCCAGCGCCAATTCGATGCCCAGCGCTGCGTCGTCGCACAATGTGCGAACCTCGGCGACGGATGTTCCGGTGGCGGCCAACGGATTCCATTTCCCGCGCGCCACGTCGTCGTGGTAGTCCTCGACCGCGTCCAGCAGGTGCGCGACCCGGCCGAACAGCTGGCCGACCTCACGCAGCGGCGCCTCGTTGTCCGGGCGCCCGGCCAGCACTGCGGTGTGCGCGAACGCCGCGGCGACGGCCGTCTCGGTGGGCTCGGTGACCAGCAGCACCGAGCTGCCCGGACCCGCGGTCGCCTCCAGTTCGGCCTGCCGGTCCATCGCGGCGACCAGCACATTCGTGTCGAATCCCAGGCTGTGGCCGGCCTCGGTGCCCCGGCGCACCCACCGCTCGGCGACACGGCGCGCGGCTGGTCGCACCCCGAGCGCACCGACCATGCCGTCGCGGTCGTCGACGTGGTCGCGTACCCGTGCCGCGGCCAGCGCCAGCGACACCACGGCGGCCAGTCGCGCACTGTCACCGGTCGCCACGTCGGCGCGCTGCATCTTGCGCAGCGGGCAGCGGCCGGCCTTCCGCCGCCCCGGCTGGCCGTCGGTCTGCGCTTCGACCAACAGGGAAACCACTAACCCGTCATAGTTGGTGGCGACCCGTGCGGCCTGGCCGTAGTCGTCGCGCAGGGCCAGGCACAGTCCACACAATTGGGCTTGCCACACGTCTGCGAGTTCGCCGCCGAGCCGATGACGGCAGGGCCGAATGATGCCAAACATGCACCGAAGCTACCGGACTACGGGTGCGGCGCGGGACAGGCTCTCGGGAAGTCGACCATTTGCTGGCCGAGCCGTGATCCGAGAGAGGAAGAGGATTATTGTGCCAGTGTGAGGACCAGGCTGTTTCTGCTCGTCGTCATGCTCGTCGCATCGGTGGTGTTGGGCGGCTGCGAGTTGCTCCAAAGGGGGTCCGCAGGCGACCAAAACCATCGAGGTACCGATGGACGACGTGCTGAATGGGAGCGACATCAACCGCGATGTGACGCTCGCGGTCGGCAACACCTTGAAACTGGTTTTGGGATCGAACCACACCACTCCATACCGTTGGGTGGCTGACGCGAAGATCGGCGACCCCGCGGTGCTGAAGCAAACCAGCCACGAGTTTGTGAAGCCAGACAACAATCGGATGGGAGCGCCCGGCACCGAGGTCTGGATGTTCACGGCGCTGAAGACCGGCACGACGACGATCGCGACCACCTACGCCACCTTCGTGGGCGGCGACAACACCCCGACGTGCACGTTTACCGCGAAAGTGACTGTGCAGTAGTGCGTTTGCACTGGCCCAATTTCAGCAATGTGCCGGCGGAGCTGCGCGAGCAAATCGAGACCGAAGGCGCCATTCTCATTGCCGACAAGGTCGGCGTCACTAAGCGCTTCAGCGGCCATGTCCCGGGCGTCTATTCGGCCGCCGGCGTCTCCCGCTACCAGGGCGCGTTGTGCTTCAGCGCCGCGCGGATTGTCGCCACCTTCCCCACGAGCGGGGACCGGAATCTGCGGTCCATCGACTGCCCGTGGGATGTTGACGACGGGCCGGCGACCGCGTCGATCACCGAGAAGGGTCTGCTGATCGAGATCGACTTGCGGGTGGTGGATCACGCCTTCAGCGGCACGATGAAGCTGAACTACAAGCGAAAGATCCCCGACGAGGTGCTGGCTGCGCTGCCGACTCGGACGCTCGCGTTTCCGGTCGAGCCGATCTTCGTCTACCGCGCCGCCGGGGTGCGGCCGAAATCGTAGGGCCACCTTGGTAATCCCATTGGCCACATGAGTACCGGCGCGCCAACCCATAGGTGATTTACAAACTTGATATCGCCGGTGATATCAAGTTTCAAAGTCGCCTATCGGTCCCCGGCGCCCTACGGGCAGACCTGCTTGCGCCAGTCGCCGATCGTTTTGTCCATCTGATCGGCATTCGGGTCGGACCCTTGAACGCCACCGGTGGTAACGAAGTGTTCGATGGCTTGCTTCACCGCGTCAGGCGGATTTGCCTTTTCCAGAATGTCGGCGGCCGAGCGAGCGGCCTGCGTGCTTGTCGCCATGATGAGGTTCATATGTGCTCCGCTCAGCCCCAAACACGTTTCCGGATCCAATTTTCCGGGATCCGCATCCGCAGGCGCCGCAAGCACCAGCGCGCTCGCGAAGGCGACGCAAGCAACGACAATTCTCATAACTGGTCATCCTGCAGCACCCAGCGCCCAAACCGCCACACCCCGTCCTGCTTGACCGCGGTGAACTCGTAGCAGCCGGTGACTTCTGGGGACGGTGCCCCGCCGTCGCGGATCGCGAAAACCTGGAAATAGCAACGACCGGTCGCTTCGGTGGCGGTTTGGCTGGTGAACCAGATCGAGTTCAAGGCGTGACGACGCTGGTTGTTCTCGGCCTTGAACTTCGCCTTCCTCAGCTCCAGCAGAGGCATGACGGTCTCGATATCCGATGACATGTCACCGCCGTCATGCCGCAGGACGAGTTCCGGTGATTCGGTGAACAGCGCGCGGAATTCGTCCAGTCGGTCCCCGTCGTACGTGTGGGCATAGGCGCCAAGCAAGTTGATGATCGCCAGCCGATCGGCTGCATCGAAGCCCTCGACCGTCACAGGTGCACAATAACCAGATGACCACCGTGGATTTTCACTTCGACCCGATGTGCCCGTTCGCCTACCAGACGTCGCTGTGGATCCGCGACGTCCGCGCGCAAAACGGCATCACCATCGACTGGCGGTTCTTCAGCCTCGAGGAGATCAACCGCGAAGAGGGCAAGAAGCACCCGTGGGAGCGGGAGTGGTCGTACGGCTGGTCGTTGATGCGCATCGGTGCGCTGCTGCGCCGGACCGACATGTCCTTGCTCGACAACTGGTATGACGCGATCGGCCGTGAATTGCACACCCTGGGCGGCAAGCCCCACGATCCCGAGGTTGCGCGACGCCTACTCGGCGACATCGGCGCAGAACCCGAGACTCTCGACAAAGCGCTGGCCGACCCGACCACCCATGACGACGTCCGCGCCGAGCACCAGCGCGTGGTCGACGCCGGCGGCTACGGCGTGCCGACGCTGTTCATGGATGGACAGTGCCTGTTCGGGCCGGTCCTGATCGATCCGCCGACCGGGCCGGCGGCGCTGAAGCTGTGGAACGTCGTCACCGGCATGGCCGAGTTGCCGCACGTGTACGAACTGCAGCGGCCCAAGTCGGCGGCCGATACCGAGCTCATTGGCAAATCTCTGCGGCCCTACCTCGACGGGCGCGACTGGGTCAGCATCAACCGCGGTGAGGTCATCGACGTCGACAAGCTCGCGGGCCGAACCTAGACCATCGAGAGCGGCGACACCTTGAGCCCAATTGCCAAGGCGCCAGACAGTTCTCGGCTCACGTCGTAGTCGAAAATCACGTGCCCGCTGAGCACGTCGACGTCGCGTTTGGCTCGCTGCAGCGGGTTGTCGAGGAAGTGCGCGCTGGCGCCCGACGCCTCGAGCAGGCCGCCGATCACCAAGCGTGATTCCCGCACGATGTGGGCGGCCGCCAGCCGGGCGTCGGCGCGGACCGGGCGCGCGACGCGGTCGCCGGCGGCGAGGATCTCTTCGATGCCCCCGACGGTGTCGGCCAGCAACCCATGCAGCGCGCGCAGCCGCACCCGGGCCTCGCCGAGCCGGGCCTGGGCGGCGGGTTTGTCTTTCTGCGCGCCGGCCCTCGTAGGCGAGGACGCGTTCGGAGAGGCGCTCGGTGAAGACGTCGACGACCCGCTCGGCCGCGCCGAACGCCGGCATCGCGGCGAGCAGCGCGAGCGCGGGCACCATCGGCCAGCGGTAGAGCACGGCGTCGTGCAGCCCTGCGCCCGGCGAGGTGCCGGAATAGATGTCGCGCACCGTGACCAGCCGGTGCTCGGGCACGAAGACGTCCTCGATGACGATGTCGTTGGACCCGGTGGCCCGCATGCCGTCGGTCTGCCAGACGTCGACGATCTGGATGTCGTCGGCGGGCACCAGCGCGAGCGCCGGGTAGATCCCGTCGTCAGGCCCGCAGAGCGCGCCGACGATGGTCCAGTTGCCGTCCATCACCCCGGTGGCCCAGGACCAGCGGCCGCTGAGCCGGATACCTCCGGTGGCCGGCGTGCCGCGACCGGTCGGCGCCAGCGGGGACGACGCGAGGAACGGCCGCGACGCGAACCCGTCGCATTGGGCCTGCTCGTCGAACAGCGCCAGCATCCAGTTGTGCAGCGTGTAGAACCCGATGGTCCACGCCGTCGATGCGCAACCGTGCGCCATCCGGCGTACCGGGTCGAGGATCTCGCGGAAGTCGGCCTGCTGGCCGCCGTAACGCGCGGGTTTGAGCAGGTCGGCGAATCCGGACTCGCGGAATTCGGCGACCGTGGCGGCGGGCAGTCGCCGAAGCTGTTCGGCCTCCTGCGCGCGATCGGCGAGCCGTTCTACGAACGTCATCCGCTCACCATACCTTTTGGTACGGGCCGCAGCATGAATTCGAGAAATCGCTCGCGCTGTAGCGCTTGCTTCCGCGGCGTCGGACCGGCGAGGTGCAGCAACCCGATGCCCGCGGCGAACGTCGTGTTGGCCCGCAGTTCGGCCTCGTCGGCGTCAAACCCGTAGTCGCAGAAGGCTTGTCGTACGGCCTTGACCAACCGGCGGTCCGCCGACCGCACCGCGGCCGCGACGGTTTCGTCGGAGCGGGCCCATTCGCGCATCGCCCGCTCCAGCGCCCACTGCCGCGGGCTGACCAGCGAGGCCATCATCTGCGACAGCCGCTCCCGCGGCGGGATTTCGCGCATCTGCTCGATGTCGCGGCGGTCCTCGTCGCGCAACTGTGCCCAGGATTCGATCAACGCCTGGCGATAGGCCTTCATGTTCGCGAAATGCCAGTAGAAGCTGCCCTTTGTCACGCCGAGACGAGCGCAGAGCCGATCGAGTTTGAGCGCATTGAGACCCTCGTCGGCCAAGATCGCGAAGCCGGCTTGCAGCCAATCGTCCACCGCCATTCGGCTGGTCGCCATGGACCGCAGCCTACTCAGACTGCCGACACCTCCGCGGGCCGCAGCATCCGGCCGCTGATGAGCGCCGAAAGCCAACCGGGAGTGAGCCTTCCGCCGGTGGACATCACCTTGTTGCGCACTCCGGGCACGACCACGGCGTGGCCGCGATCCAGGGCGCGCAGCCCCGCGGCGACGACGGGTTCCGGCGCGGCGAGGTGCCGATAGACCGCGGTGTGCGAGACGTCCGATCCCAGCGCGTCGACGAATCCGGTGCGAGTCGGTCCCGGGCACAACGCCGTCACGGTGACGCCCGTGCCGCGGGTCTCGGCCCACAGGGCTTGGCTCAGCGAGAGCACGAACGCCTTCGACGCGCCGTAGGTGGCCTGATACGGGCCAGGCTGAAAAGCGATGGTGGAGGCCACATTCAGGATGCCGCCGCTGACCACGGGCCAGCATGCCGGGCAGCACCGCATGCGTCAGGCGCACCAGGGCGTCGACATTGACCGCCACCAGCTCATGCTCGCGTCCGGCGTCGACCTCCGCGAACGGGCCATACGTGCCGAACCCGGCATTGTTCACCAGCACCTCGATGTGGCGCCCGTCCAGGCGCGCGATCAGGTCGGTGACTCCGGCGTCGGTGCCCAGGTCGCCGACGACCAGTTCGACGTCGACGTCTTTCTGGCCGACCTGAAGCGCTACCGCGCTGAGCCGGGCTTCGTCCCGCCCGGTCAGCACCAACGACAGCCCACGCTTGGCGAGCTGCTCGGCGAAGATTGCGCCGAGCCCGGAGCTTGCTCCGGTAACCACGGCCCACTGCGTTTCTGACATCGCTACTCCTAGTTAATTGTGGTGAATGCCAACGGCTTTGGCGTGACTGATGAGGCCGATCGCGCCGCCGAGGATCGGCCAGATCGGCCAGAAGTACGTCGCGCTCGTCGTCGCGGCGACCGCGGCCCAGACGATGAGCACGATGGCGGCCATCGCGAGGTAACCGCCGAGGTGAATCCGGACCCCGCGGCGAACCGCGGCCAGCCGCGCGGCGCGGCGGCCAGGATCGGCCCGCCGGATGCGCTCGACCGGCAGGTCGGCGAGTAGTTGTCGTAGCTCGCCGGTCGTCTGCGTCTGAAACGCCTGCTGGACCCGCCGCTCGTACTCGTCGATCTCCAGGTAGCCCTGCGCGAGTGCTTGGCCCAGGCGGCTGGCTGTCTTCTGCCGGTCGTGGTCACCGGCCCGGGTGGTGCTCATTTCCGCTCCTTTCGAGGAATGTGAATAGCATTAACATAAACCATGATGTTAATGTCGTCAACATGCCAACGCAGCGGAAGGCCCCGGCGCGACGTGATAGCTATCACCACGGCGATCTCAAGCGCGCGCTCACCAGCGCCGCGCTGTCCCTGGTGGCCGAGAAAGGGCCGAAGGGTTTCACCCTGACCGAGGCGGCACGGCGCGCCGGCGTCAGCGCCGCGGCCCCGTACCGGCACTTCGCCGACAAGGCCGAGTTACTGGCCAGCGTCTCCGAACAGGGCTTTCTTGACTTGCACGCCGCCTTGAGCGCTGTTGACTGCCGCGGACCCCAAGCGCCGGGTGATCGAACTCGGGAGCGCTTACGTGCGCTGGGCCGTCGCCCATCCGGACCACTACCGGGTCATGTTCGGCGCCGAGATCAATAAAGCGGACCACCCCGCGCTGGCCGTTGCAGCCGAGCAGGCGTTCGGCGACCTGCTCGATGCGATAACCGGGATCATCAAGGACCAAGACCCGCGCGAGATTGCCGGACCATTGTGGTCGCTGGTGCACGGTGTCGCGTCGCTTGCCATCGGCGGCGAACTCGACGCGGTCGGCATTCGCCAAGACCCGGAGACGATGCTCGCGGGCACCGTGGCCCGGCTGCTGGGAGATCGCTGAACCCATCACCACGTCTCGACCCAGGCTGGCAGGCCGGGTGTCCCGTTGCGCGAATCTCGGGTGCTCGATCACGAACGACATTCGCACCTACCGTCCTGGGCGAACATGGCCCTCGACTCGAGGACTCTCGTGCGATCAAATCTACTCCCGTTGTTCTGAAAAAGGAACTACGCTTCGTATAACGAACTTCAGATCAAGTTTGGGTATGGAGTTACCCGTTAGGTCGACGCCAGAATCGGGAACCCTGCTGTCGCTCGTTCGTCCCCAGTGAAAGGACCACCATGTCGTCGCGCGGCTCGCGCTCGGGAACCCGCTTCGGGCCCTACGAACTGCGGTCACTGCTCGGCATGGGCGGAATGGGCGAGGTGTACCAGGCCTACGACAGGTCCAAGGACCGGATGGTCGCGGTGAAATTGCTGCGCACCGAGCTGTCCGCGGACCCGTCCTTTCAGGAACGTTTCCGACGAGAGTCCCGGATGGCCGCGCGACTGCAGGCGCCGCACGTCATCCCGGTGCACGACTTCGGCGAAATCGACGGTGTCCTCTATATCGATATGCGCCTGGTCAACGGCGGCAGCCTGAAAGACCTGCTGCGCGCACGTGGCGCACTGGAACCGGCGCGGGCGGCGTCGATCACCACGCAGGTGGCGTCCGCGCTGGACGCCGCGCACGCCGAGGGGCTGGTGCACCGCGACGTCAAGCCGGAGAACGTGCTGCTCACTTCCGACGATTTCGCCTACCTCGTCGACTTCGGCATCGCGCACGCCGGTCGCGACGCCAGCGTCACGTCGGCCGGGTCGTTGATCGGGTCGTGCGCCTACATGGCCGCCGAGCGGTTCAGCGGCGCTCCCGTCGGCCCGCAATCCGACGTCTACTCACTGGCCTGCGTGCTGTACGAGAGCCTGACCGGTCAACCGCCGTTCGACTGCGTGGACGTGCAGCAACTGATGAGCGCGCATATGTTCGCCCCGCCGCCCCGGCCGAGCATTATGCGGCGGGGGATCGGCCGCGCGTTCGACGACGTCATCGCCGTCGGTATGGCCAAACAGCCTGCGGCACGGTTTCGTTCGTCGGGTGAACTGGCCGCGGCGGCTACCGCGGCGGCTTGGAGAACTCCGACGCCGACGCCGATGCCGGCGCCCGTCGCGCCTCGTGCAAGCCCGCGTCCGCCGACCGGCACGCGGGCGTTCTCGGTGGCCTACCCGAATCCGGAGGACACCGGCTACAGCCCCTATCCGGTGGCCCTGCCGGCGTGGGTGAGGCCACGCCGCAGCCGTGTCCCGCTAATCATCCTCGGGGCGGCGGCGGTGCTGTTGCTTGTTGCCGCGGTCCTGACGGCGATATCGGCCCTCGGGAACGGGGGTGAACGCCGCGAAACAGCCTCGGCGGCACCATCAATCACGACTTCGACTGTCCCATCAACGAAGACGCCGTCGCTGTCCCGTCCCGTGCAAGGCGCCGACGGCTGGGGGTTCGTCGGCGAACCGGCCCGCTGCGACCCGGGGAATCCGCCGGCGGCGGTGGTGCGAACTTCCTTGTCGCTGGCCGTGATTTGTCAGACCGGGTCTGGAAACTTCTATTACCGCGGCGAGCGGATACGTGATGGCGCCCACATCGAGATCTCCAATGCGGTGCGCTCCTCGGGTGGATTCGATGCCACCAATCCGGCCGACGGCACCCGTTACGAGGTGCGTCCGCAGCGGCTCACGATCATCAGCAACGGGCACATCGATTCCTCGGAACCGGTGCTGCAGTACGCGTCCGCAGCGAACTAGCTCTAGCGCAGACGTTTTCGATTGATCCAACGTTTACGAAATTCTCAGTTTGGAGAGGCGTGCCAGTGGGAATTTATCCCCCATGACTGCCCCCCACCTCGTTCGATCCGTTGGATCCGCCCTAATCACAACGTGCGGCCTCAGTGCTTCGGTCCTTTCTGGGGTCGCCGTACCCGTCGCGTCCGCAGCCTGTCCCGACGTGCAGGTCGTGTACGCCCGCGGCACCGGTGAAGCACCCGGTGTCGGCCCGACCGGACAAGCATTCGTCGACAATCTGCGAACACGGGTTGCCCCAAGGTCTTTGGACGTCTATGCGGTCAACTACCCGGCCAGCGACGACTGGGCCACCGGGCTCGACGGCATCAGAGACGCAGGCGCGCATGTCGACTCCATGGCGCAGAGCTGCCCCAACACCAAGATGGTGCTGAGCGGCTATTCGCAAGGCGCGGCCGTGATGGGCTTCGTCACATCGGCTGCAGTGCCGGACGGAGTCGACCCCGCGACCGTGCCGAAACCGCTGGACCCCGCTGTGGCGGACCATGTTTCCTCGGTCGTCCTGTTCGGGACGCCGAACGTTCGCGCCATGAACTACCTCAACCAGCCGCCGCTCGCGATCGGCCCGGCATATCAGGGCAAGACCATCAAGGTCTGCGCTCCCGAAGACCCGGTGTGCTCTGACGGCATGAACTTCGCCGCGCACGACACCTACGCCAGTGACGGCGCGATGATCGACAAGGGCGCTGCCTTTGCCGCCAGCCGCCTTGGCGCACCCGGCGGTCCGCCCGGGACGGTCACCGGTGGTGGCTTCGGCGAGTAGGTCGCTTAGCCCTCTGCCGATCCGAAGAGTACATCTGGATTGAGGATGCCGGCCGGGTCGAAGCTCTGCTTGATGCGGCGCATCAGGTCGACCTTGGCCGGGTCCTCGAGCTTGACGAAGTAGCCGGCTTTGGCGCGGCCGATGCCGTGTTCGCCGGAGATCGCGCCGCCCAATTCCATTGCCAGCGTGAAGATGTCGGTCATCAGCTGCTTCTTTTTCGCCGGGTCCTTGCAGATGATGGCCAGGTGCACGTTGCCGTCGCCGGCGTGCCCGCAGCCCGCCGCGCCACCACCGGCGGCTTGCGCTAGGCCGCGTGCGGTGGACAGGAATTTCGGCATTGCCGAGCGCGGCACGACGGTGTCGATGATGTCGTCGGCGCCGATCGCTTTGGCCGTCCAGAACGCCTTCTCGCGCGCCTCGATCAGCTTGCGCGCCGAGCCACCCTCGAGCACGTAGGCGTCGACGGCACCCAGCTCGGTGACCAATTCGCCGGCCCGCTCGACGTCCTCCATCAGTCGGTCGGCGTCGCGGTTCTCAAGTCCCACAACGAGATACGCCTGGCAGCTGTCCCGGACGTGGTCCGGAACACCAAGCTCCAGATTCTGGGTATAGACGATGGCGGCCATCGTCATGTTGTCGATGTACTCCAGGACGTAGGGCACCAGCCCGGCGGCCAGCACCTTGGGCACCGCCTCCATCACCTGGTCGAGGTCGACGAACGGCGCGAGCACGGTGGCGGAGTGTTCCAGGCGCGCAAACAGTTTGACCGTCACCTCGGTGACCAACGCCAGGGTGCCTTCGGATCCGACGATCAGCTGAGTCAGGTCGTAGCCGCTGGAGACCTTGGCGATCTTGCCGCCGGTGCGGATGATCTCGCCGGTCGGCAGCACCGCCTGCAGGCCGAGCACGTTGTTGCGGGCCACCCCGTACTTGACCGCGCGCATGCCGCCGGCGTTGGTCGCGACGTTGCCGCCGACGCTGGAGGACAGCTCGCCCGGGTAGACCGTGTACTGCAGCCCGGTGTCGACGGTCGCGGCGTCCAGGTCGTTCAGCGTCACCCCGGGCTGGACGACGGCGACCTGGTTGGTGACGTCGACCTCGAGAACCTGATTCATCCGCTCGAAGGAGATCAGCAGGCCGTCTGCTCGCGGGCGTGCCGCTCCGGACAAGCCGCTGCCAGAGCCGCGGGCTGTCACCGGGATCTTGTGCTCGGTGGCGGCTGTTAGCAGTCGCGCGACTTCTTCCGCGGTGGCGGGTTTGGCGACGTACGCCGGTTTCTGCGGCGGTGCGGTCAACTCCTCGTCGTGGCCGTAGTCGTCGGAGATCGCGTCGCCGGTCAGCACGTTGCCGCTGCCGACGATTTCTGCGAACCGTTCCGCGATTCCGCTCATCGTGGGCCTCACCTTCTGACGCTGGGTTGGCTGCGCATAGCGCATCACTCTATAGCTGCCGCACCTTGATGCCGACGGCCGCCGTTGACTTGCATTGTGGCGCTACTGGCGCCAAAATGGCGCCATGCCGAGCGTGCAGATCAAAGACGTTCCCGAAGACACTCACCGAGTCCTGCGGGAGCGAGCGGCGCGCGCCCATCAGTCCCTGCAGGAATACCTCCGAAGCCGTCTGATCGCCGACGCAAATCAACCCACTCTGGATGAAGTTCTCGACCGCGTCGCCGCGCGCCGCGGTGGCCGGGTTTCCTTCAGGGCCGCTGTCGATCACGTTCGGGCAGAGCGTGATCGTCGTTGATGCAAGTGTTTTGGCGGTGGCGCTGGGCGATGATGGCACGGATGGCCAGCAGGCCCGGGAACGTTTGGCAGACGAAACCTTGGTCGCTCCCGAACTCATCGACCTCGAGGTGGTCTCGGTATGGCGCCGCCATGTCGCGGCAAAGCTGATGCCTGCTCGCAGAGCCGCAAGCGCGGTAGCGGACTTGGCGGATTTGCCGCTGCGTCGGTCCTCGCACCAGCCGTTGCTGCACCGGATATGGGAACTGCGGCATGCCGTTACGCCGTACGCCGCCGCCTATATTGCGCTGGCCGAGGCCCTGGATGTCGTTCTGGTCACCGCTGACGCCCGTCTTTCCCGCGCTGCAGGCGTCCAATGCGAGATCGAGTCGATCGGCAGGCTAGCTACCTGACTTGGCTCACGACTCGCGCTCTGGCGTGGGCGCAAATTGCTGATCTGCGGTTTTGTTTGAGATTTGGCCGAAAAGTCAGCACTGAAGCCGCTCCCTCGATCGAGGCATTCGCGCTTGGAGGCCACTGAATGAGCCAGCACCAGCGAAGTCGGTGTCCGCCGTCGGCGGCCGTGCTCGCCACGACGCTATGACCTCGTCAGCAATCCCATTGGCCACATGAGTACCGCGGCCCGGCCCATTAGGTGATTCACGAATGCGATATCGCCGGTGATATCGCATTCAAAAGTGGCCTGTCGGTCAGTCGTGTAGACCCGTCCATACCATCACCGCCGACGGTGCGCACTGAGCCAACCCGGGTCTGCAGCTGGAAAGCCAGTCGACTGCATGCGACGTATCTGGTTCGCGACGGGCAAGTCAAACACCGGCGAAGTGATCTCAGTTTCCAGCGGCCGCCGTGAGAGGGCTGACCCAGGATGCGGGCATCGCGCCGATATGTGCGCCAGCGGACTGAGATTGAACAAGCCCGCGATGACGGTGCCCATGTTGGCCAAGCCCGATAGTTCGCCGGAGGTGTGTGTCAATGATCTGTCGGGTATGGCGGTGTTAAAAATGCCCGAGATATAGCCAGCCTCAAAGGACTTGCCGGTGGTGGTGTGGGCGCCTTCGAACGCGCTAGCCACGGCGCGCGCCTGCGCGGCCGCTCCGGTGGCGTGGGTCCCCGCAGCGCTCAGCCAGCCGGGCGCGTCCGCGGCCGCGGCGATTCAGTCAGCCGCCGGCGCTCGTCGTGCCCGGCAATTTCGACGAGCCGCTTCCCGAAGCAGAAATCGTTTGCATGGGACGGCAATTCATGACGCCACGGTGGCTACCGCGGCACCGACGGCCGTCTCCCGAGCCGTCTGCGTGCGAGATGGCGATGCTCACCTCGCATGTCGCCCCGTTGCCTCGGCCGGTGGCGCCACTATCGGACCCGGCGCTGATGACCAACGCGCGTAACGAGTGCGATACTGGCTCACCCGTCGTTGGTCCAGATCTCAGCGAGCATGCCGGCGCGGGGGAGCAGTGATCGGGCCGAGGCGCCGGCGGTCCATGCGTGGACATCAATGATGTCGATCAGGTCGAGTGCACGCATCATCGGGGACTGCCGGGCAATCGTGAACTGCACATCGCGCTCGGTCACGGGTTGCCCGTCGCGCTGCCAACCGGGGCCAAGCAGTCGATGTACCTGACTCGCGAGCTGTTGGCGGTTGAGGGGACCGTGCGCGGCGAGTACGCCGACCGTCAGTTCGGTGATCTCGGTGGCAAAGGTGTTGGGGCTGAACGAGGATCTGAGCCTGCGGACGATGGCTAGGTCGTCGCCGGTGGCGCGGGTGGGGGCGAGCACGCCGTGGCGCAGTCGCAGCAGCCCTACCTGGCGCAGCAGGTCGTGCAGCGCTCCCAGGGGCGGCAGATCATCCTCGGTGGCGGCGGGCCGACCAAGAAGGTGCCAGTGTGGGCGGTGCTGTTGGATGCTGCGCACCACCGTCCTTGGCAGCCGCCCGCCCGGAGTGAGCCGGACCCCGTCGGCGGCGAGATCGAGTAGTAGCCGCACACTTTCGGGCACCTCACCGACCACCTGGCGCACCCGCTGGTCAGTGGCGGCCCGGTCGAAGGGACGCAACCGATTGCCGACCCAGCCGCGCATGTGTTCGTGCTCGGGGTGCGCCGGGTCGGCCAGTACGTCGAGCAGTTCGGCGTAACCCCCGGGCCCGCCGCAGTCCTCGGGCGGGCAGGCGCCGTACCCGTCCACGCAGCCCGGTGCTGGGCCGCCGGTTCCGAGCACCTCGATGTCGTGGGTCCAGCCGTCTCCGAAGTCGTAGAGGTACTCGAACTGGGCCCCGAGGTCGGCCAGCAGTGCGCCGGTCTCATCGCGCTGATCCTCCGGCCACACGTCCCCGCCGGGAATCTCCATCCCGTAGGTCGCTACTGACGTGACGAACTGGTGCAGATGTGAGTCGGTCCAGCCGATCGCGGCCTGCAGCAACTCGTGCAGCTCGGGTAGCGTCGCCGACGCGGGCACGTCGATCACCCGGGCTACCGTTGGCTCGACATCGCAGAGCGCCACCCGCAGGCGAGTGGTCTTCACTTGTGTGGTTCCGCGTCGACGAACGATGGTGCGGCGCAACACTTCTTGTACTTGCGCCCTGAACCGCACCAGCATGGCTGGTTGCGGCCGGGCGGCCAGGAGACCATACCCGGCTCGGCGTGCGCTGCCAGGTGCGCGGCATAGGTGGCCCGGGCCTCCGAATCAGGTTGCGCTCCTTGTTCGGCGCACCAGGCGGTAAACGGCGCCACCCGCACCGGTGCGATCACCAACCCGGGTAGGCCCACCTGCGAGAGCTCGACGAGCCGTTGCTGCATCGCGCGGCAGTACAGGCGATGCGGCAGCGGTCCATCCGGGCCGGCTACCAGCTCGCTCTCGGCCACCTCGGGCCACAACGTCACCGCCTGCTCGTAGTCGCCGGCCGGTAGCCACGCCAACGCCACGGTGTCGACCGGACCGTGTGCCGCAGCATTTGTGGGCTCCGAAGTAGGCTCCTCCACCCACGCGGACCGGGCTTGCTGCTTCTCGCGCAGGAACCCGGCCGCGTGCTCCTGCAGCGCGTCGGCGGGCCGGTCCAGGCTGTCCAGGCTCTCTTGGCGCAGATCGGTGAGCTGCTCGACCAGCCGCTCGGGATCTGCGGTGCGTAGCGCCAGTCGCAGGCCATCGGTCAACCAACCCAGTGCCGTCTCATGGACGCCGGCATGGGCGTATTCGAGCCCGGCGTTGTTGTACAGCCACACGTCATCCGGTGTGTCTGCGCGCACCTCCGCCCAGATCGGTTCCGCCTCAGCGACCCGACCCGCGCGCATCAAGATCTCCGCTCGCAGATACCGCGGGTCCGGGTTCGACCGGAGCCCGGCGTCGGCCGCCGCGTCCGCCGCGGCCAGCGCGTCCTCACACCGTCCCAGGCTCTCGTACTCCGTCGCCAACTCGAAATAGAGGTCGGCCAGGTCAAGCACCTCAGCGACCTTCGGATCCGCGCTGCACGCCTGCACCGCTCGCTCCAGCACGGCCGCATACCTGGCCGAATCCCTCGGGCGCGCGGTGGCTGCCGCGTACAACTCCCGCTCTAGCCGATCCACCAAACTGGTCATGCCCCGCATCCTCTCGCACCGCCACGACACGCACCAGCGTGACGCACGCCAAGGATCGGATTGCGTTCAGCCGCATGGTGCTTCGCTAGGGCGCCCAGCGCAGGAGCCAATTCTCCAACGATGCCGTTATCTCACCCGGCACATGAGTCACGGCGGCTCTGGTGCTGTGTCTTTGCCCGCCTGTGAGCGACAACGCATCGATGTCCCAGCGGCGACGCCCGGAGTCGTATGTCCTACGTGGGCAGGATCGTCAGCGGGCAACGGGGGCCATGCGCTCGGCTCAACGGCCCGTCGAGCGTCACCACCGCGCACCCGAGGTGCTCGGCCAGCGCGATGTAGGTCGCGTCGTACGCGGTCATGCTGTGGCGCAACTCCCACACGCGCTCCAACAGTGGGGCAATGACGTAACGAGTTACCGCCAAAGCCCGCCATCTGACCACCGCGCGGTGGCCCTCGTCGTCGTGCAACGCGCCGGCCAGCACACGACGCCGCAATGCGTTGGTCACCTCGGCGTCGATCAAGTGAGGGGCGTGCAACGCGTTTGACGCAAGGGCCGCGCGGGCCGCCCCATTGTGAAGCACGGCGGCCACCGCAGCTGACGCGTCCACAACAATCACCGGCGGTCGGCCTCGATATCGGCCACGATCTCCGCAGGGTCGATCGGCAGGTCCGGCCACGACGCCATCAGCGCGGCGTTGTCGACCCGCCTGGTGGAGGCGTCCAGCTCGCGGATCGCCACCGCAGATACCGACATCTTCTGCTGGCGGGCCAGGCGCTCGAGCCGCTCCACCACATCGTCGGGCACGTTCCGCAAGTGCAAAGTCTTCATAGCCGTAATGCTAGCAAAATGCAAGCTTAATGCTAGCCAACATGTACCACAGAGTAGCAGTCACAGCAGGCAAAACAACGTCTCAAACGTTGTGGATGTGCGGGTGCTAGAGCCGCCGAGCCTGGTTACCGTAATTCCGTCGAGACGCCGACTCCTACCCGTGCCACGTCCAACATTGGAAACTGAAAAGAAGCGCGGGACAGCCGTAGCCTGAGAGCTCTGCGCCCGGGCGTGGACCAGGCTGAACCTCTGATGATTCATTTATACTCATGGCATGAGTAAGAGACTTCAGGTTCTCCTCGATGCAGACGAGTGGGAACAACTCCAAGCGGTTGCGCGCCGGCATCGCACGACGGTCTCGGAATGGGTTCGTCGCACACTGCGTGAGGCGCGGGAGCGCGAGCCGGCCGGTGATCTCGACACCAAGCTGCGCGCAATTCGCGCCGCAGCACGTCACGAGTTCCCGACCGCCGACATCGGGCAGATGATCGAGGAGATCGAACGCGGACGCGAGGCATTGCCGGAAACCGCGCAGTGATCCTGGTCGACTCCAATATTCCGATGTATCTGGTGGGTGCCGCACACCCCCACAAGCTCGATGCGCAACGTCTGTTGGAGTCTGCGCTGTCGGCTGGAGAACGGCTCGTCACCGACGCCGAGGTGCTGCAGGAGATCTGTCATCGGTACGTGGCAATCAACAAGCGCGAGGCGATTCAGCCTGCTTTTGATGCGATCCTCGGCGTGGTCGACGACGTGCTGGCGATTGAGCGTGTCGACGTCGAGCACACCAAGGACACTGTTTTGCGCTACCAAAGATTATCCGCAAGAGATGCGTTGCACGTTGCCGTCATGGCCCGCCATGACATCACCCAGCTGATGAGCTTCGACCGCGGCTTCGACGTGTATCCAGGGATTGAGCGTCTGGCCTGAACGCATCGTAAGCGCTCTTGCCCCGGCGCAATTCAGGTGAGCAGTCCGCGGATGTCGTCGGCGGTCAGGGCGGAGCCGAACGCGTTACCGTCGTCGATAACGCTGGCGAACAGTTTTGCTTTGCGGATGTTGAGGGCCAAAACCTTGTCCTCGATGGTGTCGTGGGCGATGAGCCGGTACACCATCACGTTGCGGGTTTGGCCGATGCGATGGGTGCGGTCGATCGCCTGGGTCTCGGTGGCCGGATTCCACCACGGGTCGAGCAGAAAGCAGTAGTCGGCCTCGGTGAGGTTGAGCCCGACCCCACCGGCTTTGAGGCTGATCAGGAAAACCGGTGCGTCGCCTTCCTTGAATCGACGAATCATGGTTGGACGGTTACGGGTTCGCCCGTCGAGATAGCAGTAGTCGATGCCCTCGGTGTCGAGGCGATCGCGGACCCTGCCCAGGAACCGGGTGAACTGACTGAACACGAGCGCGCGGTGCCCGCCGTCGACGACGTCGCGCAGATGCTCAGCGAGCGCATCAATCTTCGCGCTGACCAACGTGTCATGTGCGGGATCGACGAGGCCGGGATGCAGCGCCATCTGTCGCAGCACGGTCAGAGACTTCAAGATGGTGAACCGGTTGCGCTGCATGTCATCGAGCAGGCCGAGTACCTTTTGCCGCTCTCGTTGCAATCGCTTGGTGTAGAGGGCGCGGTGCCGCGGCGACAGCTCGATATCGAGGACCTGCTCTTGCTTGGCCGGCAGCTCGGCGGCCACGCGCTCCTTGGTGCGGCGCTTGACCAACGGCTTGATGCGGCGGCGGAACAGAGCCAAAAGCTCGGCGTCGCCGGTCTTTTCGATGGGCTTGGCGAAAAAGTCGGCGAACTTCGTCGGGCTGGGAAACAACCCGGGCGCGGTGATCGACAGCAGTGACCACAGTTCCAGGAGATTGTTCTCCATCGGTGTGCCGGTGATCGCCAGCTTGAACGGCGCGGCCAACCTGCGGGCGCACTGGTAGGTCTTGGCGTGACGGTTCTTCACGTATTGGGCTTCGTCCAAGATCAACCCGGACCACGCTTGGGCCGCATAGGCCTCGAAGTCGAGCCGAAACAGCGTGTACGAGGTGACCACGACGTGGGCGCCCGCTGAACGCTCGTCGAGGTCGGCGCCGGCGCGGCGCAGCGTGTCGGAGATCGGCACCACCGAAAGCTCAGGCGCGAACCGCGCGGCCTCGGTGGCCCAGTTCGCCACCACACTGGCCGGCGCGACCACCAGGAACGGTGCCATGCCCGGATTCTGTTCACGCACATGGCAAATCAACGCCAGCGACTGGACGGTCTTGCCCAGACCCATGTCGTCGGCGAGGATCCCACCGAGCCCATGGGCGTACAGGGTCGCCAGCCACGAGAACCCGTCGGCCTGATACGGCCTCAGCTCAGCGTCCAGGCTGGCGGGCACCGACGCCGGTTGCAGACCCTGCAGCGCGCGCAGCCCGTCGACTTGGCGCGACCACTGATCGGCTTGGCGCGTCACGACGCCGAGCTCGGCCAGTTCGTCGAACAACCCGACCTGGAATCGGCTGATCCGGGCCGGCCCGTCTTCGGCGTCGGTCAGCGCACGAGCCTCTTCGATGAGCTGGCGCAGCTTCACCAGCTCCGGCTTGTCCAATGCGAAATAGGCGCCGTCGGAAAGCAACATGTGCGACTGCGCCGACGCGAGGGCGGTGAACACGCTGACAAACGGAACCTGTTTACCTTCAATGCTGATCGTGACCCCCAGGTCGAACCAGTCGGTCTGGCCGGCCACCGCGTCCGTCGTCACCTCGATAACGAGGGAGCCGCCGGCCTCGCGGTAGTCCACCGAGTCGCCGATAACCTCCAGCGTGACACCGGGAACCTCCGCGAGCAGCGGTTGAACTTCGGTGGCGAATCGCATTGTCTCCAGGCCCGACAGTCGCGTCCCGGTGATGAGCGTGCCGTCGGCGGCGCGCAGCCCCCACTGCTCTAACGGCACCTCGATGCTGCAGGCGAGCGTGTCCTCCGTTTCCTGGTCGCGGCAAGCGACGTGCTCTGAGGTGCCAGCTGTTGCGCGAAGCTCATCGTCTCCCACCCGATATGCCCATAGCCATGTCAACTCGAGCTCGTGCTCGGCTTGGTAGTCGGCCCGCAAAACCAGTGTCGGCCCGACGATCTCGGGTGGGGTGAATGATTTGTTCGACGACGTGACGACCGCAATGTGTCGCAACCTCGGGTAGTACTGGGTGGCGAACCGCGCCGCCTGTTCTACGGGTATCACGAGCGGCTCATCACCTAAGGTCATGCGCTGCAACGCCTCAGGGGCCGGCTTGTCCAGTCGAGCCAACCGCAATTCGCCGCCGGTATAGGCCACGCCGTGGCCTGACGACCCGATGAACGCCACGGGCCGCGCCGTAGTGCCGTCGACCCGAAGCGCGGGCGCGACGGTGAGATCGCCCCTTTCGTCGGCCGTGACGTCCAGGCACAACTGCGCCATGGCGTATGTCGGCATATCCCGCTGCGGCCGCGCCTGCAGCAGCCGCACTCCGACTCGGCGCGCTTCATCAAGCAGCGGCCACAGCTGTGGGGATTCAAATTGCAGCAGTGAGATCGTCTTGCCGTCACTGTAGCTGTAGCCCGCGTACGAATACCGATAGTAGCCAGTCGAATTCGAGGTCGACGCTCGGTAGGTCGCATAGAGCTCTTGCAGCAACCGAATGTGAGCATCGGGATAACCGCGGTGGCGCAGGATGTGCAAGTTGCCCCAACTCAGATCGCCGGCCACCCAGCCGCCGCGCTTTCCGGGTCGCACGAGCCGCGCATCGAGAGTCGGCGACGGCCCGCTCGCCGATAGGTTGAGCTCGATTGCCAGCGGTATACCGATGCGGTCGTTGGTCGAGGCCGGGGGAAGCAGCGCATCCAGCGACTGCTGCCACGGCGCCGGAGCTGGCCGGGGTGGCGTAGGTTGCGCGCACGTCTTTGTGGCCCCGACCGCGGCGATGACGACGGCCGCAACATGCTTGCAGCTCGCGTGCACCGGGCAGCTGCAGGCCCCGCGTTGGACACTCCAGGTATCGATGTCTAGCGGCAAAAGCTGCACCGTTGTGGTGTAGGAGCGGCCTTGGCTACCGCGAACGGTGCCGACGAGGTGGTGAACGTCTGGATCCCACAGACAACTCAGCACCCGTCCCTCGCGCGCATAGGCCACGCCACGGCGATAGGTATCGCCGCCAACCAGCTCGAGTGCGCTCGACAGGTCGATGGACGGATAAATCAGCGACTGCACGCCCGCACCGTACCGACCCGGCCCGACAAGACGGCCCAACCACGCCGCGCGACGGGCGGAAGTGGTGGAGATGAGGTTGGAGAGCCTGGTGTGACGGTCGCTGCCGGTGCATCGCGTCGTAGGCCCATGAAGCCGCAGAGCGCCACCCGCAGGCGAGTGGTCTTCACTTGTGTGGTTCTGCGTCGACGAACGATGGTGCGGCGCAACACTTCTTGTACTTGCGCCCCGACCCGCACCAGCATGGCTGGTTGCGGCCGGGCGGCCAGGAGACCATACCCGGCTCGCCGTGCGCTGCCAGGTGCGCGGCATAGGTGGCCCGGGCCTCCGAATCAGGTTGCGCTCCTTGTTCGGCGCACCAGGCGGTAAACGGCGCCACCCGCACCGGTGCGATCACCAACCCGGGTAGGCCCGCCTGCGAGAGCTCGACGAGCCGTTGCTGCATCGCGCGGCAGTACAGGCGATGCGGCAGCGGTCCATCCGGGCCGGCTACCAGCTCGCTCTCGGCCACCTCGGGCCACAACGTCACCGCCTGCTCGTAGTCGCCGGCCGGCAGCCACGCGAAGGCCACCGTGTCGACCGGACCGTGTGCCACAGCATTTGTGGGCTCCGAAGTAGGCTCCTCCACCCACGCGGACCGGGCTTGCTGCTTCTCGTGCAGAAACCGGGCCGCGTGCTCCTGCAGCGCGTCGGCGGGCCGGTCCAGCTTGTCCAGGCTCTCTTGACGCAGATCGGTGAGCTGCTCGACCAGCTGATCGGGATCTGCGGTGCGTAGCGCCAGTCGCAGGCCATCGGTCAACCAACCCAGTGCCGTCTCATGGACGCCGGCATGGGCGTATTCGAGCCCGGCGTTGTTGTACAGCCACACGTCATCCGGTGTGTCTGCGCGCACCTCCGCCCAGATCGGTTCCGCCTCAGCGACCCGACCCGCGCGCATCAAGATCTCCGCTCGCAGACACCGCGGGTCCGGGTTCGACCGGAGCCCGGCGTCGACCGCCGCGTCCGCCGCGGCCAGCGCGTCCTCACACCGTCCCAGGTTCTCGTACTCCGTCGCCAACTCGAAATAGAGGCCGGCCAGCTCAAGCACCTCAGCGACCTTCGGATCCGCGCTGCACGCCTGCACCGCTCGCTCCAGCACGCCCGCATACCTGGCCGAATCCCTCGGGCGCGCGATGGCTGCCGCGTACAACTCCCGCTCCAGCCGATCCACCAAACTGGTCATGCCCCGCAGCCTCTCGCACCGCCACCACACGCACCAGCGTGACGCACGCCAAGGATCGGATTGCGTTCAGCCGCATGGTGCTTCGTTAACGGAGCAACTGGCGACATCGCTGGCGGGGGTAGCCGCCCACGGAAACTCGGGCTCCGAAGCTCGGCATCACCCAGACGTCTCGCGTGCGACAAACTCATCGAGCACCTTTCGGGACAACTTCGAGACGCTCATGCCGCGCGCCTCGGCGATCGCCCGGAGCTTGTCGCGCGTGTGCTCTGACACCCGCACTTGCACGACCGGTGAGTGCTTCTGGTCGCCAGAGAGCGACTTGCCCCCAGGGCGCAGGTTTTTGGCGCGGACCCTCGACAGCATTTCAGCGGCGAGCTGTTGGGCATGCTCTTCCGTGAGCCGCTTGCCCTCAACGTAGTGCTCCTCGTTCTCGAGGTCGGTCACCTCGACGGTGGTGTTCTCGTCGAAGCTGATCTTGGTGGGATCGATTTTGCGATCGCTCATATGTCACCAGTTCTTCCGGTACTGGGTTTGCAGGGCGTGGATGGCGTGCCAGAGGTCCTCATCGCGGTCATCTGCAGCCAGGACGATCTCGAACTCGCGACCACGGCTGTCGATGCCGATGAAGTACGCGCGGTTGCGGTGGATGTGCAGCGGCGGCCCCGCGTGGCGAAGGGCCACAGGGAGGTCTCGCTTCGAGATACGCCGATGGACCGCCGCCGTCATCTTGATCCGTGCCATAGATCGCGAGTATCGGGCTCGGGACCGACAGGATCTCGGGCATGTCATACATACTCGATTATGTTACGCGGATTTGGCCGCGCCGCGGTCCACGCCCGGCGATACCCCCGGATTCTCGCGCCGGCATGGCAAATTTGGGCGCACTGCTCCCGTGTAACCAGAGGCGTCGGCTGTTCGTGCCGTCCGACGGCATGGGAAGACTCAGGGCCGATCCCGCGAGTTACCAGGCCAATCAGCGGCATGTGCCGCTGTGGCGCTGCTCAGCCCCGAGGGCTCTGCGCCCGGGCGTTGACCACGCCTGAGTCTCTGATGATTCATTCATACTCATGGCATGAGCAAGAGACTCCTGGTCCTTCTCGATGCAGATGAGTGGGAACAGCTCCAAGCGATTGCACGCCGGCATCGCACGACGGTCTCGGAATGGGTTCGTCGCACACTGCGTGAGGCACGGGAGCGCGAGCCGGCCGGTGATCTCGACACCAAGCTGCGCGCCATTCGCGCCGCAGCACGTCACGAATTCCCGACCGCCGACATCGGGCAGATGATCGAGGAGATCGGCCGCGGACGCGAGGCATTGCCGCAAACCGCGCAGTGATCCTGGTCGACTCCATTATTCCGATGTATCTGGTGGGTGCCGCACAACCCTCACAAGCTCGACGCGCAACGTCTAGTGGAGTCACCGACGCCGAGGTGCTGCAGGAGATCTGTCATCGGTACCTGGCAATCAACAAGCGCGAGGCGATTCAGCCGGCTTTTGATGCGATCCTCGGTGTGGTGGACGACGTGCTGGCGATCGAGCGTACTGATGTCGAGCACGCCAAGGACACTGTGTTGCGCTACCAAAGCTTGTCCGCAAGGGATGCGTTGCACCTTGCCGTCATGGCCCGCCATGACATCACCCAGCTGATGAGCTTCGACCGCGGCTTCGACGTGTATCCAGGGATTGAGCGTCTGGCCTGAACGCGTCGTAAGCGCTCTTGCCACGGCGCAATCGATGACGTTCTCGCTGGAGGAGCCAATGCAGGTCGCCGTCTGCCTAGATAGGACCCCCCGGCGTCACCGCCTGAAGGGATAGCTGCTTTTCGCAATGGATCTCACCTGCTCGGCCCTGCTTCGCCGCGACTTATGTGGGTCAGTGCCGTTTGCGTTGAGACCAGGATGAGTCGACAAGCCCGGACTGCACCAGCGCGTCGTCAATGAATCGCTGCACCGGCCGGGAGCGGAAGAATCCGGTGTGACCGCCTGGGTACCAATGGATTTCGGGTTTGCCCCAGTGCTCCCAGAGTCGGGTGACCTGGTCGCGCGGGTGGACCAACCGGTCGGCGATGCCGGCGTAGATGAAGCGGCCCCGCATCGGCACCCGCGGGGTCAGCGCCAGCGGCGAGATCATCCTGCCGAGGGGTTTGGCCGCGTTCATCGTCTGGCGCAGGGCGCCGTGGCCGCTGAGGCCGGCATGGCGGCCGACTAACCCGACCATATCGACGGCCGGCACGCCTAGGATCGCGCAGGTGAGGCCGTCGTCGAGACTGGCGACCAGCGACGAGATCAAACCGCCGAGGGAGATGCCGTTGACGCCGATGGTGGCGTCGGGCTGCTGCGCGCGGATCCACGACAACAGGCGCCGGATATCCCACACCGCCTGAGCGGTGCCGTGGACGCCGTTGAGCACGTCCTCGCTGGGGTACGCGACGCCTTGCGGCAGCCCGCGCGCTCGGGGGCCGTGCATGGGTAGCACGGGAAGCACGACGTTGAGGCCGAGGTCCCGGTACAGATGCCAGGCGTGAAACAGCATAGGGTCGAGCGCGGCCCGTCCCATCTCGGCGCCGTGGATACAGATCAGCCAGGGTCGCGGCCGGCGGTGTCGGAACACCAGGGCGTATTCGCGGTTGTTGGCGGTGTAGGTCAACCAGCGATCCCGGCCCGCTTCGCCTTGATGCGGCTCGTACTCGCTGTCGAAGAACAGCCGCTCGTAGGTGCGGCCCATGCTGCTGACGCGCTTGACCGTGACATCGGTCAGGGGCGGGGGTGGGGCGAAGAACCCCTCGGGGTTGTCGAGCCAGCCCCTGTCGCCGTAAAAGTCTTGCGCCGCAAGCACTTCGCGATCGATGCGTTCGAGGGTGGTCGTGTTGGGGGCCGAACGCAGCAAGCTGAACCCCGCCAGCAGGATTTCGTCGCGGAACGCCTGTGCGGCAAGCGCGATAGTGGGCCGGGCCACCGGTAGCTCGTCGGGCTGGCGATCCAGGTAGGTGCCCCAGGAGCGGGCGTAGAAGCCGCCGGTCCGGGTGAACGGCCCCAGCACCTGAGACATGGGGTTGGCGCGGTGCTCGGTATCTGGCATCTAGCCGCGTTTCATCCCGGGGGTGAAGGTGACCGGCAGCGTGCCCAGCCCGGTCATGCTCGGGTTGCCGCGATATCGATGGACGCCGTCGAGGTCGACCTGGTAGTCGGGGATGCGGTCGAGCACCGCCCTGACCATCACCTCGGACATCAGCCGCGCCAGGTGTGATCCGATGCAGCGGTGTGGCCCCAGTCCGAAGGCGAGGTGGCGGTTGGGTGAGCGATCCAGCACGACTTCGTCGGCGTGCTCGAACTCCCGCTCGTCGTGGTTGGCGGCCAGCCAGCTGATGATGACGCGGTCGTTGCGTCGTAGGTGTTGGCCTCCGACGGTGACGTCGCGGGTGACCGTGCGGCTCAGCTGCTGGTTGACCGAGAAGTAGCGCAGGAATTCGTCGATGGCGGTGCGGTACAGCTCGGGGTGGTCGATGAGTTGTTGGCGCAGCTCCGGGTGGGTGCCCAGGTGCAACAGGGTCAGCGCGGTCTGCGAGGTGGTGGTGTCGACGCCGCCGCCGATGAGGTTCCAGACGATGTTGAGCAGCTGTTCGTCGGTGAGGCGCCGACCGTCGAATTCGAACTGGATGAGGAAGCTGGTCAGGTCGTCGCGGGCCTCGGCGCGTCTTTTCGCCGCGAAGTCGAGGACGTCCTGCATCATGGCGGGGACTTGGGAGATGGCGTTGATGTAGTCGGGGCTGTCTTGGGGGACGGCCATGACGGAGTGGAAGAGGTTGGCGTAGAGCTGCCAGTTGTCGTAGGGCAGGCCCATCATCTTCATGGTGAGGATGGCCGGGACCGGGCTGGCGTAGTCGAGCACGAGGTCCATCTGCCCGTCGCCGATTTTTTGGTCGAGGAACTGGTGGGCTTGTTCCTCCATGAACGGCTTCATCTTGTCGACGGCGCCCGGTGAGAAGAACGGGGCCAGGGCGTGCCTTAGGGCCAGGTGGTAGGGGCCGTCGACCTCGCCGATGCCCAGGGCCGGTTGGCCTTCGGGACGTGGGACGCCCATCTCGCCCTGGTAGTCGACGCCGTTGGGGGCGTTGGGTTCGTATTTGTGGGAGAAGGTGTCGTCGTCGCGGGCGGTTTGGCTTACCGCGTCGTAGCTGCTGAGGAACCAGAAGCCGTCGTAGTTTTCGTTCCACGCGACCGGGCATTTTTGGCGCAGCTCGGCGTTGATCGTGCGTTGGTTTTGGTTGAAGTCGTCGGAGTGGTGGTCGAAATCGACTATTGCGTCGTCGGTGACGTCGGGACGGGTTGTCATCTGAAACGTCCTCCACCGCAATGAGAGCTTTGCTTTCTACACTATCTTTGCATTATTACGCTCTTGGGTTCTGTCGAGAAAGGCCGGGATGAGTAGTCACCGGACGACCTTCAACCACGTCGGATTGTGTGTCTCCGATCGCGAGCGGTCGCGGCGGTTCTACGAGTCTCTGCTTGGGTTTCAGTTCTGGTGGGAGCTTGATCCGCCCGACGGCCCCACCGCCAAGCTGGTGCAGCTTCCTGCGCCGCTCGGGGTGCATGCGACCTACTTGGTGCGCGACGGGTTTGTGCTCGAACTCATGGACTACTCGAAGCGTCAAGTTCATACCGGGTCGGAACGCGTCATGGATCAGGTTGGGCTGACACACATCTCGTTTTCGGTGTCCGATCTCGAGGGCGTGTTGGAGAAGGTCGAGGAGTTCGGGGGAGCGGTGGTCGAGGGGACGGTGACCGAGGCGATGGCGATGATCCGCGATCCGGATGGGCAGTTGCTTGAATTGCTTTCGGATGGCTGGCTTGCGGCCTTGCCGCCTCGGTGACTCATGATCGGACCAACCGAACGATCTTCAGGCGGCCGCAGACTGTGGCCACGGTTCTTCACGGGACATCATTGCATCCGCATTGCAACGCTGTCTGTCCGGCCGTAGAGACACGAAACACGCCGCAGGCCATGTGATTTACATCAGCGCGGCGGTCGGTGCGTCTGAGCGGCGCTTCGGGGCGGCGATGGACCGGCGGGCGACCGGGCACGGGGGATTGACTCCGGCCGACGCCGACGCCATCGTGGCCACAGCCATGCGGGCACTGGCCAGCTGATCAGTTAGAGCGGGGCTAAGCCCTGAGCGCCGCTCCGCTCAGACGCGCCGACCGCAGCGGCTTTTGAACGTGTGGCACGACGAAGAGGGCCTGCTCGTCGCCCGATGAACACGGTCATTGCCCAGCATTGTCGCCGCGATCCGCTAACGTCCAGCTGGTGCACAGGGGGATATACGAGTCGCTGCTGACGGATCAGCTCAATCATCAGCTCGAGCAACAGGACCACCTGCGGGCCGAGTACGGCACTGTTGACGAGGCCGAGCAGGCGCTGGCGATCGCGCGCCATCTCGCGCCGATCATCGAACGTGCAATGCTTGGCGCCGGCACCGCCGAGGACCGCGTAGAACTCGTTCGGCGGATTCTCGAGGTCCTGCCCGACGCTCACGCTGTCGGCGAGGCGCTGCACCGGGTCGAGCCGGGCAAGATCACCCGGCTCGACGAAGTGGCGAGCTCGAGCGCCCTTGGTAGTGGTCGTCTGCCACGGCCTGCCACCCCGTTCTCCGACGCCGCGCTCATGACTAACGCGCGCAATGAGCCGACACTGGCCGCCGAATTGCGCGCCGAGCTCGCGAGCGCCGACCACGTCGACCTGCTGTGCGCGTTCGTCAAGTGGCAGGGCCTCCGACTGCTCGAGGACCAGCTCAATGAACTGTGTCGGCGGGGCATCCCGCTGCGTGTCATCACAACGACGTACCTCGGCGCCACGGATGCTCGTGCTCTTGATGCTCTAGTCAACGAGTTCGGGGCTGAAGTCCGCATCAACTACGAAACCGACCGCACCCGCCTACACGCCAAAGCTTGGCTGCTGCGGCGCAACAGCGGGTTCCACACCGCCTATGTTGGGTCCAGCAATCTATCTCATGCCGCGCTCGTGGATGGACTGGAATGGAATGTCCGACTGTCAGCAGTGTCGACACCCCACCTCCTGGAGAAGTTTCGGGCTACCTTCGACTCCTATTGGGAGAACAGGGAATTCGAGTTATACAGGCCATCACAGGACGGCGACCGCTTACGAGCGGCGCTCGAGACCGCATCGGGAAGTCGAGCGCGTGATGGGATCACCGTCACCCTGTCCGGCCTCGAGGTTCACCCCAAGCCGTTCCAAGCCGAGATACTCGAAGAACTTGACGCAGAGCGCACGATTCACGACCGTCATCGCAACCTGATCGTCGCGGCGACCGGCACAGGGAAGACCGTCATCGCAGCCTTGGACTACCGCCGACTCGCCCGCGACAGCCACGGTCGCGACCTCACACTGCTTTTCGTGGCCCACCGCAAGGAGATTCTGCTGCAAGCGCGGCGGATGTATCAAGAAGTCCTCACTGAGCCCACCTTCGGTGAGCAGCTCGTCGATGGACAGGAACCGGCCAATTGGCGCCATGTGTTCGCCAGCATCCAATCCCTCTCGCAGGCCAGGCTTTCCGGCATCGCACCGGATCACTTCGACGTTGTGGTGATCGACGAGTTCCACCACGCCGAAGCCGCGTCTTACCGGCGGTTGCTTGACCACGTGCGTCCAATCGAACTGGTCGGACTTACCGCTACCCCCGAGCGCGCCGACGGTGTCGACGTCCGCGAGTTCTTCGGTGGCCGGGTCGCCGCCGAACTCCGATTATGGGAAGCACTGGAGCAGAACCTGCTGTGCCCGTTCCACTACTTTGGCATCCACGACGGAACAGATCTTGAATCCGTCCAGTGGAGGCGTGGCGGCTACGACCTAGCTTTTCTAAGCAGCGTTTACACGGGCAACGATGCCCGCACCCGCATTGTGCTCAAGGAGCTCAATGACAAGGTCGCCGACATTGCGGCCATGCGTGCCTTGGGATTCTGTGTCAGCGTCGAGCACGCGCGGTACATGGCGCAGCGCTTCGTCGAAGCCGGTATCCCTGCCCGCGCCGTGTCCGCTGAGACTTCCGCGGCCGATCGTCGCGACGCGCTCACCGCGCTGCGCAACCGCGAGATCAACATCCTCTTCGCGGTCGACCTCTTTAACGAAGGCCTCGACATTCCCGAGGTCGACACCGTGCTATTCCTGCGCCCCACGGAGAGCGCGACCGTATTCCTGCAGCAGTTAGGGCGCGGCCTGCGGCTTACTAGGGGTAAGACCGTACTGACCGCGCTGGACTTTGTTGGGCACCAACGCCGTGAGTTCCGGTTCGATCAACGTTTTCGAGCGATGAGCGGCATTGGCGGGAAGGCGCTGCAGCGTCAGGTCGAAGAGGGCTTTCCGTTCCTGCCCTCGGGCAGTCAGATCGTGCTCGACCCAGTCGCGCGGGATCTCGTATTAGAGAACATCCGACAGCAGGTCGCTCCGAGATGGGCGGTGCTGGTATCCGAAGTGCGTGCACATCCGGACAATCGGCTGGCGTCCTACCTCGATGCGTCCGGACGTGGCCTGGAAGACGTCCTAAAGAACAATCGATCGTGGACGTCGCTGTGTCGCGACGCCGGCAAACTCGGTTCGGAACCCGGTCAGCGCGAGGCCGATCTCGTCAAACGTGTTCGCGCGGTCGCCCACGTCGACGACCGTCGTCGGTGGACTGTCTACCGCTCGATCCTCGACGGCACCGTTGACATGGACAGCCCCATCGAGCGGCGCCTTGCCGAGATGCTGTTCTACTCGTTGAACCCAAATGGCGGCGGATTCAACAGTCCTGCAGCAGGACTCGATGCGCTCCAAGGCGAAGCGGTCGTCGACGAGCTGCGCGAAGTGATCGACATCGCATTCGACAGTGCCCGCCGCAGCACCTACGAGTTGGGAAGCCTCGTCCCCGAGCTCGCCCAGGTGCCGCTCGAAGTTCATGCAAGTTATTCCCGAGAGGAAATCCTTGCGGCCCTGGGGTTTGCGTCACTGCGTCGCACGCCTAGCACAATGCGAGAAGGGGTGGCGTGGTGTGAATCAGTCAACGCCGATGCCTTCTTGATCACGTTGAAGAAGTCCGACCGCGACTACTCGCCGACAACGATGTACCGCGACTTCGCGTTGAGCCCGAGCCTTTTTCACTGGGAATCCCAATCGACCACGTCTTCGACCGCACCGACCGGGCAGCGATACATCCATCATCGGGAACAGGGTTGCCACATACTGCTTTTCGTGCGGCAAGCAAAAACCAACGCACTTGGAACAGCGCCATATGTATTCCTGGGTCCGGCTGACTACGTCTCACACGAAGGGGACCGGCCGATGGCGATCACCTGGCGGCTGCGTCAGCCGATGCCGACCGAGGTGTACCAGGCGTCAACGGTAGCGGTGGCATAGGTCTGTTGAGACCCGGCTTGGCTCAAATTCGTGCACACCGTCGGGTCTCACCAGCGACACCGGGTGTCTCTGGCAGTTATTGCGGCGGGGCCGCGAGATGGTTCGCAGTGATGTACGACCGGAGCCGCGCAGCAACCGAAGGTGGCAAGTCGCCGTACTTGACTCCGCCAACCGCGACAGTTCTCTTCCATTGGTGATTGAATCGCGTTGGGCTGTGCAGCCTTCGTTTGGCCTGCAAGACGAGGACTTCTGACTCTGATCGCAGGCTTCTAGGCGGCGGATAGTGACGGGATGGAGCATTTGTCGCCGCTTGATGCAACTTTCCTCGAAGTCGAAGACACCGATCCGCATGTGAGCCTGGCGATCGGCGGCGTGTCGATCATGGAGGGGCCGCCGCCGAGCTACGACGAGTTCGTCTCTTCCTTCAGCGACCGGGCGTCGTCGATTCCGCGCTGCGGGCAGGTCGTGCGGACTCATCCGCTCGATCTCGGTTCACCCGAATGGGTGGATGACCCGCACTTCGACATCTCGCGGCACCTGCACCGCCTCGCGCTGCCACATCCTGGCGGCGACGCCGAACTGTTCGAAATGATCGCGACGGTGATGGAGCGCCGGCTCGACCGCGAGCGCCCGCTATGGGACTGCTTCCTCATCGAGGGGCTGAGCGATGACCGGTGGGCGGTGCTGACCAAGCTCCATCACTGCATTGCCGATGGCATCGCGGCCACGCAGATGTTGGCGAAGTTCAGCGACGACGACGGCGGCGGTACCTTCGCCACGGACATTGGCGCCGCCAAGGAGCCGGACCGGCAGGGGCTGGGCCTGCCGGGGTTTAGCCTCAACCCGTTGAACTGGGTGAGTGGGATCGCGCGGAGCGCCTTTAGTGCGGCTGTCGCCGTCGAACACGTCGCGGTGGGTGCGGCCGAACTGACGGCCAGTGTGCTGAGCCCGGCGCCGGAAACGTCGTTGAACGGACCCGTCACGACGATGCGGCGCTACACAGCGGCGCGGGTGCGACTAGCTGACCTGCGCGAGGTTGCTTCGGCATTTGACGTGACGCTCAACGACGTGGCGTTGGCGGCGATTACCAATAGTTACCGCGAGGTTTTGCTTGCTCGCGGGGAACAGCCCGGACATAACTCGCTTCGCACGCTTGTTCCAGTTTCGGTTCGCGGGATGAACCACTTCAACATGACCGACAATCAGGTCTCGGCGCTGCTGCCGCTGTTGCCCGTCGATGAGGCGGACCCGGAGAAGCAGCTGGAGCTCGTGCACCGCCGGCTCGTCGAGGCCAAAGCCAGCGGACAACGCGAAGGCGGCAGTGCGCTGCTCTCGGCCGCCAAGAACGTCCCATTTGCGTTCTCGGCGTGGGCCGTTCGCGTGCTCACCCGTCTGCCGCAGCGGGCTGTTGTCGCCTTGGCGACCAACGTTCCCGGTCCGCGCGCCCAACAGAAACTAATGGGGCGTCGCGTGCTGGAGATCCTGCCGTTCCCCCCGATCGCTCTGCAGGTGCGCACCGGTGTCGCAATGGTGAGTTATGCCGATAGTTTTGTTTTCGGCATTACCGGCGACTACGAGACCGCACCCGACATCGAGTCGCTCGCTTCAGGGATCGAGGACGCGGTGGCGCGGCTGGTCGCGGTAAGCCGCACGCGGCGAGGCAAGCGGGACTCCGGGCGCCGCGGCGGTGAACGGACCACCGGGGGATCGGCTGCTGGGTCCGAAGCTAGCCACACGACGTCGGCGCCTCAGCGGCGGCCGCTGGCGCGGTGACACCGGGCCTGTTCGGCTGTGCTTTGACGCGACTTAGGGCTACCACCACCTCTCCGGGCCGAGTCGGAGGCACTTCTGCAGGTCGGCGTCGGCGGCGCGCACTGTGGCTTCTTTGACGCGGTAGGCGGCAGCGATGTCAGCGAAGCGGCCGGTTGTCAGGTTCGCTCGTTGGCACACCATTCGTTCGATTCCGGCCGCGACCGCCGCGGGGCCGTGCGAATTAAGGAAGACGTCCTCGTCGGGCAGCCGCCACAGCGCGGCGAGGCAGCGCAGCACGCCGGGCAGGCCAAACGTGGGAATCACGCGCCGCCACAGCAGTTCGCCGACAGGGCCGAGCGGGATCCGGGGCTGCGGCGGCGCGTGCACGGCCTTCAGACCGGGTCCATGGGCCCATCGGCGCAGGTGCGCCGGCTCGAACGGCCGGTCATAGGGCAGGATTTCGTCGATCTGTCCGGTGCCCCCCGGCGCCTGCCACCGAAGCAGGAACGGGAAGCGACGACCAGCCGCTGTATCGACGCAGCCGCTGGACGCATGGCGTAAGCCCGTCGACGCCGTTGTCGTGCGGGCGGCGAACGCGACCGGTTCGTCGGTCGGCGAGATCCCCACCGCCCACGCGGCGCCCGACGGACCGTACAGCCGGATCGCCGCCGCCGCGGGCGAATCCGGCGCACAGATACGCGCCAGCCGCCGGTCGTTGCGGACCACCGCGTCCCACACCTTTCCGATCAGCTTGTCGCCGAGTTTCGGAAGCTTGGCCGGCAGTGGACTGGGATGGGCGCTGGGATCGGTGCGCACCGGCGACGGGTGCTGCCTCGGTGTCGGCGGTTGCGTGACAACCTGTTTCGCCTTCGCGGCTGGCTCGAACTTCGGGTCAGCCGGCGGTCTGGTGGGCTCGGGCACGAGCCGGGCGATCCGTGGGGGAACGCAGCTGGCGCACCCGAGCCGCGTCTTCGTCGCGACCAGTCGCTCATCGGCACCGCAGTGTGGGCAGGCGATGTCGGTGAAACGGGTTAGCGGGATGAGCCAATCGAGCGTCAGTGGGTAACGTCGGTCGCCGCGGCGGACGTCGACCGGCAACCGCCATACCGGCACCTCGTAGATGTGCAGCCGATAGGGCCGGACCTCGTGGCTCGCCTGGTACTTCTCCCGAGTCTCGCCGATCCGCCGGGCGCGCTCGTTCCGTACGCTGTCGGCGCGTGCGTCCAGCAGCTCCCGGCGATCGGCAGGTGCTTGCGCGCGCCGACGCTCGATCGTCGCGAGCGCATCGCGGTAGTAGACCTCGACGCGTTCAAGCTCCGCGTCGCGCGCCTTGTCGATGTCATCACCGAGTTCGGATCGCCGCCGCTCGGCGCACTTCTGGATAACCCGGTCCGCGAAGCCAATCGCCCCCGTCAGGCCCGTCAGGCCGGCGAGCGACGGCGAACCATCTTTCGGCACTGTCGGCAAGGCGGCGAGCTTCATACTGACGTGGGTTGGGAGCTGGCGTTGCGACTGCACATCCACCCAGCACTCGGCGCATTCCTGGTAGTGGTCGTCGCTGGACAGCGTGTAGTCGACCAGCGCCCCGACACGCAGAATCGCGCGAACCGACCGGGTCGGTGCGCCCGTGGCGTCGATCCGTCCGTGATCGACGGTGAACTGGTCGCGCGCCATCGCCTGCAGGTGCTCAGCGGGGGGTGGTGGCGCCGCGGCCACCGGAACGGCCATCGCGGCGACGTCACCCACCGCCAGCACCTCGTCCGCGGTGCGACCCAGTGCGGGATGCCCGGCCGAGAGGAAGGTCGCACCGTCCTCGCGAGCGACATCGGGATCGGCGGTGACCTGCAGCACCTCCGGCAGCTCCAGCATCGTCTGCAGGGCCGGTGGGAGCATCACCAGCGTCGTATCGCCGCCGAATTCGGTGAGCCCGCCGCTCGCCTCGACATACCGCAGCCAGAAGTCCAGCGCCACATCGGTGCTCGTCACGACGGGTCACCCACTAAGAGGTCGACACCTTCCCTGGTTCGGACATAGCTGCGTCTCGCCTCGGCGAGCGCGTTGCCGAGAGCGTCGAGCCGTCGCTCGAACTCGTCGTCGTCGACGGCATCGACGAACGCATCGAAAACCTCGTTCTCGAAATCGAAGTCGTCGTCGACCCGGCCGAGGATCATGTCAAGTTCACCGACGACGAGCTCGAACAGGTTGATCTTTGCGTCGAGCACGTGCATGACCTGTTGTTCGATGCTGCCCCGGCAGACCAGGTTGGTCAGCGTCACGTCGTGTTCCTGCCCAATCCGGTGCAGCCGGCCGAGCCGCTGCTCGATTTGCATCGGGTTCCACGGCAGATCGAAGTTCACCATCACATGGCAGAACTGGAGGTTGCGACCCTCACCCGCTGACTCGGTCGACAGCAGGATGGGCGTTTCGGCGCCGAACTCCGCGATCGCCGACTCCTTCTCCGCCCGCGTGAGGCTGCCGTGATACAACGCCGACGACAGCCCGGCACGCTCGACCGCAGCGACGAGCACATCCAGTGTCTGCCGAAACCCGGTGAACACCAACACCTTCTCGTCCCTGTTGACGTGGCGTCGAAGGAGTTCGACGAGCACACGCACCTTGTCCGGTTCCCGGATGGCCCGGGCCCGTTCCGCGAGGTCGTTCCAGCCGAGCTTCGCCAGCGTCGGTCCGGCGGCCGCGGGGCTGGAGCCGGCTAGCCGGGTCAGGCCGCGCAGGGCCAACCGGCTAGGTCCCGACCCGGTTGCCGCTGCCCTGACTCGCCGGACGATGTCGGCGTACAGGCCGGCCTCGTCGATGCCGGGCGTCACCAAGATCGTCTCGGCGAGGCGCGGCGGCAGCATCACGGCAACCTCGCTGCGGCGATGTCTGACCATCACCTCTCGGGTGCGTGCGCGCAGCTCCTCGGCGTTGTGCGGCCTCGACTCGACCGACGCCGCGCCATGTGTGGCGCGGAACTGGGCGGGTGTGCCGAGCAGTCCGGGCGCGACGAGGCTGACCAGCTGGTACAGGTCCGACAGCTTGTTCTCCACCGGCGTTGCGGTCAGCATCAACAGATAACGGGCGCGGAGCCTGCGCGCGAGCTTGCCTGACGCGCTTCGGGGGTTGCGGAGCCGGTGCGCCTCGTCGAAGATCACCAGGTCCCAGTTGGTGTCGGTCAGCCTACCCAGCAGCGGATCGCGGCGAGCGGCGGCGAGCGACGCGATAGTGACCGGCCGGTCCATCCCAATCTCGCGGGCAGGTGTCGACCCGGATTGGGCGATCGTGGTCGGCAACCCGAACTTCCGCTCGAGTTCGTCGCGCCATTGGTCGACAAGTCCCGCCGGAACGATCACCAGCACTTGGTCGGCGAGCCCGCGCATGCGTAGCTCGGACAACACCAACCCGGCCTCGATCGTCTTGCCGAGCCCGACCTCGTCGGCCAGGATGCCCCGGCCGCGCATCCGCTGCAGCACGGTCCGCGCGGCCCGCAGCTGATAGTCGAACGGCTCGAACCGCAACCGCGGTATCGCAAGGAAGGTGTCGAACCCCGGCCGTGCCCAGACGTGGACGGCGTCATCGACGATCGCGGACCAATTCGGCTGCGGCCGTGCGCCATTGCGCAGCCGCGCCAGCAACGGTAGGTAGGCGGACAGGTCTGCTGTCGACGTCTCGCCGGCGGCGATCGTCACGGTCATGCGGCCTCCCCACGAGCTTGTGCATGCTTGCTTGCGCCGGACGGTACCGGCGACCACCGACACGACCGACGACCCACGCCGACATGTGACTAATGAGGCGGATGTGATTCTCTCCGATGCCCCGCCTGACGAAATCAGATCACCGTCAGGTTATGCGCGCCGGCGTGGCGGACAGCGTCGATGGGAATCGACTGATCCAGAGTCGCGATGCGATGCCGTCGATCCACGCGCGGTAGTCGTCGGCCGTCGCCAAGCCACCCGCAGCGAAGCTGCCACAGTCGCGGTGGGGGATTCCATAAAGCGTCAGAACCGGGATGGCGCCGGCAGCTGCGCGTCGCCGGTGTACTTCGCGACCGTAGCTGCTGAAGAGCCCGGGACGATCCAGTACGCCTGCGGCGTGTTGGCGATGGCGGTCAACTCGGAACTCGGCGGATCGGCATGCTGCGCGGCGCGCATAGCCGCCGAGGTGGGATTGACGTAGAAAGGCATGCCGGCCAACGGGTTGACCTCACCGGCCAAGCGCACCGCCGGGGCGGACCGACCCGCACCGGGTCGGCAAGAAAACCCATGCCGGCAACGGCCGCAACCGTTAGGAAGGGGGCGATCCACTGCGCGACTACACCAGCAGCTGAGAACATCACCACAGGAAAATTAGTATTCCAGAAACATTGAGCGCCAATCGCCGACGGCCGAGCGCCGATCGCGCCATCAGCTCGGATGCCGCCACCTCACCCACTACCGAATCGCTGACTGCTCCACCGCGGCGCACTCCACACCATGGTCAATGCACTCTGAATTACGAAGAGCCGCCATACCCCGCGGTACGCGATTCCGGGCGGCCCTAAACGTCGTGGCGAAATCCAATGTCTAAGCGGCGACGACCGCGACATCATAGGCAGAAAACTGGTCATCCGCGGTGATGATTGTCAGGTCGAGCAGCTGCGCCTGAGCGACGAGGATACGGTCGAACGGATCCCGATGGTGATCAGGAAGATCAGCGGTCCTCAGCGTGTGCGGATGGTCGACCGGCAGCGGAGAGGTGCCGGAGCGGCGCATGCGATCAGGGACATATGAGGCCGGCGGTTCGGGTAACGGGAGTTTGCCCAGCCGATACTTGATCGCGATTTCCCAGGCACTGGCGGCCGAGAAGAGAATGCCGGTGCGGACGTCCTGAACGATTGCACGGGTTTCGTCACATAACCGGTCAGGGTCGGACTGCATCCATAGCCAAACATGGGTGTCGATGAGGTAACGCTTCACCGATGGAAGCTTTCGAGAACATCGTCCGGCAACGGAGCGTCGAAATCGTCGGGCACGGTATACACCCCGTGGTCTGTGCCTAAGCGGCGGGTGTTCTGGGGGTGGAACGGCACAAGCTTCGCAACGGGTTCACCCCCGCGGGCAATTTCGACCTCCTGCCCACCGTCGACGAGCCGCAGCAGCTCCGACAGGCGGGTCTTCGCCTCGTGGACACCGACCCTGATCGCGGTGGACTTAGTCATGAACTTAGTTTATCCCAGCCTTCGGTGGGAGGCCCCCGCCCACAACTCTCCTTGTATGACCTCGGCTGATCCCCCAGAGCAGCACGACCACCTTCTCCACGCCCCGAAACGACGTGGCGACTCAGCTGCGGATGTCCAAAAACGTTACTGCGATCACAATATGGTGGGTATTTCAAAGCCCCCAATGTGTTTGGCAGCCGGTGGAGGTAGGGAACATGACCAACGAACAAGACCGGTCCACCGTCGAAGGGCCGCCCAAGCAGCAACCACGCCGCGACCGCACGCATTGGCTCTACGTCTCCGTGCTCGTCGCCGTGGTCGCCGGCGTGGTGCTCGGGCTGCTGGACCCGTCGGTCGGCAGGAAACTCGGTGTGCTCGGCAGCATGTTCGTCGACCTGATCAAGATGATGATCACCCCGGTGATCTTCTGCACGATCGTGCTGGGAATCGGGTCGCTGCGGAAGGCTGCGACCGTCGGCAAGGTCGGTGGCCTGGCCCTTGCCTACTTCCTGACGATGTCGACGTTCGCTCTCGCGATCGGCCTCGTGGTGGGCAACCTGCTCAGCCCCGGCACCGGCCTGAACGTGTCCAACGATACGTCCGGTAGGGCCCGCGAGCTGGCGGAACAGGCCCACTCAGCAGGCGGACTCGCGGATTTCATCCGGTCGATAATTCCGCACACCCTGTTCTCGGCGCTGACCGCCGGCAACGTGCTGCAGGCGCTGTTCGTTGCGCTGCTCACCGGGTTCGCTATCCAAGCGCTGCCGCGCAACGCCGCCGAACCTGCCCTGCGTGCCGTCGACATCCTGCAGAAAGTGGTGTTCAAGGTGCTGAGCATGATCCTGTGGCTGGCGCCGATAGGAGCGTTCGGTGCGATCGCCAACGTCGTCGGACAGACCGGCTGGGCCGGGGTGACCCAGCTGCTGACCCTGATGGTGGGCTTCTACATCACCTGCATCATCTTCGTGTTCGGCGTGCTCGGCATTGTGCTGCGGATGGTATCCGGGGTCTCGATCTTCAAACTGGTGCGCTACCTGGCGCGCGAATACTTGCTGATTGTCGCGACCGCGTCGTCGGAGTCCGCGTTGCCGCGGCTGATCGCCAAAATGGAACACCTCGGCGTCGACCGCAGCACCGTAGGCGTCGTCGTCCCGACCGGGTATTCATTCAACCTCGACGGCACCGCGATCTACCTGACGATGGCGTCGCTGTTCATCGCCGATGCGATGGGCAAACCGTTGTCCATCGGCTCGCAGATCGGCCTGCTGGTGTTCATGATCGTCGCGTCCAAGGGCGCTGCCGGTGTCACTGGCGCCGGGCTGGCGACGCTGGCCGGGGGGCTGCAGGCGCACCGGCCCGAGCTGCTCGACGGTGTCGGCCTGATCGTCGGCATCGACCGGTTCATGTCTGAGGCGCGCTCGCTGACGAACTTCTCGGGCAACGCGGTCGCCACCATGGTGGTCGGTTCGTGGACGAAGACCGTCGACAAGGCACAGGTGGAAGCGGTGCTGCGCGGTAAGGATCCGTTCGACGAGATGTACATGCTCGATGAGGACGACGAACGCCGCCTGGAAGCGCGAGAGCGCGGGGAGAAGCTGGCGCACGCCTGACGCCCGGTAAACGTTCGAGCGTCCCGCGCAAGGTGTTCCCGCCGACTCAGAGACCGGCAAGCGTCGCCGCGACGTCCTTGGTCCCATATGGCACGTATTCAGCTGGCAGCCGCGCTGGTGTAACGGTCGGCCGTCAGCCGGACAGCCGCACCGGCAACGCCTTGGGTCCACGAATCGACGGGGTGTTGAAGTACGACAAGGTGTCGGCCATAACCCTGTATTCCGGAAAACGGCGGAGCAGTTCTTCGAATGCAACCCTGGCTTCGAGGCGCGCGAGGTTGGCGCCCATGCAGAAGTGGATACCGCTGCCGAAAGCAATATGTTTTCGGCCCACGCGATGGATGTCGAAACGGTCGGCGTCGTCGAAGATCCGGGGGTCGCGGTTGGCCGCGGCCAACAGGAGCATCACCTTCTCGCCGGCGCTAATGGTGTGTCCCCGTAGTTCGACATCGGTCGTCGTGGTCCGCGTCAGTGTCGGGACGGGCCCCTCGAATCTCAGCACCTCTTCGATCGCGTTGGGCAGCAACGAGATGTCTGCGACGATCTCCGCGCGGGCGTCGGGGTGAGCGGCCAGCACGGTGGCAGCGTTGCCGATCAGATTGGTCGTGGTCTCGTTGCCGGCGATCAGCAGAAGAGCACAGAAACCGAGGATGTCGTCGTCGGTGAGTTTGTGCTCGTCGATCTCGGCCTGCACAAGGGCGGTGACCAGGTCGTCGCGCGGGCTGGTGCGGCGAGCGGCGATGACACCGCGGAAATAGTCGAAGATGTGGTCGTAGTTGCGAACCAGCGATTCGTAGTCGCCAGCCGTGGTTGCCATGATCCCGTTGGACCATTCTTTGAACAGGTCTCGATCGTACGGATCGACGCCCAGCATTTCGGCGATCACCATGATCGGGAATGGTCCTGTGAACGTCGACACCAGGTCGACTTCGTCTTCGCTGGCTATCGCGTCGAGCAGGGCTCGGGCGGTATGCCGGATCAGGCTTTCCTGCGCACCTATTCGCTTGGCCGTAAACGCCTTCTGCAGCACTCTCCGCAACTCGGCCTGTCGGGGCGGATCCATCAGGATGATCATCGGCTTAATCCCGGAGAATCCATCTAAGGTGATGCCGCTCGCAGAAGAAAAGACCGGCCATTGGCGCAATGCAGCCTCGACATCCTCGAAACGGCTGATCGCCCAGAATCGCGGCCGGTCGTTGAGGTGAACCGGACGCTCCTCGCGCAGCGCGGCGTAGACCGGGTGGGGATTTCCAAGGTGCGAACGAGAATAGGGATTGAAATTCATGATCTCTCAAGGGTTTCGGTTCAGGCTGCATCGCCGGGGCACCCAATAGGCTTGTCTGCGCGCCACCGTCGCGCATGCATGCTATCACTAGCATGGCCGTGATATCATAGCGGCATGAAGCAGCTTCTGCTCCGGGTGCCCGAGGATATTCACCGCCGGTTGGCCGCGCGTGCTGCGCGCGAGGGGCGCAGCCTGAACGCAGTCGCAACCGAGATCCTCGACGCGGCCGCCGACGCCGACAGTGGTGATCGGCGCGCGCAGCTGCGCGCCGCGGCGGCCGCCGCGGGCACGTTACGCCGCGTGAACGCGCGCCCGGTGAGTGCGGACCGACGGCGGCGAATCATCGAGTCGACCCACGGCCTCGGTCCGCAGATCGACCAGTTGCTCGCACAAGAGCGCGAACGACCGTGATCGCCTACCTGGACTCCTCGGTTCTGGCCCGTGCGTACCTTGTCGATGAGGACGGGCACCAGGAGGCAAGTGTGCTGCTTGCTGACCCAGACATTGCAACCGTCACCGGGACGTGGACAAGGATCGAGGTCTCGGGCGCGCTGGTGCGTGCCGCGCGCGCAGGCCGCGCTGATGAGAAGGGCTTGCTCGCGCTGCTGGACGGCGACCTCGCGGGCCCCGTGATCGTGCTCGGAGCGCCTCAAGACCAGGTTGAGCAGCACGCCCTCCAACTCGTCCGCCTGCACGCGCTGCGCGCGATGGACGCCTGGCATCTGGCGGTGGCAGCCATCGTCGTTCCGCCGCTGCTGGGGCCCGGCGAACTGAGAGCGTTCGCCTCGCGCGATGAAGCACAACGCGAGGTCGCAGAAGAGCTTGGGTTCGTTCCGATCTGATCGTTCAAATCCAAAGTTGTGAGACCGGCGTGGTGACTACTCAGGCAGCAGAGGAAAACTCGGTTCGACCCGTCGCAAAAGTTGCCTCGAAACTCTGTGCAGTCGCAATCCCTGCACGCCCCACACGGCCAGCCCCAGCACAACCCGTCAGAGTCGAACCCGTCGTGGTCGTCAGGCGTTGCGCCGACGTCGCTGCTCCAGCACCGTCGGCGACCACGCGCAGCAAGCTACTGATCTCGCATGCGCTCGACACCGTCGAGGCTGCCGACCTTGCCGCGGTGGCCTGGAACCGCCGACGTGCAGGGCCTAGAATTGGCAACCCTCAACGTGCGGCATTTCCCATGTTCGAACGTTTGCAACCACCGTTTGCGATCACGGCAAGCCCGTGAAGCTGGGATCGCTGTTCATGTTGATCCCGAAGTCGTGGTTTTTGCATTGGACCGCCCGCCTCGTGGGCCCCACGTCCAGCCCGGCAACTCCTCGAGCCGCATTGAGCGATCGGGGTCGAGAATGCCCCGTGCGAAGCTGCTGCGTTGGTCTATGACCCATGCGCCGAGCCGGTCTCCGTCGGGGGTGGTGTGAGAGCGGGTCTTCGGCGATGGAGAGTCTGCGCCTGCACGCAGTCGTGGGTGACCAGGCCGTGGGCTGATTGCCGCTGCGTAGGCATTTAGGGTTAACACCGGCACGATAGGCACGTGGTGCTCTCGCCGAACGAGCCAGCACACTCGGTACAGGTCGAGCGTGCCGAAGAAAGCCCGGCCAGGCTCCGGCGGTGGACCAGCGGGCGCCGCGGCGGCTTCACCGCGCTCATCGTCTACCTACTCGGAGCCGTCGTCCTCACGCTCGGCGCCTGGAGCGACCCGAGATCCGGCTGGGCCGGCAGCTGCTGCGACCAGGAGCAGACAATCTGGTACCTCGGCTGGACGCCACACGCGCTCGCCCACGGCCTCGACCCGTTTTTCACCAGCCAGATCGGTGCGCCCGACGGCGTGAACCTCATGTGGAACACCCCGATGACGCTGCTCGGGCTGCTCGGCTGGCTCCCAGCCAAGAGGTAGCCCGATCTTCGGATTCAACGTCCTCATGGTCGTCGGCATCGCCCTCAGCGGCTTCACCGCCTGGCTCGCGATCCGCCGCTGGACCGGCGACGGTCTGGGCCCTATGGTCGGCGGCGCCGTCTACGCCTTCTCGCCATACGTCGCCTCGCATGCGGCCCTGCACCTGAACCTCGCCACGGCCTGGGTGCCGCCCCTCTTCCTGCTCGTCCTCGACGAACTCCTGGTGACCCGGCGTCGACCGCCGTGGCAGGCGGGCTTGGCGCTGGGAGTCCTCAGCACCGCCCAGCTCCTGATCACCGAGGAGATGCTCGCCACCAGCGTCGTGGCAGCCGCGGTACTCGTCGGCGTCATGGCCTTCGCGCGTCGCGACGGGCTCAGGGCGCGGTGGCGCGAAGGAGCGGCCCGGCTGGTCCCCGCGCTCGCGGTCGCCATGCTGACGTTCCTGTTGCTCGCGGGCGGGCCGCTGGCCGCCCAGTTCTTCGGACCGCAGCGGATCAGCGGGCAGGTCCAGGACCCGAAGACGTACTCGACCGACCTGCTGAACCTCGTCCTTCCGACGCCATACCAGCTGCTCGCCCCCGACGCGGCGACGCGGGTGTCCCACGAATTCAGCGGCCTCTATCACGAGGCGACGGGCTACCTCGGCCTGCCGCTCCTCGTCCTGCTCGTCGTCGTGGCTATTCGCCAATGGGACGACCTGCGGATCCGCGTCGCGAGCGTCACCGGGGCGCTGCTGTTCGTGCTCTCGCTCGGGCCGTGGCTGCACGTCGGCAAGGAAGCGCTCCACGTCCCGCTTCCGTGGCTGCTCTTCAGTAGGCTGACGCTGCTCAAACATGTTCTGCCGTCCCGCTTTACGCTCTTCACCTGGTTGGCGGTCGCCGTGATCGTCGCGATCGTCATCGCGCGCGCGACCCAGCTCGCCCCGCGACCGGCGGCGCAGTGGCTGCTCGCCGTGGTCGCGGCGCTCGTCGTGATCCTCCCGGCTCCGCTGGAACGGGTACCGGCATTCACACCCCCCTACTTCCGGGAGTGGGCGAGCCACCACATCGGGCCCGACGAGACCGTCCTGGTCGCCCCGTATGCCACCGACGGGGCACTGACCGCGCCGATGCTGTGGGCGGCCGAGACCGACTACGGACTCAAGATGCCGGAGGGCTACGCCTACATGCCCTGGCCGGGCGGCGGAACAGGGGATGGGCCGCCGTCAACGCGGCTTTCCACGATCATGCGAACGATCCAGGGCGGCGAGGCCGCACCCATGGCGCGCGGCGAGACTCGCGCACAAGTCGCCGCCGACCTCCACGACGCGGACGTGCGGCACGTGATCGTCGGGCCGATGCAGGCCTGGGAGGCGATGCTCGCGTTCTTCACCGACCTCTTCGGCCGGGCGCCCGAGCGAGTCGGCGGCATCGCGATCTGGCGCGACATCAACGTGCGGGGCGTTGTTCCGCCGCCTGCCTAGCCGGCCGCAACGCGTTCGACCTCAAAACCCAAGCGTCAGTTGGTCTCCGAGCGACTCAACCTTGACCTTCGGCGAAACAACAGATTCGTGAAACAGTTCTTCGAGGCGGTTGACGTCGGGCAGTTCGGCGGCACCGCGCCGGACCAGGGCGCTGTTGCCCGCGCCGCTACCCGGACCAATCCACGAGACGACGCGACCGTAACCATTTTTGAGGGCCTCAATTGCCCCCGCCCACGTTCCGCCCGTCTCGTGGTCGCTGGCAACCACAATCGTGCAGCGTGAGAGACCGTAGATGATCTTGTTGCGCCCCATCGCATTTCCGACAGAGAACGGAGCGCTGGGCGTGAACGGCGTCACCAGGCAGATTCGACCGTCAGCCACACCGCGTCGGGTGCCCCGTCGGGTAACAGAGCGCTCCAGGGCGTCCGCGAGTACGCCAACGACCTGGCCGCCCACCTCGAATGCAGCGTTCATCGCGTCCCCGTCGACGCCTCGTGCCGCTCCGGAAATGACGGGTAGCCCGGACTTCACTGCGCCCTCGGCGATCTCGCGTGCGATCTGCGAGCCTTCGGCCGAGATGTCCCGTGAGCCGACCACGCCGACACCGTCAGTATCGAGCAAAGAAGTGTCGCCCACGCCGTGAAGCACCACCGGCGCCGAGTCGCCAAGCTGGGCTCGTAGCCGCTGGGGGTAGCGCTCACCGGTGCCCGTGATCGTCCAGATGCCGGAGTGGTCGAGTTTTTCGAGAGCGATCGCAAGGCCGGCAGCCCGGTCGAAAAGCGTGGCAATCCGCTCGGCATCCTCGCTGGGGATCGATAGCTCGGCGGCGATCTCGCTGGCGGTCATTCCCTGCAGTGTTGATGGTTCAATGCGTCGGCGCAGCGCCCAAAACTCCCGTGCAGGCATAGGTTTCGTCGCCGATTCGACCAAGCGGCTGGTCAGCGCGAGCGCAGCCAAGTCCTGTTCGTCGAGAAGCATTTTCATCCCTTTGCCTTGCCCACAGTAAACGGATAAACCGGGCCGCTGCCAGCCGACAGCAGCAGGTCGCCCAATACCGTCATTGTCCACCGGGAGTCCACTACGTCGTCGACAAGCAAGATTGGACCGCTGGGCGCCTTCGCCCGGAACCCGAACACCTCATCGACATTGCGGAGCTGTTGGGCGCTATTCTCCATCAGCTTCTGGGGAGCGTTGCGTCGCAGCTTGACCAGGCAGTCGGACACTTGCACGTGAAGTAAATCGGCAAGTCGGTCCGCGAAGTTCTCGACCAGCGTGCGGGTGGGATCGAGACTGGGCACATAGACGACCGTGCCGCTGAATTCGGGCATCCATTCGTTGATCAGCGCGGCGGAAGCCTCGACGAGTACGTCGCTCAGCTGTCGGTGGCCGCGTTTTGCCTCAAGCAGCTGATCACCCCATCCCGGGTCGGTCAGGTAGCACAAGGACCGGCCGGTCTCGAGAAGGTTTCCGATACTGCCGCGTCGGTGTCCCACCCACACCTTACGAGGCTCGATGGTGATCGGGCGCTGCCTGATAAAGCTCAGGGCTTGCCCGACCAAACTTGGGTCCGTCTTTCGGTCGTATCGATTACCCGTGCAGTTATCGCACCGGCCGCACGAGTCGACTGCGTTGTCGTCGAGGACATTTCGCAGGAATGCCATGCGGCATGCTGACGTGGTCGCGTAATCGCGCATGGCCTGGTGCTCCGCCAGTCGAGCATTCCTTACACGCTCGATCCGCGCAGTGTCGAAGCTCCACGGGCGCAGAGTGCGACGGTATTTTGACCGCTCCTTTTCGACCGCACCCTCGACCTCGAGCACTTTGAGTAGACCTGTGATCCGGGAGGTGGGCATGTTGACGTTCACCTCGATGTCGCGCTGTCCGACCCAATCGCCTTCGGCCTCGAGATACTCGACGACCTGCTCGGCATGCCATTGGATAGGAAGGCCGTGATCGAGAAAGTACTGCCAGATGTCCTCGTCGTGTTCACTCCACAGCAAGACCACTTCTGCATGGTCGACGGCGCGGCCCGCGCGGCCCACTTGCTGGTAGTACGCGACGGGAGAGTCGGGTGACTGAAAGTGGATCACGAAGGCGAGATCGGGCTTGTCGAACCCCATACCCAGCGCCGACGTTGCGGCGACGACCTTCAGATCATTCGACTTGAGTTGCCTCTCGATCTCCATTCGTCGTTCTGGATCTGTCTCGCCCGAATACGCGGCCGCCGGAATTCCCTTGGCGTTCAACCAGTCCGCAACTCGTGCGGTGTCTGCGACAGTCAGGCAGTAGACGATGCCCGACCCCGGCATTCGCGGGATCCGCTGAGCAAGCCACGCGAGCCGCTCGACAATGGTGGGGATTCGATCGAAGACAGCGCCAAGCTTTCGCGGTCGAGGCTGCCGCGGCTCAGCTTGAGGTCGGCGCCCAGCTGGCGGCGAATGTCTTCGACCACGCGGTCGTTTGCTGTTGCCGTTGTGCACAGCACGGGAACTCCTGGCGGCATGAACTCGAGCACGCGGACGAGACGGCGGTAGTCCGGGCGAAAGTCGTGGCCCCAGTCGCTGATGCAGTGTGCCTCGTCGATGACGAGAAGGCCCGCACTGCGACTGAGCGGCCCGAGCAACCTGTCCCTGAAGTCGAGGTTGTTGAATCGCTCGGGGGACATCAGCAGGAGATCGACGCTCCGCGGCGAAGGTTGCGCTCGATCTCCTCCCACTCTCGCGTGTTGCTGCTGTTGATCGTTACTGCGTTTAGTTGCCGGCCGAGTCGCCGCTTCGATCTGATCGCGCATGAGCGCCAACAGCGGCGACACGATGATCGTGGTGCCTGCGCCCCTATCCCGCAGCAAGCGGGTGGCGACGAAGTAGACGGCGCTCTTTCCCCAGCCGGTGCGTTGTACGACTAGAAGGCGGCTGCGCTGTTCCACGACGGCCTCGATGGCTTGCAACTGGCCGTCGCGGAATTCCGCTGAAGGTCCCAGTGCCCGCCGCAGGACCGCCAGCGCAGCGTCCTCGAAACCCATCGTCAAGTCGTGAGCCCCTTCTGAGCGAACGTGATCAGGAGGGGAGCGTAGCGGGCCAGGGTGACAAGCGGTTGGCTGCTTGAGCTCATTTCGGGCGCCGGCGGCTGACCTGCATCACGCCCACCAGGGCGGAAAACCGATGTCCAGCCGCTCGCTTTGCTTGTATCCCGACCAGGTCGGCACGCCCGGCGGTTGCCCACGATAAATCCCTCGGGCTGCCGCTACGACACGGTCATGCTGTGTAGGCCATTGCAGCTCGGAAGCGATCTCCTCCAGTACGTCACGCTTCCGCTCGAGCACACGGTTGACGATCTTCACTGACGGTAATGCCCCGCCCTTGTCGCCGTTGCAGCGCGCACAGGACAGCACCAGGTTCGACAGCCCGTCGATCCCAACTAACGACCACGGCAACACATGGTCGAGTGGGTTGTTCGTTGGCAGATGCGTTCCGCAGTAGAAGCAGTGCGGGCCGAACGCTTCTTTGAATGGCTGACGGAGGGCAGCGAGTGTAGTGCGTTCCCGGCCGAACAGATGGCCCGCAATGTCGGGCACATCGGCGTCGAGAAACTTGTTCATCCGCCGGACATCATCGACCCACATGATCTCTAGAGCAGGCTTCAACAGGCCCGCTAGCCTCGCCAGGCCATGGGCGACACCGGGTTTCAGCACTATTGCGTCTCCGTGGGCACGAAGCGTCGACCGCGAGACATTCTCGCCCAGAAACGAGTCGTCGTACAGAAACGGATCGCTAACCGACGACCCGGGCAGCTTCTGCAGGCGGGGCAAGGGTTGCTTGGCCAACGCGATCACGATCCCATTGATCGCCTTCTGATATGCGTCCGGCCTTCGCATGATCGCCACCTCGAGCGACAGACCACGACCGCCTGCTCCGGTTGCTGCGCGAAGTTCTTTGGTGGCGGCGATAATTCGTGATTTCGATCCGGTACGGCGTTGGGCCAAGTCATGCCCCTCGAACGGGCGGACCTGTTGCCAGTAGATCGCCAGCACCCGGTGCGCCAATTCGGGAATTGCGACCCGCAACGGGTCGCCTGACCGCTCTGGCAGGTTTTCGATGCAGTGCTCGATCACCGCCATCAACAGGGCGAGTTTGTAGGTCGCATCACGCTGACCTGTCTCGAGGATCGCGACCACGCGTTGTCCCAGGAGCAGCGGATCGGCAGAGTTACCGTCCACCATGCACCCGCGATATCAGCGTCAAGCGGTGTGGCGGCATCGTCGCATTATCGTTGCGGTGGGTGACGGGACTCAGTTGTATGCGGTGCTGCCCGCGACCGGATGTGTGGTGCTGATGATCTTCGCGATGCAATGATCCCGATCAAATCCTTGGCCTCTGCACCACGCCAGTGCGCCTGCGGAGTCTTGAAAAGTAATGTCCGCCACGGTAACCCAGAAGTTCGCTTCGGAGAAAGTTGACCAATCGCCGGACCAAAGCAGCCTGGCCCCGTACCGCTGCCGTAGCTGGAGGTGCTCTTGAAGCGCCATTGCGTTATCCCATGTGACTCCATTGTCCTTGATGCCTGGTCGCTTGGAGCTGAGCTGTGGAACCCAGCGGTCAGCGAGCTGCGCGGACACGAACGAGCGGTCGCCACTTACGATTTGCCGCAGTTGCTGCTCGGGGTCTGCGGGTGCGGAGGTGACCGTAGTCGGAACGTGGACCGGTCGCGTAGGTGACGATGTGTCCGACGGATAGGTCGGCGTGGAATACGTGGGTTGATTGGTGGGCAGTCCGGAGGAGGGGTAGGCGTTCGTCGGGGCAGGATTGTCCGAGCCGGAGTTTCGATTGGTGAGGACACTGATCGCCAGGACAACAACGGCTACGAGCAACACAGCCGCGACCGCGATCAAACTCGGTAGTAGAAATCTCCCCGCGGGTGCATCCGGGTGGTGGCCGCCAGCCACAAAGTCAGGACCCGTTGCAGGATAGTCGAATTGAGCATTAAAGGGCGGATGACTACTCGGTGCCGCCGCGCTTTGCGGAGCCTGCATCGTTGGTGCGGATGGCGGGTAAGACGACTCTGCGGAAAGTGCCCGCTTCGCCGCGCGTCCCAACGCGCCGGCACTGCCGTATCGGTCATCAGGGTGTTTGGCCATGCCGCGAGCGATGACGCCATCAAAGGACGCGGGAACACGCGCATTCACGAGACTCGGTTGCGGAGGTGGCGACGACACGTGACCCGCGATGACTTGGTCGCTGTGACCCGGAAATGGCTTGCCGCCCGTCAATGCTTCGTAAAGCACACAGGCCAGCGAGTAGATATCTACTGCCGGTGTGGCCTCCTGGTCGCCGAATCTTTCGGGCGCCATGTAGTCCCAGCTGCCCACTTGGTAACCGGTCTTCGTCAGATGCGTGTCGCCCCTGGCCTCGGCTATACCAAAGTCCACTAGGTAGGCGAAGTCATCTGGCGTGACGATGATGTTCTGCGGCTTGACATCACGGTGAATGAGGCCTTCGGCGTGCGCGGCGTCTAAAGCGGCTGCAATCTGCCGAATGATGTCGGTAGCTCTTTCGGGTTCAAGGGGACCCGTTTTGAGCATGTCGTGCAGGGTCTTACCGTTGACCAGTCGCATGTCGATGTAAAGCTTGTGGTCGATCTCGCCCCAATCGTGGATTGGGATGACGTGCGGCTCCTGAAGGATGGCTGCGGCGCGGGACTCGCGCAAGAACCGCGTCCGGAATCCTTCGTCGTCGGAGTACTGATCGGGGAGCAACTTCAGAGCGACGCGTCTGCCCTTGTCGGTGTCAAACGCCTCGTACACCTCACCCATGCCGCCTTTGCCGAGCAGCCGGTTGATTTGGTATTTGCCAAATGTCTCGTCAACGAGCGACTTCATGGCATCCCCCTGCCTCTCCTCCCAGCGGTCAGTATCACCGAGTCGGTTGGGTTACGCAGGCGTTTGCCGGTGTAGCCCGTCCAGGACCGAAGCAAGCGTCGTGACCGTTCGAGTCCCATGCCCCAATACCGGACTGTCGGATAGCCGGGGAAGTCTGGGGCAGACGCACGGGGAGGCGCGGTCGCGTGGCTCAACACTCGCAGGCCAAGCCGTCGTTGTCGCGGTCCTGGCTGGGGCAGTAGGCCGGGGTCATCCCTCGTGATATTGCATCTACCGTGAGCCTTCGCGTCGCTGCAGTTCTTGTAGACGCAGCTGCCTGAACTCATCTCGGTGCAGTTCGCGTCCGAAGGTTCTGCCCATGCAGTGGGGGCGACTCCGACCGTGATGGCCCAACCTGCGGCCGTGATTGCTACGGCGACGCGTTTTGCACGAATCCTCATTGATTCGCTCCTTTAGAGGTATGGCCGACCTCGCGATTTCGGAGCCTACGCCCGCTTTGCTGACCGCACAATTGTCTGCATAGTCGGTACCCATTTAGGGCGTGAATCTGCACGGATGGCTATTGGCTGCCGTTTGAGAGGGCGTTGCTGTGTGCGCGCGGTCCGACGCGTCGAATCTTTTCAGTACTGGTTTGGCTCTGGGTATTTCATACTCGCCGCGGGCGTGGGCTGAGGTAGCCATACGTCCGGCAAGTACGGCCAAGCTCGACAACGAGATACCACGCTGGCGGCCGCGGCCACTACAGACAAAGCGACCGCTCATTTGTTACTAAGCCGTCGCTTATCTTGCCTGGTTGACGCCAAATCAGCGAAAAATATTGACACGCAGAGAATCTCGTTCCACCCCCTGCGCCTATGAATCACGTAAGTTCGTCACTAAGTAAGGAACCGCGGAACCGTTAGCGGAGTTAAACGATCGAGCAAGGGGGCTCGGCCGTCGATCACGCACCGCCGATGGCGCAAGCACGCAGAAATTCGGGCATAGATGTCCGCGGGGAGGAAACCATGGCGATTACGGATGTTCCGGCCTTCGCCCACCTGACTGACGCCGACATCGAGAATTTGGCCGTAGAGCTCGACGCGATCCGGCAGGACATCGAGGATTCCCTGGGCCAGCGCGACGCCCGCTACATCCGGCGCACCATCGCCGCCCAACGCGCCCTCGATGTCGCGGGCCGGCTCATCCTGGCCGCCAGCTCGAAACGCTCGGCGTGGTGGGCGGGAACCGCGACCCTTGCGCTGGCCAAGATCATCGAGAACATGGAGATCGGCCACAACGTCATGCACGGCCAGTGGAACTGGATGAACGATCCAGAGATTCACTCCACGACCTGGGAGTGGGACATGAGTGCGGCGTCCAAGCACTGGCGCAACGCCCACAACTATCAGCACCACAAGTACACCAACATCCTCGACATGGACGACGACGTCGGCTACTTCATCCTGCGCGTCACGCGCGACCAGACCTGGGCCCCGACAACCTCGGCAACCTGCCGTACAACGCCATCCTCGCGCTGGCATTTGAGTGGGCAATTGGCTTGCAGACCGTCGACCTCGAGAAAGTTTTCGAGGATGGCCCCGACGGCGACATCGCCCGTGAGCGCACGCGCGAGTTCACCACCAAGGCCGCCAGACAAACCGTCAAGGACTACGTCGCGTTTCCGGCGCTCACCTCGCTGTCGCCGGCGGCGACCTACACATCGACACTGAAGGCCAACGCGGTGGCCAACGTGATTCGTAGCTTCTGGTCCCACGCAGTGATCGTCTGCGGCCATTTCCCCGATGGCGCAGAGAAATTCACCAACACCGACATGGCGGGCGAAACCAAGGGGGAGTGGTACCTGCGCCAGATGCTGGGCAGCGCCAACTTCGAAGGCGGGCCCGTGCTGCGATTCCTGAGCGGCAACCTGTGCCACCAGATCGAACATCACCTGTTTCCCGATCTGCCCAGCAACCGGCTGCACGAGATCTCGGTGCGGGTGCGCGCGTTGTGCGACAAGTACGACTTGCCTTACACCACAGCCTCTTTCCTGACGCAGTACGGCAGGACGTGGCGCACGATCGCCAAACTGTCGCTGCCGGACAAGTACTTGCGCGCCACCGCCGACGACGCCCCGGAGACCCGCAGCGAGCGGATGTTCGCTGAATTGGAGCCCGGTTTCGCCACGACCGACCCCGTCACAGGGTGCAGGCGCGGGCTCAACACGGCGATAGCAGCGGTCCGCCAGTGGCGTCGGGAAAAAGCGCGATCAATCGCGTCCCCAATCTGACTTGGCTCGCGATTCACGGACCGGCGGGTTTGTCGCGCAGCAGGTCGAAAAGTGTGCACTAACCCAAACCCATGAACGCACATCAGGAAATATGTTGGCGTGCGCCACCGTTTGCAGGGGCCGCACGGTCCGCAGCAAATTTGGCCGTGTGATGCGCGGACCTTGGGCGCGCCGCCAGTCCCACCAGCCACTGCGGCCACCTGGAGTTCGGGTGTGTCTTTTTGTCCACCTATCAGCGACAAATTAGTCTGCTGCACAACGGCTTTGGAGATTGTCGCTGATAGCCGGGCAAAACAACAACCGTGTCTGCGCCAGTGGCACATGTGACGCATGGGATTAGCAGTTCCGGCCGGCAAAGGCACGACCGGCGAGCGCGGCATGACCCCGATCGGGGCTTGAGCACGTCTCGACTGATCGGTCCATACTGGAGGGGTTGTCGGTGTTTCATCGGCTGTAAGTCGCCCGCTTGCCGAGAAGTGCCGAGGCGGAAGTGGAGGACAACATGATCATCCTTTATGCACTGGCCGCAGCTTTCGGCCTTGGTGCGCTCTGGCTGGGCACAAGCGTCCGGGTCGTCAAGCAATTCGAACGAGGCGTCGTCTTTCGTTTCGGACGTGTGCAAACCGGTGTCCGCGGACCGGGGCTCACGCTGCTGATGCCGGTCGCCGATCGCCTCGAGAAGGTGAACATGCAGATCATCACCATGCCGGTGCCCGCCCAGGATGGCATCACCCGCGACAACGTGACCGTGCGCGTGGATGCCGTCATCTATTTCAATGTTGCGGACCCGGTGCGTGTGGTTGTCGGCGTACAGGACTATGTGTCCGCTATTGGCCAGGTCGCGCAGACATCGCTGCGTTCGATCATCGGCAAGAGCGACCTGGACGACCTACTCTGCAACCGCGAGGGTCTCAATCAGGGCCTGGAGTTGATGATCGACAACCCGGCGGCGGGCTGGGGTGTTCAGATCGACCGCGTGGAAATCAAAGATGTAGTACTGCCGGATTCGATGAAGCGGTCGATTGCGCGCCAAGCCGAGGCCGAACGTGAGCGTCGGGCGAGGGTTATCACGGCCGACGGTGAACTGCAGGCGTCTGAGAAACTGGCCCAAGCGGCCGAGACGATGGCCGTGCACCCGGCTGCGCTTCAGTTGCGGCTCCTGGAAACCGTGGTCGAGGTCGCCGCGGAGAAGAACTCCACCCTGGTGCTTCCCTTCCCCGTCGAACTGCTCCGCTTCTTGGAACGAGCAACACCGTTGGAACGAGCTCCGCAAGTATCCGAAAGCCGGGACGACGAAGCCGCGACGACCTCCGCCTCGGCCGCACTTCCGACTGAGCCGGCAGCGAAAAGGCTAACGACAAGATCCTCATCGAATTTGTAGCTGCCCCAACATATCTGACGGAGCCGCGGGGCCGCTATGTCGAGGCGTGACCCGCCCGCACGGCGGCGCGTCGTGCGGCTTCCGTGTGCTCGGCGGCGGTGACGACCACCGCGTCAGACCCGGGGTACACCGTCGCCTCGTGCCCCGTCACCAGCCAACGCACCACGTATGGCGGAGAGCCGTCTTCACAGCGCACCTCGAGGATCTCAGCGTGTTGATCATGCCGTTCCGTGGTTGTGCCCTTCACCACGAGGTAGTCGCCGACATTCGCCTTCATCGCCCGCTCCCTTCGCGTCGCGGTGAGACCGCGGACTCATCCATCGTGCGCGCGTTCATCACTTAACGGAAGCCTGAGCAACTACCGCAGCTCTTCGGCGAGGCCGGAAACGGGGTTTTGATTCCGTGGCACACTAATGGCATGAACCGCATACGGCTGAGCACTACTGTTGACGCCGAGCTGTTGGCCTGCGCGCGAAGCGTGCGGTCAGGGATCACCGACGCTGCCCTCGTTGATGAGGCTCTTGGCGCTTTGCTCGCTCGTTATCGATCGGCGGAGATCGAGGCAGCCTACGCCGCCTACGACGAGCAGCCGGCTGATCAACCCGACGAGTGGGGCGACCTAGCGTCGTGGCGCCGGGCTGCCGGCGCGTCGTGAGCACACTTCCTGCACGCGGCGAGGTTTGGTGGTGCGAGCTGGCCGAGGTTGGGCGGCGCCCAGTTGTTGTGCTGTCTCGTGACGCGGCGATCCCTCGACTTCGACGCGCACTCGTCGCACCATGCACCACCACCATCCGGGGGCTTGCCAGCGAGGTTGTGCTTGAGCCCGGGTCAGACCCGATTCCCCGTCTTTCGGCGGTGAACCTGGACTCGGTTGAAAGTGTTTCGGTAGCGACATTGGTCAGCCGACTCGGCCGGCTTGCCGACACCCGGATGCGCGCAATCTGTGAGGCGCTGGAGGTCGCGGTCGATTGTTCGCGGTGACCGATGCACATTACAGAAGTGACTGTCAGGCGCGGTGACACGGCCACGTCGACACCGCGATTGTCAGAGGTCGGGTGGTGACAGAACAATTCGCGGCTGCGTAAGCGCATGGGGGCGACGAACAGATCAGCCAGGTGCGTAACCGCAACCGGCGACGCTTGGCCGGCATATTGGGAGGCCGGTGGAGCGACGGCGCTGTTCATCGCCGGCTGTGGCGCGTTCGGCTAAGCCACCCGCACCGATCTGTCCGGCGTCGCGCGGGTCAGCTTCGGGGCGCTGCTTGTCCTGATCGTGTTTGGCATCGTGTTGATCTTCGTGCACATACCCGGCGGTGCGGTCATCTACTCGATCCTGGGTCTTATCGTCTTCGCCGGCCTTACCATGGTGGACTTCCAGCGGCTGCGGCGCTCAACTGACCTTGACTCGGCGCCATTCATCGCAGCATCGATATTTCTGGATGCGCTCAACGCGTTCCAGTTCTTCCTGCAGCTGGTCGGGGGCAGGAACCGGGGCTGACTTGCCAAGCCCGAGGCTCACAGCGACAGGGTCTAGGCTCCGCCTGGTACGCGCCAGTGTCAGCTGGCCCGGGTGCCAGGCATCGGGGCTTCGACCGCGAAAGGCCAACCAATGAGCGATAAACCGAACATCCTGATCATCTGGGGCGACGACATCGGGCAGAGCAACCTCAGTTGCTACAGCAACGGGCTGATGGGATACCGGACGCCCAACATCGACCGGGTCGCCGCCGAAGGGGTGCTGTTCACCGACTATTACGCGGAGCAGAGTTGCACCGCGGGACGGGCGGCGTTCATCACCGGCCAGAACCCGTACCGCACCGGCCTGACCAAGGTGGGCCTGCCCGGGGCGCCGCTGGGCCTGCAGGCCCAGGACCCGACGATCGCGACGGCGCTCAAGGCGCAGGGCTACGCCACCGGCCAGTTCGGCAAGAACCACCTCGGCGACCGCGACGAGCACCTGCCGACCATGCACGGCTTCGACGAGTTCTTCGGCAACCTGTATCACCTCAACGCCGAAGAGGAACCCGAACAGCCGGACTATCCCAAGGATCCTGAATTCCGCAAGAGAGTTCGGGCCGCGCGGCGTGCTGCACACCTGGGCCAACGGCGACGGCACCCAGCGCATCGAGGACACCGGCCCGCTCACCAAGAAGCGGATGGAAACCTGCGACGGCGAATTCCGCGATGCCGCAGTCGATTTCATCAAGCGCCAGCACGAAGCCGAAACTCCGTTCTTCGTGTGGTTCAACACCACGCACATGCATTTCCGCACCCACACCAAGCCCGAAAGCGTGGGCCGCGCGGGGCGCTGGCAGTCGCGCTACCACGACACGATGCTGGATCACGACGACACCGTCGGCACCATGCTGGATCTGCTCGACGAGCTGGGCATCGCCGACAACACGATCGTCATGTACTCCACCGACAACGGTCCCCATATGAACAGCTGGCCCGACGCCGGCATGACCCCGTTCCGCAACGAGAAGAACTCCAACTGGGAAGGCGCCTACCGCGTCCCGGCGCTGGTGCGCTGGCCGGGGCACATCCCGGCCGGGTCGGTGTTGAACGGCATCGTCAGCCACAACGACTGGTTCGTCACGCTGTTGTCGGCGGCGGGCGTGCCCGACATCGCCGAGCGGCTGCGCGCGGGCACGGACCTCAACGGCACGACCTACAAGGTGCACCTCGACGGGCACGACCAGTTGCCGTACATCACCGGCGAGGCCGACGAGAGCCCGCGCAAGCACTTCTTCTATGTCTCCGACGACGGTGACCTGACCGCACTGCGCTACGACAACTGGAAGTTCGTCTTCCTCGAGCAGCGCTGCGTGGGCACCCTGCAGATCTGGGCGGAGCCCTACGTGCAACTGCGCGTGCCCAAGCTGTTCAACCTGCGCACCGATCCGTACGAGCGGGCCGACATCACGTCGAACACTTACTACGACTGGATGATCGACCGCATCTTCTTGTTCGTTCCGGCCCAGGCTTACGTCGCGAAGATGCTGGAGACGTTGATCGAGTTCCCGCAGCGGCAGAAATCGGCGAGCTTCAACATGGATCAGGTGATGGCCAAGTTGCAGGACGCTACTGCCCGCAGCAGCTGACATGGAGCGCAACGACCCGCTCCCGTCGTGGCGTCCCGGCGGCACCCGGGATGCGCTGGAGGCGTTTCTGGTCGCGGCCGATGAGGTGCCGGTTGTCGATCGGGTCGCCTACTTCGACAACGACGGCACGCTGTGGTGCGAGCGGCCGAGCTATGTGCAGCTCGACTTCTTCTTCGACGCGCTGCGCAACCGCGTGACCGCGGACCCGTCGATCGGCGAGCGTTCCGAGTTCGCCGCCCTGCTCAGCGGTGATCGGGCGGCGGTCGCGGGGATCGGGCTGGAACGCATCGCGCTTGCCCTGGCCGGTCTGTTCGAGGGCCTGACGCCGCAGGAGTTCACTTCCGCAGCAAGGGAATTCATGGGCGGAGCGACGCACCCGACGCTGGATCGGCCGACGCGGTCGGTGACCTATCAGCCGATGTTAGAACTCATCGCCGAGCTGCGGCGCCGCGACTTCACGGTGGGGATCGTCACCGGGGGTGGAACCGAGTTCGTCCGGGCGATCAGCGACGACCTCTACGGTGTGCCGGCCGAGTTGGTGGTGGGCACGCTCATCGGCTACGACGTCAGCCGTGACGGCGGTGACGGCTCGCCGGTCATCCGGCGCACCAGCGGCCTGCTCGGCGCCGCGAACGAGGGCAGCGCCAAGGTCGCCAACATCCAGACCCAGCTGGGCCGCCGGCCCATCCTGGCCGCCGGCAACTCCGGAGGTGACCGGGAGATGCTGGAATGGGCGCAGGCCGCCGGCTCTCCCAGCCTTGCCCTGCTGATCGACCACGACGACGCGGAGCGCGAATTTCGTTACACGAGTACGGCACAGACGTTCACCGAGAGCGAGCCGATCACCGACGTCGGGGCACGCCTGGGATGGACCGTCGTGAGCATGGCCCGGGATTGGGACGTTGTGTTTCCGCCGGTTTCCTGACCGGATTTATTGTTCGCCCGGCCATCGACAGGACCCGGTTCCGGGGCGCAGTCTTAGCTGTGACAGCCATCACAGTCGACTCGCTGGGCGGTGGAATCGATGCATGAGCACGGCGCGCACTACATCAATGGACAATGGCAGCCCTCCAACGGCCCGGACACCATCGCGGTCGTCAACGCAGCCACTGGGGAGGCGATCGGGTCGATCCCGGCCGGCAACGCCGCGGACGCGGACGCGGCCGTGCGCGCCGCCCGCGAGGCATTTGTTTCCTGGTCGACGACGTCGCCGGCCGAACGCGCCGGCTACCTGAAGCGGGCCGCCGAGGGGCTGCAACTTCGGCAGACAGAAATCGCGACGCTGGTCAGTCAAGAGGTTGGGATGCCTTTCGCGTACAGCAACGTGATTCAGGTCGGCCTGCCGGTGCAGTCCTTCGTGTCGATTGCTGACATTGTGCTGAGCTTCGCGTTCGAGCGCCGGGTCTATAACTCCCTGGTCGTTCGCGAACCTATCGGGGTAGTTGTTGCGATCACGCCGTGGAATTATCCGTTGCACCAGATCGCGGCCAAGGTTGCGCCGGCCCTGGGCGCTGGATGCACCGTAGTTCTCAAGCCCAGCGAAGTCGCGCCGTTGAATGCCTACGCGTTGGCCGAGGTGTTCGAATCGATCGACCTGCCGCCGGGCGTGTTCAACCTGGTCACCGGGACCGGCGCCGGGGTAGGGGAGACGCTCGTCGCGCACCCGGAAGTCGACATGATCTCGCTGACCGGTTCCACGGTCGCGGGGCGCCGGATCGGCGCCGTCGCCGCCGAAACCATCAAACGGGTCTCCCTGGAACTTGGCGGAAAGTCACCGCTGATCGTTCTGGACGACGCCGACGTGGTCGAGGCCGTTTCCGCCGGACTGTTGGCCTGTTTCCTCAACTCCGGACAGACCTGCATAGCGCTGACGCGAATGATCGTGCCCCGGTCCAAACTGGCCGAGGTCGAAGCGGTGGCGAAGGCGGGCGTTGAATCGATGACTGTCGGTGATCCGTTCGACCCGGCAACGGTTCTCGGCCCGTTGGTGTCCGCTGCGCAGCGCGACCGGGTGGTGGGCTACATCGAGAAGGGCATCGCCGAGGGCGCTCGACTCGTCACCGGAGGACCCACCGCGCCGGACGGGCTGGAGACGGGTTTCTTCGTCCGACCGACCGTCTTCTCCGACGTCACGCCGGACATGGCGATCGTGCGCGAGGAGATTTTCGGTCCCGTCCTGGTGATCCAGGCCTACGACGACGAGGACGAGGCCGTTCGACTGGCCAACGACACGATGTTCGGTCTGAACGCGGGGGTCTATTCGGGCGACGCGGAGCACGCCGTCAGGGTCGCCCGCCGGATTCGGGCGGGCCAGGTCCAGATCAACGACGGCGCCTTCAACATCCACGCGCCCTTCGGCGGATACGGGCAGTCAGGCAATGGCCGCGAGTTCGGCGAATGGGGACTCGAGGAGTTCCTGGAAACAAAATCGATGCAGCTTCCCTAGCCCCGACGGACAACGAAAGGTCTCCTCCATGGTTCTCGAATTCACCGCACTCCAGCGCAAAACCCTGACTGCGATCGTCGACACCTTCGTCGCGGCCGTTCCGCGCGAGGACGACCCAACCGGGTTCTACGCCGCCAAGGGCAGTGACGTCGGGGCCGACGTTGCCACGGCGGACTACCTCGTCGCCCACCTGCCCGACGAGCAGTTCGCCGGCCTGCTCCGATTGCTCGATGCCGCCGGCCTGATCGGGTTGAAGAACCAACCCCAGGCCGTCCGGGAGGTGATCGTCGCCAACCTCGCCGGCATCTCGCCTGAGACCGCGGGGGCGATCGCCGCGCTGTATCAGCTGTCGGTGATCTTCGCCTACAGCCTGCCCGGTGCGGAGGGCGGCAACCCGCTGTGGGCCGGTATGGGATATCCGGGTGCGGTCCAGGCCCCGCCGCAGACGCCCAAGACACTTGACGTCATCACCCCGTCCGGCGAGACGACGCTAGAGGCCGATGTGGTGGTGGTCGGCTCCGGCAGCGGCGGTGGGGTGGCCGCCGCGGTGCTGGCACAGGCAGGCAAGCGGGTCATCGTCCTGGAGGCAGGCGGTTACTTCAACGAGTCCGACTTCGTCCAGCTGGAACCGCTGGCCTATCGGAACCTTTTCTTGCGCGGCGGGTTCTTCCCCTCCGCCGACGGAATGGTCAGCATCGCCGCCGGGAGCACCGTGGGCGGCGGCAGCACCGTCAACTGGTCCAACTCGTTGCTGACCCCGGCTACCGTCCGCCGCAGCTGGGCCGCCGACGGACTCACCGACGTCGACACCCCGGCGTTCGACGAACACCTGCAGGCGGTGTTCGACCGCATCAACTGCAACGACAAGGTAGCGACCCAGAACGCCCCCCACCAGCGGTTGGCCGCGGGCGCTGCCAAGCTCGGATACTCCTACCGCCTCGCCATGCTCAACATCGACCCGGACAGATACGACCCGAACCTGATCGGGTGGAGCGGGATGGGCGATCAGACCGGGGCCAAACAGGGCACCATGCGTACTTATCTGCAGGACGCGTCCGACGCCGGAGCGAAACTACTGTCCAACACCCGCGCCGAGCGGATCCTCACCGAGAACGGCAAGGCCGTCGGGGTCGAGGCAACCTACACCGACCCACAGACGCAGCAGAACTCCCGCGTCGTCATCCACGCTCCCTGCGTCGCGGCTGCCGCTGGCGCCCTGGAAACCCCCGCGCTTCTCCTCCGCTCGGGCATCGGTGGACCCGCTGTTGGCGCCGAACTGCGACTGCATCCCGCCAGCCTCGTCACCGGCATCTACGACGAACCCCAGGACCCGTGGTACGGCCCGGCGATGGCCGGCATCATGAACGAGTTCGCCGAGGTGAATGACTGCCACGGCTACATCGTCGAATGCGTGCAGCACCTGCCCGGCCTGTTCACCACGGTCGTGCCCTGGCTCAGCGGCGCGCAGCACAAGGAGCTCACCCGCAAATATCGGTACCGAGCCGACTGGGTGTTCATCGTCAAGGACCGCGGTGCCGGAACGGTCACCATCGACTCCAATGGTGAGTCGGCACACTGGTATCCGTTCACCGACGAGCTCGACCGGCGTCATTTCCGCGAGGCCGCGGTGACGTCGATTCGCATGCAAGAGGCCGCTGGCGCGCAACAGATCTTCCTTGCGGGCCAGCCTTTTGCGCCGTGGCAGCGCGGCGAGGACCTCGAGGCGTTCATCGAGAAGGTGAACCAGGTCCCGATCGGCCCCGGCGGCACGCCGGTGTTCAGTGCCCACCAGATGTGCAGCGCAAAGCTGGGCAGCGACCCGCAGACGTGCGTCGCGAAGCCAAACGGTGAGCTGCACGACACGACCGGGGTCTGGATCGCCGACGCCAGCGGGATGCCCTGCTGCTCCGGAGTGAATCCCATGGTGTCTGTCATGGCACTGGCGCGCCGCACGGCGACGAACATGCTGAGCCAGCCTTGACGGGTGCGTTCGGAACGTAGGCCTTGTTGAGTCGAGCCGTCTGTGCACACACTTCGTGAATGAGGAAGGTAACCCTAACTACGGAGCTTCCGATACCTGCGTCGCTGGCACGAGAACTTGCCGCGAAGCCCGAGCTGATGCGATATGTGCTGGCTCCGTATCTGAAACCTTCGCTGCGCCTGCGGACTCCCGAGAAGATCGAGCCTGGCCTGGAGGCTGTGGGACGGCTCTGGTGGCTTGGCCTGATTCCGGCGTGGCGCCATCACATCAAGGTTGTGCGGCTGGATCCCTTGGAGATCTACACGAACGAGTGGGGCGGGCCCGTGCGCACCTGGAACCATCGCTTGACCTTTGTCCCGACCGGCGATCAAAGTTGTTCATACACCGACGAGATCGAGGTGGACGACGGTTTAAGGGGCTGGGGCACAAGACTTTTCGTCCGCGGTATGTTTCATCACAGACACAAACGCTGGCAAACCCTGGCGCGCATCCTGACCGTCACGCCGGAAGCGAGCAGCGCTACGGATTAATTGGTCGCGACAGGCCGCTGTACTACCCGGCTGGCGTCAGTTGGAGTTTGTTGGTCGCGCGAGGCTTCGCTCCGAACCCGCAAACTGCCGTCGACGTAGGGCCGTATTCGTCTGTGCCTGCAAGGGAGTTCGCATCCCAGGTGTCGTAGCTGGAGAGGGCCCCAGGAACTCTGCTGCCGCTCAGGCAGATTGCGTCGGAGTGCCAAACCAGCGTCCACCATCCGTCGCGCAACCGGGCCTGCCCGAAAGCCTGTCCACCGGATGTGCTGGCTACTGAAGCGCAGCCGTCACCACACGGAGTGAAGTACCAATCGCTCGTGCTGGTCTCACCCGATTGTGACGTCGCCGCCATGATGTAGTGGCCGCTCATCGTTGGCGCAGCAGACGCGGTACCGGCCGCACCGACAGCCCAACCCGTGAGCATCGCGGCTGTGACAATCCCTCGTACGACGTTCATCTCGTATTCCTCCTCGCCGTTGCGATCGGAGCTTGTGCCAGCAGGAAATCGGCGCAGCGCTCGCCGATCATGATCGAGGCAGCGTTGGTGTTGGCGCGTGGAATCCGGGGCAGCGCCGACGCGTCGGCGACGCGGAGGTTGTCGACACCGCGGACACGGAGATGCTCGTCGAGGGGGCTGTCGGGTTGATTGCCCATCGCGACCGTGCAGGCTGGGTGGTATGTCGTGATGGCGGTCTCGCGGATGTGCGCCTCGAGGTCCGAGCCCGGGCCGGGAAGAAGTTCGGGTCCGAGGGTGGAGGCGATCGGTTCGGTACCCATGATTTCGCGGGTGCGCTGCACCGCCCGGATGAGTGCTTCGACGTCGTCGCGCTCGGTGAGCAGGTTCATCCGGATGGCCGGTGGAGTCGCGGGATCCGACGAGCGGATCAGGACACTGCCGCGACTCTTGGGTGTCCAGTACGAGTGTCCAATGGACAATGCGGGCTTGAGCTTTCCTGCGCTTGGATCGGCCGTGGCATCGGCGAGTGCGGTCATCAGCTGAAAGTCGCACGCTGGGAGGTCGGCCGTCGACCGGATATGGGCGACCGCCTCGACGACGCTATTGGCGAACTTGCCTCGTCGGCCAAATATCCACTGCAGCAACCACTTCGGGTTCGTAGTGTCCGACAGGCCGACATAGCCGGGCGCCAGAGACCAGATCGCCCAGGCGTGCGGGTGGTCGGTCAGGCCGTGGCCGACGCGGGGACTGTCGACGACTGGGCTGATCCCGACGCCGCGCAGATGGTCAGCCGGACCGATGCCCGACAACTGCAACAACTGGGGCGTGCGGTAGGCGCCCGCGCTGACGACGACTTGTTGGTCGGCGAACGCTTGCTGGACACGGCTGACACGTCCCTGGCGGCGGTATTCGATGCCGACGGCGCGACCGTTGCGGATGATCACTCGGCGGACCTCGGCCTTGGTGAGGATCGTCAAATTGCTGCGGTGTTGGAGGTAGCCACGTGGCGTGCTCCAGCGTTGGCCGTTGTGGATGGTGACCGGAGCGATCGCTGCGCCGTCGAGTTCGGGTCCGCTGACGTCGTCGTCGGCGCAGACACCCGCCGCACGCGCCGCAGTGACGAATCGATTGGACAGTTCGTCGGGATACGGCGTTCGGCCAATTCGCATCGGCCCCTGTTCAATTCGCGCGAATACCGGTGCCACGTCCTGCCACGACCAGCCGGGCAGCTGCCAGCCGTCGTAGTCGAGATTGCTGCCCTTGACCCACAGCATCATGTTCATTGCGCTGGTGCCCCCGAGCACACGACCGGCGTGGAGCGGGATGCGGCGATCGGCGCAACCGGGCTCCGGATCGGTTTCGTAGGCCCAGTCCAACGACGTCCCGAACTGCCGGAGGCCCGCCAGTGGCGCTCGCACCGCCAGTCGTCGATCCGAGCCGCCGGCTTCGATCAACAGCACCGTCGACGAAGACTCAGCGGCCAACCGCCCCGCTACCGCACATCCGGCGGAACCGGCCCCGACCACGATGAAGTCATATGACGCCACTGACCACCTCCTGCCGACCATAACCCAGCAACGAGTAGAACACGTTTGGTATCCGGTCCCGCAGCTGATTCCGCACCACAATGACGCCGTGAAGCCTCGTCGTTCCCGACGGCAACCGGGTCGCTGCGATCGCACCGTCGGCTACGCAGCAGCTTGGCTGGCCCGGGCTGACCGTGCCGAGGCTCCAGCACCGCGATATCCGCACAAGCGGTCAGTTCAGCTAACTGTTCAGGGACTGGTCGCGGTGACCGGCGTCGGGCGTTTCTGCCGGCGTGGATTGGCTGAGGCGGCACGCCACATCATCGAGGGGCGCAGCAGCCGACTCGGTGCGTCGACAAGCCACGCCACCTTGAGGAACTGCTCGAGTGCGGCGGTGTCGTGTTCGGCAGCGGTCAGTAATCGGTCCATGTACCCGCTGAGCAACCTCGTCGACAGCGGTGGTGTGCCTTCGATCTCGGGCAGGGAGAGGTCACCGCCGGCCGCCATTTGCCACGCCTGCCCGATTGGCGTTGCGGTAGCTCGGAAGAACCGCCGCGGTAGGTCCGTTGTGCCCCGAGACAGGCAATTTCGCAGCTCCAAAGCTTCCAGCGCGGCCACCGTCATACCCTGCCCATAGATCGGGTTGAAGCTGCACACCGCGTCTCCGACCACCAGCAAGCCCTCGGGAAGCAGTCGCGCTTTGTCGTACCGGCGCCAACGGCTCGACGGGAACCGATGCTGCGCTGTCTCTCCGAGAGGTTCGGCCGCCCGAATGGCCGCCAAAACGTGGGCGGGCGCAAATTGTTCGGCGAAGTCGCACATCGCGGAACATCCGACAGGTGGATCATTGCCCGCCATTCCGAAGACCGAAAACATAACGGTGTCGTGCTCGTATGTGAGCATCGCCATCCCGGTGGGTCGGCCGGGCACTGGGGCCACGAGGCAAGCGCACTCGTGCAACGACTCTGGTGGCATCCGCAGCAGCTGACTCGCATACATCAGATGGATGACGACGTCGTCCTCGGCGGGGCGGGCGTAACCCAGCCTTTCCAGCATTGCCGGTGTCCGCGCGCCGCGCCCCGTGGCATCGACGACAAGATCGGCGGGCAGTTCTGATTCTGAGTTGTTGTGACGGTTTACTATTCGCGCCCCGGTGATGCGGTCACGGCTTGTGTGGGAGGTGACGTCGACGACGTCGTGATTATCGACCAACTCGATGTTGGGAATCGCGCGAACCCGGCGCCGGGCGTGGGACTCCAGAAATGGTCTGCTCGGGGTGTACGCCCTCAGCCCTTCGAGCGAACCGGATTGCACGGCCAAATGGCCGCCCATGTTGAAATGGAGCTGCGACAGGTCCCGATAGTCAACCGCGGGCGCGCCGGCTTCGACGAGCTCGTCGAGAATCCCCGGGAAGAGTTCTTCGAGGGCCTGCGCGCCTCGCAGTAGCAGGCCATGGATCTGCCGGCCCTGCGGCACGCCGCGGCGGCAATCGGCGGCGTCGCTCAGCGTATCCCGCTCCACCACGGTGACCGTTTCAAAAAACTCGGCCAGTGCTCTCGCGGCCGTCAGGCCCGCCATGCTGGCTCCCAGAACTACCGCATGCTCACCGAGTTTTGCCATTAGTACCCTTCCGACCTGCGTCAGTATTGACTTGCGTCAGTATTGCGGGGTTTGCAAAGGGCGGCGTGAGTACTCGACTACTTGCTTTTCGCGGATGTTGAGGGGTCCCGAAAATAATTGTGACCTGTCGACACCCCGGCTCAAAGAGATACGACACATGCGTCACCCGGATTCATCCGGTAATTAACTCAGACAGGGACGCCACATTGCCTGCTACTAAGCAGTTGCTTATAAATAAGCGACCGCTTATAGTATTTCCATGCAGAAGGCCGGATCAGTGACGACTGCGAGCGTCGTCAGCACCTCGAAGGCCGCCGCGCGGATCCGAGCCGCCGCCATCGAGGCGTTCGCCGAACACGGCTATGGCGGCACCACCACCCGGGACATCGCGGCACGCCTCGGTATGAGCGCGGCGGCGATGTACCCGCACTACAAATCCAAAGAAGAACTGCTCTTCGTCATCGCCTACGAGGGCCACCAAAAGACCGTCGAATGGCTAAAAGCCGCCGACCCCGTCACCGACAAGCCCGCTAATCGCCTACAGGCGGTCGTCGGCGAGTTCGCCCGCACGCAGGCGGCCTACCACGGCCGCTCCAAGGTCGTCGAATACGAGTTAAAAGCCCTCTCGCCGGAGCACTACCGCGTGATCGTCGGGCTGCGCCGCAAACTGACACGTCACATCCGGGAGATCGTCGACGCAGGCGTCGCCGACGGGTCTTTCCAGGTCCCGGACACCGAGGGCGTCACGCTTTCCGTCGTGTCACTGTGCGTCGATGTCTGCCGCTGGTTCCCGGCCGGACGCTATTCGAACCCCGAAACCGTGGCTACGCTCTACTCCGAGTTGGCGCTGCGTCTCGTCAGCACCACTAACGAATAGGACCACCAGATGATGCATCCGCGACTCGCCCAGCCGTGGGGCGGCGACAGCCACACCAGCGACATCGGGGGACCGGTGCACTGGGCGGATTTCGGCGGGCCCGCAGGGGCTCCGCCCATCGTGATGGTGCACGGTCTGGGTGGCTCGCACCTGAACTGGGTAAGGGTCGCTCCGGCGCTGACCGAACGCAACCGCGTGATCACCATCGACCTGCCCGGATTCGGGTTCTCACCGGCCGCGGGCAGAAAAACCTCCATCGGAGCCAACAGGAAGATTCTCGACCGCTTCATCAACGAAATCATCGGCGGCCCAGTTATTCTGATGGGCAACTCGATGGGCGGCGCCATCACGATCCTGCAGGCTGCCGCCAGCCCGCATGCGGTCACCGCGGTGGTCCTGGTCAATCCCGCACTGCCGCGACCCGTGGAGGTTCCCGACGGCCAGGTCGCCGCGCAGTTCCTGATGTACGCCGTTCCCGGCGTCGGCGAGGCCTTCATGGACATCAGCAGACGATCCAGAAGCGACCGCGAGCTCGTCCAGCGCGTCATCAACCTGTGCTTCGTCGATCCTCGCCGCAGCGACCCGGAACTGATGGACGCCGCCACCGAACTCGTCGCATACCGCCGCCGGCACATGCCCAAGCAAGATGCCGCCTTCCTGCAGGCCGCGCGGTCGGTGCTGCGGGCAGGGCTGCGGCCGCGTCAGTTCAAGAACACGATGAAGTCGCTCCCGCAGCCCGTGCTGCTCATCCACGGCGACAAGGATCGGTTGGTGCCCATCACCGCCGCACGCATCGCGGCCGCCGCTAACCCCAAGTGGGACACCGAGTTTCTCTCCGACGTCGGACACACGCCGCAGCTCGAAACCCCCCACGCAGTGATCCACGCCGTCGGGCGTTGGCTCGACCGCCACGAACTTGGCGCCGCCGGCGCCGGCCACCTGACCGCACCAACCGAGGAAAACCGATGAAACAGCTCTCCGGCCTAGATGCGGCGTTCCTGACGCTGGAAACCCACAACTCCACCGGACACGTCGGCGGCTTGCTGATTCTCGACCCGAGCGAGGCCCCGGCACCCCTGGACCTGGCGGCGTTGACCAGACTGATGAACCAGCGCATCTCGCAGATCCCGCTGCTGCGGCAGCGGTTGAAGTACGTGCCGTTCGGGCTCGACCAGCCGTATTGGATCGACGACCAGAACTTCGACATGGAATTTCATGTCCGCGAAATCTCGCTTCCCGCACCGGGATCGGACGCGCAACTCACCGAACAGGTAAGCCGGCTGCACGCGCGTCCGCTCGACCGGCGCCGCCCGCTGTGGGAGATGTACCTCATCTCGGGACTCGCCGGCGGGCGCCTGGGCCTATATACGAAGATCCACCACGCCGCCATCGATGGCGTCTCTGGCGCCGAGCTGATGACGGTCCTCGTCGACCTGACGCCTGAGGGCGAGAAGCCGCCTGTCGCAGTCGATTTCAAGCCTGAACCGGCACCGAGCGACGCAACCCTGCTCACTCGTGCGGCCGCGTCGCTCGCCACGCGCCCGGCGAGCGCCGTCCGGATCGCGGCGGGGATGGGCCGGGCGCTGCCGCTGTTCGGCAGTGCGCTCTCTCCGTATGTCGGCGCGCTCCTCGGTCGCGGCGACCGAGACGGCGACGTCATCAATACGGCCCCTTTGATCGCGCCGCGCACGCCGTTCAACGATGAGGTCACCCTGCACCGGCGGTTCGCCATGCGCAGCGTCGAACTCGATGACGTGAAGACCGTCAAGAACGCATTCGGCGCGTCCGTCAACGACGTGGTGATGGCCATGTCGGCCGGCGCGGTGCGGCACTGGCTGATCGATCATGACGCGCTGCCCGAGGGTCCGCTGGTCGCGATGATTCCCGTCTCGGTGCGCGACGAGGCCAGCAAGTCCAAGCTCGGCAACAAAGTGTCATCGATGTTCGCGGCGCTGCCGACCCACCTCGACGACCCCGTCGCCCGCCTCAACGCGGTGCACGAAGCGACCAAGGTCGCCAAGGCCCAGCAGGCGGCGATCCCGCAGGGACTCGTCGATAACGTCACCGACTTCGCCCCGCCCGCGCTGGTGGCCCGGGCGGCCCGGGTCGTGTTCGCCTTGGGCCTGCCACGCCGGCTCCCGCCGTACAACCTGGTGATCTCCAACGTGCCCGGCCCCAACGTCGACCTGTACCTGGGCGGCGCGAAGGTGCTGGCCAATTACCCCGTCTCGGTGGTCACCGACGGCCAGGGCTTCAACATCACGGTCAACAGCAACAGCGGGCAGATGCACTTCGGGCTGATCAGCTGCCGCGAGCTGGTGCCCGACATCGATGTCATCGCGGGCTACCTCGTCGAGGAACTCGACAAGTTGTTGAAGCTCGCGCACGACGCAAAGGACACATAAGCCCAGGTCAGCGATGCACGGTCGGGGTCCCGCCGAGAGTTTGTTACGCTATCTAAATATCGCTTAAATCCGACATTTGGAGAAACAGACTCATGCCGCGCACAGACAATGACACCTGGAACTTGGCCACCAGCGTGGGAGCCACGGCCACCATGGTGGCGGCCGCCCGCGCCATCGCCACCAAGGCCGACAACCCGCTGATCGACGACCACTTCGCCGAGCCGCTGGTCCGTGCCGTCGGAGTGGACTTCTTCACCCGCTGGGCCGCCGGAGAGGTTGTCGCCGACGACCTCGACGACCACGAGTCCGACTGGAAGCTCGGGCACATGCCCGACGCGATGGCCGTCCGGACCCGTTTCTTCGACGGGTTCTTTCGCGACGCGACCCAGGCCGGCATTCGTCAGGCCGTGATTCTGGCGTCCGGTCTCGACGCGCGTGCCTACCGGTTGTCGTGGCCGGCCGGCATGACGGTGTTCGAGATCGACCAGCCTGAGGTGATCGAGTTCAAGACCGTCACCCTGGAGGGGCTCGGCGCCGCCCCGACGGCCGACCGGCGCACCGTTGCCATCGATCTGCGGCAGGACTGGCCCACCGCTTTGCGTGCGGCCGGTCTGGACACCAGCCGGCCTACCGCGTGGATCGCCGAGGGGCTCTTCGGGTATCTGCCGCCGGAGGCGCAGGACCGCTTGCTGGACAACATCACTGCGCTGAGCGCCGAGGGCAGCCGGCTGGCCTGTGAAGCGATACCGGACAGGTCGAATGTCGACGTCGAAGAAGCCCGCGAGAAGATGCGCACGGCCAGCGCTCGGTGGCGCGAGCATGGCCTCGAATTGGACTTCGAAGACCTGGGCTTTGAAGGCGAGCGCAACGATGTCGCGACGTACCTGCAGAACCTGGGATGGCAGTCGGTCGGTGTGCAGATGAGTGAACTGTTGGCCGACAACGGACTTGCGCCGATCCCGCAGAACAACGATTCGGTGTCGGTGGCCGACACCATCTACTACACGTCGGTGCTGACCAAATGACGACCGTACCGGGCAAGGTTTTCAATAGCTTCGTCACGCGCACGTGGAGCGTACTGGCTCCGCTCTACGACCAGCCGTTTCTGCAGCAGTACGTCTACCGCCCGCCGCATGATGAGGTGATCGCGCAGCTGCGCGAGGCCAAATCGCAGAAGATCGCCGATATTGCCTGCGGCACTGGCATTCTCAGCGATCGGATCGAGCGTGAACTGAAACCCGAGGCGATCTACGGCGTCGACATGTCCGACGGCATGCTGGCCCAGGCTCGCGCGAGGTCCAACAAGGTGGAGTTCTTGAAGGGCCCGGCCGAGAAGCTGCCCTTCGACGATGGAGCGCTCGACGCCGTCGTGACGACGTCGGCGTTTCACTTCTTCGACCAGCCGGCGGCATTGCGGGAATTCTATCGGGTGCTCGCGCCCGGGGGACTGGTAGCCGTCGCGACCCTGAGCGCCAGGAGCTCTCTGCTGCAAGGGCTTTCGGACAGCAAGTGGAAGCCTCAGCACAATCCGTCGCCTGAGGCGGTGCGGGCTTTGTTCGAGGACGCCGGCTTCACCATCAAAGACCAGCACCGTGTCCGGCGGCCGCTGTGGACCCAGCTCGTGTCCGACCTGATCACCGTCGGCATCAAGAGCTAGCCAGCACCGCGAGCAGACGCAAAATCGCCCATTTCGGCATGGAAATGGGCGATTTTGCGTCTGCTCGCGCAGGTTCGGCGAGGTAATGACGGTCGATACCTGCCAACTATAATACGGCTATATCAACTAAGATAAGGTTGAACCAACTATCGTTGGGGCGCTGGAAAGTCGCTAGGAGGCGCGCCGTGGAGCTGAACCGACCGTTCGCCACAGTGACACCCACACTGGACGGTGACGTCCTCGCCGTTTTGGCGACGCACGATGCCACATTCACCACCGGGCAGATCCACCGAATTCTGAATCGCTTTTCAGAGGAGGGCATCCGCAAGGTCCTCACCAGATTGGCGCGTCAAGGCATAGTACTAGCGGAACGTGTGGGTAACACCTACGCGTATCGGCTGAACACGGCGCACCTCGCCGCGGAGCCCATCATGGCGTTAGCGAAGATCTTCAACAAATTCTTGGCCAGACTCGAAGATCAATTGAAAGCCTGGGATCACCCCGCGGCGTACGCTGCGGTTTTCGGATCCGCTGCGCGCGGCACGATGACCGCGGACAGTGACGTGGATCTTTTCTTGGTGAGGAAAGGTGACGCGCCCTTGTCTGAGTGGGAGATTCAGGTCGGCGAGCTAGCGGCGGCGATAACTGCCTGGACGGGTAACGACGCCCGCGTCGTTGAGTACACCGAAGCCGACTTGCGCGCTGCTCGGACTGAACCTATGGTTCGCGACGTTGTTGAACGCGGCCTGACGGTAGCCGGATCGCGCCCCTGGCTGCTCAAGCAGCTCGCGCCAGTCCGGAAAAAGCATGGGGTGTAAGCAGTGTCGGAACGAACACGACCCGGTTCGCAGGTCATCCGCCGCGGCCGGCTGAAGAAGGCCACGCAATTCCTTGATGCCGCACTCCTGATTGACGAAGAAATGTCCGATGCTTCCGTTACTCTCCTCGTCAACGCGGGCATTGCGGCAGCCGACGTCACGGCAACATCGGGAGAACAGAAGAAATCGAGGCGGGCCGCCGAAGCACTCGTGGAAGCCGCTCGTCGCAATGCCGGATCCTGAACATTGAAATACACACTGTTCGAACGCATTCGCCGATTGACGGCTGATAACCGTCGGCAGCAAGTCCTAAGAAGCCGTTACCCCCACGGCAGTGAAAGCGCCATGGGGGTAACGCTTTAACGGGTTCAGTAGTAGTGGCGGCGGCCGCCGACAGCGCGGCCCGCGGATCCCAGGATCGCCAAAACCGCGCCGATGACAAGCAAGATGACGCCTAGGACTACGAGAATGTGGCCGAAGGCGAAAGCCGGTATGAGCGCGGGCAGTAGGAGCCCGAGGACGATGAGAACGATTCCGAGGATGATCATGGTGAGCCTTTCTGGGTCTGGCGGTTTGCTTGACGTGACTTCAGTCGACCACCCCTAAGGGGGGTTCCGGTACACCCCTAGGTAGGTAATATGACCTCCATGCCTTCGCCCACGAGCAGCGCGATCACCGTGGCGCTCGTCGACGACTACGACGTGGTCGTGATGGGCGTCGCCAATATGCTCGACCGGTATCGCGATCGGGTGGTCATCGCCGAACTCGACTCGACCATGCCCGTCTCGGACACCGTCGACATCGTCCTGTACGACTCGTTCGCGCAACCGGAATCCGACCACGACGAGATCGCCCACCTCGTGGCGAATCCGCGCGCGCACCGAGTTGTGGTCTATACGTGGAACTTTCACCCGGATCTGATCGCCAGCGCGCGGCAGCACGGGGCGCACGGCTACCTATCGAAGACGTTGCCGGCGCGGGATCTGGTGGCCGCGTTGGAGGCGGTGCATGCCGGCGAGACGGTCATCAGTGACGTCCCGCCGCGGACGCGCAGCGCCGTCGGGCTCGACTGGCCCGGCCGCGGCGAAGGGCTCAGCGACCGCGAGTCGGAGATCCTGGCGCTCATCACCCAGGGCATGAGCAACGCTGACGTCGCCAGGCTGACCTACCTCAGCCCCAACACCGTCAAGTCCTACATCCGCACGATCTACCGAAAGATCGACGTCGGCAGTCGGACCCAGGCGGTCCTGTGGGGTGTGGCGCATGGTTTTACTCCAGACCATCACCGCATCGACCACTGGCGCGGCGGCCCCTAGCGGCCAGCATCCGAGAAGGCGTATGGGCTGCGCTCCATCTGAGCTACGTTCGTAGCATGTCTGAAGTGGCGTGTCGTGAACTGCACAACGATACGGCGGGAGTGCTCCAGCGGGCGCGGGAAGGGGAGGACGCGACAATCGTCGTCAACGGCCGCCCTGTCGCCGTTCTCACCGCGGTGAGCGCCCAGCGCCGGCGTTGGCTGCCCAAATCGGAGTTCCTCTCGCGGTTGCGCCACGTTCAAGCCGATCCCGGCTTACGCGAGGACCTCGAGGTGCTCGCGGGCGACACGACCGAGGATCTCGGCCTGAGCTGACGACCACGACGTAGGCGGCTCAATCCTGGCTCATGTGCGCCTGCGGGATCACGAACGTCGTCGTGGCGCACTCCGTTCCCACCAGTTGATGGGTTCGCCGTCGCTGGCCATCCCCTCGAGGAGATGAGCGACGATCTCGCTGTGCGTTCCACCGCCGCCCAACCAGCAGAACTTCCACAGCTCGCGGGCCGCTCGGTGATAGTGGTGGATTGTCTCGTCGACGGCATAGGCATCGATCTCGCCGGCACGGTATTCATCGACCGCGGCCGCAATGAACTCGATGAGTTCGCCCAGTTGCGCAAGGTAGTAGGCGTCCACGCGTTCCCGCGCGACGCGGCGTTCGGCCTTTGTCCCCATAGCGAAAAGATACCGCCGCCGGGCGCGCCCTTCAGTTGCGGCGGCCAGCCTCCTGGACCAGCTGCACACGGGAACTGACCCCGAGCTTGGCGTAGACATGGGTGAGGTGACTTTGCACCGTTCGTGGTGAGATGAAAAGCCGCGTGGCAATGTCTTTGTTGGCCAACCCCTCCCGGACCAGACCCACCACATCGCGCTCCGTGGGCGTCAACGATCCCCACCCACTGGTAGGCCGCTGACGCTCACCGCGACCGCGTTGCGCATACGCGATCGCCTCCTCGATCGACAGCGCGGCACCTTCGGCCCACGCGGCGTCAAAATCGCTCTGCCCCAACGCCTCCCGCGCGGCGGCCACCACCGCGTTGTAGCCGGCTTGATACATCGGGAATCGGACATGTCCCATCCGCTGCCGGATGCCGTCAGCCGCACCCAGCAGACGTGCCGCATGCTGGTGACTGCCGTCGTCGGACGCCAGGCGGCCAAGGCATTCGAAGGTGTCGGCCACCCGCGCGTACGCGTGGGTGCGGGCGGCGACCACCAGCGCTTCGTGGGCGTCGCGCTCGGCCTGTTCGGGCTCGCCCTGTGCGATCGCCACAAAGGCCCGCGCGTTCCTCGCGAGCAATTGGTACCAACCCGGAACCACCGCGACAACGTCGTCGGCCCATCGGCGGGCGGTGACCAGATCACCATCCGCGAGTGCGGCCTCGGCCACCGGGGCGGAGCCCTTGATGAACAGTTCACGGGCGGGAACCGTGTGCCGGAAGGCCTCCGCGGACGCCAGGCTGGCCGCCGGCGCGTCGCCGCCGGCCAATGCGGCGTTAGCGAACAACGCATACACGGTGTCTTCGAAAAACCCGCCTATCGTTGCTGCGGTCTCCTGGGCGGATTGCGCTGCGGCTTGCGCGGCGGCCGCGTGTCCCTGTAGGAAAAGCGCTGCGGCATGGCACACATGACCGAAGACCGTCATGGTGTGGTCCGCGGCCGCCTTCGCCTCGTCGACCAAGGTGCTGGCGACCTGGCAAGCTTGCGCGAGATCTCCCTGCATCGCCAACGCGACACTCAGCCAGAATCGGCAGGTCCGCGAAAAGAACCGATCGCCCAGCGCGTCGGCGAGGTCACGTCCCTCTTGCGCTGCCGCAATAGCGGGAATCGGTTCACCGGCATAGCAGCCCACGCTCGCCTGATAGCTGAGGATCTGGCACAGACTCCACCGATCACCGGCCGTACGGGCCACGTCGATCGCCTCAGCGAGGTATTGCTGGGCGAGCTCGGGGCTGTAGATCGCGCTCATCCCGCATGCGGTGAGCGCCGGGGCGATCAGCGCGGGATCATCAAGCTCACGCGCGATTTCCAGCGCCTCCCGTGGTCGACCCAGCTCCGTCGGCACGGCCGCAAAGGCCGCGAGGATGCTTTGCTCGGCGACCGCGGCCGCCCACACTGCCGGTGCGATCCCGGAGCGATCCGCGCCGGCCAACACCGTGTCAAACCCGGCCAGTGCCTCCTGGACACGGCCGCCCCGTAACCACAACGGCCGCAACGACAACATGAGCCGTAGGGCTGCCTCGGGGTCGGAATTCTCCCGGCTCCAGGCGAATGCGGTCCGCAGGTTGTCGATCTCGGTTTGTGCCCACGCCAGCAGTCGATCATCGGCGCTGTGGCCGTGTGATTCCAGCTCGGCGGCTATGGCGGTGTAGTGGTCGCGATGGCGGGTACGCGCGTCGTCGGCCTCACCGGACTCGCCGAGCTTTTCTTGCGCGTACTGGCGAACCGTCTCCAACAACCGGTACCGCATCCCGGCGCCGGTGTCGTCAGCGACCACCAAGGACTTGTCGACCAGTAGGCCCAATTGGTCCATCAGCTGGTAGGTTTCGACCTCGCTGCTGGCGCCGACGGCTTGGGCGGCGTCAAGATCGAAGCCGCCGGCGAATACCGCGAGCCGGCGGAATGAGACCTGCTCGGGCTCGGTGAGCAGCGCGTGCGACCAATCCACCGAGGCGCGCAGCGTCTGCTGGCGGCGCACCGCAGTGCGCGCCCCTCCGGTCAGCAACCGGAACCGGTCGTGCAGACTGTCGACGATCTGGCGCACGGACAGCGCCCGAACCCGTGCTGCGGCAAGCTCGATCGCCAACGGCATGCCATCGAGGCGCCGGCAGATCTCTTCCACCAGCGCCCGGTTGTCACCGATCTCGAAGTTGGGCCGGGCGTGTCGGGCGCGGTCGATGAACAGTTCGACGGCTTCGTCGTTAAGGGACAAGGACGGCACCCGCCAGCTCAACTCGCCAGGCACCCCGAGTGGCTCACGGCTGGTGGCCAGAATCGTCAAATGCGGGCAGGCCGCAAGTAACTCGACGACCAGGGTTCCGCACGCATCGAGCAGATGCTCGCAGTTGTCCAGCACCATCAACATCGCTTTGTCGTCGAAGAACCGCAGCAGCAGATCCATCGTGGAGCGGCCGGGCTGATCCGGAAGGCCAAGCGTGCGAGCGACTTTCACCGATGTCGTGGCGGGATTGGTGATCGGTGCCAGATCGATATACCAGATCCCATCCGGGAACTCGGTGGTGAGCTGAGAACCGACTTCGACGGCGAGTCGCGTCTTGCCGGCACCGCCTGCGCCGGTGAACGTGACCAGGCGCTTGTCCGCGAGTATCTGCCGCAATTCCGCCATCACATCTTGGCGCCCAATGAAATTCGTCAGCTGAGCCGGCAGGTTGTGCGCGGCGGTAACCTGGCGTACCCGAAGTGGCGGGAACTCGTTGCGCAGGTCGGGATGACACAACTGCATGACGCGCTCCGGGCGCGGCACACCTCGTAGCGGGTAGCTGCCGAGATCGGTGAGCCAGGCGCCGTCGGGTAGGTGATCGATGACCAGCGTCTCGGTCGCGCCAGAGAGTACGGTCTGACCGCCGTGGGCCAGGTCGCGTATGCGTGCGGTGCGGTTGATTGTCGGGCCGGCGTAATTGGATTCGTCACGCAGCTGGATCTCGCCGGTGTGGATGCCGATGCGGATCTTTATCGGAGCCAACGGAGCGCGTTGCAATGCGAGTGCGCAGGCGACCGCGTCGGACGCGCGGGCGAACGCGGCGACGAAGCTGTCGCCCTCGCCTTGTTCGAGCGGGCGCACGCCGTCGTGGGCGGCGAGCTCCCGGTTTACGGTCTCATTCAGCAGCGCCAGGGCGGCGGTCATCTGCTCGGGCTGGGTTTCCCATAGTCGCGTCGAGCCTTCGACGTCGGAAAGCAGCAGCGTCACCGTTCCGGTTGGCAGCAACTCACTCAAGCCCAGTTCGCTCCAGATCAGCGGCGTCTCCGCGTGTTGGCTCATGGTAACCAGCTTCGCGGCCAAGGCCGCGCAGAACATCCGCGTAACCGCGCAGATCCCTGGCCGGGGCACGCGCAGTGGACCGCGAGCAGACGCAAAAGCGCCCGACACGCCGTGCGTTCGGGCACTTTTGCGTCTGCTCGCGAGTTCAGGTTCGGCGGCCTGCCTGCTGGACCAGCTGGACACGAGAGCCGACCCCGAGCTTGGCGTAGACGTGGGTGAGGTGCGTCTGCACGGTTCGGGGCGAAATGAAAAGGCGCGCGCCGATCTCCTTATTGCCCAACCCCTCACGGACCAGACGCACCACGTCCTGCTCCATCGGCGTCAGCGAACCCCAGCCAGTGGCAGGGCGTTTGCGTTCGCCACGCCCGCGTTGCGCGTACGCGATGGCTTCTTCAGTCGACAGCGAAGCGCCTTCGGTCCAGGCGGCATCAAAATCGTTGTGCCCCAATTCCTCCCGGACCGTCGTCAGTACGGCGTCGTAGCCGGCCTGATACATCGGAAAGCGGACGTGGCCCATGCGTTGTCGGATGCCGTCCGCTGCACCCAAAAGGCGCGCCGCGTACGAGTGGTTGCCGCCGTCGGCCGCCAGGCGGGCAAGGCATTCCAGCGTGTCGGGCAACCGCGTGTATCCCTGGGTGCTGGCGGCAATGGCGAGCGATTCATGCGCGTCGCGCTCGGCCTGGTCCGGTTCACCCTGCGCCATCGCGATAAAAGCGCGCACCGTCAACGCCGTCATTTTGAACCAACCGGGTACCAGTGCGACGGTCTCGTCCGCCCAACGGCGCGCGGCGACCAAATCACCGCATGCGAATACGGCCTCGGCCACCGGAACGGTGCTCCTGGTGAACAATTCGCGGATCGGATTGGTGTGCCGCATGGCCTCCTCTGCCGCCTGCCTGGCCGCTGCGGCGTCGCCGCCGGCGAGGCCGGCCCAGACGAACCCTGCGTACACCGTGTCTTTGGAGATGCCGCCCATCCTTTCCGAGGCTGCCAGAGCGGATTGTGCGGCGGCGAGTGCGGCAGCGGGCTGCCCTTGGAATGCGAGGACTCCGCTCTGGCTCACCTGACCAAAAACGGTCATGGTCACGTCTTGGGCCGCCTCGGCCTCGTCGACCAAGCCGCGAACAACTTGACCCGCGCGGGCGAGATCTCCGTGAAACGCCAACCCGCATGCCAGCCACGCTCGGTTATTGCGTGAATAGAACCGATCGCCGATTGCGTCGGCGAGGTCACGTCCGGCTTCCCCGGCCGCGACCGCAGCGACCGGTTCACCGGCCATAACGCCCGCGGTCGCCTGATAGCTGAAGATTTGGCACAGGCTCCACTGATCGCCGGCCGCGCGGACGAGATCGACCGCCTCGGCAAAATACTGCCGTGCCACCTCCGGGCTGTAGATGGCGAGCATCCCGCACGCGATGAGGGCGCGCGCGATCAGTGCCGGGTCGTCGAGCTCACGGGCGATGGCCAGCGCTTCCTGTGCGCGGCCCAGGTCGGTTGAGATGCCCACAAACATGCTGATGATGCTATGGTGGGCCACCGCTGCGACCCAGACCTGTGGTGCGATGCCCGAATGATCGCCATCGGCCAAGATGGCGTCTAGCCCGGCGATCCCCTCTTGGACGTGGCCGCCACGTAACCACAACGGCCGCAACGACAAAACGAGTCGCAGGGCTGCCTCGTGGTCCGAATTCTCCCGGCTCCACGCGAATGCGGCACGGAGATTGTCGATCTCGGTCTGCGCCCATGCCAGCAGCCGATCATCGGCGGAATGGCCGTGCGATTCTAACTCGACAGCCGTCTTCGAATAGTGGTCGCGATGGCGGGTGCGCACAACGTCGGCCTCACCAGATTCGCCGAGTTTTTCCTGCGCATACTGGCGCACCGTTTCCAACAACCGGTACCGCATGCCGTCACCGCCGGCGTCGGCGACCACTAGGGACTTGTCGACCAATAGGCTGAGTTGGTCAATCAGCTGGTAGGTCTCGACCTCGCTGCTGGCGCCGACGGCCTGGGCGGCCTCGAGATCAAACCCGCCGGCGAAGACCGCCAATCGTCGGAACAACACCCGCTCGGGTTCGGTGAGCAGCGCGTGCGACCAGTCCACCGATGCGCGCAGCGTCTGCTGGCGGCGCACCGCGGTGCGCGCACCCCCGGTGAGTAACCGGAACCGGTCGTGCAGACTGTCCAGAATCTGGCGCTGGGACAGCGCCCGAACCCGTGCCGCGGCAAGTTCGATCGCCAAGGGCATACCGTCCAGGCGGGTGCAGATCTCTTCGACCAACGCGCGATTGCTCTCGGCCACAACGAAATCCGGCCTCGCTCGTCGGGCGCGGTCGGTGAATAGCTCGATGGCCTCGTCGGTGACGGACAGTGACGGCACCCGCCAGCTCAGTTCGCCCGGCACGCCGAGCGGTTCACGGCTGGTGGTCAGAATCGTCAAATGCGGGCAGGTACTCAGTAATTCGCTGACGAGGGTCCCGCAGGCGTCGAGTAGATGTTCGCAATTGTCAAGCAGCAGCAGGATCTTCCGGTCACCGAAGAACCGCAGCAACAGGTCCATCGTCGAGCGGCCCGGTTCGTCGGGCAGACCCAGCGTGCGTGCGACGGTCAATGCCGCTACCGCAGGATTGGTGATCGGCGCCAGATCGATGTACCACACCCCGTCGGAGAACTCGGTGGTCAGTTCGGCGGTGACTTCGACAGCCAGTCGGGTCTTGCCGGCCCCGCCCGCACCGGTCAACGTCACCAGTCGGTTACCGGAGACCAGCTGACGCAGCTCCGCCATCTGCGCTTGGCGCCCAACGAAACTCGTCAACTGGGTCGGCAAGTTGTGCGACGTCACCAGCTCGCGGACGCGCAGGGGCGGGAACTCGTTGCGCAGATCGGGATGGCATAGCTGCACCACCCCTTCCGGGCGCGCCACGCCTTTCAACGGGTAGCTGCCCAGCTCGGTCAGCCACACCCCGTCGGGCAGGCGGTCAGCCACGATCGAGTCGGTGGCACCCGACAGCACGGTTTGGCCCCCGTGGGCCAGATCCCGTATCCGTGCGGTGCGGTTGATGGTCGGGCCGGCGTAGTTGGATTCGTCGCGCAGCTGGATCTCGCCGGTGTGGATGCCGATGCGGATCCGGATGGGCGCAAGCGGGGCTCGCTGCAGCGTCAGTGCGCAGGCCACCGCGTCGGACGCGCGGGCGAAGGCGGCGACGAAGCTGTCGCCCTCACCCTGCTCGAGCGGGCGCACCCCTTCATGGGCGGCGATGGCCTCGTTTACCGTGCGGTTCAGCAGCGCCAGGGCGGCCGTCATCTGCTCGGGCTGGGTCTCCCACAACCGCGTCGAGCCCTCGACGTCAGCCAACAGCAACGTCACCGTTCCGGTCGGCAGCAACTCGCTCACGCCCAATTCGCTCCAGGTCAGCGGCGGCATTTCCGCGTGTTGGCTCATGGTAGCCAGCATCGCGGCACAGGCGGCGCAGAACATCCGCACAACCGCGCAGATCCGCGGGGGCAGTGGATTTACCGCGAGCAGCCGCAGAATCGCACTGCGCGACCGGCGTGCGATTACTGCGTCTGCTCGAGGGTTATTTCGGCCGATGGACACAAACGACCCGCTGCGCGCATCGCTGCGCGCGATTTGGGCATCGGCCGCCCCGTCGTGGGGCGAGCATGCCGGCCACATCGATACCAGAAGCGGCGCGGTGACACAGGCGATGCTCGATGCCGCCTGCCTTCACCGCGGGGCTCGCGTGCTCGAACTCGCCTGCGGCCCTGGCGGTGTCGGCATGGCCGCGGCCGAAATCGTCGGGCCGGACGGCGCGGTGGTGCTCTCCGACTTCGCACCGGAGATGACTGCGATCGCCGCCGAACGAGCCGATGCTGCTGGCCTGACGAACGTCACGACCCGCGAGGTGAACCTCGAGCAGATTGACTACCCGGACGCGATGTTCGACGCGGTGCTGTGCCGAGAGGGCCTGATGCTCGTGCCTGACCCGGGCGCCGCACTGCGGGAGTGCCATAGGATCCTGCGTCCGGACGGCCGCGCCGTCTTCACCGTCTGGGGATCCCGCGAACGCAACCCGTGGTTGGGCCTGCTGTTCGACGCGATCACTGCGGAATTAGGGATGCCGGTCCCGCCGCCCGGCGTCCCCGGGCCGTTCTCGCTCGACGCCGACGGCGCACTCGACGCGTTGTTGCGGGCGGCAGGGTTCACCGATGTCGCCGTCCGCGAAATCCCGACGCCTATGCACACCGCTTCGGTTGACGATTGGTGGTCGGTGGTCCCCTCGCTGGCGGGGCCCGTTGCGCAGCTGCTGGCGTCACTTCCCACCGAGATGACTACGGCCATCCGTGCCCACGTCGACGCTGCCATGGCGGATTTCGCCACTCCCGACGGCTACGAACTGCCGGGCGTCAGCATCCTCGCCAGCGGGCGCCGCTAGCCGGTCGGCATCTCGAGCACCAGCTTGTGGCCGGGCGGCAGGGTGCCAAAACGGCGATGAGCGTCTACGACCTCGGTGAACGGCACCGTCGTCACGGCGGGCCCGCGAAGGCTGCCGTCCACGATTCGATTCAGGTCATCCTGCAGCATCTGCCGGTATTTGGCCGGCCGTAACGCCACCAGCATCGGCACCGAACAGAGACGCTCGCGCGGATGCGCGAACCGCCGGGCGATCGTGGCAGGCCCGCCTAATGCTGCGTCGATGCGTCCGCGTCCAGGCCGTCCACTCCAGGCCGTGCGCACCACGGTGCCCGAATGGGCGGTCGCCGACCGAACCAATTGGCCTCCGGTGTGGTCGATGCTGGCGTCGGCGCCGCCAGATGTCAGTTCCCGTACTCGCGCAGGCCAATCCGGATCGTGGTAGTCCACGACGCGGGCGCCCAGCGCTTCGGCGAAGCCGCGGGTGCGCTCCGACGCCGTGCCGACGACTGTCATGCCTTCGGCGACCGCTCGCTGGGTGATCAGTGTGCCTACCGCGCCCGAGACGCCCTGCATGAAAATGGTTCCGCCCCTGGGCAGACGCGCGAGTTCGAGCGCCAGTTCGGTGGTCACCAGGTCGAGCGGCAGCGCCGCGGCGGATGCCGAGTCCAGCGCGTCCGGCAGCGGCACCAGACGATCCGGCGGAACGTCGAGTTGGGTTGTGTAGCTGCCCATCCGCGCCAGACAACCCGTCACCCGCACGCCCGTTTCGAGCACGCCCACGAAGTCGTAGCCGGGAACGAAACCCGGCCGCGGCTGAAAGAGATAATCACCCGAGCGAGCGGCGGCGTCGGTCGACCCGACCGAAGCGTGCGTGACCCGCACTCGTACCGTTCGCCGCCGCGGTCGTTTCGGCGCGAACTCTTCGATCTGCAGGACCTCCGGTTCACCGAACCGAGAGACTCTGGCTCGCAACGCCATTCCGGTCAGGCCTTCGGTGTCAGAACAACCACTGGAATGGGCCGCGATGTCTTCTTCTGGTACTCGACATAGCGGTTGGCGTTGTTCTTGTTGACGATCTGCCACATCCGCGCGTAGTCGGGATCGTCGGGTAGCACCGGGCGGGCTGTGACGGCGAAACGCTTTGTGCCGACATTGATCTCGATGTCGGGATTGGCTTTCAGGTTGTGATACCAGCCGGGCGCCTTGGGGTCGCCACCTTTCGACGCCACGATGAGATAGTCACCGCCGTCCTTGGCGTAGGACAGCGTTGTGGTGCGCGGCTGACCCGTCTTGGCGCCGACCGTGTGTAGCAGCAGGCTGGGTGGCATGCCAGGCATCCGATGCCCGATCAGGCCGTTCGTGGCTTGGTAGACCTTGTCGTGCGTGCGAAGAAACGCGAATAGAACCTGCTCGGCCAAGGATGTCATCGCCTCAGTCTTGTCGAGTTGAGTCGCGTTGCGCTAGTCCGAGCGACGGCCCGCTTCTTGGACGAGCTGGACCCGGGAAGTAACCCCGAGCTTGGCGTACACGTGGGTGAGGTGGGTCTGCACGGTGCGCGGCGAGATGAACAGCCGTGCGCCGATGTCTTTGTTGCCCAGCCCTTCCCGGACCAGAGACACCACGTCACGCTCCATCGGGGTCAGCGACGCCCAGCCACTCGTGGGTCGTTTGCGTTCGCCGCGGCCGCGCTGGGCGTAGGCGATCGCTTCCTCGGTGGACAGCGCGGCACCTTCGGCCCACGCGGCATCAAAATCTTTCTGCCCCAAAGCCTCCCGGACGGCGACGACCAAGGCGTCGTAGTCCGCTTGATACATCGGGAGTCGGACATCTCCGTTGCGTTGGCGGACGCCGTCCGCGCCACCCAACATGCGCGCGGCGTGTGGGTAGTTGCCGCCGTCGGCAGCCAGGCGGGCCAGCAATTCCAGACTGTCTGCCACGCGCAGATACCCGTGGGTGCGGCCGGCAGCGATGAGGGCATCGTGGGAGTCTCGTTCGGCCTGGTCCGGTTCACCTTGCGCGAGTGCGACCCGGGCACGGACGTCAGCGCCACGACCTGGAAGAATCCTGGAACGATCGCGACCGCGTCATCGGCCCAACGTCGGGCCGCGGCCAGATCGCCGCAGCCCAATGCGGCATCGGCGATGGGAACAATGCTTTTGGTGAACAGTTCCTTCAGCGGGTACGTCCGCTGCATTGCTGAATCACAGGCACGCTTGGCGGCCTCGGCGTCGCCACCCGCCAGGGCGGCGTTGGCCAGGACACGCAGGCGGTGTCCTCGTGGAAACCACCAATGGCAACGGCGGCTTTGATTGCGGCTTCCGCTGCGACGTGCGCCGCTGCGGCTCCCCCTGGAATGCAAGCGCCTGGCCGAGGGTGATGAGACCGAACGCCTCCGTCGACCGATCCCCGGCAGCCCGTGCCTCCTCGACCGATTGGCGTGATACCTCAGCCGCCTCCGCCAGCTTGCCCTGCATGCCCAACGCAACGCTCAGAAACGTCCGGCAGTCTCGCGATATGAACTTGTCGCCGAACGCTTCGGCGAGATCTCGTCCCTCCTCACTTGCCGCCTGCGTTTCCACCGGAGTTACCGACGACACTGCACGCGAAGGTTTGATAGCGCGAACCTGATATTGCACAGACAGGTCACCCGATGCGCGAGCCAGCTCCATGGCCTCGGCGAAGCGCGGACTCGGCATCGTAGAAACTGAGCATGCCGCAGCCCATCAGGCAGCGTGCGATGAGCCGCGGATCGCCGAGTTCGCGTGCGACAGCCAGGGCGTTTTCGCTCGCTCCAGGCTGACGGGAACAGAGATCCAGCTGCGAATTGGCGCGTCGGCGACCGCACGGACCAAGATCGCGGTGTCGACCCTCTCGGGAGGTCGTCGGCGAACACGGCGTCGAAGCCGGCCGATCCCTCACGGAATCGCCCGCGCGTCAACCAAAACCGGTGCAACGACGCCACGAGGTCTAATGCCGACCGACTTGGTTGGTCTCGCGGCTCCACGTATGAGCCGCTCGGAGGTTGTCGATCTCGACTTCGGCCCACCGATCAGCAGTCTCAACGCCGGCCAGCCTTCGGGAATGCAACTCGGCGACCGTGTCGGTGTAGTAGTCGCGGTGGCGGGTTCGCACCTCGTCGGCTTCACCGGACTCGCCGAGCTTTTCCTGCGCGTACTGGCGCACCGGTCTCCAGCAACCGGTAGCGCATCCCACCGCGCGATTTCGTCGGCGACCACCAACGATTTATCGACCAAAAGGCTGAGTTGGTCTGATGAGCTGTAACTTTCGACATTGCTGCTGGCGCCGACGGCCTGGGCGGCGTCAAGATCAAATCCGCCGGCGAAGACCGCCAGCCGGCGGAACAGGACCTGTTCGGGTTCGGTGAGCAGCGCGTGCGACCAGTCCACCGAGGCACGCAGCGTCTGCTGGCGGCGCACTGCGGTGCGTGCACCGCCGGTGAGTAGCCGGAAACGGTCATGCAAGCTGTCGAGGATTTGCGGCAATGACAGCGCCCGAACCCGTGCTGCGGCAAGCTCGATCGCCAACGGCATGCCATCCAGGCGCTCGCAGATCTCCTGCACAAGTGCGTTGTTGTCATCGCCCACGACGAATTCGGCGCGGACTCGGCGGGCGCGGTCGGAAAAGAGTTGGATGGCTTCGTCGGCGAGAGGCAATGACGGTACTCGCCAACTCAATTCGCCGGGTACGGCGAGTGGCTCCCGGCTGGTGGTCAGAATCGTCAAGTTCGGGCACGCGCTCAGCAGTTCGGTGACCATGCTCCCGCACGCGTCGAGCAGGTGCTCGCAGTTGTCGAGCACCAGCAACATGGTCTTGTCGCCGAAGAACCGCACCAGCAGTTCAATGGTGGAGCGGCCGGTCTGATCGGGCAGACCAAGTGTGCGTGCGACGGTCAATGGAGCCACCGCGGGATTGGAGATCGGTGCCAGGTCGACATACCAGATGCCGTCGCCGAATTCGTCGGTCAGTTGGGAGGCGACTTCGACGGCGAGCCGGGTCTTGCCCGCCCCGCCCGCGCCGGTCAGCGTGACCAGCCGATTGACGGCGACGATCCGACCCAGTTCGGCGATCTGGGCTTGTCGCCCAACGAAACTCGTCAACTGGGCCGGCAGGTTATGCGACGCCACCGACTGACGCACCCGAAGGGGCGGGAACTCGTTGCGCAGATCCGGATGGCACAGTTGCACCACTCGCTCCGGGCGTGCAACGCCCTTCAAGGCGTAGCTGCCCAGCTCGGTCAGCCACACGTCGTCGGGCAGCCGGTCGACCACCAGCGACTCGGTGACCCCCGACATGACGGTCTGGCCGCCGTGGGCCAGATCGCGTATGCGTGCGGTGCGGTTGATGGTGGGGCCGGCGTAGTTGGACTCGTCGCGCAACTGGATCTCGCCGGTATGGATGCCGATGCGGATCCGGATCGGAGCGAGCGGGGCTTGTTGCAAGTCCAGTGCGCACGCGATCGCATCGCTGGCCCGGGCGAAGGCGGCCACGAAGCTGTCGCCCTCGCCTTGTTCGAGTGGGCGTACGCCGTCGTGGGAGGCGATGGCGTTGTTGACGGTCCGGTTGAGCCGGGCCAGCGCGCCGGTCATGGTCTCGGGTTGGGTTTCCCACAGCCGTGTCGAGCCCTCGACGTCGGCGAGCAGCAGCGTCACCGTTCCGGTTGGCAGCAATTCAGTCAAGCCCAATTCGCTCCAGGTCAGCGGCGTCTCCGCGTGTTGGCTCATGGTAGCCAGCATCGCGGGCATCTCCGCGCACAACATCCGCGCAAGCGCGCAGATCCCGGCTCGCGCCACGCGTGGATTGCTGCGGGTTGGCGCGTAGATCGGATGCTACCTATTAGCTACTTGGGTAGCATCGCAGTATGAAGCTGAGTGTCAGCCTGTCCGAGGACGATGTCCGTGTGTTGGATGCATACGTTAAACGGACAGGATTGTCGTCGCGCTCAGCCGCCGTTCAGCGGGCGATTGGCATGCTCCGATACCCCACGCTCGAACAGGACTATGGCGACGCCTGGGCAGAGTGGTCGACAGCCGGTGAGAGCGATGTGTGGGAGGACAGCACGGACGACGGGTTTGGCAATGCTGCGCGGTGAGATATGGCAGGTGGACCTCAATCCCGCCCAGAGCAACGAGTCGAGCAAGAGTCGTCCCGCTGTTGTGGTCAGCAACGATCGGGCCAACGCGACGGCTGCACGGCTCGGGCGTGGGGTGGTCACAGTAGTCCCGGTGACGAGCAACATCGCCAGGATCTACCCGTTTCAGGTGTTATTGCCCGCCGCCACAACCGGTCTCGCGGTCGACTCAAAGGCGCAGGCCGAGCAGATCAGATCCGTTGCGACCGAACGACTGCGTCGCCGGATCGGCCGAGTGTCGCCGCACGAGCTGGCCCAACTCGACCAAGTGCTGCGGCTGCATCTCGAATTATGATGTCGCGGTTACTCATTGCGGCCGCACCGGACCGGCGAGCAGACGCAGAATCGCACTGCCGCCGTCTCCCCGGTGCGATTCTGTGTCTGCTCGCGCCTAGGCGGGTGAACTGACCAGCATGTCCTTCCACGTTTTCGGGTCCCTTCGACGGCCTTCTTCGTCTCCGAGCAAAACCGGTAGAGGCCTACCAGGTGATCGAGGCGGAGAAGGCCAGGTCAGCCCAGATCGACCCACTAGCGGCCGGTGACGCCATCGATGAGCTCGCGCAGTATGTCGGCATGCCCGGCATGGCGGGCGGTTTCCTGCAGCAGGTGCGCGATGATCCAGCGAAGCGTGACATGGCCGCGGTCATCGGCTATCACGCTCAGTTCGTCGAGGGACGGGGCGGCGGCGATCACCGTGTCAACAGCCTCCCAAGTGCCTCGGTAGGCGGCGAGCGCGGAATCCACGGTTTGGTGTGTTGGCACCGGCGCCGGCTTCTCACCGCCGGCGAACCGATGCATGATCCACAGCCGCTCGGCGTGGGCCAGGTGTTCGATAAGCCACAGCAGCGTGGTGCCGCTGGGCACCGGAGACTGGCATGCGGCAACCCCAGAAACACCAAAGACCTTGCGGACCAGTGACTCCCGCTGATACTGCAGCAACAATGTCAGCACTTGACGATCGTCACCAAACGATCGGGGCGGCTTCTGATCGGGCATGACCGACATCGTCCAGCCGCGGATGCGTCGTGCGCAACCACCGGTTACGCACGACGATGATCCACCAGTCGATCGAGGACCGGCCAGCACACTCGTCATCTATCACATTCGTAAACCGCTTGGTGGGTGGCGGGCGTCGGCCCTACCCGAATCGCGTTCTCTTCCATAGCATCCGGCCGGATCCGACCGCGGCAAGCACCAATATCACACTGAGCGCCGATGCCCAGAAGACATTCATGGGTATGGGGGGCGCTTGAGCTTGCAATCCCCAACAGAGGAAAACGGCAACCGCTCCGGCGACAATGAAAAAATCCCACCATGGATGCTTGCCCGGAACATCACGTCCAGGCATTGCCCCAGTCTGTGCCGCGATGCACTCCTTAAAACTCAAGCCGTATCGATCGCATTCGCGAGCGATCGCATCGCGCGCTGAGGCTTGCTCACGCGCCGGAGCTGCTGCCGAGCCGATGAACACCGCGCCGAGGATCATCAGCAGCGACGCCCCGGCGATCAGCCAGCATCCCGCTGCGCTCACGTGACTCAGTTCGCCAAAGACAAGCGCGCTCCACGCCAAACCCCACAGCTGGTTGGTATTCGACAACGGAATCCCTCGTCCAATCCCGATGTATTTCGTCGCATAGTGCTGGAAGAGATCACCGATCACCCAGCAGAAGCCGCCGAGGAATATCCAGAACACGACATGTCTCGCGGTCAAGAATTCCGCATGCAACTGCGTAATACCGCCGCCGAACGTCGTTGCAAGCAGCGCCATCGTGAGCAATTCGCCGATGGTGAACACCGTTACAAACGACAGCGGGTTCATTCCGCTCAGATACGCCTTGCGATAGGGCACGTACATCGTGCCCCAGAGCAGGCTTGCGCCCAGAGCTGCCAGAATTCCATGCGCGGCGCGCCCATCCGCAGCGCTTGGATGCTGCACGGTGACAACCGCCAGCAGAACTGCCCCCGCCACAATGCCCAGTGTCCCGCCTAGCACCCGGGATCCGACGCGCACACCGGCGCCGCGCATCTCCCGGAAAAGTAGCCAGCCCCAGAGGATGCCAATCAGGCTGTTTGCGTTCCATAGCGGAAAGGCGATCGCCAGCCCCACATCACGAATAGCGAAGACTGTCAAGGTATTTGCCACAGCCCAAAGGGCTCCGGCGAGGATTGCCCACACAATCAAGTGCGCCCGGCGACCAAGATCGCTGAAAACGAAGTTTGTTCCTTTCAGCAGACTTGGCAGCGTCCACCGGCCGACAAACACGCCCAACACCATCGCCAGCGAAACGGTAAAGGGGGAGATCCCCACATTCACCAGCTTCGTCGGTGCCTCAGCCCCGCCGAGCCAGACCCCGGCTGCGAGGCCGCAAGCCACTCCGAGGCCCTGCATGGAAGCCCCATGGCCGCCGCGCTTCACGGAATTGCGTCGTGTCAATGCAGCCAGGCCAGCATCGCCACGCCCACGGCGAGCACACCTACTGGAATCCAGAATTGAACGTCGGTCAAAATTGCTTTCAGCATCTTGATGAACTTAGCGGCATCGTTCGTCGGTAGTCGACACATGGTGGTAATCAGGTCATTTCACACGCATGCGGAGCCCGGGCTTCTTTTTCGAGATTTTCCGTGATGCTGTATCTCGTGCTGAGTGGAGCATCACTCTCGTAACGTCCAGAACGGCGCATCTGCTGACGGCGATAGCGGCCGGTGCCGGGTTCCCGAGGCCAGCGCAACACGTTCGCCGTCGGAATTCGACGAAGCCATGCCCGAGTTCTCTGGGGACTGCACCGAAGTCGAGTATTTGCTCGCCGGAACGGCGGACAGCTATAGGGGGCAGCTGACCTCGCGCAGCTCGAATCAGCCGAGGTTGTAGGAGTCTCGCGAAACCCGGAAATAGTGACCCGAACTGTTGTCCGTGCATTTCATGCCGGACTGGTCGCTGGCACAGGTGATCGTGCCGGCGGACACGGTCTGGCCGTAGTTGAGCGTCGATTCGCCCGGGACGCGCAACGTATCGCCGTGGCATTCCATCGCGGCCGGCTTGCCGGGTGCCAGCGTGAAGCGGCTGCCCCAGGAGATGTGTTTGCCGCACTCGGGCGGTGGCGGTGGTTGGTAGGTGTAGTCGCTGATGTCGCACGCGGCGCCGTCGGCCGCCAACGTGCAATAGATGTTTCCCGACGGGGATTGGAAGTTGTTGCTATCCGCGTGCGCGGGGACCGGAAAGGCGATAGCCGCGACGGTCGCGGTCCCGAACAGTGCGAGCTTCGTGATCCTCATATTTGTCCTATAGCACCTGGCCGTTCCCGGCGCAGGCTTTCTGTCGGAGGGTCCGCCTAGATTGCGGTCATGAGTACCAAGGCGAGCGGGGGCGGCGGGTTCAGTGGGCTGTTGGGGTTGCTGCTGCTGATCGGGCTCATCGTCAAGTTCATTTGGTGGATACTCGGGGCAGCGGCCCTTGTCGCGCTCGGCTTTCTGGTGCGTGCCACCGTGCGTGAATACCGTAGGCAGGCCGATCTCCAAGCGGCTCACCGCGCCGCCCTTGCCGCTCGGGCCGACCAGCAACACAACTGGGTGTTGCGCGGCGACGACCGCGGGATCTACGGCACAGAGGGCGCCGAACTCATGCACTACCTGTTTCCCGCGCGGAACTACATAAGGCGCCGGCCGCCATGAGCGACGTCGTATTCGACGACGAAGGCCGACACGAGGGCCGCGCCCTGGTCGTCGCTGGGGCCGGCGCCGCGAGACGCCTCCACGGCCGCGCGTGACTCCCAGCGTTCGAGGATGTTGATCCGCCCAGGATCGACGAGGTCGGCGCTGATCGCGAAGTCGAGGCAGCCCTGCGTGGCGCGCGCCAGCTGCACAACCGTGACGCGGTCGGCCAGGTAGCGGTCCCGTTCGCCGGGTTCGACCATGAGATGGCCGGTGACGATCACCATTGCGAAAGACTCCTGTCGGACGGCATGTGGCATTGGAGGTTATGACCGTCGACAGCCTGTAATTTCATCGCGGGCTCTGGAGCCCACCGAGCCGGTTGCTACCATCGCGCGGTGAACGGTCCGCGTGTGCCAGCGACGAATGGCCGCTGCATCCCACGCCGCGACATCTTGCGGTTCGCCGGCGCCGCGCCGGTAATGCTGGGCATCGGCGCAGTCCTCGACGCCCCCCGCGCGGTCGCCGGCATCGGGGGAATGGGCGTCTTCCTCGACCCAGGCCACAACGCCGTCAACGACTCCTCGATTAGCAGCCAAGTCATCAACGGTCGAGGTGGCACCAAACCGTGCATGACGTCAGGCGCCGCGACGAGCACCGGCTATCCCGAGCATGCGTTCACCTGGGACGTCGTCCAGCGCATCTCCGATGCCCTCGGCCAAAGTGGCGTTCGTATCCAGTTGTCGCGCGACAACGACAACTCCGTTGGACCATGTGTGGATCAACGCGCCAACGTGGCCAACGCGATGCACCCCGACGCGATCGTGAGCATCCACGCCGACGGGGGACCGCCGTCCGGTCGCGGGTTCCACGTGAACTACTCCAGCCCGCCGTTGAACGACGTCCAAGCGGGCCCCGCCATCCAGTTGGCGCACACGATGCGCGACTCGCTGGTCGCGGCCGGTCTGCAGCCGTCCACCTATATCGGCGCCGATGGCTTGTATGGCCGCGACGACCTTGCCGGATTGAACCTGGCTCAATACCCGGCAGTGCTGATCGAACTCGGCAACATGAACAATCCCGACGAGGCGGCGCGGATGGAGAGCGCGGACGGTCGGGCGAGCTACGCCGCGGCTGTAACCCAGGGGATAACTGCTTATCTGACCGCAAAAGCGGGGTAGCACGCGCCGTCGGTTAGCGCCCGGTTTGTCCGACGCGGGCCGACCGTCGATGGCGCAGAAACGGTCCCAGCGCGAACGCCGCACCCACGATGAGCGCTACCCCGACACTCGCCACGATCGCCCACTTCTCTAGCTCTTGAGTTCCTAGATATTGCGGGCATCGACTATCGGAAGTCCACACGGTATATGCCGAAGCCCCGTCATAGCCGCAACGTTCGAGGACGAACGATCCGAACAGGGCGAGAATAATATTCGCCAAGCCGAATACACCACCGATAATGAGCAAACTCAGGGTCGCTCCGCGCCATATTCGCATAAAGATCAACAATATTCCAAGAACGAGTAGCTGAAACGACAGGAACATCCCAACGCTCGGGCCTACAACTTCGATGCGCACAGCGAGAAGTGCGACCGCGAGAACGATGGCGATGGACCCGACAACGCTGCTACTCCAACCCACCCGCTGAACTGGCTCCGATTGTTTTGCGGCACGGATCAATACGATGATGAGCGCCGAGGCAATCAAGCCCAGCACGGCGGCCGCCGCGCGGACCAGCTGGGGCGGCGAAACGCGGGTCGGGCTCACTGTCGCTAGCACGAGGATGATTTCGGTAATCAATAGTGCCAACGACGTGAAGAACAGGAGATTGGTCGTGCGGCCCTTACGCGCGAATATCGCGCCCCATATGATCAGCCCGGAAAACACCAAACCCACAAAAACGTCAATATATTGGTTGGCCACATCGTTTGCGGGGACCTTGTGTAAACCAAAGATCGACACCAATAGAACTAAACAGCTGACGATACGCAGCCCGCCATAGATAAATCCGAGTAGCGCTGCGGTTTTGACCATCTCTGGGTGTTGAACTGAGGGCGCCGGCGCGCCGTACTGGGGTTGCGGGGGGCCGTAGCCCGGCGGTGGTGCGCCATAGTGCGGTTGCGGCGGACCGTAGCCCGGGGGCGGCGCGCCGTAGGCCGGTGCGCCGTAAGGCGGCTGCGGCGGACCGTAATGCGGCGGCGGGGCGCCGTACGCCGAAGTGCCGTACACCGGGGGCTGCCCCGGCCGACCGTACGGCGGTTGGCCTATCGGGGCGACCCTGGTCGGCTGCTCTCCGATGGGCACGTCACGCTTCGGCGGTTCCCCGGATGGGTATGACATGTTGGCTCTCCCGCCGCCGATCCAAATTTAAACGGGTCGAGTCACATCACACCATGTCGGAACCACGGAAATAAGGGTTCGCTGCCTGGCTTTTAGATCAGCTGCGCGACGGTGGTCACCACGATGAGCACCAGCGCGCCTATCCCAACGGTATAGACCTGGCGGCGCGGCGTGACCCGCGCCGGAGTCGGATGCTGCAGCAACACTCGCTGGCGGCGCAAAGCGATCACGTAGGCACCCAGGGCCACCCCGACAGCCAGCAAAGCCGGCAGCAACCGCGTCGGGATGTTGGAGCCGTGCAGGTTTTTGACCGCCAGCAGCGCGCCGTTAGCCAGGAACGCGAAAGACGTTCGCGTCCAAGCCAACACGGTCCGCTCCGCCGGCATCGTGTTGATGGGCCGAGTGCCCGTCGGACTCGAATCGATCAACCCATGACCGCCTTGGCGATCACCAAGCCCAACGCGATGAGCCCGACCACGCTCAGACCCACCGCGAGGTATGCGGGCGAAGGCTGGCGGGGCAACGGATCGCCGTGGCGCATGGCGCGATCGGCTTGCTGCCAGCGCAGCAGTCCCATCCCGCTAGTCCCTATTGCCAGAACGGCCAACCCCACGCCGAGCAGCCGGCGCGCGCCGGGGACCGCCAGCTCCGGCACCAGTTGCACGAGGGCGACCGCCGCGGCGAGCAGCCCCAGCGAGGTGCGTTGCCACGCCAGGAATGTTCGCTCGTTGGCCAGGGTGAACCGGTAGTCGGGTTCGGTGTCGCCCGCGCCCTCCGCGCCCTGTTCGCCGCCGATGACGGCTTTGGTGTGTTCGGCCACGGTTACCTCGCAAGGTGGATTAGGGCAAGCTTTTGGACTAAGCAGATTTTAACTAACAGTATGGCCCGCCACGCCGTGCCACAACGCTGGCGCATGATGGACAAGTGGTTCAGGCGTTGCTCTTCGATGTGCAAGGAACGGCGACGGATTTTCATTCGACAGTCTGTGATGAAGCCCAGCGGATCAGTGCCGGTCGCTACCCGGACGCTGACTGGGCTGGACTCGTACGACGTTGGCGCGCTGGCTATTTCGCGGCGTTGGACGCTGCGCCGAGTCGCGAAGGCAGCTGGGTTTCCGTGCACGAGGTGTATCGGCGCGCCCTCGACACCGTGCTCGACGATTGCGGCGTCACCGGACTCTCCGGGGCCGAGCGCGACGAGCTGACGCTGGCGTGGCAACGCCTGAAGCCGTGGCCGGACGTGGTGCCCGCACTGGCTCGGCTGAAAGGTCGTTCACGCTGGCTACCTTGTCCAACGCTGACGTCAGCGCGGTGGTCAACATCTCCAAGCGCGCGGGCTTGCCGTGGGATGCCGTCTTCGCCGCCGAGATGGCCGGGGTGTTCAAGCCCGACCCGGCCGGCTATCGCATGGCCGCGACCTACCTCGGTCTGGAACCCGCCGACATCATGATGGTGGCAAGCCACAAGTACGACATCCGCGCGGCGGGCCGACTCGGATTCCGCACAGCCTTCGTCGCGCGCCCGCTGGAATTCGGGGCCGACGGCTCAGCCGATGCGGCCTACGAAGAAGAGTTCGACGTCAACGCCGCCGACTTCCTGGATCTCGCAGATCAGCTCGGCTGCTGAATATGTTCCACAGCAACGCAATTAAGGAGAGTTCGATGATCGAAGTACTGTCAGACATGCCGAACGGAGTGACGGGCATCCGGGTGTCGGGCCGACTGCGTGGTGAGGACCTGCGCGAGTTCAAACCGGCCATGGAGGCGCTGGTGCATACCGAAGAGATCAGAATCGTCGAGGTCATCGCGTCCGATTACGAGGGCTTCGGACGTGGCGGATTGGTGGAAGACCTGAAGCTGGGTTTAGGCGCTCTCTTCCAGCACCATTCGGCCTTCAAGCGAATCGCGGTGGTGTCCGACAAGGAGTGGGTCGCCCATACGCTGCATGCGCTGGCGTGGATGGTCCCCGGGGAACTCGCCATCTTCGGTCTCGACGAGCTCGAGCAGGCTAAGGAATGGGCCGCGGGCTAAACAGCCGATTCGCCGTTGCCGCCACGGCCCGGTCTTTATCAGCCAATTGGCTGATGTTGTGCGCTTAGCTGCGCCGCATGCTGGCTAGCATGAGCACAACTGAGTGGAGCGACGTTGGTGTGAGCGAGCTACCGTCCGGATTGCCAACCGGAACCGTGACGTTGCTGCTGGCCGACGTCGAAGGTTCGACACGGCTGTGGGAGACCCGGCCCGAGGAGATGACCGCCGCTGTCGCGCGCCTGGATCAGGCGATCGCCGACGCCGTCGCTGCCCACGACGGCGTGCGTCCGGTCGAGCAAGGCGAGGGCGACAGCTTCGTGATCGCGTTCGGTCGTGCCTCCGATGCCCTGGCCTGTGCGCTGGACTTGCAGCGCGCGCCGCTGGCACCGATCCGGCTGCGGATCGGTGTGCACACCGGCGAGGTGCGGCTGCGGGACCCTAAAGATCCGACCAACTACATCGGCCCGACGATCAACCGCACTGCGCGACTGCGCGATCTGGCCCACGGCGGCCAAACGGTGATTTCCGGCGCCACCGAACCGCTGGTCGTCGATCAACTACCCCACGCGGTGTCGCTGACCGATCTGGGCGCCCATCCGCTCCGTGACCTGCCGCGCCCGGAGCGCGTCTTCCAGGTGTGCCATCCGGACCTGCGCAACGATTTCCCGCCGCTGCGTACCTCCACAACGGTTGTCTCCCATAACCTTCCGGCGCAACTGACGAGTTTCGTCGGGCGCCAAGCCGAAATACGTGGTCTGCGTGACGCCCTGTCCGTCAATCGGCTCGTCACCCTGACCGGCGCCGGTGGGGTAGGCAAGACGCGCCTGGCCGTGCAGGTCGCCGCGGGTGTGGCGAGCGAGTTCGCTGATGGCGCTTGGTATGTGGACCTGGCGCCGGTCACGGTTCCCGAGGTGGTGGTGGTCGCCGTTGCCCGCGTGCTGGGTTTGCCCGATCAGCCGGGCCGCTCGATGATCGACACCTTGCTGCGCTTCGTTCGCGACCGCCAGATTCTGGTTGTGCTGGACAACTGTGAGCACCTGCTCGAGGCCAGCGCCGAAGTGGTCGTTGCACTTCTCGCGGGAGCGCCGAACCTCAAGGTGCTCGCCACCAGTCGCGAGCCGCTCCTGGTCACCGGTGAGGCGACGTGGCAAGTGCCGTCGCTGTCGATTGGCGAGGACGCCATCGAGTTGTTTGCAGATAGAGCCCGTCTGGCCCAAGCCGACTTCGTAGTCACCGGCGACAACACCGCGGACGTCGCCGAAATCTGCCGTCGCCTGGACGGGATGCCGCTGGCGATCGAGCTTGCCGCGGCGCGGGTGCGCGCGCTGTCGCTGACCGACATCGTCGGCAGCCTGCATGACCGGTTCCGCCTGTTGACGGGCGGCTCACGCACCTCGGTGCGCCGCCAGCAGACGTTGCGCGCCTCGGTGGACTGGTCGCACGCGTTGCTGACCGACACGGAACGGATTCTGTTTCGCCGGCTCGCGGTGTTCCTGGGCGGGTTCGACCTGGACGCCGCCCGCGCGGTCGCCGGCGCCGACGGCGTCGAGCGGTACCAGGTGCTCGACCAGCTCACGCTACTCGTCGACAAATCACTCGTCGTGGCCGAAAACACCGGAGGCCCAACGCGATACCGGCTACTGGAAACGGTGCGTCAATACGCGCAGGAGAAACTCGGTGAGTCGGGTGAGGCCGACGCCGTCCGGTCACGTCACCGTGACCATTACACCTCGATAACCGGCCTGCTCGACGCCCCGGCACGTAGCGACTATGAGCAACGTATCGGGCAGGCCGAAATCGAGATGGACAATCTCCGAAGCGCTTTCGGCTGGAGTCTGGAGAATTCCGACACCGAGCAGGTGTTGACGCTTGCCTCGTCGCTGCTACCGCTGTGGACCAGTCGCGGACGTCTTCGGGAGGGGTGTGCGTGGTTCGACACCGCGTTCACTCACTGCCGGGACGACCTGGATCGAATCGCGGCCGTAATTTACGCGCGGGCGCTCGCCGACAAGGCGTTACTTGATATCTGGAACGGTGGGACGTCGGGCTTGGAACAGGCAGAACGAGCGCTGACGATCGCGCGCGAAGTCGATGACCCGGCGCTGTTGGCGCGGGCGCTGACCGCAGTCGGCATTTCGGCCGGGTACGCCTACACCGCCGAGGTGGCGCAGCCCTACTTCGCCGAGGCGATCGGTCTCACCCGTGCACAAGGAGATTCATGGAGGTTGAGCCAAATCCTCTCCTATCAGGCGTTCGTGGCCGTCGTCAGTGGTGATCCGGTCGCGGCGCGCGCCGCGGCCGAAGAAGGCCGCGAACTCGCTGACGCCATCGGTGACCGCGTCAATGCGCGTCAGTGTCGGCAGGGCCTGGGGTATGCGCTGCTGATGCAGGGTGAATTGGCCGAGGCTGTAGCGCAATTCAGCGCGGATTTGGCCGCGGCCGAGCCGGGCGGCAGTGACGTATTCAAGCCGGGCACCTTTCAGGGCCTGAGTCTCGCGCTCGGATACCAGGGTGACGTGCCTGCGGCGCGGGAAGCCGCTCAATCGTCCGTCGCGGCCGCCGCCGAGATCGGCGAATTCCAATCGGGTATGGGTTACACCGCATTGGCGAGCGCTGAACTGGCGGCGGGCGACATTGCGGCGGCGTGCGATGCGAGTGCGGTAGCGCTGCAGTTCCTCAGCGTCCAGCCGTATGCCAAAATGTCGCATACTGCCCACATCGTCACCAAAGTTGCTTTGGCGGCAGGGGATTTCGGCGCGGCCCGACGCCACGCTGATGAGGCCATCGCGGCGACGCAGGCCTGGCACCTGGCGGTGGCGCTGACCACGCGCGCCCGGCTCTCGATCGCGGAAGGTCGCCGCGAAGAAGCTGAACGCGACGCCTACGATGCCCTCGCCACCGCGGCAAGCGGCCGGCTATACGTGACTTTGCCGGACATTTTCGAGATAGTCGCCGGACTTTGCGTCGATGGTGACAGCCACCAGCATGCGGCGCGGTTGTTCGGCGCGGCGCAGGCGATGCGTCAGCGCATGGGCGTGGTGCGGTTCAAGATTTACGATGCCGACTACGAAGCGTCTGTGTCCGTGCTGCGAGAAGCAATGGAACAGAACGACTTTGACGCCGCCTGGGCCGAGGGCGCAGCATTGTCCACCGAGGACGCGGTCGCCTACGCGCAACGCGGCCGCGGCGAGCGCAAACGGCCGGCTACCGGATGGGCGTCGCTGACCCCCGCGGAAACGGATGTGGTGCGGCTCGCCTGTGAAGGCTTGGGTAACAAGGACATCGCAACGCGGCTCTTCGTCTCACCCCGGACCGTGCAGGCCCACCTGTCCCACGTTTACGCCAAACTGGGCATCACCTCGCGCGTCCAGCTGGTTCAGGAGGCCGCGCGCCACGCCTGAGAGATGCCGAGCAGACGCAAAATCGCCCATTTCGGCACCAAAATGGGCGATTTTGCGTCTGCTCGCGAGGCGGTAACTAGCGGCGGGCTGAGCCGCTCAGAGGTTGGCCGTTGGTCGATTGCAGCAGGCAGATGACGGTGCTCGGTAGGGGATTGGCGGCGGTTCTGTCTTGGTTGGAGTCGATCAGGTACGTGACGGTGTAGGGGCCACCGTCGGCGGGGTGCCCAGTGTAGGGCGCCAATCCGGCGGCGCAGTCCCGATTGGCGACGGTGGGAATGGCGGTGTCGACCGCCATCGGAACACGCAGGTATACCTCGGCCAAGTGCGATGTCGCACAGTCGACGATGGTGACGGTGATCCGGCTCAGATCGGCCGGTGGCAGGTCCGCCACGCAGTCGCCCACTTGCAGGTCGATCCACTTAGCGGTCCGCGCGCCAGGTTGCGGGGTGGCAGTGGCAGTGACCGCCGTCGCGGTGGGTGTCGTCGGCGCGGCGCTGGTCGGCGCAGTGCCCGCGTGGCCGCTGTTCCCGGCACACCCGCCCAGCAACGCCGTCGCGGCCAGTCCGCACATCAGCTGCCAGCGCGGCACCCGCATCGCAGGCTCCTCGATCGCATCGACTTGCGCAGGAGTGTAAGCATCCCGACGTCTCAGAATGGGACATCCGCACCAATCGAGCGCGACACGCGGGCTGCCGGCCAGAAAAATATTCAAGGCCAAGTCGGGGGTGGGCGATTGGCGGTCACCTCCGCCTCGAGACGCCAACGGTCGGCCGTATATCGCGCTAAAAAGGCCAGGCCAACATGCTTTTTTGGCGGATACATACCCTTGACTCTCGCGTCAAATAAGCGGGCGCCGCAGGCGGCTCCTTT
>CAVTLW010000027.1:0-334145 GCA_963735655.1 uncultured Actinomycetota bacterium
CCGGAAGCTCCGGGACTCATCCGGTGCAGCGGGTTCGACTTCATCGAACCGTCGGGCTGCACTGCCGAGCTGATCTTCGGGTAGTACGTCTGTTCAGGGTCGATGGGCACCTCGATGAGCGCCGGACCATCCGCGTCCAGCAGCGACGCGGACGTCCGCGGCGTCCAGGCCGGATTCCGCGTCGAGCCGGGCGAACGGGATCCGGTACGCGCGCGCCAGGACCTCCCAGTTCGGCAGACCCAGTCCGGTCTGGGCGTCGCAGCCGACCCAGGCACCGCCGAAGTAGTTGCGTTGCGTCATCCTGATCGACGCGTAGCCGTTGTTGTCCAGCACGAAGACCTTGAGATTGGCTCCCGTGGCCGCGAGCGTGCCGAGTTCCTGCAGGTTCTGGGCGAATCCGCCGTCGCCCTCGCTGAGGACCACCTGACGGCGCGGGTTGGCCAGCGCCGCCCCGATCGCCCCGGACAGTCCGTACCCCATGCTCGCAAGCGACTTGTTCGTGACGAGCTTCTGGTCGGCCCGCAGCTGCAGAGCCTGCATGCCGACGCTGAAAGAGCCACCGCTGCTGCACGGCAGCACGATCGGCATCCGGCCCGACGACCTCGGCCAGTCGCATCGCGAACTCGTAGGGCTTCACGTACCCGGGGGCCGTGACGTTCTGCGGGTCGTTGAGCGGCAGCTCAGCACGGACCGACGCGATGAACTCCCGCCACGTCTGCCACCGGCCGGGATCGCCGAGGTCGGAGCCGTACAGGGCGGCCACGAACCGGTCGGCGTCCCCGCGCAGCGCGAGGTCGACGCGCGGGTGTCCTTTGTCGAGTTCGGCGGCGTCGATGTCGACCTGGACCACCCGCCCGATCGGGCACGAACTGCTCCCAGGCGAAACCGGTCTGCTGCAGCCCCAGCCGGGTGCCGATGGCGATCACCAGGTCGGCCTGCTGGATGAGGATGTTGGCGGCGCGCTGCCCCCAGGTATTCGGGCGACCGGAGTACAACGGGTGTTCGGTCGGAACCCGGTCGGCCCCGTTCCAGGTGGTCATGATCGGAATGCCGGCGACTGCCGTCCGCTGGCCCAGGGCGCGTACGGTTCCGCGGCTCACCCCGCCACCGATCAGGATGACCGGGCGCTCCGACTCGCGCACCCAGGCCAGCGACCTGTTCGACGTCGGCCGCGGGCACCTGCGGCAGGGCGGCCGCCTCCGGGATCGGCGACGGGGTCCTGGCCCGGGCAGCGGAGGTGCCGCCTGCGCGTCCAGGCAGACTTCGAGGAATACCGGTCCCTGCCGGGGCGTACGGCCGTCGAGCACGGCGTCCAGGATGACGTCACGGTCGACCGGCCGCTCGATTCGCATCGCCCGCTTGGTGACGCTGCTGCACCAGTTCCACGCCGTCGATTTCCTGGATGCCACGCTGGCGCACCGCGCCACGGCTCAGATCGCTGCTCTTGACCTGCCCGCCGACGACGAGTAGTTCGCGGCTCTCCTGCCACGCGCCGGCGATGCCGGTCAGCGCGTTGGTGATGCCGGGACCCGCCGTCACCAGCGCCATGGCTCGGCCGGTGCCCTCGTCGCGGGAGGCGTTGAAGTACTCCACCGCGATCGCGGCACCGACCTCGTGCACGAACGGCACGCACACCATCCGGGTGCGCACCGAGTCGAGCAGGTGCATGATGTTGCCGCCCGCGACGAAGAAGCAGTGCGTGTAGCCGGCGCCGACCAGCCAGTCGACCAGCTGGTCCGACCCGCGACTTGGCAGGCGCGACGTCATATGCCGACCTTCCGGGTGATGACGAAGTTGGGTCGCTGCTTGACCTCCTCGTAGATGAGCGCGAGGTACTCGCCGACGACCCCGAGGAGCAGCGTGACTACCCCGAAGCCGATCAGCATGACGCAGATGAGCGAGCCGAACCCGGGAAAGGGCACCCCGTAGAAGACGAAGCGCGACGGCGAGCACGACCACGGCGATGGCCGCGATGGCACTCAAGAAGAAACCGGTGAGAGTGATAAGCCGCAGCGGCACGTAGGAGTGGGCGAGGATGCCCTTGCCCGCCAGGTCGAGCACCTTGAAGCTGTACGCCTTGGATTCGCCCGGCGAAGCGCGGCGCGCGCTTCATCGGCAGCCCGATCGACTTGAAACCGACCCAGGAGAACAGACCCCGGACGAACCGGTTGCGCTCGTCCATCGAGCGAACCGCCTCGTAGACTTTCCGGTCGACCAAGCGAAAGTCGCTGGCGTTCTTGGTGATTCGGTCGTCGGTGAGCTTGCCCGCCAGCCAGTAGAACAGCTGGGAGTTCATCCTGCGGATAGGGCCGGTGCCACCGCCGCTCGGTGACCACTCCGTAGACGTTCTCGTAGCCCTGCTCCCACGTGCGGATCATTTCCGGGATGAACTCGGGCGGGTCCTGCAGGTCGGCGGTCATCAGCACGACGGCGTCGGCGTCGACCACGTTGAGGCCGGCCGTCAGCCCGCCGTCCATCCGGAAGTTGCGGGCCAACTGCAGGATCTTGAACCGCGGGTCCGCCTCGTTGATGGCGAGCAGCTTGTCCATCGTGTCGTCGGTCGAGCCGTTTTCGACGATGATGGCCTCGAAGTCGTACGCCGGCTCGGAGTCGAATACCGCGGCCAGCTGGCTGAGCTAGCTCCTCGACGCATTCGCTTTCGTTGTAGGCGGGCGTGATCACGGCGATCTTCTTCTTCACTGCCACACCTACTCCCACACCTTCCAGGGCGGGTTTCCGCTGTTCCAGAGGTTGTTCAGCAGCTGCGATTCCCGGAAGGTATCCATCGGCTGCCAGAACCCGTGGTGCGGGAACGCGGCAATCTGGCGGTCTTCGGCCAGCCGGAGCAGCGGCTTCTCCTCGAGCACGGTCTCGTCGCCCTCCAGGTAGTCGAACACTCCCGGCTCGAAGATGAAGTAGCCGATGTTGATCCAGTCGTCGGTCTTCGGCTTCTCCCGGAACTTGGCGACCGCTCCGTCCTGCTCTAGGTCGATGACCCCGAACCGGCTCATCGGCTGGGTGGCCGTCACGGTGGCGAGCTTGCCGTGCGCGCGGTGGAACTCGATCAGGGCGGGGATGTCGACGTCGGCGATCCCGTCGCCGTAGGTGCACAGGAACGTCTCGTCGCCCACGTATTTCTGGATGCGCTTGATCCGGCCGCCGGTCATCGTGTCCAGGCCGGTGTCGGCGACCGTCACCCGCCAGTTGAATTCGTCATGCGACCCGTGGTACTGGATGCTCGACTGGTCACCGAGGGTGATGGTGAAGTCGAGGTTGGACACCCCGTAGTTGGAGAAGTAGCTCTTGATGTACTCGCTCTTGTAACCGGTGCACATCGACGAACTCGGAAATGCCGTGGTGACCGAGGATTTTCATGATGTGCCACAGCACCGGCCGGCCACCCACCTCGACCATCGGCTTGGGGCGGAACTCGGTCTCTTCCCGCATTCGGGTGCCAAGACCACCGGCGAGTAGCACGGCTTTCATGACGAGTCGTCCAATCTCAACGTGGTTAGTCCCCCGAGCGCGGTTTCGCTGACGCGGCGTCGCGCAGGTGTCACACTAGCAATGCAGCGACGCGCCCGGTGGGGTTTTCGAGGCCGCCGCATAATAGATGAATTACACCTGCTTGAGGAGATCTCATTTCAACGCGCGATACCGATGAGTCGGGGGAAAACGGGCTCGAGGAGGAGCGCGACGATATCCTCGCGGCGGTTCGCAGCTACGCCAAGCGCAAGCTCGCGACGTCGGAGTTCGTCGCCGGCACCACGCCCGTCCCGGTGTCGGGCAAGGTGCTCGATCCCGAGGACTTCGCCGCACTCGTCGACGCATCCCTGGACGGCTGGCTGACCGCGGGACGGTTCCATCCGTTGTTCGAGCGCGCCCTGTACCGGTATGTGGGGGCGCGCGGCGCCGTCTTCGTCAACAGCGGGTCGAGCGCCAACCTGTGTGCCCTGAGCGCTCTGACCAGCCCAAAGCTGCATGGGTAACAAGAAGCGGTTCGGCAAGGGGCCGCTGCAGCCCGGCGACGAGGTGCTGACCGTGGCCGCCGGATTTCCCACCACCGTCAACCCGATCATCCAGAACGGCATGCGGCCGGTGGTCGTCGACATCGAGCTGGGCACCTACGACGCCATCCCGGAACGGCTGCGCGAGGCCGTCGGGCCCAAGACGCGGGCCATCATGATGGCGCACACCCTGGGCAATCCCTTCGACCTGGACACGGTTCAGGAGTTATGCGACAAGCACGGCCTGTGGCTGGTCGAGGACTCGTGCGACGCGCTCGGCTCGACGTACAACGGCAAACGCACCGGCAGTTTCGGCGACACCGCGACCGTGAGCTTCTACCCGGCGCACCACATCACCACCGGCGAGGGTGGCGCCGTGTTCGTCAAGTCGCCGCTGGTCCGCAAGCAGGTCGAGTCGTTCCGCGACTGGGGCCGGGACTGTTACTGCGCGCCGGGCAACGACAACACCTGCGAGAAGCGGTTCGAGTGGCAACTCGGCGACCTGCCCATGGGCTACGACCACAAGTACATCTACAGCCACATCGGTTACAACCTGAAGGCCACCGACATGCAGGCGGCGCTGGGTCTGTCGCAGCTGACCAAGATCGACGGATTCGTCGAGGCCCGCAAGCGAGAACTTCGACTACCTGACCTCGCGGCTGTCCGGCGTCGAGGGTCTGATCCTGCCGGTCGCCACACCCAAGTCGGAGCCGTCCTGGTTCGGCTACCCCATCACGCTGGATCCCGAGCATCCCGTGGACCGCACCAAGTTCATGCAGTTCCTCGACGAGCGCAAGATCGGCTTCCGCCAGCTGTTCGCCGGCAACCTGGTCAAGCAGCCGGCCTACCGCAACACTGACTTCAGGATCGTGGGCGACCTGACCAACACCGACATCGTGATGAACCGGACGTTCTGGATAGGCACCTACCCGGGCCTGACCAAGCCGATGCTCGATTTCGCGACGGACTCGATCCGGGAGTACATGGCCGAGGCCGCGCGATAGCCGTGCACTACCTGATCACCGGCCATACCGGGTTCAAGGGACCCTGGCTGACGCTGCTGCTGCTCGGCCGCGGGCACCGGGTGTCCGGCCTGGCACTCGACCCGGCCGAGGGCGGCCTGTTCAAGCGGGCGGGACTGGCCGACCAGTTGGTGTCCGACTTCCGGGTGGACATCCGCGACGCCGAGGCCACCGCGGCGGCGGTGGCGGCGGCGGCGCCGGACGTCGTGGTGCACATGGCCGCCCAGTCGCTGGTCCGCGAGTCGTATCGCGACCCGCGCTACACCTACGAGACCAACGCGATGGGCACGCTCAACGTGCTGCAGGCCGTCGCGGCCGCCCCCTCGGTGCGCGCGCACGTCGTGATCACCACCGACAAGGTCTACCGCAACGTCGACCAGGAGGCCGGTTACGTCGAAACCGACCCGTTGGGCGGGGACGACCCCTACAGCGCGTCGAAGGCGATGGCCGATCTGCTCACCCAGTCCTGGACGCGCAGCTTCCCGGGCTCGCCCACCGCTATTGCCCGCGCCGGCAACGTTATTGGCGGCGGCGACATCAGTCGTGACCGGCTGCTGCCAGACCTGGTGGCCGCGTATGCCGGCGGCCAGGCGCCGCTGCTGCGATTCCCCGGCGCGGTGCGGCCGTGGCAGCACGTGCTCGATTGCCTCAACGGGTACCTGACCCTGGCCGACGCGTTGCTGGCCGGATCCGGACAGGGCCAATGGAACTTCGGGCCGGGCCGCGACAGCTTCGTCCAGGTCGGCCAGGTGGCCACGCTGGCCGCCGAGCTGTGGGGCGGCGGCGCGCACTGGGAGCTCGACGGCGGGGATCACCCGCACGAGGCGAACCTGCTTGCCCTCGACGCCACCAAGGCCGAACGCGAACTGGGCTGGCGCAATCGGCTCGGCTTCCGCGACGCCGTGACATGGACGATCGACTGGGAGCGGCGCGTGCACGCTGGCGCCGACCCGCTTACGGTGACCCGGGAGCAGATCGCCGCATTCGAAAGCCTCGAGTGAGCTGAATTCGACCTGCCACCCGAATCGGCGCCGCCCGGGGCCGCTGATGCGGCTCATCCGCGACCAGCGCGTGGCATTCCTGGTGGTCGGGGGAATCAACACGGTCGTCGGGTTCGGGATCTTCGTCGCCTGCTCGGTGACCGTCGGCCACATCGTCGACCACCGGTTCGGCAAGGTCGCCGGGTCGCTGGTGACCGTCGGCATCTCCCACGTGCTGAGCGTGCTGTTCGCCTTCGTGATGCATCGGCGGTTCGTGTTCCGCGTCCGGGGCCACGTGCTGCGTGACCTGGTGCGCTTCGAGAGTGTCTACCTCACCGCGCTGGGCATCAACGTCGTCGCCTTGCCGGTGCTGGTCGAGCTGGGCCTGCACCGCATCCCGGCGCAGGCGATCATCCTGGCGTGCACCACGGTGCTGAGCTACTTCGGCCACCGGCACTTCTCTTTCCGGCGCGGCGCCACCGACACTCAAGACGAGACCTCGCGCAAGTAGGGCGTTCGCGATCACGCCGGACAGCTGTGGTGACAACTCCGGATCTGGCTCCGTCTCCGGCTCGGATGTAGTCGGAGCGCTTGGATGCAGTATCCGGGGATTCCTCCCCGGTCAGGGCTTCGTCACTCTCACCGTCGCGCGAGGGACCCCGGTCGCCGCGCGTAGGAGACGATGATCGCCGCGCACGTGATCAGCCAGAGGAGCGGCGCAAGCTGCACCGTGGTGAGAACGACCGCCCTGTCGACTACCTTCATGCCCCCCATCTGTAGCTGTCCCGCCAGGTCCGCGTGGATCGACGGGCTGGGCAGCGCGATCTGGGCGATGCTTAGTGCCGAAGCCAGACTCACGCACACACCGACGACGCGACGGCGGCCGCCGACAATCGCGGGCCGGTCGAAAATCCCGGTTCCCGGCGGCCCGTCCGGATCCCGGACCACCAGCGCGGCAATCGGTAACACGAACACCAGGTAGTAAGACAGACTCACGGCGGGGAAGAGCGCAGCCGTGGCCAGCAGCACGATGCCCACCATGACCGGTGGGATGCGTCGCCCAAGAGCCAGCACCGCGACGACGACGAGCACGAGGATGGCGTAGCCGATCAGCGATCGCGGACCGGCAAGGAAGCCATCCGGTATCTTGCCCCCTGTCTCACGGGCCTTGATGCCGTCGGGGAGCAGGAGCAGCCCCTTCGCGAAGGACACGTTGAAATTAATGATGAGCGCTTGAAACGCTGTTGTAGCCGAAGGTGTTGTGGATCGACTGCATGATCGTCTCGGGAAAGTCGCGCGGCCACAGCGCATAGGCGGCCAGATTGGACAGCACGACCCCGCCCACCGCGATGCCGCCGTAGCGCCATTGCCGGGCCGCGAACAACACGACGCCAGCACGGCGAACTGCGGTTTCACCAGGGCCGCCAGGATCACCATGATCGCGACCAGGCCCCAGCGCTGCCGGGACAGCGCCACCAGGAAAACCAGCGCGACCGGCACCACGAACCCCACCGAGTTGCCCCGATCGATCGTCATCCACGCCGGAATGGCCGCGACGCCGCACGCCACGAACACCACCACTCGCTCGAGGCCACGTGCACCTCGAGCCGCCCACACCGCGGGCGAAAAGCAGCGCGATCGTCAAAGCGAGCAGGTAGCAGAACAACCCGAGTCGCTTCGCGCCCAGCCATTTGCCCAGAACCCCGAACATGCGTCTGGGGCAAGATCCCGGCCGCCGGGTAGTTGTTGTAGGCCATCTTGAAGCCCGTGTGGGTGTATATCGGGTAGGGCAGCCCAGGGATTGGCCCGCATCCCGAAGCTCACCGGCCACGTGTAGTCGCTGAAGCAGTGTCGACCGACGTTCATGCCCCAGTCCTGGGCGCAGTCATCTGGGATGAAAACGAGCGAGGAAAGCGCGTCGATCGAGAAGTACTGGATGAGAACGAAGCCCGATCACCGCCGAAACCGCCGTCGCCAGCAGGATCGTGCCGAGCAGGATGGTGCGCTCTGATTGGCCGGCGATCGACGAGAATCTGCCCCTGACCGCCGACGTCGCGCCCCGCGGCTACCTCGACAGGTCGTTTCACTACTTCACTCCCCTCGGTTCGCGAGCCCAGCACAGCCGCCCGCAGTTTAACCGAATGACGTTGCTGACGACCCGAGAAAACCCGAAGTCACCCGCTGGGCGACAGCGGCGGACTATCCTTGCGCCGCTGCCCGTTTAACCGAACCAAAGGGGATGCGATGAGCAACCACACCTATCGCGTGATCGAAGTTGTCGGAACCTCACCCGACGGAGTCGACGCCGCGATCCAAAGTGGCCTGACCCGAGCGGCACAGACCATGCGCGCCCTGGACTGGTTCGAAGTGCAGTCGATTCGCGGCCACTTGGCGGACGGTGCCGTCGCGCACTACCAGGTGACAATGAAAGTCGGCTTCCGCCTGGAAGATTCGTAAAGCTCAGTGGACACCGACTTGCTGTCCATATACTCAGGCGCGGCCGACAACACGAAGGAGACATTGTGAAGCGACGGATCCGGGACATCCTGTCTCGCCCGAATCGCACTTCGGCGACCGACGGCGGCTCGTCCGGCGAGGTGCGGCCGCCCAAATCGCTGCAACGGTTCGTCGGCGGCGCGTTCGACGAAGTCGGCGCCGAGTTCTTCGGCTATCTGGTCGAGCTGTGTGGACTGCAGCCCGGCGACGCGGTGCTCGACGTGGGCTGCGGCTCGGGACGCATGGCATTGCCCCTGACCGGCTATCTGAGTGACGAGGGCCGCTACGCCGGCTTCGACATCTCGGAGAAGGCAATCGCGTGGTGCAAGGAGAACATCACGCGACCGCACCCCAACTTCGAGTTCCAAGTCGCAGACATCTACAACTCGCTGTACAACCCGAAGGGCAAATACCAGTCACTGGACTTCCGGTTTCCCTACCCGGACGCGTCGTTCGATGTGGTGTTTCTGACTTCGGTGTTCACGCACATGTTCCCGCCGGACGTCGAGCACTATCTGGACGAGATCGAGCGCGTGCTCAAGCCGGGCGGCCGATGCCTGTGCACCTTCTTCTTGCTCAACGACGAGTCGTCAGCACTCATCGCGGCGGGCAAGGGAACTCACAACTTCAAGTACGAGCGAGCGGGCTACCGCACGATCCACGAGAAGCGGGAAGAGGAAGGGATCGCCTTCCCGGAGGACTACATTCGGGATCTGTACGCCAAGCGCGGGCTCGGCGTACAGGAGCCGCTGCGCTACGGCTCGTGGTGCGGCCGCACGAAACACATGAGTTTCCAGGACGTCGTCATCGCGGCCAAGTCCGCGAACTAGCCGACGGCGGCGCCCGGCTCGGAGAACGGGGCCCCGAACTCGGTTACCGGCTCGAGGCCGCGTTTGCGAACCTTCTCGACAGCCTGCCGGATCAGGGCGTAGATGCCGACGAACCCGGCGTGATCCGTTGCCACAAACGGCGTCAGAAGCCTGTTGTGCACCAACGAGAACGACACACCGCTGGCCGGATCGGCCCACCCGACCGAACCGCCCAACCCGACGTGCCCGAAGCCCGGCATCACCTTGCCGCCCGGCAGACTGTGGTAGCCCAAGTGGAAAGCCAAGGGCACGAACAGGTTCCGGTCCGGTCGAATCCTTGATCGACCGGTCAGGCCCGCCACCAGTTCCCGTGACAAGAATCGGGCACCGTCGATCTCGCCGCCGTTGGCGATCGCGCCGTACATCCGGGCCAACGCCCGGGCGGTCACCACGCCGTTCGCCGCCGGGATCTCCGCGTCGAGCAACGGCACATCGCCCTGGGCGGCGGCGATAAAGCCCGGGAAATGCATGGATCGGTAGCCGCCGGACAGCCGGTGGGCGACCTTGCCTGCGACGCAGCTCACGATCCGATTGCCAACGATGTTCTGCGGCATGATGATTTGGGCAGCCCGCGTCGGCGAGCCGGCGGGCGGCCGACCCAGGTGAAAGCCGTCGGTGCCCAACGGCTCGGCGAGTTCCTCGCGGAACAGGACTCGCATGTCCTTCCCGGTGACCGCCCTGGCGAGCCCTGAGAGCAGCCAGCCGTATGTCAGCGCGTGATACGCCGGTTTGCCCAGCAGTCGTCCCGGTCGCGCCGCTGCCAATCGATCTTCCATGACGACGTGATCCAGCAAGTTCTCCCACGTCGCACCGCGCAACCCGGACAAGCCGGCCCGGTGCCGCATCACCTCGCGGACGGTGAGATCCCCCTTGCCGCCCGCCGCGAACGCGGGCCAATACTCCGCCACCGGGGTGTCGTAGTCGATCAGGCCCCGGTCGACGAGTCGGTGGATGACGGTGGAGGCCATTCCCTTGGACGCCGAGAACACCATCGGCGCGGTGTCAGCGGACCAGGGCACCTCGCCACGTCGGTCCGACCAGCCTGTCCATACATCGACGGCAGGCCGGCCATCGACATATACCGCCAAGGCGCCGCCGCCGAATCGGCGTCCGGGGAACATGCTGGCGAAGCTACGAACGACGCAACCAAAATGTGAGTCCGCCGCGCCGGACACACGATGACCTGCGTCAGGGACATCGTGGGGGGAGACCGCGCGAAGATCGACTCTGGCGTCTACCGTCACGGCTTGAATTTACTTGGATTTCACACTTTCCCAATGGCAAACAAAAATTTTTTACCTATCTGTTAGGAGGACGCGACCTGAATTATTTGCTGAGCTGCCATAGCCGGAGTCAGCTCGCCGGCCCGCACCTGCCGCTCGAGGTCGGCGCGGACCTTACGCACCGCCGGGTTGGACAACACCCGGTCCAGGACGGTGTCGCGGACCATCTGCCAGGTCCAGTCGACTTGCTGGTCGCGCCGACGGGCTTCGAACTGTCCAGCGTCGGTCAGCACCTTGCAATGTCGCTCGACGGTTTCCCAAAGCTCTGTCAGCCCTGTCCCCTGCATCGCGCTCATGGTGAGAACCGGTGGCCGCCAGAGTGTTTCGCGCGGATAGATCAGCCTGATCGCCGACGACAGCTCGCGGGCGGCGGACTTCGCCTCACGCAGGTGATCGCCGTCGGCCTTGTTGACCACCACGATGTCAGCGAGCTCCAGCACGCCTTTCTTGATGCCCTGCAACTGATCACCGGCACGCGCCAAGGTCAACAGAACGAAGGTGTCGACCATGTTGGCCACGGCCACTTCGGACTGCCCGACGCCGACGGTTTCGATCAGGATGACGTCAAAACCGGCGGCCTCCAACAGGACAACAGTTTCCCTGGTGGCCTTTGCCACCCCGCCGAGCGTTCCCGATGTCGGCGAGGGCCGGATGTAGGCATCGGGGTGCACCGCCAGCCGCGCCATCCGGGTTTTGTCGCCCAGAATCGATCCGCCGGTACGGGTCGACGACGGGTCGACAGCCAGCACCGCAATCCGGTGCCCCTGCTCGATCAGGTACATCCCGAGCGCCTCGATGGTGGTGGACTTGCCCACCCCGGGCACCCCGGTGATGCCCACCCGGTGGGCGTTTCCGGACTCGGGCAACAAGGTCAGCAGCAGCTGCTGCGCCTGCTCGCGATGGTCGGCACGGGTGGACTCCAGCAGCGTGATGGCCCGCGGCAGCGCGGCGCGGTCGCCACCGCGGATGGCGTCGGCCAATTGCTCGACAGCGTGGTTGTTGTGGGTTGTCATGTAGTTCCTGGCTCGCGAGAGGTACGTGGAATCAGCTTCTTGGGCGCAAGCCGCGGCATTCCGGGGTAAGCCCATCCCGTTTGTCGACGGGCGAAGCCTGGCGCTCAGCGTGGGCGTGGTTCGCCGTCGATGTACGCTATCCGGCCTGCTGGTGGTCTCGGCCAGCGACGTATTCGGCGATCGCTTCGCGCATGAGGTCGCTGGGATTGCGGTTGTCGCGCTTGGCGAGCTCGTCAACCCGGTCACTGAGCGAGCGGGGAAGGCGTACCTGCCGACGTGGTGAGTGCGCCCCTGGCTGGGCGTCGGGGTCGACGCTTGGCCTGCCTCCCGCGCGACGGAGCATTTCCCTCGTTGCTTGTTGTGATTCAGTGCCAGATTGTGCTTTCTTCGGCTGGATGACCGGTTTGTCGCTCTCCGCCCATTCGGCGAGGGCGTTGTAGCGGTCTTGGTCGATGTTCATTCGTCCTCCTGTTCGAGTTGATCGAGGAACTTCGCGCGCGCGTGCATAACGTGGAATATCCTCACGGTGGACGGTGGAATTACTTCTGCCATGACCTCGATCAGCGGAACCGAGGGCCGCAGACTTGGCCCAATCCAGAGGTCCGGCTTGACGCCGCCGAGCCTCGGATCATCGAAACCGGGTAGATGATACCGGTGGTTGCTCATCGCATGAACGGCGTCGTCAAGGGTAAATCCGTGTCGTCTGGCGCTCTCGGTGAACTCGATGGCCATATCACTAATGTACTACATAACTAACCGAATCCGTCCGTCACGATACTGGGCCACGCAAAGGCGTAGTCACTGTGCCGAGCGCTTCTGCCTGGCGTTGCGCCCGGCCCGCGCTACGCTTCGTTCGACCTCGGAGTCGTAGGGATACGCCGGATTATCGTGGACCGCGGCCGCATACGCGGCGTCGAGTTGTGTCGAACTCCCAGGCTGCGCGCTGAGCGTAACGCCACGGCGAAAAAATGAGCGGAATTTCGCCGTGGCGTTACGCTCGCGAGAAGTTTCGCCATCATGGCCAGGGTAGGCCCAGCGCGGTCGTGAGCGCCGTGTTGATTTTGCTCATGGTCGCCGGCGAGACCGCGCCGAGGCAATCGCCGAGCTCGTCTTTGCCGAGGGTCTCGATGTTGTCTGCATTGGCGTATCCGCTCAACGGGTCGCTGGCGGCCATGGCCACCCATGTCGGTAGGGTTCGCCGCGTTGTTGTGAGGCGCACCGCCAACACGTCGGCGGTATGGCGGTTGCGGGCGTTGTTGGAGACGATGAGCCAGGGTTTGGCCCCGTATCCGAGGTCGCATCGAAATACTTGGCCACGCAACGGAGCCGTCACGATGAGCGCTTTTGCCTGCCGTCGCGCCGGGCCCGCGTGGCGCTTCGTTCGGCTTCGGAGTCGTAGGGATACGCCGGATTATGGTGGACCGCAGCCGCATAGGCGGCGTCGAGTTGCTCATCGTGAAGCGCCTCCCAGCGCTTGTTGATGGCATCGACGATCGCCGCATTGGCGCTCCGGTACCCGCCTTTGACGATGTCTTGCAGGCGTCGGCGAGTCTCCTCATCGAGACGCACGGTCATCGAATGATCACTCATATCGATATGATACCGGATAGTGCAACCGAGATGTGGTGTCGACCGACGGGACGGCGCTCGCCAGTGCCGTTCCCGGAAGTTTGCGGGCTGCGCGCCGACCAGCCGAAAAAAGCTACCCCCCAAGCTGATTGGCGCCGCCCGACGCCTTACCGGTTTGGCAGAATGATCGGGCTTCCTGAGGACTTCGGGATCTCGGGTGCAAAAGGGTGCAGCGAGGTCGTCAGGGCGTCGGCCAATAGCCGACGACCCCATTGAACTCGAGGTCGGTCTGAGGGAAGTCATTGCCCACCGCGAGCAGCGGCTCGTGTGCCAGCTTGGCGGTGGCATAGGCCATAGTGTCCCCGTAATTGAGGGCGGCCGGGTGCCGGCCCTTGCCGTACTGGACATAGGCGCGATGCGCGACCGCGACGTGCTCAGCGGTGAAAGGCTCTAGACCAAGATTGATTTCGGTGCGAAGTCGATCGAAGACTGTCCGGGCGATCAAGCCGTGGCGGTTGGTGAGGACGATGAGGCACTCAACGGCGTTCGCCGCTGATAAGACCGGGCTTCGGTCGTCCGCCAGAACCGCCGCGATCTGTTGGGTGTACGGATCCTCACCCTGGATGAGGGCAATGATCGCCGAGGAGTCGAGGACCACCGACACTCACACTCCCGTCGCCGGGTCGTATCCCAAAGCCTGCTCACGTTCAGACTTGGTGATCGGAGATCGATCGGTCAGCAACGGCCAAATCTCGCCGCTGAGGACCTCGAGCAGCTGATCGGCACGGTTTCCGCTGCGCGATTGCGTGACCTCGATCTGCGCCTTGAGTGCATGCCGGATGGCGTCGATGCGGCTCGCGAGATGAAGACGGTGCGCCAGCTCGTCGGCGAGGCGGATGACCTCATCGTCTTTCACATTGAATGCCATAGGTACACGATACCCCAAAAGGGGTACCACGTACCCAGCACTGTTAGTTCAGCGTGTACCCGAGCCGCTCGGCGAGCTTGTTGAGCAAGCCGATCGCGGCGTCGGCGATCACCGTCCCGGGCGGGTAGATGGCGGTGGCCCCGGCCTCGTACAGCTCGTCGAAGTCGCCCGGCGGAATGACGCCGCCGACCACGATCATGATGTCCGGCCGGCCCACCTCGGCCAGCGCGTCGCGCAGCGCAGGCACCAGCGTGAGGTGCCCGGCGGCCAGCGACGACACACCGACAACGTGCACGTCGTTGTCGGCGGCCTGACGGGCCACTTCATCGGGCGTGGAGAACAGCGACCCGACGTCGACGTCGAATCCGATGTCGGCGAACGCCGTCGCGATCACCTTCTGACCGCGGTCGTGGCCGTCCTGGCCCATCTTTGCCACCAGAATCCGAGGCCGCCGACCGTCTGCCTCGGCGAATTTCTCGACGAGTTCGGTGGCGGATGCCATGTTTTCGGCCTTTCCAGCTTCGTCACGGTAGACGCCGGCGATGGTACGGATCTCGGCCTGGTGCCGTCCGTACACCTTTTCCAGCGCGTCGGAGATCTCGCCGACGGTGGCCTTGGCCCTGGCCGCGTTGATCGCCAGTGCCATCAGGTTATTGCCCAGCCCGTCTTCGCCGGCGGGGCCGCGGGCGGCCGCGGCGCGCGACAATTCGGCCAGGGCCGCGTCGGTCGCCGCCTGGTCCCGGTTAGCCCGCAGGTCTTTCAGTTTGGCCAGCTGCTCGGCACGCACCCGGGTGTTCTCGACCTTGAGCACCTCAATCTGTTGGTCCTCGTCGACCCGGTACTTGTTCACCCCGATCACCGGCTGCTGGCCGGAGTCGATGCGGGCCTGGGTGCGCGCCGCCGCCTCCTCGATGCGCAGCTTGGGGATGCCGTCGCCGATGGCCTGGGCCATGCCGCCGTGTTCGGCAACCTCTTCGATGTGGGCCCGCGCACGCTGCGCGAGCTGATGGGTCAGACACTCCACGTAGTACGAGCCCGCCCACGGGTCGATCGGCCTGGTGGTGCCCGACTCCTGCTGTAGTACCAGCTGAGTGTTGCGGGCGATCCGGGCGGAGAAGTCGGTGGGCAACGCCAGCGCCTCGTCGAGTGCGTTGGTGTGCAGCGACTGGGTGTGTCCCTGGGTCGCGGCCATCGCCTCGATGCAGGTGCGGGCAACGTTGTTGAAGGCGTCCTGGGCGGTCAGCGACCAGCCGGAGGTCTGTGAATGTGTGCGCAGGGAAAGCGATTTGGCGCTCTTGGGCTCGAACTTCGCGACCAGCTCGCTCCACAGCAGCCGGCCGGCCCGTAACTTGGCGACCTCCATGAAGAAGTTCATTCCGATGCCCCAGAAGAAGGACAATCGCGGCGCGAACTTGTCGATGTCCAAGCCGGCATCCAGGCCCGCCTTGATGTATTCGACACCGTCGGCCAGGGTGTACGCCAACTCCAAATCCGCTGTGGCGCCGGCCTCTTGGATGTGGTAGCCGGAAATCGAGATGGAGTTGAACTTCGGCATCTTGGCGCTGGTGTAGGCGAAGATGTCCGAGATGATCCGCATCGACGGTTTCGGCGGATAGATGTAGGTGTTGCGGACCATGAACTCTTTGAGGATGTCGTTCTGAATGGTGCCCGCGAGTTTCTCCGGCGGCACGCCCTGTTCCTCTGCGGCAACGACATACAGCGCCAGGATGGGCAGCACCGCCCCGTTCATCGTCATCGACACCGACACCGCGGACAGATCGATCCCGTCGAACAGCTGCCGCATGTCGAGGATGGAATCGATTGCCACGCCTGCCATTCCGACATCGCCTTGCACCCGCGGATGGTCGGAGTCATAGCCCCGGTGGGTGGCCAGGTCGAACGCCACCGACAGGCCCTTCTGGCCGGCGGCCAGGTTGCGGCGATAGAAGGCGTTGGACTCCGCGGCGGTGGAGAATCCGGCGTACTGACGGATGGTCCACGGCTGATTGACGTACATGGTCGGATAGGGCCCGCGGACGAACGGCGGCTCGCCGGGGAAGCTGTTCACCGGGTAGCCGTCGGCCTCGGCGGCGGCGCGATCGGCCGCGATGTAGACCGGCTTGACGTCGATTCCCTCGGGCGTTTGCCACTGCAGCTGATCGGGCGTGTACCGGTGCGCCGCCGCTGCCGCGGCGACATGTTCTTGCACCGCGGCTTCGGTGACCGGTTCGATCGCGCGGTCACCGTGCAGTGGGATACCGGCGAAGCTTCCGATAGCGGGTGCGCTGGTTGTCATGGTGGTTAGGCCCCCAACCGGGTGAGCAGATCGGAAAGGGCTTCGACCGCATTGATTTTCGCGGTCAAGTACTCATCGGGCCGCGGCTCGGCATCACCCAGCGCCTGCTCCGGGCCGGCCAGGTAGACGTGTTTGATGCCGGCGCTGCGTGCCGCCTCGACGATGCCGGCGGCCTCGTCCTGGTAGCGCTTGTCGGTTCCGCAGATGACCGCCGCGACAGGCGATCCCGCGTCGGCGACGGCGTCGGCGACCCCGTCTGCGTCGAGCGGTCCCGGGTTGATCGCCTCGATACCACCCGAGGCCAGCAGGTTGGCCGCGAACGTCGTGCGAATGTTGTGCTCGGCCAACGGCCCCAGTGGCAGCAGCAGCGCCTGCGGACGTGCATCGGCGCGGGCCAGGTAGGCATCCGAGCGATCGCGCAGCGCTTCGAATTCCGCGGCGTAGCGACGCAGTTGCGGTGTCGAATCATCTTGCGGCAGAGGGGGTTCACCCAAGTTCGGATATTCGTTGACACCGGTGATCGCGGTGCGCCGATGCGCGATGTCGTCGGCGCGGCGCGCCGCTATTTCGGCGATCTGGGCCGCTATGTAATCGCGGGCATCGATGAATCCGCCGCGGGCCTCGATGTCCTGGAAATGCTGCCAGGCCTGACCGGCCAGCTGTTCGGTGAGGTCCTCGACGAACCACGACCCGCCGGCGGGATCGAGTACCCGCCCGACATGTGACTCTTCCAGGAGCAGCAGCTGGGTGTTGCGGGCGATGCGGCGCGCGAAGCTCTTCGCCAGGCCGGGAAAACCGCCGGGGATCGCCACGTCGAACGGCAACACCTGCACGGTGTCGGCGCCGCCGACGCCGGCGCCGAACGCGGCCAGCGTGGTGCGCAGCATGTTCACCCACGGGTCGCGCTGGGTCATCATCGGCAGCGAGGTCTGCGCGTGCACGACGGCTGCGCCGCCTTCCGGGTCGCCCGCCACCTCCGCGACCCGCGCCCACAGCCGGCGCACGACCCGCATCTTGGCGAGCGTCATGAACTGGTCGTCATCGGCGGCCAGCCGGAAGCTGATCTGGCGCAGGGCCGCGTTGACCGAGAGCCCGGATTCGGTGAGCACCCGCAGGTAGGCCACTGCGGCGGCGACGGTCGCGGCGAGTTCCCACGTCGCGTTCGCGCCCAGGTTATGGAAGGCGGGTCCGTCGACGGTGATCGCTCGCACCCCATGATCGCCGGCCACCCGGGCGGCAACCGCGACGACGTCCCCGATCGCCGGCGCGGGACGGTCGCTCAGCGCCGCGGTCAGCGGGTCGGCACCCAGGTCGATCGACAGGGTGGTGCGCTGGTCGGGTTCCAGTTCGGCCACCAGCTCCAGCATGGCTTCGCAGGCCGCCGGGTAGTCGGCGCCGGCATCGAGGAGGACCGGCGCCATGCTCAGATACACGCCATCGAGCAGCGCCTCGAGTTTGTCCGGCGTCGCACCGGACTCCCCCACCCGGACCAACAGCCCGCTGACCCCATCACCGAGCGCGGCCAGCACCGCCGCGTTCGCCTCCCCGACCGCGGCTCCGGCGGCCGGGAACGACTCGATCACCTTCCAGCCGGACTTGACATCGCGCACTGCGTCGCCACCGCGCACGAAGGGCCAGTCGCCCGGCAGCGGCGGCTCGGGCAGCTCATCGAAAGCGGTGTAGAGCGGCCGGATGACGAACCCGTCATAGGTGGAGGCATCCAGTAGCTGCTCGGGATGGTCTCCCAACTCGGCGGGGTCTTTGCGGGCGCTCTTGGCAAGCACCCCGGCGACCGCGTCGCGCCAGCGCCCCCGAACCTGTTCTAGGTCCGCGAGCTCGGGTACATCAATGGACACCGACAGCTCCTGTTTTCGCAGCAAGTGGCAGTGTTGCCTGAGGTTGCTTCGGGATTGCCACTCGACTAATCAGGCTAATTGATTGACAGCGTCTCATAGGTCACGAGGTGCGCGGATTGCGGCCGTCCTCGACGAAACGCCAGCCCAGGGAAACGGGATATTCACCTTCGCCCCGTAGCCTGAGGAGTCGTGACGGCTCCCGCCACCCGCAAAACCACCGATATCCTGCCCGGAACCCTGCGCCGTATCGCCGCCGCCGGCGGCGCTGCGATGCGTCAGCTCGCCCGGCCGCGGACGCTTGCGACAGTGGTCGGAATCACAGTTCTTCTTGTGGTGGCGGCGCTGGTTCCGCTGCCGACGGCGGTGGAGTTGCGCGACTGGGCGGAATCGGTGGGACCGTGGTTCCCGCTGGCGTTTTTGCTGGCGCACGCCGTCGTCACGATTCTGCCGGTCCCCCGCACGGCGTTCACTCTGTCCGCCGGCCTGTTATTCGGTCCGGCGGTCGGCGTGCTGATCGCGGTGATCGGCAGCACGGCGAGCGCGCTGATATCGCTGTTGCTGGTGCGTGCGTTCGGCTGGCGGCTGAACCGCCTGGTGCGCCACCGGTCGATGGACACCGTCGACGAGCGCCTGCAGGAGCGTGGCTGGCCCACCATCTTGTCGCTGCGGTTGATTCCCGTCGTGCCGTTCGCGGCGATCAACTACGCCGCCGGCGCATCGGCCGTGCGGTTGACGCCCTACGCGTTGGCCACGCTGGCCGGACTACTGCCCGGCACCGCGGCGGTGGTGATCCTGGGCGACGCGCTCGCCGGTCACACCAGCCCATGGCTTTTCGCGGTGTCGGTGTGCACTGGAGCCCTGGGCCTGGCGGGGCTGGTGATGGAGATCCGCAATTATCGGCAGAGCCATGCCAAAGCGCCCGCTGACGAAGCTTTCGCGCCGAGCCTGCGCTGAGAGCGTGGATTTCGCCGAAAACGCGATCTGTATGCAGTTTCGGCGCCCCACACGCAGACTCGATGGCTGCGGCTATCTGCACTATAGCAGCATTGCTGCTATTATGCAGGCATGGTCGCGATCACTATCCGTGAAGTGCCCGACGAAGTCCGCGACGAACTTGCGGTACGGGCGGCACAAGCCGGACAGTCGCTCCAGGAGTACCTGCGCGGCTTGCTCATCGCGACGGTAAACAAGCCGACGGCCCAAGCCGTTATCGCTCGTGCCCGCGCGCGAGTCAACACCACCGGCGTGCGCCTCGACGCGGCCGCCATCCTCGCTGCCAAAGACGCCGATCGCCGGTGACAGCCCGGATCGTCTGCGACGCGTCCGCGGTGGTGGCAGCCTTGCTCGATTCCGGTAGCGACGGCCAGTGGGCCTCGCAATGGATGGTGCGCGCTGATCTCTTCGCTCCGACGTTGCTGCCATATGAGTGTGCCAACATCATTAGACGACAGGAACTCAGCGGAGCCATAGGTGCTGACCAGGCCGCTCAGGCGCACGCCGACCTCGTCGATTTGGCGGTCGATTTGTGGCCATACGAATTACTCGCTGCGCGCGCTTGGGAGCTGCGCGCAAATTTGGCCATTTACGATGCCGCGTACGTGGCGCTCGCGGAGATCTTGGCAGCGCCACTAATCACTCTCGACCGGCGGATTCGCCGGGCACCTGGCGTCACCTGCTCCGTGGCCGTCCCGGAAGACAACTGAGTCGCGTCTGCGCCCAGACTGCGGTGAGAGCGTGAATTTCGCGGAAACACGCTCTGCATGCAGTTTCGGCGCCCCACGCGCAGACTCGATGGCTGCGGCTATTGCTAGGCGATCTTCCTGGCGTTGTCCAGCAGCAGAACGAACCGCTCGTGAGTGCTGACTTTCCGCTGGATCGAGCGCATTAACGGGGCCGCCTTCTCGTCGCGGACGCTGGTCCCGAAGTCGAAGCCCGCGCCGATCACAGTACTGGCCCAACAGATTTCGGTGAGAAACAGCGCGCGCGCCCAGTCGAGATCAGACAACGGCTCCTTAGCCTTAATGCCTTCCATCAACCGCTCGGTGAGCGTCCAGAATTCGTCGATTGTGGACAATCCGAGGAGTGGAGCCAGCAGCAACGGCACGCCCCGTCTGCACGGGCCCGCCATACTCATTCAAACCCTGCAACATTAGCGACCGCTCTTCGTCGGTCAGGTCGATCGCGACGAGTTCGGATTCAGTCATGGGAATCAGCCCACTTGACTGCTTCGACCAGCTTCACATTGTCGAACAGCAGGGTCGAGTGCCCCCCGCGGAAAACCACTTGATACTGGATCGAACGCAGCAACGGCATCACTTCCTCGTCGCTACGGATCTTCGCGAACTCGATTCCCGAGCCGACTAGGTCACTGGCCCAGGACTATTTCGGTGAGGAGCAGAGCGCGCGACCAGTCGAACGGGGAAAGTGGTTCTTTGTTGTCGACGGCTTCCAACAGTCGCCACACCAGCGCCTGGAATTCTTCGGCGCCGGACACCCTGAAGAGTAAAACGAGGAACGGTATGCCACTTTTCGCCGACTTGAAGTACTCGTTCAAACCTTGAACCATGAGCTCGCGCTCATCGTCGTCGAGGTCGATGGCGACGAGCGTGGATTCGGTCATGCTTTTCACCTCAACCAGACGAAGACACACAAATCATGGCGCTGGGGTGAATTCATCCAAGTCGGGCAGGTCGTCTTTGCCGAACACTGGCAGTCCGTGGTGGCTATGCGGCGGGTGACCGGGTGCGGAACGGATTCTGGGGGCACCGGGCCGCCGCCGATACGCGGGGGAAGCCTCGGCTCAGTAGGCCGCAGCTCTCCCGGACCTGCCGGTCGACCAAATGCATCCTGGAGTTCGCCGCGCGGTATCGAAGTGACCCTTGTCGGAATCTTGTCATCTATGTAGGGTGCACCCCTCCGTGGCCTGAACACCGTTCCCGCATCAAGCGCATTCGGATCGCGGATGATGATCGTGTTGGTTTTCGGATCGTAGAGAGCCGGAGCACCGTCCTTCATGCGCCCGATGACGAGGCTGCCGGGGTTCTCGAGGCTCCGTCTGAACATGTCTTCGACAATGTCAGCCAGTTGATCTTTGGATATGCCGGGAAAGTCCTTGAGCGTGCTCGTCCCATGCATGCCCATAAGCAATTTTTTCAGCTGCACGTCTCAACGGATCGGTGCTCCACCCGCCCGGCGGTGGTTCCGGCGGAACTTTCGGTCGCTCCGGTATCGGTGCATGGAAATCGACGGCTTGCACGCCATGCGTTGAAGGTTCATCAAAGGTGATGTCCCCGATTCCGGCGACGGCGGCGGTGACGCGGCTTGCAACCTGTTGATCCAGTCCAACGAGCTGCACTGCCCGCTGATGGATTTCGATGGCAAAAGAATCCGCTTCTTCCTGCCGCACCGAATGGTCAGCGGCCGAGGCCCAGACGTATCGGTCGACCACCGAAAGGTCTTCGCCGACATCGAATCCGGCCGCCTCCGCATCCTCGACCGCATGGCGCAGACGCGCTCGGGCCGCATACAACTCCGACGCCCCCAAGCGAGCAACCTGGGCCGCCAACTCGAGCTGATCGTGCACCCGGCTGACGGTCACTTTGTCGGAGAAGGTGCGGGTGTGCAGCCCTTCGGCGGCGCTGCCTTGCCAGTCGATCGACCGCGAGTCTCGCCAGATTCGGTCGAACACGTCATAGCTCCGGACGCCGGTGTTCTGCCAATACCCCGCAGCCTCCGTCAGATGCTCGGTAGGCCACGCCAAGAGCTCCGAAAGGCTGGTAGTTGTCCCGACGGCCGCCATCGCTAGGCGTCCCTCACCGCGGCCAGCTCACATGCCGAGTAGGCCTCATTGGCCACATATCGGGTAGCGGCCTCTACGACATGCGTTGCGCCAGCGTGCATCCGGGTGACCAACGCCCTCTCGTACTTCGCGACAGCGGCATGGGCGGCGTTGACCGCCGCTGCACTGGCCTGACACGAGAGTCCCAACCCCGCCGGCGGCGAACCCTCGGCCAACTCACCGGCCAATCCGCTCCAGCGGCCGGCCATCCCCCGCAATGCAGCGGTATCGACTCGTAGCTTCTCGACCACGCGAGGGAGCTTAGAGTTCGCTCGCATTCGGCGCAGTTCACTCCGCGCGCCTCACCAGCGCCGAGACTGCGGTGAGAGTGTGATTTTCGCCGAAAACACGATCTGTATTCAGGTTCGGCGCCCTGCTCGCAGACTCAATGACTGGTACTACTCCGCAGGCAGCGTGAGTCGGAATTGCGCGCCGCCATCGTGCGGCAGACAGACCAGTTCGCCCCCGTGCGCTCGGGCCAGCGCCCGGGCGATCGATAGACCCAGGCCGGCGCCGCCGTGATCGCGGGCGCGACCGGCGTCCAGACGCACCAGCCGCTCGAAGATGCGGAATCGCTCATCATCGGGAACGCCTGGGCCGGTATCGGTTACGGTCACTTCGGCCACCTCGGGACCGGTACTCAGCTCAACGGTGATCGATCCACCGGGCGGGGTGTACCTGCGGGCGTTGTCGAGCAGGTTGGACAAGATCTGCGCGACCCGGGTGGGATCGGCCGAGACCACGCACTGAGTGAGCCCGGTACGCACGACCTCGACCTGCGGCGCCAGCATGACGGCGCGCTGCACTTCGGCGTCGACGATGCCGGCCAGGTCGGTGTCCTGCAGATTCAGCGCGAGCCCGGAATCGATACGACTCAAATCCAGCATGTCGGTAACCAACCGCCCGGCGCGGCGCGCGTCGGACAGCAACAGACTTGCGCGCCGGTACTGACCGCGCGCGGCGGGATCTGCGTCATGCTTGGCGAGTTGCTCGGCCGCTGCGTGAATACCGGCGATCGGCGTGCGCAGCTCGTGCGCGGCGTCGACGAGGAATTGCCGGGTCGCGTGCTCAGCGCGTTGCGCGGCCGCCGCGGCTTGTTGCGCCCGCAACTCGGAGTCCTCCAACGCGTCCAGCATTCCATCGAAAGCGCTTGCCGCACGGCCGAGTTCGGTGTCGGTGCGCTCGGGACGCAGGCGCCGGCCGCGATCGCCGGTGGTGATGTCTTTGGCCAGCGCGGTAAGCCGGTCCAGCGGCCGCAACGCAGCGCGGCTGACCGCGACCACCAGCAGTGCCGCCAGCAGCAGGGTCACCAGCCCCGCCCCGATCATCAGTTCGCGCAGCTGACGGGTCACCTGTGTGGTTTGCGTGGTGTCGGCGACCAGGATCACCCGGGAACCGTCCGGCATCGGGTGCACCACCACAGTCGCGGTGGCATCCGCCGGAGGTGGCGGCGGAGGCGGGATCGGCGGTGGAGCGGGCCAGGGCCCCGGCGGCGGGCCGGGCGGCGCCATACGCGGGTGGCCGAGGGGCGGCGGGATGATCTCGCCCGCCTTGATATCTGGACTGATCGAGGGATCACCATAGGTCGCGCCGTCGGCCGTGACCAACAGTGCCCGCACGCTACCGCCGTTCAGCTCAGCGGCCAGCAAATCGGGCGAAGTGTGCGCCGCCGCCAGCGCGTCCGCGCGTGACGTCGCCGCAACCAACCGATCGTGCAGGCTCCGGCGGGCCTCAAGACGCAAGCCGAGATCGATGGTGACACCCAGCACGACCAGCAGCACGGCCAGCAAGGCCACCACCAGCAGCGTCACCCGGCGCTGCAGCGACGGCGTCGGAGTCGCGGGACGGGGCGCGCGTCGTCATGATCGCTGCGGTTGGAGTCGGTAGCCGATGCCGCGGACGGTGTGCAGGATCCGCGGCCCGTGCGCCTCGAGTTTGCGTCGCAACCCACTGACGTGCACCTGTACCAGGTTGGGGTCGTAGGCGTCGTGGCCCCACACCGCATTGAGGATCTGGCCGGCGCTGACGATCCGGCCGCGTTGCTCCACCAGGAATTCCAGCAGCCGCAACTCGGTCGCGGTCAGGTCCAGCAGGTGCCCGTCACGTGCGGCGACACCAGCGTCGACATCGAGCATCAGGTCACCCACCTGAACGACCCGCGGCAGCCGTCCCCGACGACGCAACACCGCGCCGACCCGTGACACCAGTTCGGCCAGCTCGAATGGTTTGACGACGTAGTCGTCGGCGCCGCCGTCCAGGCCGCGCAGCCGGTCGGGCAGGCCATCGCGAGCCGTGATCAACACGATGCCGATGTCGCCCCATTCGCGGATGACATCGATGAGGGCAAACCCGTCCCGGCCCGGCAGCATCACATCGAGGACGACCAGATCCGGCCGCACACCCTGCAGAATTTCTTCCAATCCGGCTCCGTCGCAACGGCTCTCGGTGTGATACCCGACGTCGGTCAACGCCTCACTGACCATTTCGCGGATGGTCTCGGAGTCCTCGACGACGAGAACCCGCGGCGTGCCGACACTGAATTGGCCGCCGGTGTGACCCATGCGCCGAGGTTCGGTCATATCCCCATTGTTAATGTGCCGTGCTGAGATCAGTCTGAAGCACGCGAGTTTCTTCAGATCCATTGACGAGATGGGAGCCAGATGACCGCCACCAATCCCGACGCCGCCGACCCCGGCCGGCGTCATTCCACCGTCGTAGTGATCCTCGCCGGGCTGGCAGGTTTGGCGATCGGCGCGCTCGCGATTTTCGCGTTGGCCGGCGTCACCTGGAAAATCCGGGTCGAGCTTCCGCCGCCGCCGTATCCGCAGCTGTCGACCACGCCGCCTGCCAGCACGATCCAGCCTTCTGCGCCGAGCGTCGTACCGGTGCCCCCGCTGCCGCCGGTGCCGCACGCGTAGTCAGTTTCTTCAGCTCCACTTCAAGTTCGGTGCCTAGCGTCGCCTCCATGACCGTAGAAACCACTGAAGGCAGCCACACCAACCCCGACACCGCCGCCAACCCCGTACCCGCACGACCGCCACGCCGCCACTCGACACCTGCGGTGGTCGCCGCCGGACTGGCCGGCCTAGGCGTCGGCGCGGTCGGCGGCGCGGCGGCGTCACTCTTCGTCTGGGCCTTCGCTTTCGGGCCTCCCCCGCCACCGCCGCCGCCGGGGGCGGGGCCGGCCGGAATGGCCTGGATGCAGGGCCCGCCCCCGGGAATGGGCATGCCGCCCGGACCCATGCCTGGCGGGCCGGGTCAGTTGCCTCCGCCGCCGGGAGGTCAAGCGTTCCGGTTCGGCCCGCCGCCTGGCGCGTTCGGGCCGGGGCATCCCCCACTGCCTCCGCTGGGAGCTGGGCCCGGACAAGGACCGGGAGGCCCGGCATCACCAGCGCCGGCACTCCGGGGCCGGCACCCGCGACCCCGGGACCGCACGCCTGATTCGCTGACGGCCCTGACTGATCGGCCTACGTCTGATCCGGTCCCTTGACCGTCATCAGCGCGAACGTCGTCAGGAACGTCGCGGCCGGAATCGTGTTGAGAATCTTGTCCTTTGCGCGGACGTGCGCGCCCACGGCCAGGATGAAGTACAACGTCAGCATCGCCGTCGTCAGCCTGGCCAGGGCCGGGAATCGGGTGACCGAGGCCAGCCCGATGGCGGCCGCGCCCTTGACCACCGGGAATACCGGCCGGATGTCCTCGGGGATGTCGAGGTCGTCCAGGACCTTTTTGATCGGCGCGAACTGCACGGCGCATCCCACCGCGTCGACGGCATGGAATGCGGCAAGCCCCGCATAGGTTTTCGGTGAACCCAAGACACTCATGGCCGAATCCTATGGAGTCAACTGCGGCGGTGTCCCCGGCGGGCCGTCCACCGGCCGGCGGGCGATCGCCTCGGCCCTGGCCACCGCCTGGGCGATGGCAGGGTCGGTCTCGGTGGAGAACCAGTCGGCCACCTCGGCGTCGTCATCGCCGGCGGCATGCTTGGGCGTGTCGTCGACCGGTGACGGCTCGAACCGGAACACCCCGTCCTCGCCCGGGGTGCCCAGCAGCTTGGTGAACCCCTGCAGCGCCGCGCTGAAGTCGCTGGGCACCACCCACACCTTGTTGGCGTCGCCGCGCGCCATCTCCGGCAGCGTCTGCAGGTACTGGTAGGCCAGCATCTCCGGGGTGGGTCGGCCGGCCTTGATCGCCGCGAACGTCTTCTCGATCGCCTTGGCCTGCCCCTGCGCCCGCAGGTAGGCCGCGGCGCGCTCACCCTGAGCGCGCAGCATCCGGGACTGCCGGTCGGCCTCGGCGGCCAGGATCGCGGCCTGCTTGGCGCCCTCGGCCGCCAGGATCTGGGCCGTCTTGGCGCCTTCGGCCTGTGTGACCGCGGCCTGCCGGCTACCTTCGGCGGTCAGGATCATCGCCCGCTTCTCCCGGTCGGCCTTCATCTGCTTTTCCATCGAGGCCTGGATCGACGGCGGCGGGTCGATGCTGCGCAACTCCACCCGCGCCACCCGCAGGCCCCACCGGCCGGTCGCCTCGTCGAGCACGCCGCGCAACTGGGCGTTGATCTTGTCGCGGGAGGTCAGCGTCTGCTCCAGCGTCATGCCGCCGACGACGTTGCGCAGCGTGGTCGTGGTCAGTTGCTCGACGCCGACGATGTAGTTGCTGATCTCGTAGACGGCCGCCTGCGGAACGGTGACCTGGAAGTACACCACGGTGTCGATGTTCAGCGTCAGGTTGTCCTCGGTGATGACCGGCTGCGGCGGAAACGACACCACCCGCTCGCGCAGGTCGACGCGGGCGCGCACGCGGTCGATGAAGGGCACCAACAACGTCAGCTGTCCGCTGACGGTGCGGCTGTATCGACCGAGCCGTTCGATCACCGCGGCTTCAGCCTGTGGGATCAGCGCGACGGACTTGGCCACCACGATGATTGCAAATATCACCAGGACGGCCAGAAAAATCAGACCAGCAGCCACACCCACCGAAGTTCCTTTCCTACAGGGTTACACGCTTTTAAAGACCACCGCGGTAGCACCGTCGATGTGCACAACGGTCACCGAATCGCCGGGTTCGTACACGTCGCCGTCGTTCAGGGGACGCGCCGTCCACACCTGGCCGTCGAGCTTGACCTGGCCTTTATCACCGGAGATGCGATCCAGCACGGTCGCCTTCTTACCTTCCAGTGCCTTGATGCCCGTCAGCGCCGTCTTCGGGGTCAGCCGCCGCCGCAGTGCGGGCCGAACCAGCACGACCAGCAGGAACGCGACAACCGCGAACACCGCCCCGTCGACCAAAATCGGCCAATCGGTGAGCCAGGCGGTGGCCGACGCGGCCAACGAGCCGCCGGCCAGCATCAACAAAAACATGTCGCCAGTCAGCGCCTCTGCAGCGGCCAACGCCAACGCGAAGATTAGCCAGCTCACCCAGATAGGCATGCCGACAGACTACGCGTGATCCGCCGCGGCGGCGGCGAGCCATTACACTGCGAGATCATGTGGTGCCCCAGTGTTTCGCTGTCGATGTGGGCCAATGCCTGGCTCGCGGGTAAGGCCGCGCCCGACGACGTCCTGGACGCGTTATCACTTTGGGCACCAATACAATCGGTCACCGCGTACGATGCCGTCGCCGCAGGCCACACCGGACTGCCGTGGCCCGACGTCCACGACGCCGGGACGGTGTCGTTGTTGCAAACGCTGCGCGCCGCCGTGGGACGGTCGACGCCGGCGGCGTCAGGCGGGCCGACCACGTTGCGCGGGACGATCAACGTGGTCTTGCCGGTGCCCGGCGACGTGCGCGGGTTATTCGCGGGAACGCAGTTCGAGCGCGACGCCCTGGCCGCCGGCGAGGCGGTCATCGTCGCCAATCCCGAGGATCCCACCACCGCCATCGGACTCGTCCCCGAGTTCTCCTACAGCGATGTCGAGGAGACGTTGGAAGACGACGCGGCCACACCGGAATTGTGTGCGCTGTCGTGGATCGTGTACTCGCTGACGGGCGCACCGGTGCCCGACCACTACGAGTTGGGCGATGCCGAATACACGCTGCGGTCTGCGGTGCGTGAAGCGGCCGACGCGCTGAGCACCATCGGACTCGGAGCCGCCAGCGACATCGACAATCCGCGCGGACTTGTCGAGCAGTTGCTGGAATCCGCACGGCAACACCGGGTTCCCGACCATGCGCCGACGCGAGCACTGCGGGTGCTGGAGAACGCCGCGCACATCGACGCGATCATCGCGGTCAGCGCCGGGCTCAGTCGACTGCCCGGCGCCACCGGCCCGCAATCGTCGTCGGAAGCTCAGATCGCCACCGATGCGCTACGTCCGCTGACCGCCGTCGTCCGCTCGGCGCGCATGGCCGCCGTCAACGCGATCCTCGATTCGGCCTGGCCGGACTAACCGCCTCGGCCGCAACGCAATGCGGCGGACGGCACGCCTGGCCGTCGACGCTGGCCAAGCAGCCCGCCACCGGATCAGGCCCGCTCACCCGGGCCGGCGCGCCGCCGTAACGGAGTTCGTCGATCAAATCGGCGGCCAGCCTTGCGAACCGGCGATCGGCGTTGGGCGTGCCCGCCCGGGCCAGTGCGATGCCCGCAGCCTCGGCCTGGGATCGCAGTTCCTCGTCCAAGTCCCACACCACCTCGATGTGATCGGCGACAAACCCTACGGGACAGACGATTACGGCCTTGGTCCCCGCGGCGGCCAGTCTCGTCAGGTGGTCGCCGACGTCGGGCTCCAGCCACGGAACCTGCGGCGGCCCCGATCGCGACTGCCAGGCCAGGTCGTGCTCGGGGTGTCCGGCGGCGGCCGCGACTATCCTTGCGGCATAAGCGACTTGACGGCTATATAAGTTCGGGCCGCAGCGCTGGTCCGCGGCCACCGGAATCGAATGTGCGGTGAACACCAGCCGCGCATCTGCGGGCACGGTTTGCGCCGCCGCGGCGATCGCGTCGGCGAACATCTCGACGAAGAGTGGATGGTCGAAATAGGGACGCAGCTTTACCAGTTCCGGCGCGCCGGGGCCGGCCACCCGGCGCGCGCGGGCGATGTCCTCGACATACTGCGTGCAGCTGGAGTAGCCGCTCCACGCCGACGTGGTGAACACCGCTGCGCGCCGAATGCCGTTGTCGCGCATCGTCGCAACGGTGTCTTCGATGTATGGTTCCCAGTTGCGGTTGCCGAAGTACACCGGCAGGTCCTGTGCCGCGTGCAGCTCGGCGATCAGCGCCCGGTTGATCCCGTTGATCGGTGATACTCCACCGAAATGCAGGTAATGCTCGGCGACTGCGTCCAGGCGTTCGGGCGGCACATTGCGACCCCGCGTGACGTTCTCCAGGAACGGCCGCACCTGCTCGGGACCTTCCGGCCCGCCGAACGACAGCAGCAGGACCGCGTCAAATTCCATTTGCGCCCCAGGGCACCGCTAGAGGAGTTGAGTGTGTGCGCCGCCGTCGGCGAAAATGATGTCGCCCGTGGTGGCGGGCAGCCAGTCGGATAGCAACGCGCACACCGTCTTGGCGACCGGCGTCGGGTCCTTCATGTTCCACCCGACCGGGGCGCGCTGATCCCAGCCCTCTTCGAGAAGCTGGATCTGTGCGCCGGCCTCCTCACCGAGCGCGCCGCCGACGATAGCGGCCATCGCGAGCGTCCGGATCGGACCGGCGGCAACGAGATTCGAGCGGACGCCGAACTTGCCGGCCTCGCGCGCCACGAACCGGTTGACCGACTCCAGCGCGCTCTTGGCGACGGTCATCCAGTTGTACGCCGGCATTGCCCGGCTCGGGTCGAAGTCCATGCCGACGATGGAGCCACCGGAATTCATGATCGGCAGCAACGCCTTGGCGAGCGACGCGTACGAGTACGCGGAGATGTGGATGCCCTTGGCGACGTCTTCGTAGGGCGCGTCGAAGAACGGGTTGACGCCCATCCCGGTCTGCGGCATGAAGCCGATCGAATGCACCACGCCGTCAAGCTTGTTGCCCTCGCCGATCACCTCCGTCACCCGGCCGGCCAGGCTGCCCAGGTGCTCTTCGTTCTGCACGTCGAGCTCGATCAGCGGCGCCTTCTCCGGCAGTCGGTCCACGATGCGCTGGATCAGCCGCAGCCGGTCGAAACCGGTCAGGACCAGTTGGGCGCCCTGTTCTTGGGCCACCCGCGCGATGTGAAACGCGATCGACGAATCGGTGATGATCCCGCTGACCAGGATCCGTTTGCCTTCGAGCAGTCCCATATCCGTCCTCAATTCCTCAGTGCCCCATGCCCATGCCGCCGTCGACCGGGATCACCGCACCGGCGATGTAGCTTGCATCCTCGGACGCCAGGAAGCTGACCACGCCGGCGACCTCCTCGGCGGTGCCAACCCGCTTCGCCGGGATGAATTCCAGTGCCCCGGCCTGGATCCGCTCATCCAGCGCGCGGGTCATCTCGGTGTCGATGTAACCGGGGGCCACCACATTCGCGGTGACGCCGGCCTTGGACAGCTCCCGGGAGATCGAGCGCGCCATACCGATCAGACCGGCCTTGGAGGCTGCGTAATTGGCCTGGTTGCCGATACCCCAGCTGCCGGAGACCGATCCCACGAAGATCATCCGGCCGAACCGCTTGCGCTGCATGCTGCGCGATGCCCGCTGAGCCACCCGGAACGCCCCGGTGAGGTTGGCGTCGATGACCTTCTCGAACCTCTCCTCGGTCATCCGCATGAGGAACGCGTCCGCGGAGATGCCGGCGTTGGACACCAGCACCTCGACCGGACCCTGGTGCTCTTCGACCTCTTTGAAGGCGCGATCGACGGCGTCGTTGTCGGTGACGTCACACTCGACGCCGAACAGCCCCTCGGGCGCCCCCGATCCGCGGTGCGTGACGGCCACCTTGTGGCCGTCGGCGGCCAGCCGCTGTGCGATCGCCAGACCGATCCCGCGGTTTCCGCCCGTCACCAGCACCGAACGGGATACGAATGCGGGTTTGCCGCCGGCGGTGGCGGTATCGGTGGCCGTCTCAGTCACCCCGCCAACTTATCGTCTCAGCACGGCGGGCCCGAAATCGGCTCGCCAGGGTCGGCCCGCGCGAGCGTAACGCCAGTGCGAAAACCCGAACCGGATTTCGCCGTGGCGTTACGCTCGCGACGGGCTGTCGGTGGGCGCCATCACACTTCCGTCATGACCGACCCATTCCTGGGCAGCGAGGCCCTCGCTGCGGATGTGATCACCCCCTATCAGCTGCGGAGTCGCTACGTCGCACTGCATCAGGACGTCTACGTATCGAAAGATGCCGAGCTGACGGCTCGGCTGCGAGCAGGGGCATTGTGGCTGCGCTCACGGCGGCGCGGCATCCTGGCCGGCTTTTCCGCCTCCGCGCTTCATGGCGTCCAAGTGGATCGGGGCGACAGCGCCGGCCGCGATCATCGACACCAACCGCCGCCGGGATGCCGGAGCGCAGATATGGGAGGAGCGCATCGAATCCGACGAGATCGCGATTATCGATGGCATGCGCGTCACCACGCCGGCGCGGACTGCGCTGGATTTGGCGCGCCGCTATCGCGAGGACACCGCGGTCGCAGCCATCGACGCCCTCATGCAAGCCACCGATCTGAAGTTGGTCGACGTTGAATTCCTGCTCGACCGCTACCGGGGGCGACGGGGCATGAAAGCAGCAAGGGCCGCACTGGAATTGGTCGACGGTGGAGCGCAGTCGCCAAAGGAAACCTGGTTGCGCCTGTTACTGGGCAAAGCCGGGTATCCCCGGGTGCAGACGCAGATCGCCGTCCGCAACGAATGGGGTTGGGCGGAGGCTTATTTGGATATGGGCTGGGAGGACATCAAGGTCGCGGCCGAGTACGACGGCGAACACCACAGAACCAGTGCGTACCACTACAAGAAGGACATCGAGCGTTCTGAGAAGGTGGCGCAACGCTACGGGTGGATCGTGGTGCGGGTGGTATCCGGGCACCATCCCGACGACATCATCCGACGGGTAGCTGCGGCGCGGGCGCTTCGCGGGGGCTGACGATCGCGGGACCGCGAGCGTAACGGAGCTGCGACTTTCGAGGGCCCGAATCTCGCCGTGGCGTTACGCTCGCGCCGAAGGGGCCAACGGCGCCCGAGAAGGCTAGGTCGGCAGCCGGCGGTTGATCAGCAACGCCGCCAGGCCGGCCAGCGCCAACACCAGCGCGCCCAGCCGCAGCCAGCCCACGCTCGCGTCGCCCTTGATCGTCTCGTAGCCGATCTGCTGCTGCAGCGACGAGTAAACCGACTTCAGCTCCGACAGCGTCGCCGCGCTGTAGGCGTTTCCGCCGGAAAGCTCGGCGACCTTCTTCATCGTGGTGTCGTCGACCGGAACGGGTTGACGCTGGTCGTTGATCTCGACGAAGCCATACGGCGTGCCGAACGAGATCGTCGAGATCGGCACACCCTGGTCTTTGGCGGTGCGCGCGGCGGTGAAGGCGCCCTTGGGGTTGTCCGGGTTGGTCGGCATCGTTTCCTTGCCGTCCGAGAACAGCACGATGCGTGCCGGCGGCGGTGTGTCGCCGCCGCCGATCACCGCGCCGACGGTGGCGATCGCCTGCAGTGCGGTGAAGATGCCCTCCCCGGTGGCGGTGCGGTCGGCGAATTGCAGCTTGTCCAGCGCGGTTTTGGTGGCATCCCGGTTGGTGGTCGGTGACACCAGCACCGTCGCGGTGCCCGCGTACTCGATGAGCCCGAGGTTGATTCCGGGGGTCAGCTCGTCGGCGAACTGCTTGGCGGCCTCCTGCGCGGCGGCCATCCGGTTGGGTTCGACGTCGGTGGCCCGCATCGACTGCGACACGTCGATCACCAGCATCACCACCGCGCGGTTGCGCGGGATCCGGACGTCGTTCGTCGGGCCCGCCATCGCGATGGTGAACAGCACCAACGCCGACAACAGTAGGATCGCGGGCACGTGCCGCCATCGCGAAGGCCGCTTGGGGGCAACGCTTTCCAGCAGCTCCATGTTGGCGAACCGCAGCATCCGTCGGTGGCGCGCCAGCTGCAGCACGACGTACAACGCGGCCAGCGCGATGACGACGAAAAGGAACAGGAAAAACCAGGAGTGTTCGAAGCCGGACAGCGACATCGGCCCGAGCAGCGGCAACGTCACTGCGACCCCGCCATCGCCCCACGCCGGCGAGAGGCGACAAACCGGACGATGTCGGCGAGCCAGTCGCGGTCGGTGCGAAGCGACAGCACCGGCGCCCCGCAACCGCGGATCGTCCGGGCCACATCGGCGCGGTGAGCCGCAGCCGCCCTGGCGAAGTCGTCACGCAGCTGGGCGTCGATGGTGAACTCACGGGTGACCCCGGATTCGGTGTCCTGCAGAACCACGTCGCCGATATCTGGCAGTTCGACGTCGCGCGGGTCGAGCACCTCGATGGCCAGCACCTCGTGGCGCGCCGCGATCGCCCGCAGCGGACGCATCCAGTTGATCGGCCCCAGGAAATCGCTGATGATCACCGCCATCCCGCGACGGCGTTCCGGCCGGCGCAGCGCGTCTATCGCGACAGCCAGATCGCCGCGGACCCCGGGCGGAGCCTTCGGCATGGTCGCAATGGTGCGCAGCATCGTGTGCTGGTGCTGGCGCCCGGTCCGGGCCGGCACCCGAGTCATCGTCGCGCCGTTGGCGATCAAGGCACCGATCCGGTTGCCGCCACCGCTGTTGAGGAAGGTGATGGCGGCCGCGGCCGCCACCGCGAGGTCACGCTTCTCGCAGTTGGCGGTGCCGAAGTCCAAGCTGGCCGACAAGTCGACCACTATCCAGGTCTCCAGCTCTCGGTCGGCGATCATCTGCCGGACGTGCGGGTGGGTGGTGCGTGCGGTGACGGCCCAGTCCATCCGGCGCACGTCGTCACCCGGCTGGTAGAGCCGCGACTCCCCTGGCTCCGAACCGGGCCCCGGGATCAGGCCGAGGTAATCGCCGTGCAGGACACCGTCGAGCTTCTGCTTGATGGTCAGCTCGAGGGTGCGCAGGGCCGCCGCCAGCTTGGGGTCGTCGATGTCGCCCCGCAGCAGCGACGGCGGGTTCACCGCCGACGGCGATTTGCTTTCGGTCACCGGCCGCTAGCCGCGGCCGCCGCCTGCATTACCGGCGGGACCGAATGCCCTTGCTGTGGAACGGCATTCACCTGCGGCAGCGCGACGGTCTGCAGCACCCGGTTGATGATGATCTCCGGAGTGATCTCGTCGGCCAGCGCGTCGTAGGTGAGCACCAATCGGTGTCGCAGCACATCCGGGATGACTTCGATGACATCCTGCGGGATCACGTAGTCGCGCCCGCGCACCAGAGCCAGCGAACGCGAGGCCGCGATGATGCCCAGCGAGGCGCGTGGCGAGGCGCCGAACGCGATCCAGCTCCTGACGTCGTTCAACCCCAGCGCTTCGGGCTGGCGGGTGGCGAAGACGACGCGGACCACATAGTCGACCAGCGCGTGGTGCACGAAGTTGTTGGCCGCGACCCCCTGCAGCCGCGCCAGGTCGCCGGTGTTCAGGATCTGCTTGGCCTGCGGCGGGGTGACGCCCATCCGGTAGATGATCTCGCGCTCTTCCTCCGGCGACGGGTAGCCGACGTTGATCTTGAACAGGAAGCGGTCGCGCTGAGCCTCCGGCAGCGGGTAGACGCCCTCGTGCTCGATCGGGTTCTGCGTCGCCATCACCAGGAACGGGTTGGGCAGCGGGAACCTCTTGCCGCCGATCGACACCTGGCGTTCCTGCATGACCTCCAGCAACGCGGACTGCACCTTCGCCGGTGCGCGGTTGATCTCGTCTGCGAGCAGGAAGTTGACCATCACCGGACCGAGCTCGGTGTCGAACTCCTCCTTGCCCTGCCGGTAGATGCGGGTACCCATGATGTCGGTGGGCACCAGGTCAGGGGTGAACTGAATACGCGCGAACGTCCCGCCGACAACCCGCGCGAACGTCTCCACCGCCAGCGTCTTGGCCACCCCTGGCACACCCTCGAGCAGCACGTGGCCCTTGGACAACAGGCCGACCAGCATCCGCTCCACCAGCTGGTCCTGGCCGACGATGATCCGCTTGACCTCGAAGATGGCCCGCTCCAAGGTGTGGACGTCGGCGGCCAGCGTGTTCCCGCCACCCGGCGGCGCCTCATGAGACGGCGAGCCTGGCTGGCCGCCCGGGCCCGAGTAACCGCTGGCGCCCGGGGGCAACCCACCTGCTGCTGTCATCAATAACCCTCCACAACTCATTTCGGACACGACTGCTGCACGACAAATGTCGTGGGGCAGCGACGTGCCCGCGTTCAACTATTCCAGGCCTGCAGGAATCCGTCGACGTCGCGGCTCCCGCCGAGCGAATCACACTAGATCAGTAGTCGATGATCCTGGTGACAAACGGTGTCATACCGGCCTTACGCACCGGGCTGATAGTCACCTTGCCGGCGCTGCCGGACGCCTCCAGCATCTGACCATTGCCCAGGTACATGGTGACGTGCTGACCGCCGTTCGGGCCGTAGAAGATCAGGTCGCCGCGCCGGGCCTGCGAGGGCGCGATGTGTTTGCCGGCGTTGTACTGGTCGCCGGAGAACCGCGGGATCAGCACGCCGACACCCGCGAAGCCATAGCGCATCAGGCCCGAGCAGTCGAAGCCGTTGATGTTGGCACCGGAGTCGACGCCCTTGCTGGGGCCGTCCAGCGTGCCGCCGCCCCAGGAATACGGCACCCCCATCTGCTTGCCCATGCGCTGAATGACGTATTCGATCGCCTGGCGTCCATTGGCCCGTGAGATCCGGCTCGGGCTGGTGTTGGCGGCGGCGGGGTCCGCGCCACCGAGGTTGATGCCCAGCCCGCTGAGAAATTGCTGGCCCAGATTGAGGGTGGTCTGGGTGGCCTGCGCGGTGGCCTGCAGCCCGGCGTTGGCGACCGCGAGCGGATCGCCCGGGGCGCCCGCACTGATCGATGCCGGCAGGGTGGGATCCCACTCGCCCGGATCGGCGGTGGCCGGCGCGGCCACAGCGATCAGCAGCCCGGTCACCACGGCGGTGATCCAGGCTAGGTTGATCAGGCGAAATCGCTTGTGGCCCATAGTTCCTCGACTAGTGCTCGTCCTCAGGTTCAGTACTCTTCGGCTTTTAATACTCGATGTAGCGGATCACGAAGGGCGTCATGCCGCTGGTGCGCACGGGCGCGACGCGAACCTTCAAACCGATGTCGGGGGCCTCGAGCATCTGGCCGTCGCCGAGGTAGATCGTCACGTGCTGGCTACCGCCCGGGCCGTAGAAGATGACGTCGCCGCGACGCATCTGCGAGGTCGGGATCTTGCGGCCCAAGTTGTACTGCGAGCCCGAGTAGTGCGGCAGCTTGATGCCCACCCCGGCGAACGAGTACAAGACCAGACCCGAGCAGTCGAAGCCGGTGATGCTGGCCCCGGAGTCAATTCCATGACTGGGCCCCGCGGCGTTGCCGCCACCCCACGAGTACGGCACCCCGATCTGCGACATCCCGCGCCGGATCACGTACTCGGAGGCCTGTCGTCCGTAGACCCGCGGAATCCTGCCCGACGTCGCACCTGACGGCGCGTTGGTGATGCCGGTGTCGGTGGGCTTCAGAATGCCCAGCTGCTGCAGGAAGTTGCGCCCCATACTGGCGGTGACCTGAGCCGACGTGGCCGAGTATCCCAACACCGTGTTCATCACGGCGACCGGGTCACCTGGGATGTTGGCACTGGGTATCGCCGGCAGCGTGGGGTCCCAGCCGTCCCATCGGCGGCCACCCGACGGCCCGGCTCCGGGGTCCCAGCGATCACCCGACGGCGGCGGCGCACCCTGCCCACCGGCCGAGGTCCAGGCGACGAGCCTGGCCGACTCGAGCCGGGATTGCGCGGCCTCGCGTTCGGCGGCCAGGCGATTGACCTCATCACGCTGTTCGTCGAACTTGTGCCGGGTGTCGTTCATGGCCGCGACCGCGGCATCCTGACTGGCTTTCGCGTCGGCGGCGGCCTTATCGGCCTTCTCTTTGGCCAGCCGGGCCGCCGACTCCCTGTTCACCTGCTCGGTGCGGGCCCGCTGCAGGTTGGCCAGCACGGTTTGGGTGCTGGCGGCCAGAGTCTTTGCGGCGGTCGCGTTGGCGATGATCTCGTCGGGGCTGCCGGCGCTCAGGTAGCTACCCGACGGACCGTTCATATAGGTGGCCGCCGCGAAGGTGTCGAACTTATGCTGAGCCGCGGCGATCGCCGTGGTGGCATCTTTGACGGCTTGCTGGTTGACCTCGAGGTCGTGTGCGGCCGCAACCTCGCTGTCCCGTGCCGTCTCGACGTCGACCAAGGATTTGTTGACGGCTTCCTGCTCGGTCTCGACTTGGGCGCTCAGATCTTCCAGACGCTGGTCGGCCTTGGCCACGGCGGCGATCAGCACCGCCATGCTGTCGGCACCGGGTTCAGCCGCGGCAAGCCCTATTGACCCGGGCCACAGGCCCGGAATGCTCATAAACAGGGCCACGCTCAGCACCGACGGAATGGCCGGCCGTACCAACCGGCCGGCCGGTCGTCCCAGAGCAGAGCCACAGCGGTTCCGACTCATTCGACTCAGGTCTCCTATGGCTCAACTCGGATAGACGCAGCCAGCCCGACAAATTTTGCGGATAAACGTCATACACATCACAAGCACCATTTGCACCGTACGTCACATCTGACGCTATGGAAACGTAAGTCACAAACTGCACCCCTGTAGTGCAATGAATGTGACCGAACGGTGACCTAATGCGTTTGCCGAAGAGCCACGGCAAGTGAACGCAATACCGCGGGTAACAGCTGGATAGATGCCCTAACCGGGTTCGTCCACCGGCGCCTCAGCGGCGTCAGCAGACGTTGCTGATCGCCTACTGCGCAGCTGCATGAACCGGGTGCCGACAGCGGCTGCGAGCACCCCTATCAGCACAACAATGGTCAAGGCAGTCCACGGAAACTCGGGGCTGTTCAGCTCGCCCAAAAAGTTTTGCGCGGAGTGCACCGGGTTGCCGGTCTTGGATATGTCCTCGCCCGCTTCCAGCGTGACGCGCGGGAAGTGCGTGCTGTAGGAGCCGACGTAGCTGGGGCTGAGCGCCAGGACCGTGGCGTCGGGATAGTCAGCGCCGACGACCGTGGCGATATCGCGCAACGGTGTGTCGGTCGGGGGGTTGTGGTCGAGCACCACGATCTTGAGGTTGATGCCTTCGTCGTGGGCGTGGTTGATCACCTCGAGCAGTCCGGGCACGTCGGCAGGCGGCGCACTGATGCCGACCGCGGCGACCTGAGCCTTGACCGCTGTCATGTCGACGTCTTGCGGGATGTAGGCCGGCAGGAAAGGGATCGTCTGAGGTAGCTGGCCGAATGGATCCTGCCCGGTCATCGTGTCCCTCCTGCCCTGTGCCGGCCTGGTGCTACTGGCACCGTACGCGACCAGTCAAAGTGGGGGTTCCAAGACGCGGCCCACGCGGTAAGACTGTCAGATGCGAGTGCCGCGTTTAATACAGGACAAGCGTACTGTTAAAGTTGCACACGCTCCGCCGACACGGCCCGTCGGCGGGAGAACTTAATCCACGGGAGTTGATGTGAGCAGCAATTCGGTCAATTCGTTCGGAGCCCGCGACACCCTCGAAGTTGGCGACAAGAGCTACCAGATCTATCGTCTCGACGCCGTTCCCAACACGGAGAAACTCCCCTACAGCCTCAAAGTGCTCGCCGAGAACCTGCTGCGCAACGAGGACGGCGCCAACATCACCAAGGACCACATCGAGGCCATCGCGAACTGGGATCCCAAGGCGGAGCCCAGCATCGAGATCCAGTACACCCCCGCCCGGGTAGTGATGCAGGACTTCACCGGCGTGCCGTGCATCGTCGACCTGGCCACCATGCGTGAGGCGGTCGGCGACCTGGGCGGCAACCCCGACAAGGTGAACCCGCTGGCGCCGGCCGACCTGGTGATCGACCACTCCGTGATCGCCGATCTGTTCGGCACCGCCGACTCATTCGAGCGCAACGTCGAGATCGAGTACCAGCGCAACGGCGAGCGCTACCAGTTCCTGCGCTGGGGCCAGGGCGCGTTCGACGACTTCAAGGTGGTGCCGCCGGGCACCGGCATCGTGCACCAGGTCAACATCGAATACCTGGCACACGTCGTGATGACCCGCGACGGAGTGGCTTATCCCGACACCTGTGTGGGCACCGACTCGCACACCACCATGGTCAACGGCCTCGGCGTCCTGGGCTGGGGCGTGGGTGGCATCGAGGCCGAGGCCGCGATGCTGGGCCAGCCGGTGTCGATGCTGATCCCCCGGGTCGTCGGCTTCAAGCTGACCGGCGAGATCAAGCCGGGCGTCACGGCCACCGATGTGGTGTTGACCGTCACCGAGATGCTGCGCAAGCACGGCGTGGTCGGCAAGTTCGTCGAATTCTACGGCCAAGGTGTGGCCGAGGTGCCGTTGGCCAACCGCGCCACCCTGGGCAACATGAGCCCCGAATTCGGTTCCACCGCAGCCATTTTCCCGATCGACGACGAGACCATCGACTACCTGCGGTTCACCGGCCGCAGCGACGAGCAGCTTGCCCTGGTCGAGGCCTACGCCAAAGAGCAAGGTCTGTGGCACAACGCCGAGCACGAGCCCGCATTCTCGGAATATCTGGAACTGGACCTGTCCACCGTGGTGCCCTCGATCGCGGGCCCGAAGCGGCCGCAGGACCGAATCGCGTTGTCCGAAGCCAAATCCATGTTCCGCAAGACCATTCCCAGTTACGTCGGCGACGACCCCGACAAGCAGGAGTACTCGAAGCTCGACGAGGAGCTCGACGAGACGTTCCCGGCCAGCGACCCGGGCCAGGTGGCCAACGGCCACGCCGACGATCGCGCTCCGGTGCAGTCGGCCGCCGCGTACTCGAAGGGCCGGGTGAGTAACCCGGTGCCGGTGAAGACCGAGGCGTACGGCGACTTCGTGCTCGACCACGGCGCGGTGGTGATCGCCGCGATCACGTCGTGCACCAACACCTCCAACCCCGAGGTGATGCTGGGCGCGGCGCTGCTGGCCCGCAATGCCGTCGACAAAGGACTGGCGTCCAAGCCATGGGTGAAGACCACGATGGCGCCGGGCTCACAGGTGGTCAACGACTACTACAACAAGGCCGGCCTCTGGCCCTATCTGGAGAAGCTCGGCTTCTACCTCGTCGGCTACGGCTGCACCACCTGCATCGGCAACTCGGGCCCGCTGCCCGAGGAAATCTCAAAGGCGATCAACGACAACGACCTCTCGGTGTCGGCCGTGCTGTCCGGCAACCGGAATTTCGAGGGCCGGATCAACCCCGACGTCAAGATGAACTACCTGGCGTCGCCGCCGCTGGTCGTCGCCTACGCGCTGGCCGGGTCGATGGACTTCGACTTCGAAACCGCAGGCGCTAGGCACAGACAAGGAAGGCAACGAGGTCTATTTGAAAGACATCTGGCCGTCGCAGAAAGACGTCTCCGACACCATTGCCTCGGCGATCAGCCAGGAGATGTTCGTCAAGAACTATGCCGACGTCTTCAAGGGCGATGAGCGCTGGCGGAATCTGCCGACCCCCAGCGGCAACACCTTTGAGTGGGCCGAGGATTCGACGTATGTGCGCAAGCCACCGTACTTCGACGGGCATGTCCGCCGAACCGGAACCGGTCAAGGACATCAGCGGGGCGCGGGTGCTGGCACTGCTCGGCGATTCGGTTACCACCGACCACATCTCGCCAGCGAGCAGCATCAAGCCGGGCACCCCGGCCGCACAGTACCTCGACGCGCACGGCGTCGAACGCAAGGACTACAACTCCTTCGGATCGCGGCGCGGCAACCACGAGGTGATGATTCGCGGCACGTTCGCCAACATCCGGTTGCGCAACCAGCTCCTCGACGACGTGTCCGGTGGATACACCCGCGACTTCACCAAAGATGATGCCCCGCAGGCCTTCATCTACGACGCGGCGCAAAACTATGCGGCGGAGAACATTCCGCTGGTGGTGTTGGGCGGTAAGGAGTACGGCTCGGGTTCCTCACGCGACTGGGCGGCCAAGGGCACCGCGCTGCTGGGAGTCCGGGCGGTGATCACCGAGTCGTTCGAGCGCATCCACCGCTCCAACCTGATCGGCATGGGCGTGATCCCCCTGCAGTTCCCCGAGGGCGAATCCGCGGGATCGCTGGGACTGGATGGCACCGAGACGTTCGACATCACCGGGATCGAGGCGCTCAACGACGGCAAGACGCCCAAGACCGTTCATGTCAAGGCAAGTAAGGACGGGGCGGACCCGATCGAGTTCGACGCGGTGGTGCGCATCGACACCCCCGGTGAAGCCGACTACTACCGCAACGGCGGCATCCTGCAGTACGTGCTGCGCAACATGCTGAAGTCGGGCTAGTCCCGGACTGAGCCCAGCCACCACGTGCCCAAGGTCAGCGAGGACCATCTGGCGGCTCGCCGCCGTCAGATCCTCGACGGTGCCCGCCGTTGCTTCGCCGAATACGGCTACGACAAGGCGACGGTCCGTCGCCTGGAACAGGCGATCGGACTGTCGCGCGGTGCGATCTTCCACCACTACCGGGATAAGGACACCCTGTTTTTCGCGCTGGCGCACGAGGACGCCGAGCGGATGGCAGACGTCGCCTCCCGCGAGGGTCTCATCCAGGTGATGCGCGACATGCTCGCCGCGCCCGAGCAATTCGACTGGCTGGCCACCAGATTGGAGATCGCCCGCAAGCTGCGCCACGACCCCGCATTCAGCCGCGGCTGGGCGGAGCGGTCCGCGGAACTGGCGGCCGCGACGACCGAGCGGCTGCGCCGGCAGAAGGAAGCCAAGCGGGTGCGCGACGACGTGCCCAGCGAGGTGTTGCAGTGCTACCTGGACTTGGTTCTCGACGGACTGGTGGCCCGCCTGGCGTCCGGCGAAGACCCGCAGCGGCTGTCCGGCGTCCTCGACCTGGTGGAAAACTCGGTGCGGCGCAGCTGATTCTGTTGGCCGAGCAGACGCGAAAAGCCCGCGACACGCGGGGCGTGTCGGGGGCTTTTGCGTCTGCTCGCGCGTCAGGCCAGCTCGATGAGGTCGCGATAGTCTTCGGACCAATAGTCCTCGGTGCCATCGGGTAGCAGCACCACGCGTTGCGGATCGAGCGCCTCGGCCGCGCCCGGGTCGTGCGTCACCAGAACCACCGCACCCTGGTAACTGCGCAGCGCGTCGAGCACCTGCTCGCGCGACGCGGGGTCGAGGTTGTTGGTCGGTTCGTCGAGCAACAGCACGTTGGCCGTGGACGCCACCAGACCGGCCAGCGCGAGCCGGGTCTTTTCACCACCGGAAAGCGTGCCGGCCAGTTGGTCTAGCTGCGGACCGCTGAACATGAACGCACCCAGCAGGCCACGCAGATCCTGTTCGCCGGATTCGGGTGCGGCATGCCGGATGTTCTGCCAGACGGTCTCGTCGTTGTCGAGCGTGTCGTGCTCCTGCGCGAAATACCCGATCCGCAAGCCGTGTCCGGGTTCCAGCCCACCCGTGTCGGGCTGCTCGGCGCCAGCCAGCAGGCGGAGCAGGGTGGTCTTACCCGCGCCGTTGAGCCCCAACACGACAACCCGCGACCCGCGATCGATGGCCAGATCGACACCGGTGAACACTTCCAGCGATCCGTACGTCTTGCTCAACCCCTTGGCCACCAGCGGTGTGCGCCCGCACGGAGCCGGGTTGGGGAATTTGATCCGGGCCACCTTGTCGGCGGCCCGCTCCTCGTCGAGGGCGGCCATCATCCGGTCGGCACGACGCAACATGTTCTGCGCCGCAACCGCTTTGGTGGCCTTGGCGCCGAGCTTGGCGGCCTGCGTACGCAACGCGGTGGCCTTGCGTTCGGCATTGGCGCGTTCCCGGCGCCGACGCTGCTCGTCGGTGGCGCGAGCGTCGAGGTACTTCTGCCAGCCCATGTTGTAGACGTCGACCTCGCCGCGCACGGCGTCCAGGAACCACACCTTGTTGACGACGTCGGCGAGCAATTCGACGTTGTGGCTGATGATCACCAGCCCACCGTTGTGTGCTCGCAGGAAATCCCGTAGCCAGCCAACCGAATCCGCGTCCAGGTGGTTGGTCGGTTCGTCGAGCAGCAGGGTGGTGTGTGAACCTGAAGCGCCCGCTCCGCCTTCCGACGCGGCGAACAGGATGCGCGCCAGCTCCACCCGGCGGCGCTGACCACCGGACAGGGTCCGCAGCTGCTGCGTCAGCACCCGTTCGGGCAGGCCGAGACTCGCGCAGATGCGGCCGGCTTCGCTTTCGGCGCCGTAGCCGCCCAATGCGACGAATCGCTCTTCCAGCTGGCCGTAGCGGCGGATGGCGCGGTCACGCGCGTCGTCGTCGGCCACCTCGGCCATCAACGCCTGCTGCTTCTCCAGATCGGTGAGCAGCGCGTCGAGTCCGCGTGCCGACAGCACCCGGTCGCGGGCCAGCACGTCGAGATCACCCTCTTTGGGATCCTGTGGCAGATAACCGATTTCGCCGGTGCGGGTGATCGCCCCCGCGTACGGTTCGCTCTCCCCCGCCAGGATGCGCATGGTCGTGGTCTTGCCCGCGCCGTTTCGCCCGACCAGCCCGATCCGGTCCCCGGGCTGCACCCGCAAGTCCGGTCCGTCCGGCGAGAGCAAGATGCGCGCGCCAGCGCGGACCTCCAGGTCCGTGGCCGTGATCACAATCGCTCCCTTGTAGTACTGCTATTTGTCGTCGGTGAATACCGGCGGGCGCTTCTCTGCGCGCGCAGCAACCGCTTCCTCGAAGTTGGCGGTGAGCAACCGAACGTAAAGCTGTCCCAGACCCTCGGCCTGCATGTGCCCTTCCAGACTGCCGGCGTCCAGTCCACTCCACAGCGTACGTTTGGTCAACTCGGTTCCCGGCCGGGAGAAGGCCGCAATCCGTGCGGCGATGGCGTAACAGGTGTCCAGCAGCTGGCCTTCCGGCACCTGACAGGACACCAACCCGATCCGCTCGGCTTCCTCGGCGCTGACATCGCGTCCGGTCAACATGATCTCGAACGCCCGCGACGATCCGATGGCCCTGGGCAGCAGGTAGCTCAGGCCCAGTTCGCTGGCGGTCAGCCCGTTGTTGATGCCGGCGGCCCGGAAGTACGCGCTGGTCGACGCCACCCGGATGTCGGCGGCGAGCGCCAGGCACAGGCCACCGCCGATGGCCGGCCCGTTGACCGCGGCGATCACGGGTTGGTGCAACCGTCGCAACGCCAGAATGACGTCGTCGAGCAGCTCCATGGACCGCAGCGCGTAGGTCGGCCGGGTCAGGTCCTCGACATGGGGCACCGCGCCCGCTGATTTGTGGTCCGCGCCCGAGGAGAACCCGCGGCCAGCCCCGGTCAGCACCACGACCCGCACGGAGTTGTCGTAGGTGACCTGCTCGAGCGCCTCCTTGAACGGCACCATGACGTCGAACGCCATGGAATTCATCCGCTCGGGCCGATTGAGCGTGATCAGCGCGATCTCGGGCCGGGGATGTTCAACGAGGACCAAACTCACCTGAGAAAGGTAGCGTAAGTTAGCCGAACTCCGCCCGCTCAGGGCTTCGGAGCGGCGCCGTCTTCGGCAAACTCATAGGCTTTGAGCTGCTGAACCAGGTCCTCGAGAGCCGCCGGTGGCAGCGCGCCGGGCTGGTTGAACAACAGTTTGCCCTTCTTGAACGCCATCAACGTCGGGATCGATTTGATCTGGGCGGCTGCCGCCAACTCTTGCTCGGCTTCGGTGTCGACCTTTGCGAACACCACGTCGGGGTGGTTTTCCGACGAAGCCTTGAACGTGGGCGCGAATGCGCGACAAGGACCGCACCAGGATGCCCAGAAGTCGACCAGCACCATGTCGTTACCGCTGACGACGTCGTTGAACTCTGCGGTAGTCACGTCTTGTGTAGTCACGTCAGCCCTAACGTACTGAGTTGGTGTGTTGTTCCGGCGATCAGAGCAGGCCCCGCTGGTTTGCCGGTGAGTCACCCGCGACCGGGTATGCCCTGAGGTGCCGGACCAGATCGAGCATGACCGCGGGGTTGGCGATGCCGGCTTGTTTGAACACCAGTTTGCCCTTCTTGAAGGCCATCAAGGTGGGCAAAAACTTGACCTGCGCCATCTCCACCAGGTGTTTCTGAGTTTCGAAGTTGACCTTTCCGTGCACGACGTCGAAGTGCTTGTTGGCCGACGTCTCGTAGGTCGGCGTGAACACGTCGCACGGTTGGCACAACGGAGCCCAGAAATAGACGAGCACGCTGTCGTTCGCATCGACAGTGCTCTTGAAATTGTTTGCGGTGAGGTCTCGGGTAGCCACTTCGGGATCGAGCCGTACTCAGCCTCACGGTGGACGCTGCGGCGCGCCAGGATCGGTTCGTCAGCAACCGCATGCCGTTGAGGGCGACCAGCACGGTCGACCCTTCATGACCGGCCACACCCAGCGGCAACGGCAACTGCCCGAACAGATCCCACAACACCAGGACGGTGACGAAGCTGGCCGCGACGGCCAGATTGACGGTCACCACCCGGCGAGCTTGCCGGGCCAACGCGATGATCGTCGGGATGGTGTGCAGCTCGTCGCGCACGGTGACGCCGTCGGCGGTCTGCAGGGTCAGGTCGGCGCCGGCGCCCATGGCGACGGCCATGCGGGCCGCGGCCATGGCGGGTGCGTCGTTGACGCCGTCGCCGACGAAGAGCACCCGGTGACCGCTGGCCTGCAGGCCGCGGACCGCCTCGACCTTCTGCTCGGGCAGCAGCGCGGCGCGCACCTCGACGATCCCGGCGTGCTGGGCGACGTGTCGGGCCGCGCGTGCGTTGTCGCCGGTGAGCAGGATCGGGGGCGCAGCGGTCAATGCGGTCAGCGACGCGACGGACGACGCGGCGTCGGGCCGCACCTGATCGGCGAGTCCGAGCACGCCGATCGCGACGCCGTCCCGCAGCACGACGGCAGCGGTACCGCCGGCCTCGACGATCGGCACCAGCTGCGGTATCGGCGCGCCCCGGTGGCTGTGCGGACTGCAGACCTCGACAAAATCGCACCCGACCGTGGCGCGGACACCGCGTCCCGGCAGTGCGCGGAAGTCCTCGGCGGGCGGGATCGCGATGCCACGCCTGCGGGCTTCCTCGACGATCGCGCGCCCGAGTGGATGCTCGCTGGATTGTTCTGCGGCAGCGGCTAATTGGAGCATTGCGACGGTGTCGACGAGATCGGGGTTCAGCGCCTCGATGGTGGTCACCCGCGGGACGCCGCAGGTCAGTGTGCCGGTCTTGTCCAGCGCGACGATGGTGGTTTCGGCGAGATTTTCGACGACAAGCGCGGACTTGACCAGCACCCCGTGCCGGCCGGCGTTGGCGATCGCCGAAAGCAGCGGCGGCATGGTGGCCAGCACCACCGCGCATGGCGAGGCCACGATCATGAACGTCATGGCGCGCAGCAATGTCGGCTGCAGCGGGGTGCCGAACATGAGCGGAACGGCGATCAGCATGATGGTCGCCGCCACCACGCCCACCGAGTAGCGCTGCTCGATTTTCTCAATGAAGAGTTGGGTTTTCGCCTTGGTGGCCGAGGCTTCGGCGACGAGTTGCACGATGCGGGCGACCACGCTTTGCGACGGATCGCGGTTCACCACCAGCTGCAGCACCCCCGACCCGTTGACCGTGCCGGCGAACACCTCGTCACCGCTGGCCTTGGATACCGGCATCGATTCACCGGTGATCGAGCATTGGTCGACCTCCGAGTCTCCGGACACCACCGCGCCGTCGGCGGGGACCCGTTCGCCCGGCCGTACCACCACTCGGTCACCCACCACCAGCTCGTCGGCCGCCACCACGCGCTCGCGGCCGTCGGCGTCGATCAGCGTGGCGTGTTCAGGCGCGAGATTCAGCAGGCCCTTGACCGACTCCGCCGTGTGTTTGGTGGCGACGTCGTCGAGCGCACCTGACGTCGCGAAGATCACGATCAGCAGCGCGCCGTCGAAGATCTGCCCGATGGCAACGGCTCCGATGGCCGCGACGATCATCAGCAGGTCCACATCGAGGGCCTTGTTCCGCAACGCCCGTGCGCCCGCCCACGCCGAGCCCCACCCACCGGCGAGGTAACAGGCCAGATACAGCGTCCACCACACGGTCTGGGGCGCGCCGTTGAGCTGTGCCGCCAGCCCGGTCAAAAACAGCCCCAGCGCCAGCGACGCCCAGCGCACACTCACCACCGACCACAACGCCAAACGCCAACTCGGGTGCCGGCTGACCGTGTTCCGATCGCGGTCGAAAGGCGCCTGTGGGGCACTCACTTCGAGAGCGGTCAGGGTCATGCCGCGGCCTCACAGGGGGTGGGAGTTCGTCAGATGAACCGAGTCTAGGGACGCAAACGATCGCCAAGAGTCTCGATTACGTTGCGGTATGCGGTTGAATTGGTCACTGGCACAAGGCAAGCGGGTCACTCGGAAGCTGCATGCCGCACTTCGGGCCGACCACTGTCGCGATGCGAATTCCGCGACCGGGCACGAAAATTCGCCATGAAAATGATTAGGAATCGCCCAGCAGGGCCACCGAATCACGTTAAGATTCTTCACCGCTAATCGATCTCACCGGGGAAGGTAGACGAATGTCGTTCGTTGCTGTTACTACGGATTTTGTGTCGGAGGCCGCTGGAAATCTGGCGAACCTCGGTTCAACACTCAGCGAGGCCAACTCGGCGGCCGCCGCTCAGACGACCTCCGTGACCGCCGCGGCCGCCGATGAGGTGTCGGCCGCCATCGCGGCGGTTTTCGCCCAGCACGGCCAGAGCTTTCAGGCACTGAGCGCCCAAGCCGCCGCATTTCACCAGCAGTTCGTGCAAACCCTGTCCGGCGGCGCGCAGGCGTATTCCGCCGCCGAGGCTGCCAGCACCAACCCCTTGCAAGACGCGATCAACGCGCCCTTCCTTTCGGCCTTCGGCCGACCACTGATCGGCAACGGTGCCGACGGGACGGCGGCAAACCCGAACGGCGGGGCCGGTGGATTCCTGTTCGGCAATGGTGGCAACGGCGTCAATGGCGGTAGCGGCGGGTCCGCCTTCCTGTTCGGCAACGGCGGAAACGGCAGCCAAGGCCCTGCCGGCACGGTCGGCGGTGCAGGCGGCAACGGCGGGCTCATAGTCGGCAGCGGCGGTACCGGCGGCGGCGGATTCCCCGGCGGCGGCGACGGGGGCAGGTCATTCCTGTTAGGCAGCGGCGGCGCGGGCGGGAGCTCCTTCTCCTTCGGAAACGCCGGAAATGGCGGCCAGGCCGGGTTCATCTTCGGCAACGGCGGTGACGGCGGCAGCGCCGGACCGATCATCAACACGACCGGCAACGGCGGGCTCGGCGGCCAGGCCGGGTTGTTCGGCAACGGCGGCGCCGGTGGTAGAGGCGGGACGTTGGCCGGCATCGGCGGCAACGGCGGCAACGCGCTGCTGGGCGGCAACGGCGGGAACGGCGGCTTCTCATTGACTAACCCCGGCCTGGGCGGCAGCCGCGGGTTGCTGTTCGGTCAACCCGGCGGAACCGGCACGAACTTCTAGTCGCAGCGGCCGGGTCGGTTTAGGCCGTCGGCGGGGATCCGCTCGCCCGGCCGCACCACCACCCGGTCACCCACCACCAGCTCGTCGGCCGCCATCACACGCTCTCGGCCGTCGCTTTCGAGCAGCGCGGCGTGTTCCGGCGCGAGATTCAGCAGGCCCTTGACCGACTCTGCCGTGTGTTTGGTGGCGACGTCGTCGAGCGCACTTGACGCCGCGAAGATCACGATCAGCACCCCGACCACAGCGCCAGCCGCCAACTCAGGTGCCGGCTGACCGTTTTCTGATCGCGATCGAAAGGTGCCTGTGGGGCACTCACCTCGAGAGCGGTCAGGGTCACGCCGCGGCCTCACAAGGGGTGGGAGTTCGTCAGATGAACCGAGTGTAGGGACGCAAGCGACCACCGAGAGTCTCGATTGCGTTGGAGTATGCGGTTGAATTGGTCACTGGCACAAGGCAAGCGGAGCCCCCGGAAGCTCCATGCCGCGTCATGGGCCGACCTCTGTCGCGCGGCGAATTCCGCTCCCGGGCACCCAAATTCGCCATGAAAATGATTTGAGAATCGGCCAGCAAGGCCACCGAATCACGTTAAGATCCTTCTACCGCTCACGATCTCACCCGGGGGAAGGTAGACGAATGTCGTTCGTTGCTGTTACTACGGATTTTGTGTCGGAGGCCGCTGGAAATCTGGCGAACCTCGGTTCAACACTCAGCGAGGCCAACTCGGCGGCCGCCGCTCAGACGACCTCCGTGACCGCCGCGGCCGCCGATGAGGTGTCGGCCGCCATCGCGGCGGTTTTCGCCCAGCACGGCCAGAGCTTTCAGGCACTGAGCGCCCAAGCCGCCGCATTTCACCAGCAGTTCGTGCAAACCCTGTCTGGCGGCGCGCAGGCGTACGCCGCCGCGGAGGCCGCCAGCACTAACCCCTTGCAGCAGTTGCTCGACGCGATCAACGCGCCCAGCCGGGCACTGTTCAACCGCCCCCTGATCGGCGACGGTAACCCCGGCGCGCCCGGCCAGCCCGGCGAGAACGGCGGCATCTTGTTCGGCAACGGCGGTGCTGGCGGCAACGCCACGAATGCCGGCCAAAACGGTGGCGCGGGCGGGTCCGCCCTGTTCTTCGGCAACGGCGGGGCCGGCGGCCTGAGCGGCCCCGCCGCGGTCGGCGGGGCAGGCGGCACCGGTGGGTTCCTGGTCGGCAATGGCGGTGCGGGCGGCGAGGGATTCTTCGGCGGCGGTAACGGTGGCCGGGCCTGGCTCCTGGGCAGCGGTGGCGCGGGTGGCTTCACCCAATCGCTCGGAAACGCCGGCAACGGCGGCGACGCCGGCTTCATCTATGGCAACGGCGGGGACGGCGGCAACGGCGGGTCCAACGGAAACGGCGGCAACGGCGGTAACGCCACCTTCATCGGTAATGGCGGCAACGGCGGTCGCGGCGGAGTCGGCGGCACCAACGGCGCCGGCGGCATGGCTGGCCCCTTCGGCCATGGCGGCCAGCCCGGCGTGGTGTAGCCCTACCTACGGTTGCGTACGTTTTCCCACGTCCGACAGACTTAGCGCTGATCAATCGGGCTGAAGGGAACGTCAGTGGGGCACTACATCGCCAACGTCCGCGATCTCGAGTTCAACCTGTTCGAGGTCCTTGATCTAGGCGCCGTCCTGGGCACCGGTCTGTACAGCGAGCTCGACGTCGATACCGTCAAAACGATTCTGTCCGAAGCCGCTCGGTTGGCCGAGGGCCCGATCGCCGATTCGTTCGCCTTCGCGGACCGCAACCCGCCGGTGTTCGACCCGGCGACGCACAGCATCAGCGTCGCACCCGAGTTGGTCAAAACGGTGCAGGCGATCAAGGACGCGGAGTGGTGGCGGCTCGGCCTGGCCGAGGACATCGGCGGCATGCCCGCACCGCCGCCGCTGAACTGGGCGGTCAACGAAATGATCTTCTGCGCCAACCCCTCCGCATGCTTCTACTTGCTGGGCCCGTTGCTGTCGCAGGCGCTCTACCTCGAGGGCGACGACGAGCAGAAGCACTGGGCGGCGGTGGGCATCGAGCGCGGCTGGGGAGCCACCATGGTGCTCACCGAACCCGACGCGGGCTCCGACGTCGGCGCGGGACGCACCAAAGCCATCGAACAACCCGATGGCACCTGGCACATCGAGGGCGTCAAGCGGTTCATCTCCGGTGGCGACCTGGGCAACACCACCGAGAACATCTTCCATCTGGTGCTGGCCCGCCCCGACGGCGCCGGCCCGGGCACCAAGGGGCTGAGCCTGTTCTACGTGCCCAACTACCTCTTCGATCCGGATACGTTCGAACTCGGTGCCCGCAACGGGGTTTTCGTCACCGGGCTGGAACACAAAATGGGCATCAAGTCCTCCCCCACCTGCGAGTTGACGTTCGGCGCCACCGATGTGCCCGCCGTCGGCTATCTGGTCGGCGGCGTACACAACGGGATCGCGCAGATGTTCACCGTGATCGAGAACGCGCGCATGACGATCGGCGTCAAGTCAGCCGGCACGCTGTCCACCGGCTACCTCAACGCGCTGGCATTCGCCAAGGAGCGGGTGCAGGGCGCGGATCTGACCCAGATGACCGACAAGACCGCGCCGCGGGTCACGATCATGCACCACCCGGATGTGCGCCGCAGCCTGATGACGCAGAAGGCCTACGCCGAGGGACTGCGGGCGCTGTATCTGTACGCCGCCGCACACCAGGATGACGCTGTGGCCCAACGGGTTTCGGGTGCCGATCACGACATGGCGCATCGCGTCGACGATCTGCTGCTGCCGATCGTCAAGGGGGTGGGCTCGGAACGGGCCTACGAAGTCCTGACCGAATCACTGCAGACGCTGGGCGGATCGGGCTTTCTGATGGACTATCCCCTCGAGCAGTACATCCGCGATGCCAAGATCGATTCGCTCTACGAGGGCACCACGGCGATCCAGGCGCTGGACTTCTTCTTCCGCAAGATCGTCCGGGATCACGGTCAGTCGCTGCAGTTCGTGACGGCGCAGATCGTGCAGACCATCGAGAACTGTGACGAGTCACTGAAACCGCTCGACCGAACGGCTGCAAACGGCGCTGGACGACGTCACCGCGATGACGGGTGCCTTGACCGGATTTCTGATGTCGGCCGCGCAGCACCCAACCGACATCTACAAAGTGGGGCTGGGATCGGTGCGATACCTGCTCGCCGTCGGCGACCTGCTGATCGGCTGGCGGCTGCTGGCCCAGGCCGACGTCGCAACCGCCGCGTTGGCCGATTCGCCGTCCCAATCCGACGAGCTCTTCTACCGGGGCAAGATCGCGACCGCGGGGTTCTTCGCCAACAATATGCTGCCGAAGCTGACCGGGGTGCGCAGCGTCGTCGAGTCCCTGGACGACGAGATCATGCGCGTCTCCGAAGACGCATTCTGACAATTCGGGCACAGCCCGCACACACCACACTCACAGGGCGCACGCCGATTCTGGTTGAGACGCAGTGGGTACACGCTCACCGGCGAAAGACCACGATTTGGGGGAAACATGAACTCTGCCAGCCTATTTACGCCGCGCACGATGCGATTCGGGATCCTCGCGCTCGCCGGAGCCACCACGCTTTCGCTGGCGGCGTGCAGCGCCTCGAACAAAGCCAACCCCGTGCCGCCGCCGGCTCCGGCGACGCCGTCGTCAGCGGCCGCTTCGCCGACGCAGGCACCGCCGCCTGCAGGCGGCACTCAGCGAGTGGCCGGGCTGATCGCATCCGTGTCCGGGGACATCATCCAGGTCACCGCGCAGAGCGGAAACGCTGCGACGTTGCAGGTGGATTTCACGCCGTCGACTCAGGTGAGCGAGCTGACGGCGGCAAGCCTGCCGGATGTGACGCCGGGCAGTTGCGTGACCCTGCGGCCCGCGCGCGGGCAGAACCCGCAAAGCGGCGCGTTCACCGTGCAGATGGTTCGCGTCAGCCAGACCGTCGGTGGCAACTGCCCGCAGCCCAAGGCGCCTCCGGCGGGTTCGCCCCCGGGGGGAATCATCCGCCCATCCTGGGCACCGTGGCCTCCGTCGCGGGTGACACCATCACGGTCAACACCAGCAACCCCGGCGGCCCGCAGCAGGCGACGGCGACGGTGACCGACCGGACCCGATACACCAAGGAGGCCGCCTCCAACACCCAGGCCATCGCCCAAGGCAAATGCATTGCGGCGCAGGGCACTGAGAACGGCGGCACCCTGCAGGCCACGACGATCAACCTGCGACCGGCCAACAACGGCAGCTGCGGGGAGCCGGGCGGCGGCGGCCCGCACCGGCACTGACGCCTTCGCCGAGCGTGCAGGACCGGGGCTAGCTGGGTTAGCCGCCGTGCGTTAGTAAGGGTGATGAGCAGTTCGCTGCTGTCCCGAGCGGCAAACGCCGGCGTTGCCTCCGTCCGACGTCTGCGCGCGGTGCTCTGGCCGATCCTGCAAACATCGGTCGCTGCCGGTCTGTCGTGGTACATCGCGCGCCAACTGCTCGCCGAACCGCAGCCGATCTTCGCGCCGATCACCGCGGTGGTATGTCTGTCGGCAACCAACCTTTCGCGCGCACGTCGGGCCGGCCAGATGATTGTCGGTGTGGCGCTGGGGATTTTCCTTGGCGACCAAGTGGCCGCGGTGCTGGGTCGAGGAGCGGTAGCGATTGCGATCGCGGTTCTCTTCTCGCTCAGTATCGCGGTGCTGATCGAGCGCGCCATCTTCGCGCAAGGTATGACGTTCATCAGCCAGACCGCGTCGGCGGCGGTGCTGTGCGTGGTGTTCATCCACCACGGCACGGTGACGAATGAACGGCTCATCGACGTGGTCATCGGGGGTGGCATGGCCCTGGTGTTCAGCATGCTGCTGTTCCCGGCCAACCCGGTCGTTGTGCTGCGCAACGCGCGGGCGGGGGTGTTGGCCGCACTGCACGACATCCTCGCCCAGCTGGTGGACGCGATGAGCGATTCCGACGGCCGTGACGCCGACTGGCAATTCCCCGCCTTTGATCAGCTGCACCACCAGCTGGGCAGGCTCAGTGAGGCGCGCAGCACCGCCCGCCTGGTGTCGCAGCGAGCCCCGCGGCGATGGGCCACCCGTGGCATCGTCCGCGAGGCCGATCGGCAGGCCGCAAAGCTGGGTCTACTCGCCGCGTGTGTGCAGCACCTCGCCCGCGCCGTCCCGCCCGCACTCGCAGAATGGCATCCGCCGGCTTTATACGAAGCGATCGTCGAACTCGCGGCCGGAATCGCCCTCGCCGACACGGATCCACGCGTGGCCGCCGTGCACGCGGCTGTCGCCAGCGGGCATACTCCGGCCCTGCATGACGCGGCGAAGACCAGGAGCCAGGCGGTGCTCGTCGATCTGGTCGAGTCGAGCATCGAGGACTTGCAACAGGTGATCGAACCGCCGTCGGTCCCCTGAGCTCAGACGGTGAAGCCGAGGGCGCGCAATTGCTCGCGCCCGTCCTCGGTGATCTTGTCCGGGCCCCACGGCGGGTTCCAGACCCAGTTGATCCGGATGTCGTTGACCAGGCCACTACCCACCAGCGCACTGCGTGACTGGTCTTCGATGACGTCGGTCAACGGGCAGGCCGCCGAGGTCAACGTCATGTCGATCAGGGCGACCGTTCCCTCTTCGCCCTCTTCGAGGTTCAGACCGTAGACCAGTCCGAGGTCGACGACGTTGATGCCCAGTTCGGGGTCGACGACGTCGCGCATCGCCTCCTCGAGATCGGCGATAGTCTCGTCATCCGGCGCGGTGGTTTCGCTCATCCCTGTCCTCCTCCGAGGCTTCGCCTTTCAAACTGGCTTGCGCCAGCGCATCCTTAAAAGCCATCCAACCCAGCAGCGCGCATTTCACCCGCGCCGGGTATTTCGATACTCCGGCGAACGCGATTCCGTCGCCCAAGATTTCCTCGTCACCGTCGACGTTTCCGCGCGAGGACACCATTTCGGTGAACGCGGAGACGGTCTTCAGCGCCTCCGGTACGGTCTGGCCGATCACCTGCTGGGTGAGCACCGAGGTGGCCGCCTGGCTGATCGAACAGCCTTGGCCGTCATAGGAAATGTCCGCGACGGTCGCGCCGTCGTCGGACAAGGCGACCCGCAGGGTGACCTCGTCGCCGCAGATCGGGTTGACGTGCTGGACCTGCGCGCCGAACGGCTCGCGCAATCCGCGGTGCTGCGGGTGCTTGTAGTGATCGAGGATCACGTCCTGATACATCTGCTCGAGGCGCAACGTCATTCTCTCCCAAAGAAATCCAGCGACCGCCGCACGCCGGCCACCAACCGATCGACCTCGTCGAGGGTGTTGTACACCGCGAACGACGCCCGTGCGGTGGCCGCCACCCCGAACCTGCGGTGCAGCGGCAACGCGCAGTGGTGCCCGACTCGCACGGCGACGGCGTCGTCGTCGAGCACCTGACCGACGTCGTGCGCGTGCACCCCGTCGACCACGAATGACACCGGCGAACCGCGGTGCTGCATCGACGTCGGTCCGACGATGCGGACGCCGTCGATGCCGGACAGGCCCTCGAGGGCCGCTGCCACCAGCTCGCGTTCGTGGGCTTCGACCGCGTCCATGCCGATGGCGCCGAGATAGCGTGCCGCGGCGGCCAATCCGACCACTTGGGAGGTCATCGGGGTACCCGCTTCGAAACGCTGCGGCGCCGGCGCGTAGGTGCTGACCTCCATGGTCACCGTCTCGATCATCGAGCCGCCGGTGAGGAACGGCGGCATCGTCGACAGCAACTCGCGCCGGCAGTACAGCACACCGATTCCGTTGGGGCCCAACATCTTATGCCCGGAGAATGCGGCGAAGTCGACGTCCAGGGCGTGCAGATCGACCGGCTGGTGCGGCACCGACTGGCAGGCGTCCAGCACCGTCAGCGCACCGACGGCCTTGGCCCGGGTGACCAGTTCGCGCACCGGCGCGAGCGCGCCGGTCACGTTCGAGTGATGGCTGAACGCAACGACTTTGACGCGCTCGTCGAGTTGCAGCGAGTCCAGGTCGATGCGGCCGTCTTCGGTGACGCCGTACCAGCGCAGGGTGGCCCCGGTGCGCCGCGCCAGCTCCTGCCACGGGATCAGGTTGGCGTGGTGCTCGAGTTCGGTGGTGACGATAACATCACCGTCGTCGCCGACCGCTTTCTCGAAACGGCTGTCCCCCAGCACATACGACACCAGGTTGAGCGATTCGGTGGCGTTCTTGGTGAACACCAGCTCGTCAGGTTCGGCCCCGACGAACGCCGCGATGTCGGCCCGGCCCTGCTCGTAGGCGTCGGTGGACTCTTCCATCAGCTGATGCGCGCCCCGATGCACCGCGCCGTTGGACGTCAACAGAAACTCGCGCTCGGCGTCGAGCACCTGCAGCGGGCGCTGCGACGTCGCGCCGGAATCCAAGTACGCCAACTGGTTCCCGCCGCGCATGATGCGCTTGAGGATGGGGAAATCGGCCCGGATCGCCGCGAGGTCAAGCATGCCTACGCCCCGGTGGCCGCCGCTTGGGTGAAGCGTACGTACCCGTTCTGCTCGAGTTCGTCGGCCAGCTCCGGCCCGCCGGACTCCGCGATGCGCCCGCCGACGAACACGTGCACGTATTCCGGATGGATGTAGCGCAGGATGCGGGTGTAGTGCGTGATCAGCAGGACGCCGCCGTGCTCCGATTCGGCGTAGCGGTTCACACCCTCGCTGACCACCCGCAGCGCGTCCACGTCCAGACCGGAGTCGGTCTCGTCGAGGATCGCGATCTTGGGCTTGAGCAGTTCCAGCTGCAGGATCTCGTGGCGCTTCTTCTCACCGCCGGAGAAGCCCTCGTTGACGTTGCGCTCGGCGAAGGCCGGGTCGACCTCGAGGGATTTCATCGCGGCCTTGACCTCTTTGACCCACAGCCGCAGCTTCGGTGCTTCGCCGCGAATGGCGGTGGCCGCCGTGCGCAGGAAGTTCGACACCGAGACGCCGGGAACCTCGATGGGATACTGCATGGCCAGAAAGATTCCGGCCCGCGCGCGTTCGTCGACGCTCATCGCCAACACGTCGGCGCCGTCCAGCGTGATCGATCCCGAGGTCACCCGGTACTTGGGGTGACCGGCGATGGCATACGACAGCGTCGACTTGCCGGAGCCGTTGGGGCCCATCAACGCATGTGTCTCACCGGATTTCACGGTCAGGTCGACGCCGTTGAGGATCGGGATCTCGGTGGCGTCGGGGGTTTCGACGCTGACGTGCAGGTCTTTGATTTCCAGAGTCGTCATGAAGTGGTTGCTCTCGATTCGGTGATGGCCAGTTCGTGTTCGATGGCTGCGGTCAGGCGTTCGCGTATCCCGGGCACCGCGATCTTGGAGATGATCTCGGCGAAGAAGCCGCGGATCACCAGCCGGCGGGCCTGCTCTTCGGGGATGCCACGGGAGCGGAGGTAGAACAGTTGCTCGTCGTCGAAACGTCCGGTGGCGCTGGCGTGTCCGGCACCGGCGATTTCTCCGGTCTCGATTTCCAGGTTGGGTACCGAGTCGGCGCGCGCGCCGTCGGTGAGCACCAGGTTGCGATTCACCTCGAACGTGTCGGTTCCGGTGGCCGCCGCGCGGATCAGCACGTCGCCTATCCAGACGGTGTGCGCGTCCGGCAGATCTGACGTCGGATCTCCTTGCAGCGCACCCTTATACAGCACACTCGAAGTGCAGTCGGGGTACGCGTGATCGACCAGCAGGCGCGATTCGAGATGCTGGCCGTCGTCGGCGAAGTACAGGCCGAGCAACTCGGCGTCCCCGCCGGGGCCGGAGTAGCGCACGTTGGCCGAGAGCCGAACCACCTCGCCGCCCAGCGTGACGGTGACGTGCCGCAGCACCGCGTCCTTGCCCAGCCGGGCGTGGTGCGCGCTGAGGTGGACCGTGTCGTCGGCCCAGTCGGCGATCCACACGACGGTGAGCCGGGCGGCGTCGTCGACCACGAATTCGACGTTGTCGGCGTAGGTTCCGCTGCCCCGATGGTCGATGACCACGACGGCCTCGCTGAGCTCTTCGACCCGGATCTGCAGGTGCCCGTAGGCCACCGCGCCTTCGCCGGGCCCGGTGACGGTGATGTTCACCGCGTCGCCGACCTGGGTGTCCCGGTCGACCGTGACCACCGTGGCTGAGTTGAACGACGAAAAGGCCTGGGCGGCAACGCGGTCGGCAGGAACGCCGCCGTCACCGAGGCGCTCGTCGCCGCGGCGCACGGTCTCGGTCTGCACGCCGTCGTGCTCGCTGACGGTGATCTTGGCGCTACCGGTGGCGTTGGCGGAGCCGTCGTGCAGGCCACGCAACCGCTTCAGCGGGGTAAAACGCCATAGCTCGTCACGGCCGTGCGGTACCTCGAAGGCATCAACATCGAAGGAAGAGAACAACTCCCCTTTGTTGAGTGCCGCTAACGAAGATCCCTCGACAGCTTCCTTGAGATTGTCTGCGGTCATCCGACCGCGCCCTCCATCTGGAGTTCGATCAGCCGGTTGAGCTCCAGCGCGTACTCCATCGGCAGTTCCTTGGCGATCGGCTCGACGAAGCCGCGCACCACCATCGCCATCGCCTCGTCCTCGGTGAGGCCGCGGCTCATCAGGTAGAACAGCTGGTTCTCGCTGACCTTCGACACGGTGGCCTCGTGGCCCATCGTGACGTCGTCCTCGCGGATGTCGACGTATGGGTAGGTGTCGCTGCGGCTGATCGTATCGACCAGCAGCGCATCGCATTTGACGCTGGAGCGTGATCCGTGCGCGCCCTTGTTCACCTGTACCAGGCCGCGGTAGGACGTGCGGCCACCGCCGCGCGCCACCGACTTGGACACGATGTTGCTCGACGTGTTCGGCGCCAGGTGCAGCATCTTGGCGCCGGTGTCCTGGTGCTGGTCGGCGCCGGCGAACGCCACCGACAGCACCTCGCCCTTGGCGTGCTCGCCGGTCATCCACACCGCCGGGTACTTCATGGTGACCTTGGAGCCGATGTTTCCGTCGACCCACTCCATGGTGGCGCCGGCTTCGGCGCGGGCCCGCTTGGTGACCAGGTTGTAGACGTTGTTCGACCAGTTCTGGATGGTCGTGTAACGGCAACGGCCACCGGGCTTTACGATGATCTCGACCACCGCCGAGTGCAGCGAATCCGACTTGTAAACGGGAGCGGTGCAGCCCTCTACGTAGTGAACGTAAGCGTTCTCATCGATGATGATCAGCGTTCGCTCGAACTGACCCATGTTCTCGGTGTTGATCCGGAAGTAGGCCTGCAGCGGGATGTCGACGTGCACACCGGGCGGAACGTAGATGAAGCTCCCGCCCGACCACACCGCCGTGTTCAACGCGGAGAACTTGTTGTCTCCGGCCGGGATCACCGTGCCGAAGTACTGCTTGAAGATGTCCGGGTGCTCCCGCAGCGCGGTGTCGGTGTCCAGGAAGATGACGCCCAGCTTCTCCAGATCCTCCCGGATGGAGTGGTAGACGACCTCGGAGTTGTGCACGACCAGGCCTGCGGCGATGAAGTTATGCGGTCCGTCGACCTCGATGTCGTATACCGGTTCCACGGCATACGGCTCGATCGACTTCACTCGCTCGAACCCGAGCCAGTCGTTGGTGTGTGCCCGAATCGTCGTCCCGTGGGCACCGTTGGACGAATGCATGTAGCTGCGACGCCCAAAGCGGTTGGTCCGCTTTGGGTTACGACAGCCGAGCCGCTCGAAATCACCCGAGATCCCTAGCCGCCAGGCAATCTGTGTGCGTTCGGGAGCATGCCGGTATGGCTGGGTGAACGACCACGGTCCACCAGCGCGCAACCCGGAAAGCTCGGCCAATTCGCGAGCCTGGTCGAGCAATGGTTCGTTGGCGCAAGTCAACAGCACCGAGCCGCTACGGTCTGGCCCCACGTAGCCGTCGGCGTCGACCCAGCCGCCCAGGAATGCCAGCCGCTGGTCAACCGGCAGCCCGTAGACCCAGTCTGGCACTCGCTTCGTCAGCGACAGCCCATCGAAGCCCAACGCGACAACCCATTCCGTCAATGCCTTTGAGTTGATGACGATCCGGTAGTCGTCGGCCTCGATGCACCTGAGCCCGAACAGCTCCTTGACGAGGCGGGTGACCTCGGCCCGTAGCTCGACATCGGTCGCGGGAATGGCGAGTTGAACCCGATAGGTTCTCGTCGACAGGTGCAGATTTCCGTCGCCGATGTAGAGGCCCAACAGCCACATCAGGTCAGTAGAGCTCAGGGCGGGGGTAGTCAATCCGGCAACGGTCGGAAGTTCTTCCGCGACACCGTAATTGGGAACTGCGCGTGGCACTGCGATAAAGTCGCCCGGCTTGATCTCACCCACTGTGATCCAACGCCGAGCGAAACGGGCGCGTTGCCGCCCTTCCTTGCGCTCGTCCCGCAGCACCAGCATCGGGTGGTTGTCGGTAGCGCGGATGCTGCGCCGGGTGGTCTTGACCTCGTGGGTCAACCTGGTGTCGGTCTGGGCAGAGGCCTTGACCGGGGCCACCACGAACCGTTCGGCATCCTCGTCGTAAGAGAACACCCGATCGCCGAACTCGATCTCTTTGATGGGGACCTGGCCGCGGTTGGCGGTCCACACCAAAGTGTCACCGGCCAAACATTCGTATTGAGCGGCGACACCGGAGACCAGGCGCTGCTTCTCGGCTTCCGGGATGCCCAGCCTGTCGTAGGTGTTCTTGATGTCTGCGGGCAGATCGTCCCAGGTCGCGGCCTGCTTCTCGCTCGAGCGCACGAAGTACTTGATGTTGTCGAAGTGGATGCCGCTCAGGTCCGAGCCCCAGTTCGGCATGGGCTTGCGGTCGAAGATGCGCAGCGCCTTGAGCCGGGTCGCCAGCATCCACTCCGGCTCGTTCTTCTTCGCCGAGATGTCGCGGACCACCGCCTCGGACAACCCGCGCTGCGCGCTCGCCCCCGCCACGTCGGAGTCCGACCAGCCGTAGCCGTACGTACCCAGGGAGGCGATGGCCTCGTCCTGGGTCAGCGGCGCGGTGACGGTCTTGCTGGCCTCTGGGGTGAGTGTCATATCGACGATCCTTCGATGCTGGTGGTGTCGCGGCGCGGGCTGGGCGCCGGTGCAAGCGGGACGTGGGTGGTGCAGGCGCAGTCTCCGTTGACGATGGTCGCCAACCGCTGCACATGGGTGCCGAGCACTTCGGCCATGGCCTGCTGCTCGGTTTCGCATAACTCGGGGAATTCCTCGGCGACGTGCGACACCGGGCAATGATGCTGGCAGATCTGCACCCCGTGGATCGGCCCGCCCACCCGAGTGGTGGTGGCGACGTAGCCGGCCTTGGTCAGGGCGTTGGCGATCCGTTCGGCGGCCGCCTCGACGGCGGCGTCGTCGGGGCCGTCGGCTTTCTCGACACCGGCCAGGATCGCGTCGATGCGCCGCCGGGCGAACGTGCGCACCGCGTCGTCACCGCCGATCTCGCGCAGTTGCCGCATGGCCGCGGACGCCAGGTCGTCGTAGGAATGGTCCAGCTTGGCCCGGCCGGCCGCGGTCAGCCGGAATCGCTTGGCGGGGCGTCCGCGTCCGACCTGTTGCCATGCCGCGGCGGGCGCCGACTCCGCGTCACCGGCCTCGATCAGCGCTTCCAGATGACGTCGCACCCCGGCGGCCGACAAGCCCAGCCGGTCACCGATCTCGCCGGCGGTGATCGTTCCGGACTCCACCAGCAGTCGCACGATGGCGCGACGCGTGTGGCCGTCCGGAATTACCGGAGCGACCGCTGGGATTTTCACAACACCAGTGTGACGCAATTCCGGGATCCGGTCCAGGAAGGGTGCCCTCACTTGACGAGCGCAACAGCCGCACCTGACGTGCGGCTACTCTGCTCTGATGGCAGCCCGCCACCACACGCTGAGCTCGTCGATCGCCAGTTTGCACGGCGACGAGCAGGCGGTGGGGTCGCCGCTCAACGCTGCCGAGCTCAACACCCTGCGTCGCACCCGCCTGTTCGGGGCCACCGGCACCGTCCTGATGGGAATCGGATCGCTGGGGGCCGGGGCCCGGCCGGTGGTCCAGGACCCCACGTTCGGGGTCCGGCTACTCAACCTGCCGTCGCGGATCCAGACGGTGTCGTTGACGATGACCACCACCGGCGCGGTCATGATGGCGCTGGCGTGGCTGATGCTCGGCCGGTTCGCGCTGGGCAAGCGCCGGATGTCGCGGGGCGACCTGGACCGCACCCTGCTGCTGTGGATGCTGCCGCTGCTGATCGCGCCGCCGATGTACAGCAAGGACGTCTACTCCTACCTGGCCCAGAGTCAGATCTCGCTGGAAGGACTCGACCCCTACCGGGTGGGGCCGGCGTCCGGGCTCGGACTCGGCCATGTGTTCACGCTTTCGGTACCCAGCCTGTGGCGGGAGACACCGGCGCCATACGGCCCGCTGTTCTTATGGATCGGGCGCGGCATCTCGGCCCTGACCGGGGAGAACATCGTCGCCGCCGTGCTCTGCCACCGGCTCGTGGTGTTGATCGGTGTCAGCCTGATCGTCTGGGCCACGCCGCGACTGGCGCGGCGCTGCGGCGTCGCCGAGGTCAGTGCGTTATGGCTGGGCGCCGCCAATCCGTTGCTGCTCATGCACCTGGTCGCGGGCATCCACAATGAGGCGCTGATGCTCGGGCTGATGCTGACCGGCGCCGAATTCGCGCTGCGCGGTGTCGACTCCCCGCGGTTGATGCCGACGTCGTGGCGAATCGGCCCGGACTGGGAGCCGCTGGGCATGTTGCTGGCAGGGTCGATCCTGATCGTGCTGTCGTCGCAGGTGAAGCTGCCCTCGTTGCTTGCGTTGGGATTTGTCACGGCGGCGCTGGCGTATCGCTTGGGCGGTACGGTACGCGCGCTGCTGCTGGTCGGCGCCGGGATGGCCGGGTTGTCGGTGGCGGTGATGGCCCTCGTCGGCTGGGCCAGCGGACTCGGGTTCGGCTGGATATACACGCTGGGCACCGCCAACGTGGTGCGCAGCTGGATGTCGCCGCCGACGCTGCTGGCCCTGGGCACCGGTCAGGTCGGGATTCTGCTCGGCCTGGGCGATCACACCACCGCGGTGCTGGCGCTGACCCGTGGCATCGGCGTGCTGATCATCATGGTGATGGTGACCTGGCTGTTGGTGGCCGTCTTCCGCGGCCGGCTGCACCCGATCGGTGGCCTCGGGGTCGCGCTGGGCCTCACGGTGCTGCTGTTCCCCGTCGTGCAGCCGTGGTACCTGCTGTGGGCCATCATTCCGCTGGCGGCGTGGGCCACCCGCACCGGCTTCCGGGTGGCCGCGATCATCGTCACGATCATCGTCGGCATCTTCGGTCCCACGGCCAATGGCGACCGGTTTGCGCTGTTCCAGATCGTGGACGCCACGTTGGCCAGCGCCATCATCGTGGTCGCCCTGATCGCGGTCACCTACACGCGCTTGCCGTGGCGGCCGCTGCGGCTGGAGCCGATCGAGAACATCGAACTGGACCCCCATCCGGTCCTCGATGCGGTGCCGGTCCCCGAGGCCCGGCGGGCCACCCCTCGTCCCGGGGCGACGCCCGACGCCTACGCTGATTCGACGTGAGCCTGGCCCCAGACGTCGGTAAAGCACCGGAAACAGTGGTGCGGCTGCGGGGCGTATCCAAGCGCTACGGATCGCTGGAGGCCGTTTCGCACCTGGATCTCGACGTGCACGCCGCCGAAGTGCTGGCCCTGCTGGGCCCCAACGGCGCCGGAAAGACGACGACGGTCGAGATGTGCGAGGGCTTCGTTCGCCCGGACGCCGGCACCATCGAGGTGCTCGGGCTGGACCCCATCACCGACAACGCGCGCCTGCGCGCCCGCATCGGGGTGATGCTGCAGGGCGGCGGCGGCTATCCCGCGGCACGCGCCGGCGAAATGCTCAACCTGGTGGCCGCCTACGCCGCCGACCCGCTGGACCCGCAATGGCTGCTGGACACGTTGGGCCTCACCGACGCCGCGCGCACCACCTATCGACGACTCTCCGGCGGCCAGCAGCAGCGGCTCGCCCTGGCTTGCGCGCTGGTCGGCCGTCCCGAGTTGGTGTTCCTCGACGAGCCCACCGCGGGTATGGACGCTCATGCCCGACTGCTGGTGTGGGAGTTGATCGACGCGTTGCGCCGTGACGGCGTGACCGTGGTGCTGACCACCCATCAACTCAAGGAGGCCGAAGAACTGGCCGACCGGCTGGTCATCATCGACCACGGTGTGACGGTGGCCGCGGGCACACCGGCCGAGTTGATGCGCAGCGGCGCCCAAGGCCAGCTGCGGTTCACCGCCCCGCCGCGGCTGGACCTGTCCCTGCTGACCGCCGCGCTGCCCGAGGGCTACACGGCCACCGAGGCGACCCCGGGCGAATACCTGGTCGAAGGCGCGGTCGACCCGCAGGTGCTGGCGACGGTCACGGCGTGGTGCGCGCGAATCGACGTGCTGGCCACCGATATGCGGGTCGAGCAGCGCAGCCTCGAGGACGTGTTCCTGGATCTCACCGGCAGGAAGTTGAGGCAGTGACTGAGGTCTTTCCCGCGGGCACCTTCACCCCCGACCCGCGCCCTAATTCCGTACCGCGGATGCTTGCCGCCCAGTTCGGCCTGGAGCTCAAGCTGCTGTTGCGCAACGGCGAGCAACTGCTGCTGACCATGTTCATCCCGATCACGCTGCTGGTCGGGCTCACACTGCTGCCGCTCGGCTCGTTCGGCCACAACCGCGCCGCGACGTTCGTACCGGTGATCATGGCGCTGGCGGTCATCTCCACCGCGTTCACCGGACAGGCCATCGCGGTCGCCTTCGACCGCCGTTACGGCGCACTCAAACGGCTCGGAGCCACCCCGCTACCGGTGTGGGGCATCATCGCCGGCAAGTCGCTGGCCGTGGTGGCGGTGGTCTTCCTGCAGGCAATCATCTTGGGCGGCATCGGTTTTGCGCTCGGCTGGCGGCCGGCGCCGGCCGCCCTGGTGTTGGGTGCCGCAATCATCGCGCTGGGGACCGCGGGCTTCGCGGCGCTGGGCCTGCTGCTCGGCGGCACCCTGCGGGCCGAGATCGTGCTCGCGGTCGCCAACCTGATGTGGTTCGTGTTCGCCGGGTTCGGTGCGCTGACCCTGGAGACGGCCATGATTCCGACGGCGGTGAAGTGGGCGGCCCGGCTCACCCCGTCGGGTGCCCTCACCGAGGCGCTGTCGCAGGCCATGACGTTGCACCTGGACTGGTTCGGGGTCGTCGTCCTGGCGGTGTGGGGCGCGCTGGCCGCGCTCGCGGCGCTGCGGTGGTTCCGCTTCACCTGACGGATGTCGGCTGGTTTCGTCGAGATTGCCGCCAGGGTCGTGATGAACGGTCAAGTCACAGCCATGGCGGCAATCTCGGCGCCGAAGCCGGCGGACCGTACTACAGGCCGTAGTTTTCGCTGGCCTACGATCAGGCGGTGCCCGTCGGACGAGTGCTGTTGCGGTTGGTGGACCTGCTCCCCGACCCCAGCCTGCGCACTCAGCGGGTCATTGCCGCGGTCGTCATCCTCACCCAGGGTGGAATCGCGGTCACCGGCGCGATCGTTCGCGTCACCGCGTCGGGACTGGGGTGTCCGACCTGGCCGCAGTGTTTTCCCGGCAGCTTCACCCCGGTGGCGGTCGCCGAGGTGCCGCGCATCCACCAGGCGGTCGAGTTCGGCAACCGGATGATCAGCGTCGCCGTGGTGATCGCCGCGGCGCTGGCCGTGCTGGCCGTCACCCGGGCGCGCCGGCGCGCCGAAGTCCTGGTTTACGCCTGGCTGATGCCCGTTTCGACGGTGGTTCAGGCGGTGATCGGCGGCATCACGGTGCGCACCGGATTGCTGTGGTGGACGGTGGCCATCCACCTGCTGACCTCGATGACGATGGTGTGGCTGTCGGTGTTGCTGTACGTCAAGGTCGGCGAGCCCGACAACGGGGTTGTCGAGCAGCGGGTGGCCCGGCCGCTGCGCGCGCTGACGGCGCTGAGTGCGGTGAACCTGTCGGTGGTGCTGGTGACGGGCACGCTGGTGACGGCGGCCGGCCCGCACGCGGGAGATCGCAGCCCCAGCCGGACAGTGCCGCGACTGAAAGTCCAGATCACCACGCTGGTGCACATGCACTCGTCGTTGCTGGTCTGCTACCTGGCGCTGCTGGTCGGGCTGGGCTTCGGGCTGCTGGCCGTGGGTGCCGCCCGGGCGATCATGGTGCGACTGGCTGTGCTGCTGGGCCTGCTGTGCGCCCAGGCGGCCGTCGGCACCACGCAGTACTTCACCGGGGTGCCGGCCGCGCTGGTGGCCGTCCATGTGGCCGGAGCGGCGGCGTGCACGGCGGCCACCGCGGCGCTATGGGCCTCGATGCGAGAGCGGACCGAGCCCGAGCCGCTCCAGCGCTGACTCGACTGCCACCGCGAACGCGCGTTGGGCGAGGTCGCGGGCGCCGGCGTCCAACCGCTGCCAGTCCAGCGACGGATCGATCAATTGCAGCTCCAGCAACCGATCACCGACCAATTGGGCGCGCGCGTAGAGCAACTCCCCGGCGTCGATCCCCGCCTGGGCCGCCGCGGCGTCCAGCGCGTTGGAGCCCACCTCCCAGATTTCGAAATCGGGTTCGGGCGGAAACGCGTGCGACGGTTTTCCGCCGATGAAGACCAGCTCCGTTTCGGTGGCCGCGCCCGACGCCTGCACCACAACGCTGTGTCCGGCGCTATGCAACTCGGCGACGCGGGCCGCGGCCGCCTTGACGTTGCAGCGCCGAGTGCCGGTGCCGATGGCCGGGCCGACGAAGACGTGACCGCTGCGCGGCAGCCGAACCCGCTCGCCCGGCGCGTACAGCTCTGCGGGCAGCGTCGGCACCCCGCGGTCCGCGAGGTCGCCCAGATAGCGCCGGTCGGCATTCCAGGCGACGACGGTGGGCGGGTTCAGCAGGTTTTTCACGCCTCTGGTCCAGGCCAGGAACTCCTCGAGGCGCTCCGCGTAATCGCGGGTGGCGCGCAGGATCACCAGATCCGCGCCCAGGGCGTCGGGGTCGTCCCATGACAACCAGCGGGCGTGCAGGCCACGGTGTCGCAGCGCGCCGGTCAGCCCGGCGTCGTCGCCGTCTCCGGCCGGCCGCCCGGGGCAGCCCGCCAGCACGATGCGGGGGTGGAAGACCTGCGGCCGGGCGAGCTTCATCAGATTTGCAGTGTGGAACTGCTGGCTTTAGCCGGGGAACAAATGCCGCCACTTTCCCTTCATCAGGTTGTCGGTGGTCGAGTTTACGTTGCTGGGGTGTCGAGGTTTCGGTTACTGCCCAGCGTTGAGCAAGCGGCGACGTTAGTTGAGCACTGCGGCCATGCCCGGTTTGTGTGGAATTTGGCCGTCGAGCAGCGGCGGCATTGGCAGCCGGGCCGCCGCGCACCCACTTACAACGAGCAATGCGCGCAGTTGACCGCGGCCCGCGCCGAATACGACTGGCTGGCCGCGGGATCGCAGACCGTGCAGCAGCAGGCGTTGCGGGACTTCGCCCAAGCGATGCGCAACTTCTTTAACCGCACCCACCGTCGCCCGACATGGCGTAAGGCCGGTCAACACGAGGGATTCCGGCAAGTCGGAGTCAAACCCCGCCACATCCAGCGACTCAGCCGCCGCTATGGGCGGGTATGGATCCCCAAGGTGGGTTGGGTGCGGTTCCGCTGGACCCGCGCCATCGCCGGCACCGTGAAGTCTTACCGCGTCACTTTGGATCGGTCGGGGCGGTGGCACATCGCCTTTGCCGCTATCCCGGAACCTGTTGCGGGACCCGGTGATGGCAGCGTGGTGGGTATGGATCGGGGCGTGGCGGTCACGGTGGCGCTGTCAAGTGGGGAGCTGCTGTGTGTCCCGGGTCTGAGTGCTGGGGAGGCCCGGCGGCTGAGACGGTTGCAGCGGCGGTTGGCCCGGGCGCACCGCGGATCGAAGCGGCGGGCGCGCACCAAGCTGGCCATCGCCAGGCTGCGGGCCCGTGAGGCAGATCGCCGCCGCGACTGGGTGGAAAAGACCAGCACCGAGGTGGCGCGCCGGTTCGACACCATCCCCATGGAGGACTTGAACGTGCGTGCGATGACCCGCTCGGCGCGCGGTACCCGACAGTGCGCGGGCACCAACGTCGCGCAGAAGCGGGGCCTCAACCGTCAGATCAGCCGCCAGGGTTGGGGAATTTTGGTCACCCGATTGCAGCACAAGGCCCAGGGGCGCTTGGAACGCGTCTCGGCAGCGTTCACGTCGCAACGATGCTCTGACTGCGGGCATGTCGCGCCGGAAAACCGCAAGAGCCAAGCGGTTTTCTGTTGCGTCGCGTGTGGTGCGGGTCCGTGCAATGCCGACGTGAACGCCGCACGCAACTCGTCCTTTCGCCGCCCGCCCGGCGGCGAGGTGACAGCACGGGGAGACCTCGGCACTAGCCGGTCTGCGAACCGTGAACCTCAACTCTGTTCTCCTGCTGCCTAACTGATACAGGGTTGGAATCCACCGGCTCAAGCCGGTGGAGGACGTCAAGTTCGGGCATGATATCCACGTGCACGCAATCGAAGTCGCCGAGACCGGCGGTCCTGAAGTCCTGCGCTACGTCGAGACCTCGCAACCCGCACCGGGTGCGGGCGAGGTGCTGATCAAGACGGAAGCCATCGGCGTCAACTTCATCGACACCTATTTCCGCAGCGGGCACTATCCGCGCCCGTTGCCGTTCGTCGTCGGCTCAGAGGCGTGCGGGACGGTCGCCGCCATCGGCGACGGCGTCGAGGGTTTCCGTGTGGGCGACCGGGTGGTGAGCGCGTCGGCGAACGGCGGCTACGCCGAATTCGTCACCGCCCCAGCGTTTTTGACCGCACACGTGCCCTATAACGTCACGTCGGAGGTGGCCGCGTCGGTGCTGCTGAAGGGCCTCACCACGCATTACCTGCTGAAGTCGGTATATCCGGTGCAACCCGGCGACAGCGTGCTGTTCCACGCCGGCGCCGGTGGCGTCGGGCTGATCCTGACGCAGTGGGCAAGCCAGCTCGGCGCCCGGGTGATCACCACCGTTTCGTCGCAGGAGAAGGAACGTCTGTCCCGGCAGGCAGGCGCGGCCGAGGTGCTCCCCTATCCCGACGACGCCCACGAGTTCGGCCAGCGGATCCGCGGGCTCACCGACGGCGCGGGCGTGGCGGCGGTGTACGACGGCGTCGGCGCCAGCACGTTCGACGCGAGCCTGGCCAGCTTGGCCGTCCGCGGGACGCTGGCCCTGTTCGGCGGCTCCAGCGGACCCGTCCCGCCGTTCGATCCGCAGCGCCTCAACTACGCCGGCTCGGTATACCTCACCAGGCCCTCGCTGGCCCACTTCATCCGCACCGGCGAGGAGTTCAGCTGGCGTGCCGGCGAGCTGTTCGATGTGATCGGCAGCGGAGCCGTCACCGTCGAGGTCGGCGGACGCTATCCGCTGTCCGACGCGGCGCGCGCCCACGAGGACCTGCAGGCCCGCAAGACCGTCGGCTCGGTCGTGCTCCTGCCTTAGTTCATCGGCAAGGAAGACACCACGTCGTCGAGGGTCGGGTCAGCCAGGTACACGACACAGAGGCCGCCTCGCCAGCGTGGGCGGCACGCTGATGGTCATGTCTTGACGAACACTGACCCCCCATGCGCGCGGGCAGGAGGGCCCGGTTGGCTTGCCGATGCCGTTGATGCGGCTAACCGGTTGTGCCCGCCGTACCGTCGGCGCCCGCGACGCCGTTGAAGCCGGAGGTGCCCGGGGTTTCACTCCCACTCCCACTGAAACTGAAAGCCGTGCCGCCGCTGCCGCCAGCGCCGCCGGCGCCGTGAACGCCTGCGCCACCACCACCGCCGGCAGTGCCTACGGCACCGCCGCTGCCCGCTTGACCGCCCAGTAACCCGCCGCGCCCGCCTGTGCCGCCGGCGCCGGCGGCACCGCCGTTACCGCCGTCACCGCCACCGCCGCCGTTGCCGCCGTTGCCGCCATCACCACCGAAGGCCGGATCAGCAGAGTCAGAGTTAGCGTTACCACCAGTGCCGCCGACTCCGCCGACACCACCGGGACCGCCGCTTCCGCCGGTGCCGCCAACGCCGCCGACGCCGCCGTTACCGCCGGTGCCAAAGATCGGCGAGGCGGCCCCGCCGGCACCGCCCGAGCCCCCGGCACCACCTTCACCAGCGGACCCGCCGTTGGCGCCGGTACCGCCGTCACCCCCCGCCCCGCCCTGAGGGCTGGTACCTCCGAAAGCGTTTTGAGGGTTTGGGCCAGGGATAAAGCCCAGGGTGCGGCCGCCGGCGCCGCCCGCGCCGCCGGTGCCGCCATCCCCGCCGACGCCGCCCGCACCGCCGGACCCGCCGGCACCGCCGTTGCCGACCAGCCACCCGCCGGCGCCACCAGTGCCGCCCGCGCCGCCGGTGCCGCCGTCAGCGCCGGACGCGCCGATCGCACCGTTACCGCCGTGACCGCCGGCCCCCCCGATGGCGTTACTGCCGCTGCTAAAGCCTGCAATGGCGGCGCCGCCGCCGCCACCGGCACCACCGGCGCCGCCGGGAGTTCCCCCGTCAGCCCCGTTGCCGCCCGCGCCGCCTTGGGCGATGCCGGGATGGTTCTGCCCCGTGCCGGCGCTGCCGCCGTTGCCTCCGGCGCCGCCAACGCCGGCGCTGCCCCCGGGACCGCCCGCACCGCCGGTAGCGTTATCAGTAGTTGCAACATTGGCGTTGGTACTGGCGCTGCCCCCGCTGCCGCCGGTGCCGCCGGTAACGTTCGGGCCGCCGTTGCCGCCGGTGCCGCCGTTGCCGCCAGAAGCGGCGCCATTGTTCGGGCCTTGATCGGCACCGTTGTTGCCCGGTGGGGCTGTGGTGGTAGGGCTCGGGTTGGCACCGTTGGCGCCGGCCAGGCCGGTGCCACCCTGCCCGCCCGCCCCGCCGTCACCGACCAGCCCGACGGCGCTGCCGCCATTACCCCCGTGCCCGGGGTTTCCGCCGTTGATGCCCGCCAACGCGGCCCCACCCGCACCGCCGCCCCCACCATTGCCGTACAACAATCCGCCAGACCCGCCATTACCTCCAGCCGCCCCGGGCCCACCGGCTCCACCGACCCCACCATTGCCAAAGAACCCGGCGGCACCGCCCGCGCCGCCGGGCTGACCCGCAGCACCCGCCGCACCATTGCCGCCATTGCCGAACAGCAGCCCACCAGCGCCGCCGGCCTGCCCCGGCGCCGTCCCATCGGCGCCATTACCGATCATCGGACGCCCCAACAGCAACTGGGTAGGCGCATTGATCAGGTTGAGCAGATCCTGCCCTATCGTCTGCGCCGGATTGGCCGTAAACGCCGCAGCATTGACGGCCTCCGCGCTGGCATACGATCCCGCACCCGCGGTCAACGCCGACACAAACTCGGAGTGAAACGTCGCCGCCTGAGCGTGCAGCGCCTGATACTCCTGGGCATAGTCGCCGAACAAGTTCGCAATCGCCGTCGACACTTCATCGGCGGCCGCGGGCAGCACCGCGATGCTCGGGGGCGCCGCCGTCGTGTGCGCCACACTGAGCGTCGAACCAATAGTTGCCAAATCCGATGTCGCCGCCGTCATCAGCTCCGGTGCCGCGATCGCAAACGACATCCCGCACCTCCAAGCCAACCAGGAAACAACGCAGCGGTTAGTCAGCAATCAGTGACACGTAAAGCGTATGTGCAAATTCACCCAGATCAAATGATCAATTCACAAGGATTGGGCGCCCCATTCCGGCAGTACCGCGGGAGAACGGGATTTTCTGACTGCCACTCTCAGCAACCGTGGGCGGGCCAGGCGCAAGGAGGCAACACCCTAGCTCGGTCAAAGGAATTCTGTTGTTACACAGAGGAATTGGATCGACGACATTGAGAAGCCAAAGGCGCCACAGCCATGCGACGCCACCGAGCAATAGTGGCGCCCGCGTCAGAACAGCGTCGGCAGGCCGATCGCCGAGTCGACCGCCAGCGCGCAGAACACCACCGCCAGGTAGTTGTTCGACTGCAAGAACAACCGCAGCGGCTTGATCGGCTCGCCGGCCCGCACCCCGGCGTACAACTGGTGGGCCATCGCCAGGAACCACACCCCGGCCACCAGGGCGACCGCCGCGTACAACCACCCGGTCGCCGGCGTGAGCATCAACGTCGCCAGCACGGTCAGCCAGGTGTAGATCAAGATCTGCTTGGTGACCTGGCGCTCGGTCGCGACGGCCGGCAGCATCGGGACGCCGGCCGCGATGTAGTCCTCCTTGTACCGCATCGCCAGCGCCCAGGTGTGCGGCGGTGTCCAGAGGAAGATGATCGCGAACATGGCCAACGCCGGCCAAGCGATGGTGCCGGTGATCGCAGACCAGCCGATCATCACCGGCATGCATCCGGCCGCGCCGCCCCACACCACGTTCTGCGACGTGCGGCGCTTGAGCAGCAAGGTGTAGACGAAGACGTAGAACGCGATGGTGGCGACGGCCAGCAGCCCGGACAGCAGGTTGGTGGTCCACCACAGCCAGAAGAACGAGCCGACACTCAACACCAGCCCGAGCATCAGGGCGTTTCGAGTCGGCACCGCGGCCCGCGCCAGCGGGCGGCGCGCGGTGCGCTTCATCACCTTGTCGATGTCGGCGTCGGCCACGCAGTTGAGGGTGTTGGCGCCGCCGGCGGCCAGAATCCCGCCGATCAGCGTGTTGAGGATGAGCAGTGGATGCACGCTCCCGCGATCGGCGAGCAACATCGCGGGAATCGCGGTGACCAACAGCAGCTCGATCACCCGGGGCTTGGTCAGCGCCAGGTAGGCCAGGGCTGTGTCAGCCATCCGGCCCGGCGCGATGCGCCCGCGAACGCTCACGCATTAACTCCTTGGATTGCAGCCGCGCCCAGCTTCTACTACGCACGATGGTAGACGGCATGACCCTAGCGGATCCGCCGCAGGGTCGGTTCATCGAGATTTTTACTGCCGTTAGTCATTGGTTGAAACAAACCTGGTGTCTGCTAAAACCAGCTACTGCAGAAGCCCCCGCTCCCGCACTAGGGTGGGACTCGATCAGTTTGATGCCCGCAGGATTGAGCCCGAGGACTGAATCTGTGACCACACTCGAAGAGATCTCCACGCTGACTCAACCGCGCCACCCCGACGACTGGACCGAGATCGATACCGCGTCGGTCGACACCGTTCGGGTGCTGGCCGCCGATGCGGTGCAAAAGGTGGGCAACGGCCATCCCGGGACGGCGATGAGCCTGGCCCCGCTGGCCTACACCTTGTTTCAGCGCGCGATGCGCCACGATCCCAACGACACCCATTGGCTGGGCCGCGACCGGTTCGTGCTGTCGGCCGGACACAGCAGCCTGACCATTTATCTGCAGCTCTATCTCGGTGGCTTCGGCCTCGAGCTGTCCGATATCGAGTCGCTGCGCACCTGGGGCTCCAAGACTCCCGGGCACCCGGAGTTCCGCCACACCAGGGGCGTTGAGATCACCACCGGCCCGCTCGGCCAGGGTCTGGCCTCGGCGGTCGGGATGGCGATGGCCTCGCGCTACGAGCGGGGCCTGTTCGACCCGGACGCCGAACCGGGTACCAGCCCGTTCGACCACTTCATCTATGTGATCGCCTCGGACGGCGACATCGAAGAAGGCGTGACGTCGGAGGCGTCGTCGCTGGCCGCGGTTCAGCAGCTGGGCAACCTGATCGTGTTCTACGACCACAACCAGATCTCGATCGAGGACGACACCGACATCGCGCTGTGCGAGGACACCGCCGCGCGTTACCGCGCCTACGGTTGGCACGTACAGGAGGTCGAGGGCGGGGAGAACGTCGTCGGCATCGAGGAGGCGATCGCCGCCGCGAAGGCCGTCACCGACAAGCCGTCGTTCATCTCGCTGCGCACCATCATCGGCTTCCCGGCGCCCAAGCTGATGAACACAGGCAAGGCGCACGGTGCGGCCCTGGGCGACGAGGAGGTCGCCGCCGTCAAGCGCATCCTCGGGTTCGATCCCGACAAGGCGTTCGAGGTGCGCGAGGACGTCATCACCCATACCCGCGGGCTGCTGGCGCGCGGCAAAGAGGTGCACGAAAAATGGCAACCCGAGTTCGACGCGTGGGCGCAGCGCGAAGCCGAGCGCAAGGCCCTGCTGGATCGGCTGCTCGCACAAAAGCTGCCCGACGGCTGGGACGCCGACATCCCGCACTGGGAACCCGGGTCCAAGGCGCTGGCCACCCGTGCCGCGTCCGGTGAGGTGCTATCAGCGGTGGGAAAGACGCTGCCCGAGTTGTGGGGCGGCTCGGCCGACCTGGCGGGCAGCAACAACACCACCATGAAGGGCGTGGATTCCTTTGGTCCGCCATCGATTACGACCAAGGACTACACTGCGCACTGGTACGGCCGCACGCTGCATTTCGGCATTCGCGAACACGCCATGGGCGCCATCTTGTCCGGCATCGTGCTGCACGGCCCCACCCGCGCCTACGGTGGCACGTTCCTGCAGTTCTCCGACTACATGCGCGGGGCGGTGCGGTTGGCCTCGCTGATGGATATCGACACCATCTATGTGTGGACGCACGATTCCATCGGGCTCGGCGAGGACGGCCCCACGCATCAACCGGTCGAACACCTTTCGGCGCTGCGCGCCATCCCCCACCTGTCGGTGGTGCGCCCGGCCGACGCCAACGAGACGGCCTATGCCTGGCGCACGATCCTGGCCCGCGGCAACGGCAGCGGTCCGGTCGGGCTGATCCTGACCCGCCAGGGCGTGCCGGTGCTCGAAGGCACCAACTTCGAGGGCGTCGCCCGCGGCGGCTACATACTCGGGGACGACGGCGGCGACGAACCGGACGTGGTCTTGATCTCCACCGGCTCCGAGGTCCAGCTCGCCGTCGAGGCGCAGAAGCTTTTGGCGGACAAGGACATCGTCGCGCGGGTGGTATCGATGCCGTGCGTGGAATGGTTCGAGTCCCAGCCCGACGACTACCGCGACAGCGTGCTGCCGCCCTCGGTGTCGGCCCGGGTGGCCGTCGAGGCGGGCATCGCGCAGTCATGGCACAAACTGGTGGGCGACACCGGAAGGATCGTGTCGCTCGAGCACTACGGCGAATCCGCCGACGCCAAGACGTTGTTCCGCGAGTACGGCTTCACACCGGAGGCCGTCGCTGACGCGGCGGAACAGGTAATAGACAACTGAGAAAAGGGGACTTAAATGACCACTCAAAACGCCAACCTCGCCGCGTTGAGCGCCGCGGGTGTGTCCGTTTGGCTGGATGACTTGTCGCGGGACCGGCTGAAGTCCGGCAACCTGCAGGAGCTAATCGACACGAAAAGTGTTGTGGGCGTGACCACTAACCCGTCCATCTTCCAGAAGGCGTTTGCCGAAGGCAACGCCTACGACGCCCAGATCTCTGAGTTGGCCGAGCGTGGCGCCGACGTGGACGCGACCATCCGCACCGTCACCACCGACGACGTCCGCAACGCGTGTGACGTACTGGCCCCGCAATGGGAGGCGTCCGACGGCATCGACGGCCGGGTCTCGATCGAGGTCGACCCGCGACTGGCCCACGAAACCGACAAGACCGTCGCGCAGGCCATCGAGTTGTGGAAGATCGTCGACCGGCCCAACCTGCTGATCAAGATCCCGGCGACCAAGGCCGGCCTGCCGGCAATCACCGCCGTCCTGGCAGAAGGGATTTCGGTCAACGTGACGCTGATCTTCTCGGTCGAGCGGCACCGCGAAGTGATGGACGCTTACCTGGCCGGGCTGGAGAAGGCCCGCGAGGCCGGGCACGACATCTCCAAGATCCATTCAGTGGCATCGTTTTTCGTCTCCCGGGTGGACACCGAGATCGACAAACGGCTGGAAAAGCTCGGGAATCCGGAGGCACTTGCGTTGCGGGGCAAGGCCGGGGTGGCCAACGCCCGGCTGGCCTACGTCGCGTACCAGGACGTCCACAACGGCGAGCGCTTCGGAGCGCTCAAGGCCGACGGCGCCCGGGTGCAGCGCCCGCTGTGGGCCTCGACCGGGGTCAAGAACAAGGCCTACTCCGACACCCTCTACGTCACCGAACTAGTGGCGCCCAACACCGTGAACACCATGCCGGAGCCCACGATCGACGCCGTCGCAGACCACGGTGTCGTCACCGGTGACACCGTCAGCGGCACCGGCGCGGAGGCCCAGGGCGTGTTCGACTCGTTGTCGGGGGCGGGGATCGACCTGCCCGACGTGTTCGAAGTGCTGGAAAGCGAGGGCGTCGAGAAGTTCATTGCGTCCTGGAACGAGCTGCTGAGTGAGACCCAGAAGCAACTGGACACCACCGCGAAATGAAGTCCGGCGCCGCGCCGTGGCGTAATCCCTTACGGGACAAGGAAGACAAGCGGCTACCCAGAATCGCCGGCCCCTGTGCGATGGTGCTGTTCGGAGTCACCGGCGACCTGGCCCACAAGAAGGTGGTGCCGGCCGTCTACGACCTGGCCAACCGCGGACTGCTGCCACCGACCTTCTCGCTGGTGGGCTTCGCCCGCAGGGACTGGGATCACGACGCCTTCGCCCAGGTGATTCTCGACGACGTCAAGCAAAACTGCCGTACCCCGTTCCGCCAGGCGGTTTGGGAGCGGATGGCGGACGGATTACGTTTCGTACGAGGAGAATTCGACGACGAAGCCGCGTTCGGCAGGCTGGCCGAGACGCTGGAGAAGCTGGATGCCGAGCGCGGCATCGGCGGCAACCACGCCTTCTACCTGGCGATCCCGCCCAAGTCGTTTCCGGTGGTGTGCGAACAGCTGCACAACTCCGGGTTGGCCCGCCCGCAAGAAGACCGGTGGAGCCGCGTCGTCATCGAGAAGCCGTTCGGCCATGACCTGGACAGCGCCTGCGACCTCAACCACGTGGTCAACTCGGTGTTCCCCGAAGAGTCGGTGTTCCGCATCGACCACTACCTGGGCAAGGAAACGGTCCAGAACATCCTGGCGCTGCGTTTCGCCAACCAGCTGTGGGACCCGATCTGGAACGCGCACTACGTCGACCACGTGCAGATCACCATGGCCGAAGACATCGGACTGGGCGGACGGGCCGGCTACTACGACGGGATCGGCGCCGCCCGCGACGTCATCCAGAACCATCTGATGCAACTGCTGGCACTGACCGCCATGGAAGAGCCGGTCAGCTTCAACCCGAAAGCGTTGCAAGCCGAGAAGATCAAGGTGTTGTCGGCCACCCAACTGGCAGAGCCGCTGGACGAGACCAGCAGCCGCGGCCAATACGCGGCCGGCTGGCAGGGCGGCGAGCAAGTGGTCGGTCTGCTCGACGAGGAGGGCTTCTCCAAGGACTCCTCCACCGAGACCTTCGCGGCGATCACGCTCGAGGTCGACACCCGGCGTTGGGCCGGCGTCCCGTTCTACCTGCGGACCGGAAAACGATTGGGCCGCAGGGTGACCGAGATCGCACTCGTCTTCAAACGCGCGCCGCATCTGCCGTTCGACGCCACCATGACCGACGAGCTCGGCACCAACGCACTGGTCATCCGGGTACAGCCCGACGAAGGCATCACCATCCGGTTCGGCTCCAAAGTCCCGGGCAGCACGATGGAAGTCCGCGACGTCAACATGGACTTCTCGTACGGCTCGGCGTTCGTCGAAGACTCCCCCGAGGCTTACGAACGGCTGATCCTCGACGTGCTGCTCGGTGAGCCATCGCTGTTCCCGGTCAACGCGGAGGTCGAATTGGCTTGGGAGATACTGGATCCCGTCCTCGACTATTGGGCATCACACGGCAAGCCCGATCCGTATGAATCGGGCACCTGGGGGCCGGAGTCGGCGTTCGAGATGTTGCGCCGGACCGGCCGGAGAGTGGCGGCGGCCGTGATTGTTGACATGCTGGAGACCAGCACCACCGCGGTCAACAAGAAGCTCGACGAGCTACGCGAAAAGGCCGGCGTCGTAACGATGGGCCGGGTCGGGACGCTGATCATCAAGTCGGCCAGCGAGGCCCTGCTCGAGGAATCGATCGAGGCCGCCAACGCCGCCAGCCGTGAGCACCCCATCCGGGTCTTGGTGGTGACCACCGGCAATGCCGATGCCACCGAGGCCCGACTGGACGGCCAGGTCCGCGTCGGCGGTGATGCCGGCGCCGGCGAAGTCGTCGTGCTACGGCTTTCCGGACCGCTGGCCGCGCACGCCGACAGCGTCGTCGTGCCCTTCCTGCTGCCCGACATCCCCGTGACGGCATGGTGGCCCGACGTGGCTCCCGCCGTGCCCGCCCAAGACCCGTTGGGCAAGTTGGCTATTCGGCGTATCACCGACGCGACCAATTGCGCCGACCCGTTGTCGGCGATCAAGAGCCGGCTTGACGGATACACCGCCGGCGACACCGATCTGGCCTGGGCACGTATCACGTACTGGCGAGCATTGCTCACCTCCGCGGTCGACCAGAAGCCGCACGAGAACATCGAGTCGGCGCTGATTTCCGGCTTACGGGCCGAACCCGCACTCGATGTGCTCGCGGGCTGGTTGGCCAGCCGGATCGACGGGCCGGTGCGCCGCGCGGTCGGCGAGCTCAAGGTCGAACTGGAGCGCAAATCCGAAACCATCACCCTGAGCCGGCCGCAAGAGGGCACCACCGCGACCTTGCGCCGGACGGGCCGGCCCGATGCCCTGGTTCCGTTGCCGCGCAGGGAAACCCGCGAGTGTCTGGCCGAAGACATGCGACGGTTGGATGCCGACAAGATCTACTTCGGCGCGCTCGAGGGCATCGAGAAAGTGCAGTACCTATGAGCACCACAGTCGAGATCTTCCCGGATAGCGAGGCCCTGGTCGCGGCCGCCGGCCAGCGGCTGATCGACACCATCGCAGCCGCCGTGGCGGACCGCGGGCAAGCGCTGATCGTGTTGACCGGCGGCGGCAATGGCATCGGGCTTTTGCGCCACCTGGCCGCGGCGGCACAACAGATCGACTGGTCCAAGGTGCATCTGTTCTGGGGCGACGAACGCTATGTTCCCGACGACGACGACGAACGCAACGAGAAGCAGGCACGCGACGCCTTGCTGAACCGCGTCGACATCCCGGCCAGCAACGTCCACCCGATGGCCGCGAGCGACGGCGAGTTCGGCGCCGATCTGGACGCGGCGGCGCTGGCTTATGAGCAGCTTCTGGCCGCCAACGCCGAACCCGGTGATCCCGCACCGAATTTCGACGTCCATCTGCTCGGCATGGGACCCGAGGGCCATATCAACTCGCTGTTCCCGCACACCCCGGCGGTGCGCGAGACCACCCGCATGGTGGTCGCGGTCGAGGACTCCCCCAAGCCACCGCCAGAACGAATCACTTTGACACTGACCGCGATTCAGCGTTCCCGCGAGGTCTGGATGATGGTGTCGGGCGCGGGCAAGGCGGATGCGGCCGCCGCCGCCATCGGCGGCGCGGACCCGGTTTCGATTCCGGCGGCAGGGGCGGTCGGGCGCGAGACGACGCTCTGGCTGCTCGACGAGGACGCCGCGGCCAAGCTGCCTCGGTGACGCCGCACCCGGTTCCGGCTCCGCCCTACGCAGCGGGAACCGGTCTGCCGTGGGACGTCTCCGTCGGCGATGCCGTCGCCGCCGTCGGCGCGGCCCGCGCGCGACACGGCGACACGTTCACGGTGGAAAGCGGTGGGGACCACTATCTGTTCACGTTCTCGGCCACCGGTGTCGAGTCGTTTTACGCGCTGCCCGAGGAGGCCGCCAGCAAGGGACTGGCCGACTACCTGATGCTGCGGCGCAAGCTGCCCGACGAGATCTTCGCCGGGCGTCGCGTGTTGCCTAACAAGCTATTTCGGCGCGACGACGTGGCCGTCTATCTCTCCAACCTGGACACGGCGCTCGAGCAGACCTCGGCCGAGCTGGGGCGCGCCGGCTCGGTGGATGTCTTCGATCTCACCCGGCGACTCGGCCACCGGATGGGGCTGGCCTCATGGGCGGGACCCGGCTGCGCCGAAGGTGCGGCCTTCGAGGCCCTGGTGCGCGCCTTGGACACGTTGGACGGCTCCGAAGCGTTCGTGCATCCCGACCGGATGGCGGCGGTGGCGGCAACCGACAGGCAGGCCGAGCGAGCCGCGCTGGATCAGGTTGCCGGCACCGTCGCGGCCGCGGTCGCGCAGTTCGACGCCGGTTGCCACGACGACCAGGGCCTGTTCAGCAGGATCGTCGACGCCTGGACAGGCGAGCCCGACGAGATCCGGTTGCGCGGAATCGCGCTGGACGTCGCACTGATTCACATCGCGTCCATGTCCAACCTGGCGGCCGCGCTCGGCTGGGCGTTGGTCGACCTCCTCGAGCATCCGACGCTACAAGAGCGACTTCGCCTGGGCGACAGCGACTTTGCTCAGCGATGCGCGTTGGAGTCCACCCGGTTGGCGCAACGCTCGATCATGACGCGCACCGTGTTGTCTCCGGTGCGCCTCGACACCGGCGCGATCACTTACGAGGTGCCGGCCGGCTGGACCATCGCCACCTTGCTACCCCTGTTGAACACCTCGGTGGCACCGGGTCTGGATCAGTGGGATCCGGATCGCTGGACTCGCCATCGGCTCAACGAAAAGAACGCTCTCCCTTCGCCCATGCTGGTGACGGCGTTCGGCCACGGGCGGCATTCCTGTCCCGCCCAACCGTTTTCGCTGGCGGCCATGACCGCGACGATGACGCATCTGCTCGGTGAATACGACATGACGCCGTGCTGGACGTCGCATCCGCGACCGGTCCCGGCCCAGATCGGCGGGGTGGCGCGGGCCGAAGGACCCTGTTTGGTCGACTATATCAGTCGCTAGGACGTGCCCGGGTCGCCGGGGTGGGTCGCCTCGGTCGCCGTTGGGTGCGGTGGGTTGGCGCCACAAGCCACTATGGGCGTCGCCGCCGTTGCCGCCCTTGCCCCCCCGCCGCCGCGGGTGCTCTACGGCTCAGCCACTGTTACGGAGCGCGCTCGACAACCCGTTCATCGTCAGCAGAATGCCGCGCTGCACCAGTTCGTCGTCCTCCCCCGAGCGGTAGCGGCGCAACAACTCCACCTGCAGGTGGTTCAGCGGCTCCAGGTACGGGAAGCGGTTGAACACCGAACGCGCCAGGGCCGGATTGTCGGCCAGCAGGTCGTCCTGACCGGTGATGAGTTTGTGCATCGCGATCGTTCGGTGATGCTCGTCGGCGATCTTGTCAAACACCCTGCGCCGCAGGGATTCATCGGCCACCAACTCGGAATACCGGGCCGCCAGGCCCAGGTCGCTCTTGGCCAGCACCTGCGCCATGTTCGACAGCACGCTGCGGAAGAACGGCCACCGCTGATACAGCTCGTGCAATACTTCCACACGCTCGCTTTCCGGCCCGGCCGCAATCCACTGCTCGAACGCCGAGCCGGTGCCGTACCAGCCGGGCAACATCACCCGAGACTGGCTCCACGCCAGCACCCACGGGATGGCGCGCAGGTCGGCGATCGACTCGGTGGGCTTGCGTGATGTCGGCCGGCTGCCGATGTTCAGCGACCCGATCTCGCTGACCGGCGTGGAAGCCTTGAAGTACTCGACGAAACCCGGTGTCTCGTGCACCAATTCGGCGTAAGCATGGCGCGCCAGCGTGGCAATCTCGTCGAGCACCGCGTAGGCCGGCTCGGCCGCGTCGCCCAGGCCTTCCACGTCCAGCAGCGTCGACTCGAGCGTGGCCGCCACCAAGCTCTCCAGATTGCGTTGCGCCAGCTGCGGTTCGGCGTATTTCGCGGCGATGACCTCACCCTGCTCGGTGAGACGCAGCGAGCCGTTCACCGCCCCGGGTGGCTGCGCCAGAATGGCCTGGTAGCTAGGCCCGCCGCCGCGGCCGACGGTGCCACCGCGACCATGGAAGAGCCGCAACCGGATTCCCGTTTTGCGCGCCACTTCGACCAGTGCGAGCTCGGCCCGATAGACCGCCCAGTTGGCGGCCAGATAACCGCCGTCTTTGTTCGAGTCCGAGTAGCCGAGCATCACCTCCTGCGCGTCGCCGCGGGCGGAGACGAGCGCCCGATAAATGGGCAGTTCGAGCATCGCGTGCAGGATCGCCGCCCCGTTGTGCAGGTCGTCGATCGTCTCGAACAGCGGCGAGATGCCTACCGGGCAATACGGTTCCGGCCCCGAGACATCAAGCAGACCAGCCTCTTTCATCAGGATCGCGGCCTCCAGCACGTCCGAGACCGACTGGCACATCGAGATGATGTAGTTGGGCACCGCTGCCGGACCGTAACGCTCGACGGCGTGGGCGGCTGCTATCACCACATCCAGTTCGCCGCGGGCCAGGTCGGACAATTCGGCGCGGTCGCCGACCAGCGGGCGGCGGGTGCTCAGTTCGGCCGCCAGCAGTTCGACGCGATCGTCTTCGGCCAACGAGCCGTAGTCCGGATGCACTCCGGCCCACGCCAGCAACTCGGCGACCACCTGTTCGTGCATGTCAGAGTTTTGCCGCATATCCAGTCCGGACAGGTGAAAGCCGAAGACGTGGACGCTTTCTCGCAGCACGGCCAGCCGGTCGTCGGCCAGTAGCGCGGCGCCGTGCGTGCGCAGCGACGCGTCGATGGTGTCCAGATCGGCGCGCAACTCGGCCGGCGTGGCATACGGTGGCAGACCCAGATCGACCTCGTGTGGCGGTTGCCGGTCCAGGATCTCGGCGGAGGTCGCGGTGAGCCGGGCGCGGATCACCTGCACGGCGCGCCGGTACGGCTCGTCGGCGCGGGCTTTTTCGTGGCAGCCTTGCGCCAGCGCGTCCAATTCGGCCGTGACGGTGATCAGCCGTGCCGACATCGACAGCTCTTGTTCGAGATCGGTGAGTTCGGCCAAGTAGTGCGACAAAGCCGTGAACGCGGCGCTGCCGGTCGCCCGCCGAACCACGGCGGCCGTCACGTTGGGGTTCCCGTCGCGGTCGCCGCCGATCCAGGAGCCGGGTTGCAGGATGGGGCCGGACAGCAGCTCGGCATCCGGCCAGCGAGCCCGAAGTGCCTCCCGAACTCCGCCGTTGACCTGCGGGATCACCTTGAACAACGCGGCCGGGTAATAGCGCAGCCCGGCGTCGATTTCGTCGGTGATCTGCAGTCGCGAGAGCCGGAGCAGCGCGGTCTGCCACAGCGTGAGGACCTGGCGGCGCAGGTCCACGTCGATGACTGCGGCCATCGTCGGTGACGGTGTGCCCCTCCGCGTGCAGCCGCATCAGCTCGGTGATCCGGTGCTGGGTGACGAAGACGGTGCGTCGCCGGGTTTCGGTGGGATGGGCGGTGATCACCGGCGACACCAGGGCACCGTGCAACGCGTTGGCCACCGTGGCCGAATCCAACTGGGCCGCGTCCAATTTCATATAGGTGGCGGCCAGGCTGCTGTCCTGCGGCGGCTCCCCGGCAGCCACGTGAATGGCGCGGCGTCTCCCCCGGTGGATGTCTTCGGCGACGTTGGCCAGCAGGGCGAAATGGCTGAACGCCCGGATGACCGGAATGGCCTGGTGGATGTCGATGCCGTTGAACATCCCCGCCATCTCGGCCCGGTCGATCTCGGAGTGACGCACCTGGAACGATGCCACCCGGGCACGCTCGACGAGGTCGAAGACCTCTTCACCGTTCTGCTCGCGCACGGTGTCGCCGAGGATGGCGCCCAGCATCCTGATGTCGGCGCGCATCGGTTCGGTCGCCTCGCGGCCCAGCCGGGTCCGATGGACATCGCCGATCGGTTCGAGCGCGGTGTCGGAAACCTCAACCATGCGTTCCAGTATCGGTGCGCAACGTCCGCGCCGCCTGCCGACCGGAAACGCCAGATCTGACGTTCGGTAAGCTGCCGGTCATGGAATTGGGCCTGCAGATCACCTTGGTGGTCACCAGTGTGCTGGTGGTATTGCTGGTGCTGCTGCACCGCGCGAAGGGTGGCGGCCTGTCGACGCTGTTCGGCGGCGGTGTGCAGTCAAGCCTGTCGGGGTCGACGGTTGTCGAGAAGAACCTGGACCGATTGACGCTGTTCATTGTCGGCATCTGGCTGGTGTCGATCGTCGGGATGGCTTTGCAGATCAAATACCGCTGACCCGTCTGACCTACGGCAGGGGCCCACCGGCAGCGATAGCCGCCAGCGTCGCGAACTGCTCCCCGTCCAGCGACGCGCCCCCCACCAGGCCGCCGTCGACGTCGTTCTGGGCGACGAGGTCGCCGACGTTTTTCGCGTTCATCGAGCCGCCGTAGAGCACCCGCACGGTTTCGGCAATCCGGGACGACGCGAGTGAGGCTACCTCCTTGCGGATCGCCGCGCACACCTCCTGGGCGTCGGCCGAGCTGGCTACCCGGCCGGTGCCGATCGCCCAGACCGGCTCGTAGGCGATCACCACCTTCGCGATCTGCTCCACCGACAGCCCGGCCAGCGAGCCACGCAGCTGGTTCTCGCAGTAGCTGACGTGCTCACCCGCCTCCCGGGTCTCCAGGTGCTCGCCGATGCAGACGATCGGGGTCAGCTCGTTCTTGAGCGCGGCGGCCGCTTTGGAGGCCACCAGCGCGTCGTCCTCGTCGTGGTATGTGCGCCGCTCGGAGTGCCCGACGACGACGAACGTGCAGCCCAGCTTGGCCAGGAAGGCGCCACTGATATCGCCGGTGTAGGCGCCGGAATCGTGTTGCGACACGTCCTGAGCCCCATAGGTCAACCGCAGCTTGTCCCCGTCGACCAGGGTCTGCACGCTACGCAGGTCGGTGAACGGCGGGATGACCGTGACGTCAACCTTGTCGTAGTACTTGTCCGGCAAAGCGAATGCGATCTTTTGCACCAGCGCGATGGCCTCGAAATGATTGAGGTTCATCTTCCAGTTGCCGGCTATCAGTGGCTTGCGGCTCACTTGTCTCCTGCTCCCTAGTTTTGATCAGGCTGGGGCTCGCCAAGCACCTCGATGCCCGGAAGCGTCTTGCCCTCAAGGTATTCCAGCGACGCACCGCCCCCGGTGGAGATGTGCGAGAAGGCGCCTTCGGGGATGCCGAGCGCGCGCACCGCGGCCGCGGAGTCGCCGCCGCCGACCACGCTGAACGCGCCCTTCGCGGTCGCTGCCACGATCGCTTCGGCGACGCCCTCGGTGCCCGCCGCATACGCGGGGAATTCGAATACGCCCATCGGGCCGTTCCAGAACACGGTCCTGGCGTTGGACAGCAGCGTGGTGAACCGTTTGATCGATCCGGGGCCGATGTCCAGGCCCATCAAGTCGTCCGGAATCGCGTTGGCGGCCACGTCTGTGGCGGCGAATCGGCAGCGAACTTCTCGGTCACCACGAGGTCGGCGGGCAATCGAGTACGTCGGCATAGGTGTCCAGTAGCTGGCGGCAGGTGTCGATCATCTCCTGCTTCCAGCAGCGACTTGCCCACCGAATATCCTTGCGCGGCAAGGAAGGTGAAGCACATGCCGCCGCCGATCACGATGCTGTCGGCTTTGGTCGCCAGCGACTCGATGACGCCGAGCTTGTCGGACACCTTCGATCCGCCGAGCACCACCGCGTAGGGCCGCTGGGTCGAGCTGCACAATTTCTCGAGCACCTTGATCTCGTTGGCGACCAACGTCCCGGCGTAGTGCGGCAGCAACCCGGCGACGTCGTAGACCGAGGCCTGCTTGCGGTGCACAACGCCGAAGCCGTCAGAGACGAAAGCGCCTCCCGGCCAGACTAATTCGGCCAGCTGCTTGGCCAGGGCGAGGCGTTGGCCGTCGTCCTTGCTGGTCTCGCGGGGATCGAAGCGGATGTTCTCCAGCAGCAGGACGTCGCCGTCGGTCAGGCCCTCGGCCCGGGCCAACGCGTCCGCGCCGACGACGTCTCGCGCCAGTTGCACATGCCGGCCGAGCTGTTCGCCGAGCGCCGCGGCGACCGGCGCCAGTGAGAGCTTGGGGTCGGGACCGTCTTTGGGACGGCCCAGGTGCGCGGTGACCACCACCTTGGCGCCGGCGTCGACCAGCGCCTGCAGCGTCGGCACCGACGCGGTGATGCGGCCGAGGTCGGTGATGGCGCCATTGTCGTCGAGAGGGACGTTCAGGTCGCAGCGCACCAGCACGCTGCGACCCGAAACACCTTCGGCCAGAAGGTCTTTGAGGTTGGGATAGTCATGGCTGCCCGAACTTACAGGGACTTGCCGACCAGCGCGACCAGGTCAATGAGGCGGTTGGAATAGCCCCATTCGTTGTCGTACCACGACACCACCTTGGCCGAGTTGTCGATCACCTTGGTCAGACCGGAGTCGAAGATCGAGCTGTGCGGGTCGGTGACGATGTCGCTGGAGACGATCGGCGCGTCGTAGTACTTCAGGATGCCTTTGAGCCTGCCGTCGGCGGCGGCCTTGAACGCCGCGTTGATCTCCTCGGCGGTGCCGGATTTGGACAGCTCGACGGTCAGGTCGGTGACCGAGCCGGTGGGGATCGGCACCCGTAGCGCATATCCGTCGAGCTTGCCCTTCAGCTCGGGCATCACCAGGCCGATGGCTTTGGCCGCGCCGGTGGAGGTCGGCACGATGTTGAGCGCGGCGGCGCGGGCGCGACGCAGATCCTTGTGCGGGCCGTCCTGCAGGTTCTGATCCTGGGTGTAGGCGTGGATCGTGGTCATCAGGCCCCTGACGATGCCGAACTCGTCGTGGAGCACTTTGGTAACTGGCGCCAGGCAGTTCGTTGTACACGACGCATTGGAGATGATGTTCTGGCTGCCGTCGTACTTGTCGTCGTTGACCCCCAGGACGATGGTGAGGTCCGGATCGGTGGCGGGCGCCGAGATGATCACTTTCTTGGCGCCGGCGTCCAGGTGGCCTTTGGCCTTGGCCGCGTTGGTGAACAGTCCGGTGGATTCGACGACGACGTCGACTCCGAGGTCGCCCCAGGGCAGCGCCGCCGGGCCCTCCCTGACTTCGAGCGCTTTGATCTTCGCTGGACCGACGACGATGGTGTCCTCGCCTTCGAGGGTGACGTCGTGCGGCAGGCGGCCCAGGATGGAGTCGAATTTCAGCAGGTGCGCCAGGGTGCTGTTGTCGGTGATGTCGTTCACTGCCACCACCTCGATGTCAGCGCCGCCCTGCTCCTGTTGAGCCAGTAAGGCCCGGTAGAAGTTGCGTCCGATTCGACCAAAACCGTTGATGCCTACTCGGACCGTCACGGTGTCTCTCCTCGTCTTCTGTGTCCGCTGATAAGTGCTCGTCGTCAGCCTAGATCAGTGCAACCACCGTTGCTGGGCCGGTAAGACTGCTGGACCGCGGACGATCTGGGTCTGAACCTAGAACTCCGCCAATCGAGGCCGCATTCCCCCGGAACTTGTTGAGGGTCCGCCCTCTTTCTTCAGGGCCTAAACCTGTCCGAACGTCACCATTTGGAAACGGCACGGTGCGGCGTGTCTTGTGTTCCGCATCGGCGTCTAACAATTGTCCCAATCGTACGGCTATGCGGTGCTGCTGAACTACGTGAATGTGAGCGCGAATAAAAGGAGTTGACGTTGATGACGATCTTTGATCGATTCAACATCAAAGTGATTGCGGCCGGCGCCGGGTTGTGCGGGGTCGCCATAGCGCTGAGCCCTGTCGCGGCGGCCACCCCGCTGAAAACGGGCGGCGGAGTCGCGTGCATCCAGGGAATGGCGGGCGAAGGCGCGGGTGCACCGCTGCCGGCAGCGGGTGGACCGGCGGGCGCCGGCGGAGCGGCGGGCGCGGGCGCGCCGATGGCCTGCTGTGGATATGGCGGCGCAGCGGGGGGCGCCGGTGGATCAACACTCACCGGTAGCGGAGCGGGAACCGCGAATGGACCGATGGTGTGCTGCGCATACCCCGGCGGAGCGGGAGGCGCGGGTGGACCAGCGCCCGCCGGCGGACCGACGCCGGCCGGCGGACCGACGCCGGCCGGCGGACCGACACCTGGCGGCGGACCGGCACCCGCCGGCGCGTGCGGTGCGGCCAGCGCTGCGATCACAGACATGGCCGGTGTTCCGCTCGTTACGCCTGGGCCCGGTGGTGCACCGGTGCCGGTGGGCGCCCCACTCATCGCGCTCGGACCCGAGGCAGCAGCCGTACCCGTAGGAGGCGCACCCGTCCCCGTCGGCGCCCCCGTGCCCATCGGCGCACCCGTGCCCATCGGCGCACCCGTCCCCATCGGCGCACCCGTGCCCATCGGCGCACCCGTGCCCATCGGCGCACCCGTGCCCATCGGCGCACCCGTGCCCATCGGCGCACCCGTGCCCATCGGCGCACCCGTGCCCATCGGCGCACCCGTGCCCATCGGCGCACCCGTGCCCATCGGCGCACCCGTGCCCATCGGCGCACCCGTGCCCATCGGCGCACCCGTGCCCATCGGCGCACCCGTGCCCATCGGCGCCCCCGTCCCCATCGGCGCACCCGTGCCCATCGGAGCTCCGGTCGCCCCGGTGGTGCCGGTTGGAACTCCGCTGATAGCGCTCGGGCCGGAGGGCGTGCCGCTACCTGCGGGCGCCCCGATCATTGACATGTCCAAAACCGGGAAAGGTGCACCGACCGCTCCGGCGTCGGCGGGTGGGCCGGTGCCCGGTCAGCCCCTCATACCCGGCCCCACGGGCTGAGGCGGGAGAGCATTTAATCGCGGGCGGCGGTATCGACCACACTCAACCTGAAATGATGCGGCCGTGGCTGAATTCCTCGTTCCGAGTGAATTGATCACGTACCCAGATGAATGCGCGAAGAGAATACTGACGGTTATCCATTAGCCGGATAACCGTCAGAATTCGATCAAGCGCCGGGCGCGCAGCCAGCGCAGCGCGGATTGCGCGGCGTGATAGCCGCACAAGCCGTGGATCCCGGCGCCCGGCGGCGTCGACTGTGAACACAGGTAAACCCCGGGAACCCCGATCGCATACGGGTTGACCGCGACCCGCGGCCTCAGCTCACCCGAGCGCGCTCCCCCGCCGATCGTTTCGCGAGCCTCCAGTACCTGGACCTCGACTCCATGACGGGCCAGCTGGATCGCCGCGGCGAGGCCGTTGGGCCCGGCGCCGACGACGACGGCGGTGGTCATGACTTTCCGTGCACGACCGGTTCTGTCGTCAGGTGGACCGGGAATTCGTCACCGGGCTCGGGCCACGGCTGGCGGGTCAGCATGTCCGCGACATTGACGTAACCCGATTCGATCAAACCGCTCTTGGCGTCGACGATGCGATACCACTGCTTCTGGATGTGGATCGGCTGACCCTCGAGGATGATGACGCGGACGTCGCCGTCGTCGAAGTTGCAGCGCCGCTGGACAGCCTCGAGCAGTTGCTCGTTGTGCAGATGGCCCTCGCCGAAATTCCAGCCGACCAGGGGCCCTGCGACAACTTCGCCCTCACGCACGCTGTAGTCGGCTTCGTCTGGTCCCAGCGCGCGGGGCAACAACCCGTTGAGCGCGCGGCCGTGCGTGTGCATGGCGCGAAACGCCGCCACCTTGTCGGACATCACTTCGGCGGTCGACGCACCGTAGAGCTTGGCCAGCTGATTGACCACCAGCGCAGAACTCTTGACGACGTCGGCCTCGATCTTGTCTTCGGCGCCGGCCCGGAAACACCACAAGCTGGTGGCCCAGTTGCCGGCGTAGTAGCGCATGGCGGGCAGGAACGAAACCTTTTCCGGGAACATGTTTCCGATCGGCACCAAGGCGAGGGCGAGGAGCAGGATGGCCAGCAGCAACGGTGAGGAGAGGTCGAGGGCCCGGATCGCGCCGTAGTGCCCGAACAAGTAGAACAGCGAGAAGATGAAGAACACGTTCCACTCCAACGGGACTCCCATCGGGAGGTTGGACAGGATGTTGAGGTGGAAGATCACCATGAATCCGATCAGGAACCATCGCCACGGTTGATCGCCGGCGACGAAGACCAACACGGTGGGAACCAGGAACTCCGCCGTCGTCCCGCCGACATGGGCCATCAGCTTGGGTAACACCGAGGGCCGCAGGTCGTTGACGTGGTCGCGGTACAGCAGGTGCTTCAGCGGGTTGAACAATCTGCCGCGCAGCAGCGCGTTGTTGCTCGTCATCACCGCTACGACGTAAGGGAAATGGTGGTTGAGCTTGGAAGTCGCTGCGCCCCACCACAAGCCGAGCATGATGATCTTGAACGCCGCGATCTGATCGACGAACGGGAAGAAGAACACGATCAGTTTCAGCCAGTAGTGTTCACCGCGGGCGGCCAGGAAGATGGTTTTGTCGCGCAGTCCCAGCAGCGCCAACGCCACGATCGTCGGCATCACCGCGACGGGGTCGATCAGACCCACGTCGCCGGCGGCGGTGACCGACCCGCCATGTCCGGGCGACAGCAACGCCCACACCCCGCCGACCAGCACGATGGCATAGAGCAGGACGTCGACGACGGTGCGGTTGTCGCCGCGGGTGAACGGAACTTTGTCCGGCCAGGCCGGAAGCCGAATTGTGTTGGGCCGCAGCCAGTACAGGAAACCGCCGATCGGTGGCATGAAACGTCCGGTCAACGGGCCCGATCCGCAGCCGAAGCCGAGGACCTCGAACAGCAGCGTGAAGACGATCACCTTCTGGTACACGATCGGTTGCGTCCACCAGTCGGCGATGTGGCTCAGCCCGCCCAGCCCGGGGGTCAGCCCGATGATCGCCGCCGGAGCCGCCACATACAGCGCAATCTTGAACAGGTAGAGCAGGTACACCGCATAGGGTGTCCCGAACCCGTTTTCCGCCCAGTGCCGGGTCACGATCTGCAGTCGCGTGGCCCGTGGCAGGGAGGGCCACGTGTCGGGATCGACGTCCGGAAGATCAGGCTTGATGAATCCCATGGCGGCCTCGTTTTTGTCGGGTGAGAAACCACTGGCGAGTCCAAATCTATCGTTCTTTGCAAGGGCGGCGTGCCGAGCGCGCCGACCCCAACGGCCGGGACACCGAAACCCGCTGCGGCCCCAGTTGCTTCACACGCCAGTGGGGCCCGTCGCCAACACGGCGGACCCGGCGACGCTGTGCTCGTCGGGCGCGGTCGAACGGCCTGCGATCCGCTGCGGGTCCTACCGGACCGTGGACCGTGCCCTCCGAGGGATCGGGGGAGCCTCGCTCGGGTGACGAGGAAATCGCCGCTGCAGGTCTTCGATCAGCCCGTCGAGAACTCGCCGTTCCTGTTCGTCAACGTTCATCTGGCGCCCCAGGCGACTGATTTGTGCGAGGTCGCGACGCGCTTCGGCGGTGGCGATCATCCCGCAGTATTTTTCGATCCGCTGGTCAACCTCTTGGCGACTCTGGACCAGCAGATCCAAGAAATACACGGCTTGGCGGTGGTCGGCCGTCATCGAGGGCATGGGCGTGTGTTGACGCAGGTGGGCCGATCCAGAGCGGCGCTCGGCGACGGCTTGCGCTAGCTTAGTCCGCTGGGAGTCATGAAGTCGTCCGTTGCGCCGATCCGGGTACGCCGCGGTGTGTGGGTGGCGTGCGCCATCGTGAGCGGGCGAACTGGCCAGGACCATTTTGTCTCTCCCAACTGGATTTTGGGTTTGGCTAGGAAACGATAACGGTCGCTGCTGGGTGGGCGCCACATGCGCGATCCACGAAGGTGGAGGCGGCGTTTTTGCCTGCCACCCAACCGCGCAGGAGTACCCATTGCGACCGGTCATTATTCAGGACGCCGCCGGCTTGCGTCCCGCAGCGCCGTGTACACAACCCCAACTGCACCGTGGGCCCTGGCGGACCCCGGGTGCCGATGATCCGCACCACCACACTGAAGCGCGGATCATCGGCGGGCCACACCAAACGGAATCGCCTTCCACGCGACCCCTCAGACGCACGGATGCTTCCTGGTGTTGCCCCATGAGATTCCTTGCGGTCCTGCCGGACCCCTAAACCCAGCCCGCCAACAGGTGCGGGAATCTCGCCCGGGGGGCGAAGGGGAAGTCGCCGCTGTAGGCGATCGACCATCCCCTTGAGACTTTGTCGGTCAAGCGCTGGAGTCGGCGGACGCGTTAGCGCCCCGCGGGCAGCTGGACGAAGTCTATTTTTCTTCTCTCAGTTAGGGTTTGGTGGCCGACATGCGCAACATTAACGGGCTGACCCGGCAGGCACTATATGCGCCGATCATGAATCTCTAGATTGCTTTTGTGCGCGCACCACAAACGTGTCGATTCCAGAGGCAACGATCTGGGCAATACACTGCATCGCGCCTGCGCACACCATTCACAACCATCGAGCGAAGGCGGAAAAGCCGCCCGGCTCACTCGATGATTATGCACCGCAACAATATTCAACAGCAGGCGCTTCAGGTGGTAAAACGCAGCGAGCGGGTCTCGACCATCTGCCGAACCCCCGAATGTGGGCCGTAAGTACGGAACAGCCTCTGCGATTCGGCTTTCAACCCCAGGCTCGCCGGCACCGAATAACCGCAGGTCAACAAACCTTTATCGGTTTCGTGCTGAGCGCACAAAAGTAAGCTAGAGATTCATGATCGGCACATATAGTGCCTGCCGGCTCGGCCCGTTAACGTTGCGCATGTCGGCCAATTGCACTGCAGCGTGCAGTCCGGAATATGGGTGCACAACGGACGGTCGGCCAAATCATAACGGCCACAACGTGTGCGGTGGCACCCGGCGACAGTACTCCCTGGCGCCTGCTACCCCGGGCGGAGCCGCCGACGGATCAACCACCAAGAGCAACCAGATGACCGCGACCGCCCGCCCGCCGTCGGCCGGACAGCGAACCATCACGACATGACCCCCACTGAAAGAAGACCTTGAGATGACCAATCGATTCATGATCGATTCGCATGAAATGCGGGCCGTGGCAGACCTATTCGATATGTATGCCCAAATCGTGCAGGACGAGGCACTTATCATGTCGTGCAAGGCCCAGGTGGATTCACACGACACGAAGGGGCAGATCAATCAGACGTTCCGCAACATCGTGGACACGCTGCACGGGGTGCGCGACGGTCTCATCCGCGACGCCAACATCTACGAGCAGCAAGAGCAGGCGTCCCAGCAGATCCTCGGCAGCTAACGACGCTGCCGCCCTGAATCTCTCACGACATGAGGACGATCGATATGGCGATCGACTACCGATTCCGCGAAACATGTGGGGTAGCGCGCATCACTAATAGTGTTGTGCCGCTGGACTTCTAAATGCCTTTGTCCGCCGGACGGGAGCAGGGCGGTCACCCCCGCGGGGCGGTGGTCCAACAAGATAGTCGTTCTACGATCAGCGTTTTCAGCTGCACACGGCTGGCCGCGATCACCACTGGGCGCGCCGTCGCCGCGAACGCGGCTTCATAGCTGGCCGCGGCCGTCTCCGCTTGGCGCGCCCTCGGTGGCCGGATACGGTCCGGCGGTAAGCGACAGCAGGTGGACGAACATCTCGTGAATCGCCGCGGCCTGGGCGCTGACCGTGTGATACACCTGGGCGTGGGCAAGAAACTGTGCCGCTGATAGGCCCGATACCTCATCGGCGGCATTCTGGGCGATCACCGTAGCGCCGATAGCCTGCAAGTTGGCGGCCACGAACGCCAAGGCGACGGGTTGTGCGGTCAAATAAGACATACCGTTCCTCACAAAAGTCCTCAGGTTCAACAACATTCAGGCAAGCCGTGCCCGCTGCTCGTACTGCCGATCCGCCACCCGCGAAGGCGTGAGGAAAGCGCGGCTACGCGCGGCGGGCAACGCGTCGAGGTCCGTTTCGCCTCTCAACTGGGAGTTTCGTACTCACCTAGGGAACAAGGTAACGCGCCTAATCCAACCGGCAACATGTGTGCCCGCGTTGAAGTACAGCGTGAAATTTGTGCGTGCGACACGAACGGGCTACCCGGTCGTGAGCGTGAGCACGAGACTAGTCAGCACGCCGCTGATTGGAAACGCGTAGCACCGACGAACCCATCCAGCGGCAGACCTCCAACGCCATCTGCACCCTGAACACGGCATCCGGATCGTCGATACGCTGTTCGCAGAGTTCCATTGCCTGAGCAACCCGGTACTGAATTGTGTTGCGGTGCAGGATCATCGCGTCGGCCGTAGCAACGTAACTACGGTTTCGGGCCAAAAACTCCCGCAACGTCTCTCGCAGCCACGTATTGCGCTCATCGTTAACGGCGAGCTCGCCCAACACATCGGTGGTAAAGCGGCGCAGCTCATCCAGATCGCTGGCCATCAACGCTATTGGCGCAACGTCGCTATAGAACACGACTCGGGAACTGGGGCGGTCGCCACCGGCAAGGACCACCACCTTCACCCGCTCAGCCTGTTTCAGCGACGCCCGAAATCCGTTCAGCCCGTCTTCCGCACGACCGCACGCCAGCCGCGCCCGGATCCCTGCCGCCTCGAAAGCCGTGCGCACGCGCGACCGAATGAGGGGCCGCTCCTTGGGGTGTGTCCGTACCGAAAACCACAGCCGAGCCTCGCGCTCATCGGTCGGCACCATCAACGAACGCCCGACCGCGCCCACCTCGGTTGCCAACAAGGACCGCACCTGATCGAACAACGCCACGACGTCACGGGTGGCCACCGACGCGTCCACCACCAACACCGCCGCGAGATGCAGACCGTCGAACTGGTAGCGCAACGCTTTTTCGGCCCGCTTGATATCAACTGGTCCACCGGCGAGCACCTCACTGGCCCACCGCTGTTCCAGCCCGCCGCGACGGCGCACCCAGCGATCGTGCTCCTGCTCGTAGGCGATGGTCAGCTGGTCGGCGACGAGGTCGACTATGCGGTTCGAATGGTTCACCAGATCAGTGATCGTCGGCACCCGCTGCGCGGGTTCCAACATCGACACGTACCCCATAGCCACCTCTAAGAACCGCGCAGTGCCGAGCCGATGCGCCCGGACCAGCGCTGACAACGGAACATCACGCTGCGCGGCCGCACGCGCGTAGACCAGCGCGGCCGTCGGCGCCACCGGCAAGTATTCCGTGATCCCCCGATCCAGGAAATCGATAGCCAAGTCGAAGTTCTCGGTGAGACTCGCCTTCCAGAGCTCCAACATCCGGGCGTCGTGATTCAGCACGGCAATCTCGGCCCTCATCGCGTCGAAGACCTCAGGGATGAAGTCGTCGCGGATCGCCCTCATCTCTCGGGTGATCACCCCAATAGGCCCGCCAGCAACCTCGGTCACCGTGCCATCTCCTCTAACGCCGCCGCTTCGCTGAAGCCGGCAAGCCCAAGTGTGCGCCGCGCCCCGGGCGACGTCACTACCGACACCTGACACGACATAGCCACAGTAACGTTAAAAGGTACCCCTTGCTGGGTAATTGTCGCCCGGAAAGATTTGCCCTGAAACTAGGCCGCAGTGGCCGATCCCAGCTATCATCAGCGCTCATGAAGCGCAGCGTGAACGTGGCCCTCGCAACGTGTATCGCAACGTCCCTCGTCCTGAACTTGGGCCCGGCCCGGTTGGCGCATGCCGACCCGGCTGATCCACAACCCGGCGTTTCCTGCGGCAAGTCCGCGGGGGTGATGGACGGCGTGCAGACGTTTTCGCCGACGCACGAAGTCCTGCAGTGCGTCAAAGGTGTCCCGGTGTACGTGTGGCAGCACCTGGATGACATTGCGCGGCCCGCGGTCGCCTGGTTCACCTATGGGCCCCCGGCGGTATTGAACAGAGGCGACGTGGTCGTGGGCACCAAGTGGTCCGGCTTTGCGCGGGGCGGCGAGTGCGGCGTCGAGCAAACCCGGATCGCCGGCGGGCCACCCGTGGCACAGACGACCAATGGCACCGACACGGTCGACTTCATCCTGCTCCCCGACGTGACGACCGTGACGCTGCACGGCGTTTGCATCTGGCGCCAGGTCGACTCGTAGAAGTCGCTACCATCTAGAGACTCAGCGTTGAGCCGCCCCAAAGGGAGAATAGTGACGGAAACCGACAGCCCAGACGACGGAGACATCGGCAAGTTCGACCCGGGCTCGACCGAACGCATGATCAGCGTCATGCGCCCGATCCTGAAGACGTACTTCCGGTCCGAGGTGCACGGCCTGGATTCCTTCCCGCCCGGTGGGGCGCTGGTGGTCGGCAATCACTCCGGCGGCATGTTCCCGATGGACGTCCCGATCTTCAGCGTCGACTTCTACGAAAAGTTCGGTTACGGCCGGCCGGTCTACACGCTGAGCCATGACATCCTCTTCACGGGCGTGACCGGACCGTACTTCCGGCGCATCGGCTACATCCGGGCCAACCGCGAGAATGCAGCCATCGCATTGCGGTCCGGCGGCGTCGTGGTGGTCTTTCCCGGCGGCGACTACGACGCGTACCGGCCCACGCTCTCGGAGAACACCATCGACTTCAACGGCCGCATGGGATACGTCAGCACGGCGATCGAAGCCGGCGTGCCGATCGTGCCCGCGGTGTCGATCGGCGGACAGGAGACGCAGCTCTACCTGTCCCGCGGCACCTGGCTGGCCGAGCGGCTGGGACTCAAGCGCTTGCTGCGCAGCGAAATCCTGCCGCTGTCGATCGGCTTCCCGTTCGGGCTGTCCGCCGTGATCCCGCCGAATCTTCCGCTGCCCACCAAGATCGTCACGCAGGTGCTGGACCCGATCGACATCACCGCGCAATTCGGCGAGGACCCCGACATCGACGAGGTCGACGAACACGTCCGGTCGGTGATGCAGCAGGGCCTGAGCGACCTGGCCGCCAAGCGCCGCTTCCCAATTCTGGGCTGAGCTGTGACATCTAAGGCGTCTCGTTTCGAAGAAGCGCTAGGCGTCATCGCCACCCTGCGGCGCGCCGGCATGATCGCGCCGATGCGGCCCGACCGCTACCTGAAGATGGCCGCCGCCATGCGTCGTGAAGGCATGGGCATGACCGTGGGCTTCGCCGGTGCAGCGCAGCGCTGCCCGGACCGTCCCGCCCTGGTCGACGAACTGGGCACCCTGACCTGGCGCCAGCTCGACGAGCGGATCAACGCACTGGCCGCGGGGCTACAGGCGCTGCCCGGCGGGCAGGCTGGGACACCCAAGTCCATCGGCATCATGTGCCGTAACCACCGCGGCTTCGTCGAGGCGTTGGTGGCGTCCAACCGGATCGGCTCCGACGTCTTGTTGCTCAACACGTCGTTCGCCGGGCCGGCGATGGCCGACGTGGTCAATCGCGAAGGCGTCGACGCCGTCATCTTCGACGAGGAGTTCACCGCGACGGTGGATCGCGCGCTGGCCGACCGACCCGACGCCACCCGCATCGTGGCCTGGACCGACGGGCAGCACGACCTAACTGTCGAGACGCTCATCGCCGACCACACCGGGGAGCAACCCCAGCGCACCGGCCGCAAGGGCAAGATGATCCTGCTCACCTCCGGCACCACCGGAACGCCCAAGGGCGCCAAGCAATCCGGCGGAGGCGCCGGGATCGGCACCCTCAAGGCGATTCTGGACCGTACGCCCTGGCGGGTAGAGGAGCCAATAGTGATCGTGGCGCCGATGTTTCACGCGTGGGGCTTCTCGCAATTGATCTTCGCCGCGTCGATGGCCTGCACGGTGATCACCCGGCGCAAGTTCGACCCCGAGGCCACTCTGGACCTCATCGACCGCCACCAGGCGACCGGCCTCGCCGTGGTGCCGGTGATGTTCGACCGCATCATGGACCTACCCGCCGAAGTCCGAAACCGCTACAGCGGCAAGTCATTACGCTTCGCCGCCGCATCCGGTTCGCGGATGCGGCCGGATGTCGTCATCTCCTTCATGGACCAGTTCGGTGACGTGATCTACAACAACTACAACGCCACCGAAGCCGGCATGATCGCCACCGCCACTCCGGAGGACCTGCGCGCGGCACCCGACACCGCCGGCAAACCCGCCGGCGGAACCGAAATCCGAATCCTGGATCCGGAATTCAACGAGCTGCCGACCGGCGAAACCGGCACCATCTTCGTTCGCAATGACACCCAGTTCGACGGCTACACCTCCGGCGTCACAAAGGATTTCCACGCCGGGTTCATGTCGTCGGGCGACGTCGGGTATCTCGACGCCAACGGACGGCTGTTCGTGGTGGGCCGCGATGACGAGATGATCGTCTCCGGCGGCGAGAACGTCTACCCGATCGAGGTGGAGAAGACCCTGGCGGCACACCACGAGGTGGCCGAGGCCGCGGTGATCGGCGTGGACGACGAACAGTACGGACAGCGACTGGCCGCATTCGTGGTGCTCGAGCCAGACGCGGCCACGACGGTCGACACCCTCAAGCAACACGTCCGGGAGAACCTGGCCAATTACAAGGTGCCCCGCGAAATCGCCATCCTGGACGAGCTGCCCCGCGGCAGCACCGGCAAGATCCTGCGCGCCGATCTGCAGTCGAAGGTCAGCGGCTCATGAAAGGCAGGCCCCGGCCCTTCGCCCGCGCAGCAGCGGAATTCCTCAACGCCGCCAACGGATTACGACCGCTCACCCGGCACCCCTACGCCTCGGTGCTGGTGTTCTGGCTGGGCTGGCCGACCTCGGAGGTCCCCGAGCTTTATCTGACCGCCTCGGCGGTGGATGCGGTGCGCCGCGGCCGCCGCGGTGACTTCGCCGGTCCGCGCGGGAAGGCGGCGCTGGCACTGACCGCCGCGTCCTGGGCGATCCTGGGAGTGATCCGCTACCGCGGCGTCACCACCCCGGCCCCCGTGTTGGAGACGGGATTGCGCGAACAGCTGGGTCCCGACTACGCCGACGAGCTGGCCGCCTTGCCGACCGAGCCCTCGCGCTCGACGCGCAAGGGCCGACGCAACCTGCCGGCACGCTCCTATGTCTCACGCCGGCAGTACGTCGACAAGGAGAACGTTGTGCGCTACGGGCCGCACGGTCGCGCCAACCTGGCCGACATCTGGCGCCGCCGCGACCTGCCGAAGGACGGCAAGGCACCTGTGCTGCTGCAGGTGCCAGGCGGCGCCTGGATGATCGGGTGGCGCCGCCCACAGGCGTATCCGATGATGAGTCACCTGGTTTCGCGCGGCTGGGTCTGCGTGTCGATGAACTACCGAGTGTCCCCGCTGCACACCTGGCCGGACCACATCGTCGACGTCAAACGGGCGTTGGCCTGGGTCAAGGAGAACATCGCGGCCTACGGCGGAGACCCGAATTTCGTTGCGATCAGCGGTGGTTCGGCCGGTGGGCATCTGTCGGCGCTGGCGGCCCTGACGCCCAACGACCCGAAATGGCAGCCAGGTTTCGAAGAAGCCGACACGTCGGTGGTGGCTGCCGTTCCGATTTACGGACGCTATGACTGGTACTCCACCGACGCCCCGGGACGTGTCGAGTTCCTCGAGATACTCGCAAGGTTGGTCGTCAAAAAGAAGTTCAGCACCCACCGGCATATCTATCGTCGATGCCTCCCCGGTCCGGTACGTGCGGGCAGACGCACCACCGTTTTTCGTTCTGCACGGAACCGACGACTCACTCATCCCGGTCGAGGAAGCGCGGGAGTTCGTCGAAGGACTGCGCGCGGTCTCGAAGTCTCCGGTCTCCTACGCCGAACTGCCCAACGCACAGCACGGTTTCGATATCTTCGGCTCACCGCGAGCGAATCAATCCGCCGAGGCGATAGCCCGGTTCTTGTCCTGGGTGTACGTGATGAGCTACCCGGGCGACGATTAGCCGCTTAGAGCGATTCCGCGGCCCGCTCGAGCTCGGTCAGCGCGGGTTTGATGGCGTCGGCCATCTCGTCGATGTCATTGGCGACTTCGGGTGTCGTCACGAAACCGAAGTCCAGATAGTCCTGGTAGGAAAAGCAGGTGATGTTCAGGGCGATGTCCATGACCGGCGGACCGAGCGGCACCAGCGACTCCAGTTTGGCACCGGCCATATACAGCGGGATGGGCGGACCGGGGACATTGGAGACGACCAGGTTGAGCGGAGCAAAACTATGCGAGAGACCGCTGGCCGTGTAGGCACGGGCGGCCAGCTGCAGCAGCCCAGGTGGCGTGGTCTCGGTGAGCCCCATGATCTGATGCGCCGAGAGCGCCTTGGCCATTCCCTTGGCGCTCTGCGTGCTTTCGTGGATGGCCATCAGCCGCTTGCCCGGGTCTTCGATGTGGGTGGCGAGCGACGCCGTCATCGAGCTGATCTGGTTCCCGACTTGATCCTTCGTCTCGTCGGTGCGGGTCGAGACCGGGATCTGCGCGATCAGCGGCTTGACGGGCAGCTCGTCGCGCTTCTGCAGGTATTCGCGGGCCGCCCCGGCCACCAGGGCGAGCACGACGTCGTTGAGCTTGACGCCGAAGGCGTCCTTGACGGCCTTGACCCGGGCCAGTTCGACGCGGGTGCCGGTAATCCGGCGGTGCGGCGACACGGCAGCATTGAACCGGGTCTTGGGCGCGTCGAAGTATCGCGCCGGCTTATTGGCGACACCCAAGGCCGCGATCTGCTGCCGCACGGTTTGTTCGAGCAGCCTGGCGATACGGAACGGCGTCATGATTCCGACGTTGACGAGCGCGCCGATCGCGCGCCGCTCCAGACCCGGAATCTGAAATCCCACCAGGGATCCCACCTTCTCCTGTTGCGGCGGTCGCGGTTCGGGCGTGACGTCCAAAAGGATTTCGCTGAGCCCGGCACCGGAAACCCCGTCGACGATGGCGTGATGCATCTTGGTCAGCGTCGCGAAGCGGCCGCCCTTGACGCCCTCGATCACCCACAGTTCCCAGAGCGGTCGGGAGCGGTCAAGTTTGTAGGACATCAGGCGACCGACAAGTTCGTCGACCTCGCGCCGACCGTCCGGGTGCGGGGACGCCGATGCGACGGACGTGAAAGTCGATGTCGAGGTCCTCGTCCTCGACGAACCACGGCCGGTCCAGCCCGAGCGGGGCGCCGGTAACCCGCCAGCGCAGTTGCGGGACCTCCGGCAACCGCTCGCCGATCAGCTCGCGAAGTCGCGCAAAGCTGTATTCGGTGGACTCGCCGGGATCGCAGATCGCCAGCGCACCCACATGCATGTGCCAGCCCGCGGTCTCGGCCGACCAAAACGCCGCATCAACACTCGACAGCCGCCTCATGCCACGACCGTAGCCTCCGGCTAGGCATCCTCCAATAGGTCCGGCGTCACCGCCGACTCGGTGTCCGGAATGCCGTCCAGCTTCGCCTTGCGGTCGGCCATCGACAGTAGTCGCCGAATGCGGCCTGCCACAGCGTCTTTCGTCATCGGAGGGTCGGCCAGTCGGCCCAGCTCCTCCAGCGACGCCTGCCGGTGCTCGACGCGCAGTTTGCCGGCCGAGGCCAGATGGTCGGGCACGGTGTCGCCGAGTATCTGCAGCGCGCGCTCCACCCGTGCCGCCGCCGCGACCGCGGCCCGCGCGGACCGGCGCAGGTTGGCGTCGTCGAAATTGGCCAGCCGGTTGGCCGTCGCGCGCACCTCGCGCCGCATCCGGCGCTCCTCCCAGACCACCCGGGTGTCCTGGGCGCCCATCCGGGTCAGCAACGCACCGATCGCGTCGCCGTCGCGCACCACCACGCGGTCGGCACCGCGCACCTCGCGGGCCTTGGCGCTGATCCCGAGCCGGCGCGCCGCTCCCACCAGCGCGAGCGCGGCCTCCGGGCCAGGGCAGTTGACCTCCAGTGCCGACGAGCGTCCCGGCTCGGTCAGCGACCCGTGCGCCAAAAAGGCGCCCCGCCACGCCGCCTCCGCGTCGCCCGTGCTGCCTCCCACGACCTGGGCCGGCAGACCGCGCACCGGACGGCCACGCATGTCGAGCAGGCCGGTCTGACGGGCCAGCGCCTCACCGTCGTTGGCGACCCGCAGCACGTACCGCGTGCTCTTGCGAATCCCGCTGGCCGACAACACATGCACCACCGCGTTGTAGCCGTACAAGTCGAAGATGTCCTTGCGCAGCCGCCGCGCGATGCTACCCAAATCCACCTCGGCTTCGACGACCACGCGACCACCAACGATGTGCAGGCCGCCGGCGAACCTCAGCAGGGACGTGACCTCCGCGCGCCGCGCACTGACCGATTTCACTACGAGGCGGCTCAGCTCATCCTTGACTTCGGTCGTCATCGCCACGCGTCGTCACCCCTCGGTGCCATCGATCGGAATCTCTTCGGTGGCGGTCACCGGAGGCGAAGTTGGTCAGGAGACCCGTTATTGGCCACGCGCACCCCGTCTAGGACCGCCGCCAGCTTGCCCGGGTCATGTAAAGGTGTACCAGGTCTGGCCACATCGGCGAAGTGAACCTGCGCCTGCAGCACCGTCGCGGTGCGGCGTAACTGCTCCCGCTCCCGCTCACTGGGCACCCGATCCGCGTCGATGATGATGTCGTGCACGGTGAAGCCCGGCGCGTGCTGAGCCAGAACGTGCAGATGACGCTCCACCGAGAAGCCCGCCGTCTCCCCCGGCTCGGCGACCAGGTTGAGCACCAGGGCACGGCGGGCCGTCGTGGCCCGCAACGCCGCGGCCAGGCCCGGTACCAGCACATGCGGGATCACGCTGGTGAACCACGACCCGGGTCCCAGCACCACCAGGTCGGCGGCCATGATGGCGTCGACCGCCTGCCGGGTGGCCGGCGGGTCGGCGGGCAGCAGCCGCACTCGCCGCACCTTGCCCGGCGTGGTGGCGATCGCCACCTGACCGCGAATCACCCGGAACATTCGCGGGTCCGCCTCCAGCCCGGACACGTCGGCCTCGATCTGCAGCGCGATCGGGCACATCGGCAGCACCCTGCCTTTGACGCCGAGGATGCGTCCGAGTTCGTCCAGTGCGGCCACCGGATCGGCCAGCACCTCGCTGAGACCGGCGAGCATCAGATTGCCGATCGGATGCCCGGCCAGCGCGCCGCTGCCACCGAATCGGTGCTGCAAGATGGTCGCCCACAGTTGTCCGTACGGACTGTCGGATGCCAACGCCACCAAAGCCATTCGCAAATCACCCGGCGGCACCACGTTCAGTTCGCTACGCAGCCGGCCCGAGGAGCCGCCGTCGTCGGCGACGGTCACGATCGCGGTGACGTACGGGGTCAGCCGGCGCGCCGCCGACAGCGTCGCGTACAGGCCGTGCCCGCCACCCAGCGCAACGATGCCACTCATTCGCGGCCCAGGTCCCGGTGCAGTACCCGCACCGACAGTTGTCGATCCGACCGCAGCAGTCCCATTAACGCTTCGGCGATCGCGACACTGCGATGCTTGCCGCCGGTGCAGCCGATGGCGACGGTCATATAGCGCTTCCCCTCCCGGCGGTAGCCGTCGACGACCAGCGACAGCAATCGATGGTAAGTCTCGAGGAACTCGGCCGCGCCGGGCTGGCTCAGCACGTAGTCCCGCACCGCGGGATCCTGGCCGGTCTTCTGCCGCAACTCGTCGACCCAGTGCGGGTTGGGCAGAAACCGGACGTCCATGACCATGTCGGCGTCCATCGGCAGGCCGTATTTGAAGCCGAACGACTCGACGGTGACGCTGGTGCTCGCGGTGCCGGCGCCGCCGAATGCCCCCTCGATGCTCTCTCGCAGGCCGCGCACCGACAGCGTAGAGGTGTCGATGATCAGGTCGGCGGTGGCGCGAACCGGAGCCAGCATGCGGCGCTCGGCGGCGATGCCTTCGGCCAGGGTCTGCTTGCCCTGCAGTGGATGGCTGCGGCGGTTGTTTTCGTAGCGGCGCACCAGCATGTCGTCGGACGCCTCCATGAACACCACGCGCGGGCTGATGTTGCGGGTGGCCAGTTCGGTGCGCACCTCGTCGAGGTCGCCGGTGAACCCGCGCGACCGCACGTCCATCACGACCGCGAGCTGGGTGATCCGCGATCCGGCCGCCAGCCCGAAATCGACCATCCGGGTGATCAGCTGCGGCGGCAGGTTGTCGGCCACGTACCAGCCGAGGTCTTCCAGCACCTTGGCCGCGGTGCCGCGGCCGGCCCCGGAAAGTCCGGTCACCAGGACGACGTCGATGCCGCCCGACGAGTCCTCGATGCTCATTTCGGGCTCATTCCGAGGCTCCGGGCGCCTCGGGCCGCAGTGCCTCGAGCACTGCCGTGGCCGTCGCCACGCCGATACCCGGAACGGCGGTGATCTGGTCGACGGTGGCCTCCTTGAGGCGGGCTATCGATCCGAAGTGGGTGACCAGCGCTTTGCGGCGATGCTCTCCCAATCCGGGCACCGCGTCCAGCGCCGATGCCGTCATTCGCTTGGATCGCTTGCTGCGATGGTAGGTGATGGCGAATCGGTGCGCCTCGTCGCGCACACGTTGTAGCAGATACAGCCCCTCGCTGTTGCGCGGCATGATGATCGGCTCCGGTTCGGACGGCACCCACACCTCTTCCAGTCGCTTGGCCAGACCGATCACCGCGACGTCGGTAATGCCCAGCTCTTCGAGCACCACGCTGGCCGCATTGACTTGCGGCGCGCCACCGTCGACGACGTACAGGTTGGGCGGATAGGCGAACCGTCGTGACTTTCCTTCCGGAGAAAGCAGATTCGGATCGCTCTGGTCGTGCAGGTGCCGCAGGAACCGGCGGCGGGTCACCTCGGCGATGGAGGCGACGTCGTTGGAGTGCCCTTCGCCGGCGGCTTCGCGGATGCCGAAGTGCCGGTAGTCCGATTTGCGTGGCAGGCCGTCCTCGAAGACCACCAACGAGCCCACCACGTCGGTGCCCTGCACGTGACTGACGTCGACGCATTCGATCCGCAGTGGCGCGTCGGCCAGACCCAGTGCCTCCTGAATATTCTGCAGCGCAGCCGATCTGGCGTTGAAGTCGCCGGCACGTTTCAGCTTGTGTTGCTGCAGAGCATCTTTCGCATTGCGCTGCACGGTTTCGGCCAGCGCACGCTTGTCACCACGACGCGGCACCCGCAGCACCACCCGGGAGCCGCGCAGACCGGACAGCCAGTTGGCCAATTCCTCGGAGTTGGACGGCAGGCACGGCACCAGCACCTCGCGGGGCACCGGGTTGACGGATTCGTCGGCGGCGCCATCCAACTCGGCCTGATCGCCGTAGAACTGCGTGAGGAACTGCTCGACGAGCTGCTCTTCACCGGATTCACTTGGGTCGCCCGGCTTTTCGACGATCCAGCCGCGCTGGCCGCGAACTCGGCCACCGCGGACGTGGAACACTTGCACGGCCGCTTCGAGGTCGTCGTCGGCGAAGGCCACCACGTCGGCGTCGGTGCCGTCGCCGAACACCACGGCCTGCTTCTCCATGGCCCGCTTCAGCGCGCCCAGGTCGTCACGAAGCCGCGCGGCCCGCTCGAAGTCGAGTTCCGCGGCCGCGGCGTTCATCTGCTGTTCCAGGTCGCGGGCGAACCGGTCGGTCTTGCCGGACAGAAAGTCGCAGAAGTCCGTGACGATCTGGCGATGCTGTTCGGCGCTGACCCTGCCCACGCACGGCGCCGAGCACTTGTCGATGTAGCCGAGCAGGCACGGACGGTCGATCTGTTTGTGCCGCTTGAATACTCCGGCCGAGCAGGTTCGCGCCGGGAACACCCGGGTGAGCAGATCCAGCGTTTCCCGGATTGCCCAGGCGTGGGAGTACGGCCCGAAATAGCGCACACCCTTGCGACGCGGGCCGCGGTAGACCATCAGCCGGGGAAACTCCTCGTTGAGGGTGACGGCCAGCACCGGGTAGGACTTGTCGTCGCGGTAGCGGACGTTGAAGCGCGGATCGAATTCCTTGATCCAGTTGTATTCCAGCTGCAGCGCCTCGACCTCGGTGTTGACCACCGTCCACTCGACCTTGGCCGCGGTGGTCACCATCTGCCGGGTACGCGGGTGCAGGTTCGCGATATCGGCAAAGTACGACGTCAGGCGGCTGCGCAGGCTCTTGGCCTTGCCGACGTAGATGACGCGGCCGTGCGGGTCCCGGAATCGGTACACACCCGGCTCGACCGGGATGGACCCGGGCGCGGGGCGATACGTGGCGGGATCTGGCACGCATCCAGGCTAGTAGCCGTCGGAGACAGCTCGACGGGACATGCGCCCTGGGACCACCCGGCGCTACGACGCGCAATTGACGCGCAATTGACGCGCCCGCAGATCAAGATCCGCTTGTCGCTATTCGGGTGCGACCGCTGAAATCCCATGACGGGGTGCGAACCCGCGTCCTAACTACGGCCAGGGGGCACAAAGCGGGGCGCAGGCAGGCCCACGGGGCACGTGGTCTCCCTCGACAATGTCGTTGTGCTGCGGACTATCTGGGAAACCCGCTGCGGGATACCAATAATCGTGGCAGACACCCAAGTCCCACCCCTCGCGCTGCATCGCGGAGATCGGGCCCGCCGGCGAAATGTGGTCTCTCGGATCCGTGTGCCCTGGGCACCAGGTGAAGTGATCAAGCGGCGCGGGACCGGGTTGGGCCTGGGCGGGACTTGCGGCGATACCGGCACCGGCCACCCCCAGGCCGCACGACAGGAGCATCCCGGTGATGACCTTCTGGAGGGTGTGGGTCGTGTTCATGGCGGAAGGCTAACGCCGGCCGCATGCGAAATTCTTGCGTCTTACGGGAGCGCTAGAAGGGCGGTGGTTCGTCGTCGGGTGGGCGGCTGGGCGGGGTGAGTTGTGTTATGGCTGGGGTGGTTTCGCGGGCTTGTCGGGCTTGGTGGTTGTGCCGGCGTTCTTCGGCGATGTAGCGGGCCCGGTTTTGCGCCCGGGTGCTGGCCCGCAGCGGCATCATCGCCTCGCGGTAGGTGCAGCGGTCCCGCGGCGGAGGCCCCAACGGCAGGGCCCCGGTCGGGGCACACAGCGCGGGAAACAACAACGCACTACCCGGGGTGGTGACATAGGTCTGCCCGCCGGGCAGATCCCAAATCACCGTCCCATCCGGCAGCTGCTTATCCCGCCACCCCCAAAACGTTTTCAGCAAATGATGAAGCCGGCACAAGCATTTCAGGTTCGACGCATGGGTCGCCCCACCGTCGGCGTAGGGGATGGTGTGGTCGACATCGCAGTGCGTGGCCGGCCGATCACACCCCGGGGCCCGACACGTCAGATCCCGGGCCCTGACGAACTCGGCCAGCTTCTTCGACGCCACGTAATGGGCTTCGACTTCAGCCGGGGGCACCACCGGGGCCAGCCGGGCGGTCTTGGCCAACTCGACGACCAGCTCGGCCGGAATCAACCCCTCGCCGCCCACGATGGTCGCTCTCCCGTGACCCGCCAGCGCGGACTGCTCGGCCACCACGTGAATGACCACCGGCTTCACCGGCGCCGCAGCGGCCCCGCACTCCGGGGTGGCGCATTGGCAGCCCAACCGATCCGCGCCGGCGGCCAACGCACCCATCGCGTCAGCGCGGCGCTGATCGCGGGTCCGCGGATCCGCCGCACACACCGTGGCGGCCAGGGCGTCGAGGCGCTCATCGAGCAGAGCGGCATCAGTGGCGAACAACCGCCCGAACACCTCGGTGATCCCGTCCTGCTCACCCCAGATCGACAACTCCCGCCCCTGGGCACGCTGTCGCGGCCGGCGCACCGCATCAGGGTCCGCGCCGCCCACGATCGCATCGATGGCCGCCGCCAGGCGGCCCTGGGTCAGCGAGGGCCAGCGCAGCACCGCGACCGCCAACTCGGCATCCACCCGCACCAGCACGCCCGGGTCCTCGATCGCCCCGGTGCGAAACACCAAGGTCTGAAACATCCGGTAATCGATATCCCCGGCCCGCAACAGCGCCGCGGTCGTGGGTAAGCGCTCCCACATCGCCCGCGCGTAATGCATGTAGCTGCCGGCCATCCCCAGGCTGGTCCGCAACACCGCCGCCACCTCAGCGCCCACCGCCGCCCAGGTATCCACCGCCCAATCGACCATTTCCCCACGCTCGTTACGGCGCAACTCGAACAGCTCCCAGATCGCATCCAACCGCGCCGCCGCTGCCTGAGCCTCCGCCCGCCCCGACCCCGACACCCGCGCCAACAACGCGCGTGACTTGTCGGTATCGGACGGCGTGAAGTACTCATGCAACCGAGTATCGAACATGTGTTCGAGTATAGCTCACCGGACTGACACAAACTAGTTGGCAGGGTCGCCGGTTGTGGATAACCGGCGGCATTGCTGAAAGGGTGGTGAGGATGGGGGCACGGCTGGCGACGGCGCTCATCGAGCTGTCGATCACCGACACCGTAGCGTCGCCGTGGTCGGGTGGGCGGCCCGCGGGCTACACCAACCCGTTCATCCCGTTCGCGCCGAGCAGCGGTCCGCCTGTGCCGCCGCCGCCCCCGGGGCCGTTGGGCAGGCCCGTTCCGCCGTTGCCGCCGTTGCCGCCGTTGCCGACCAGTACTGCGTTGCCGCCGGCCCCTCCGGTGCCGCCCACGCCGACCCCGTTAGCCCCTCCGGCGCCGCCGTCACCGCCGTTGCCGATCAGCCCGGGCTTGCCGCCGGCCCCTCCGGTGCCGCCGGTCACGCGGCCGTCGCCGCCTGTGCCGCCGGTGCCACCGGAGCCGACGACGAAGCCGGCGGTGCCGCCAGTCCCGCCGAGCCCCCCGGTGTCGTTGCCGACGCCGCCAGCACCGCCGGCACCCCCGGAGCCATAGAACAAGCCGCCGGTCCCGCCGACCCCGCCGGCCCCGCCGGTGCCGACGACGGCGTTCACGGTGGCGGCCCCGCCGCTGCCTCCGGCACCGCCGGAGGCACCGAGGGAGAGCAGGCCGGCGTTTCCGCCAGCCCCGCCGGCTCCGCCGAGGGTGAACCCGGAGCCGCCACCGCCGCCGGTCCCGCCGGCGCCGAACAGCCCGCCCGCCCCGCCGGCCCCACCGGCCCCGCCGGTACCTCCGGCGGTGGTTACGGCGGCGCCGCCGATGCCGCCGGCTCCGCCGGCGCCGAACAGCCCGCCGGCCCCGCCGGCCCCGCCGGCCCCGCCGGTACTCGACGACCCTGACACTCCGCCTGCCCCGCCGATCCCGGCAGCACCGAAGAACAAACCCGCGTTTCCTCCGGCCCCGCCGACCCCACCGGTGCCACTCACGTTTGCAGTGCCGCCGGCCCCGCCGGGGCCGCCGGAGCCGAACAGCATGGCGTCGCCGCCACGGCCACCGGCCCCGGATCTGCCGGCAGCGGACAGCCCGCCGACCCCACCGGCCCCGCCGTTACCTACCAGCCCAGCGGGGCCGCCATTGCCGCCCGGGTGGTCAAAAGCACCGGACCCGCCGGCCCCGCCGTTACCGTACAACCACCCGCCGGCCCCGCCGTTAGCCCCGCTACCCGGAGCCCCGTTGGCGCCGTTGCCAATTAGCGGGCGACCGGTCAGCGTCACGAACGGCAAATTGATCAGGTCGAGCACACTCTGCAATGGCGAGGCGGCGGCGGCCTCAGCACTAGCGTACGAGCCCGCACCCGCGGCCAAGGCCCACACGAACCGGTCATGAAACGCCGCCGCCTGCGCGCTGAGCGCCTGATATTCCTGGCCGCGTCCGGAGAACAGCGCCGCGATCGCCGCCGACACCTCATCCTCAGCCGCGACCAGAATCCCCGTCGTCGGGGCCGCCGCGGCCGCGTTGGCCGCGCTCAACGTGGATCCCAGACTAGCCAGATCCGTTGCCGCCGCCGTCATCATCTCCGGCACCGCGAACAGAAACGACATCTCGCACCTCCAACGCCAAAAACCAGGCACAGCCCAGCCGTTAGCCAGCGATCAGTGACACACCGAGTGTATGCCGAATTCACACAGATCGAATGGGGAATTCCGACGGCCCGCGGGAGAACGCGATTTTCTAGCTGCCACTCCCACCGACCGCGGCCGCCGCTAGCTCATCCAGCAACGCGCCTCCTCTCGACAGTGTTCAGAGCAGATGCGCAGACGGAGAACACTCACTCGTCAGGCGAGCCGCCCGTCGATCTGTGCCCTTCTTTGCGCGGCCCAGTCCGCCATCGGGAACCCGGGCTTGGCATCACAGGCCGAGATCAGCAGAGCTACCCGGGGAACCACGGCCAGCCCGTAGTCGCAGGTCCAATCGTCACGAGTCATGGTCCACGCCAGGACACCGGTCGAGGGTATGGCAAAGCCATTGAGCCGCATGGGTTTAAACTCCCCGACCGAACTCGTGCCGATGGCCTCGCCGAGGCAGTCGGACACGGCGTTGAATCCCTTCCAGACCATGGTCTGGGGATCCAACGCATCGTTGTAGACGTCAATCGACTCGGCATAGAGCACCTGGCCGCCGACCCGGTAGGCCGTTTCGGCATGGTCGGCGGAACCGGGGGGCCGCAACGGCGAACCCTCGAACAGCAATGCCGCCGAGCATTCGGGGGGCCGGGCGCTGGTGAAGTAGCTGCTGCCCAACGGACTCGCGGTGGCCGGACCGAACGGGGTGCGCTCGCCGTCTTGCAGCAGCAGGTCACGCGCCGAAATCAGCGGCGGCCGCTGGCCCGGGGCCCGAACCGCCCGGCCCGCAACGGATGTGGCGCACGCACACAGCGTCACCGCGGCGCACAACAACGCGACCAGCACCGCACTGCGCCGATGCCGGGCCATCAGCCCAGGTCCGGCCGATACCGGCCCAGCAACGATCGCACCGAATCCATGGCAGCCACCGCACGGTCCTTATCGACGGCCTGGATCGCCATCACCGGGACGTATTCGTCGTCGGGCAGATCGACGCGCGCCCAACGGCTGCCACCGGGAAACGACACACCGACCACATCAGGCCAAGGAATCAGCTTGTCGCCCAACAGGTTACGAACCGACAGTCCGGCGGCGCCCACCCGCAGCCGCGGCCGCGCCAGCAGTAGCACCGCGCCGGCGATGACCAGACCCAGCAGCGCCATCGCCACCTGATCCGCGGTCTGGAAGACCACCCCGGTGGACCCCACCTTGAGTAGGAAGCCCACCGCAATGTGCGCTGTCGCGATCAGAAACGCCGCGGCGTAGGCAAATAACGGTGTGAGGTGCGGACGCAACTCGACGTCCCACTCGTCTCGATCCGATTTCACCCTCACGGCCGCGCGCGCAGGCCACGCAAGGTCAGCGCGGCGCTCAGCGCCGCCGCGGCCGCCTGCGCGCCTTTGTCCTCGGCCGAGGTCGGAAGCCCGGCCCGGTCCAGCGCCTGCTCCTCGGTGTCGGTGGTCAACACGCCGTTGCCCACCGGCTTCGACGCGTCCAGCGAGACCCGGGTCAGCCCTTGGGTTACCGCGTCGCATACGTAGTCGAAATGTGGTGTCTGACCACGGATCACGACACCGAGGGCGACGACGGCCTCGTGGTTGCGGGCCAGCTCCTGTGCCACCACCGGAATCTCGACCGCACCGAGCACACGGACCACGGTCGGGTTGTCAATGCCGCAATCGGCGGCGGCTTTCAGAGCGCCGACGAGCAGCGCGTCGCAGATCTCGGTGTGCCAGGTGCTCGCGACGATGCCGAGCCGCACGCCGGCCGCGTCGCATGCCGGCATATCCGGCACGCCGGCGGCACCGCTCACAGGGCACCACCAGTCACAGGGCACGACCACTCACAGAGCACCGCCGAATTCGCCAGGCAGATGCACGGTTTCGTGGAAATCGTCCAGGCCGGCCAAGTCGTGGCCCATCTTGTCGCGCTTGGTCATCAGATAACGGATGTTGTCCGCATTGGCCCGTACCGGTAGCGGCACCCGCTCGATGATGTGCAACCCGTACCCATCCAGTCCGACCCGCTTGGCCGGGTTGTTGGTCAGCAGCCGCATCGAGCGAACACCGAGATCGACCAGGATCTGCGCACCGATCCCGTAATCCCTTGCGTCGGCAGGCAATCCGAGTTTGAGGTTGGCGTCCACGGTGTCTTCGCCGGCATCCTGCAGCTGGTAGGCCTGTAGTTTGTGCAGCAGGCCGATGCCGCGGCCTTCGTGGCCGCGCATGTACAGCACCACGCCACGTCCCTCACGCGCGACCATCCCCAGCGCGGCGTCCAGCTGTGGGCCGCAATCGCACCGCCGCGAACCGAACACGTCACCGGTCAGGCACTCGGAGTGCACCCGGACCAACACGTCGTCACCGTCGGCGTTGGGCCCGGCGATCTCGCCGCGCACCAGCGCCACGTGTTCGACGCCGTCATAAATGCTGGTGTAGCCGATGGCGCGGAACTGGCCGTGCCGAGTCGGGATCCGGGCTTCGGCGACCCGCTCGATGTGCTTCTCGTGCTTGCGCCGCCATTCGATGATGTCGGCGATGGTGATCAGCGCCAAACCGTGCTCGTCGGCAAACACCCGCAGCTCGTCGGTCTGGGCCATCGCGCCCTCGTCCTTCTGGCTGACGATCTCGCAGATCGCGCCGGCGGGCTGCAGCCCCGCCAACCGGGCCAGGTCGACGGCGGCCTCGGTGTGCCCCGGCCGGCGCAGCACGCCACCGTCCTTGGCGCGCAACGGAACCACGTGACCGGGACGGGTGAAGTCGTCGGCAACACTGGTGGGGTCCGCCAGCAGCCGCATCGTGGTGGCTCGGTCGGATGCCGAAATCCCAGTACCCACACCAAGTTTCGCATCGACAGTGACGGTGTATGCGGTGCCGTGCTTGTCCTGGTTCACCGCGTACATCGGCAACAGGCCCAGCCGGTCGCAGACCGCGCCGTCCAGCGGCACACACAGGTATCCCGAGGTGTAGCGCACCATGAAGGCCACCATCTCCGGCGTCGCCTTTTCGGCGGCGAAGATCAGATCGCCTTCGTTCTCCCGCTCTTCGTCGTCGATGACGACGACGGCCTTGCCGGCCGCTATGTCGGCAACCGCCCGTTCGACGGAGTCCAACCTCGTCATCGTCGCTACCTTGCTGTCAGACCGGCTCCGGCGAGACGGCACGTTGTTTTCAATTATGAACCACGCTGGCGGCACCGTTATTGCCGCGACAGGCGGCCATGTGCTCAGGCGCGCTCATACACCGTCAATCCGTCGTAGGCACCCCACCATTGAACCGGCTGGCGGGTATCGACCTTGGTCCATTGTGTCTCGAATATCGAGTGCATCTCGTCGTCGCCGGTGCCGCCGCCCTTCGCCTCACCGACGTAGATGACACGTTTGCCCTGGTAAGCCAGCAGAGTGCGGGCGCCGACATCCTGCTGAAAGGGCGGCCACGACAGGAGCAGCGTCCGATCGGGGTGCGTTGCCGCCGCTTCCGCGCAGTCCTTTTCGAAGACCTCGGCGTAGAGGTCTTCCCCGTGCCAGCCGTTGTTGTGCAGCGCCTTTCCCGGGTTCAGGTCATAGCAGACGACATCCACGCCCACCTGCCCGAGCAGATAGGCCCAATAACCCGTGCCTGCTATCGGATCGACCAGGCCGCCTTGGGCGTGCTCGGCAATGAACGCCAGGGTCTCGGGGTCGGGAATGCTCCAGCAGTACTTCCTGACCAGCCGCTGCCGATTCGGGGCACGGGCCATGTTCTGCTCCACGGACAGGTCCAGGCGGAACTCACCGACCACCGGGTTGCCGTGGACGCTGTCGGGCTCGACGAGATCCTTGAGCAGGTCCCAGAAGGGATTGTCGATCGCCATCAGTCCGCGAGCAGACCCATGCACGTGGCGTCGTAGGAAAAGGGCACCGCAGGCCCGACTGGACGCTTGGTGGCGTCGTCGTACGGCACGACGTGACCGGTGATCCGATAGGTGTTGGCGCTCCTGCTGGCCTGCGCGTCACCCCCGAGCGGGGTGCTCTCGTTGAGGAGCTGGCCGGGATCGAACAGGTAGTCCTTTCCATAAGAGATGTCGACCTTGGTGACCTGGCCGCGATTGTCGATCGCGACGATGTAGGAGACGGAGTTGCTGAAATGGATGGTGACGTTGCCCCCGTCCTTATCGCACTGAAGGTTGCCGACGACGGATGCGGGGGGCGTGATGTCCTGTCCGTTGAGGACGATCTGCCAACTGGCATCGGCGTGGGCGCTTGGTGCGGCGAGGATGCTCGACACGAACGCCGCGGCTGCGATGACTGACTTCTTCATTTTTGAGCCGCCATCAGCCGCTCAACATATTTCGCGATCACGTCGACCTCGAGGTTCACCCGGGTGCCGACGGGCGCGGAACCCAGTGTGGTCAGCTCCCGGGTGGTCGGGATCAACGACACCTCGAACCAGTCCCGGGGTTCTTCGCCCAGCCCGGAGACCGTCAGCGAGATCCCGTCGACGGTGATCGACCCCTTCTCCACGACGTAGCGCGCCACCGCCGCGGGCACCTCGATGCGCACCACCTCCCAGTGCTCGGACGGGGTGCGGGCGACGATCTGGCCGGTGCCGTCCACATGCCCCTGCACGATGTGCCCACCGAGCCGGCTGTTCAGGGCGGCGGCGCGCTCCAGGTTCACCCGGCTGCCGGGCCGCAGTGCGCCCAGGTTGGAGCGGTTGAGGGTCTCGGCCATCACGTCGGCGCTGAACTGACCGTCGGACAGCACCTCGACCACCGTCAGACACACGCCGTTGACGGCGATCGAATCGCCGTGCCCGGCATCGGTCGTCACGGTGGGACCGCGAATGATCAGGCGGGCGGCATCGGTAAGGGGATCCCGGGAGGTCACCTCTCCGAGTTCCTCGACAATTCCGGTGAACATCGCACCAGGTTAATGACTGTTCCCGGGGACCCGCACCCCACGGGTTCACCGGTCGCCTCACCAACTAGGCGGCGGGCACCCTCTACGATGCAGGGTATGCGGACCCTCAGACGTCACCGTCGACTCTTCGCCGTCCTCGCCGCCCTGAGCTTCGCCGTCACCCTCGTTGCCGGGTGCTCAGGGTCTACGCCGAGCGGCGGACCACTGCCGGACGCGACGACGTTGGTCAAGCAGTCCACCGATGTCACCAAGAACGTCAAGAGCGCGCACCTGGTGCTCACGGTCAACGGCAAGGTTCCCGGGCTATCCCTCAAAACGCTGTCCGGTGACCTCACCACCACCCCGGCTACCGCGGCCAAAGGCAAGGCCACGATCGCCTTCGGCGGGGGCGATATCGATGTCGACTTCGTGGTTTTCAATGGGGACCTGTACGCCACCCTCACCCCGAATAAGTGGACCGATTTCGGTCCGGCCTCAGACATCTACGACCCCTCGCAGATCCTGAGCCTGAACAACGGCGTGGCCAACGTACTGGCGAACTTCACCGACGCCAAAGCCGAAGGACGCGACACCATCAACGGGCAGAGCGCCATCCGCATCAGCGGAAAGGTGAAACCGGAGGCGGTCAATCTGATTGCGCCGCCGTTCAGCGCGACGCAGCCGGTGCCGGCCACCGTATGGATCCAGGAAACCGGCGATCACCAACTGGTACAGGCCCAACTGGAAAAGAGTTCGGGCAACTCGGTCCAAATGACCTTGTCGAATTGGGGTGAACAGGTCCAGGTCAGCAAGCCTGAGGGCGCCTGATGGCCATGCGAGCCGGACGCGGAGTCGCGATCAGTGCGGGCAGCCTAGCGGTACTGCTGGGGGCCCTCGACACGTATGTCGTCATCACGATCATGCGCGACATCATGAACAGCGTCGGCATCCCGGTTAACCAACTGCAGCGGATCACCCCGATCGTCACCTGGTATCTGCTGGGCTACATCGCCGCCATGCCGCTGCTGGGACGGGCTTCCGACCGGTTCGGCCGCAAGCTGATGCTCCAGGTGAGCCTGGCGCTGTTCCTGGTCGGTTCGGTGGTGACCGCGCTGGCCGGTCACTTCGGCAGTTTCGACATGCTGCTGGCGGGCCGGGCAACACAGGGCGTTGCCAGCGGAGCATTGCTGCCGATCACGCTGGCGCTGGGCGCCGATCTGTGGTCGCAGCGCAACCGCGCCGGCGTCCTCGGCGGCATCGGCGCCGCACAGGAACTCGGCAGCGTCCTGGGCCCGCTGTACGGCATCTTCATCGTCTGGTTGCTGCACGACTGGCGAGACGTGTTCTGGATCAACGTCCCGCTGACCCTGATCGCGATGGTGTTGATCCAGCTCAGCCTGCCGTCGCACGACCGTAGCCCAAATCCGGAGAAGGTCGACGTCGTCGGTGGCCTGCTGCTCGCCCTGACGTTGGGCCTGGCAGTCTTCGGGTTGTACAACCCCAGCCCGGACGGCAAGCACGTGCTGCCGCCCAATGGATTGCCCCTGGTGATCGGTGCGGTTGTCGCCGGGGTGGCGTTCTTTGTCTGGGAGCGCTTCGCGCGCACGCGGCTCATCGAACCAACCGGTGTGCACTTCCGGCCGTTCCTGGCCGCATTGGGCACCTCGATCTGCGCCGGCGCCGCGCTGATGGTGACGCTGGTCAACGTCGAGCTGTTCGGACAGGGCGTGCTGGGCAAGGACCAGAATCAGGCGGCCGGAATGCTGCTCTGGTTCCTGATCGCCCTGCCGATAGGCGCCGTGGTGGGCGGGTGGGTCGCGACCCGGGCCGGCGATTGGCTCGTCACCTTCGTCGGGCTGTGCATCGCCGCCGGCGGCTATTGGCTGATTTCGCTCTGGCGGGAAAACCTGCCGGACCAAAAGCACAACATCTTCGGACTGCTGAGCCTGTCCGCGATGCACACCGACCTGCTGTTAGCCGGGCTGGGGCTGGGTTTGGTGATCGGGCCGCTGTCGTCGGCGGCGCTGCGTGCGGTCCCTTCGGCACTGCACGGCATCGCCTCGGCGGCCGTGGTGGTAGCCCGGATGACCGGCATGTTGATCGGCGTCGCCGCGCTGACCGCCTGGGGCTTGTACCGGTTCAATCAGATCCTGGCGGGCCTGTCGGCCGCTATCCCGCCCAACGCCACCCTGCTGGAACGACTCGCCGCTCAAGGGACCATGTACCAGAAGGCATTTGCCTTGATGTACGGCGACATCTTCTTCGTCACCGTGATCATCTGCTTGGTCGGCGCGGGGCTGGGCCTGTTGTTGTTCGGCACCCGCGAGCATGCCGAAGAACCGGAACTCCCCCACGAGCCGGCCGTATCAGACCCAGCGTCCACTCCCTGAGGCGTTAGCGCGCCACCAGGCTGAGCAGCAGATCCGGGCCGACCTGCTGCACGGCGTCGAATTGCCAGCGCAACGCCTGCGCCATGCTCGATACCCCGACATCGTCGACCGCGCTGACGGGCCCGCCCAGCAGGATCGGCGCGACGTAGGCCAGGATCCGGTTGATCCCACCGGCCCGCAAGAAGGCACCGGCCAGGGTGGGGCCACCCTCCAGCATCACGTCGGTGCGGTCCGCCAGCGCCTTGAGCACCTCGACGGGATCGTGGGTGCGGATCACCATGGTGCGCGAATCGTCGTTGAGCACTTTTGCTTCCGGCGGCACCTCACGCATACCCACCACCACTCGCAGCGGTTGCTGCGGCGCCAGCGAGCCGTCCGGCAGGCGCGCGGTCAGCGCCGGGTCGTCGGCAAGGACGGTGCCGGTGCCGACCACGATCGCGTCGGCAATGGCACGGCGACGGTGCAGGTCCGTGCGTGCGGCATCACTGGAGATCCACTGGCTGGAGCCGTCGGCGGCGGCGCTGCGGCCGTCGATGCTGGTGGCGTACTTCCATGTCACGTGCGGCAGCCCGGTCCGTTGCTTGTGCAGCCATTCCCGCAGCGGTCCGGCGATCACGTCGGCGGCCAGGATGCCGGATCGCACCTGTACACCGGCCGCGTTCAGCCGGCCGGTGCCGCCGCCCGCGATCGCGTTCGGGTCGTCGATGGCGTAGATCACCGTGCCCACCCTGGCTTCGATGAGGGCGTTCACGCACGGCGGCGTCTTGCCGAAGTGGTTGCACGGCTCGAGGGTGACCACGGCGATGCCGCCGGCCGCCAGGCGGCCCGCCCGGCGCAGCGCCATCACCTCGGCATGGTCGCCGCCGGCCGGCTGGGTGGCGCCCACGCCGACGATGCGCCCGTCCTGGTCGACGATGACCGCCCCGACCGGCGGGTTCGGGTAGGTGGTGCCCTTGACCTGGTTGGCGAGGTCGATGGCCAGCTTCATCGCCTCGTCGATGCTTTTGACCTGGTTCTGCTCCGGCTGGTTCATGCGCGCAGATGGGCTGACGCGGCGCCGGCCTGTCGCCGTAACGCCTCGACCGCGAGCTCAGGATCGTCCGCGCCATAGACCGCCGATCCGGCGACGAAACAGTCGACACCGGCCTCCGCGGCCTGCTCGATCGTGTCTTCGTTGATGCCGCCGTCGATCTCCACCAGAATCGTCAACTCCCCCGCATCGACCATCTTGCGTACTGTACGCACTTTCGTCAGCACTTCCGGGATGAAACTCTGGCCGCCGAAGCCGGGCTCGACCGACATGATCAGCAAGGTGTCGAAGTGCGGCAGGATCTCGAGATACGGCTCCAGCGGGGTGCCCGGCTTGACGCTGATCCCGGCTTTGGCGCCGGCGGCCCGGATGTCGCGGGCCACCCCGATCGGATTGTCGGTCGCCTCGGCGTGGAAGGTGACGTTGTAGGCGCCCGCCTCGGCGTAGGGCGGTGCCCATCTGTCCGGGTTGTCGATCATCAAATGACAGTCCATGGGAATGTCGGTGACGGCCAGCAGGCTCTCCACCACCGGCAGACCGATCGTGAGGTTCGGCACGAAGTGGCCGTCCATCACATCGACGTGCAGCCAGTCGGCGCCGGGCACGGCGGCCACTTCGTCGGCGAGGCGGGCGAAATCGGCGGCCAGGATCGACGGTGCGATCAGGGGTTCCCCCGTTCTGCGAGGCATGTCCGTCAGACTATCGAGCCTCGTGGCCGGCATCACTTCAGGCGGCGCAGCGCGGCGGCGAACATGGCGTCGGTGCCGTGCCGGTGTGGCCAGAGCTGCACATAAGGTCCGTCCCCGAGACGGTCGGCGGGCTCGAACAACGGCCTGGTATCCAGTGCCTCGACGGGTTGGCGGCGCAGCGCGTCGGCCACCACCCCCACCGTTTCGGCCAGGTGCGGAGAGCAGGTGGAGTACAGCACCACGCCGCCGGGGCGGGTGAGTGTGATCGCGGCGGCCAGCAGCTCGCGTTGTAGCTTGGCCAGCACCGGCACGTCGGCCGGCTGGCGCCGCCACCGGGCCTCCGGCCGGCGACGCAACGCACCCAGCCCGGTGCACGGCACGTCGACCAGCACCCGGTCGAATCCGGGCTCGAGATTGCTGTGCCGCGCATCGGCGCGCACCAGTTCAATCGGTAGTCCCCGGGTGTTCTCGGCCACCAGATCCGCGCGATGCGGCGACGGCTCCACCGCGGTGACCCGGGCCCCGCTACCTTCGCCGACCGCCGCCAGCAGCGCGGTCTTGCCGCCCGGACCGGCGCACAGGTCGAGCCATCGCTCGGCTTGGCCATCGACCGGGCCGTCCAGCTCGGCCAGCGTCAGCGCCCGGGCCACCAATTGGCTGCCTTCGTCCTGGACCAGGGCCTGGCCGTCGCGCACCGGCGCCAGCTGGCCGGGATCGCCGCCCGGCAGGTACACCGCATAGGGCGAATAGCGGCCGACGGTGCCGTGCACGGTGTCGGCCAATTCGGCGGCGGTCAGCGCGCCGGGGCGGGCCGCCAAGTGCAGCTGTGGCCGTTGGTCATCGGCGGCCAGTGCCTCGCTGAGCTCTCCGGCCGCCGCGCCCAGCGCGTCGGCGAAGGCCTGGGCGACCCAGCGCGGGTGGGCGTGCACGAAAGCGGTGTGCCCGATCGGATCCTTCGCCCGGTCGGGGGCCAGCTCGTCCACCCAGGACTGCTCGTCCCGCGTGGCGATGGTGCGCAGCACGCCGTTGACGAAACCCGCTCGCGCCGAATCGAATTCGATTCCGGCCTGCTCGACGGTGGTGGACACCGCGGCGTGCGCCTCCACCCGGGTGCGCAGCAGCTGGTAGGTGCCCAGCCGGAGCAGGTCGAGCAGCACCGGGTCGATCGCATCCAGCGTGCGCCCGGCGGCCGCGACGATCACCGCGTCCAGTAGGCCGCGGGCGCGGCAGGCGCCGTAGGTCAGCTCGGTGGCGAATGCCGCGTCGCGGCCGGTGATACCGCGTTGGCGCAGCAGGGCGGGCAGTAGCAGGTTGGCGTATGCGTCGCGCTCGCTGACCGCCCGCAGCACCTGGAACGCGGCGGCCCGTGCTGGGTCGAGGGGCCGGCGCCGTTTCGGGCTCATGATGCCCGGACGGCGGTGTCGAGCCGGGCGCCGCGGGCCCAGTCGACGGCGTTCATGAGTTTCTTGCCGGGAGGCTGGACCTGGCCCAGCCGCACCGGCTCAGAACCGGTGCCGACCCACACGTTTTTGCGGTCGACGTGAATTGCCCCGGGCAACAAGGGTTCTGGGGCTCCCGCATCGACCTGCACGGGTCCGAGTTTGACCCGAAGGTCACCGATCAGCGTCCAGGCGCCCGGGTTCGGCGTGACGGCACGGATCCGGCGCTCCACGACCGCGGCCGGCAGGTCCCAGCGCACCCGCGCCTGCTCGACGGTGATCTTCGGCGCGACGCTGACCCCGTCCGCGGGCTGCGGCCGTGCGGTCAGTGACCCGTCGGCAATGCCGTCCAAGGTGGCTTCCAGCAGCCCCGCCCCCGAAATCGCCAGTCGCTCAAGCACATTGCCGGCGGTATCGGTCGGCCGGATGGTCTCGGTGACGACGCCGTACACCGGTCCCGAGTCCAGGCTCTTCTCGATCTCGAACGTCGTGGCTCCGGTGATCGCGTCCCCCGCGGCGATAGCGGCCTGTACCGGAGCCGCACCGCGCCAGGCGGGCAACAGGGAGAAGTGCAGATTCACCCAACCATGCGGGGGCACCGCGAGCAGGCCGTCACCGAGCAGCGCTCCATACGCGACCACCGGGCAGCACTGCGGCGCCAGCTCCGCCAGCTCGGCGACGAACTCCGCCGAATTCGGCCGCGACGGCCGCAACACCGGAATGCCGCGCTCGAGCCCCTCCCGGGCCACCGGGGACGGCTCCGGCTTGCCCCGCCGGCCTGAGGCCGCGTCAGGCCTGGTCAGCACCGCGATCACGTCGTGGCGGGGCGAGTCGATGAGGAGACGCAGCGCGGGCAGCGCGGGTTCGGGGGTGCCGGCGAAGACGAGGCGCACCGCCACAGTCTAGGAACCAGGAATTTTGCCGCACGCAACAACACTATTTCTCATGCATACTGTTTCTAACGACAACACAATGGAGGTCCGATGAACCAGACGCTCGCGGCCACGCATCGCGCCATGTGGGCGCTCGGCGACTACGCCCTGATGGCCGAGGAAGTGATGGCCCCGCTCGGCCCAATCCTGGTTTCCGCCACGAGAATCGGCCCGGGCGTCCGGGTGCTCGATGTGGCGGCCGGCTCCGGCAACATCTCGCTGCCCGCCGCCAGGACCGGCGCCACCGTCATATCCACCGATCTGACTCCGGAGCTGCTGCAGCGTTCGCAGGCCAGGGCCGCGGCACAGGGGTTGGCGATCGAGTACTGGGAGGCTAATGCCCTCTTCCTGCCGTTCGACGACGACGAGTTCGACACGGTGATCTCGGCGATCGGCGTGATGTTCGCGCCGGATCACCAGTGCGCGGCCGACGAGCTGGTCCGGGCCTGTCGCCCGGGCGGCACGATCGGCGTCATCAGCTGGACCACCGAGGGCTTCTTCGGCCGGATGCTGGCCACCATCAGGCCATACCGGCCAAGCATGTCGGCGGAGCTGCCCCCGTCGGCGCTGTGGGGACGCGAGGCCTATATCGGTGGACTGCTGGGAAACCAGGTCACCCAAGTCGCGACGCACCGCGGACTGCTCGGGGTGACGCGGTTCGACACCGCCGCGGCGGTCCACGACTACTTCAAAGAGCACTACGGCCCGACCATCGAGGCCTACGCGAACATCGGCAACAACGCGGTGCTGGCCGCCGAGCTGGACGCGGGAGTACCTGCTGCTCACCGCGGTAAAGCGGTGAGTTGTCCGGCTACACGCCCAGGTCGACGTTCACGTCGGGCTCGCCCCCGGCGGCGGTGAACGCCGTCAGGGCACGGACCAGCCCTTGGCGCTCCCCCACCGGCATCTGCTCCACGATGCGCGCGATCTCGACGCGCCGGTGCGTGGTGACCTGCCGGACCACGTCTCGTCCGCGCTTGGTCAAGGCGGCCAGCAATTCGCGCCGGGACGTCGGGTGTGGCAATCGGTCGATCAGCCCGGCGCTGACGAGCCGGTCGACCATTCGACCGGTGGCCGACGGCTGCACGCCCAGCAGCGTCGCCAGCGTGGCCAGGTTGACCGGACCGCGGTTGGACAGGATCACCAAGGTGCGGAATTGCGGGATGGTTATAGTCTCGTCGACCAGAGCGATGGAGTGGGCGGAGATACCTACCAACAGCCGGGACGCCGTCAACAACGCATCGGTGATCACATCCAACGACTCGTCGGCCGCGGTCACATCTTCAACTGTCATGGGAGGGCCCCCTTCCCCGGACTGAGCCGGGCCTTCAACTCGTCGCAGAACACGGGCAAGCGCGTGCAAACTCTATCAGCCACAGTGGTAGACGTCGATAGTTTCTGGTATCTATTATTTCGCGAGGGCACTATTGGAGATCAGCCGATGTGCAGCGGGTCGATCTGCACCCGGACCGGTTCGTGGGTCTGACGCGCACTCAGCACACCGATGCCGCGCCGCAGGCCGGCCGCCAACTCCAGCCCGTGCTCGCGCCGAACCCGTACCAGCATCCTGGTGACCGGCACGTCGATCGGGCTGCCCGCCGGGCGGCGCACACCCGGCGGCAGGTCCACCGGGCCGAGCGTTTCCGCGTCGTCCGGTAAGCGCGCCTGGTCCAGTAGCGCCATCACCGCGCCGGCGGTTCCGTCGATGGCGGCGATGTGCACACAGGGCGGCAGACCGACTTCGGCGCGCGCTGCCAGTTCGGCGTCGGCGTGACCTACCGGATCCCATCGGATCAGCGATTGCACTGTGGGGATGGACGATTCGGCGACGACGATCACTACACCGCCGTCACCGCGGGCGCGCACCAGTGCGGCCGCGGTCATCCAGCGCCACAGCGCGTCCTCGGCCGCCCGCAGATCTTGGCGGCCCAACAGCGCCCAGGTATCCAGCAGCAGCGCCGCCCCGTACCCACCCGCGGCGCGTGGTTCGGCTCCGGGTGTGGCGACCACCAAAGCCGGACCGGCCGCGACCTCGGAAACGATGGCGTCGCCGGCCGACGTGATCACCGCCGTCCCCGGGAACGCGCGGCCGAGCTCTTCGGCGGTGCGCCGGGCCCCGACCACCACGGCGCGCACCGCATCCGAGCCGCAGCGCGCACACCGCAGCGCCGGATCGGGCCGTCCGCACCAGCGGCACACCGCGCCCGGCGAACCCCGCTCCGGCAACTGCAGCGGGCCGGTGCACTGCCGGCACCGGGCGATGGCGCGACAGCGCCCGCACGCCAGGGAGGGCACATACCCCCGCCGCGGCACCTGCACGAGTACCGGCGCCCCTGCCTGTAGCGCGGTGCGGGCGGCGCGCAGCGCGATCGACGGCAACCGCGCGGTGCGGGCCGCCGGGTCGCGCTCCTCGGCGTATCCGGTGTCGTCCAGGGCGATCACCCGGGGCGTGCGGGCACGCACCACGGGGCGCGCAGCGACGATGTCGTGCGCCCAGCCGCTGCGCACCAAGGCGTGGGCTTCGGCGGTGCGGGCATAGCCACCGATCAGCGCCGCGCAGCGGGCCTGATGCGCGCGCAGCATCGCGACCTCGCGAGCATGCGGATACGGCGCCCGCGGTTCGGCCAGCGTGTCGTCGGCATCGGCCCAGACCATGACCAGGCCCAAATCGCTCAGCGGCGCGAACACCGCGCTGCGCGTGCCGATCACGACTCGAGCACTCCCCCGCAGCGCCGCCAGCCACCGGCGGTACCGCGCGGCCGGCCCCAGGCCCGCCGACAGTGCCACCACGCTGTGCTCGTCGATCCGAGTGGTCGCGGCCTGCCACAGCGTGTCGAGGTCCCGTTGATCGGGCACGATAGCGAGCACCGAGCGCCCCGCCCGTACGGTTTGCGCAGCCGCCTCGGCGAATCGGTCCGCCCACAGCTCGCCCGGCAGCGCCTGCCAGACGGCCCGGGCGGCGCGTGACTCATCCAGAGCGGCCAGGAACTGTGCGCCGCGGCCATAGGTTTCCCAGCCGGACGGATCGACCGGAGCGACAACGGGCCTGGCCGCGATCGTCACGGTTTCCCGCTCTACTCTGGCGTGCCGCGGGGGCACGGCCAGGCGCAAGACGTCCGGCCGGGTGCCGGCGTAGCGAGCCGCGACCGCGTCGACCAGCCGGCGGATTTCGGGGGTGAGCACGGGTTCGGGCGATACGACGCGGTCCAGCCAGCCGAGTTTGCCGGTGTGATCGGTGTCGTTGCGGCGCTCCAGCACGAACGCGTCGACCAGCCGGCCGTGGAATCGCACCCGCACCCGCACGCCCGGCTGCGCATCGTCGGACTGCTCGGCGGAAACCAGGTAGTCGAACTCGCGGTCCAGGTGCGGCACCGACAGCATCGGCAGCACCCGCGCAATCGGCTCGACCTCGATGGGTATCCGGCCGGCACTCCGAGATACGTTGCTAGGCAATATCTTTCTCGGCGAGCTCAGGGGTGTCAGCGGGAGTGTCGTGCAGACCCTCGCGACCGAAGAAGAATCCGGCCGTGATCAGGATCTCCGCCGCGGCGTAGGACCACCAGATCGGCACCGCCAATGCCTGGTTGCCCAGGATGAACCGGCTGATCGCAATCATCGAGTCCGACACCGCGAAACACACTGCGCCCACGGCGGTCCAGATCGTCGGCAGCTTCGCGGAGAGCGCCGCGCACACCATTGCGGTCAGCACGGTGATGTAAACCGTCACCGGAAGCGTCAGTTTGTCCTGGCCCAGATGCGGCCAAAACCAGGCCAGCAGCCCGGCGGATGCCAAACACATCAACACGACCGCCGCGATGCGCGGACTCGACGGCGTCGACCCCCTGGACAGCGGCAGCATCGCACCGAGAAAACACAAGTGCGCCAACAGGAATGACGCGAGCCCGAAGACGAACGACTGCGACCACCACGGGATGGCCAACAGCCAGTCTCCGCCGGCCGAGAACACCAGCGCGGCCACCAGCCAGATCCGTTCGCGGACAATCGGGTGCGCCAACGCAGCCGCCGCGAGCAGGAGCGCCATCGACGCTTTGAACAGCGGCTGAAAAATCCAGTGTCCGGTGAGTTCCGTCCCCGGCGGCGAGCGCAACGCGAGCACCGTCAAATACACGCCATAGGCGAGGCCCGCCCAGCCGGCGACCACCCATCCACTGGCCACCAAGCGAGGTGCGTACGGTACTTCCATGCCCAGCTTGGACAACACCGCCGACGAGAAACCCGCGATCGACCCCATCCTGCTGAAGGTACTGGATGCGGTTCCGTTTCGGCTATCCACTGAGGACGGAATCGACGCGGTGCGTCAGCGGTTGCGCGATCTGCCGCGGCGGCAGCTGCACCCCGAGTTGCGCGTCGAGGACCGGTCGATCGACGGGCCAGGCGGCCCCATCGGCATCAGGATCTATTGGCCGCCAACCGATTCCGATCAGAATGCGGCACCGCCGGTGGTGGTGTATTTCCACGGCGGTGGCTTCGTCATGGGCGATCTCGACACGCACGACGGCACCTGCCGTCAGCATGCCGTCGGCGCGGAGGTGGTGGTGGTGTCCGTCGACTACCGGCTTGCGCCCGAACACCCGTACCCCGCTGCCATCGAAGACGCTTGGGCCGCAACGCAATGGGCCGCCGACAACGGTACCGGGATCGGGGCCGACAGCACCCGGCTGGCCGTCGCCGGGGATTCGGCGGGCGGCACCATCGCTGCGGTGATCGCGCAACAGGCCCGTGACCGTGCCGGGCCGCCGATCGCGTTCCAGCTGCTGTGGTACCCGTCTACGCTGTGGGACCAGTCGCTGCCGTCGTTCACCGAGAACGCCGACGCGCTGATCCTCGACACCAAGGCCGTCGCCGCGTTCTCCCGTTGGTACGCAGGCAAAGTCGACCTGTCTAACCCGCCGGCGGGAATGGCGCCCGGCCGCGCGGAGAACCTGGCCGACCTACCGCCCGCCTACATCGCGGTCGCGGGTTACGACCCGCTGCGCGACGACGGCATCCGGTACGGCGAGCTACTGGCCACCGCGGGCGTACCCGTCGACGTGCACAACGCCGAGACAATGGTGCACGGCTACGTCGGCTATGCCGGTGTGGTGCCGGCCGCCACCGCCGCGGTGGATCGCGGGCTGGCGGCCTTGCGTGGTGCGCTGCACGGGTAGATCCCGTCGTGCGTACGGTGGTTTCATGACGGAGCAGACCAGCACGCGACCCGACATCGATCCCATCCTCAAGATGCTGCTCGATTCGTTTCCGATGACCTTCACCGCGGCCGACGGCGTCGAGGTGGCGCGCGAGCGGCTCCGCCAGCTGAAGGCGCCCCCGGAAATGCTGCCCGACCTGCGGATCGAGGAACGGACAGTGGGGCACGGCGACGTCACCGACATCCCGGTGCGGATCTACTGGCCACCCGATACCGAGCACGACGACCTGCCGGTCGTCGTTTTCTATCACGGCGGCGGCTGGTGTATCGGCGACCTGGAGACCCACGACCCGGTGGCCCGCGCGCACGCCGTCCACGCCGAGGCCATCGTGGTGTCCGTCGACTACCGGCTGGCCCCCGAGCATCCGTATCCGGCCGGGATCGAGGACTGCTGGGCCGCCCTGCGCTGGGTCGGCGAAAACGCCGCCGAACTGGGCGGCGACCCGAACCGGATCGCCGTCGCGGGCGATTCCGCCGGCGGCAACATTTCCGCCGTGATGGCCCAGCTGGCGCGTGACAACGGTGGGCCGGCGCTGGTGTTCCAGTTGCTCTGGTATCCCTCGACCACGGGTGACCTGTCGCTGCCGTCGTTCACCGAGAATGGCGCCGCACCGCTCCTGGACAAGGACGTCATCGACGCCTTCCTGACCTGGTACGTGCCGGACGTCGACGTCAACGACGACCCCAAGGGGCTACCCGCGACCTTGTGCCCGGCCAACGCCGCGGACCTGTCCGGTCTGCCGCCCGCGCACATCGGCACCGCCGAACACGACCCGCTGCGCGACGACGGGGCCCGGTACGCCGAGTTGCTCAAGGACGCGGGTGTCGACGTGGAGTTGCGCAACGCGCCGACCATGGTGCACGGATTCGTCAACTTCGCCCTGGTGATACCCGCCGCGGCCGAGGCGACCAGGCACGGGCTGGCGGCGCTGAAGAAGGCACTGCACCCGTAGTTCGGCTGACCGGAGGCACGGTCAGCTGCGGTGTGAATACGCGCTGGGCGCAACGCCATACCAGCGTTTGAAGGCGTGCGAGAACGTCGAGACTTCGGTGTAGCCCAGCCGCGTGGACACCTCCTCCACCGTCAGCCCGACGTTGTGTAGCAGGTCAACGGCAATCGCGGACCGCGCTTCGTTCAGCAGCGGCCCGAAACGACGTCCCCTCCTCGGCGAGTCGGCGGCGCAGCGTTCGCGGGTGCACGTCGAGCTCACCGGCGACATCGGGAAGCGTTGGGAACAAACCGGAATCGCGGAACAGCTTGGTGCGCACCAGCGCGGTGATCCCCCGGCGTTGCTCGTTGCGCTGCATCAGCACGTCACACTGCGCCATGCACATTTCCAGCGTGTGGCGGTCGGCCTGTGGCAATGGCTCGTCGAGCATGGCGCGCGGGATGTGTATTCGGTTGTGCGCCCGTCCGAATGCGACGCCGTGCACCGGCAGGAGTTCGAGCAGCGGGCGCAGCAGTTCCTCGTCGATGGCCAGTTCCGCGGACACCTGGTCGGCATACTTCTCCGCGACGGGCAGCGTGAATGTTGTTGTGGTCGAAAGGATTCCGGCGATGTCACGCTCGATGAAGAACGTGCGCACGTCGGCGGGCAGGTGGCTCGCGTCGAGTTCGACCAGGCAGTCGTCGGCGGTTTCGAACAGCCCGATGCCGACCTGCATGGTGGTCAGCGAGAAGTAGCGCATCGCGATTGAAAGCAGTTCCCGCAGAGTGCTACACGACATCACGGCAAATCCGAACAACCCGAAGTGCGTGAGGGTGAACCGGCTACCCACGTCGATCCCGACGCCCGCGTCATTCGGCAGCCGGGACAACACCCTGCGCACGGTCAGGATCTCGTCCAGGGCACTGACCATGGTGTCCGGGTCGTCCAGGTGGGCCGGCTCGATCGCGGTGCCGGCCAGCACGTCAGCCGTCGGCACCCCGCGCTCGTTGGCCACCTCGCACAACACGCGGGTCGGATACACCGGGTGCGTCACCTCGGCGATCGACGGCAGATCTCCCATGAGCTGTCCTAAAATCCCAACTCTTTGTCCCATACTCTCATTACCGGCCGCTCACGTCATCCATACAGTGGAGCCATGGCCACTCTCACCGCCGAGAGGCCGACGACGTCATCGACGGGCACCACATCCGTCGGGGCACCACCGTGGTCATCCCGATCCACCACATTCACCACGACCCGCGCTGGTGGCTCGAGCCGGAAACGTTCGACCCCGACCGGTTTCTGCGCGCCACCGACCGTCCCCGCTCGGCCTATCTCCCGTTCGGCGGGGGCCGGCGCATCTGTATCGGACAGAGTTTTGCTTTGATGGAGATGGTGTTGATAGCAGCAATCATGAGCCAGAGCTTCACCTTTGAGCTCGCACCGGATCCCCCGGTCGAACTCGAGGCGACGCTGACCCTACGGCCCAAGCACGGTGTGCACATGACCGGAAGCAGACGCAGATGAAACCCGACTACGAAACACTGATCGTCGGCGCCGGATTCTCCGGGATCGGCGCCGCGATCAACCTCGACAAGGCGGGACTGTCCAACTATCTGGTGGTCGAAGCCGGCGACGGGGTGGGCGGCACCTGGTACTGGAACACCTATCCCGGTATCGCCGTGGACATTCCGTCGTTCTCCTATCAGTTCTCCTTCGAGCAGAGCCCCGACTGGTCGCGCACCTACGCACCGGGCCGTGAGCTGCAGGCCTACGCCGAACACTGCGTCGAGAAGTACGGCATCCGGTCGCGGATCCGGTTCGGCACCAAAGTGCTTTCCGCCGAGTTCGACGACGAGCACGAGTTGTGGCGGGTGCAGACCGATCCCGGCGGCGAGCTCACCGCCAGGTTTCTGATCAGCGCCTGCGGCGTGCTGACGGTGCCGAACCTGCCCGACATCGACGGGGTGGACTCGTTCGACGGCATCACCATGCACACCGCGCGGTGGGATCACGACCAGGATCTGACCGGCAAGCGCGTCGCCATCATCGGCACCGGCGCCTCGGCCGTCCAGGTCATCCCCGAGATCGCGCCAATTGTCGAGCACCTCACCGTGTTTCAGCGCACTCCGATCTGGTGCTTCCCCAAATTCGACGTCCCGTTGCCCACCGCGGCCCGGTGGGCGATGCGGATTCCCGGTGGCAAACTCGTCCAGCGGCTGCTCAGCCAGGCCTTCGTCGAGGTGACCTTCCCGCTCGCTGCGCAGTACTTCACGGTGTTCCCGCTGGCCAAGCGGATGGCGAAGGCCGGCCGCGGCTATCTGCGCCAGCAGGTCGAGGACCCGGACGTGCGCGACAAGCTCACCCCGCAATACGCGGTGGGCTGCAAGCGGCCAGGCTTCCACAACACCTACCTGTCCACGTTCAACCGGGACAACGTGCGCCTGGTCACCGAGCCGATCGACAAGATCACGCCTTCGTCGGTGGCCACCACCGACGGCACCAACCACGAGGTCGACGTGCTGATACTGGCGACCGGCTTCAAGGTGATGGACACCGACAACGTCCCCACCTTCGCCGTCACCGGAAGCGGTGGCCGGTCGCTGAGCCGGTTCTGGGACGAGCAGCGGCTGCAGGCGTACGAGGGCGTCAGCGTTCCCGGCTACCCGAACTTGTTCACCGTCTTCGGTCCGTACGGCTACGTCGGCTCGTCGTATTTCGCGCTCATCGAGACCCAGACCCACCACATCGTGCGCTGCCTGAAACGGGCCCGGCGCACCGGCGCCACCCGGGTCGAGGTCACCGAGGAAGCGAACTCCCGGTATTTCGCCGAGATGATGCGCAAACGGCACCGCCAGATCTTCTGGCAGGACAGTTGCCGGGGAGCCAATAGCTATTATTTCGACAAGAACGGTGACGTCCCGCTGCGCCCGGCCACGACGGTCGAGGCCTACTGGCGCAGTAGGCGGTTCGATCTCGACGATTACCGCTTCACCGGTTAGGGGCAGCGGCGCCGTCGAGCGTGACGCTGCAGTCACAGCCGAGGCCGGCGTGACGCCGACCATCCCGCTGCGCGCCGATGCAGGACAAGTCTTAGATCGCGCGCTTGAGGTCGTCGACCTTGTTCAGCTGCTCCCACGGCAACTCGATGTCGGTCCGGCCGAAGTGGCCGTACGCGGCGGTCTGCGCGTAGATCGGGCGCAGCAGGTCCAGGTCGCGGATGATCGCGCCGGGCCGCAGGTCGAACACCTCGGGCACGATCTTCTCGATCTTGACCGGGTCGACAATCGCCGTCCCGAAGGTCTCGATGAACAGGCCGACCGGGGCGGCCTTGCCGATCGCGTAAGCGACCTGCACCTCGACCCGCTCCGCCAGGCCGGCGGCGACGATGTTCTTGGCCACCCAGCGCATCGCGTAGGCCGCCGAGCGGTCCACCTTGGACGGGTCCTTGCCGGAGAAGGCGCCGCCACCGTGGCGGGCCCAGCCGCCGTAGGTGTCGACGATGATCTTGCGGCCGGTCAGTCCGGCGTCACCCATCGGGCCGCCGAGGACGAACTTGCCGGTCGGGTTCACCAGCACCCGAGTCGACGACGAGTCCAGCGTGTCGTGGTCCAGCTCCGCGAGCACGGTCTTGAGCACGTGCTCCCGGATGTCGGGATCCAGCGTGTTGTCCAGGTCGATGCCGTCCGCGTGCTGGGTGGAAACGACCACGGTGTCCAGCCGTACCGGGACGTCGTCCTCGTATTCGATGGTGACCTGCGTCTTGCCGTCCGGCCGCAGGTAGTCCAGCGTGCCGTTCTTGCGGACCTCGGTCAGCTTCCGCGACAGCCGGTGTGCCAGCGCGATCGGCAGCGGCATCAGCTCGGGGGTGTCGTTGATCGCGTAGCCGAACATCAGGCCCTGGTCACCCGCGCCCTGCGAGTCCAGCGGATCCACGGTGCCCTCGACGCGCGCCTCGAAAGCGGTGTCGACGCCCTGCGCGATGTCGGGCGACTGCGCGCCGATGCCGATGTTCACCCCGCACGACGCCCCGTCGAAGCCCTTGTCCGACGAGTCGTAGCCGATGTCGAGGATCCGCGCGCGCACGGTGTTGGTGATGTCGGCGAACGCCTCCTTCGCCGTCGTCGTCACCTCGCCCACCACGTGCACCTGTCCGGTGGTCACCAGCGTCTCGACGGCGACACGTGAGCGGGGGTCATCCGCCAGAAGCGCGTCGAGGACCGAGTCGCTGATCGCGTCACAGATCTTGTCGGGATGTCCCTCTGTCACCGACTCACTGGTAAACAGCCGACCCTTTTCGCTCACTCCACTCAACCCTTTCCAATAATTAGTTAGCCGAAGCATATCTACCGGCTTCGTTTCTCATGCTCCTTCGAGCCCGGACAGAACCAGGCCCACAGCTTCGCTATCCGCTACCGCCGTCCAGGAACGTGACAATTGCATCCACGATACGGGTCGCCATCAGCGTCTTCGAACCATGCTGCAGCGCCGACTCGGTGCCGTCGGACGCCAGCAGCCAGCCGTCGTTGCTGTCCACCTCGAAGGCTTTGCCGTCGCCGACGGCGTTGACCACCAGCAGATCGCAGCCCTTGTTGCGCAGTTTCGCACGGGCATGGAACAGCACGTCGCCGTTGGCGTCGCCGGTCTCGGCCGCGAACCCCACGATGGCCTGCATGTTGGGCAACTGCCCATGGGTACGCGCTTGCACCGCCCCGGCCAGCACGTCGTCGTTGCGCAGCAATGTGATCGGTGGCGGCCCGTCCTGATCGTCGGGGCCCTTTTTGATCTTGGCGGCGGAAACCTGCGCCGGCCGGAAGTCGGCGACGGCCGCCGCCATCACCAGGACGTGCGCGTCGGGAGCGTGCTTGGACACCGCGTCGCCGAGCTGCTGCGCCGAGCTGATGTGCACGACATGGACACCTGCGGGGTCGATCAGCCCGGCGGTGTGCCCGGCGATCAAGGTGACCTCGGCGCCGCGCTGCGCCGCCACCCGGGCGACGGCGTAGCCCTGCTTGCCGGAGCTGCGATTGCCGATGAATCGGACCGGATCGATCGGCTCGCGAGTCCCACCGGCGGTCACCAGCAGCTTGCGGCCGGCCAGGTCGTAGGGCAGTGCGTCGTGGCGCTCCAGCAGCAGTTGGGCCAGCGTGGTGATCTCCTCGGCCTCGGGCAGTCTGCCGGCCCCGCTGTCAGCCCCGGTGAGCCGTCCGAATGCCGGCTCGAGGACCACCGCCCCACGGCGGCGCAGCGTGGCCACATTGTCGACGGTGGCCGGGTGCGACCACATCTCGGTGTGCATCGCCGGCGCGAACATCACCGGACATCGCGCGGTGAGCAGGGTCGCGGTCAACAGGTCGTCGGCACGCCCGGCTACCGCCCGGGCCAACGTGTCGGCGGTGGCCGGAGCGACCACGACCAGGTCGGCCTGCTGGCCGAGACGAACATGCGGCACGTCGGGAACGTCGGAAAAGACGCCGGTGTGCACCGGCTGACCGGACAGCGCTTCGAAGGTGGCTGCGCCGACGAAGCGCAATGCGGATTCGGTGGGGATGACGCGGACCTGATGACCGGCCTCAGCGAGCTGACGGACGACGGTGCATGCCTTGTAGGCGGCGATGCCTCCGGAGACGCCGACTATCACCCGTTTTGGGATCCGCTTGCTGTCCACCGTGCGGCCCGGCCCTGCCTGTTACTCGCCCTCGGTGTGTTCGAGCAGGTCGGCGTGGATCTCGCGCATCGCGATGGACAACGGCTTTTCCTGCAGCCCGGGCTCGACCAGCGGGCCCACGTACTCGAGGATGCCCTCGCCGAGCTGGTTGTAGTAATCGTTGATCTGCCGGGCGCGCTTGGCGGCGTAGATGACCAGGGCGTACTTGCTCGATACGCGGTCCAGCAACTCATCGATGGGCGGGTTGGTGATGCCCAACGGGGTGTCGTAGGCACCCACTACCCCCGACGACGGATCGAACTGATCGGGGACGGCGGCCAACGACGAGTCGGACGGCGAAATACTCACGTAGAAATTCTCCTGGCGACTTGGTGCGGTTGAAAGAATCTATGAACTGGTTGAATCAAGTTGGGTCCAACCTGGGTTTCACCAGCAAGGATACCAATTCGGCGCACGCTGACTCCAATCGGCGATTGACCACGACCTCGTCGAAGTCGTTCTGGGCTGCCAATTCGACGTGCGCGGTGTCCAGGCGGCGGCGAATCACCTCCGGCGTCTCGGTCCCCCGCCCGACCAGCCTGGCCTCCAGATCCTCCCAGCTCGGGGGGGCCAGGAAGACGGTGATCACTTCGGGCATCGCCTTCTTGACCGCCCGGGCTCCGGCCAGGTCGACCTCGATGAGCACCGGGAAACCGGCCGCGGTGGCGTCCCGTACCGGCTGGGCCAGCGTGCCTGACCGGTGCAGCCCGCCGTGGATCTCGGCCCACTCCAGCAGGGCGCCCTGGTCGATCAGTTCCTGAAAACGGGCAGCGCTGACGAAGTGGTAGTCGACACCGTCGACCTCGCCCGGCCGCGGTGCGCGCGTCGTGGCAGAGACACTGAAATGCAGGTCCGGGATGCGCTCGCGCAGGCACCGGACCACTGTCGACTTCCCGACCGCAGAGGGACCGGACAACACGACCACGCGTCCGGCAGCCGTGGGTTCACGGCGTGCCGCGTTGTCGTCGTCCGGCCCCCCGCTGGCGCTCACTGACGCGCCTGGGTCGGTTCCCCCACAGGCCATCCGGCCTGCATTGTCGGCGGGCGGGGTTAGGCGGAGCCGAACTTTTCCAGCAGGGCCTTGCGCTGACGGTCGCCGAGGCCGCGCAGCCGACGGGTCGGTGCGATCTCCAGCTCGGTCATGATTTCCTGCGCCTTGACCTTGCCCACCTTCGGCAACGCCTCCAGCAGCGCAGACACCTTCATCTTGCCCAAAACTTCGTCGCTCTCGGCGTCCTTGAGCACCTGGGTGAGGTTGGTGCCGCCGCGCTTGAGCCGATCCTTGAGCTCTGCTCGCGCTCGACGTGCGGCAGCAGCCTTCTCCAACGCGGCCGCGCGCTGCTCGTCGGTCAACTGGGGAAGGGCCACAATTCCTCCGTCTCTCATCGATGGCAATCGATCGTTATCTGTCGTGGCCGGGTACTCCAGCCAGCGCAAACGACCGTACTCAGGCTTCCTGACGAAATCTAACCCGCCCCCCTGGTTTTGGTGACAAATGCCCAGCGTGGGCCCACGGCGCCGCCCCGGTCAGGGCCCCGCTGGGCGTCGCCGACGGTGCGTTGCCGGCGCGCCGGGCACCGGCCGGCGGTGCCGGCTCACGGGTCCGGAAATTGCTCTCTAGCTGCGGTTTTACCCACGCCCGATGCGCTCGGCAACGGTCTAGCGCGGATGACTGAGAGTCACTCGAGACGGCGGCTGAGCCAGCCGCGAGTCGCCGTGACGCGGACCACGTAATTGTCGCGCGTGTCGCGCGTGTCGCGGTTCGTTGCTGATCGAGAGCCGATCGAGCGCCGATCGAGCTTTGGGAGCTACGCGACCGACAGATAGGCGACGGCGTCCAGCATCCGTTCGCCCGCCGCACGCAGTTCCGGCACCGCCGGACCGGCCCGCAGCACCTCGCGCGCCACCGCGGGCAGCAGCTGGCCCGGCGCCGCCCCACCCAGCCCGCCGAGCGCCTCAGGACGCCCGCCCTGGACCCCGACACCGGGCACCAGCACCGGTCCGTTCAACTCGCTGAGATCGGGCGGCTGGAAGACCGTGGCGCCGACGACCACGCCGACGGATCCGGGTTCGCCCGGATTTGCGGTCTGGCCGGCGGTCCGGTTGATCACCGCCGCCTGGTCGACGATCTGCTGGGCCACCGTGCGGTCGTCGAAGCGGGCCTGCTGCACCGTCGCGCCCTCCGGGTTGGAGGTGGCCGCGAGCACGAACACTCCCCGGTCGTTGGCCGCCGCGGCCTCCAGCAGCGGCCGCAGCGAGCCGAACCCGAGATACGGCGACGCGGTCACGGCGTCGGCCGCCAGCGGCGAGTCACCCGCCCAGGCGGCGGCGTAGGCCGCCATGGTGGTGCCGATGTCGCCGCGCTTGGCGTCGGCCAGCACCAGCACCCCGACGTCGCGCAGCGCGGCGATGGTGCGCTCCAGCACCGCGTATCCGGCGGCGCCGTAGGTCTCGAAGAACGCCACCTGTGGTTTGACGACGGCGAAACCGGCGAACGCCTCCACGCAGATGTCGCAGAAGGCGGCCAGCCCGTCGGCCGTGGTCGGCAGGTCCCAGGCCCGCAGCAGCTCGGGGTGCGGGTCGATGCCCAGGCACAGCGGGCCGCGCAGCGCCTTGGCGTCGGCCAGCCGAACGCCGAACCCGGTCACCGGGCGTCCCCGAGCGCGCTGTGCAGCTCCTGTAGCGACCGCACCCCGATGTCGCCGCGGATACCCGCCTCGATGCCCTGAACCGCCGCCGAGGCGCCCTGCACCGTCGTCACACAGGGGATGTTGACGGACACCGCAACCGAGCGGATCTCGTAGCCGTCGATGCGCGGACCGGAATTGCCGTACGGGGTGTTGATCACCATGTCGACCTCACCGGCTTTGATCGCGTCGACGGCCGACATCGCGGGACGGCCCGGTCGCGGCTCCTCGAAGTGCTTGCGCACTTCGTCGCAGGGAATTCCGTTGCGGCGCAGCATTTCCGCGGTTCCTTCGGTGGCCAGCACCTTGAACCCCAGGTCGGCAAGGCGCTTGACCGGAAACACCAGGGATCGCTTGTCGCGGTTGGCAACCGACACGAACACGGTGCCGCGGGCAGGCAGCGAGCCGTACGCGGCGGTCTGGCTCTTGGCGAAGGCGGTGCCGAAGTCGCGGTCGATCCCCATCACCTCGCCGGTCGATTTCATCTCCGGGCCCAGCAGGGAGTCGATGGCCGATCCGTCGGCACGGCGGAACCGGTTGAACGGCAGCACCGCCTCCTTGACCGCGATCGGGGCGTGCCGCGCCGCGTTGGCGCCGTCCCCGGAGGCCAGCAGCATGCCTTCCTCGCGAAGCTCGAGCGATGCTGGTGCCCAACATGATTCGCGAGCATGCCTTGGCCAGTGGGATAGCGGTGGCCTTGGATACGAAAGGAACGGTACGGCTCGCTCTTGGGTTGGCTTCCAGCACGTACAGCACGTCGTCCTTGAGCGCGTACTGCACGTTGAGCAGGCCGATCACCCCGATGCCGTGGGCGATGGCCTCGGTGGCGTGGCGCACCTTCTCGATGTCGCTGCGGCCCAACGTCACCGGCGGCAGCGCGCAGGCCGAGTCACCGGAGTGGATGCCGGCCTCCTCGATGTGCTCCATGATGCCGCCGATGTAGACCTCGGCGCCGTCGCACAGGGCGTCGACGTCGATCTCGACCGCATCCTCGAGGAAGCGGTCGACCAGCACGGGATGCTCGGGTGAGAGCTCGGTGGCGCGGGTGATGTAGCCCTTCAGCGTCTCGTCGTCGTAGACGATCTCCATGCCGCGACCGCCCAGCACGTACGACGGCCGCACCAGCACCGGATAGCCGATGTCCGCGGCGATCCGCTGGGCTTGCGCGAATGTCGTTGCGGTGCCGTACTTCGGCGCTGGCAGCCCGCCGCGCTGAGCACGTCACCGAACGCGCCGCGGTCCTCGGCCAGGTCGATGGCCTCGGGGGGTGTGCCGACGATGGGCACCCCGGCGTCGGCGAGCCGTTGGGCCAGCCCGAGCGGGGTCTGTCCGCCGAGTTGCACGATCACTCCGACGACGCCGGGCCCGCCTGCGCCGGACTGGGCTTCGGCGTGGTAGACCTCGAGGACGTCCTCGAATGTCAGCGGCTCGAAGTACAGCCGGTCGGCGGTGTCGTAGTCGGTGGAGACCGTCTCGGGGTTGCAATTGACCATCACGGTCTCAAAACCGGCCTGGCTCAACGTGGTTGCCGCGTGCACGCAGCTGTAGTCGAATTCGATGCCCTGGCCGATGCGGTTCGGCCCGGAACCCAGAATGAGAACCTTGGGCTTTTCGGTCTGCGGGGCCACCTCGGTCTCGGCGGCGGTGTCGAGTTCGTAGCTGCTGTAGTGGTACGGCGTCTTGGCCTCGAACTCGGCCGCGCAGGTGTCCACGGTCTTGTACACCGGATGGATATCCAGCCGCGTGCGCAGCGAGCGCACCCCGTTCTCGCCGGCCAATTCCGGTCGCAGCGCGGCGATCTGGCGATCTGACAGGCCGCTGTGCTTGCCGCGCCGCAGCAGGTCACCATCCAGCACCGGGGCGGCGGCCAGCTCGTCGCGCAGCTTGACCAGCTCGTCGATCTGCGCGACAAACCACGGGTCCACTCCGCTGGCCTCGGCGACCTGTTCCACCGCGGCGCCCTGCCGCAGCGCCAGCTCGATGTCGTACAGTCGGCCTTCGGTCGGGGTCTGCAGCCGGGTCAGGACTTCCTCGACATCACCTTCGGGGTCGGGCTTGGTCCAGAACCCGGCACGGCTGGTCTCCAGCGAGCGCATCACCTTGCCGAGTGCCTCGATGAAGTTGCGGCCCAACGACATTGCTTCCCCGACGGACTTCATGGTGGTGGTCAGGGTGGGGTCGGCGCCGGGGAACTTCTCGAAGGCGAACCGCGGCGCCTTGACCACGACGTAGTCCAGCGTGGGTTCGAAGCAGGCCGGTGTTTCCTTGGTGATGTCGTTGACGATCTCGTCGAGGGTGTAGCCGATGGCCAGCTTGGCCGCGATCTTGGCGATCGGGAAGCCGGTGGCCTTGGACGCCAGCGCACTTGACCGGGATACCCGCGGGTTCATCTCGATGACGATCAGTCGCCCGTCTTTCGGGTCGATCGCGAACTGGATGTTGCAGCCGCCGGTGTCCACGCCGACCTCGCGCAGGATCGCGATGCCCAGGTCGCGCATCCGCTGGTATTCCCGGTCGGTCAGCGTCATGGCCGGCGCGACGGTCACCGAGTCCCCGGTATGCACGCCCATCGGGTCGAGGTTCTCGATCGAGCACACCACCACCACGTTGTCGTGGCCGTCGCGCATCAACTCGAGCTCGAATTCCTTCCAGCCGTAGATCGATTCCTCGATCAGCACGTTGGCGCTGGGGCTTGCGGCCAGCCCCGCGCCGGCCATCCGGTCGACTTCTTCGACGGAGCGCGCCATGCCCGAACCCAGACCGCCCATCGTGAAACTGGGCCGCACCACCACCGGCAGGCCGAGTTCCTCGACCGTCTCGCGCACCTCATCCATGGTGAAACACACTCGGCTGCAGGCGGATTCGCCGCCCACCTTGCCGACGATGTCCTTGAAACGCTGCCGGTCTTCGCCACGCTGGATGGCGTCGAAATCGGCGCCGATCAGCTCGACGCCGTAGCGCTCGAGCACCCCGTTCTCGTAGAGCGCGACAGCGGTGTTCAGCGCGGTCTGCCCGCCCAGGGTGGCCAGCAGCGCGTCGATCTTGTTGCCGCGCTCGGCCTGCTGGGCGATCACTTTCTCGACGAACGCCGGCGTGATGGGCTCGACGTAGGTGTGGTCGGCGTACTCCGGGTCGGTCATGATCGTGGCCGGGTTGGAGTTGACCAGGCTGACCTGCAGTCCCTCGGCGCGCAACACCCGGCAGGCCTGGGTGCCCGAGTAGTCGAACTCGCAGGCCTGGCCGATCACGATCGGCCCCGAGCCGATTACCAGCACGTGGTTGAGGTCGGTGCGACGCGGCACTAGCGCCCCCCTTTCCGAGCGCGAGCGCGCGCAGGTGTACAGGATTTGCGGCGTGTCGCCGTACAGACACGCACGCTCGCGGGAAGTGGTCGAGTCATTGCTGGCCTGCCATCAGGTCGACAAAGGTGTCAAACAGGTACTCGGCGTCGTGTGGCCCGGCGGCGGCCTCGGGGTGATACTGCACCGAAAACGCCCGCCCATCAACGAGTCTGACGCCCTCGACCACCCCATCGTTGGCGCAGGTGTGGCTGACCACGGCCCGGCCGAACGGCGTGTCGAAGGACTGGCCCGCCTCGCCTTCCAGCGCGAACCCGTGGTTCTGCGCGGTCACCGCGACCCGGCGGGTGACGTGGTCGATGACCGGGATGTTGATGCCGCGGTGACCGAACACCATCTTGTAGGTGGACAAGCCCAGTGCGCGGCCCAGGATCTGATTGCCGAAACAGATGCCGAACAACGGGATTCCGGCGCCCAGCACCTCCCGGGTCAGGGCCATGACGTGGTCGGCGGTAGCCGGATCGCCTGGCCCGTTGGAAAGGAACACCCCGTCCGGCTTGATGTCGGTGATCTGCTCGAAGGTGGCCGACGCCGGCAGCACGTGGCTGCGGATCCCGCGGCTGGCGAAATTGCGCGGCGTGTTGGTCTTGATCCCGAGGTCCAGCGCGGCGACGGTAAACCGCTGCGGGGCTTCGGGTTCGACGATGTAGGTGTCGCCGGTGCTGACCTCGCCGGCCAGGTCGGCACCCAACATCGACGCCTGCTCCTGCACCCGCGCGACCAGCTCGGTGGGCTCGGCAAGCGCGGCACCGGAGAACACCCCGGCCTTCATCGAGCCGCGGCTGCGCAGATGGCGCACCACCGCGCGGGTGTCGATGCCGGCGATCCCGACGATGCCCTGGCGCGTCAGCTCGTCTTCCAGCGTTCCGGTGGCGCGCCAATTCGAGGCACGCGGCGACGGATCGCGCACCGCGTATCCGGCGACCCAGATCTTGTCGCCGCGGCTCTCGGCATCCTCGCCGTTCCAACCGGTGTTGCCGATCTGCGGGGCGGTGGCCACCACGATCTGACGGTGATAGCTCGGATCGGTCAGCGTCTCCTGGTAGCCGGACATGCCGGTGGAGAACACGGCCTCGCCGAGGGTCTGGCCGATCGCGCCGAACGGCGTGCCGGTGAACACGCGGCCGTCCTCGAGGACCAGTAAAGCTTTACTCTCAGCGCCGCTCCTTTAGCCAGTCCGAGTATTCGTCGCGGTTGTTGGCCCGAAAGCCGGTGTCGATCTCCACCCCCAGCGGCAGCCGCCAGCGGATCGCCAGAATCCCGTTGCGGGCCGCCACCTTTCCGGCGATGCCGCGCTCGGTACGGATGGCCGTGATCGACTCCCGCGGGATCCAGATCGGTTTGGCGCGGACGCGTTCCAGCATGATTCCCTCGGGATAGCGGGTGAGCGTCGCCTTGCTGCGGTAGCCGAGGTCGCCGGCGGTGATCCGTTCGTTCCAGGCCGGTGCCAGCGTGCTGCCGACGTAGAGGCCGCGGGTGGTCACCATCGCCTCGCCGACGGTGTCGGGCACGTCGGGCAGGCTGCCGATCAGCTCCGACTGGTGCTCTCCCCGGCGCCGCCAGCCCCGCATCATCAGTTGGATGATCACCGCGATTACCACCACCAGCACGGCCGCGAAGATCAGCGACCCCACCAGCGTGCCTGAGTTCATGCGGGGCTCTTCCCATCCCGCGCGGTGATCTTCCCGCGCAGCAGGGTCGCGGTCACGGTGGCCGGCAGGGTCATCGACTCGTACGGCGTGTTCGCCGACCGGCTGGCCAGGGCAGCCCCGGTAACCGTCCAGGTCGCGTCGGGATCCACCACGGTCAGGTTGGCCGGCTCCCCCACCTCCAGCGGCCGGCCGTGATCGGGCAACCCGACGATGCGCGCGGGGTTCTCGCTCATCACCCGGGCGACGTCGCGCCAGCTCAACAGCCCGGGCGCCACCATGGTCTGCACCACCACCGACAGCGCGGTCTGCAATCCCAGCATGCCGGGGCGCGCCGCGGAGAACTCGACGCATTTCTCGTGCTCGGCGTGCGGGGCGTGGTCGGTGGCCACGCAGTCGATCACGCCGTCGGCCAGCGCCTGGCGCAGCGCGATCGCGTCGGCGGCCTCGCGCAGCGGCGGGTTGACCCGGTTCACCCCTTCGTAGCCGGCCAGCCGGCCGTCGTCGAGCAGCAGGTGATGCGGAGTGACCTCGGCAGTGATCGAAATGCCTTGTTCCTTAGCCCATTTGATGATTTCAACGGTGCCCGCTGTGGAGGCGTGGCAGATGTGCAGCCGGGCACCGGCGTCGCGGGCCAGCAGGGCGTCGCGCGCGACGATCGACTCCTCGGCGGCGCGGGGCCAGCCGGCCAGTCCCAGCCTGGCCGCGTTGGGTCCCTCGTGCGCGACGGCCCCGACGGTCAGCCTCGGCTCCTCGGCGTGCTGGGCGATGAGCACGCCCAGGCCGGTGGCGTATTCCAGCGCCCGGCGCATCACCAGCGGGTCGTGCACGCAGATGCCGTCGTCGGAGAACATCCGCACCTGGGCCGCGCCGGCGGCCATCATGCCCATCTCGGTGAGTTCAGTTCCGGCCAGCCCGGCGGTGACGGCGCCGACGGGATGCACGTCGACCAGGCCGACCTGCTGGCCGCGGTGCCAGACATGGTCGGTGACCACCGGGCTGTCCGCGACCGGGTTGGTGTTGGCCATCGCGAACACCGCGGTGTAGCCGCCGAGAGCGGCTGCGGCCGAACCGGTTTCGATGTCCTCGGCATATTCGCGGCCCGGCTCGCGCAGGTGGGTGTGCAGGTCGACGAACCCGGGCAGCAGCACCTGACCGGTGGCGTCGATGACATCGGCGGTGTCCGGGATATCCAGCGCCGCACCGATATCCGCGATCTGGCCGGCTAACCCCGCACTGTCGACGAGGACGTCGACACGCTCGCCTTCGCCGTACAACCGGACCCCGCGCAGCAGCACGCTCATGCGGCACCTTCATTTCCGGCAGATTCGGTCCCCACGAGCACGTGGAACAGCACCGCCATCCGTATCTGAACGCCGTTGGAAACCTGTTGCAGCACAGCTGATTGCGAGGAATCCGCCACCGACGACGAGATCTCCATCCCGCGCAGCATCGGCCCGGGATGCAGCACCACGGCGTGGCCGGGTAGCAGCGCCTGGCGGCGGGCCGAAAGCCCGTACAGCGTCGAGTACTCGCGCACCGACGGGAAGAAGCCGCCGTTCATCCGCTCCGCCTGCACCCGCAGCATCAGCACTCCGTCGGCGGCGGGCAGTTCGGCGTCGAAGTCGTTGGAGACCGTGACCGGCCAGCCGTCCACGCCGACCGGAAGCAGCGTCGGCGGCGCTACCAGCACCACCTCGGCGCCCAGCGTGTTCAGCAGCATGACGTTGGAGCGGGCGACCCGGCTGTGCAGGACGTCGCCGACGATCACGATGCGCCGGCCTTCGATACCGCCGAGCCGCTGCCGGATGGTCAGCGCATCCAGCAGCGCCTGGGTCGGGTGCTCGTGGGTGCCGTCGCCGGCGTTGATCACGGCCGGCCCATCCCCGTTCCCGCACGTCCAGTCGGCCAGCAGCTGCGCGGCCCCGGACGCCGGGTGCCGGATGATCAGCGCGTCGGCGCCCGCCGCCCGCAGCGTCAGCGCGGTGTCGCGCAGCGACTCGCCCTTGCCCACCGACGACCCGGATGCGCTGACGTTGATGACGTCCGCGCTCATCCACTTGCCGGCCACCTCGAACGACACCCGGGTGCGGGTCGAGTTCTCGTAGAACATCGTGACGATGGTGCGCCCGCGCAGCGTCGGCAACTTCTTGATCTCGCGACCCACCAGCGCCTCGGCGAACCGGTCGGCGTCGTCGAGGATGGCGGTGGCCTCGTCGAGGCTCAGGTCGCCGGCGGCCAACAGATGTCTGGTCATCAGGCTGTCATCCTTCAGGGTCCCTGACGATGACCACGCCGTCGCGGCCGTCGGATTCGAGAAGCTGCACGTGCACGCTCTCGCTGCGCGAGGTCGGCACGTTCTTGCCCACGTAGTCGGCCCGCACCGGCAGTTCGCGGTGGCCGCGGTCGACCAGCACCGCCAGTTGCACGACCCGCGGCCGCCCCACGTCGCGCAGCGCGTCGAGGGCGGACCGGGTCGAGCGCCCGGAGTAGAGCACGTCGTCGACGAGGATCACCAACGCGTCGTCGATGCCGCCGGCCGGGATGGAGGTGGCCTCGAGCGGCCGCGGCGGCTTGATCATCAGGTCGTCGCGGTACAGCGTGATGTCCAGCCCGCCATGGCCGACCTCGACGCCGCTGTACTCGGCGATGTTGGTGGCGAGGCGGTCGGCCAGGATCACGCCACGGGTCGGGATGCCGAGCAGCACGACCCGCGCCGCGGGCTGACCTGGGTCATCTAAAGCGGTCTTTTCGATGATCTGATGCGCGATGCGCGAAATGGTGCGGCTCACGTCGGCCGCGGACATCAATTCTCGGGATCCCCGGGATCCTGGGGATTCACTGCCAATTCGGCGGCACCCATCCGAGATCTTGACCTCCTTCTCCGCCTCTCGGGACGGATCGTTAAAGGATGTCGACTTGCGGGGCGAGCCTAGCATTTTCCGGCCGAGGCGACGATGCAGGGCGCGCGGGTGTCACCACGTGGTGGCGTTGCTTGTCACACCCGCCACAGGGGCCCCTCGGAGCGGCGCTAGTGGCCGATGATCCCTCCGTCGAATCCGGCTATTCCGGGAGAACCGCCGGGTCCACCCGTGCCCGCCGCGCCGCCGGTGCCGCCGGTGGCGTTGGCCGGGGTGTTTGTGATCGCGTAGTCACCCCAGCCGCCGTCGCCGCCGACGCCGGAGGGGCCGAGCCCGTTGCCGCCGTTGCCGCCGTCGCCGGCAATCGTGATTCCGGTTCCGCTGTTCCACGCGACGCCGCCGTCGCCGCCGTTCCCGCCGGTGGTGCCGTCGCCGCCGGCCCCGCCGACACCCGCGGTAGCGGCGGTCGTCGCGCTGTCAGTCTCCTGATACGCGCTTCCGCCGTCGCCGCCGTTGCCGCCGGTACCGGTCGTGCCGCCGCTGATCCCCGCCGCGCCGGCGCTGGCCGTGGCGCTTCCGGCGCCGAAGTTGTACGCATCGCCGCCGTTGCCGCCGTTACCGCCGCCGGCGGGGCCGGTGCCGCCGGTCCCGGCGGTGCCGCCGAAGGCGTTTCCGGATCCGTCGTTGAACCCGTAGCCGCCGTCCCCGCCGGCGCCGCCGTAGCCGGTGGCGCCGTTGCCGCCGTTGCCGCCGGTACCGCCGATGGCGTCGGCATTGGAGGAGACGACGCCGTAGTTGTACACGTCGTTCAACCCGTTGCCGCCGGCTCCGCCGGCACCGCCGCTGTACCCGTCGCCGCCGTGACCGCCGGAACCGCCGACCGGCGTCACGTCGGAGGCGCGTCGACGACTTGCCCGATGCCGCCGACGCCACCGTCGCCGCCGCTGCCTGTGCTGCCGGTCCCGCCGGCTCCGCCGACGCCGGCGGTGATGTGTCCCGTTCCGAGGTGGCTCGCAATACCGCCGTCGCCGCCGGCCCCGCCGGTGGAGCCGGCGGCACCAGCCCCGCCGTTGCCCGCGATGGAGTAGGCCGTCGAGGCACCGTTCTCGATATCCGCCTCGCCGCCGGTTCCGCCGGCACCGCCGAAGCCGGCAGGAGTGGCAGGCACTGGTACCGTCGGCGCCGTTGCCGCCGATGGCGTTTCCGGTTCCCCAGTTGATCGCCTCACCGCCGGTGCCGCACCACGAAGGACATCGCCGCCTCGCTTTCCACCGCTCAGCGCGGCGATACCCCCTGGGGCGCGACGTTAGTTAGATCAGCTGTGTTCTCCGTGGGATCTGCTATGTACTTCATTAGAGCTTCGTAGGACCTACGCTGGCAGAAATGACAGGCTCAACTCCCTCCCCCCGTTTGGATTTCGATGCCCTCTACCGCGGCGAGAGCCCGGGCGAAGGCCTCCCGCCGGTAACGACGCCCCCATGGGATACCAAGGCACCCAAGGAGAATGTCGTTGGATGGCAGACCGCCGGCTGGGTCAAGGGCGACGTTCTCGACATCGGCTGCGGGCTCGGCGACAATGCCGTCTACCTGGCTATGAACGGACACAAGGTAACCGGGTTGGATATCTCGCCAACCGCGCTGATCACCGCCGAACGGCGCGCCAAGGATGCCGGCGTCGACATCGCGTTCGCGGTGGCCGACTCCACCAAGATGGACGGTTACACCGACGCGTTCGACACCGTGATCGACAGCGGCATGTTCCATTGCCTCGACGACGACGGCAAACGCAGCTATGCCGCCGCGGTCCATCGGGCCACCCGGCCCGGCGCGACGCTGTTGATCAGCTGCTTCTCCGACGCCAACGCACCCACCGAGGAGTGGCCGCGGCCGGCGGTGTCCGAAGCGACGCTGCGCGACGTCCTCGGCGGCGCCGGCTGGAACATCGCGGCGCTGGAACCGGCCACAGTGCGCCGCGAATTGGACGGCAACTCAGTCGAAATGGCGTTCTGGTACGTCCGCGCTCAGCGGCGCTGACGGGCTCAGGCGGGGTTGAAGAATTCCAGCCACTCGCCGCGGGCCGAAGCGCTCCGTGCGCAGTCGCCTCTAGGTGCAGGGATATTGCCCGTTGAGCAGACAATTCGACGGTGGCGAGTAGGAACCGGTCAGCACGCCTCTCAGACCACCGGTGGCCGAACCACCGGGTGCAATGGTGCGATTCCAATTGGCGGGGGTCAGAACATAGTGCGTGCCAGATTGGGTAAGGGTGCTATTCCACGTGTGCGAGACACCTTCTCCCACCGGCAAGTCGAATTCAAGCTTCCAATCGGTTAGCGGCACCATGCTCGCGTTGGTGATGGTGAAGTGGGCGATGAAACCGGTCTGCCACGTATGTTCCACCGACAACGTCGCCGTGGCCGCAGCCGCATGAGCTACGGGAGTGATGCCGAGTCCGAGGATGGCAGCAACGAATGCCGACAAGGCTACGTGAAGCGCTGTGCGCCAGCGCTTCTCGTAACGGTTCAGTCCTGCCATAGGAGCCAACACTATAGCCGAACAGGCGATATTAGCCCTCGCATCGCGGGTAAGCTGCAGTAACTTTGCTCAACCGAAACCGTCATGAGATTTTAGCTTCGATCCACCGATACCCGCTCTTGGTCTGTGCGGTTAGTGCAGTGCGCGGTGGAGACCGTAGGTGCGCCGTGGAGGGTGCTATAAAGCTACGCGGCCGCGGTGTACCGGGCTACCCGGCCCGGCGCCACGCTGTTGATCAGTTGCTTCTCCGACACCAACCCGGCAGGCGAGGAGTGGCCGCGGCCGCGCGGCCTGGTGCGCCGCGATAACGGCGACGCAGTCGAAATGGCGTCTGGTGTCCTGCGCAGCGGCGCTGAACCGGTCAACGCCCAAGGTCGGCCGTCTACCTGCCCAAGAGCGGGCACTCGGTGGCATCCAGCGGCCCTGCAAAGGTGGCTACCACCGCGCTCTCCGGCGAGCGGTAAGTAGTCTGTCCGTTGGATTACAAACGGGCCGAAGCCGCCGAAGCATGACGTGTTGCCGGGGGAACGGATTCGAACGTCTGGCAATGGGTGTCCCCAGCTAATCGAGGAACAGATGAGCGACAAGTCCAACAGGCCGGCCCGTCCACTGATCGGGTTCATCACAGGCGATAACGCGCCGCAGATCACCCCCGCACCGGTTGGCCGGAAGTGGATGTCAGAGACGGTTGCCGGTTGGCCTAGTCGGTGTTTGCCGATGCTCATCGCCAACCAAAGCGGCTGGGAGCTGCGCAATCCGTGCGCGTTCACCGCTACGTGGACTGGTGAGGAAAACGGCGTGGACGTGTTGATCGCACCCGATAAGCGCGACGCCGATCAGTACCTGCCCCTCAGTCATTTCGGTAACGGCATCCTGACGTGGAAGCTGCCGATGCTGTTTCGCACTCCTGCGGGCTACAACCTGTTGGTCCGCGGACCGGCAAACTATCCGAAAGACGCCGTGTGTCCGTTGGAGGGCATAGTCGAAACCGACTGGGCAAGCGCGAGTTTCAGCATGAGCTGGAAACTCACCCGCAAACTGATGCCGGTGCGATTCGAGGTCGACGAGCCGATCTGCATGATCGTCCCGCAACGCCGAGCCGAGCTTGAAGAGTTCGCCCCTGAACTCAGGCGCATCGATTCTGATGAAGATCTGCAGCGCAAGCATGAGTTCTTTCTTCGCTCACGTGACGCGGCAAAGCAGATGGAGCAGGTAGCGAGGGTCGCCTCGGGAGAGCGAGTGGAGTGGCAAGGCGACTACACGCGAGGCAGACACACCGACGGCGAGGCCGGGACACCGGATCACCAGACTCGCCGTCATCTGCGTGCATTCGTTCAGCCACACGACGAGAAGCCGCAATAGGGACTGCCGGGGCTCTCACACGGGGTCGCAGCCCTGACGGCCCTCGTGCGCCCAGGCCAGTAGATCCGGCGGGGCCAGCTGGTTGATGCGGTCGTAGTAGCGCCGGTACACCCGCTCGTTGAAGAATTCCAGCCACTCGCCGCGGGCGCCGGCCCGGAAGAATCGTTCGTCGCTATGCCACATGCCTTCGGTGGAGTTGGGGGCGAAATCCGAGGCGCGGGCACGCATGGCGGCCAGCGAGGCGTGCTCCGTCAGCCGCTCGGCGCGCTGGCGGTCCAGCGGGTAACCCAACACCGCGGCCAGCCGGACCAGCTCACCCACCAGGTCCAGCTGATAGTCGGCGTAGTGGAACATCGCCACATTGGGCAGCTGGCGCCGGTGCCAGACGGAGCCGAAATGGTTCAGGATGCTGGCCAGTGAGCCCATCCCCTGCACGGGCGGCTTGCGCGGGGCGCCCCGCGGCGGCAGGAACCCCGCCGGGTCGCGGGGCGTGAAGCCCATCCCTTGCGGCGGCGCTCCGGGGGGCATGCCGTCGGGCGGCATGATCGGGCCCTCCATCCAGTCCCGGAACGCCTCGATCGGAGTGGGACGCTCACCCGCCTCGGGCGGCCGCGCGCCGGGGGCCCCGTTGAGGGCCCGCATCCGGTGCAGGTTCATGTTGTCCCACTGATGCAGCTCCGACATCGCGGCATCGCGCGGATCGCGGCCCACCGCGATGTAGGTGACGCGGTCGTCGAGCACCAGGCCGTCCAGTGGCGTGTGAGTCTTGATGAACCGGCGGTGGGCTTGCGCGTCGAGGGTCGCGACGACCTCCTCGATCGGGCACATGTTCCCGTCCAGCCACGGCGACACCGTCGACAACGGACCCGGCAAGTCCGGCCCGTCGAACACCAGCAGCGAGACCAGGCGCTGGGTCCAGGTCACACCGCACTTGGACGGCGCGGAGATGACGATGTCGCCCTCGCGCAACCGCAGCGCATCCCAGCGCAGGTTGTCACTCATCCACGAGCGGTATCCGACGCGACCGGTCACGGCGCGCAGCCGCGGCGGCCGTCGTGGGCCCAGGCGAGCAGGTCCGCTCCGGCCAGCTCGGCCGCCCGGTCGTGATAGCGCCGGTGCTCGGCCTCGGTGAAGATCTCCCGCCACTCGCCGCGGCCACCGGCCCGGAAGAACGGGCCGTTGTCCAGCTCCTCGTGCGGCGGACGGACGCCGTGCGGGGCCGCGGGGGCGAGCTCCGCGGAATGCGCCCGCATGGCCTCCAGCGTCGCGTGCGGCGCCAACTGTGCGGCGCGGTCGCGATCCAGATCGCACCCGAGCAGCGCCGCCAGCCGGAGCAGCTCGCCGACCAGGTCCGCCCGGTAGTCCGCGTAGTGGAACACGGCGACGTTGGGCAGGTGACGACGGTCCCAGACCGAGCCGTAATGGTGCAGGACGCTCGCCAGCGACGCGATGCCCTGAGTCGGGGTGATCGGCCCGTCGATCCACTTGCGCAGCACGTCGAGCGCGGTGTACTCGCCGACGAAGTCCAGCCCGGGCGGGGCGAACGGCTCGCCTGGCGGCCCCGCGGCCTGATGCAGCGCCCGCATCCGTTCGCGGTCCATCAGCATCGAAACCGCGGCATCGCGCGGATCGCGGCCCACTCCGATGTAGGTGACGCGGTCGTCGAGCAGCAGGCCGTCCAGCGGCGTGTGGGTCTTGATGAACCGGCGGTGCGGCTGCGAGTTGAGGGCGGCGACGACATGCTCGACCGGCTGGACGGTCAGGTCGAGCCACGGTGACACCATCGGCAGCGGCCCGGGCAGGTTCGGCCCGTCGAACACCAGCAGCGACACCAACCGCTGCGTCCAGGTGGTGCCGCACTTCGGCGGCGCGGAGATGACGATGTCGCCCTCGCGCAACGCCAGCGCATCCCAGCGCAGGTTGTCGCTCATCCATGAGCGATATTCGATACGGCCGGCGGTCTGGGGGTTCACGGGGGTCATGCCGTTTTCACCGCCGGACGATGTCGAAAAGCATTCCCTCGACGGTGACGCCCGGAGCAAACGCAAATGCCATGCCCGTCGTGAGTTCTTTCGCCGAATCCGTCTGGCGCACCATCATTTCCAGCACGAAGATCAGCGATACGCTCAGCATGTTGCCATACCGGGCGAGTACCTCCCAGCTGGCCGCGGCCAGTTCCGCGGGAATGCCCAGGGAGCGCGCCGATTCCTCGATGATCCTGGGCCCACCCGGATGGATCGCCCACAACTCGATGTCCGATTTTTCTAAGCCCTTGTCCCGCAACACGTCTGTGATCAGCGGGTCGACCCCGGCGTAGATGTAGTCGGGAAGACTCTCGGAGAGCTCGCAGGTGATGCCGTTGTGGTTGACGCCGAGCACGATGCCGTCCTCGGCCCCGTCGAGCAGCTGGCTGAAATTGCCGCGGATCACCACCTTGCCCGGTTCCTGCTTCTCCTGAACCTGGCTGGCGCCGATCACCAAGGCCGCGCACCCGTCGCCGAACAGGCTGTGCGTGACGACCTCGTTCAGGTCATCAGCGAAAACGGCGTTCACCGAACACAATTCGATGCACACCACCATCGCTTTGCGGCCCGGATGGGATCGCACGTAGCTGGTGGCGATGCGGATGGCGTTCATCGCCGCCGCGCACCCCATGAAATTGACCACCACCCGCGAAACCGACCGGGGCAGGCCCAGCTCCTTGACGACCGCCACATCCACACCGGGAGCGAGGAATCCGGTGCTGGTCACGAATACCAGCAGCCCGATCTCGTCGGCCCCATCCGGGAGGCCGGCCAGCGCACGCCCGGCCACCTCGACCGCCAGCGGAACCGCGTGTTGGTAATACAGGTTCATCCGGTCCCGGATGGTCGCCGGATTGCGCCGGAACGCGTCGAACTCGGGATCCAGCGGGTCGACCGCCAATCTGCGGGTGTCGATGCGTGTCTTGGCGTACACCCGCGGAATCCGTTGCCGCTGTTCGGGATCGACGAACAACCTGGCGGCCCGCCCGGCGGCGTCGGCCTGATCGACCACGCGTTGCGGCGCACCCGTGGCGATGCTCTCGATCACCGCGACCGTGGTCGGCGGCACCGGCGGCAACTGGGTCAGATCGATCTGCGGCTCGTCGTCGGCGCAGCGGCGGGCATTGACGTCGGGGCCCTCGGCTGGGTAGGTCATACCGACCCGATTCCGACGAAGCCCGAAACCACATAGCCGGCACTGGCTTTGAACGCCGCGGGCGAGCAATGTTCGCGCAGGAAGCCCCAATTCAGGTCCTTGGCCTGGCGCGACGGCGACAACAGATAGGTCCGGCACAGCTTGGGCAGCCGGTCGGTGACGAAACTCTTTGCGGGAAGCCACTCGACGCCGAATTTCGCCGCCTCCTCGCGCAACACGTCCTCGGTCGCGATGTTGGCGAATCCGCTGCGCTGATACGGCAGCACGTGGTGGACGCGGTGCGAACTCAGGCCCGCCGACAGGAAGCAGTCGACGTAGCGATTCCCTATCACGATCAGGTCGTTGGCGTGCTCGACCTGATCGACGCCCCAGTCTTCCGGGCACTTCTGCGCGCCGGATGCCTGTTCGGTCTCGTCCTCGAACTCATGGCTCGCGACCACCATGAAGGTGCTGACCCACAGGGTTGCCACGAATTGCAGTGCCCAGGCCCAGAAGTCGCCGGCGAGCGCGAACACCACCATCTCGGTGACCAGCAGCACACGCACGCCGGACGAGCCGAGGAAGTGTGGCAGCGCACCGCGCCAGGTTCCGTACGTCTTTTCCACGCCCATCTTGCGGGTGATCCGCAGGACGTCCGCCACCCGGATGGCCATGCCGGTGACCAGGTGACCGAACTTGTGAATGGTGTGCACCGGAACGCGATACAGCCGCGGCAGCCGCATCATCATCGTGAAGACGTTCTTCTTGATGTCGACATCGCTCTGGGTGTACGGGTGGTGCAACAGGGTGTGCCCGTCAGCGGTGACCAGGGACAGCGCCACGTAGTTCAGGTCGAAGGCATTCCCGAGCGCGCGGTTGATGCCGCGCTGCGCGCGGTGCAGCGAGTAATGACCAAATCCCGCAAGGGAACTGCGCAGCACGACCATCGCGATCACGAAGACCGGCAGCGGCATCCAGCGCGGCTCGGCGAGTCGCACGCCCTGGACCGCGAAGTAGGCGATCGCCAGTAGCGCGACGACGATGTTGAAAAGCGTGTCCATCCGCTTGATCCGCGCGGCCATCGCCGGTTCGTTCAGCCGCGCCCTGACCCGGTGCAGCAGATCGTTGTGATCGTCGAATCGGTAGTTGGGGGTGTCGCGCCAGCTGTTGAAGCCGTCCTTGAACAGGAAGGGCGGTGCGTTGTGTTTGGGATGGATGTCGCGAGGTGTCGCGTCGCGGTCTAATGCGTAGCGCGCCTTGAGGATTCGTTCAATCTTGGCCGGGTCGCGATGGTAGGAGCTGACGACGGCGGTGATGTCGCGGTTCCGGGTTCGCCCGATGAAGAAGGCACCGCCGGGGTGTTTGGCGATCCAGTCGCTCAGGTCGTAGGCCCGTCCGTTGTAAACCCACACGTCTGACATCGGCGGTCCACCCGGAGGAGCAGGGCGTGGACTGGAATCACGCTCCTGGACTTCTGGGAGGTCGTTTGTCATTCACATCTCCAGGTGGATCGGGTGGGGTCGGCCGCTGTTGCAAGCCGAGCCCAATGGTGCGATCGCACCCTTGGAGATTTCTCAAAGGATTGCCGATCGGTCACCCAAAGTCGATGTCGGTGCGGGCGAACGACGGACGAGAACCGGCCCAAACACTGCTCGTGGCCTCGGCTACGACGGGCGCAGTGCCAGGCCGGTTCTCGATTCCGTTGTTCTCCGGTGCTGGCTAGCTCGGGGGATTGGGGATGTTCACGGGCTGCCCCCATGCCGACAGGGTGACCGTGACGTGGCCCTGGTCCTTGTCGACGACCATCCGCACCAGGTTCGGGGTGCCTCCAGGAGGTGCGCCCGCCGCGTTCACGTCGGTGATGTACAGCGTGATCGGAAGGGTTCCGACGCCCTTGCCGATCTGCGGAATGATCGGATCGATGGTCGCCGCGTCGATGGTCCCCGTCAGTTTCACGGTCGCGACGCCGTTGATCGTTTCATTCCCGGCCGTCTGGGCGCCCTGGATCTTGCCGATCGCGAACCCGAGGCCCTTGTCCTTGGCCAGGATGATGCCCGGGTCGTAGATCTTCTCGGCCGGACCCACGGACGTGTACACACCGGCATCGTTCTTGGTGTACATCGTCTTATTGGTGACCATGAACTGCTTGAGCACCGGCGTGGGGTTCTTCCCCAACCTGACATTGGCAGTACCGACCGCCCGGCCGCCTTGTTCCTGCGGCTGGTTGGTCACGTCGGCGTCAACGCTGTCGAACGGAAGGGTGGTGAGGTTGCTCCGTTGTCAGAACCACGTGCACGGAATGCAGAGCCGTCGTGGCCTTGGAGCAGTCCTGCAGCAGCTGTGAAGCCTCCGGCGAGGCCGAAGCGCCCGGCGTCGAGCTCGTCGCCGGAGACGACGATGACGTCCCAGACGAAGAGGTCGTCGAGGAACTGCCTGTTGTGGATTTCTGTCCGCACCCTGACGCGAACAGTGCGAGCAGTGCCGCCGCGAACACGATCGCGATAGACCTCGGGCGCGAGGAACGGCGGGAGGGGGGTCGGTGGGAGATTTGCGCTTGTGTGATCAAGCCATTCATGGCCAGCCTTTGCTGAGTTATCCAACCGGTGAAAATGAGCAGCTCTTTGCTACCCTCGTCGTACGGCATGGACGGAGTTCGGCCTTTCCGCCTCCGTCCATCTTTGCGGGTCTTGGTGAAAGCATCCCCCGCACCCTGGATCGCTAGCAACGACAACACCGTCGCAGGCACGTCGTCGCCCTCACAGCAAGTTCACCAGTTCGCATTTGCCGGAGAGCGCAAAACTAACACGCGGCACGGGCCGGCGAAACACTTTCTTAGAAGCAACAACCAACGCGGTCGTGCTCGCGCTCGGTCTCCCACCGGGCCCGGCTAACCTGAACCGGGTGAATCGCCAGAACCTCGATGGCAATCAGGCCGGTATCCGGGAGGTCTGCGACGCCGGCCTGCTCTCCGGCGCCGTGACGGTGGTCTGGCAGCGCGGAGAAGTCCTGCAAGTCAACGAGATCGGCTACCGCGACGTCGACGCGGGGCTGCCGATGCAGCGCGACACGCTGTTTCGCATCGCGTCGATGACCAAGCCGGTCACGGTGGCCGCCGCAATGAGCCTGGTCGACGAGGGCAAGCTGGCGCTGCGCGACCCGATCGCACGCTGGACGCCGGAGCTGGCCGCCCCGCAGGTGCTCGACGATCCCCACGGCCCGCTGGATCGCACCCATCCGGCCCGGCGGGCCATCCTGGTGCAAGATCTGCTGACGCACACCAGCGGCCTGGCCTACGGCTTCTCGGCGTCCGGGCCGATCTCGCGGGCCTACATGCGGCTGCCCTTCAACGAGGGTTCGGACGCCTGGCTGACCGAACTCGCCGCCCTGCCGCTGGTGCACCAGCCCGGCGAACGGGTGACCTACAGCCACTCCATCGACGTGCTGGGCGTCATCGTGTCCCGCATCGAGGGCAAGCCGTTTCACCAGGTGCTCGACGAGCGAGTGCTAGGCCCGGCGGGCATGCCCGATACCGGCTTCTTCGTCTCCGCCGATGCCCGCCGCCGCGCCGCGACCATGTACCGGCTCGACGATGACGACCAGTTGCGCCACGACGTGATGGGCCCGCCGCATGTCACGCCGCCGGCGTTCTGCAATGCGGGCGGCGGCCTGTGGTCGACCGCCGACGACTACCTGCGATTCGTGCGGGTGCTGCTGGGCGACGGGTCGGTCGACGGCGTCCGGGTGTTGTCGCCTGAGTCGGTGCGCCTGATGCGTACCGACGGGCTGACCGACGAGCAGCGCCGGCACAAGTTTCTGGGCGCGCCGTATTGGGTGGGCCGCGGGTTCGGGCTGAACCTGTCGGTGGTGACCGACCCGGTGAAGTCCGCCCCGCTGTTCGGGCCGGGCGGGCCCGGCACGTTCAGCTGGCCCGGTGCGTATGGGACGTGGTGGCAGGCCGACCCGTCCGCGGACCTGATCCTGCAGTACCTGATCCAGTTTTGTCCCGATCTGTCCGTGGACGCGGCCTCGGCAGTCGCGGGTAACCCTGGTCTGGCGAAACTCCGCACGGCGCAGCCGAAGTTCGTCCGTCACACGTATCGCGCGCTCGGGCTGTAGCGATGGACTATCCGCCTGACCACATCGTCGGAGCGAGGCTGCTGCTGCGCCCGCCCAACCTCGACGACGCCGGCGCGATTTTCCAACGGGTCGCCCGCGATCCGGAGGTGACCAAGTACCTGCTCTGGGCTCCGCATCCGGACGTGGGCGCGACGCGTCGGGTGATCACCGAAAAACTCAACGTCACCGACGAGGATCGAACCTGGGCGATCACGCTGCGCAGCAGCGGCGAGGTGATCGGTCTGACCAGCTGCCGGCGCTCCAAGCGGCACTCCGTCGAGGTCGGTTACTGCATCGGCCAGCGCTGGTGGGGCAAGGGTTTGATGTCGGAAGCACTGGCCATGCTGTTGGCCGCGCTGGAGACCGACGGCCACGTCTACCGCGTCTGGGCGACCTGCCATGTCGACAACCAGCGATCCACGCAGCTACTTCAGCGGGCCGGGTTCGTGTTGGAGGGCCGGCTGGCCCGGCACGCCGTCTACCCGACCACCGGTCCCGAGCCACACGACAGCCTGCTCTACGCGAAAGTTCTGCGCTGACTTGCCTTGAATGGCGCCGAGTCTGCCTCCAGGGCGGGCAATTTCGGGGGAAATTCGCGCGCTGAGCGCAGTTTCGATGCCCCCCGCGCAGTCTCGACGACGTGCCATACGCTGGGCCGCATGCCAGCGTGGGATGCGGGCCGCGCTCAGAAGCGAATAAGGCCACGCAGGTTGAGGCCGTCGTGCATGTCTTCAAAGCCCTGGTTGATGTCCTCGAGCGCATACTCGCGAGTGATCAATTCGTCGAGTTTCAACTGCCCCGACCGGTACAAATCCAGCATCTTGAGGATGTCGTTGCGTGGGTTGGAGGATCCGAAAAGTGACCCTCGGACCTGCTTTTCGTACAGCGTCAGGTCGAACAGCGACATGTCCACGCAGGTGTCCGTCGGGTGCGGGATCGCCGTCATCACCACCCGGCCACGCTTGCCCACCAGGCTCAGCGCCTGCGCGACGTAGGCACCCTCGGCAGAGGACGTGGTCACCACGCACACATCGGCCATCGCGCCGCGGGTCAGGTCGGCGACCAGCGCCTGCGCTTCCTCGACCGTCGATGCAACGTGGGTGGCGCCGAACTCCAGGGACCGGGTGCGCTTGTACTCAACGGGATCGAGCGCAATGATGTTGCGCGCGCCCGCGATCCGGGCACCCTGTACCGCGTTGATGCCGATGCCACCGACGCCCATCACCACCACGGTGTCGCCGTCGCTTGCCTCGCCGGTGCGCACGGCGCTGCCGTAGCCGGTGGTCACGCCGCACCCGACCAGCGCCGCCTTATCGAGCGCGGTGTCCGGATCGACCTTGACGACCGAGGACATCGGCACCACGGTGTATTCCGAAAACGTTCCGAGCACACACATTTGGCTGAGATCTTCGCCCCTGGCGTGAAAACGGAAGGTGCCGTCGAGTTGCGGTCCGGCCACGATCGCCGCGCCCTGCACGCACAGGTTGCTCATACCGCGCGCGCACGGCACGCAGCGCCCGCAGGCGGGAATGAAGCTCAGCACAACGGAATCGCCCGCGGCGACGTCGGTGACGCCGGGCCCTACCCCGACCACGACGCCGGCGCCTTCGTGGCCGCCCACCACCGGCATCCGCATCGGCATGTCACCGGTGACCAGATGGTCATCGGAATGACACAGCCCGCTGGCGGTCAGCTTGACCAGGACCTCGGCTTCTTTGGGGCCGTCGAGTTCGACCTCCTCGACCTCCCACTTCCGGTGCAACCCCCACAGCACCGCAGCTTTCGTCTTCATCGGGTGGCGTTCCGCTCCGGTGTCCAGGTGGCGGGCAGGCGCTTGATGCCGTTGATGAAATTGGCGACCAGGAAATCCGGCTCGGGAGCGTCGATGTCCGGAATGCGGGTGTAGACCTCGGTCAGCAACGACTTGAGCATCGTGCGAGCGAGCGCGGCGCCCAGGCAGAAGTGCGGGCCGCCGCCACCGAATGCGATGTGCGGGTTGGGGCTGCGGGCGATGTCGAAAGTGAACGGGTCGGTGAAGACGTCCTCGTCGCGGTTGCCCGAGGCGTACCACAACACCACTTTGTCGCCGGCCTTGATCTCCGAACCGCGGATGGTGACGTCCTGGGTTGCGGTGCGGCGCATGTGGATCAGCGGCGACGCCCAGCGCAGCACCTCTTCAACGGCGGCATCCACCCGCCCCGGAACGTCTTCCACCAGCCGCGCGCGCTGTTCGGGGAACTTGGAAAACGCGTGGATCGCCTGAGCCGATGCATGGCGGGTGGTGTCGTTGGCGGCCACGGCCAGCAGCACGAAGAACGCCCGCAATTCGTCGTCGGTCATCTTCTTGCCGTCGAATTCGGCCTGCACCATCCAGGTCAACAGGTCGTCGCCGGGATTGGCCCGGCGCTCGGGGATGAGCGTGGAGGCGACCTCGTGCAGTTCCATCACCGCCCCGGCGAACAGCTCCAGCCCCGACTTGCCGGCGCAGACCTCGGGATCGGGCCAGCCCAGCAGGCGCTGCGCGGCGTCGATGGTCTTGTCGTGCATCTCACCGGGGGGAAGGCCGAAGAAGCTGCCGAAAATCCGGCCGGGCAGTTTGACCGACACCAACTCGACGAAGTCCCCCTCGCCAAGGTGGGCCATCTCGGTGATCAGGTCGCGCGCGTGCCCGCGGATCCAGCCCTCCAGCCGGCGCATGTTGCGTGGCTTGAAGGCGTCCAGCGTGATGCCGCGCAGCTGGGTGTGGCGTGGGGCATCCATCGCGATGAAGGATTGGGCCACCTCGATCATCTCGGGGGCGAAGTCCTCCATCGTGATGCCCTGTGCCGAGGAGAACACCTCCGGGTGCCGGCTGGCATACCGGATGTCCTCCATCTTCGTCAGCGACCAGAAGCCCTTGGTGTTGAGTTCGGCCGGCAGCAGATCGGATTCGGCGGGCCTGCTCCACGGAACCGGGTTCTCCCGGCGCAACGTGGTGAAGGCGGCATCGCGCTCCGCCATGGACTTCGCCCAGAACGAACGGGCGGACAGGTCGATGTCCTTGTGCGTCGTGGTCACCGCGGTGGTCATTTGATTGGTCCTTCCGTACCCGGCCAGGTGGGCCCAATCACATGCTCGCCTTGCCGTAGCGGGTAAAGGACCTGCGCGCGTGCCAAACCGTGGCCTGTGCGGGCCAATCGAAGGGCCAAGCGGGGATCAGTCGGTAGGGATGACGAAGGTGGCGGCCAGCCCGCCGCCGTCCCGGGCCGAAAACGTCAGCCGGCCGCCCATCGCCTCAACGATCTGCTGCACGATCCACAGACCCAGCCCGGCGGTCCCGCGCTGTCCGCCGATGCTGACGAACTTCGCCGTCAACTCGCCGAGGCTGTCGGCGGGCACGCCGGGGCCCCGGTCCAGAACGGAGATGGTCAACTCGTTGCCGTCTCGCGAGCACGTCACATCGATCGGTTCGCCCCGTCCGTGCCGGGACGCATTCTCCAGCAGATTGGTCAGGATGCGGCGCAGCCCCTGCGCGTTCACCGCGACGGAGTCCACGCCATCGCCGACCGCCAACCGCAGTCGCGGCGGCTGCAAACCGACGGCGTCGGCCGCGGCGCTGATCAACTCCGCGACGTCGACGCTGCGCACCCGGCCGGACGAGAACGTCGGGCGGCGGCTGAGCGCTACGTCGCCGAGCGCGTCCAGCATGTCGCCCAGATGGCGGGCGTGCCGTTCGGCCAGCCGCAGGCCGGCTTCGCGGTCGGGCTCCGACAGCCGGGTCGAGGAATCGGTGAGGGCCCGTGCCAACGCCTCCAAAGACGCCACCGGCGTGCGGAATTCGTGCAGCAGAACCTGAAGGCCGTCCTGTTGGGCCTCATAGGACCGCAGCAGCCGGGCCCGCAGGTCGCGTTCCTCCTCAGCGGCCGCGTGCTCGGTTTCGGCCTCGACGATGGCCCGCAGCCGCGACCGCTGTTCGCGTTCGGCCAGCGCCGACAGGCCGGCGCCCAGCACGGCGATGAACAGCAGGTACACCGCCCACCACGCACCCTGTAGCCAGCGCGACGGCGCGACGACGGTATCGGGCCCGGTTGTCAGGGCGATTACCACGTAAGCGGCGCCGAGCAGCACGGTGAGCAGCAGCGTCTCGGCGACCGACAACCGGGCGGCAGAAGCGATCACCGCCAGCACCAGCACCACCGCGACCGGGCTGTGCACACCGCCGGTGAGCACGATCAGCGTCAAGGTGAACGCGGAGTCGGTCGCCGTGAGCCACCATGCGTAGCGAGTGCGTCGCACCTCCAGTCGCGGGTTCAGCAGCAGCGCGGCCGCATAAGCCATCGCAGCGACCAGGACCACCGCGGTGGCGAGCACGTGTTCTCGTACCCAGTACGGCCCGACGACCAGCAAGACCGCGATCGACGCCACCACCGCGATCCGCACCGCGACGACGACGCCCGCCAGCCCGTAATCTTCCGCGTCAGGGGCAAGCGCCGAGCGGATACGATCCAGCGGTCTCACCCGCCCGACCATAGGGTTGGCGCTAGCATCCGGCAATGGCGCAAAAGCCCTACGTTGTGGTGATCGTGGACGATCACGAGCTTTTCGCCCAGGGTCTGGCGCTGCTGCTCAGCCGCGAGTGGGGCGAGCTGTTCACCGTCGGTGGGCAGACCACTTATGTCGAAGAAGCCGCCGAGCTGGTGGCCAAGACGAGCGCCGACCTGGCGATCATCGACCTGTCCATGCCGCCGCTGGGCGGTGTCGCCGCAATCAGGCACGTCAGGGCGCGCCATCCCGCGACCCGAATCCTGGCGCTGTCGGGAACTGACGACTTGGGGCTTGCGGAGGAGGCGCTGCGCGCGGGAGCCGACGGGTTTCTCCGCAAGACCGCCCGGCCCGAAGCGCTCGCGGGCCCACTGTGGACGATCGCGGAGGGGCTGCGCGTCCTCGACGGCGCGGTGCTCGACGCTCTGCTCAGCAACACCCGCAAGCCGCCCGCGTCATTGGCCGACAGCCTCAATGCTCAGGATTTGCGGCTGTGGGCGCTGCTCGCGGCAGGGATGGAGACGGTTGACATCGCCAAGCGGATGCTGGTCTCCGAGCGGACCGCCAAGCGGATGGTGGCAGCCCTGCTGCACAAACTCGGCGTCAGCAACCGCATCGCTGCCGCGGCTCTGGCCGGACAGTATGGGTTGCTGGACGACTGAGCGGATCAGGCGCCGATCTGGATCGCCTGCGCGGGGCACATCGCCGCAGCGCGGACGACGGCGTCGCGCAGTTCCTCGGCCGGATTCGGGTCCAGCAGCACGACCTGCTCGACGTCGTCGGGCAGGTCGAAGACATCCGGAGCCGCCAATATGCATTGGCCATGGCCTTCGCACAGGTTGTAGTCGACGGTGATGTGCATGAGTGTCTCCCGGTTGAATGCCTGCTGACGGCAAGTATTGCGGCGGTTGTCGGCGCAGTGACGGCCCGTGCGCGCCAACGCTGGCCTGACCGTGCCACGAAGCCGGCAGACGTTGCGCCGTCACGCGTCTTCGGCGACCGCCCGCGCTGCCCTGTCGCCGTTGACGGCCACCTTGTCCGCGACGAGTTCGAAGACCGGGACCGCGGCACCCACGGCGGCGGTCGCCGCCTCGCGTTGGGCCTCCATTCGCGTCAGTGCCTCCTGGGTGAACACCGACAACCCGAGTTCGTGGTTGTAGCCGTGGATTTCCTTGACGTCGAGCTGGGCCATGAAGTACAGGATTTCCTTGGAGACCACCTGACCGGGCACCAGCACCGGGAAGCCGGGCGGGTAGGGCACCACGAACGTGGTGGACACCAGTTTCCTGCCCTCGGCGATCCGGCGCCCGGCGCTGCCGATCTGCACGTACTCACGGTCCGACTCTTCGTAACCCGCGTAGAACGCCGACCGCATGTCACCGAACAAGGCACCGTCGACGGGCTGAAACGCGATATCGAACCCACTGAAGTCGGGCAGGTGCGGCAGATCCTCGGTGATCTCCTCGACGCGGCGCTCGTGCAGCGCCCAGTCGGCCGCGCTGGCCGCCTTCTTCTCCCGGTCCAGGTCGGTGGCCACCCGGCGCAGCACGTCCAGTAGGTGATGCACGCTCGACCAGGTGACGCCGATGGTGAAGATCAGCAGCACGCTGTTGATCGACGTCTTGTTGATCTGGATGCCGAACCGGTCCATCAGGATTTTCTCGCGGAAGTCGTAGCCGTTCATCCCGGTGTTGCCGAGGAACAGCGTGACCCGGGTCGGGTCCAGCACGAACTGATCCGACCGCCAGGCCTCGTTCCACTCGTCCAGTGCGCCCTGCCTGACCTCGCGGTACGAGCTGACGTGGGAGGCCCGGAACTCCTCCGGCACCAGGTCGGACTCGTCGAGGATGCGGAACCACTTGCTGATCAGCCGGTCCTTGCGGACGCGGTGGCGGAACACCAGCGCCATGTCGTAGACCTGCCGGACCAGCTGGAAGCCCTCGATGTCGACCTGCCGGCGGGCCAGGTCCAGCGACGCGAGCAGCTGCTGGTTCGGCGATGTCGAGGTGTGGGTCAAGAACGCCTCGCCGAACTGATCGCGGGCCAGCGAGTTGAAATCCTGGTCGCGGACGTGAATCATCGACGCCTGCCGGAACGCCGACAGCGACTTGTGGGTGGAGTGCGTCGCGTACACCCGGACCCGGGCCCTGCCGGGGTCGGGCAGCAGCCGGTGGTTGACCCACTCCGACCGCGGGATCCCCTCCATCGAGGCCGCCCAATTGCGGTATTCCGCAGCGTATTCCGGCGATGCCAGGGTCTGCTGGAGACGATCCGCCGACACCATCGCGGTCCGTTGCCGGGCCCACGGCACCGCGGTGGCGAACGCGTACCACGCCTCGTCCCACAGGAAGCAGATGTCCGGCTTGATCGCCAGCACTTCCTCCATGACACGGCGGGGGTTGTAGACGACGCCGTCGAAGATGCAGTTGGTGAGCAGCAGCATGCGCACCTTGTGCAGTTGGCCGGCCGCTTCGAGGTCCAGCAGCGTCTTCTTGATCGTTTCCAGCGACACCGCCCCGTAGATGGCGAATTGCGGCAGCGGATAGGCGTCCAGGTACAGCGGGTAGGCGCCGGCCAGCACCAGTCCGTAGTGGTGGGACTTGTGGCAATTGCGGTCGATCAGCACGATGTCGCCCGGCCGGGTCAGCGACTGCACGACGATCTTGTTGGCGGTCGACGTGCCGTTGGTGACGAAGTAGGTGTGGTCGGAGTTCCACGTGTGCGCGGCCTTGTCCATCGCTTTCTTGATGTTGCCGTGCGGGTCCAGCAGCGAGTCCAGGCCGCCCGAGGTGGTCGAGGTCTCGGCCATGAAGATGTTGCGGCCGTAGAACTCCCCCATGTCCTGCAGCGACCTGGAATTGAAGATGCTGGCGCCGCGCGCGATGGGCAGCGCGTGGAATTGGCCGACCGGCGCCGACGCGTAGGCGCGCAACGCGTCGAAGAAGGGGGTGGCGAACCGGTTCCGTAGGCCGGCGATGATCGTGCTGTGCAGGTCGGTGACGTCGTTGAGCCGGTAGAACGTGCGGTCGTAGACGTCGGGCCCGTCGTCGTTGCCCGCCGCGATCGACTCGTCGGTGAGCAGATAGATGTCGATGTGTGGCCGCAGCTCACGGATCCACTCGCCGCACTCGATGCAGTCGCTGCTGCTGTTGCTGCACACCGCTTCGCCTTCTAAGTCGTTGGCGCCCAGGAGGGCGTTCATCAACGGCAACCGGTCACGGGATCGCAGCGGCAGGTCGTGCCGGATGATCGCGGCCTGGATCTCGCCGTTGAGCGCGACCGCGGTGATCGCATCCTCGACGCTGGGCGCCACCAGGATCTCGAACTGCACGTCCTCGGCCGGGTTGCGCAGCGCCCGAAGGCTTTCGGCGAGGCTGTCCGGCGCAGTCGCCGGCGCGTCGTCGGCGACCAGGACCGTGTAGAACTGCTGCTGTTTGGCCTGCGCCACCAGCTCTTGATCGGCCATTGGCGCGGAAGTGTCGAAAAGCGCTGTGCGGTCACCATATTCACCCAGCAGCCGGACGGCCAGCGAGACCTCTTCGGTGAGCCGGACGGTGGAAAGGGCCTCGAGGTGAGCGCGGAACGACGCCAGATTCTCCGCGCCCGGAAACAGCCAGTAGCGCTCGTAGGCGGCCAGGCGGTCCATCAGCCGCTTCACCTTGGCCAGGTCGTGGGTGGTGTCCAGCCCGGCCAGGTCGACCTCGGCGAGATGACGGCACGCGTCGTCCAGCACGTTCCACGTGTCGATGCGCGTGTACGACGGATTGGCCACTGCCGCCAGCGCGGAGACGCGAAGTCGCCGGGGTTGGCCACCATCTCGATTCATGTCGTCACCTGTCTTCGGCCACGGGGCAGCGCAGTTCGCCCACTGTCTTCGAGCGCGTCGCGCCACGGTCGCCGTACGTTTGCATGCCAGCAGCCATTGTGTCCCGCCCGGGCGCGATGGGGAATGATTTTGCTCCGGGAGTTGACCGGCAGGTCAGCGATGCGGCTCGTCGTCGGCTTCACCTTCGATATCCACGATTTCCCGGTCGCGCCGACTGCCGAGCGGGTTCTCCACCCACTTCATCACCGGGAACTCCCAGCGCCGCGCCGGCTCGGTGACATCGGTGAGCGAGCGCACCACGCCCTGCATCAGGCCCATCAGGGCGGCCATCACCGGCAGCAGCGGCTGCAGCGGCTTGGCCGCCGTGCGCACCGTGCTGATCCGGTTGGCCAGGATCAGCCGTTCGATCGAGTGATACAGCCAGGCGCCGACACCCAGCGCGTAGATCGCCATCGTCGACGCGACGATGGCCCACCCGAATGCGGCGCAGACGACCGCGCCGGCCACCACCGTCGTGGCCAGGAAGGCCGCGATCACCACCCGCAGTTCCAGCCGGCTCACGGGGTGGCCTCCCGAACCGCTCGCGCTGCCGCGCGGATCTGCGGCGTCACCAGCATGACCTGGCCCAGCACGCCGTTGACGAAGCCCGGCGAGTCGTCGGTGGACAGCCCCTTGGCCAGCTCGACGGCCTCGTCGACGGCGACCGGTTCGGGCACGTCGTCGGCGTGCAGCAGCTCCCACACCGCGACCCGCAGAATGGCGCGATCCACCGCAGGCAGCCGATCCAGCGTCCAGCCCTGCAGATGCGAGGTGATCAGCTCGTCGATGTGGGCGGCGTGCTCGCCGACACCGAGAACCACCGCGGCCGTATACGGGTTCAGCGCCGCGACGTCGGCATTCCGCTCGGCCAGCGCGGTGCGCATGTCGACCACCTCCTGCGGGCTGATCCCGCGCGCCTCAGCCTCGAACAGCAGGTCCACCGCGCGTTTGCGGGCCTGGTGACGTCCTCTAGCGGGTCTAGCCGGTTTGACCGGCTTTCCGTCCGGCATCTTCAGGCGTTGACCCGGCCCAGGTAGCTGCCGTCGCGAGAGTCCACCTTGAGCTTGTCTCCGGTGTTGATGAACAGCGGTACCTGAAGTTCGGCGCCGGTCTCCACGGTCGCCGGCTTGGTGCCGGCGCTGGACCGGTCGCCCTGTAGACCCGGCTCGGTGTGGGTGACGACGAGCTCGACCGTCACCGGCAGCTCGAGGTACAGCGGCGCGCCGTCGTGAAACGCCACCTGCACCGGCAGGCCCTCCAGCAGGAACCGCGCCGCGTCGCCGACCAGCGACTCCGGCAACGGGTGCTGCTCGTAGTCCTGGCTGTCCATGAACACGAAGTCCGCGCCGTCCCGGTAGAGGTAGGTGGCGTCGCGCCGGTCCACGGTGGCGGTGTCCACCTTCACGCCGGCGTTGTAGGTCTTGTCGACGACCTTGCCGGAGAGCACGTTCTTGAGCTTGGTACGCACGAAGGCCGGGCCCTTACCCGGTTTGACGTGCTGGAACTCGGTGATGGTCCACAACTGTCCGTCGATTGCCAGGACAAGTCCGTTCTTGAAGTCAGCAGTGGTCGCCACAGTCGGTGAATCTCCTACGGGATGGCCAAGGTGGCCGGTTATCCAAGCAACGGGCCTACACCCGCCGCGGGGCTTACATCCGTGCGAGCTTACCCGTGACCGGACTGTGCCACTTACCCGCGACCGGACTGAGTTAAGCAGGTTCCGCGAACCCCGGCGGCCTGCTTTCTCAGGCGTTAATATTTGCGGATCCACCGGTGACCCGGGAAGCGGGGGCGATTCGGGAACCGCGGGCACCCCAGGTACCGGGCCTTTCGAGTACTTGGGCGGCACCGGCGGCGGCTAGCCCAGGATGGCCAGTTCCTTGGGGAACCGGGTCAGCAACTCGGGCGCCTGTTCGGCGCCGTCCGGCGTCTCCTGAGGCACCACCAGGGTGTCCTCGATGCGCACGCCGCCGCGGCCCGGCAGGTAGACGCCCGGCTCCACCGTCACCACCGAGCCGGCGAGCAGGGTCCCGGCGGAGGTCGCGCCGATGCCCGGCGCTTCGTGGATCTGCAGGCCGACACCGTGACCCAGGCCGTGGCCGAAGTTTTCGCCATACCCGGCCTCGGTGATCAAGTCCCGCGCCGCGCCGTCCACTCCCCGTAGGTCAGCGCCCGCCCGCAACGCCTCCCGGCCGGCCTGCTGCGCCTCGGCGACCAGCTGGTAGATCTCCAGCTGCCAGTCGGCCGCCTTGTCCAGCACGAAGGTGCGGGTCATGTCGGAGTGGTAGCCGGCGACCAGCGCACCGAAGTCGATCTTGACGAAGTCGCCCGATCGCAGCACCGCGTCGGTCGGGCGGTGATGCGGGATCGCCGAATTCGGCCCGGCCGCCACGATCGTTTCGAACGACACCGTGTCGGCGCCGTGGTCGAGCATGAAGGATTCCAGCTCACGGGCCACCTCGCGCTCGGTGCGGCCCGGCCGCAGGCCGCCGCGCGCCACCAGCTCGGCCAGCGCCGCGTCGGCCGCCTCGCAGGCCAGCCGCAGCAACGCCAGCTCGCCGGCGTCCTTGATCTCACGCAGCAGTTCCACCGTCCCTGATGCCCGCACCAACTCGGTTTGCCCGGTCAGCTCACTGGTCAGCCCGTCCATCCCGTCCACCGTCACCACGTGGCTCTCGAAGCCCAGTTTCGCCACGCCGTCGGAGGCCGCGCGCCCGGCCAGATAGCGGCCAACGGCCCGTTCGATGGCTACTTCGAGCCCGGCTGCCTGCTGCGCGGCTTGGGTGCGGTAGCGGCCGTCGGTGGCCAAAATGGCCTGGCGATCGTCGGCGAATACCAGCAACGCGCCGTTGGAACCGGTGAATCCCGAGAGATAGCGAACGTTGATCAGGTCCGTGACCAGCATCGCGTCCAGTCCGGAGGTACCGATTTGGGTCTTGAGATTGTCTCGACGCTGGGAATGTGTCACGCCTCTTGACGGTACTCGCTACGCTTTTCCCTCATGACTAACTGGATGCTGCGCGGATTAGTGTTTGCGGCCGCAATGGTCGTTATCCGATTGTTTCAGGGCGCGCTGATCAATGCGTGGCAGACGCAGGCCGGATTGATCAGTATCGTGCTGCTTTTGATCTTCGTTGTCGGGGTGTTCGTGTGGGGCCTGCTGGACGGCCGCGCGGACGCCCGGGCGAGCCGGGATCCGGACCGTCGCCAGGATCTGGCCATGACCTGGCTGCTGGCGGGCGTGGTGGCCGGGGTGCTCAGCGGCGCGGTGTCCTGGCTCATCGCCCTGTTCTACAAGGCGCTGTATGTGGGCGGGCTGCTCAACGAGCTGACCACGTTCGCGGCCTTCACCGCGCTGATGGTCTTCCTGCCCGGGATCATCGGCGTCGCCGTCGGCCGCTGGCGGATTGACCGGCAGTTCGAGAAGACGCCGGAGACTCACCACGGTCTTGGCGTCAAGCCCGAGCGCGGCGACGGCGACGTGTTCACCGCCGCCCGCGGCGACGAAGGCCCCACCGGGGAGATCCCGACGGCCCAGCGAGAGGCACATACCGCCCCGACGGCCGTCGCGACGACCGAGCGGGACGCGCCCACCGAGGTGATCCGCACCAGCGAACGTGACGCACCCACCGAGGTGATCCGCACCAGCGGCCACGACGCGCCCACCGAGGTCATCCGCACGACGGACGCCGACCAGACCAAGCCGGACACCAAGAAGTAGGACTAGCCGGCCAGGTAGCGCAGGGCCAGCAGGTAGCCCTGAATTCCCAGCCCGACGATCACTCCGGTCGCGACCGGGCTCAGGTAGGAGTGATGCCGAAACTCCTCGCGGGCATGCACATTGGAGATGTGCACCTCGATCAGGGGTGCGCGCAGTTCGGCACAGGCATCGCGCAGCGCCACCGAGGTATGGGTCAGGCCGCCGGCGTTGAGAATCACCGGCTCCGCGGCATCGGCGGCCAGGTGGATCCAGTCCAGCAGTTGGGCTTCGCTATCGCTTTGCCGCACAACGGCTTTCAATCCGAGCTCGGCGGCCTCCCGCTCGATCAAGGCCACCAGATCCTCGTGGGTGGTGTTGCCGTAGACCTCGGGTTCGCGCCGGCCCAGCCTGCCCAGGTTCGGGCCGTTGATCACGTTGACCGTCTTCAGTCCGTCAGGGCCACCACGCCCACTGATCCCTCCATACGCGGCCGCCAGCAGCGACGGATCGGGCCCCACCATCCGGCCGGGTTTGGCCAGCCCGTCGAGGACCACGAACCGGAGCACACCGGCGCGGGTCTTCTTGTCCCCGGCCATGTATTCCATCAGCTGCGGCAACGCGTCGGCGTCGTAACTGACCGGCAGGCCAAGCGATTCCAGGATGGTCCGGTGCCGCTGCGCGGTGGCGTCGTCGAGTCGCCCGGCCAGCCTGGCCAATTCCGCGACGAACACCAGGCCCACCGAAACCGCCGCGCCGTGCCGCCACTTATAGCGCTCGCGGAGTTCGATCGCGTGAGCCAAAGTGTGGCCGTAGTTCAGGATTTCGCGCAGCTCCGATTCCCTCTCGTCGGCGGCGACCACCTCGGCCTTGACCTTGATCGACCGGACGATCAACTCGGGCAGCACGTCACCCTTGGGGTCCAACGCGGCCTGCGGGTCGGCCTCGATGAGGTCCAGGATCACCGGGTCGGCGATGAACCCGGCCTTGACCACTTCGGCCATCCCGCAGACGAGTTCGTTCTGCGGCAAGGTCTCCAGGGTGGCCAGGTCGGCCAACACCGCGAGCGGCTGATGAAACGCGCCGACGAGGTTCTTGCCGGCCTCGGTGTTGATGCCGGTCTTGCCGCCGACCGCCGCGTCGACCATGCCGAGCAGCGTGGTGGGCACGTGCACGATCGAGACGCCGCGCAGCCAGGTGGCCGCCGCGAAACCGGCGACGTCGGTGGCCGCCCCGCCGCCGAGGCTGACCAGGGCATCTTTGCGGCCTAACCCGATGCGGCCCAACACGTCCCAGATGAATCCGACGACGGGCAGGTCCTTGCCGGCCTCGGCGTCCGGGATTTCGACGCGGTGCGCGTCGACGCCCTTGTCGGCCAAGTGGTTTCGGATCGCCTCGGCGGTCTGCGTCAGCACCGGCTGGTGCAAAATGGCGACTTTGTTCCGGCCGGAAAGCAATTCGTCGAGTTCGTTGAGCAGCCCGGTGCCGATCACCACGGGGTAGGGCGGGTCGACGGCCACCTGCACGGTGACCGGTCGGTGCAGTCGGTCATGTGGCGGCCCGCGCCTTCGAGGGACCCGCGGGGGTCTGCAGACGCGACACGATGTAGCGCACCACAGCGCCGGGATTGCGGCGATTGGTGTCCACCCGCAGGGTCGCGACGCGCCGGTACAGCGGCACCCGTTTGGCCATCAGCGCGCGGTACTTCTCGGCGCGGTCTCCCCCGGCCAGCAGTGGCCGCACGGTGTTTCCGCCGGTGCGGCGCACGCCTTCGGCCGCGTTGATCTCCAGGTAGATGACGGTGTGACCGGCCAGCGCCGCGCACACGCCGGGGCTGGTGACCGCGCCGCCGCCGAGCGAGAGAACGCCGTCGTGCTCGTTGAGCGCCGCGCGGATGACTTCCTCCTCGATACGACGGAACTCGGCCTCCCCGTCGTTGGCGAAGATGTCGGCGATGGTGCGGCCGGTGCGCTGTTCGATCGCCATGTCGGTGTCGAGCAGGGCAACCCCGAGCGCCTTGGACAGCCGGCGCCCGATGGTGGACTTGCCCGAGCCCGGCAATCCCACGAGTACCGCCTTGGGTGCCATGGGCACCTATTCCCCTGAAACCCGGGCGCGGTCGGCCGGCGTTTCCCGCTCGGCGACCGCGCGCTGGTAGGCCTCGACGTTGCGGCGGGTTTCGGTCAGCGAGTCCCCGCCGAATTTCTCCAGCACCGCGCGGGCCAGCACCAGGGCCACCATCGTCTCGACCACGACGCCGGCGGCGGGCACCGCGCAGACGTCGGAACGCTGATGGATGGCGACGGCCTCGTCGCCGGTCGCCATGTCGACGGTGGCCAGTGCCCGCGGCACGGTGGAGATCGGCTTCATCGCCGCGCGCACCCGCAGCGGCTGGCCGTTGGTCATGCCGCCTTCGAGCCCACCGGCCCGGTTGGTGGAGCGCACGACGCCGTCCGGCCCCGGGTACATCTCGTCGTGGGCACGGCTGCCGCGGCGGCGGGCGGTCTCGAAACCGTCGCCGATCTCCACGCCCTTGATCGCCTGGATGCCCATGACGGCGGCGGCCAGTTGACCGTCGAGCCGGTTGTCGCCGCTGGTGAATGACCCCAACCCGACCGGCAGGCCCAGCGCGACGGCCTCCACGACGCCGCCCAGGGTGTCGCCGTCCTTCTTGGCGGCTTCGATCTCGGCGATCATGGACTTTTCGGCGGCCTTGTCGAACGCGCGCACCGGGCTGTCGTCGATCGCGGACAGGTCTTGAGGCTGCGGCGGCGGGCCGTCGTAAGGCTCCGAGGCACCGATCGAGATGACATGCGAGAGCACCTCGACACCGAGTGCCTGACGCAGGAACGCCCGCGCGATCGTGCCCGCCGCGACGCGCGCGGCGGTCTCGCGGGCGCTGGCCCGTTCCAGCACCGGCCGGGCGTCCTCGAAACCGTATTTGAGCATGCCCGCGTAGTCGGCGTGGCCGGGCCGCGGCCGCGTCAGCGGCTCATTGCGCGCCGAGTGTCGCGCCAGCTCGGCCGGGTCGACCGGATCGGCGGCCATCACGGTCTCCCACTTCGGCCACTCGGTGTTGCCGATCTCGATCGCGATCGGCCCGCCCATCGTGACGCCGTGCCGCAGCCCGGACAGCACGGTCACCGCGTCGCGCTCGAACTTCATCCGGGCGCCGCGGCCATAGCCCAGCCGGCGGCGGGCCAATTCGTCGGCGATGTCGTTGGAGGTGACCTCCACTCCGGCGACCATGCCATCGACCATGGCCACCAATGCACGACCGTGCGACTCCCCTGCGGTGATCCAGCGCAACACCCGAACATCTTCCCATGAGAGGGGCGCGGCATTGCCTACCCTGCCGTTTGAGCCTCTCGAAAGGATTGATCACTCAGGTCACACTGGTCACACTGGCACCGGCAAGGCTCGGCATGACCAAAACGGAAAACCGATATCACCGGCGATATCGCTTTTCAAGTTTGCTCAGATGCGCTCGTTGCGGGGCCACTGTGACTGGTGTACACAGTGAAGCCTTCGTTGGCGGGCTCAGCCCAACCAGGCCAGCCCTGCCGCGGCCGCGGTGGCCACACACATCGACGGACCGTGTGGCAGGGTCCGCCGACAGCACATCGTCGCGACCAGCGCGGTCAGCATGGGCGCGCCCAGCGCCGCCAGGAACCACGCGCCCGCACCGAAATAACCGCTCAGCCCGCCCAGGCCGATAGCCAGCTTGACGTCGCCGCCACCCATCCCGGCCGGGTCCACCAGATGTACCAGCAGGTACACGACGGTCAAGGCCACCGCCCCAAGCAACGCCGGCATACCACGACCGGCCACGGCGCAGGCGAGCAGGATCACGGCCGCCCCGGGAAGCGTCAACGCGTTGGGTAACCGCCGGTCCCGGATGTCGTAGCAGCTCAACATCGTGAGCCAGCCCAATACCATTACGACAAGCACGGTCGGGAACGCTAATGAAGCGGCGCCAGAGCGCAAGTCATCGCTTCGCGCGGCGCCGGCAGCCCGGTGAACTGCTCGACCTGCGCGAACGCCTGGTGCAGCAGCATCTGCAGGCCGCTGATCACCCGGCCGCCGGCGGCCGCCACCGCGGCGGCCAGCGGCGTGGGCCACGGGTGGTACACGGCGTCCAGCAGCACCGGGACCGCGGCGAAGGTGGCGGCATACCGCGCTGCCACGTCCGCCGGGACGGTGCTGATCAGCACCTCGGCGGCGGCCACCTCGCCGGCCAGTTCGTCGCTGTCCAGGTCGCAGAACCGCGTCGGCACGCCGATCCGGGCGCCCAGGTCCACCAGGCGCGCCGCCTTTTCCGGATTGCGCGCCACCACGGTGACACCGGCGACGCCGAGCTGCGCAAGGCCGGCGACAGCGGCCGGCGCGGTACCGCCCGATCCACAGACCAGCGCGCGTCCCGATAGCCGACCCGAGTGCGCCCGCCACGCCGTCGATGTCGGTGTTGTCGGCACGCCAGCCGCGCGGCGTGCGCACCAGGGTGTTGGCCGAGCCGACCTGGGCCGCCCGGTCCGTGCGCTCGTCGGCGAAGCGCAGGGCGGCGAACTTGCCCGGCATCGTCACCGAAACGCCGACCCACTCCGGGCCGAATCCGCCGACCAGACCCGGCAGCCGCTCGGCATCACACTCGATGCGCTCGTAGGTCCAGTCGTGCAGACCCAGCGCGCGGTACGCGGCCAGGTGCAGTTGCGGGGACTTGGAGTGGGCGATCGGCGAACCGAGCACCCCGGCTTTCCTGGCCGCGTGCCGGCTAGCGCGCGCTGTCGAGGACACCGTTGTGCTTGGCCAGCTCGATGTTGGCCAGATGTTGTTGATAGTCCTTGGTGAACAACGTCGTCCCCTGGACGTCGATGGTGACGAAGTACAGCCAGTCACCCGGTTCGGGATGCTCGGCGGCGCGCAGCGCGTCGATGCCGGGCGAACAGATCGCGGTCGCCGGCAGCCCCTGGGCGACGTAGGTGTTCCACGGCGTGCGCTGAGCGCGATCGGCGTCGCTGGTGGCCACTTCCCGGCGGTCCAGCGGGTAATTCACGGTCGAATCGAATTCCAGCGTGTGGTGAATGTGCAGGCGGTTGTAGATGACCTGGGCAACCTTCGGGAAGTCCTGCGGGTTGGCTTCGCGCTGCACCAGCGACGCCACCACCAGGATGTCGTACGGCGACAGGCTCAGCGACGCGGCGGTGTCCAGCAACCCGGACTTCATGTACTCCACGGCGCCGGCGCTGATCAGGGCGGACAGGATCGTCTCGGCCGGCGACGACGGATCGACGTTGAAGGTGCCCGGTGCGATCAGGCCCTCGACGCGGCGATGGTCGTTACCGAGCTCAGTCACCGGCTCGCGCGCCCACGCCGGCACCGACAACGCCGCGGGACTGCTCTTGGTCGCTGCCGCGCGCAACTCGTCCACTGAGACGCAGTGCTTGTTGCCGTCCAGTTCCACGCAGGTGGACCGGGAGATCAGGGTCAGGATGCCGGGCGTCACCACGTTGGTCTTCATGTCGGTGGTGTCGTCGAGTTGGCGCCCCTCCGGGACGACCAGCTTGCCCACCCGGAAGTTCGGGTCGCACAGGCGCGCGACGGCGTCGGCCGCCGGAATTTCGGTTCGCATCCGGTAGAAGCCCGGCTGGATCGAGGTGATCGCCGCGTTGCCGTGGGCGGCGGCGACGAACGCCCGCACGGTCGCGACGACGTTGAGCTCGTGCAGCGTCTCCCCGATGTCGGTGGTGGAGTCACCGGCCTTGACCTGAATCACGATGTCGTGCGTGCCGCTGCCGGTGTAGTCGTCACCGGTCCCGAACATGCCGTGCCACAGCTTGGCGCCGACGACGACGGCCGCCACCAGCACCACGACCAGCAGGGTCAGGACGAGGCCGCCGACCACGCGCCGCCGCTTGCGGCTGTGCTCGGTGCCGCGTTTGGCCGCGCGGGACCGCCTGTGCCGGGTTGGCGGGATCGCAACGGGCTCGGCCCGGTGCTTTGCGGTGCCGTCAGGCATCGGTGGCCTCTCCGGGACCGGCCGGCGCGGCACGACGCTGATCGAGCCAGCTCTGCAGGATCGCCACCGCGGCGGCCTGGTCGATGACCGCCCGCTGCTCCCTTGCCCGCACACCCGCCGCGCGCAGCGATCGCTGCGCACTCACCGTGGTCAGCCGCTCGTCGGCGAGCCGCACCGGCACCGGGGCAACGCGGCGCGCCAACTGCTCGGCCAGTTCGATCGCGTCCAGCGCCGAGGCGCCGGTGCGGTCGGCCAGGGTGCGCGGCAACCCGACGACCACCTCGACCGCCTCGAATTCGGCGGTCAGCGCGGCCAGCCGGCGCAGGTGCTTTCCGGACCGCTCCCGGCGCACGGTCTCAACCGGGGTGGCCAGGATCCCGTCGGGATCGCTGCAGGCCACGCCGATGCGCACACTGCCTACGTCGACGCCGATCCGCCGTCCCCGCCCAGCGTCCTGAACGGGGTCGCCGGGTCGGTCGGGCAGGCGGTGTTGTGATGAGACCACTCAACCGACCCGCGCTATCTCTGCGCGGACCGCGTCGAGTGCGGCGTCGATACCACTGGGATTCTTGCCCGAGCCCTGCGCCAGGTCTGCCTTGCCGCCGCCGCGGCCGTCGACCGCCGTGGCGAGGTGTTTGATCAGCTCGTTGGCACTGATCCCCAGATCCTGGGCGGCCGGATTGGCGGCGACCACATAAGGCACGGTGGAGTGGTCACCCTCTGAGATCAGCGCCACCACCGCGGGGTCGCTGCCCAGTTTGCCGCGGATGTCGCCGACCAGGGACCGCAGATCGGCTGCCGTCATTCCGGCCGACATTCGCTGCACCACCACACGGACGTTACCGATGCGCTCGGCGCCGGCGGCAGCGTTCGTCGCGGCCGCCCGGGCAGTGGCCAGCCGGGCGCGTTCGAGTTCCTTCTCGGCGGCCTTGAGCCGGTCGACGAGATTGGCCACCCGGGCCGGCACCTCACCGGATGGCACCTTCAGCGACGAGGCCAGCCCGGCCATCAGCGCCCGCTCCTTGGCCAGGTGGCGGAACGAGTCCAGCCCGACGTAGGCCTCCACCCGGCGCACCCCGGAGCCGATCGACGATTCGCCCAGGATCGTCACCGGACCGATCTGGGCCGAGTTGTGCACGTGGGTGCCGCCGCACAGTTCCAGCGAGAACGGTCCGCCGATCTCGACCACCCGTACCTGGTCGGGATAGGCCTCGCCGAAGAGCGCCATCGCCCCCATGGCCTTGGCCTTGTCGAGGCGCTCGAGGAAGGTGTGCACCTCGAAGTCGGCTTGCACGGCCTCGTTGGTCACCTCTTCGATCTGGATGCGCTGGTCCTCGGTCAGCGCGCCCTGCCAATTGAAGTCGAACCGCAGGTAGCCGGGCCGGTTGAGCGAGCCGGCCTGAACGGCGTTGGGCCCCAGCACTTGTCGCAGTGCGGCATGCACCATGTGGGTGCCCGAGTGCCCCTGGGTGGCGCCCTGGCGCCAGCCCGCGTCCACCGCCGCGACCACCGTGTCGCCCTCGACGAATTCGCCCGATTCGACGTTAACCCTATGTATGTGAAGGGATTTGGCGACCTTCTGCACGTCGGTGACGGCCGCCTTGGCGCTGCCGGCGGAGCCGGTTCCGGTGATGGTTCCGGCGTCGGCGATCTGACCACCCGACTCGGCATAGAGCGGGGTGCGGTCGAGCACCAGCTCCACACGATCCGCACCGATCCCGTCTCCGTGCGCGACCACCGGGACCCGCTTGCCGTCCACGAAGATGCCGAGAATCCTTGCCTCGGAGGTCAATTCGTCGAATCCGGTGAACTCGGTGGGGCCGGCGTCGACCAGTTCGCGGTAGGCGGTCAGGTCGGCGTGCGCGTGCTTGCGAGCGGCGGCGTCGGCCTTGGCCCGCTGACGCTGCTGCAACATCAGGTCGTGAAAGCCGGTCTTGTCGACCGCCAGGCCGGCCTCCGCCGCCATCTCGAGGGTGAGTTCGATCGGGAAGCCGTAGGTGTCGTGCAGCGTGAACGCGTCCGAGCCCGAGACCACCTTGGCGCCCGACTTCTTGGTGGCGCCGGCCACCTCCTCGAACAGCTTGGAACCCGACGCCAGCGTGCGGTTGAACGCCGTCTCCTCGGCGACGGCGATACGGTGTATCCGGTCGAAGTCGCTGACCAGCTCGGGGTACGACGGGCCCATCGCGTCGCGCACGGTGGCCATCAGGTCGCCGACGATCGGGTTGGCCGAGTCATCCAAGCCCAGCAGCTTGGCCGAGCGGATGACCCGGCGCAGCAGCCGGCGCAACACGTAGCCGCGGCCGTCGTTGCCGGGGCTGACGCCGTCGCCGATCAGGATGGCGGCGGTGCGGCTGTGGTCGGCGATGATGCGGTAACGGACGTCGTCTTCGTGATTGCCGACATCGTAGGGACGCGGTGCGCGCGCGGCCACCAGGTCGATCACCGGTCGCAGCAGGTCGGTCTCGTAGACGTTGTGGACGTTCTGCAGCACCAGCGCGATGCGTTCCACACCCATCCCGGTGTCGATGTTCTTGCGGGGCAACGGGCCGAGGATCTCGTAGTCCTCCTTGGACGAGCCCTCGCCACGCTCGTTCTGCATGAAGACGAGGTTCCAGACCTCGAGGTAGCGGTCCTCGTTGGCGATGGGGCCGCCGTCGACGCCGAACTCGGGGCCGCGGTCGTAGTAGATCTCCGAGGACGGCCCGCACGGCCCGGGGATGCCCATCGACCAGTAGTTGTCGGCCATGCCGCGGCGCTGGATCCGATCGGCGGGCAGATCGGCGACCTCCCGCCACAGCCCGGCGGCCTCGTCATCGTCGAGATACACCGTGGCCCAGAGCTTTTCCGGGTTGAGCCCGTATCCGCCCTCGGAGACGCTGTTGGTCAACAAGTCCCACGCCAGTGCGATGGCCTCGCGCTTGAAGTAGTCGCCGAACGAGAAGTTGCCGGCCATCTGGAAGAAGGTGTTGTGCCGGGTGGTGATGCCCACCTCGTCGATATCCGGGGTGCGGATGCACTTCTGGATGCTGGTGGCCGTGGCGTACGGGGGCGTGCGCTGACCGAGGAAGAACGGCACGAACTGGACCATGCCGGCATTGACGAACAACAGGTTGGGGTCGTCCAGGATCACCGAGGCGCTGGGCACCTCGGTGTGGCCCGCCTTCACGAAGTGATCAAGGAACCGCTTCCTGATCTCGTGTGTTTGCACTTCGCTGCTTCCTTTGGGTCTGCTTGGTTTGGGCTCGCGTGACGTCTTTCGTCGGCGGTGGCCCAGCCTATTCGCCGGGCTGTTCGCAGTTTGTCGCAAGACGTCTATCGTCCACTAGCCTTCGAGGAAGCTCAGCCGGACGGTGCGCTGCGGGTTGTCGCGGTTGAGATCGACCAACACGATGCTTTGCCAGGTGCCCAGCATCGGCTCGCCAGCGGAGACCGGCACCGTCACCGACGGCGCGACGATCGCCGGCAACACGTGATCGGCGCCGTGACCGGCCGAGCCGTGCGCGTGCCGGTAGCGGTCGTCGCGGGGCAACAGCCGCTCCAGCGTCTCGACCAGGTCGTCGTCGGAACCGGCGCCGGTCTCGATGATCGCGACGCCCGCGGTGGCGTGCGGGACGAAGACGTTGAGCAGACCGTCGCCGTAGCTGAAGCAGAACCGGCGCACCACATCGGTCAGATCCACGATGCGGCGACGCGCGGTGTCTACATCCAGCACATCGGTATGCACCCGGTCAAGCCTACGGTGGGGCCACTGTGGCCAGCCAATTGTTTGTGGCTCCGTTGTGACACAGACCACACGAAGTCATTGCCAGGCCAAGTCGGCAGGAGGAAGGTGGTCGGTGGGACCGGTGGCGCCATCGGGGCGTCGCCCCCGATTGAGGAGGGGCCGATCGTGTACGCACGCTCTACCACCATCCAGGCGCAACCCTTGTCGGTCGAGATCGGAATTGCGCATATTCGCGACGTCGTGATGCCTTCGCTGCAGGAGCTCGACGGGTTCGTCGGGCTATCGCTGTTGGTCGACCGGCAGTCCGGCCTGTGCATCGCCACCAGCTCCTGGGAGAGCTTGCAGACGATGCGCGCCAGCGCCGAACGGGTGGCACCCATTCGCGACCGCGCGGGGCTGATGTTCGACGGCAGCGTCAAGGTCGAGGAGTGGGACATCGCGCTGCTGCACCGCGACCACCGCTCACACCAGGGATCATGCGTGCGGGCGACCTGGCTGAAGGTGGTGCCCGGCCAGGTCAACCAAGCCACCGACTTCTACCGGATGTTCGTGCTTCCGGAGATGGAGGGTCTCGACGGGTTCTCCAGCGCCAGCCTGATGATCGACCACCCGGCATGCCGGCGGGCGGTGTCGTGCTCGACGTTCGACAGCATGGACGCGATGGCCCGAAACCGGGACGACGCGACCGAGCTGCGCGGCCGGCGGGTGCGGGATTTGGGCGCCGAGGTGATCGACGTGGCCGAGTTCGAGCTGGCCATCGCCCACCTGCGGGTACCCGAATTGGTCTAACCCGGCTCACCGGGCCTTCAACTCGGCCGCGAGCGTAACGCTGCGGCGAAATCCGGCTCGATTTTTCGCAATGGCGTTACGCTCGCGCCGCCGGTCAGCCGCGCCCCGTCTAGGGCAGGGCGTCCCCGGGGAATCCGCGGCAGGGATGCACCTCGAAGGTGAAAACCCCGGCCGCGACTCCGGGGTCGCCGTTCATGATTGCCGTGGTGTCCTCGACGGTCGCGGCGAACACCCCGATGCCGCAGACGTCGGAATCGTCGGTCACCGGCAGCACCACCGGCATCACGCCGCTGTCGCGCAGCCCGAAATTGCGCCGGCCGTGCTCCCAGACGGTGGTCGGCGCCGTCTCGTCGGCGAACTTCGGCCCGCGGGTGAGGATGACGACGCTGTACGGCTTCGCGGTGGGCAGCAGTTGCCCCATTTCCTCGTCGGTGAAGATCTTCATGGCTGTCCCCGTTTCTTGCGGATGATCGCGCGTAGCCGGTCCAGTCGCCGGGCGATCGGGCCCTCCGCGCCGCGGCCAGTGGGCCGGTAGTAGTCCACGCCCACCAGCTCGTCGGGCGGATATTGTTGCGCGACAACACCATCCGGATCGTCGTGGGCGTACTTGTAGCCCTGCGCGTTGCCGAGCGCCGCCGCACCGGAGTAGTGCCCGTCGCGCAGATGAGCCGGCACCAGACCGGCTTTGCCCGCCTTGATGTCGCTCATCGCGGCGCCCAGCGCGGTGGTGACCGCGTTCGACTTGGGCGCGGTGGCCAAATGGACGGTGGCGTGCGCCAGGGTCAGCTGGGCTTCGGGCATCCCGATCAGCTGCACGGTCTGGGCGGCGGCCACCGCGGTCTGAAGCGCGGTGGGATCGGCCATGCCGATGTCCTCACTGGCCAGGATCATCAGCCGGCGCGCGATGAACCGCGGGTCTTCCCCGGCGACCAGCATCCGGGCCAGGTAGTGCAACGACGCGTCGACGTCAGACCCGCGCACCGATTTGATGAACGCGCTGATGACGTCGTAGTGCTGGTCTCCGTCCCGGTCGTAGCGCACGGCGGCCTGGTCCAGGGATTGCTCGATGGTCTCGACGCTGACCTGTGCGCCGGCCGCCTGGGCCGCTTCGGCTGCCACCTCGAGCGCGGTCAGCGCCCGCCGCGCGTCGCCGGCCGCCAGCTGCACCAGCAGGTCGACGGCTTCGGGCGCCACGCCGACCCGCCCACCCAGCCCGCGGGCGTCGTCGATGGCGCGCTGCACCACCGTGCGGACGTCCTCGGCCGTCAGCGGCCGCAACTGCAAGATCAGCGATCGTGACAGCAGCGGCGCCACCACCGAAAACGACGGGTTCTCCGTAGTCGCCGCCACCAGCAACACCACCCGGTTCTCCACCGCGGACAGCAGCGCGTCCTGCTGGGTCTTGGAGAATCGGTGCACCTCGTCGATGAACAGCACGGTCTGCTCGCCGTTGAGCAGGGCCCGCCGGGCCAGGTCGATGACGGCACGCACCTCTTTCACCCCGGCCGACAACGCCGAGAGCGCCTCGAACCGGCGGCCGGTGGCCTGCGAGACAAGTGCGGCCAGCGTGGTCTTACCGCTTCCGGGCGGGCCGTAGAGGATGGCCGACGCCACGCCCGAGCCTTCGACCAGGCGGCGCAGCGGCGACCCGGCTTTCAACAGGTGGTCCTGCCCCACCACCTCGTCCAGCGATGCCGGACGCATCCGCACCGCGAGCGGCGCTCCGGCCGAGACGCCCACGTCAGGGCCGGTCCCCCCGGATTCGCCGGGCAGGTCGAACAGGCCATCGGACACGGCTTCAGACATACCACGGAAGGCGGACACGCCATCCCCGGATTGGACGATCGCATGTCGCGCCCCTTCGCCGTATATTGACTACGCTCGCCGGACGCACACCCACGACGCGAAGTAGGAATGGCGATGAGCCAGCCTCCAGGCTATCCAGGCAGCCCAGCCGACCCCTGGGGCGGCAACCAGGGTCCCGGCGGTTATCCGCCTCCGCCCGGCTACGGCCCTCCGTCCGGCGGCTACGGCCCTCCGCCCGGCTATGGACCACCACCCGGCGGTTACGGCCCACCGCCCGGCGGTTACGGCCCACCGCCGGGCGGCTACGGCGGGCCACCCCGGCGGCTACCCGCCTCCCGGCTACGGCGGCCAGCAGTTCAGCGTGGGCGACGCATTCAGCTGGGCCTGGAACAAGTTGAGCAAGAACGCGATACCGCTCCTCGTTTCGTACTTGATCTGGCGCGTGATATTGGGCGCCCTCAACTTTGGGTTCCAACTCATCGCCGGCCTATTCGACGCTGCGAGCAGGACCACCAACGAGTACGGCCACACCACAACAACCTCGCCGGGTTTGGCTATCGCGGGGGGCGTCATCGCGCTCATCCTCTACGCGGTGACTCTCGTCGTAGAGGTATACAGCTGGACCGCATTGATCACCGGATGCCTTGACATCGCCGATGGACGGCCGGTCACCATCGGCTCGTTCTTCAAGCCACGCAACTTAGGCCCGGCGATGCTCGCCGCACTGCTCGTCGGCGTTCTCACCGCGCTCGGGCTTGTACTTCTCATCATTCCGGGCATCATCTTCGCTGTCCTCGCCTCGCTGACCATCTACTTCGTCGTCGATCGATCCATGGGGGCGATGGACGCGCTGAAGGCCAGCATTGCGACGGTCAGGTCGAACGTCGGCGCAATCCTGATGGCGCTACTGGTGACGATCGGGACGACAATCGTCGGTGCTCTGGCATGCTGCGTCGGCCTTCTCGTCGCAGTGCCGCTCAACACGCTCATCTGGACCTACACCTACCGGAGGCTTTCCGGCGGCCAGGTCGCCGCGATCGACCAGCCGGTGTACTACCCGCCAGGGCCCCCGCCCGGCATGCCGCCGGGGCCGCAGTTCTACCAGGGCGGCTAACCCGGAGACGACGCACCCGCGCGCCTTCGCCGCTTATTTGTTAAGTTCCGGTTTGCTAAGTTCAGCGCGCGTACCGACGAGAAGCTAGGACGGCTATGAGCCAGCCCCCCGAGTATCCAGGTAGCCCGACCCGACCCCTAGGCGGTGCACCCCAGGGCTATCCCCCGCCCGGCCCCCCGCCCAGCTACGGCGACGCCGCCCCCGCCACCACCCCCACCGCCCGGTTACGGCCCACCGCCCGGCGGCTATCCGCCACCTCCGGGTCAAGTCCCCGGCGGCTACGCACCGCCCGGTTACAGCCCGCCGCCTCCCCCGCCTCCCGGCTATGGACCACCGCCGGGCGCACCCGGAGCCCCTCCCGGCGGTTACCCCTCCCAGTCGGGCTACGGCGCCGCGCCGCAAAACGCGTTCAACATCGGCGACGCGGTCAGCTGGGCGTGGAACCGGTTCACCCAGAACGCCGCGGCGCTCGTCGTCCCGGTCCTGGTGTACGCGGCGGCCATCGGCGCGCTGATCGGCATCATCATCGGCCTGACAGCCGTCTTCTCGAGCAGCACGACCACCAGCTACACCGACGCCTACGGCAACACCTATGAGTCGGTGCACGGGTCGGTCGGCCCGGTGGGGATCATCGTCATGATCGTCGGCTACATCCTGGTGTTCTTCATTGCGCTCTACATGCAGGCGGGACTCATCACGGGCTGCCTTGACATCGCCGACGGCAGACAGGTGCGCATCGGAACGTTCTTCAGGCCGCGCAATCTGGGCCGGGTGATCGTCACCGGGCTGCTGACGGTCGTCGGCGTCGCGATCGGCTCGATCCTGTGCTTCATCCCCGGCCTGATTTTCGCCTTCCTGGCCCAGTTCGCCATCGCGTTCGCCGTCGACCGAGGCACGTCGGGCGTCGATTCCATCAAGGGCAGCATCGCCGCGGCCAGGTCCAACATCGGCGGCAGCGTGTTGTCGTGGCTGGTGCAGGATGCGGCGGTGGCCGTCGGCGAAGTGCTGTGCTTCGTCGGCATGCTGGTCGGCATCCCGGTCGCTTCGCTGATCCAGGTGTACACCTACCGCAAGCTGTCCGGCGGGCAGGTCGTCGAGCTGACCCAACCCGGCCCCCCGGCCGGTCTGCCGCCGGGACCGCAATACAGCTAGTTCGCGCGTAGTCGACACGCGACAACACCGAATCCGGCACCCGCGGCCGGATTTCGGTGCGCTGCGGCCCGCTGAGTCTTGTGATGAGATCAGCGGTGATGAGTATCAAAGTTGCGCTGGAGCACCGCACCAGTTACGCCTTTGACCGGCTGGTCACAGGTGCAGCCGCACGTCGTGCGGCTGCGCCCGGCGCCGCACTCACGCACGCCGATCGAGGCCTATTCGCTGCGCGTCGAGCCGGCCGAACACTTCGTCAACTGGCAGCAGGACGCGGTGGGCAACTTCCAGGCCCGCCTGGTGTTTCCCAACCCGATGCGCCAGCTGACCATCACGGTCGGACTCATCGCCGACCTCAAGGTGATCAACCCGTTCGACTTCTTCATCGAGGACTGGGCCGAGATCTGGCCGGCAGACGGGCTGAGCTATCCCAAGGCGCTGGCCGACGACCTCAAGCCATACCTGCGGCCGGTCGACGAAGAGGGCGACGAGTCGGGTCCGGGCGACCTGGTACAGGCCTGGGTGCGCAACTTCTCGGTGCCGCCGGGCACCCGCACCATCGACTTCCTGGTCAGCCTCAACCGCGCGGTCAACGCCGACGTCGGCTACAGCCTGCGGATGGAACCCGGTGTCCAGACACCGGATTACACGCTGCGCACCGGCATCGGCTCCTGCCGGGACTCCGCGTGGCTGTTGGTGTCGATCCTGCGCCAGCTGGGGCTGGCCGCCCGGTTCGTGTCCGGCTACCTGGTGCAGCTGGCATCCGACGTCGAGGCGCTGGACGGGCCGTCGGGGCCCGCCGCCGACTTCACCGACCTGCACGCCTGGACCGAGGTCTACATCCCGGGTGCGGGCTGGATCGGGCTGGACCCGACCTCGGGACTGTTCGCCGGGGAGGGCCACATCCCGCTGGCGGCGACGCCGCACCCCGCGAGCGCGGCACCCATCAGCGGCGGCACCGACGTGTGCGAAACGGTGCTGGAATTTTCCAACACCGTCACTCGCGTCCACGAAGATCCGCGCGTCACGCTGCCCTACACGGATGCGGCGTGGGAGACGATCCGCGAGGTCGGCCGTCGGGTCGATGAACGGCTGACCGCCGGCGACGTCCGGCTGACCGTCGGCGGGGAGCCCACCTTCGTGTCGGTGGACAACCAGGTCGACCCGGAGTGGCGGACCGCCGCCGACGGCCCGCACAAGCGCGAGCGGGCCACCGATCTGACCGCCCGGCTGAAGACGCGGTGGGCCCCGCAGGGCCTGGTCCAGCACGGACAAGGCAAGTGGTATCCGGGAGAGCCGTTGCCGCGCTGGCAGATCGCGCTGTACTGGCGGACCGACGGACGCCCGCTGTGGTCCAACGATGCGCTGCTGGCCTACCCCTGGAGCGCCACGGAAACCGTCCCCGTCACCAACGACGCCGCCCGGCAGGTGCTCGCCGGAATCGCCGACGGGCTGGGACTACCCGCCTCGCAGGTGCGGGCAGCCTACGAGGACCCGCTCTCGCGGTTGGGGGCCGCCGCGCGCCTGCCGGCCGGCGACCCCGTGCAGCCGGACGACGACCTGGTCCCGGACACCGGCGACACCGCCGCCGGCCGCGCCGAGCTGCTCGCCCGGCTCGATGAATCCACCACGGCTCCAACCGCATTCGTGCTGCCACTGCACCGCCGCGACGACGAGCTCGGTTGGGCCAGCGCGAACTGGCAGCTGCGCAGGGGCCGCGTCGTGTTGCTCGAGCGGAGATTCGCCGGCGGGCCTGCGGCTGCCGCTGGATGCGATCAGCTGGAAACCACCGCGGCCAACGTTCGGCGTCGATCCGGTCAGCGTGAGCCACGCCCTGCCGGCCCAGCCCGCCTCCGAAGGGGCGGCGGTGGTGCTTCAGGACGCCGCCGACGCGCCGCCGACCGCGATGGTCGCCGAGGTCCGGGATGGACTGGTGTACGTCTTCTTGCCGCCCACCGAGGCGCTCGAGCACTTCGTCGACCTCGTCGCCCGGATCGAGGCCGCCGCGGCGGCCGCCAACTGCGCGGTGGTGATCGAGGGCTACGGCCCCCCGCCCGACCCTCGGCTGCAGTCCACCACGATCACCCCGGACCCCGGTGTCATCGAGGTCAACGTCGCGCCCACCGCCAGCTTCGCCGAGCAAACGCGGCAGCTGGAAACGCTGTATACGGAGGCTCGTCTCGCCCGGCTATCTACGGAGTCGTTCGACATCGACGGCACCCACGGCGGCACCGGCGGCGGCAACCACATCACGCTAGGCGGCGTGACGCCCGCGGACTCGCCGCTGCTGCGCCGCCCGGACCTGCTGGTGTCGCTGCTGACCTACTGGCAGCGCCACCCGTCGCTGTCCTACCTGTTCGCCGGGCGGTTCGTCGGCACCACGTCGCAGGCTCCCCGGGTGGACGAGGGCCGCGCCGAGGCGCTCTACGAACTCGAGATCGCGTTCGCCGAGATCGTCCGGCTGGGCGGCGGGGGCCTGAAAAACACCCTGGCCAAACCCTGGGTGGCCGACCGCGCGCTGCGGCACCTGCTCACCGATATCACCGGCAACACCCATCGCGCCGAGTTCTGCATCGACAAGCTGTACAGCCCCGAAGGCACCCGAGGCAGGCTGGGGCTGCTCGAGCTGCGCGGCTTCGAGATGCCGCCGCATCTTCGCATGGCGATGGTGCAGTCGCTGCTGGTGCGCTCGCTGGTGGCCTGGTTCTGGGACCAACCGCTGCGCGCCCCGCTGATCCGGCACGGCGACAACCTGCACGGCCGATACCTGTTGCCGCACTTCTTGATTCACGACATCGCCGATGTGGCCGCCGACTTGCGCGCGCACGGCATCGCGTTCGAGACCAGCTGGCTGGACCCATTCACCGAATTCCGCTTCCCACGCATCGGTACGGCCGTCTTCGACGGCGTGGAGATCGAGCTGCGCGGGGCCATCGAACCGTGGAACACCCTCGGCGAGGAATCCACCGCCACCGGCACCGCCCGCTACGTCGACTCGTCGGTCGAACGCATCCAGATCCGCATCATCGGCGCCGACCGCCACCGCTACGCCGTGACGTGCAACGGCTACCCGGTGCCGTTGCTGGCCACCGACAATCCCGACATCCACGTGGGCGGGGTGCGCTTCAAGGCCTGGCAGCCACCGAGCGCGCTGCACCCGACAATCACCACCGACGGCCCGTTGCAATTCGAGCTGATAGACCTCACCGCCGGAACGTCGCGCGGCGGCTGCACCTACCACGTCTCGCATCCGGGCGGCATGGCCTACGACGAGCCGCCCGTCAACGCCGTCGCAGCCGAATCGCGCCGCGCCCGCCGCTTCGAAGCCATCGGCTTCACCCCGGGCAAGCTCGACCTGTCCGATATCCGGGAGAAGCAGGCCCGGATATTCACCGACATCGGCGCGCCGGGCATTCTCGACCTGCGGCGCGTCCGTACCGTGCTGCAGTAATGGCGCTTCCTATTGCCGGTGCCCTCACCGGCGACCGCTACGACGTCGATCGGTTGCTGGCCGGGTATCGAACCGCGCGGGCGCAGGAAGCACTGTTCGATCTGCGTGACGGCCCGGGAATCGGGTACGACGAGTTCGTCGACGCAGAGGGCAACGTGCGGCCGGGCTGGAGCGAGCTGGCCGACACCGTCGCCGACCGCGGCAGGGTCGGGCTGGATCGGCTGCGCACGGTGGTGCACGACCTGATCGACCACGACGGCATCACCTACACCGGGGTTGACGCCGGCCGAGAATCGTCCGACGTTGATGGTCTTGCCGGCCACGGCGTGGAGCCCAGTCCCTGGATCCTGGATACTCTGCCGATCGTCGTCTCCGCGGCCGACTGGGAGCTGCTGGAGACCGGGCTGGTGCAGCGGTCGCGCCTGCTCGATGCCGTGCTCGCCGACCTGTACGGGCCGCGCAGCGTGCTGATCGAGGGCATCCTTCCGCCGGAACTGCTGTTCGCCCATCCCGGGTATGTGCGGGCCGCCAACGACATTCAGGTCCCCGGACACCACCAACTTTTCATGCACGCCTGTGACCTCAGCCGGCTCTCGAACGGCAGCTTTCAGGTCAACGGCGACTGGACGCAGGCACCCTCGGGGGCCGGCTATGCGCTGGCCGACCGGCGCGTGCTCGCGCACGCGGTTCCCGATCTCTACGAGCGGATCGCGCCACGGCCGACGACACCGTTCGCGCAGGCGCTGCGGCTGGCACTGATCGACGCCGCACCCGACGTCGTCCAGGACCCGGTGGTGGTCGTGCTCAGCCCCGGCATCTACTCCGAAACCGCGTTCGACCAGGCGTATCTCGCGACGCTGCTGGGTTTCCCGCTGGTGGAGAGCGCGGATCTGGTGGTGCGCGACGGCAAGCTGTGGATGCGCGCGCTGGGCACGCTGAAACGTGTCGACGTCGTGTTGCGCCGCGTCGACGCGGAGTACGTGGACCCGCTGGATCTGCGCGCCGATTCCAAGCTCGGTGTGGTCGGGCTGGTCGAGGCGCAGCACCGCGGAACGGTGACCATCGTCAACACCCTGGGCAGCGGCATCCTGGAAAGTCCTGGGCTGCTTCGGTTTTTGCCCGAATTGGCCGAGCGGCTGCTCGGCGAATCCCCGATGCTGCCCACCGCGCCGGTCTACTGGGGCGGCATCCCGAACGAACGTTCGCACCTGCTGGCAAACCTCTCGTCGCTGCTGATCAAGTCCACTGTCGGCGGAGAAACCCTTGTCGGACCGATACTTTCGTCAGCGCAGCTGTCCCAGCTGGCTACCCGTATCGAGGCCATGCCGTGGCATTGGGTCGGCCAAGATCTGCCGCAGTTCTCCACGGCACCCACCGACCATGCCGGTGCGTTGTCGTCGGTGGGCGTCGGGATGCGGTTGTTCACCGTGGCCCAACGCGGCGGGTATGCGCCGATGATCGGCGGCCTGGGCTACGTGGTGGCGCCCGGACCCGCCGCCTATACGCTGAAAACTGTTGCAGCAAAGGATGTTTGGGTACGTCCGACCGAGCGTGCGCGAGCCGAGACGGTGACCATCACGTCGATCACGCCGCCGGCCAAGACCGGTGCCGGAATCTGGGCGGTCAGCTCGCCGCGTGTGCTGTCCGATTTGTTCTGGATGGGCCGCTACGGCGAACGCGCCGAGAATATGGCGCGGCTGCTGATTGTCGCCCGCGAGCGCTTCCACGTGTTCCGGCATGCCCAGCACACCGAGGAAAGCGAATGCGTGCCGGTGCTGATGGCCGCACTCGGCCGCCTCACCGGGACCGACACCGGAGCCGGTCCGGGACAGCGCCCATGACCAGGCCGAGATGATCGCCGTCGCGCCCTCGACGTTGTGGTCGCTGACGCTGGATCCAGCCCGGCCCGGATCCCTGATTCAGTCGGTGGAAGGGCTGGCGCTGGCGGCCAGGGCGGTGCGCGACCAGCTGTCCAACGACACCTGGATGGTGCTGGCTTCCGTGGAGCGCGCGCTGGCGCACGGCGCCGATCCGCCGGAGTCGCTCGCGGAAGCCGACGCGTTCCTGGCGGCTGCCCAGGGCCAGACGCTGGCCGGAATGCTGACGCTGTCGGGGGTGGCCGGCGAGTCGATGGTGCACGATGTCGGTTGGACGATGATGGACGTCGGCAAACGCATAGAACGCGGTCTGTGGCTGACGGCGCTGCTGCAGGCCACGCTCACCCAGGTGCGCGGGGCCGCCGCCGAGCAATCCATCATCGAGTCCACCCTGGTGGCGTGCGAGTCGTCGGTGATCTACCGGCGCCGCACGGTGGGCAAGGCCAGCGTCGCCGCCGTGGCCGAGCTGATGCTGCTCGACGGACAGAATCCGCGATCACTGCTGTATCAGCTGGAGCGGCTGCGGGCCGACCTGCGCGACCTGCCAAGCTCGTCGGGATCGTCACGCCCGGAGCGGCTGGCCGACGAGATCAACACCCGCCTGCGCCGGTCGGATCCCGCCCAGCTGGAAGGCGTCTCGCCCGAGGGACGCCGCGAGGAGCTCGCCGAGCTGCTGGGTGCGATCCACACCGCGCTGCGTGACCTGGCCGAGGTGCTGACCACAACCCAGTTGGCGCTGCCCGGCGACATGCAGCCGCTGTGGGGCCCCGACGAGCGACGGGTGATGCCGGCCTAGCCCGCCCGGGCGGCCGGACCCTTTACGCCGGAAACGATCTCGTCGATCACGTCGTGGATGAACTGCATCTTGGCCAGCACCGCGACCGGCAGCACGAAGGGATACAGATCGTCGTGACCCATCGACCGGTTCACCATGTTCAGTGACCACGACAACGGCAGCCACATCTCGATGATGGTGGGAAAAGCGCTGGGGCCCAACGCCGGCCGGTCGAAGGTCGCCGACGCCGGCGCCAGGCCGAACCAGGCCGAGGTGTCCAGGGTGTCGCGGATGTGCAGGTAGTGCGCGAACGTCTCGGCCCAGTCCTCGGCGGGATGCATGGTCGCGTAGGACGACACGTAGGTTTCCTGCCAGCCGTCGGGTGCGCCGTCGCTGTAGTGCCGGTCCAGCGCCTCCTGATAATCGGCATCCGGGTCACCGAACAGTTCGTTGAACCGCGCCACGTACTCGCTGTACGGGGCGATCAGCCGGTAGAAGTAGTAGTGCCCGACCTCGTGCCGGAAGTGCCCGAGCAGCGTCCGGTACGGCTCGTCCATCTCGACCCGCAGCTGCTCGCGGTGGACGTCGTCGCCCTCGGCCAGATCGAGTGTGATGACGCCGTCTTCATGGCCGGTGATCACGTTCTCGTGCGCACTGGACAGCAACCGGAATCCCAGGCCGTAGTCGGGATCCTGGTCGCGCCCGACGATCGGCAGCTTCAGCTCGTGTAGCTCGGTGACCAGGCGCCGCTTGGCGGCCTCGGCCCGGGCAAATTCAGCCAAGCCGACGGTGTCGGCATCGTTGGGCCGCTCCAGCGTCAGCTCGCACGACTCGCACAACCCGCCGGGCTGACCGACGGGCACCAGCCAGTTGCATTCGGCGACATAGAGATTGGCGCACAGCTGGTAGTCCTCGGCGGCCACCACGCCGGTGTGGTCGCTGTCGTCGCCCTTGGCGATCACCAGCAGCGCCATCTGGTCCAGCGAAAACCCGAGCGCGCTGCCGCAGGCCAGGCACGCCGAGTTCTCGAACGTCAGGCGCTGGCCGCAGTTGGGGCAATGGAAGTCACGCATCCAGCACGTCTCCTTCGAAGGGCACGACGTCCACGGCGACGTCGATCACGCTCTTCTCGGAGTTGGTGTAGATGATGCCGCGTAGCGGCGGCACGTCCGCATAGTCGCGGCCGCGCCCGACGATGATGTAGCGCTGGTCGACCAACTGGTCATTGGTGGGGTCGAGCCCCAGCCACTCGAACTGGCCGGGCTGCTGCGGGGTCCACACCGCGGCCCAGGCATGAGTGGCGTCAACGCCGAACATTCGGTCCTTTCCGGGAGGCGGGTCGGTGGCCAGGTAGCCCGAAACGTAGGACGCCGCCAAACCATTGGCTCGCAGGCAGGCGATCGCCAGCCGCGCGAAGTCTTGGCATACCCCTTCACGGGCCGTTAGAACCTCGTTGACCCCGGTGGAAATCGTCGTCGACCCCGAGCGGTAGGTGAAGTCGGTGAAGATCCGGGACGCGAGATCGCGCAGCACCTCGACCAATGGGCGTCCGGGCTCGAAGCTGGGCGCCGCGTACTCCCGCACTGCGTCGGTGATCTCCGGCGGATTCAAGTCCAGGGTGAACTCGGTGGCCAGCGCTCCCTTCAGCCCGGCCGGCCGGGCCGCCTCCCACGGTTCGAGGGCCGGCCCGCCGGTGTACAGGCCGACCGCGGGCGACGCCACGTCGACGATGGAGTCGCTGGTGACGGTCAGCGCGCGGTGCGGCACGGTGACGTGGAAGTAGGAGCTGATGTTGTCGTAGCTGTCATGGCTGGTGGAGCTGTCGGAGGGGGCCGGGTCGATGGTCAGCCGGTGCGCGACGCAACGCTGGCGCAGCGAATCGCGGGGCGTGAGGAATCCCCGGCCATAGGAGCTGGTCACGACGTCGGAGTAGCGGTATTCGGTGCGGTGCGTGACCCGGAAGCGCTGCGCGCCCGGGACCCCGGACAGAGCACCGGGCAAGGCGTCAAGGGACAACCACAACCTCCTGAAGGACAGCTCACATCACACCGCGATCTGGACTAAATTGCACTACTACTGCGCAAAGCGGGAATCCTATGCGGCATTGGCTGATCCCGGCCAGCCGGCGCCGAGACTGCGCCCAGGGCGCGATTTTTGGGCGAACCGCGATCTCCGCGCAGGTTCGGCGCCCTCACCGCAGACTCGATCCGCGGAAACACGACGTAGCGGTGTGACACAGCGCACAATCGAATACGTGGCCACCTGGAACGACGTCGCGCGCATCGTCGGTGAGTTGCCGCTCACCGTCGAGCAGTCGCCGCGCGACTGGCGGGTCGGCAAGAAGCTGATGGCGTGGGAGCGGCCGCTGCGCAAGTCCGACCGCGAGGCGCTGGGATCGCAGGCACCGGACGGGGACATCCTCGGCGTGCGCGTTTCCGACGAGGGCGTCAAGTACGCATTGGTCGACGACGAGCCGGAGGTGTATTTCACCACCCCGCATTTCGACGGGTATTCGGCCGTGCTGGTCAAGCTGGCCGAGATCGAAGTGATGGACCTCGAGGAGCTGATCACCGAGGCCTGGCTGGTCCATGCACCGAAGAAGCTGGTCCGGGAGTTCCTCGCCGAATCATCCCGAGCCTGGCCGTGAGTGCCGTAGGTCGATCACCCGCCGCAGGTCGTCGATGCAGGCCTGGACGTCGTCGGCCAGCACCACCTCTCGCCGCTCGCGGGCGACCGAATGCAGCGTCGCGGCCAGCCGGTTCGCCTCGGCGGCGTGTTCGCTGGCCGCGGCGGGATCCGAGTCGGCCAGCGCGGTGGCGGCCACCAGCTCGGTGAGCACGGGATGTACCGGCTGCGGAAGCCAGTTGCATCCGCCCAGGGCGGGAGCCACCCGGCGGGCCAACTGCAGCACCGAGCCGGCGAGCAGGGCCACGTGCACGGCGTGATGATCGGCGCCCTGGACGGTGTCGCGCAGCCGCCATCGCCGCGGTGAGATCCGCACCACCTGGCGGGCCGTGGAACGGGCCTGGATGAGGCCGCCCAGCTGTTCGTGCACCCGATCCACCGCTGACAGCGGCCACTGCGACGGGATCTCTTTACGCCCGGCGGCGAAGTCCGCCGTGCGGCACAGCACGGCGTGCACCACGTCGAGCACCGCGAGGCGCGCCCGGCTCAGCACCCGCAACGGGTCGGCCGGGAACAGCAGCACAGCGAACACGATGGCCAGGAATCCGCCGATCAGGGCGTCGACGAAACGTTCGTAGCCGACGCCGGTGCGGTACAGCGCCAGCATCAGGATCGACGAGACGACCATCTGGTTGGCGAACATCATCCCCTGGCCGATGAAGCTCGATGCGATGGCCACCGCGATGCACACCGAGATCAGCACGGCGACACCGATCTGGACGGGTCCGGTGCCGAGCGCAGCCACGACCAGGATCCCGAGCCCGATGCCCAGGGTCACGCCGAACATCATCTGGACGGCGCGCTGGGCACGTAACACGTTGCTGATCGACAGGCACACCGCCGCGGAGATCGGCGCGAAGAACGGCGACCTGTGGTGCAGCACATCGTTGGCGAGGTACCAGGCCAGGCCGGACGCCACCGAGGTCTGGATGAGCGTGAACCACAACTCGCGCAGCCGATGACCGGCCCCCACCGCGCCGTCGCTCGCCCTGGTTAGCAACGAAGTGCTCATCAGGCTTGCTTACCTCATTTCGGGACGACGGTCTCCCCGAGTCGCGCTAGAGCGGCACTACGCGCGTTGCAGCTCGAAAAGCGGGATGATCCGGCTGGTTTTCGATTGATACTCGGCGAAGCCGGGCGACACGGCGGTGACCTTCGGCGAACAGCTCGTCACGCTCGGCGGTCGGCAGTTCGCGCGCGGTTACGTCGAACGCGTCGGTGCCGACTTCGACGTGCGCACGCGGGTCGGCCCGTAGGTTGTGCACCCAGGCCGGATTGTTGGGGGCGCCCGCAAAGGAGCCGATGATGATCAGCTTGCCGTCGATGTCGAAGTAGGCCAGCGGCGATACCCGCTGCTGGCCGGATTTCGCCCCCGTCGTGGTGAGCAGCAACAGGTTGGCGTTGGCGAACTGGCCGGTCACCTTGCCGCCGTTGCCCCGGAACTCGTCCACGATGTTCCGGTTGAAGGCGTTAATTGTTGCGGCGTCGGGCATCTGTTGGCTCATGCCCGGTCAAACCCGCTTGGGCTTGGTGTCTATTCCGCACCGTCCGCAGCACGCCGGGATCCGGTTACGACGTCTTACCGTCCAGGCCGTTTGAACCGAACAGAAGCGCCGTGCCGCCGGCCCCGCCAATGCCCGAGTGGGCACCACCGAACCCGCCGCTGCCACCGTTTCCACCGTTGCCGATCAGATAGCCGATGCCACCGTTACCGCCGTTGCCGCCCGTACCCAACGCCGCTATCCCGCCGTTGCCGCCGGCGCCCCCTGAGCCGAACAGGAAACCGGCGGTGCCGCCGTCCCCGCCGGTGCCGCCGGAGGTGATGGCAAATCCTCCCTCGCCGCCCCTGCCACCCGAGCCGAACAGCTTCCCGCCGGCTCCACCGGCTCCGCCGGCGCCGCCGTCATCGGTGGCAAGGCCGCCGGCGCCGCCATCGCCGCCATCGCCGTAAAGGAGCCCGCCACCGCCACCTGTCCCGCCGGCACCGCCTTGATGCGTGGCGTTGCTTCCGCCGCCAGCGCCGCCACCGCCGCCGGAGCCGAACAGTATGCCGCCGTTGCCTCCGGCGCCGCCCGCACCGGCGGCGCCAGCGAGGGCATTTGGTGCGCCCCCACCCAAACCTCCGGCACCGCCGGTGCCGAACAGCCCGGCATTGCCACCGGCGCCGCCCATCCCGCCAATACCAGTCGTGGCGGAAGTCGACTGACCGCCGGCGCCGCCCGCACCTCCGGCGCCAAAGAGTAGGCCGCCGGCCCCGCCGAGGCCCCCGTTCCCGCCGTTGGATTGAAGTCCACCGCTGCCGCCCGCGCCGCCGTTGCCGAACAGCCCGGCGGCCCCGCCGTTTCCGCCGACGGCACCAGCAACGCTGGCACCGCCGGCCCCGCCGTTACCGAACAAGCCGCCGGCCCCGCCGTTGCCGCCGGTAGGGTGGGAGAAGCTTCCGGAACCGCCGTTGCCGCCGCTGCCGATCAGAAGTCCGCCGGCGCCACCGTTTGCGCCAGTTCCCGGCGCCCCGTTGGCGCCATTGCCGATCAGCGGACGTCCCAACAAGGCCTGGGTGGGCGCGTTGATCACGCCGAGTAGCTGTTGCAGCACAGTATTCAGCGGGTTGGTGTTGGCGGCCTCAGCCGCGGCGTATGAACCCGCGCTCGCATTCATGAGTTGGACGAACTGCTGATGAAACTGCGCTGCCTGGCCGCTGAGCGCCTGATAAGCCTGCCCGTGCGCCCCGAACACCGTGGCAATCGCCGCCGACACCTCGTCAGCACCGGCCGCCAACACGCTCGACGTCGGGACCGAAGCCGCCGCATTGGCAGAGGTGACCGCCGAACCGATATTCGCCAGGTCCGAAGCCGCAGCCGTCACAAGCTCCGGCGCAGCGTTCACAAAAGACATGCCTCCTCCTTCACGACCGCACTAAACCTGCGGCAACACGCCGGCCATCGACCAGTCCCCGCCGTCTGAGCATTTGTGTTTCCAACGAAATTCTTGTGAATAAGAATTAGGCTATTGCGCCCTGCGCTGGAACGACAAGACCTGATTCAGCCCCTCAGGGCCGAAGGCCCGGAGCAGCAGATCGGCATCGGCCGGTCAAACCTGCTTGGGCTTGGCGTCTATTCCGGATTCCTTCCGCTGTTGCGCGGTGATCGGGGCCGGCGCATCGGTCAGCGGATCCACGCCGCCACCGGTCTTGGGGAAGGCGATCACCTCCCGGATGGAGCCCACCCTGGACAGCAGCGCGTTGATGCGGTCCCAGCCGAACGCGATCCCGCCGTGCGGTGGCGCGCCAAACATGAACGCCTCCAACAGGAATCCGAACTTCTCCTCCGCCTCGCGCCTTGTCCAGGCCCATCACGGCGAACACCCGTTCCTGGATGTCGCGGCGGTGGATACGAATCGAGCCGCCCCCGATTTCGTTGCCGTTGCAGACGATGTCGTAGGCGTCGGCCGGCACGTTGCCCGGGTCGCTGTCGACCACATCCTCGTACTCGGACTTGGGCGAGGTGAAAGGGTGGTGCACCGCGGTCCACGCGCCGGCGCCGACCGCGACGTCGCCCGCGTCGACGGCGTCGGCGGCCGGCTCGAACAGCGGCGGGTCGACCACCCAGGCGAACGCCCACGCGTCCGGGTCGATCAGGCCCAGCCGGTTGGCGATCTCGATGCGGGCCGCCCCCAGTAGCGCCCGGCTCGACTTCGACCGGACCGGCCGAGAAGAAGATGCAATCCCCGGGCTGGGCGCCGACGTGCGCGGCCAGGCCGTCGCGCTCGGCGTCGGACAGGTTCTTGGCCACCGGGCCGCCGAGCGTGCCGTCGTCGCCGACCAGCACGTAGGCCAGCCCGCGGTGCCCGCGCTGTTTGGCCCACTCCTGCCAGCCGTCGAGCGTGCGGCGCGGCTGCGACGCCCCGCCGGGCATCACCACCGCACCGACGTACGGTGCCTGGAAGACGCGAAATGTGGTGTCTTTGAAGAACTCTGCGCATTCCACCAGTTCCAGCCCGAACCGCAGGTCGGGTTTGTCGGACCCGAACCGGCGCATCGCCTCGCCGTAGCTGATCCGTGGGATCGGGGTCGGAACCTGGTAACCGATCAGCGCCCACAGCTCGGTGAGGATCTCTTCCGAGATCGCGATGATGTCCTCGACGTCGACGAAGCTCATCTCCATGTCGAGCTGGGTGAATTCGGGCTGACGGTCGGCGCGAAAGTCCTCGTCGCGGTAGCAGCGGGCGATCTGGTAGTACCGCTCCATCCCGCCCACCATCAGCAACTGCTTGAACAGCTGCGGGCTCTGCGGCAGGGCGTAGAACGAGCCCGGGTGCAGCCGCGCCGGCACCAGGAAGTCGCGCGCCCCTTCCGGCGTCGAACGGGTAATGGTCGGCGTCTCGATCTCGACGAAGTCGTGGCGCGCAAGCACCGAGCGGGCGGCGGCATTCACCTTGGAGCGCAACCTGATTGCCGCAGCCGGGCCGTCGCGGCGCAGGTCGAGGTAGCGGTATTTCAGCCGCAACTCCTCGCCGGCGGGCTCGTCGAACTGGAACGGCAGCGGCGCACTCTCGCCCAGGACGGTCAGCGACGTGGCGTTGACCTCGATGTCGCCGGTGGCGATGTCCGGGTTGGCGTTGCCTTCCGGGCGGGTCTCGACGACACCGGTGACAGCGACGCAGAACTCAGCGCGCAGCCGGTGCGCCTGCGCCAGCACCTGCCCCTCCCCGAGGCCCTCGCGGAACACCACCTGCGAGACACCTGAGGCGTCCCGCAGGTCGATGAAGATGACGCCACCGTGGTCGCGGCGACGGGCCACCCAGCCGGCCAAGGTCACCTGCTGCCCGGCGTCGCGATCCCGTCAGCGAACCGGCGGCGTGGCTGCGCAGCACAAACACTCCCCAAAGTTTTCGACTTGAGCACGCGGTTTGAACGAGTGCCCAGTCTAAACACCCCCGCAGGCAAGGTAACTTCGGTCGCATATCAACCAACATCGCTCTCGTGGGTCCCGGCGCCGTCGGCACGACGATCGCCGCGCTGCTGTACCGCGCCGGGCATTCGGTGTCGGTTTGTGGCCGCACCCCTCGCGACAGCGTCGAACTGCGGCCCGACGGCGAGGATCCGATCGTGGTTCCCGGCCCGGTGTGCACCGATCCTGACCAGGTCACCGGCCTAGTCGACGTTGTCGTGCTGGCCGTCAAGGCCACCCAGAACGAGGACGCGCGCGGCTGGCTGAACCGCCTGTGCGACGAGCACACGATTGTCACCGTGCTGCAGAACGGCGTCGAGCAGGTCGAGCAGGTGCAGCCGCTGTGTCCGTCGTCGGCGGTGATTCCCGGGATCGTGTGGTACAGCGCCGAGACCCAGCCCGACGGGTGGGTGCGGCTGCGTACCGAGGCCGCGGTGTCGTTGCCCACCGGCCGCAGCGCGCAGACGGTTGCCGAGCTGCTGCGCGGCGCCGGGTGCCGGGTGGAGTGCGACCCCGACTTCCTCACCGGGGCCTGGCGCAAACTGCTGCTCAACGCATTGGCCGGATTCATGGCGCTGTCCGGACGGCGGTCCGGGATGTTCCGCCGCGACGACGTCGCCGAGCTGTCGCGCCGCTACGTCGCCGAATGCCTGGCCGTCGCGCAGGCCGAGGGCGCCCGGCTGCCCGACGACGCGGTCGACGAGCTGGTCGGCATGTTCCGCGCGACGCCGGAGGACATGGGCACCTCGATACTGGCCGACCGGGAGCACCACCGAAAGCTGGAATGGGACATCCGCAATGGCGTGATCATCCGCAAGGCACGCGCCCACGGTCTGGCGACGCCGATCAGCGACGTGCTGGTGCCGCTGCTGGCCGCGGCCAGCGACGGCCCGGGCTGAGCAGGGTTAGGCTGATTTCGCCCGAGTAGCAAGCCGGCAGACGGGAGCGTTCGATGACCTTCAACGAGGGCATGCAGATCGACACCAGCACCGCATCGTCGTCCGGCGGTGGCGGCGGACGACTCGCCATCGGAGGTGGCATCGGCGGGCTGCTGTTCGTCGTGGTCGCGCTGCTGCTCGGCGTCGACCCCGGCAAGGTGATAAACCAGCAGCAGAGCCCCAGCGGCTACTCCGCACCCGGTTTCGACCTCGGCCAGTGCAAAACCGGGGCCGACGCCAACAAATACGTGCAGTGCCGCGTGGTGGCCACCGGCAATTCGGTGGACGCCGTGTGGCATCAGTTGATGCCCAAGTACACCCGCCCGCACGTGCGGCTGTTCACCGGCAGCGTGAACACCGGCTGCGGCCAGGCAACGACCGCGGTCGGGCCGTTCTACTGCCCGGTGGACCAGACGGCGTATTTCGACACCGACTTCTTCCAGGAGCTGGTCGATAAATTCGGTTCCAGTGGCGGGCCGTTCGCACAGGAGTACGTGGTCGCGCACGAATACGGCCATCATGTGCAGCAACTGCAGGGAATCCTGGGCCGCTCACAGCAGGGCGCCCAGGGCGCCGGCGGCAACGGCGTGCGTACCGAGCTGCAGGCCGACTGCTACGCCGGCATCTGGGCGCACTACGCGTCGACCGTCAAGCAAGACAGCACCGACGTCCCCTACCTACAGCCGTTGACCGACAAGGACATTGCCGACGCGCTGTCGGCCGCGGCGTCGGTGGGCGACGACCGCATCCAGCGCGAGTCGACCGGGCGTGTCAACCCCGAGTCGTGGACGCACGGCTCCTCCGAGGAACGGCAGAAGTGGTTCACGACCGGCTACCAGACCGGCGACCCGAAACAGTGCGACACGTTCGCCGCCACAGATCTGGGGTAGCCGACTACCAGGGCCGCGTCGAGCACGTCACGCCGGTGGTGGCGCTTTGTGTCACCACAACCTGGCCGTCCACCGCGATTTCGCAACGCAATTCGGCAACGACCCCCGAGCTGCAATCCGGCCAGTGACATCCACCGCTGGCGTTGACGTACGCCCATTGGTTCGGGTTCGCCAATGTGACCGTGTACACCAACGGCTGGTCGGCGGTGAACGCCGTCTGCACGGTGTTCATGAACTGCGCCGAGTTGGCGTTGAAGGCCGCCTGGCTGGGCGGATCGCTGTTCATGTACCGGGCGGTGCCGGTGAGATTGCCGGTGGCGGTGATCGTGTAGGTCACCTGATGCCCTGCCGGGTCCCCATGTGAGATGGCCGGCATGGCCATGACTGCTGCCGCAAGCATTACCCCTGAGACCGCGCTCGCCATTGTTCGCACGTTCGTCATATCGACAAACGCTACCGGATTCGTTACCCGAAATTTCGTGCGAAAATGCCTACCATACTTCTGTGACCACGGCTTTCGTGTTGTCCGGCGGCGCCAGCCTGGGCGCGATCCATGTGGGGATGCTGCGCGCCCTGGTCGATACCGGCGAACGGCCCGACCTGATCGTCGGCACGTCGGTCGGCGCGGTCAACGCCGGGTGGATCGCGTCGCGCCCCGACGCCGCCGGCATTCGCGGCCTGGCCGACCTGTGGATCTCCCTGTCGCGCAAAGACATCTTCCCCACCCACCCGTTCGCCGGCACCATGGCCATGCTCGGCCGTCGCACGCACTTGGTGCCCAACAACGGGTTGCGGCGGCTGTTGGCCGAGAAACTTCAGTTCACCCGGCTCGAAGATGCGCCGGTGCCGCTGCATGTGGTGGCTACCGACGTGATCTCGGGCATGGACGTGCTGTTGTCGTCGGGAAACGCGGTCGACGCGATCGCGGCCAGCGCCGCCATCCCCGGTGTGTTTCCGCCGGTCACCATCGACGGGCGTGACCTGATGGATGGCGGCGTGGTGAACAACACCCCGATATCGCATGCCGTCGCGCTGGGCGCCGACCGAGTCTGGGTGTTGCCCACGGGTTATTCGTGCGACCTGCCCGAGTCCCCGAAGACCGCGGTGAACATGGCCCTGCACGCCATGACCATTGCCGTCAATCACCGCCTGGCCGTCGACGTCGAGCGCTTCGAGCGGGCGGTCGACCTGCGGGTCATCCGGCCGCTGTGTCCGGTCGCCACCTCGGGCGCGGACTTCTCGCACGCGGCAACGCTGATCGAGCGGTCGCACGCGGCCACCCGCGAGTGGCTGGCGGCGTGTCCACCGTCCACCGGCCAGGCCGGCTTGCTCGCGCCCCACCGCCACGAACGGGGCGGTTAGCTTGAGCGGCGACCCGTCCGGCATCACGCGCCGCCGGCTGCTGACGACGGGTGCGGCGTCGCTTACTCTCGGCGCCGGTGTCGGGGGCGGCGCCGCGCTGGTGTGGTCACATCCGCACGGTCCCGGCGTCTGGTACCAGCCCGACCGGACCGGGGCACCGCCGGTGGGTGGTCTGCATCTGCAATTCGGGAAGAACGCCGGCACCGAGGTCGTGGTGTCCTGGCACACAACCGAAGCCGTCGGCAACCCACGAGTCATGCTGGGCACACCGGCCGGCGGATTCGGCCGGACCGTGGCGGCCGAAACCCGGACCTACCGGGATGCCAAGTCCAACACCGAGGTTCGTGTCAACCACGCGCACGTGACCAACCTGACTCCGGACACCGACTACGTCTACGCCGCGGTGCACGACGGGACGACGCCGGAGCTGGGCACCGTACGAACCGCACCATCCGGGCGAAAGCCGTTGCGCTTCACCAGTTTCGGCGATCAGTCCACACCGAACCTGGACGTCCTGGCCGACGGCAGGTACGTCAGCGACAACATCGGGTCGCCCGCGGCCGGCGACACCACGATCGCGATCGAACGCATCGCGCCGCTGTTCAATCTGGTCAACGGCGACCTGTGCTACGCCAACCTCGCGCACGACCGGATCCGGACCTGGTCGGACTGGTTCGAGAACAACACCCGTTCGGCCCGTTACCGGCCGTGGATGCCGGCGGCGGGCAATCACGAGAACGAATTGGGCAACGGGCCAGTCGGTTACGGCGCCTACCAGACGTACTTCGCGGTGCCCGATTCGGGGAACGGGCCGGAGATGCGCGGGCTGTGGTACTCGTTCACCGCCGACTCGGTGCGGGTGATCAGCCTGAACAACGACGACGTGGCTTACCAGGACGGCGGCAATTTCTACGTGCACGGCTACTCGGGCGGAGAGCAAAGACGCTGGCTTGCAGCAGAACTGGACGCCGCGCGGCGGGACCCGGACATCGACTGGGTGGTCGTCTGCATGCATCAGACGGCGATTTCCACCGCCGCGGGCAACGGCGCCGACCTCGGGATCCGGCAGGAATGGCTGCCCCTGTTCGACCAATACCAGGTAGATCTGGTGCTGTGCGGCCACGAACACCACTACGAACGGTCACATCCGCTGCGCGGAACCCAGGACACCGCCACCCGAACGCCGATACCCGTCGACACCCGCACCGACCTGATCGATACGACCCGGGGAACGGTGCACCTCGTCATCGGCGGCGGCGGCACGTCCAAGCCGAGTAACGGGATGTTCTTCCCGCAACTTCAGTGCCAGGTGATCACCGGTGTCGGCGCATTCGATCCCGCGATCGGGCGCAAGGCATCGATTCACGTGCTGGAGGACGCGCCGTGGTCGGCGTTTCGCGACCGCGAAAACCCTTACGGCTTCGCGGCTTTCGACGTCGACCCGGGTCGGCCGGGCGGTAATACGACGATCAAGGCAACGCATTACGCGGTGAGCGGGCCGTACGGCGCGCTTACCGTGATCGACCAGTTCACTCTGACCAAGCCCCGGGGCGGTTAGCTCAGAACAGCCTCAAAACAGTGTCGCCTGAACGGGTTGCGGCGCCACCGGCACCGGCGCCGCCCGCAGCACCGGGCGATGGTCCCCCGCCAGCCGATATTTCGCCACCAGCGGTGCGGCGCGTTCGCGCAGCATCTCGCGGTAGCTCGGCGGCAGATATGCTCCGCGCCGGTACAACTCGCGGTACTTTGCGACCAGCTCGGGATGCGTGCGAGCCAGCCAGGACATGAACCAGCCGCGGGTCGTGCCGCGCAGATGCAGGCCGAACACCGTCACGCCGGTGGCGCCAGCCGCGGCGATCTGGCCGAGCAGCCCGTCGAGGTGCTCTTTCGAGTCGGTGAGGTACGGCAGCACCGGCGCGACCATCACATGACAGTCCAGACCGGCGTCGCGGATCGCGGCGACGAGGCCCAGCCGGGCTTGCGGCGTGGGCGTGCCCGGTTCGACCTCCCGGTGCAGCTCGGGGTCGCCGACCGCCAGCGACACCGCCACCGACACCGGAACCTGGTGGGCCGCCTCGGCGACGAGCGGCAGATCCCGCCGCAGCAGCGTGCCCTTGGTCAGGATCGAGAACGGCGTGCCGGATCCGGCGAGCGCCCCGATGATGCCCGGCATCAGCGCGTAACGGCCCTCGGCGCGCTGGTAGGGATCGGTGTTGGTGCCCAGCGCGACGGTCTCGCGGTACCAGGACGGCCGGTGCAGCTCGCGGCGCAGGACTTCGGCGACGTTGGTCTTCACCACCACCTGGGTGTCAAAGTCGGTGCCGCAGTCGAAGTCCAGATATTCGTGGGTGGGGCGGGCGAAGCAGTAGCGACAGCCGTGCGAACAGCCGCGGTAGCCGTTCACCGTGTACCGGAATGGCAGCGCGGCCGCCTCTGGGATCTTGTTCAGCGCCGACTTGCACAGCACCTCGTGGAAGGTGATGCCCTCGAATTGCGGCACCCGCACACTTTTGACAAGGCCGATCCGCTGCAGCCCCGGTAACGCCCCGTCATCGACGGGCGTCCCATTGATTGCGACGGCTTGACCGGCCCAGCGCATGTCTCTATTCGAACAATAGTTCGATTCAGAGTCAAGTCCATTCGGGCTACGGCAATCCGTTGATCCCGTTGACGCCCAGCGCACCGCCGCTGCCGCCGGGGCCGGATTTGCCGGTTTGCCCGCCGTTGTTGCCGTGGCCGCCGTTGCCGCCGTTGCCACCACCGCCAAACAGCAGGCCGTCGCCACCCGCTCCGCCCTGGCCGCCCGATACGCCCGCCCCCTGGCCCTCGCCGCCCGTGCCGCCGGCGCCACCACCGCCCAGCAGAACGCCGGCCGCGCCACCCGAGCCGCCCGCACCCCCGGCGGTGGTCAGGCTGATTCCGCCAGCTCCGCCGGCCCCGCCGAAGCCGAGCAGGGAGGCGCTGCCGCCGGCCCCGCCCGTGCCACCGGTCGGGCCGTTCAATGCTCCAGCTCCACCGACTCCTCCGTTGGAGTACAGCAGACCGGCATTGCCGCCGGCTCCACCGTTGCCGCCGCCGGTGCTGATGCTGCCGCCATCGCCGCCGTTGCCGAAGAGAAAGCCACCGGTCCCCCCGGCGCCGCCATTCCCGCCGCGACCGCTGCCGCTGCCGCCGTCGCCACCGGCACCCGCGAGCGCGCCGCCATTGCCGCCGGCCCCGCCGACGCCGCCCGTGCCACCGGTGCTGCCGGGGGCACCACCTACTCCACCGTTGCCGCCGCCGGCGCCGACGAGCCCGCCGAGCGCGCCGCCGCCGCCGCCGACACCTCCGGCACCGCCATTCCCAGTGCTTTTGCCCAGGCCGCCCAACCCGCCGGCACCGCCGTCCCCACCAGCGCCCAGCAGCCCGCCGGCCCCGCCGAGGCCGCCCGCTCCACCGGTGGCATTTCCCGACAGACCGCCGAGACCGCCGACGCCGCCTGCTCCCGACAACAATCCACCGGCGCCTCCGGTGCCGCCTGCCCCGCCATCGCCCAACAGCTCAATACCACCAGTTCCGCCGGCTCCTCCCGTGCCGAGCAGCCCGGCCGATCCGCCGGCTCCACCGGGTTGGTTGGCCTGCGCGCCAGATCCGCCGGCTCCGCCGTCGCCCATCAAGAGCCCGCCGGGCGCGCCGGGCAGTCCGGAGCCCGGGGCAGCGTTGGCGCCGTTGCCGATCAGCGGGCGCCCCAGCAGCGCCTCGGTGGGCGCGTTGATCACGTTGTACAGCGGCTGCAGCGGGGCAGTGCCATTCGTCCCCGCGGCGCCGATATGAAAGACGCCGAAACCGCCGTTGCCACCGTTGCCACCGGGGCCCAACAAGCCGCCCGTGCCTCCCGCTCCGCCCACACCGCCGGTTCCCAGGGCGGAGCCCCCGGCCCCGCCGGCACCGCCGTCGCCGATCAGCACACCGCCCTGGCCGCCATGTCCACCGGGACCGCCGTCGTCGCCAAGTAGCCCGGTTATGCCGCCGGCACCGCCGATCCCGCCGGCACCGCCGTTGCTGAACAACACCCCACCGGCCCCGCCGGCCCCGCCGCCCCCACCAACATCGCTGTGGCCCGCCCCACCGGATCCACCGGCGCCGCCGCTGGACCAGAACGCGCCCGCGTTGCCGCCCGCACCGCCGCCACCACCGGCACCCTGGTCCGAGTCGCCGCCGGTGCCGCCGGAGCCGCCCGTGCCGAATAGCAGGCCCGCGTTGCCGCCGGCCCCGCCGTGGCCGCCAACGCCGGAGTTGCCGATCGTGTCGGAGTCGGCCGGCCCCCCGGTCCCGCCGGCGCCGCCGGGGCCGCCGAGCAGGCCCGCGGCGCCACCCGCACCACCTGCGCCTCCGGTACTCCCGGGGCCGCCGAATCCGCTTCCTCCGTCACCGCCGCGGCCGCCGCCCGCGCCGAACAAGCCGGCCAACGGACCCCCGGCGCCGCCGGGTCCGCCGGGCCCACCGGTGCCACCACCAGCTGCGTGCGTGTCATCGTCGCTTGGTCCGCCTAAGCCGCCGTGGCCGCCAGCGCCGAACAACCCGCCCGGCCCGCCCGGCCCGCCGGCCTGGCCATTGACGCCGGGACCGAGGCTGAGACCCCCCGCACCGCCCGGTCCGCCGTTGCCGAACAGCAACCCCCCGGCACCGCCGGCGCCGCCGGCCCCACCGGCCTGGCCGTCGGTTGTCGCGGAGCCCCCGGCACCGCCGGGCCCGCCGGTACCGAACAACCCCGCGGCCCCACCATTGCCGCCGTTCTGACCTGCCGCCCCCGACCCGCCGGCACCGCCGCTGCCGAACAACAGACCCCCGGCCCCGCCGTTTTGCCCCGATCCCGGGGCGGCGTTGGCGCCGTTGCCGATCAGCGGGCGCCCCAACGCCACCTGAAAGGGCGCGTTGAGCACCGCAAAGAATTGCTGCTCGGCCGTCTGCAGAGGATTGGTGCTGGCTGCCTCGGTCAGCGCATACTCGCCGGCACCTGCAGCCATGGCCTGGACAAACCGGGTGTGAAACGACGCAGCCTGCGCCCCGAGCGCCTGAAATTGCTGGGCGTAATCGGAAAAAAGCGTCGCAACCGCAGTCGACACCTCATCTTCGGCAGCACCCGCCAACGCCGTGGTTTGAGGCGCCGCAGCCGCTCGAGCTTCGCTGAGCGCAGCACCGATATTGGCCAGCTGCGTCGCCGAGGTCTGCACCGCATCGGGCAGGAAGATGAGAAATGACATTGCTACCTCACCGTTTTGACGTCCTGGCAAAAGCTGTGCCCGCTATAACAACGTATCGCCTATCCGATGCGGCGGAGTAGAGAATTCTGTGACAAACACGTGAGTTTTCTGTGCCCGAAGAATGTCGGCAGGTCAACCCTCGGCGTCGAAGAGGCGATCGGGGTGATGGTAGTTGTTGGTGCGTGCGCCGGTGTCGAGGTGCGGGGGCGGAATCCACTCAGTGCGGCCGTCGCCGAGTTTTCTCGTCTTCCAGCCCTTGTCGATCAGCAGATGGTGAGGCTTGCAGGCAAAGGTCAGCTTGTCGACATTCGTCGAGCCGCCGGCGGCCCACTCGTCCACGTGGTGCACTTCGGTCAAATAACCGGGAACGTCGCAGCCCGGGTGTGTGCAGCCGCGGTCTTTCGCGTGCAGGACGATGCGTTGATCCGGCGATGCGATCCGGCGGGTCCGGCCTAGGTACAGCGGGCGGTTCGAGTGTTCGTCGAACACAGCGAGGTAGTGGTAGGCATGGCTGGCCATGCGGATCAGGTCGGGCATGGGCAGCACGGTTCCGCCGGCGGTGACCGCGCACCCGGCACCGGAGGTGAGCTCGCTTAGCGTTGTGGAGACGACGACCGAGACCGGAAGTCCGTTGTGTTGACCGAGTTTGGGGTCGCCGAGTTGGCCGCGGACTAGAGCGCTGAGGGCATCGTGTTGGCGTTGGGCGGGAGTGCGGCGGTCGGTGCCAATCGCATCGTCGGTGGGTTCGCCGGTGACACAGGGTGATTCATCGTCGGGGTTGCACATGCCGGGAGCGGCGAATTTGGCCAGCCAGGCAGTCGATTTCGGCGCGCAGTTCGGGGGTGGCAATGAGCTTGCCGATACTCATGCCGTCGGGCTGCTGTCCGCACCAGGTGAAGCCGCGCTTGCGAGCCCGGTCGACGTCGGAAAATTTCCCGTCGGGGTTGATCAACACGGCGGCGCGATTAGCCACCTTCTCAAGCTGATCAGGGCGCAGCCGAGTGGCTTCGGTGGCCAGGAACTTCTCGGCATGAGCGACAGTGGCAGCGGGTGTGTCGTCGGGCAGGTCACGGCAGAACGCCTGAATGACCCTGAGGTGCTGGGCGTCGAGCTGCCCGTCGCGCCAGACCACAGCGGTGGCCGAAAGATCGGGCGGCAACTGCTCACCGGTCAACGTCAGCCGCGGCGCGAGCTGCTCGGCGTCGCGCACCCGGCGACGGGCTTCGGCGCAGCTGATCCGCAGCCAGTCGGCGACCACCTTGTGGACTGGGCCGCCGATGTCGCCGGGTCCTCCTTCGCCAGGCCTCCCGATCACATCGTGAGCGACCACCGATTGGCGTCGCCGCGCCGTTTCCAACCGTTCCAGCGACCGCAATCGCACAGCGGGCTCAAGCAGGTCGAAGTCCAGCAGACCGATCCCTGTCACGGCCGAATCCAGCGCGTCGAAAGCCGCCGCCACCTCCGGCGGGGCTACGACGCTGGTCGAATGCATGTTCGAATTCTATCTCGGAAGGACGACCCGGACGGCCCAAGAAGCCCCGGCTGTGGATAAACACCGGACTGTGGACAATCCTCAACCTGACGGCTTTCGGTCAGCCGTCCAAGCGAGAAAGCACCTCGGCGACAACGGAATCCGTGGGCACTGAAACCTGCTCACCCGACGCCAGGTCCTTCACCCCGATGGTGCCGGCGTCGATGATCGCGGTCGCCGGCAACCAGCGCGAATGCGAGCACCCGAGCGGTCGGCCGCGCGCATCGCGCCCTTGAGCCCACGGTCCCCGTAGGCCAGGTCGACGCGCACCCCGGCGGCCCGCAACTGACCGGCCAGCACCGCGAGGCGCAGCTTGGCCGCATCGCTCAGCGGCACGCCGAACACGTCACAGCGCGACGTCTCCCCCACGCTCTTGCCCTCGGCCCGCAGCGCCAGCAGGGTGCGGTCCACGCCGAGCCCAAAACCGATGCCGGACAAGTCTTGTCCGCCGAGCTGGCGCATCAGCCCGTCATACCGTCCGCCGCCGCCGATGCCGGATTGCGCGCCCAGCCCGTCGTGCACGAACTCGAAGGTGGTCTTGGTGTAGTAGTCCAGCCCGCGCACCATTCGGGGATTGATCACGTAGGGGACCCCGAGCGCGTCCAAGTGCGCTAGCACGGTGTCGAAATGCTGCTTGGCGGCATCCGACAGGTGGTCGAGCAGCACCGGTGCGTCGGCCGTCATCGCGCGTACGTCGGGTCGCTTGTCGTCGAGCACCCGCAGCGGGTTGATCTCGGCGCGTCTCCGGGTCTCCTCGTCGAGGTCGAGCCCAAAGAGGAATTCCTGCAACAGTTCCCGATATTGCGGACGGCAGCTCTCATCACCCAGCGAGGTGATCTCCAGCCGGAACCCGTCGAGCCCGAGCGCGCGGAAGCCGGCGTCGGCGATGGCGATCACCTCGGCGTCCAGCGCCGGGTCGTCCACGCCGATCGCCTCGACGCCAACCTGCTGCAGCTGGCGATACCGGCCGGCCTGCGGGCGCTCATAGCGGAAGAACGGCCCCGCGTAACGCAGCTTCACCGGCAGCGCGCCGCGGTCCAGGCCGTGCTCGATCACCGCACGCACCACCCCGGCGGTGCCTTCGGGCCGCAGCGTCACCGAGCGGTCGCCGCGGTCGGCGAAGGTGTACATCTCCTTGGACACCACGTCGGTGGACTCGCCGACGCCGCGGGCAAACAGCGCGGTGTCTTCGAAGATGGGCAGCTCGATGTGGCCGTAACCGGCCCGGCGGGCGGCGGTGAGCAGCCCGTCGCGCACCGCGACGAACTGCGCGGAGTCGGGCGGAAAGTAATCCGGCACCCCTTTGGGGGCAGAAAAGTCCGTCACCCGCTCAGGCCCTCGAGGAACGGGTTGAAGCGCCGCTCGGCGCCGATCGTGGTGGAGTTGCCATGCCCGGGTAGTACCACGGTCGTGTCGTCGAGCACCAACAGTTTGTTGATGATGGACTGGTAGATGTCGCGGCCGCTGCCACCGAAGAGGTCGGTACGCCCGATCGAGCGCTCGAACAGCGTGTCGCCGCTGAACACCAGGTCCTTGTCGTCGTTGCTGGCCTCGAGGACGCGGAAGCACACCGAGCCGCGGGTGTGCCCGGGAGTGTGGTCGACGTTGACCGAGATGCCGCCGAGGTCGATCTTGTCGCCGTCGCGGTCGAGTTCGACGACCTGTTTGGGCTCGCGGAAGAACGCGCCCGTCGCCAGCTGCGCCATCCGCGGGCCGATCCCGTAGATCGGGTCCTTGAGCATGAACCGGTCCTCGGGATGGATGTAGGTGGGGCAGCCGTAGGTGTCGGAGACCTTCTGGGCTGACCACATGTGGTCGATGTGCCCGTGGGTGAGCAGCACCGCCGCCGGGGTGAGCCGGTTTTCGTCGAGAATGCGCCGCAGCTGGCCCATCGCGCGCTGGCCGGGGTCCACGATGACAGCATCGGTTCCGGGCCGTTCGGCCAGCACATAGCAGTTGCACTGCAGCAACCCGGCTGGGAATCCGGTGATCAACACGGTTCCCAGTTTCCCATCCCGGGCCACCGGCAACGAAATGCCACCGCTGGCCCCACAGGCGGGCATGGAAAGATGGCGGCCGTGCCGACCAACCAACAGCGACGTGCGACAGCCAAACGGAAACTCGAACGACAGCTGGAACGCCGCGCCAAGCAAGCCAAACGCCGCCGCATCCTGGTGATCGCCGGAGGCGTCATCGCCGCGGTGGCGGTGGTCGCGGCGGTCGTGATCGCAGTGGTGACCTCCAAGAACGACCACAAGAGCGACACCGCGTCATCGACCCCGAGCAGCTCGGCGGCCAGCACCAGCCCGTCGGCTCCGGACACCGGGCCGGTGGCGCCGCTGCCGCCGTTCCAGGCGTCGGCCAACGTCGGCGCCAACTGCCAATACCCCGCGTCGCCGGACAAGGCCGTCAAGCCGGTCAAGCCCCCGCGCACCGGCAAGGTGCCGACCGATCCGGCCACCGTGAGCGTCAGCATGGTGACCAGTCAGGGCAACATCGGTCTGTTGCTGGCCAACAACGAATCGCCCTGCACCGTCAACAGCTTCGCCAGCCTGGTCAATCAGCGGTTCTTCAACGACACCAAGTGCCACCGGCTGACCACCGCCGCGACGCTCAGCGTCCTGCAATGCGGCGACCCGAAGGGTGACGGCACCGGTGGCCCCGGCTACCAGTTCGGCAACGAGTACCCGACCGACCAGTACCCGCCGAACGACCCCAAGTTGCGGGAGCCCGTCATCTATCCGCGCGGCACCCTGGCCATGGCGAACGCCGGCCCGGACACCAACAGCAGCCAGTTCTTCCTGGTCTACAAGGACTCGCAGCTGCCGCCGCAATACACCGTCTTCGGCACGATCCAGGCCGACGGGCTGGCCACGCTGGACAAGATCGCCAAGGGCGGCGTCGCCGGCGGCGGTGAAGACGGCAAGCCCGCCACCGAGGTGACCATCAAGTCGGTGATGCTCGACTAGCGTTCGCCGAAACTGCGGTGAGCGCGTGATGTTCGCGCCGATATCGCGATCCCTACGCAGACTCGGCGCCCTCATCGCAGACTCGAGGCGTGTTACGCGGCGGAAGTCACCCGGTACACGTCGTAGACGCCCTCGACGTTGCGCACCACGTTGAGGAGATGCCCGAGGTGCTTGGGGTCGCCCATCTCAAAAGTGAAGCGGCTGATGGCAACCCGGTCACCGGACGTGGTGACCGACGCCGACAGGATGTTCACCTTCTCGTCGGCCAGCACCCGCGTCACGTCCGAGAGCAGCCGGTGCCGGTCGAGCGCCTCGACCTGGATGGCGACCAGGAACACCGACGACGGCGACGGCGCCCACAGCACCTCGATGATGCGCTCGGCCTGCTGTTGCAGTGACGTCGCATTGGTGCAGTCGGTGCGGTGCACGCTGACCCCGCCGCCGCGGGTAACGAATCCCATGATCTGGTCGCCGGGCACCGGTGTGCAGCATTTGGCCAGCTTGGTCAGCACGCCGGGCGCGCCGGGGACCGAAACGCCGACGTCATCGGTGCTGCGAGGGCGGCGTGGCATGGTGGCCGGCGTGGACCGCTCGGCCAGCTCCTCTTCGGCCTGGTCGATACCGCCGAGCTCGGCCAGCAGCCGCTGCATCACATGTCGGGCCGAGACGTGCCCCTCACCGATCGCGGTGTATAGCGCAGACACGTCGGTGTAGTGCAGTTCCCGGGAGACAGCAGACATGGAGTCGCCATTTACCAAGCGCTGCAATGGAAGTCCACCGCGGCGAACCTCGCGGGCCATCGCGTCCTTGCCGGTCTCCAGCGCCTCCTCGCGCCGCTCCTTGGCGAACCACTGCCGGATCTTCGACTTGGCACGCGGTGACACCACGAATTGTTGCCAGTCTCGCGACGGCCCGGCGTTGGGCGCCTTGGACGTGAAAACCTCGACGACTTCCCCGTTTTCGAGCTTGCGTTCCAGCGCCACCAGCCGCCCGTTGACCCGGGCGCCGATGCAGCGGTGGCCGACCTCGGTGTGCACGGCATAGGCGAAGTCCACCGGCGTCGACCCGGACGGCAGGGTGATCACATCGCCCTTGGGGGTGAACACGAAAAGCTCTTGCACCGCAAGGTCGTAGCGCAGGGACTCCAGGAACTCGCCCGGGTCGGCGGCCTCCCGCTGCCAGTCGAGCAACTGACGCATCCAGGCCATGTCGTCGATCTCGGCGGCGGCGTGCGGATGCGGAACTCCGTTGCGCCCCTTGGCTTCTTTGTAACGCCAGTGTGCGGCGATGCCGTACTCGGCGGTGCGGTGCATGTCGCGGCTGCGGATCTGCACCTCCAGCGGCTTGCCCTCCGGCCCGACGACGGTGGTGTGCAGTGATTGGTAGACACCGAATCTGGGCTGGGCGATGTAGTCCTTGAACCGTCCCGCCATCGGCTGCCACAGCGAATGCACCACGCCCACAGCGGCATAGCAGTCCCGGATCTCGTCACACAGGATGCGGACGCCGACCAGGTCGTGAATGTCGTCGAAGTCGCGGCCCTTGACGATCATCTTCTGGTAGATCGACCAGTAGTGCTTGGGCCGGCCCTCCACGGTCGCTTTGATCTTCGACGCGTTGAGGGTGGCGGTGATCTCGGCGCGGACCTTGGCCAGGTAGGTGTCGCGGGACGGCGCGCCGTCCGGCCACCAGCCGGACGATCTCCTCGTACTTCTTGGGGTGCAGGATCGCGAACGACAGGTCTTCCAGTTCCCACTTGACGCTGGCCATGCCGAGCCGATGCGCCAGGGGCGCAATGACTTCCAACGTCTCGCGGGACTTGCGCGCCTGCTTCTCCGGAGGCAGGAAGCGCATGGTGCGCATGTTGTGCAGGCGGTCGGCGACCTTGATCACCAGCACCCGGGGGTCGCGGGCCATCGCGGTGATCATCTTGCGGATGGTTTCGCCCTCGGCGGCGTTGCCCAACTCGACCCGGTCCAGCTTGGTCACCCCGTCGACGAGGTGGCCTACCTCTTCGCCGAATTCCTCGCTCAAAGCCTCGAGTGTGTAGCCGGTGTCTTCGACGGTGTCGTGCAGCAGCGCGGCCACCAGAGTGGTTGTGTCCATTCCCAATTCGGCCAGGATGCTGGCGACGGCCAGCGGGTGGGTGATATAGGGATCACCGGAATGGCGCAACTGGGTGGCGTGTCGTTGGTCGGCGACCTCGAAGGCTCGCTGCAACATCGACAGGTCGGCCTTGGGATAGATTTCCCGGTGCACCGCCACCAGCGGCTCGAGCACCGGATTGATGGCGCCGCTGCGGGCGGTCATCCGCCGGGCCAGCCGGGCCCGGACCCGGCGCGATGCGCTGCTGGTCGTCTTGAGGGTCTCCGGGGCGGGCTCGGACACTTCGATCGGCCCGGTGGCCGGCCCCGCAACAGGCTCGGTAGCCGGTGGGGCCTCCGGAGGCGGCGCGACAGCCTGCGCTGAGCCCTGATCGTCCGCCACTTGCGATCACCTCCGCTGTCGAGGATATCCCCTCGGAGTGCGCTAAACCTGGCTCAAGCTGTGTACCGCAAGCGGCGCGACCGCCTCACGACCGCCCAAGGCGACGAGTTCAAGGACGACAGCTGCGCGTGTCACCTCGGCTCCGGCGTGCCCGAGCAGCCGGGCCGCGGCCGCGAGCGTGCCGCCGGTCGCCAGCACATCGTCGATGATCACCACGCGCCGGTCGCGTAGCTCGATGCCGTCAGCAGGGATTTCCAGCGTGGCACTGCCGTATTCCAGGTCGTAGCGCTCGGCGGTCACCGGCGGCGGCAGCTTGCCGCCCTTACGAATGGCCAGCACGCCGGTGCCCAACCGGCAGGCGACCGCCGCGGCCACCAGGAATCCGCGCGCATCGATGCCGGCGACCAGGTCGGCGCCGGACGCGACATCGACCAACGCGTCGGTGACGACCGCCAACCCGTTCCCGTCGGCGAACAATGGCGTGAGGTCCTTGAACTGGACGCCCGGCTTGGGGAAATCGGCGACGTTGCGGGTGAGCGACGCGATGACGTCGGCCAGGGGTGCAAAAGCTGTCACTGCAACCTCATTGCATCAGGGCCCATCGGTCCATGTTCCAGCCCGCGCCCCAGCGGGTGGGATTCTTGCTCACGGCATACATCTTCTTCGACATCAGCAGCGTCCGCTGCTGCCGATACAACGGCAACGTCGGCATGTCACCCCAGAGCACCGGCGCGCCCTCGGCGAGCAATCTGACGCGTTCGGTCGGGTCGGCCGATACCGCCAGGGCGCCGATAATGCCGTCGATCTGCGGGTTTGCGTAGCCGGACAGGTTGTTGCCGTTGCCGCTGTGCAGGTCGTAGGCGTCCATGGCCGACGATCCGCTCGACCCGCTGCCGCTGGCTCCGCCGGTGCTGGCCAGCAGCACGTCGATCTTCCCGTCCCGCAGCGCCTGCGGCCCCGACGTGTCCAGGGTGACATTCGAAAGGGTGATACCGGCCGGGGCGCAGGACTTGGCGATCGACCCTACGGTGGCCGCCAACCGCGCGTTGGGCCCGCGGTAGCCGATCCGCACAGCCAGCGGCGCACCACCCAGCGCGTCGCGAGCCGCGTCGGGGTTCGCGCTGTTGAACTGGCCGGATTCGGCGGCACCGTCGGCCTGCGCGACGGCATCCTCGGCGGCCGGGGACAGCCGCGAGTTGGCCACCGGTACCCCGGCATCGCGCGCGATCGTGTCCCGCGGCGTGCACAGCGCGAACGCGCGACGGGCGCGGACCTCAGACAGCGGCCCCTGCGGCGCGAAGATCAGCTGCTCGATCCCCGAGGCGGGCGAATCGCTGCGCTGATAGTTGTCCGGAGTGGCCAGCGATCCCGACGATCCGGCCGCGACGTCGACCACATCGACGCTGCGGTTGTTGACCCGGTCCTGGATGTCGGCGCCCTGAGGCCACACGGTGATCCGCTTGGTGATCGCCCGTGCGCCCCACCACCGGTCGTTGGCGACGAGCACCACGGCGCCACCGTCCAGGATGGAGTCGATCTTGTACGGTCCCGACGACGGGAAGCGTTTGAGATCGGTCCCGGGTTTGAGGTCCCAGGTGGTATTCCACAGCCGCGCAATCTGTTCCACCTGCGGCGCCTTGTTGGCCAGCAGTGCCCCGGTGACATCGATGTTCAGCTGGTCGGCGACGACGTGCGACGGCATCATCGTGGTCGCCGCGAACAGTTGCGTGTAGTCGACGACACCGCGGTCCGGGATGAACGACACCCGCGCCTTCTTCTGCCCCGGTGTGCACTCGATGTTCGCGATGTCGAGGTAGCCGGCCTGGGTGGCGGCGTCGAAGCCGGGAAAGCGTCCCGATTGGGCCGCCCAGGCCAGCACCAGGTCATCGCAGGTCACTGGCTTGCCGTCGGAATAGACGGCGTTGTCGGCGATCTGATAGTCGAGCACCAGGGGCGCCCCGCCGACCACCGATATCGTTCCGAAGTCGTGGTCGGCGACCACCTGTCCGTCCGGGCCGCGGTAGCCGAACCCGCCCAGGGTGCGGGCGAATGCCTGCGCGCCGGCCGACGCGGCGCCGAAGACCGTGTTGGTGTTGTAGGTGCTCAGCGGGCCGTCGACCACGTAGACGATCGCGCTGGCGGCACTCCCGGAACACCCGGTCAGTGCGCCTGCCACCAGGATCGCCGCCATGCCTATGAGACCGCACAGCCGACCCCAGGTCGCCATGGTGACTACCGCCGGCCCACGTTTCGCTTGCCGGTCGGACGCCGGGTGCCGGTGGGACGCACCGGTCGTGCGCCGGGCGCCGGCTTGTTCGCCGGCGCGGGCTTGGTTGCGGTCTTGTCGGCAGCCTCGGCCTTCTCCGTCGCGGCCGCGGTCTCCTCGACCTCCGCCGGTTCGTCAGCGTCGGCTTTCTTGCCGGCTTTCTTGCCGGCTTTTTCGGTGGCCTCGCCGGCCGATTCCGACGAGCCCGGGCTGCGCCGGCGGCCTACTCGGCGCGTGTGGTTTCGCACCAGCTCCGTGCGTTCGCGCAGCGTGACCAACAGCGGGGTGGCGAAGAAAATCGACGAATAGGTCCCGACGAGGATTCCGACCAGCTGCACCAGCGCCAGGTCTTTCAGGGTGCCCACGCCCAGCAGCCACACCGCCACCACCATCAGCGCCAGCACCGGCAACACCGAGATCAGGCTGGTGTTGATGGAGCGCATGAACGTCTGGTTGATCGCCAGGTTGGCCTGCTCGGCGAAGGTGCGCCGGGTGGTGTGCTGGAAGCCGTGAGTGTTCTCCTCGACCTTGTCGAACACGATGACGGTGTCGTAGAGCGAGAAACCCAGAATCGTCAGCAGCCCGATCACGGTGGCCGGGCTTACCTCGAAGCCCACCAGTGAATACACGCCGGCGGTGACGGTCAGGTCGAAGACCATGGTCGTCAGTGCGGAGATGGCCATATACCGCTCGTACCGCACGGTGATGTACAGGCTGACCAGCGCCAGGAACACCACCAGCGCGATCAGCGCCTTCTTGGTGATCTGATCGCCCCAGGTCGACGAGACCGCCGCATCGCTGATGGCCTTCTTGCTGGGCTTACCGTCTCTGTCCTTGGGCTGGAACGCGTCGAACAGGGCGTTGCGCAGCTTCGCGGTCTGCTCGTTGGACAGCTTTACCGAACGGATCTGCACCGTCGCCGAGGAACCCTTGCCCACGATCACGACTGATTCGGGATTGCTGCCCAGCGCCTTGTTGAAGACGTCTTGAACCTGCGCGACCTCGGCTGTGCCTGTCCCGCCTGCGCGGGGCATTGACACCGTGGTGCCGCCCGTGAAATCGATCCCGAAGGTGAAGCCACGAAGGACGATGCTGGCGATTGCGACCGCGACGATGCCGCCGCTGATCGCGTACCACATCCGCCGCCGTCCAATGACCTCGAATGCGCCGGTGCCGGTGTAGAGCCGGGAGAAGAAGCTGTGGTGCGGCAGGTCGGCTTTATCTTTTTCAGGGTCTCTATCGGAGAGCTCCGCGGCGCTCTCGGTGAGTTCATCCGAGCTGGCTTTCGGCTTTGGACGTCTTGGAAACCATCAGCGTTATCCCCGTCCCGTCTTAGCGGCCCCCGAGCGAGCCTTCCGCTCGGACGAAGCCCGGCGTTCGCGCGCGACCCGCTGAACGGCTCCCAGGCCGTTGTATGCCGGTTTGGCCATCGTCGAAGACTTGGACGCCAGGTACACCAGCGGCCAGGTCACCAGGAACACCACGACCAGGTCCAGGATCGTGGTCAGACCCAGGGTGAACGCGAATCCCTTTACCTGGCCGATTGCCAGGAAGTACAGCACCGCAGCGGCCAAGAAGGTGACGGCGTTGCCCGACACGATCGTCTTGCGGGCCCGCGCCCAGCCGCGCGGTACGGCCGAACGGAACGATCGGCCTTCGCGGATCTCGTCTTTGATGCGTTCGAAGAACACCACGAACGAGTCGGCGGTAGTTCCGATACCGATGATCAGACCCGCAATGCCCGCCAGATCCAGGGTGTAGTTGATATATCGGCCCAGGAGCACCAGGATCGCGAAAACCATTGAGCCGGAAGCGATCAGCGACAACATGGTGAGCAATCCCAGCACCCGGTAATACGCCAGCGAATACACCAGCACCAACAGCAGACCGATCGCGCCCGCGATCAGGCCGGCCCGTAGCGATGTCAAACCCAATGTCGCCGAAACAGTTTGGGCTTCCGACGCTTCGAAGGACAGCGGCAGCGATCCGTACTTCAGGACGTTGGCCAACTGGCGGGCCGATGCCGCGCTGAACGGCGGGTCGCCGCCGCTGATCTGGGTGCGCCCGCCGGGGATTGCTTCTTGGATTTGCGGAGCGCTGACCACCTGGGAGTCCAGGGTGAACGCGGTCTGGGTGCCGATGTGGGCCGCGGTGTAGTCCGCCCAGGTATTCGCCGCGGCACTCTTGAACTGCACGTCGACGACGTAGCCGATGCTGCGCTGATCCATCCCCGAGGTGGCGTCCTGGATCTGGTCGCCGCTGATGATCGACGGCGCCAGCAGATACGCGGTCTTCTTGTCCTGGGAGCACGTCACCAGCGGCAGCTTGGGATCGTCGTTGCCCGCCAGAATGTCTTCTTTGTCGCACTGGGTGGCCTCGAACTGCAGCGCAACCATCTGCACGTACTGGCTGGTGTTCTGCCGCCACTTCTTCTGCTGGGCGATGCGGTCGGCGAGTTCCTTACGCGGATCCGGCGCCGCGGGCGCATCGGTGGGCGGCACGTTCGGGCGCGGCGCACCGGTCGCGGGTGGCGCCGGGCTGGGCTGGTTCGACGGATTGGGGGCCGGGCTGGGGCTGGGTGGCGGCGTCGGGTCCTGCGGGTAGGGCCGCGGCTGAGCCGGCGGCCTGCCTGCCGGGGGGCGGTGGCGGCGGCGCCGGCTGACCGGGCGGCGGCGCTGGGTACGGCGCCGGGCACCGGCGCGCCGCCGGGCGCAGGTGCGGGCGCCGGGGCAGCCTGCTGAGGCTGGGTTTCGTCCGGAGCCTTCTGCGCCGGCATCGAGTTGAGCACCGGCCGGATGTAGAGCCGTGCGGTCTGTCCCAGGTTGCGAGCCTCGTTGCCGTCGGTACCGGGCACCGTGATGACGAGGTTGTCGCCGTCGACGACGACCTCCGAACCGGACACGCCCAGCCCGTTGACACGCGCGCTGATGATCTGCTGGGCTTGCGCGAGCGAGTCCTTGCTCGGCGCGGAGCCGTCCGGGGTGCGCGCGGTCAGCGTGACGCGGGTGCCGCCCTGCAGATCGATGCCGAGCTTGGGCGCGGCCTTTTTGTCGCCGGTCAGAAACACCAGCAGGTAGACGCCGATGAGCAGGACCAGGAACACCGACAGGTAGCGGGCAGGATGCACCGGCGCCGAAGACGATGCCACGTTCCTCGTATCTCCTTGAGAATCGGTTGCTTACCCGGACACAGCCCTGGAAAGCTTGAAAAGACCCCTGCAAAGACTACGTGTCGCGCGCGCAGGCTTTCCAAGGCCTTTCCGTCGCCCTTTGTAAGGCTCTCGAATCCGGTCAGGACTCCTTGCTGACGGGACTTTCGTCGGTGGCGGATGCCGGCTCGTCCAGTGCGTCGTCTTCGTCCAAGTCGTCGTCCGCGTAGTCGTCTTCGTCGTCGGGCAGGATCCGGTCGCGGATGGCCAGCTTCATCCAGGTGGTCACCACGCCCGGCGCGATCTCGAGGTCGACCGTGTCCTCGCCGATCTCGACGATCGTGGCCTGCATGCCGGATGTCGTGTGCACCCGGTCACCGGGTTGCAGCGACTCGTGCAGGTCGATCGTGGCCTGCATCGCGCGTTTCTGGCGCCGCGACGCGAGGAACATGAAGCCGCCCATGATGAGCAGGAACGGCACGAACAAAACGAAACTTTCCATCGACGAGCCTGTCTTTCCTATCGGTAGTGCTCGGGGCCTTTTGAGGCGCACAGCCAGGCCGACCCGGGAAGGTCGCGCGCCTGTTAACGGACCAGTCTGCCATTCCCGCAGGTCGCAAACCGACCGGCGTCCTGCGTGCGCCGCGGTTTTCCCGGCTAACCGCTACGCTTTACCCGCGACGCGACCGGCGCGCCGCGGTGAGGAGGTATCCGTGGCCAGCCTGGAACAGACTCGCCACCTGGTCACCGAAATCCCGGGTCCGGCATCGCTGGAACTGAACAAGCGCCGGACCGCGGCGGTCTCCCACGGCGTGGGGATCACCCTGCCGGTGTTCGTGGCGCGCGGCGGCGGCGGCATCCTCGAGGACGTCGACGGAAACCGGCTCATCGACCTCGGTTCCGGCATCGCGGTCACCACGATCGGCAACTCGGCTCCCCGGGTCGTGGACGCGGTGCGCCAGCAGGTGGACGAGTTCACCCACACCTGCTTCATGGTGACGCCCTATGAGCAGTACGTCGCCGTCGCCGAAGAACTCAACCGGATCACCCCGGGCTCCGGCAGAGAAACGCTCGGTGCTGTTCAACTCCGGTGCCGAGGCCGTCGAGAACGCCATCAAGGCGGCTCGGTCGTATACCCGCAAGCCCGCCGTCGTCGCGTTCGACCACGCCTACCACGGCCGCACCAATATGGCGATGGCGCTGACCGCCAAGTCCATGCCCTACAAGAGCGGCTTCGGGCCGTTCGCGCCGGAGATCTACCGGGCGCCGCTGTCCTACCCGTACCGGGACGGCTTGCTCGACAAGGAGCTGGCGACCGACGGCGAGCTGGCCGCCGCGCGGACCATCAGCGTCATCGACAAGCAGGTCGGGGCGCAGAACCTGGCCGCGGTGATCATCGAGCCGATTCAGGGCGAGGGCGGATTCATCGTTCCGGCCGAGGGTTTCCTGCCGGCCCTGCTGGACTGGTGCCGCACGAACGACGTGGTGTTCATCGCCGACGAGGTGCAAAGCGGGTTTGCGCGCACCGGCGCGATGTTCGCCTGCGAACACGAAAACATCGAGCCCGACCTGATCTGCACGGCCAAAGGCATCGCCGGCGGGCTGCCGCTGTCGGCGGTGACCGGCCGGGCCGAGATCATGGACGCCCCACACGTCAGCGGCCTGGGTGGCACGTTCGGTGGCAACCCGGTCGCCTGTGCGGCGGCGCTGGCCGCGATCGAGACGATCGAAAGCGACGGCCTGATCGAACGGGCTCGCCAGATCGAACGGCTGATCAGCGAAGCGCTACTGCGGGCTCAGGCCGCCGACGACCGGATCGGCGACGTGCGCGGCCGCGGCGCGATGATCGCCATCGAGCTGGTGAAATCCGGGACCGCCGACCCCGACTCCGAGTTGACGCAGCAACTGGCCACCGCGGCGCACGCGGCCGGCGTCGTCATTCTGACCTGCGGCATGTTCGGCAACATCATCCGGCTGCTGCCCCCGCTGACCATCAGCGACGAGCTGTTGACCGAGGGCCTCGACATCGTGTGCGGGCTCCTCGCCGACCTCTGACCCACCCCCAGCCGTGGCCGATCTCACAATCCTGATGGGGGATACCCGGGACTATTATCTGGAATAACGTTAGTTACGCTAACGTTCTGACGACCAGCGCAGCGTGGCGCTAGCCCATCTTTCCCGGTTATCCGTATTCGCAAGGGAACTGTTATGTCGACTACTACTCGTGAAGAGCGGCTCGCACGCCGAGTCGAAGACCTACTCGCCAACGACCCACAGTTCGCCGCAGCCGAGCCGAGCCCGGCCGTCGCCGATGCCCTTGAGCAGCCTGGACTGCGACTCCCGCAGATCATCCAGACCGTGCTCGAGGGTTACGCCGACCGCCCGGCCCTGGGCCAGCGGGTCGTGGAGTTCGTCAAAAACCCGAAGACCGGCCGCACCGTGCCAGAGGTGCTCCCCCGCTTCGAGACCATCACCTACCGCCAGCTGGGCGAGCGCGCCGGCGCGGTTGCGCGCGCACTCACAGACGGCCCGGTGCGGGCCGGCGACCGCGTCGCCGTGCTGGGCTTCAACAGCGTCGACTTCACCACGCTGGACGTCGCACTCGCCTTGCTCGGCGCGGTGTCTGTCCCGTTGCAAACCAGCGCGGCGATCACGGGGCTGGTGCCAATCGTGCTCGAGACCGAGCCCACCGTGATCGCGGCCAGCGTGCACCAGCTGCCCGACGCCGTCGAGCTGATCCTCAGCAGCGGTCACGTACCCGCACAGCTTGTCGTGTTCGACCACCACCCCGACGTCGACGACGAGCGCGAGGCCGTGGAGGCCGCACGCGAGCGGTTGGCGGACACCGCTGTGGTCGTCGAGACTCTCGCCGAATTGATCGAGCGCGGCACCGCGCTCCCCGCGGCGCGCGCAGTGGAAGCCGACGTCGACCAATCCGATGACGCGCTGGCGCTGCTGATCTACACCTCGGGCAGCACCGGCGCCCCCAAAGGCGCGATGTATCCGCAGGGCAACGTCGGCAAAATGTGGCGCCGGTCGAGCAAGAACTGGTTCGGGCCGAGCGCCGCGTCGATCACGCTCAACTTCATGCCGATGAGCCACGTGATGGGTCGCGGCGTCCTCTACGGCACGCTCGGCAACGGCGGCACCGCGTACTTCGCGGCCAAGAGTGACCTCTCGACACTGCTCGAGGACCTCGAACTGGTGCGGCCCACCGAGCTGAACTTCGTGCCCCGGATCTGGGAGACGCTGTTCGCCGAGTACCAGCGCCAGGTCGACCGCGCGCTGGTCGAGGGTGCTACCGAGCGCGGGTCGAAGCCGCGGTCATGGACGACAGCGCCAGTACCAGCTGGGCGGCCGGTTCATCTTCGCGATGACCGGCTCCGCCCCCACCTCCCCCGAGTTGCGGGCCTGGGTCGAAGACCTGCTCGACATGCATCTGCTGGACGGCTACGGATCCACCGAGGCTGGGATGGTGCTGTTCGACGGCGAGGTGCAGCGCCCGCCGGTCGTGGACTACAAGCTGGCCGACGTGCCGGATCTGGGCTACTTCGCCACCGACCGGCCACATCCGCGCGGTGAGCTGCTGCTCAAGACCCTGAACATGTTCCCCGGCTACTACAAGCGCCCGGAGGTCACCGCGAGCGTCTTGGACGCCGACGGCTGGTACCACACCGGTGACGTCGTGGCCGAGGTCGCTGCCGACAAGCTGGTGTACGTCGACCGCCGCAACAACGTGCTGAAGCTCGCCCAGGGTGAGTTCGTCACGCTGGCGAAGCTGGAGGCGGTGTTCGGCAACAGCCCGCTGGTCCAGCAGATCTACGTCTACGGCAACAGCGCGCACCCGTACCTGCTGGCGGTCGTGGTCCCCACCGAGGAGGCCCGGGCGCGGTTCGCCGATAACGAGCTGAAGCCGGCCATCGCCGACTCGCTGAAGAACGTGGCCAACGAGGCCGACCTGCAGTCGTATGAGGTGCCGCGCGACTTCATCGTCGAGACAACGCCTTTCACGCTGGAGAACGGCCTGCTGACCGGCATCCGCAAGCTGGCGTGGCCGAAACTCAAGCAGCACTACGGCGAACGCCTCGAACAGCTCTACGCCGACCTGGCCGACGGGCAGGCAAATGAACTGCAGCGCGCTTCGTCAAAGCGGTGCCGACGCACCGGTGCTGCAGACGGTGAGCCGGGCCGCCGCCGCGCTGCTGGGCGCGGCGACCACCGAGTTGACCCCGGACGCGCACTTCACCGACTTGGGCGGAGACTCGTTGTCGGCGTTGACGTTCGGCAACCTGCTGCACGAGATCTTCGACATCGACGTGCCGGTGGGCGTGATCGTCAGCCCGGCCAACGACCTGGCGGCCATCGCCGACTACATCCAGACCGAGCGGCAGGGCAGCAAGCGGCCCAGCTTCGCCTCGGTGCACGGTCGCGGCGCCACCGAGGTGCACGCCAGTGACCTCACGCTGGACAAGTTCATCGATGCATCGACGCTGGCTGCCGCGCCAGAGCTGCCGCGGCCCAGCGCCGAGGTGCGCACCGTGCTGTTGACCGGCGCTACCGGGTTCCTGGGTCGCTACCTGGCCCTGGAATGGCTGGAGCGGATGGACCTGGTCGACGGCAAGGTGATCACCCTGGTGCGGGCGAAGTCGGATGAGGAGGCCCGGGCCCGGCTGGACAAGACCTTTGACAGTGGGGACCCGAAGTTGCTGGCCCACTACCAGCAGCTGGCCGCCGACCACCTAGAGGTGCTCGCCGGCGACAAGGGCGAGGCCAACCTTGGGCTGGACCAGCAGACCTGGCAGCGGCTGGCCGACACCGTCGACCTGATCGTCGACCCCGCGGCCCTGGTCAACCACGTGCTGCCGTACAGCGAACTGTTCGGCCCCAACGCACTGGGCACCGCCGAGTTGCTGCGGATCGCGTTGACCGGCAAGCAGAAGCCGTACACGTATGTGTCGACGATCGGGGTGGGCGACCAGATCGCACCGGGTCAGTTCACCGAGGACGCCGACATCCGTCAGATCAGCGCGACGCGGGCGATCAACGACGGCTACGCCAACGGCTACGGCAACAGCAAGTGGGCCGGCGAGGTGCTGCTGCGCGAGGCGCACGACCTGTGCGGGCTGCCGGTCGCGGTGTTCCGCTGCGACATGATCCTGGCCGACACCGCCTATGCCGGTCAGCTCAACGTGCCCGACATGTTCACCCGGATGATGCTGAGCCTGGCGGCCACCGGCATCGCACCCGGCTCCTTCTACGAGCTGGACGCGGCCGGCAACCGCCAACGCGCCCACTACGACGGCCTGCCCGTCGAGTTCATCGCCGAGGCTGTTTCGACGCTGGGCGCGCAGAACGCCGACGATTTCCACACGTATCACGTGATGAACCCGTACGACGACGGCATCGGGATGGACCAGTTCGTCGACTGGCTCGTGGAGGCCGGGTGCGCGATCCAGCGCATCCCTTCGTATGGCGACTGGCTGGCACGGTTCGACACCGCCCTGCGTGGGCTGCCGGAGAAGCAGCGCAACAGCTCGCTGCTGCCGCTGCTGCACAACTACCAGCGGCCGGAGAAGCCGATCAACGGGTCGATGGCACCCACCGACCGGTTCCGCGCGGCCGTCCAGGACGCGAAAATCGGCCCGGACAAAGACATTCCGCACATCTCGCCGGAGATCATCGCGAAGTACGTCAGCGACCTGCGACTGCTCGGACTGCTCTAACGCCGAGCAGACGCAAAAGCCCCCATTTCGTGCCGAAATGAGGGGCTTTTGCGTCTGCTCGCGGGCCAACAGGTGGGCGATCTCACAGCTGCCATCATTGCCGGAATTTAATTACTTTTGCTAACGTTCTATCCATCAAACATCGCTCTCACCTCAATAAAAGGGGAACCGTTATGTCGACCACCACCCGTGAAGGAAGGCTCGCCCGCCGCATCGAGGAGCTGTACGCCGTCGATCCGCAATTCGCCGCCGCCCAGCCGGACGAAGCGATCACCGCGGCGCTCGACCAGCCCGGGGTGGGGTTACGTCAGATCATTCAGACCGTCATGGAGGGTTACGCCGACCGCCCGGCGCTCGGCCAGCGTGCGGTCCAGTTCGTCACCGACCCGAACACCGGACGCACGACACCGCACCTGCTCCCCGACTTCGACACCATCACCTACCGGCGAGCTGTGGGACCGTACCGGCGCAGTGGCAAACGCGTTGCCGGTGCACGCCGGCGACCGGGTCTGCGTGCTGGGCTTCACCAGCGTCGACTACACCGTCATCGACATCGCGCTGGCCCGGCTCGCGCGCGGTTTCGGTGCCGCTGCAGACCGGTGCGGCGCTCACAGCGCTGCAGCCCATCGTCACCGAGACCGAGCCCGCGGTGATCGCCGCGAGCGTCGACAATCTGGCCGACGCCGTCGAGCTGGCGACAACCGGTCACGCACCTGCCCAGGTCGTCGTGTTCGACTACCACCCTGAGGTCGACGAGCAGCGTGAAGCCGTCGAGGCGGCCCGTGCCCGCCTGGCCGGCAGCGCGGTGACGTTGGACACCCTCACCGACGTGATTGAGCGGTGCGAGACGCTGCCGTCCGCCCCGGCAGTCCCGGTCGACCCGGCGGCCGACCCCCTGGCGTTGCTGATCTACACCTCCGGCAGCACCGGCGCACCCAAGGGCGCGATGACCCCCGAGAGCCGCGTCGTGAACTTCTGGCGCAAGTCCACCGCCTACGTGACCGGCCGCGAGCCGTCGATCACGCTCAACTTCATGCCGCTGAGCCACGTCATGGGCCGCCAGGTGCTCTTCGGGACCCTCGGCAGCGGCGGGACCGCGTTCTTCGTCGCCAAGAGTGACCTGTCGACGTTCTTCGAGGACCTCGCGCTGGTGCGGCCCACCGAGCTGACCTTCGTGCCGCGTATCTGGGACATGCTCTTCGAGCAGTTCCAGAGTGACGTCGACCGGCAGGTGGCCGAGGGCATCGAGCCGGCCGCGGCGGAACAGCAGGTCAAGATCCAGCTGCGGGAGACCGTGCTGGGCGGACGGTTCCACCGGGCGATGACGGCCTCGGCGCCGATCTCCGACGAGATGAAGGCGTGGGTCGAGTCGCTACTGGACCTGCACTTGATCGAGGGCTACGGCTCCACCGAGGCCGGAATGGTGTTGGTAGACGGGCAGATCCGGCGCCCCGCCGTGATCGACTACAAGCTGGTCGACGTGCCCGACCTGGGCTACTTCCGCACCGATCAGCCACACCCGCGCGGCGAGCTGCTGATCAAGACGCAGAACATGTTCCCCGGCTATTACAAGCGGCCCGAGACCACCGCCGACGTGTTCGACGCCGATGGCTTCTACCGCACCGGCGACGTGATGGCCGAAGTCGAGCCCGGCCAGTTCGTCTACATCGACCGCCGCAACAACGTGCTCAAGCTGTCCCAGGGCGAGTTCGTCACCGTGTCGAAGCTGGAGCCGCTGTTCGGCGACAGCCCGCTGATCCGGCAGGTCTACGTCTACGGCAACAGCGCCCGCGCCTACCTGCTCGCGGTGATCGTGCCCACCGAAGAGGCCTCTGGCTCGCCACGGCGCGGACGGCGTGAAGCCGCTGATCAGTGCGTCGCTGCAGGAGATCGCCAAGGCGGCCGATCTGCAGTCCTACGAGATTCCGCGCGACTTCATCGTCGAGACGACACCGTGGACCCTGGAGAACGGCCTGCTCACCGGCATCCGCAAGCTGGCCCGCCCGCAGCTGAAGAAGCACTACGGCGAGCGTCTCGAGCGGCTCTACGCCGACCTGGCGGACAGCCAGGCCAACGAGCTGCGCGCGCTGCGCCAAAGCGGCGCCGACGCGCCGGTGCTCGAGACCCTGAGCCGCGCCGCGGGAACGCTGCTGGGTGCTGCCGCCACGGACCTGCAGCCGCAGGCGCACTTCACCGACCTCGGCGGCGACTCGCTCTCCGCGCTGTCGTTCGCCAACCTGCTGCACGAGATCTTCGACGTCGACGTCCCGGTGGGCGTCATCGTCAGCCCGGCCAGCGACCTGGCCGCCCTGGCCGACTACATCGAGTCCGAGCGCCAGGGCAGCAAGCGGCCGACGTTCGCGTCTGTTCATGGAGGGGTGCACGGCCGGGACGCGACCGAGGTGCATGCCAGCGACCTGACGCTGGACAAGTTCATCGACGCCGAGACACTGGCCGCAGTCGCCGACCCTGGCCGCCCCCAGCACTCAGGTGCGGACCGTGCTGCTGACGGGTGCCACCGGCTTCCTGGGTCGCTACCTGGCCCTGGACTGGCTGGAGCGGATGGACCTGGTCGACGGCAAGGTGATCTGCCTGGTGCGGGCGAAGTCGGACGAGCAGGCCCGGGCCCGACTGGACGCGATCTTCGACAGCGGCGACCCGAAGCTGCTGGCCCACTACCAGCAGCTCGCCGCCGACCACCTGGAGGTGCTGGCCGGCGACAAGGGCGAAGCCGACCTCGGACTGGACCGCCAGACCTGGCAGCGGCTGGCCGACACCGTCGACGCCATCATCGACCCGGCGGCCCTGGTCAACCACGTGCTGCCGTACAGCCAGCTGTTCGGCCCCAACGCGCTGGGCACCGCCGAGCTGATCAAGCTGGCGCTGACCACGAAGTTGAAGCCCTTCAGCTACACCTCGACAATCTCGGTGGCCGACCAGATCGAGCGCTCGCAGTTCACCGAGTACGCCGACGTGCGGGTGACCAGCGCGACGCGGGCGATCAGCGACAGCTACGCCAACGGCTATGCCAACAGCAAGTGGGCCGGCGAGGTGCTGCTGCGCGAGGCCCACGACCTGTGTGGCCTGCCGGTGGTGGTGTTCCGCTGCGACATGATCCTGGCCGACACCAGCTACGCCGGTCAGCTCAACGTGCCCGACATGTTCACCCGGATGATGCTGAGCCTGGCGGCCACCGGCATCGCACCCGGCTCCTTCTACGAGCTGGACGCTGCCGGCAACCGCCAGCGCGCCCACTACGACGGCCTGCCCGTCGAGTTCGTCGCCGAGGCGATCTCAACGCTGGGCGCGCACAACCTCGACGGCTCTGACGACGACGGGTTCGCGACGTATCACGTGATGAACCCGTACGACGACGGCATCGCGATGGACGAGTTCGTCGACTGGCTGATCGGGGCCGGCTGCTCGATCCAGCGGATCGCCGACTACGGCGACTGGCTGGCCCGGTTCGAGACCTCGCTGCGCGCCTTGCCGGAAAAGCAGCGTCATGCCTCGTTGCTGCCGCTGCTGCACAACTACCAGCGGCCCGAGCAGCCGGTGTGCGGCTCGATCGCACCGACGGACCGGTTCCGCGCGGCGGTCCAGGACGCGAAAATCGGTGAGGACAAGGACATTCCGCACATCTCGCCGGCGATCATCGCCACCTACGTCAGCAACCTGCGACTGCTCGGTCTGCTCTGAGGCCGGTGCTGCGCTTACTGCGGCTGAGGTTGTGGCCAGCGCGTATACGCGGCTTCGCGTTCACGATGGAGGCGGAAACCGTTACCGCGATGCGACGGCTCCCGCTCAGCCGGCAGGAGCTGTTGCGCCCGCGGCGCGGGCGCGGTGACCGCACCCGACGGCGCCTCGGCCGGGGGCATGTCCGTGTACCGGTACGGCTCGTGGACTGGTTCTGATGCCAGCGGCGCCGCGGGCTCTACAGGTGCTTCGAAAGGCACGACGTCACGCGCCAGGCGGACCGCCGTGCGGGCCAGGGCGGCCGCGCCGAGGAAGATGATCAGCGCACCCAGACCGCTGAAATACGAGATCTCCAGCAGGGCCCGTTTGCGGTCGGTTGCGGCGACCGGGTCGCCGATAGCCCCGATCCCCAACAGCGGGGCGACCTGTCCGCCGATCACGAACCAAGCGCCCGCGAGGACCGCCAGCCAGCCGCCGAACATCGCGGTGGCGCGGTTTCGGGAAACGATCAGGAGCAGGCCGCCCGCGACGGTGGCGGCGCCGGGCAGCACCTCGAGCCAGCCCCGGGCCGTGGTCCATGCCCATTCCTGGTCGGGCGTGTAGGCGAAATTGAAATGGGGCCCGACGAACGGGATCAACGCACCCCATGCACCCAGGATGACCAGAAGTAATCCGCTGACCGCGCCGCGGGAGCGAGGCATTCGCAACCCTCGGATACGGTCCTTTTCCGCACGTTTCATGAGATCTCCTCGGTAGAGGCCGGCGATGGCCGACATAAACCGACGAGTACCCGGGCGGATGGGGCAGGTAACCCGCTTGGTACGTATGTGACCAGTGTGTCTGGTGTTACGGCTTCAGGCCGAGAACGAGCAGCACGATCGCGATCAGCGGAAAAGTGCCCTGGGTCAACGCGGCCCGCGCCTTGTCCGGTGACGATGCCAGCAGCACCGCCGCGGCCGCGGCCATGGACCCCACGCCGGTGAAAATGAGCGCGGCGCCCACGGCATCGTGGTGTTGGGCGATCGCGACGATGCCGATCCCGGTGACGATCCCCAGGAAAAGGTTGTAGAAGCCCTGGTTGAAGGCGAGCAGCTTGGTTGTCTCGGCCTCCTCCGGGGTGGTGCCGAACGTCGCCCGGGTGCGCGGCGAGGTCCAGGTCAGCGATTCCATGGTGAAGATGTAGACGTGCAACAGCGCGGCTAGCCCGGCGAATATCAACGCGGCGATGATCATTGGGTTCTCCTACTCGAACAGTCCAGGTTGAGTCAACCCGGCGACGCCGACCGGTGGGACCAGGCCCAGGTGCGTCCAGGCCTGCGCGGTGGCGACCCGGCCCCGCGGGGTGCGCGCGATCATGCCGGCGCGCACCAGAAACGGTTCGCACACCTCCTCGACCGTGGCGGCCTCCTCACCGACCGCGACAGCCAGCGTCGAGACCCCGACCGGGCCGCCGCCGAAACTGCGGACCAGCGCCGACAACACCGCCCGGTCCAAACGGTCCAGGCCCAGCTCGTCGACGTCGTAGACCGCCAGCGCGGACTTGGCGACGTCGCGAGTGATGACGCCGTCGGCCCGCACTTCGGCGAAGTCCCGCACCCGCCGCAGCAACCGGTTGGCGATGCGCGGCGTGCCGCGCGAACGGCGCGCGATCTCCGCGCCCGCTTCGCCGCCCAGCTCGATGCCCAGAATTCCGGCCGAACGAGCCAGCACCCGTTCCAGCTCGGCGGGCTCGTAGAAGTCCATGTGCGCGGTGAAGCCGAAGCGGTCGCGCAGCGGGCCGGTCAGCGCGCCGGACCGGGTGGTAGCGCCGACCAGGGTGAAGGGCGCCACCTCCAGCGGAATCGATGTCGCCCCAGGGCCTTTGCCGACCACCACGTCGACCCGGAAGTCCTCCATCGCCAGATAGAGCATCTCCTCGGCGGGCCGGGCGATGCGGTGGATCTCGTCGATGAAAAGCACGTCGTGCTCGACCAGGTTGGACAGCATCGCGGCCAGGTCGCCGGCACGTTCCAGCGCGGGCCCCGACGTCACCCGAAGCGACGAGCCCAGCTCGGCGGCGATGATCATCGCCAGTGACGTCTTGCCCAGCCCCGGCGGACCGGACAACAGAATGTGATCCGGTGTGCTGCCGCGGTTCTTAGCGCCCTGGATGACCAGCTGCAGCTGTTCGCGTACCCGGGGCTGCCCGATGAATTCGCTCAACGAGCGCGGCCGCAGGCTGACGTCGACGTCACCCTCGCCGACGGTCAGCGCCGGCGAGACGTCGCGTTCGTCATAGTCCTCGGAGAAGTCGCTGCTCATCGCGGCTTACCCAGCAGCGACAGGGCCGACCGCAGCGCGCTGGACGTGGTCGCGTCATGATCGGCGGCCAGCACCTTGTCGGTGGCCTCCTCGGCCTGCTTGGCCGCAAAGCCAAGGCCGATAAGGGCTTCCACCACCGGGCTGCGCACCGCGTGGCCATTGAGAGCACCGCCGGCCGGCGCCCCCGCGGTCGCGGCCATCGGGCCCATCTTGTCGCGCAGTTCGACGACCATCCGCTCGGCACCGCGCTTGCCGATGCCGGGCACCCGGGTGAGCGCGGTGACGTCGCCCTCGGCCAGCGCCTGGCGCAGCGCCTGGGCGTCGTGCACGGCCAGGGTCGCCATGGCCAGCCGGGGCCCGACACCAGAGACCGACAGCAGGGTCAGGAACAGGTCGCGGGTTTCCCCGTCGGGGAACCCGTACAGCGTCATCGAGTCCTCGCGCACGATCATCGCGATGATCAGCCGGGCTTCGGTCCCGTGCCGCAGCGTGGCCAGCGTCGACGGAGTGGCGTTCACCCGGTAGCCCACCCCGGCCGCCTCGATCACCACGTGATCGAGTGCCACGTCCAGCACCTCACCGCGCACCGAGGCGATCATCGGGCGGCCTTCAGCTTGGCCGAAACCTTGGCGCGATACGCGTGCCGCTGTTTGGCCGCCAGCGCTTCGGCCGCCGCCATCCGGGCGATCATCGGAGCACGCCAGCAATGGCAGATCGCCAATGCGAGTGCGTCGGCCGCGTCGGCGGGTGTCGGTTTGGCTTGCAGCGCAAGGATTCTGGTGACCATCGCGGTGACCTGCGCTTTATCGGCGGCGCCGTTACCGGTGACCGCGGCCTTGACCTCGGTGGGGGTGTGGAAATGCACGTCGATGCCGCGCCTGGCCGCCGCCAGTGCGATCACGCCACCGGCTTGCGCGGTGCCCATCACCGTCGTCACGTTGAGCTGGGAGAACACCCGCTCGATGGCCACCACGTCCGGATGATGCGTGTCGAGCCAATGGTCGACGGCATCGCTGATGGCCAGCAGTCTCTTCGACACCGGCGCCTCCGACGGAGTGCGCACCACGTCGACATCCAGCGCGACGAGCTGGCGACCACGCCCGCTCTCGACCAGCGACAGCCCGCACCGCGTCAACCCGGGATCGACACCCATCACCCGCACGGCAACTCCTTCATACGAACAGCTGTTCGAGAGCCTAGCGGCTGGGGGTGACATCGGCGGGCAGGACACGCGGTGACGTCCTGCGACTACGACGCTCGGCTGTGGACGCCGCTGGACACAGCGAAAGCTGTTAACTTGAACCGCACGGTCGCTTAACCGGCCCGGTACGGAAGGGTATGCGTGGGGATACTGCTGCTCGTCATCTCCGCGGTGCTGTTCATCGCGGCCGTCGTGGTTTTCGTCGTGGCGTTCCGGCGGCCCAAGACACCGGCCCAGCCAGGCGGGCGCCAGGATCCGCTGTCGTTCAATGCGATGCCGCAGTTCGGGCCCCGCGAGCTCGGCCCGGGCGCGATCGTCAGCTACGGCGGCACCGACTACGTGGTCCGCGGGTCGGTCACCTACCGGCAGGGCCCGTTCGTGTGGTGGGAGCATCTGCTGGAAGGCGGCGACCAGCCGATCTGGTTCAGTGTCGAGGAGGACGACGGGCGGCTGGAGTTGGCGATGTGGGTCAAGCGCGCGGATCTCGGGGAGTTGCAGCCCGGCGGTCAGCAACTCGTCGACGGGGTCACGTTTCACGAATCCGAGCGCGGCCACGCCGGCTACACCACCGAGGGCACTACCGGCCTGCCAGCCGGCGGCGACATGGACTACGTCGACTACGCCAACTCAGATGAGTCCGCGCTGCTGTCGTTCGAGCGTTGGGCGCCGGGCATGCCGTGGGAGATCTCGACCGGCAAGTCCCTGCTGACCGGCGAGCTCACCGTGTACCCCGCGCCCCCGGCTTCGGCATAGGACCGATAGGTGCCGCTTCATCAGCTCGCCGTGACTCCGGCGGATGTGTCCGGGGCGAGGCTGGCTCTGGCCCTCAATGCACCCGAGCCGCAACCGCTGGCCACTCACCTGCTGCCGCACCCCGACGGTGGCGCGCTCCTGCTCGGAGTCCTGGGTGCGTCGCATGTCGTCACCATCGAGCACGTCAGCGGCCGCTTCTCCGAGCAGGTGTCCTGTGCTGCCGGCACTCGCACGCTGCCCGAACGCACCGACGCACCCGGCTACAACCTGGAGTCCCGGACCGACGCGCACGACGAGGCGGCGTTCCGCCGACTCGCGCATGAGCTGCGCGCACGTTGCGCGGCCGAATCCGGCTGGCTGGGCGGGACGTTTCCCGGCGACGACGCCGCGCTGACCGCGCTGGCCGCCGAACCCGACGGCACCGGCTGGCGCTGGCAGACGTGGCATCTGTACCCGCTGCGACCGGCGGGGTCCGGCGGCACCGTGGTTCACACCGCGAGCCGGTGGCAGCCGTGAGCCGTAACCGCCTGTTTCTGGTCGGCGCCGGGCTCGCCATCCTTGCCACGGGATGCTTGATTCTCGGACTGTTGTTGCAGCAGAAGGACATTGGCTCGTTTATCGCGTCCCACTACAGTCAGTACTCGAGTGACGCCAACGGAAAGCGCTACGCCTGCACCGGGTCACCCAAACAGGTGGCCGACACGCTCGCCACCTATGACGAACCCGAGGCGCGCGCGGCCAACGGCGCCAACCAATACTTGCGCTACAGCAACGACATCGTGACCGTGGGCCCGGATGGCACGCGTCCCTGCACCATCCGCGTCGAAGGGTTGGGTGCCGGATACAGCCACGGCTCGTTCATCTTCCTCGGTCCCGGGTTCACCCCCGGGTCCCCGTCGGGGGGCGGCGGCGGCCGGCCCGGCGGCCCGGGCGGGACGAAGTAGGGATGACGTCCACCCAAGCACAGGCGGTGGCCCAGCCCACGGAGCCGTCGGGGCGCTGGCGGGCGGTGCTGCTGGCCGCGGTCGCGGCGTGCGCGGCGTCCGGCATCGTGTACGAACTCGCGCTGCTGACGCTGTCGACGAGCCTCAGCGGCGGGGGGATCGTCGCCACCTCGCTGATCGTCGCCGGCTATATCGCCGCGCTGGGTTTGGGCGCCCTGCTGGTCAAGCCGCTGCTGGCACGCGCCGCCGTGGCGTTTGTCGCCGTGGAGGTGCTGCTGGGCATCGTCGGCGGTTTGTCGGCGGCGGCGCTGTACGTGGTGTTCGCGTTCATGGAGGACCAGTCGCTGTGGGTGCTGGTGGTGAGCACGGCTTTGATCGGCGGGCTGGTCGGCGCCGAGGTGCCGCTGCTGATGACGCTGCTGCAACGCGGCCGCACTTCCGGCGCGGCCGATGCCGGCCGCACACTGGCCAACCTCAATGCCGCCGACTACCTGGGCGCGCTGATCGGCGGGCTGGTCTGGCCGTTCCTCCTGCTGCCGCAGCTGGGGATGATCCGCGGCGCGGCGGCCACCGGCATCGTCAACCTGGTGGCCGCGGCCGTGGTGTCGATCTTCCTGCTGCGGCGCGTTCTTTCGATGCGGCAACTGGTGATGGCGTTGTGCGCGCTGGCCGCGGCGTTGGGGCTGCTGGCCACGCTGCTGGTGCGTTCGCACGACATCGAGACGACCAGCCGACAGCGCCTCTACTCCGACCCGATCATCGCCTACCGGCACAGCGCCTACCAGGAAATCGTGGTGACCCGTCGCGACAATGACATGCGGTTGTACCTGGACGGGGGTTTGCAGTTCTCCACCCGCGACGAGTACCGCTACACCGAGAGCCTGGTCTACCCGGCACTGGGCGCCGGCGCACATTCTGTGCTGGTCCTTGGCGGCGGCGACGGCCTGGTGGCACGAGAGTTGTTGCGGCAGAACGGCGTTCAGAGCATCGTGCAGGTGGAGCTGGACCCGGCGGTGATCGAGTTGGCGCGCACCACGATGCGCGAGGCCAACGGCGGTTCGCTGGACAACCCGCGCGTGCACATCGTGATCGACGACGCGCTGCGCTGGCTGCGCCGACCTGACGTGAGCCGCTTCGATGCGGTGATCGTGGACCTGCCCGATCCCGACACCCCGGCGCTGGGGCGGCTGTATTCGACCGAGTTCTATCGGCTGGTGTCGCATGCGCTGGCACCCGGCGGACTCATGGTGGTGCAAGCGGGCAGCCCGTTCTCGACGCGGACCGCGTTTTGGCGCACGGTCTCCACGATCCAGTCCGCGGGCTATGCGGTCACCCCGTATCACGTCTATGTGCCGACGTTCGGCGACTGGGGGTTCGCCCTGGCGCGCCGAGGCGATGCCGCACCGACCGCCACCGTGCCGGGCAATGCCCCGCCGCTGCGGTTCCTCAACCAGCAGGTACTCGACGCGTCCACGGTGTTCTCCGGCGACGTCGGACCACACCCGATGGAGCCGTCGACGCTGGACAATCCGCGCATCGTCGAAGACATGCGGCACGGGTACGACTAGCGGTTGGTCCAACACGTTCCTATGAACCGAGCCGAAAATCGGTATGCATATTGCACAAACGTCGTACAGTGCTGCCGTGGTTTCGCGTCAACCGTCACCACGCATCCGTGAACTTATTCGCCAGGGAGCGTGGATTGCCCTCAATCCCAGTCAGGACTGGCTTGAGGAGTTCGACCGCGCCACTATGGCAGCCCACCCCGCTATCGCCGAGGACCCCGGCCTCGCCAAAACGGTGAGCCGGTCCAACCGCACCAACCTGTACCGCTTCACCGTCGCGCACCTACGTGATCCGGGAGCGACGGTGTGCACGAATGTCGGCGGTGAGCCGCTGCGCATGGCGCGCGAGCTCCGCCATCGTGGCCTCGACGCGGCGGCGCCGGCAATCTATCGAATCGGGCTGAACATGGCGTTGCGGCGCTGGACGGACATCGTGTTCCAGCTCAGCCCCGAGCGCGATGAGCTGCGCGAACTGCTCGACGTGGTATCTCGGTCCGCCAATGACTATCTCGACGCCACCCTGGGTGGAATTTCCCACCAGTTGCAAGGAGAACACGACGAGCTGACCCGCGACGTCTGCATCGAGCGCCGCAACCTCGTCGAAGCGATCCTCGACGGCGGCCCGATGAACGGCCAGCAGGTCGAAGCGCGGCTCGGCTACCCCTTGCACAGCGGTCACACCGCGGCCGTTATCTGGTGCGACGAGGACGGTAACGACCACAGCCAACTGGACCGAGCCGCGGACGCGTTCGGCACAGCCGTCAAATGCGCACACTCTCTTGTGGTGACCCCCAACGACACGACTCGCTGGGTGTGGGTCAAAGACGTCGCCGCGTTCGACGCCGATCAGATCAAGCCCATATTCGACGGCGCGGCCACTGTGCGCATCGCGATCGGGACCAACGCGCGAGGGGTCGAGGGATTCCGGCGCAGCCACCAGGAAGCACTCAGCGCTCAGCAAACTTTGGTGCGGCTAGGGTCGCTGCAGCCGATAGCGTTCTTCGATTCGATCCACATGGTCGCGTTGCTGACCCAGAACCGCGAGAGCGCCGATGACTTCATCGACGCGACGCTCGGAGATCTCGCCTCGGCCAGCCCCGTCCTGCAGACCACGCTGCTGACCTATATCAACGAACACTGCAACGCCGTTCGCGCCGCGCAGCGTCTCTTCATCCACCGCAACACCTTGCTGTACCGGCTCGAGACCGCTCAGAAACTGCTCCCACGGCCCCTCGACCACACCGTCGTTCGTGTTGCCGTCGCGCTCGAGGCCCTGCAATGGCGTGGCAATCAGTGCCACACCGATCACTCTTCGTCGAGTGCGGCCAGCACCTCGTCGGACAGGTCGACGTTGGTATAGACGTTCTGCACGTCGTCGCTGTCCTCCAGCGCATCGACGAGCTTGAACACCTTGCGGGCGCCGTCGATGTCGACCGGCACGCTGACCGAGGGCTGGAAGCTGGCCTCGGCGGATTCGTAGTCGATGCCGGCGTCCTGCAGCGCGCTGCGCACCGCGACCAGATCGGTCGGCTCGGAGATGACCTCGAAGCTGTCGCCGAGATCGCTGACGTCCTCGGCGCCGGCTTCCAGCACCGCGGTCAGCACGTCGTCTTCGGTCAGGCCGTTCTTTTCCAGGGTGACCACGCCCTTGCGAGTGAACAGGTAGGCCACCGAACCGGGGTCGGCCATGGCGCCGCCGTTACGGGTCATCGCCACCCGAACCTCACTGGCGGCGCGGTTGCGGTTGTCGGTCAGGCATTCGACCAGAACCGCTACTCCGTTAGGCCCGTAACCCTCGTAGGTGACGGTCTGCCAATCGGCGCCGCCGGCTTCCTCGCCTGCGCCGCGCTTGCGGGCGCGCTCGATGTTGTCGTTGGGCACCGACGTCTTCTTCGCCTTCTGGATGGCGTCATAGAGCGTCGGGTTACCGGTCGGGTCACCACCGCCGGTACGGGCGGCGACCTCGATGTTCTTGATCAGCCGGGCGAACTCCTTGCCACGGCGCGCGTCTTTGACGGCCTTCTGGTGCTTGGTGGTGGCCCACTTGGAATGGCCGCTCATCGGAAACTCTTACCTCTTCTGTTGCATTTTGTTGCGTGAAAGTTCGCCAGACGAGTCTACGTGGGGGGCCGCTGCCGAGTTGTCCGGGCGCTCTCCAATGCGTCCGACCAATGCGTCCGGCCAATGCGTCCGAAAACGCTCTTCGCCGAACGCCTGCAACATAGGATGAGCGCGACGCTGAGAATGCCCGCTGAGAAAGCAACCTAGTGGTGAGTTTCGCGGTGTTGCCGCCGGAGCTGAATTCGGCGCGTATCTATGCCGGCGCGGGCTCGGGATCGATGCTCGCCGCCGCGGCGGCCTGGGACGGGCTGACCACTGAATTGGACCTGTCCGCCGCATCCTTTCAATCGGTGACCGCTGGGCTCGCGGGCGGGCCGTGGCAGGGCCCGGCGTCCGAGGCGATGGCGAGCGTGGCCGCACCGTATGTCGCGTGGCTCACCGCGGCGGCGGGCCAGGCCGCGCAAACAGCCGGGCAGGCCCGGCTGGCGGCAAGCGCGTTCGAGGCAGCCCACGCCAGCACCGTGCATCCGGCAATGGTCGCGGCCAACCGCGCCGCCCGGGTGTGGCTGGCGGCAGCCAACCTGTTCGGGCTGAACGCACCGGCGATCGCCGCCGCCGAGGCCGAATACGAGCAGATGTGGGCCCAGGACGTGGCCGCGATGGAGGGCTATCACTTCGCAGCTTCGGCGGCGGTCGCGCAGCTGACGTCATGGCAGCAGTCGCTGCCCTTGGCCCAAATCGCGACGCCGATGGCGGCAGCGAGCACGGCGTTGATCATGGGCGGCACCGGAAACCCGCAGCCCGATCCGGCCTTTGTGGCGAACGTCAACAAGCTGTTCATCGCACCCAACTACCCCGGGTACATCGTGCAAGGCCTGACCACACCCGAGGCGTGGTGGCCGTTCACCAGCATCAGCCTCCGACCCCCGCACTTCACCACGTCGGTGGGCGACGGCTTGAACATTCTGAACGCCGCGATCATGTCGCAATACGCCGCCGGGAACAACGCCGTCGTGTTCGGCTATTCCCAGAGTGCGGGCATCGCCACGCTGGAAATGCGCTATCTCGAGACCCTGCCGGCCGGCCAAAAGCCGGATCTCAGCCAGCTGTCGTTCGTGCTGGCCGGAAATCCCGATCGGCCCAACGGCGGAATCTACGAGCGCTTCAACAATCCCTTGAGCCCCCTGCTGCAAGCGTTGGGTTTTGAGGTCGCCGGTACGACTCTGAGCAATGCCTACCCGACTATCGATTACGCGCTTCAATACGACGGTGCCGCGGACTTTCCTCAGTACCCGATCAACATCTTCGCGGACGCGAACGCCATCGCGGGCTTTCTCTTCGTACACCCGACCTATAGCGACCTGACGCCCGCCCAGGTCGCTTTGGGCGTGACGCAGCCGGTGTCTCCGGCAGACGCGCTGACCACCTACGTCTTGATTCCCACCCATAATCTGCCGCTGCTGGATCCGTTGCGTGCCATCCCCGTCATCGGGAACCCGCTGGCCGACTTGGTCCAACCTGACTTGCGGGTGCTCGTCGAGTTGGGCTACGACCGCACCGCCTACCAGGATGTGCCCACCCCGATTGGGCTTTTCCCGAACGTCGACCAGGGCGCCCTGAACACCCTTGCCACCGAGCTGCAGCATGGAGCCACCCAAGGCGTCAACGACGCAATCGCTGACTTTTGGCGACCTTGATGACCGTCGACCCCGCATCATGTCGACGAACGACTGATCACGCGCACCGGATCATCGAGACCCGCGAAGTCGACGTCGCCATCGAACGAGTCGAACTGACGCCCAAAAATATTGCGCCGCAACGTCATATCTATCTCACGCAGTGGCAGCGCCAACACCCCGAAGCGCACTCGAACGCGACACGAGCGGCATCCCTGTTTCACCGCCCGCGATTTCGGACAACCTAACGGACGTGAACCAGCCGAAAGAGCCCGAGGACGCGACGAAGTCGACCGAGGAGCAGCGTCAGCTGCAGGAAGAACTGGATCACTCCGACGATGACCCGGATGCGCCGGGTTTGCATCAGTCCCGGCGCAACACCCCGGATGAGAGCACGCGCTAGCTGCGGCCCCTGACGATATCGACGAACAATTGGTGGATGCGACGATCGCCGGTCATCTCCGGGTGAAACGCCGTCGCCAGAACCGAGCCCTGCCGCACCGCGACGACGTGGCCGGCGGCCCGCGCCAGCACCTGCACGCCGTCGCCGACGCGCTCGACCCACGGCGCCCGGATGAACACCGCCCGCACCGGATCATCGAGACCCGCGAAGGCGATGTCCCCTTCGAACGAGTCGACCTGACGTCCAAAAGCGTTGCGCCGCACAGTCATATCGATCCCGCGCAGCGGCAGCGCCGCTCGCCCTCTGGCGCCGGCGTCCAGGATCTCGCTGGCCAGCAGGATCATTCCTGCGCACGCGCCGTAGGCCGGAAGCCCGTCGGCCAGTCGCGCTCGCAACGGCTCCAGCAGATCGAAGTCGAGCAGCAAGTGGCTCATCGTGGTCGATTCCCCACCCGGAATGACCAACCCGTCCACCGCGTCGAGCTCGCTGCGGCGCCGGACAGTCACCGGCTCGGCCCCGGCCGCCCGCAGCGCCGCGAGGTGCTCCCGGGTGTCGCCTTGCAACGCCAAGACGCCGACGCGCGGCGCGCTCACGGGGAATCGGGCTGATAACCGCGCTTATAGCGGGTCAGCCCCTCCTGCATGACCGCCGCGACCATCTCACCGGACTGCGTGAAGATCTTGCCCTGCGTCAGTGCGCGGCCACCGCAGGCCGACGGCGAGGACTGGTCGTACAGCAACCACTCGTCGGCCCGGAACGACCGCATGAACCACATCGCGTGGTCCAGCGACGCGACCTGCAGATGCGGGCGCTCCTCCATGTGCGTGACCTGCGCCGATCCCAGCAGCGTGAGGTCGCTCATGTAGGCCAGCGCGCAGATGTGCAGCACCTGGTCGTCGGGCAGCGGATCACGGTGGCGGAACCACACCTGCTGCTGGGAGGCCTTGCCCGGCAACAGGTGCACCTGCTCGCGCCGCACGATACGGACATCCCATTCCTCGAACTGCTTGAATCCGGCGTCATCGAACACCTTGACCGAGGTCAGTCCCGGCGACTCTTCGGGCGGCGGCGCCACCGGCATGACGTCCTGGTGGCTGACGCCGTCTTGGTGGGTCTGGAACGACGCCCCCATGCTGAAAATGATTTCGCCGTGCTGGATCGCGTTGACCCGCCTGGTGGCGAACGATCCCCCGTCGCGGGTGCGCTCGACGATGAATACCGTGCGTGCCAGGGCATCCCCGGGCCGCAGGAAATACCCGTGCAGCGAGTGGACCTGATAGCGCGGATCGACGGTGCGCACCGCCGATACCAGCGACTGGCCCGCCACGTGACCGCCGAAGGTGCGCTGCAGAAAACCCGAATCCGGGCTGAATACGCTTCCGCGGTAGATGTTGACCTCGAGTTGCTCGAGATCAAGGATCTCTTCGATCGCCACCAATGGCCTTCCGCTTACCAGCCGCGTTGGGCCAGCCGATGCGGCTGCGCGATCTCGTCCACATTGATGCCCACCATCGCCTCGCCCAGTCCGCGCGACACCTTGGCCAGCACGTCGGGGTCGTCGTAGAACGTGGTGGCCTTGACGATCGCGGCGGCGCGGTGCTCGGGGGCACCCGATTTGAAGATGCCCGAGCCGACGAACACGCCCTCGGCCCCCAGCTGCATCATCATGGCCGCGTCGGCGGGTGTGGCGATGCCGCCCGCGGTGAACAGCGTGACCGGCAGCTTGCCCGCCCGGGCCACCTCGGCCACCAGGTCGTAGGGTGCCTGCAATTCCTTTGCCGCGACGAACAATTCGTCCTCGGACAACGACGTGAGCCGGCGGATCTCGCCGCCGATGGCCCGCATGTGCGTGGTGGCGTTGGAGACGTCGCCGGTGCCGGCTTCGCCTTTGGACCGGATCATGGCGGCGCCCTCGCTGATGCGCCGCAGGGCCTCACCCAGGTTGGTGGCCCCACACACGAACGGCACGGTGAATTTCCACTTGTCGATGTGGTGGGTGTAGTCGGCGGGGGTCAGCACCTCGGACTCGTCGACATAGTCCACGCCGAGGCTCTGCAGGATCTGCGCCTCGACGAAATGCCCGATGCGGGCCTTGGCCATCACCGGGATGGTCACCGCGGCGATGATGCCCTCGATCATGTCGGGGTCGCTCATCCTCGAGACGCCGCCCTGGGCGCGGATGTCGGCGGGCACTCGTTCCAGTGCCATCACCGCGACGGCGCCGGCGCCCTCGGCGATGCGGGCCTGTTCCGGGGTGACGACGTCCATGATGACGCCGCCCTTGAGCATCTCGGCCATGCCGCGCTTGACGCGCGCGGTGCCGGTCTGACCGGAAGCCTGCCTTGCGGTGTCCACGACTCTCCTTCGCTGCATTGATGCCGCGTTCAGTCTAAGAGTTGATTCATAAGTCAGCTGGCGCGGACTGTTGTTGAACCGTTGGGTGTTTGCTTGTCCGCTCGTGCCGCCTACGTCCCCAGGCGTAGCCGTGGGGTCTGTTGCGGGGTAGGGCGGGGCGTTGCCCTTGTCCGGCAGAGGCCCCATCGCTGAGGCTGCCATCCTCACCAGGGCCTGACGTTGCCGTCGGGTTGTGGTGGATGGTTGACCGGACCGGCCCCTCTTGCTGGGCCGTTTCCCGGATGACCGGGACGTTTTGGGTGCGACCGGCGAGCACGGTGGCGTGCAGGCGCTCACGCAGGCCGGGGTCGATGGTGGCGGTACGCGGGTCAGCGGGCTCGGTGAGGACGACGAGATTGGCTCACTTATGAATCAACTCTTAGTGGTGACCGACAAACGCGATTTTCTCCGAAACCCGAAGATCCTGCCCGACCGCGTCATAGCCTTTGGAAAGACCAGCTGAGAAAGACACCTAGCGTTGAATTTCGCCGTGTTGCCACCGGAATTGAATTCGGTGCGCATGTTCACCGGAGCGGGCCTGAGCCCGCTGCTCGAGGCCGCCGCGGCCTGGGACGGGGTGGCCGAAGAGCTGCGCGGTGCGGCGGGCTCATTTTCATCGGTGACCTCGGCATTGACGGCCCAGGCCTGGCAGGGCACGGCGTCGCAGGCGATGATGCGCGCGGCCGGCCCGTACCTGACGTGGTTGAGCACGACGGCAGGTCAGGCCGAGCAGACGGCGGCCCAGGCCCGATCAGCGGCCAGCGTGTTCGAGGCGGCACGCGCGGCCATCGTGCATCCGCTGACGGTCGCGGCCAATCGCACGCAGCTGGTGAACCTGGTGGCAGCCAACCTGCTGGGCCAGAACGCCCCGGCCATCGCGGCGGCCGAGGCCCAATATGAGGCGATGTGGGCCCAGGACGTGGCCGTGATGTCGGGTTATCACGTCGGCGCTTCGGCGGCCGCGTCACAACTGGCGTCGTTTGAAGAGGCCTGGCAACAGCTGGGGCTCCCAACGGTCGACTTGACCACGGGCACGTTCAACATCGGCACCGGAAACGTCGGCGTCAACAACATCGGCAACGGAAACATCGGCAACGGAAATATCGGCAACGGGAACGTCGGCGACCGGAATCTGGGCATTGGTAACCACGGCAACTGGAACATCGGTCTCGGCATCACCGGCAACGGGCAAATCGGCTTCGGGAATTCCGGCATTGGCGGCGTGCGCGTCCTGGTGGTGGGAAACGGCGGCCCGGGAGTAACAGCGTTAGTCATGGGCGGCACCGACAGCTTGCTGCCTTCACCCCAAGTCCCCTTACTTCAGTACGCTGCGCAGTTCATCACTCCCCTCTATCCCGGGTACACCGCTCAGGCCCTGGAAACGCCATCGAAGTTTTTTCCCTTCACCGGGCTGAACAGCCTGACGTTTAACACCTCCGTGGCCCAGGGCGTCCAGGACCTGCACACCGCGATCATGACGCAGATTGCGGCGGGAAATCACACAGTCGTCTTCGGCATCTCCCAAAGCTCCACCGTCGCCACGCTCGAAATGCAATTCCTGCAAACCTTGCCGGCCGGCATGCGGCCAGGCACCGACCAGCTGTCGTTTGTGCTGACCGGTAACCCCGACCGGCCCAATGGCGGCATCTTCGCGCGGATCCCTGGATTCTCGGTACCGGGTTTGGGTTTCACGTTTTTCGGCGCGACTCCCGCCAACCTCTACCCCACCGTCGACTACTCGGTCCAATACGACGGCGTCTCCGACTTCCCGCGGTACCCCCTCAATGTGTTCGCAACCGCCAACGCCATCGCGGGCATCGTGTACATCCACGGCGGGTTGGGTCCGGCGATGCCCAACCAGGTGCCGTTCGGTGTGGTCCAGCCGGCATCGCCGGGCAGCCTGACCACCTACATCCTCATTCCCACCCACAATCTGCCGCTGCTGGACCCGCTGCGCGCAGTTCCGTTGCTGGGCAATCCACTGGCCGACCTGATCCAGCCGGACCTGCGGGTGCTCGTGGAATTGGGCTACGACCGGACCGCCTTACAGGATGTGCCCACGGCGTTCGGACTGTTCCCGCATGTCGATCCGGCCGCGCTGGCCACTCAGCTGCAGCAGGGCGCCGTGCAAGGTGTCGCCACACGCACTGGCGGATCTCGGGCTCTAAAGAGAGCCCCGCTTCAGCGGATCGACCGGGGTGCGTCGCTCGCGGCCGCCGCATCCACCAGCCGATTGGCCACCGGCAGCAGCTCACCGAGTTGCAGCGGGTACACCTGCTCACCGGCCGCGACCAGTTCGTCGATGTCTTCCTGGTGGCACCAGCGGGCGCCGTGAATGTAGCGGCGTTCCAACTCGGTGCGCCCGGCGATGGACGGCTCGAACCGGCGCGTGCGGTGAACCAGGTAGAACTCCTCGCTGTCGATCATCGAGCCGTTGAACTCGAAGACCTCGTCGCGGCGCCAGATGGGACCGACCATGTCCGCGGGGGCGACCCGCAGGCCGGTTTCTTCGGCGAGCTCGCGCGCGGCAGCCTCGGCCAGCCGTTCGCCTTGCTGCACTTCGCCGCCGACGGTGAACCACCACCGGGGCGCGGCGCCGTCGGCAACGGCGGGGTCCGAGCCACATAGCAACAGCACGGCGCCGCTGTCGTCGAGCAGCACCACTCGCGCCGAGGTGCGGTGATTGAGCACACCGTGGTGTTCTTGCGACAACGCGTGCGGTTTCTCGGCGATTTCGAAGTACGTTGGCAGCGTGGCTGTTCCGCCGAGCCGAAGCGCACGGACGATGGCTCTGCCGCCGAGCGCGATGGTGTCGCGGACCGCGTCGTTGTGGAACCGGCGGCCCAGCAGCACGCGGGCTTCGGCGTCGGCCAACTCGGCAATCAGGGCCGCGGGCAGCGACGCCGGGTCGACCATCGCCAACGCGGCGGAAAGCTCGTTCTCGGCGGTCTCGCGGGCCTGCCGCGGCGCGTGTTCGGCGGCGTCCGCCAGCGCCGCCAGCCGCCTGCCCTCGGGCGCGCCGCCGTACGCGTCGACCGCGACGGCCCGTGCCACCACCGCGCGCCGGGCCAGCGCGCCGTCCAGTGCCTGCCAGGACAGGTCGTAGCGGACGTTGAGCCGGTTCAGGCGGTCGGCCGTCTGATATGCCCAGGCGCCCACCAAAAGAAGCAGCCCGAGCACTACCAGGATGACGACTACCAGCCAGATCATCAGCTGGCCACCTCAACCTTGACGCCCGCCCCGGCGACCGTCTCGTAGACCTGCATGATCTGGTTGGCCACCACCGACCAGTCGTAACGGCGGACAGCTTCCGAGCCGGCCAGCACATAACGCTCCCGGAGCGTGTCGTTCTCCAGCACGGCGATGAGCGCGTCTGCCAGCGCTGCACCGTCACCAATGGGAACCAGCCGGCCGCATTCGCCGTCGCGCAGCACCCGCCGGAAGGCGTCCAGATCGCTGGCCACCACGGCAGTGCCGGCGGCCATCGCCTCGACCAGCACGATGCCGAAACTCTCACCGCCTGTGTGGGGTGCGCAGTACACGTCGGCGCTGCGCATCGCCGACGCCTTGCCGGCGTCGTCCACCTGGCCCAGAAAACGGATGTTCTGCGCCAATTCGCCTACCTGACTTCGCAATTGCTCGTCGTCGCCGCGGCCGACGATCAGCAACTGCACGTCGCTGAAGCGCTCCACCACCGCGGGCAGCGCGTCGAGCAGGACCGACATGCCCTTGCGCTGCTCGTCGTAGCGGCCCAAAAACAGCACCGTCTTGCCGGCTCGCGGGTACCCGTCCAGCAGCGGCGCTGTGGCCAGCGAGGCGACGTCGACGCCGTTGGGGATCTCCACAGCATCGGTGCCCAGCGCCTCCACCTGCCAGCGCCGGGCCAAGTCGGACACCGCGATCCGGCCGACGATCTTCTCCTGCATCGGCCGCAGCAGGCCGCCAAAGACGCTCAGCGTCAGCGATTTTGTGGTCGAAGCGTGGAAAGTCGCCACGATTGGGCCCTGAGCCACCCGCAGCGCCCACATCGACAGACTGGGCGCGTTCGGTTCGTGCAGATGCAGCACATCGAACTCGCCCTCGGTCAGCCAGCGCCTGACCCTGCCGTGCACCGCCGGACTGAATTGCAGCCGCGACACCGAACCGTTGTAGGGAATCGGGATGGCCCGGCCGGCCGAGACGACGTAGTCAGGCAGCGGGGTGCCCGGCGATGCGGGCGCCAGCACGCTGACGTCGTGCCCGCGGGCCAGCATCACCTCGGCCAGTTGCAACACGTGCGACTGCACCCCGCCCGGCACGTCGAGCGAGTACGGGCAGACCATCCCGATCCGCATCAGGCCTCTTTCAACCTCGCCTGTCGGGCTTCGGAGAGATCGGCCAGCCATTGCGGCTGCAGCATGTGCCAATCGGCCGGGTGGGCCGCGATGTTGTCGGCGAACGCATCGGCCATCGCCTGGGTGATGGCGCTGACGTCCCCGCTGCTGCAGTCCAGCTCCGGGTACACCTTGAAACCCCATCCGTCGTCCTCGAACCAGCCGTGCGTGGGCAACAGCGCCGCCCCAGTTTCAATCGCGAGCCTGGCCGGGCCGGCAGGCATCCGGGTGGGTTCGCCGAAGAAGTCGACCTCGACACCGGTGCGGGTGAGATCGCGCTCGGCCATCAGACACACGATCTGGTTGTCGCGCAGTCGTTCGCAGAGCACGTCGAAGGGTGGTCGCGCGCCGCCGGACAGCGGCAGCACTTCGAAGCCGAGACCCTCGCGGTAGTCGATAAAGCGCCGGTACAGCGATTCGGGCTTGAGTCGTTCGGCGACGGTGGTGAAGGTGCCGTGCCGCTGCGCCACCCACACCCCGGCCATGTCCCAGTTGCCGCTGTGCGGCAGCGCCACCACCGCGCCGCGCCCGTCGGCCAGCGCCCCGTGCAGATCGTCCAGCCCCTGGATCACGTCGTCGAGGTGGCGGGCGATCGCGCGGTAATCCATCGTCGGCAGCCGGAAGGCCTCGCGCCAGTAACGGCCATAGGACTCCAGCGACGCGCGCATCAGCCCGTCCGGCACCTTGCCGGGCGGCACACCGATGACGCGGGCCAGGTTCTTGCGCAGCTGCTCGGGCCCGCCACGGCGGGCCGCGTAATGCGCACCGGCGTCGAATGCGTTGCGCGCGGCGAACTCCGGCATCGCCCGCACCGCCCTCCAGCCCGCGGCGTACGCCCAGTCGGTGGCCGTGCCGGTCAAAAAGCTGCGCGGCGACCCGGGCAATTTCAGGCTTACCGAAGGCGGTATCAGTGCTCGCTCTTTTCCTGCGGTGGAATGCGATCGGTGGCGCCGGGCGAGGTCCGCACCGCGTGCAGCCGCTGACCAACGGTGATCACGCTGGCCACCGCGAGCACCCACATCCCCACCGGCAGGGCCGGCGGCCAGGCCACGAACGGAAATTGCGAGATCCCGGCGGCCGACAGCGCGAGGATCAATCGTTCCGGTCGTTCGATGAAGCCGCCGTCGCCGCGCAGCCCGCTGGCTTCGGCTTTGGCTTTGATGTAGGAGATGACCTGCGAGGTGACCAGGCAGATCAGCGTGGCCACGACCAGCAGGTTGTCGTGCATGCGGAATGCGATCCACCACAGCAGTCCGCAGAACACCGCACCGTCGCCGATCCGGTCGCAGGTGGCGTCGAGCACAGCGCCGAAGCGGGTGCCGCCGCCCTGTTGCCGGGCCATCGCTCCGTCGAGCATGTCGAACACTGTGAAGAACCAGAGCACACACGCGCCGAGGAACAGCTTGCCCATCGGGAAAAGCGTCAGCGCGCTCGCCACCGTCGCAATGGTGCCGATGATGGTCGCCACGTCCGGGGTGAGGCCGGTCCACAGCGCCGCCCTGGCAACCGGGTTGGCCACCCGGGCGAAAAACGCCTTGGTCAGGAACGGCAGTTTGCTCATGTCTGATTGGCCCACTCAGCGGCAAGCAACCGGCGGGTGTCGCGCAGCAACTGCGGGATCACCTTGGAGCCACCGACGATGGTGATGAAGTTCGCGTCGCCGCCCCACCGCGGCACGACGTGCACATGCAGGTGCTCGGCCAGTGACCCGCCCGCCGACGTCCCCAGGTTCAGGCCGACGTTGAAGCCGTGCGGATTCGATACGTTCTTGATGACCCGAATTGCCTTCTGGATGAACGCCATCAGCTCGGCGCTCTCCGGACCGGTGAGATCCTCCAATTCCGAGACCCGGCGGTACGGCACCACCATCAGGTGCCCGGGGTTGTACGGATAGAGGTTGAGCACGGCGTAGACGAGTTCGCCGCGGGCGACCACCAGACCCTCCTCGTCGGACAGTTGCGGGATGTCGGTGAACGGCTCCTCGGGGTCGCCCGAGGAGTCGGGGTCGCGCTTCTTCATCGGCGATTCGGCCAGATAGTTCATCCGGTACGGAGTCCACAGCCGCTGCAGCTGGTCACGCTGGCCGACGCCGCGGTCCACGATGGTCCCCTCGTCGGGGCCATCGTTGCGTTCGTCTTCAGCCACCATCACTCACCGCCCGAGATTTTCGCCAATTCGGCGGTGGGAGTGGCATTTTCGCGATCTGCGATCCATTTCACGATGGCCGCGACCGCGTCGTCGCGCGGCACTCCGTTGATCTGCGTGCGGTCACCGAACCGGAAACTCACCGCGCCTGCCGTCACGTCGCGGTCGCCGGCCAGCAGCATGAACGGCACCTTCTGGTTGGTGTGCTGGACGATCTTCTTGGCCATCCGATCGTCGCTGGCGTCCACCTCGACTCGAACACCATGTGACTTCAATTGCGCGGCAACGTCTTCCAAGTAGGCGACGTGTTCGTCGGCGACCGGAATGCCGACCACCTGAACCGGCGCCAGCCAGGCCGGGAACGCCCCCGCGTAGTGCTCGGTGAGGATGCCGAAGAACCGCTCGATCGACCCGAACAGGGCGCGGTGGATCATCACCGGGCGCTGACGGGTGCCATCGGCGGCGGTGTACTCGAGGTCGAAACGGTCCGGGAAGTTGAAGTCCAGCTGGATGGTCGACATCTGCCAAGTGCGGCCCAGCGCGTCCTTGACCTGCACCGAGATCTTCGGCCCGTAGAACGCCGCGCCGCCGGGGTCCGGCACCAGGTCCAGGCCGGATTCGGCGCCCACCTCGGCCAGCACGTTGGTGGCTTCCTCCCAGACCTCGTCGGAGCCGACGAACTTCTCCGGGTCCTTGGTGGACAGCTCCAGATAGAAGTCGGTGAGGCCATAGTCGCCGAGCAGGTCGAGCACGAACCGCAGCAGCGACCGCAGCTCGTCGCGCATCTGGTCGCGGGTGCAGAAGATGTGCGCGTCGTCCATGGTCAACCCACGCACCCGGGTCAGCCCGTGCACCACGCCGGACTTCTCGTAGCGGTAGACCGTGCCGAATTCGAAGAGCCGCAAAGGTAATTCCCGATAGGACCGCCCGCGCGCCCGGAAGATCAGGCAGTGCATCGGGCAGTTCATCGGCTTGAGGTAGTAGTCCTGGCCGGGCTTGCGCAGCGAGCCGTCGGCGTTGTACTCGGCGTCAATGTGCATCGGCGGGAACATGCCGTCGGCATACCAGTCCAGGTGTCCCGAGGTCTGGAACAGCTGGGCCTTGGTGATGTGCGGGCTGTTGACGAACTGGTAGCCGGCGTCCGCGTGCTTGCGCCGCGAGTAGTCCTCGAGTTCGCGGCGCACGATGCCGCCCTTGGGGTGGAAAACCGCCAAGCCGGAACCGATTTCGTCGGGGAAGCTGAACAGGTCGAGCTCCACGCCGAGCTTGCGGTGGTCGCGGCGCTGCGCTTCCTCGATGAGTTCGAGGTGCTTCTCGAGCGCCTCCTGCGACTCCCACGCGGTGCCGTAGATGCGTTGCAGGCTGGCGTTTCGCTGGTCGCCACGCCAGTACGCGGCCGAGCTTCTGGTCAGCTTGAACGCCGGGATGTGCTTGGTGGTCGGGATGTGCGGCCCGCGGCACAGGTCGCCCCAGACCCGTTCGCGGGTACGGGGATTGAGGTTGTCATAGGCGGTGAGCTCGTCGCCGCCGACCTCCATGACGTCAGGATCGCCGGACTTGTCGTCGACGAGTTCCAGCTTGAAGGGCTCGTTGGCCAGCTCCTCGCGGGCCTGGTCTTTGGACTCGTAGACCCGCCGGTCGAACAGCTGCCCGTCCTTGACGATCTGGCGCATCCGCTTTTCCAGCTTGCCCAGGTCTTCCGGCGTGAACGGTTCCGCCACGTCGAAGTCGTAGTAGAAGCCATCGGTGATGGGCGGCCCGATGCCCAGTTTGGCGTGTGGGAACAGGTCCTGGACGGCTTGGGCCAGCACGTGCGCGGTCGAGTGGCGGATGCACGCTGCGACCGTCGTCGGTGTCGGCCGCCACCGGGGTGACCTCGGAGTCGACGTCGGGCACCCAGCTCAAGTCACGCAGCTTGCCGCCGGCGTCACGCACCACCACGATCGCGTCGGGCGCGCCGCGCCGCGGCAACCCCGCCTCGCCGACCGCGGCCGCCGCGGTAGTCCCAGCAGGAACCCGGATCGGGGCTTGCGGCGACCGCAAACCCGGCGTCGCCGGGTGCTGCGGGTCGCCGCCGTCGGCTCCCGGGGCGGGGTGTGCGGGGGCGCTCATCGGGTTTGTCTCCAGGGTTGGCGGTGTTGGTAACCGCTGCAATGTTATCGGGGCTGACGGGGCACGCGTCCCTCACGGCTGGCCAGGCCTGAGTCGCACGAACAGCGCCTCCGCTTCGGTCAGCAGCGTGTCACCGTCGCTCAACCTGCCGGATACGAAGATCTTGCGGCCGTCCACCCGGTCGATCCCCGCGTCGATCTGCAGCTCCTTTTCGATCGGCACGATGGCGCGGTAGTCGATCTTGAGGTAGGCCGTGCGCTGGCGAGGGCTGCCGGTGAGCACCGACGCCGTCAACCCGAGCACGGTGTCGAAGAGCATCCCGAGCGCCCCGCCGTGCACGGCGCCGTTACGGCCCAGGTGAAACCGGGCGAACCGGGCCCAGCCATGGATCCGCCCGTCGTCCGTCTTATGGGCCGACATCGGGATGGTCAGGATGTTGCCGCGCACCGGCAGGTCCATCCGGCGCCCGGACGGCGAGTTCCACTCGTCGGCGTCGTACGGGCTCAGCAGCTTGGAAAGCTTCTCGAGCTGGTCGGCGGCCTCGGTGATCACCTCGTCGGGGGCGTCCACGGCACGGGCATGGTCCTGCAGCCTGCGCACGGCGTCGACGAACCTGCCGTAGTCCGGGCCGCCCCTGATCGTCGGTTCGGGCGGATTGAATCCCCCGCCGGGGTGTTTTTGATGGTCGCCGGCCACCAGAACACCGTATTGGGTGGCTGCTTACTGCTGGGCGCGTTGATCACGGCCAGCAAGTCCTGCTCGACGCTCTGCATCGGCGAAGCGTTGGCGGCCTCGGTACCGGCATATGCCCCGGCACCGGCGCTCAACGCCTGCACAAACCGCGCATGAAAAGCCGCCGCCTGAGCGCTGATCGCCTGATAGGCCTGAGCATGCGTGTCGAACACCGCCGCGACAGCCTCCGACACCTCATCGGCCCCCGCCGCCAGCAGCCCCGTGGTGGGGCCGGCCGCAGCGGAGTTCGCGGCGCCGAGCGCGGCGCCCGATATTTTCCAAACCCGTTGCCGCCGTTGTCAAAACGTCCGGCATCGCAATCACAAATGACATCGCCGCCTCCTGCCCAGGGACGACTCGGCCGCGGCCAGGTCATCAGCGACGAAGGCCGCGAGATGTGAGTCAGATGTGACTCTAACGTGAGTCAAGCGCGAACGCGACGCACGCTAGCCGGTCTGTGGCCCCGGCGGCCGCCAGCGTCTCGAACTCGTCGTCGGAAAGCGTGATCTCCGCGGCGGCGACGTTCTCCTCCAGGTGCGCCACCTTCGACGTGCCCGGAATCGGCAGCATCACCGGTGACCGCTTCAGCAGCCAGGCCAGCGCAAGTTGCCCCGCCGTCGCGCCATGGTCGGCGGCGATGCGCTGCAGCGGGCCGTCCGGTGCCGCCAACGGTCCGGCCGCCAGCGGGAACCACGGAATGAAGGCCACACCCTGGCTGGTCGCGAAATCCAGCAGCGGCTCGGAGCCGCGGGCCGACAGGTTGTACATGTTCTGCACCGACACGATCTCGGTGATCTCCTGGGCGGCTTTGAGCTGGTCGACGTCGATCTCGGACAGGCCGATATGGCGGATCTTGCCTTCGTTCTTCAGTGCAACCAGTTCGCCGATCTGGTCGGCCAGCGGGAAGTCCCGGTCGATGCGGTGCAGCTGGAACAGGTCGATGGTCTCCACGCCAAGACGCCGCAGGCTCATCTCGCATTCCTGGCGCAGGTAGCTGGGGTTGCCCAGCGGGATCCACACGTCCGGGCCGGTCCGCAACAAGCCGGCCTTGGTGGCGATCACCAGTCCCTCGTAGGGATGCAGCGCCTCGCGGATGATCCGCTCGGAAATGTAGGGGCCGTAGGAGTCTGCGGTGTCGATGAAGTTCACGCCCAGTTCGACGGCGCGCCGTAAAACGCGGACACATTCGTCGCGGTCGGCGGGCGGGCCCCAGACACCTTTACCGGTCAGGCGCATCGCGCCGAAGCCGAGCCGGTTGACCGTGAGGTCCCCGCCGAGAGTGAATGTTCCGGATGCTGCTGCTAAGCCTTTTGAGGTTTGTGCGGTCACGTCAACGACCGTACGCCCAGCCAAGCCGCTACGCCGTGGCAAGCTGGGCGGGTGCATCTCAACGAGCTGACCGATCTTCCGTTCACCTACCCGGACGTCGGCGCGACCGCGGCCCCAAGCCTGCCCGCAGGCTATGGCCACCTGTCGGTGACGGCCCAAATCGGTTCAGGCCGTAGACGTTTCGAAGAGGCGGCCGACGCGGTGATGCGCTGGGGCATGCAGCGCGGCGCCGGCCTGAAAGTGCAGGCCAGCTCCGAGGTCATCACCGTCTCCACGGTGGTGCTGGTGGGAATCGCTTTCCTGCGCGCCCCGTGCCGCGTGATCTATGTCATCGACGAAGCCGATGTGCGCGGATTCGCCTACGGGACGCTGCCGGGCCATCCGGAGTCGGGCGAGGAACGGTTCGCCGTGCGCTACGACCCGAGCACCTCCGCGGTGCATGCGGAGGTGTCGGCGTTCTCCCGGCCGGCAACCTGGTGGAGCAAGGCCGGTGGGCCGTTTGTGCCGGTGGCCCAGCGCATCATCGCCAAGCGTTATCTACGCGGGGTGTGACGAAGCGCCCCAGCCGGCCAGCAGCCTCTCCGCACCCGAGCACATCGCCTCGATGACCTCGCCCGCCGTGGCGTCGTCGCGGATCATCCCGACACCCTGACCGGCGTCGACGGGCGCGACACGGCAGTCGTCGGCGGCGATCGACGCGGCCAGCTCCGCGCGGGCCGCCGGATCGGCGGCGATCGCGTCCTCCTGGCCCGTCCAGCGCGTGACGAAGTCGTTGCGCAACACCCGCGACGGGAAGCGCGCCGGCCAGGGCAGGCCGTCGGCGACGTCGAAAACCCGGGTGACGGCGGTGTCGGTTTCGCCGGCTGCGATCAGCGCCCGGCGGCTGCCGTCGCCCGTCAGGGCCTCCGGACACGCGGCCAGACGAGTGCCCACCCAGGCGCCGCTCGCACCGGCGGCGAGCACGGCGGCCAGGCTGCGAGCCGACGCGACGCCGCCGCCCGCCAACACCGGCACCGACACCGCGTCCAAAACGGCGTCGAGCAGTGGCAGCGTCGCGAGCCTCACTTCGCCGTGACCGCCGCCCTCGGACCCCCGCGCAACCAGGATGTCGACGCCGGCGTCGACCGCCCGGCGCGCCCCGACACTGTCGTAAACCTGTGTGACGGTGGCGATTCCGTCGTCGCGAGCCCTGCCGACCCACGACCAGTCGGTGCCGAAGCTGACCGACAGCACGGCGGGTCGCGCGGCCAGCGCATCGTCGAGCAGGCCGGGCTCGGCGCGCATCACCCAGTCCACCAGGCCGATGCCGAACCTGCCGCGCACGTGTCGCAACTGCTCGGCGAGCGACGCCCTGGTCGCCGTGCTGCCCATGCCGACCATGCCCAGCCCACCGGCGGCGGTCACCGCGGCGGCCAGCCGGCCACCGGCGACCCCGCCCATCGGGGCATTGACGATCGGTACCCGCAGGCCGAAGCCGCTCGACCACGGCGTGAATAGCACCCCTAGTGAGAAGCGCCGGGCTGGGATTTCAGCACGGTCAGCATGACCACCGAATCCTCAACGGCGTGCAGGGCGTGCCGCTCGGCCGGAATCACCACGTAGCCGCCGGTCTTGCCGTCCCACGCGTCGGAGCCGGCGGTCAGGCGCACGTGTCCCTGCAGCACCTGCAGGGTCGCCTCCCCCGGGCTGTCGTGTTCGGAAAGGTCGTGGCCGGCAAGCAGAGCCAGCACCGTCTGCCGCAATTCGTGGGTGTGACCGCCGTGGATGGTGTGCGCGGCGCGTCCGCTGTGCGACTGTTGCGCTTCGGCCAGTTTCTCGGCGGCCAGGTCGGTCAGCGAAATGGATTCCATTGCGAGTCCTTATGGGCAGTTTTGGGTGCGCGTTAGCCGGTGAGTAGGAGTATGCCCGCCACGACCAACGCAACCACCTTGACGCCCTCCAGGGCCACATACGCGTGGTGGCCACGAGAGCGGGGCGCATCCAATCCGGCCAGCACCTGGTCCGAGCGGCGGGTCAAACGGGGACGCACCGCAATCAACTGAACGGCCAACGCGACGAAGGCGACAGCGAACGCCACGACGATCCGCGGCGACGTCGGACCGGCCACCAGTATGGCCAGGATGACCAGGGCGAAGGCGACTTCCACGGTGTTGAGCGCACGGAAGACCAGGCGCCCGATGCCGAGCCCGATCTGCAGCGTCACGCCGGGCGCCCGGAACTTCAGCGGGGTTTCCAGAAATGAGATGGCCAGCACCATGCCGAGCCACACGAAGGTGACCGCAACGACGATCGCCGGTCCGCTGCTCACTTGGGGGCCGCTACGAGGTGCGCCATACACAGATCCGGCTGGACGAACGGCTCCAGCCGTTCGACGGTGACGGGCGCCGACCAGGCTCTCCAGGGCACCCTGCATCAGCCCGAGGTGGATCGGGCAGATGACGCGGGCCTGGCTTTCGGCAAGTTCCAGAAACGGGCAGTGGCGCAGGCCGATCTGCTCGGCACCGTCGGATTTCCGGCGTTCCGGCGCGAACCCGAGCCCGTCGAGGATCCCGAGCAGGCGGTCGATCGCCTCGTCGGCGCTGGCGACGACCGGCGACTCCGACTCCATCCGGCGTCCCCACTCGCGGCCCACGGCCTGCGCCTTAGGGGCCGGATCCCCTTCTGCGGCAAGCCCCGTGGCGAGAACCTCGGCCAGCATCCGGTAATGGCGCGTTCCGCCGCGATCCATCTGGCGCACCGCACGGAACATCAGCGCGGGGCGGCCCGGCCCTTTTCGGGTCGCCAGGACCTGCTCCACCTGGCCGTCGGCGACCAGTGTCTCGAGGTGGAAACGCACCGTGTTGGGATGCACGTCCAGCTCATCGGCGATCGCGACGATGCTCATCGGGACGCGCGACATCCGCAATACCCGCAGCACCTCGCGGCGGCGGCCGGGTTGCTCGCCGACGTGCTTCACGATGCCGATTCACGCTCCTCGATCTTGGCGGCCTGCCCGACATTGTCCGCCAGATGGGGCCGCAGATCGGACTGGAGGACGTCAGTGCGCGGCTTCCCGATCACATACGTCATGCCGTAGATATTAAACAGAAAACTTGTATAAATTAAGAGAGGTCCAAAGCTTATGGCCGACAACGAAGTTGAGTCGCAGCTGCCCGCCCTGCCAGCCGGGAATCGCCCGGATGATGACGTGCAGGGGCACTGGCTGCTGGCGCGACTGGGCAAGCGGGTGCTCCGGCCCGGCGGTGTCGAGCTCACCCGTACCCTGCTGGCCCGTGCCGAGGTGGCCAACGCCGACGTACTCGAGCTCGCGCCGGGGCTGGGCCGTACCGCCACCGAGATCCTCGCGGCGCTATGCGATTCACGAACTGGCTCTGACACCGGACACCGTCTCCGACGAAATCAGCACCGACATCCGCAAATCGCTTGCCCGCGCGATCAAGGTCAACGCGCGTCCGCTGACCGTCGCCGAATGGTCGCAACTACTTTCGACGCATGGACTGGTGGTCGATCGTGTAGCAACCGCGCCGACGGCACTGCTGCAACCGCGGCGGATGATCGCCGACGAGGGGCTCTTCGGCGCGCTGAGATTCGCCAAGAACCTGCTCTTGCAGCCCGTCGCGCGTAAGCGAGTTCTTTTGATGCGTAGCACATTTCGAAAACACCGTAACCAATTGGCGGGGGTCGCGATCGTCGCGCACAGGCCCGCCGGGTCGGTGCGGTGACTGCGATTGACCGTGCGCTGTCAATCGCGATGAGCCCTATCCGCAACCTGGACGTAACGAAACGATGATCTGCCCAACGTAGTTTGACAGCGGTTGCAGTCGAGCAAAAGGAGTTCGTATGGGGCGAGGCAGCGTTGTTGACCGATTCTGATGCCGAGTCCCTCGCATGGGAATTCCTGCAGTCGCATTACGTCGCCGCGGCTTACGCCGGCTTGCCGCTCGAACGGCGCCTCGACAGTTTCCTGCGACGTCGCGGCCTCACCCGTGTTGCCGACGACGGTGATCTGTCCGCCATCGTGCTGGGTCGCGTGATGGGCTACGGGTCGCCGGTCGGCGCCCAGCGATAGCGATCAGACCCCTCGATCGCTGAGTATCGGCGCGGCGCGCCGCAGGCTCGCATCGATCAGTCGGTCGACAGCACCGAAGTAGGTCGGCGACGGTTCTTGATCCACCAGGTCGGCGATGGCGCGTTGTTCGCCGAGAACGTCTGCCGCTCTGAGGTTCTCTGCCATCCGCGCGGGATGTGCCTGCAGCCCGCCCAGCAGTTCAGCGCACTGGGAGCCCGCGATAAGGGTGCGGCGGGCCAGCGTCCGCAGGGTGTCCCATTCGGCATGCCACGCGCCGTCTGGGCGCTCGTCGTTGGTCAGCGCGGCAGCGATGTGCAACGTCGCGGCCAGTTGCGGCGCCGACATGGCAGCCCGACGGATCAAGATGGACAACACCGGATTGTGCTTGTGCGGCATCGAGGACGATCCGCCGCGTCCTTCGCCGGCGGGCTCGCTCACTTCGGCGATTTCCGGACGAGCCAGCGTGACGACGTCGGAGGCGATGCGGCCCCAGCAGTCGTTGCAGCCGACGAAGGCATCCGCGGCATCGGTGACCGGTGCTCGCGTGGTGTGCCACGGTAACCGCGCCTGCAGGCCCAACCTGGTCGCAGCGCTGCGCAGCACGCCTTCGGCCACCCCTGCCGGGTCATCCGCGCCGGCGAGCGTCGCCAATTCTGTGGTCGCCGACCATGTTCCGACAGCACCGCCGATCTGGGCGGGCATGACCAGCGCGCTCAGCCGCTGGTGGGCGTCGACGACACCGTTCAACCAGACGGCCGCCTTGGCGCCGAAGGTGGTCGGCGCCGCATGCTGGGTCAGGGTCCGGGCCACCATCGGCGTCGCGCGGTGGGCTCGGGCCAGCCCCGACAGTGCCGAAATCTGTTCTGCGAGTTGCGATAGGAGCTGGTCCACCACCGCGCGGACCGCCAGCATCAGACTGGTGTCGAGCACATCCTGGCTGGTAAGGCCGCGATGAATCCACGGCGCGACCGCCGGAACGGCCCGCTGGCGCAGCAATGCGACCAGGTTGATCACCGGGTTGCCGCCACCCTCGGCGGTCATGGCGAGCACCTCGCAATCGTTCGGACCTACCAGGTGCATCAGGTCGGCGCCCGCGACGGGTGCCAGGCCTGCGCTCGAAAGTGCATCCAACCAAGCGCTTTCCACCGCAACCATCGACCGCAGCAAGGCTTGATCCGTCATGTGCTCGCCGGCCCGTTCGTCCCCGGGCCACAGCAGGTTGGTCATCGTCGACCATCCTCGTAGGCCAGGAACACCGTCTCGTTCGGGCCCTGCAGGTGAATGTCGAAGCGGTATTGCGTTCGGCCCGAATCACTTTCGGTGCTGCACAGCAGGGTGGCGCGTCGCGTGGGGTCGACGGTGGCCAGCAGTGGATCGGCGTCGAGCGCACCGTCGGGCAGGTAGGCACGAGTGAACAGTCGGTGCAGCAGGCCCCGCGCGAACACGGTGATAGCGAAGAACGGCGGTCGCTCGGCGCTGGCCGAACCCGGTGCCAGCGTGGTGAAGCCGTAGCGGCCGTCGGCGTCCGTCGCCGCCCGGCCCCATCCGGTAAAAGTCTGTCCGTCGCGCCGCAGCGAGCCGGCCGTCCGCGGAATCCGGCCCGCGCTGTCGGGCTGCCACAGTTCGATCAGCGCATCGGGGACCCCGGCGCCGGCGCCGTCGTACACGGTGCCGCGCAACCGGACGGCACCCGGAAACTCATCACCGACCAAGTCGCTGTCGCGCGGATAGGGCAACCCGAGACCGAAGAAAGGACCGACGGTTTGACCTGGGGTGCAGGACAATTCACTCACGCATGCCCCTCTCCGGTCCAGGTTCGCCCGCTGCCGGAGACCACGATGTCCCACCGATAGCCGGTCGCAAACTCGGGCTCGGTGAGGTCGTGGTCGTAGTGGGCGATGAGCCGTTGGCGCGCAACCGGATCGAGGACCGCACCGAAGATGGGATCCAATCCGAGCAGCGGATCGCCGGGAAAATACATCTGGGTGATCAGGCGCTGGGTGAACGCGGTTCCGAAAACCGAGAAGTGGATGTGCGCAGGCCGCCACGCGTTGTGATGATTGCGCCAGGGATACGGGCCGGGCTTGACGGTCATGAACCGGTAGGTGCCGTCCGGGCCGCTCAGACAGCGGCCGGCGCCGGTGAAGTTCGGGTCCAGCGGCGCTGGGTGCTGGTCGCGTTCGTGACGGTAGCGGCCGCTGGCGTTGGCCTGCCAGATCTCGACCAACTGACCCGCCACCGGCCGGCCGGACGCATCGAGCACCCGGCCGGTCACCACGATGCGCTCTCCGATCGGCTGGCCCGGATGCCCGGCCGTCAGGTCAGCGTCGAGAGGGTCGACATCCCGATCGCCGAAGCACGGTGCCCACAGCTCGATCTCCTCGGGGTCGACGACCACCGCAGGGAAAGCGGGATGGCGTAAGCGGCTGCTGCGATACGGCGGGTAGTCGAGCCGCGGCTGTGACTCTGCCCCGCTCCCGTGTTGGTAGTCGGCCGCGATGGCGGCAATCTCGGCAGTGATGTCACCTTGCGACGCAACGCGCTCGGGTGCGGCCTCCACGAAGATTGAGGCTACCCACACCTGGTCGCAGGATGAGCGCTTCTTGAAAGCCGATATCGTCGGCGCTATCCACCTCGTCGCAGGCCGACCTTCGCTCGGGCTAGTGACGCTGGCGATGCGGCCAATAGCCAATGGCCTCATGCCGCGCGACTACGTCTATGAACGCGCGCCGTTTGAAGGCCACACTGCATTCGTTATCGCATTGTGCTTCAACAGATTTCGAGATCAGTGGTGGGCTCCGCTCGCTACGAAGGCAACTAGATTCACCGGCGGCGACGGTTCACGCCGTGGCGGGGTCGGGAATGAGGATGGGGACGGCAACGCCCCCGCCTCGGAAACCGCGGCGTTGATCGCGGCCGACAGCTGCACCGTTGGCGCTGGTCGCGGGAACTGCGCCCGCCAACACCAGCAAGGTTGGCACTGGTGCGGCCCAGGGTCCAATCCTTCGCTATGCCGGGTCCGCGCACGAACCAATGCTTATCCGCGTTTCGCAGGACCAGCTGTGCGCCGCGCTCGCGCCCTGGGTGCACCGGCGGCGTTGGCTTCCTCTCACGTTTGGCGGCGCGGCGTGTGTGGCCCCTATTGACATTGACCCCTGGCCCTTGGCCACCTCTTCGGCTCGGACGTTGCTGCGCCACAAGCCTTTTAGTCAAGGCTGGCCGGCCTGCCCGACTCAACCAAAATAACGGATGAACAATATTATCTGGACTTAAAAAATATTAACGGATCGGCTATTAACGGATCGGCAGTTCAGTTACTTAATTATTAATATTAATGCTGTTTCATTTGAAATCTTCTTGATGTACGATCCGGCGATGGCGTAGAACGCACAGCGTATGGGCGGTAAATGCCCGGCCCTGCTGCGTTACTTTCGCTTGCTCCATTATTCGGGTTATAGACAACCCGACCGCAGGCGCGTCCCCGGGCTGCGATCGCTAGAAGGTGGAATACCACCCGGGCATTGCCCTCACAATCCTCACTGTCGCGCCGACTTTATTCCGCGTACAGGGCTTTTTACTCGAACACCCCTTAATGCTGGGAGCTGTCATGTCGTCTTTTGTGAGCGTGGAACCCGAGGCTTTGGTCGCGGCGTCCGCGGATTTGTCCAGAATCGGATCCACAATTACGGCGGCCAACGCCGCGGCGGCGGGCCAGACAACGCAGATGGTGACTGCGGCTCAGGATGAGGTGTCGGTGGCTATCGCGGGGTTGTTTGGCGCCCACGCCCAGAATTATCAGGCGATCAGCGCGCAGACGGCGCTGTTTCATGAGCAGCTTGTGCAGGCTTTGAGCTCGAGTGCGGGGGCGTATGCGTCCGCCGAGGCCGCCAGCGTGTCGCCCCTGGCTGCTTTCGGTCAAACCAGTGCCTTCCAGAGTTTCGTTTATGGGCCGATTCACGCGGTCAGCCAAGCATGGATAAATAGTCCGTTCGGCCAGGTGGTCGACCAGGTCATCAATACGCCCACCAACCTGCTGTTCGGGCGTGGTCTGATCGACAACGGTTTAGCCGGAACCGCGGGTTCTCCCACGGGCGGGGCGGCCGGGTTCCTGTTGGGTGATGGCGGCACGGGCTATAGCCCTGTGGCCGGTGCATCCGTCGCCGGTGGTGCCGGCGGGAGTGCCGGGTTGATCGGCACCGGCGGGGTCGGAGGCATCGGCTTCGGCGGCGGGGCCGGCGGCGCGGGCGGCACCGGCGGCTGGCTGATGGGCAACGGCGGCATTGGCGGCACCGGCGGTGTCGGCATCGTGGGCGGTCCTGGCCTTCTGGGTGGTGACGGCGGGGCCGGCGGTGTGGGCGGCAAGGCGTTTTTCATGGGTGACGGTGGGGCCGGCGGCTTCGGCGGCGCCGGTGGCGCCGGCGGGGCCGGCAGCACCATCTTCCCGACCAGCGGTCTCGGCGGCACGGGCGGTCACGGCGGGGTCGGCGGTACCGCTGGTACTGGCGGGCTGTTTATCGGTGACGGTGGCAACGGCGGTCAGGGTGGCATCGGTGGGGCCGGCGGTGCCGGCGGCACCGGCAGCGACGGCGCACTCGGCACCTTCCCGGGCACCGGCCTCGGCGGCAACGCCGGCGCCGGCGGCCTCGGCGGCAACGCCGGCGCCGGCGGCGACGGCGGCCATAGCGCCGCTGGCGGCTTCTTCGGCGGCGCGGGTGCCAACGGCAACGGCGGTGCCGGTGGTGTCGGCGGCAACGCCGGGGTCGGTGGCGCCGGCGGGGCCGGCGCGGCCGGTGCCCTGGGCAACCCAGACGGTGGCATGGGCGGTATCGGCGGTAGTGCCGGCCTTGGTGTGGGCCTGGGCGGCAGCGGCGGCGCGGCCGGTGGTGCCGGCGCCATCGCCGGCGCGACCGGCGCGGCGGGCGCGTTCACCAGCGGCGGGGTCGGCGGGGCCGGCGGCGCGGGCTTCACCCCCATCATCGCCGGCAGTGACGCCGGTAACGGCGGCATCGGCGGCCAGGGCGGCACCGGCGGGACGATCGGCAGCGGCGGGGTCGGCGGCGCCGGCGGGGTCGGCGGCACTGGCGCGGCCGGCATCATCGGCACCTCCGGCGGGGCTGGCACCGGCGTGAACGGCACCGACGGTACTAGCGGCGGCAAAGGCGGAATCGGCGGTCTAGCCGGCAACGGCGGCATCGGCGGCACGATCTCCGGTAACGGCGGGGCCGGCGGCCTCGGCGGCAACGCCGGCAACGGCGGCGCCGGTGGTGACGGCGGTGCCGGTGGCTCCGGTACGGCTGGAACTAATGTCACTCTCGGCGGGACTGGTGGGCTTGGCGGTAACGCCGGTAACGGCGGGAGCGGTGGCATCATCGGCGGTGGCGGCGGTAACGGCGGCACGGCCACCGTGGGCAACGTTGGGGCCGGCGGCAACGCCGGCAGCGGCGGGAACGCCGGGACGGTCGGCGTGGGCGGCAACGGCGGCGCCGGTGGCATCGACGGCGGGTTCGGCGGCGGCGACGGCGGTAACGGCGGCAATGGCGGCAACCCCGGCACCTTTGGGGCCGGCGGCATCGGCGGCACCGGCTCGACTGCTGGTACCAACGGCGTACCCGGCGTCGGGGTGACCGCTCCGGCCGGTAACGGCGGGGCCGGCGGGGTGGGCGCCAACGCCACCTTCGCCGGTGCGAGCGGCGGTAGCGGCGGCGACGGCGGCAACGGCGGCAACATCGGCAACGGCGGGGCCGGCGGTAACGCCGGCGTCGGCATGGACGGCGCGGCCGGCCCGCTCGCTGTCGGTGCGGGCGGCGCCGGCGGCAACGCCGGCAACGGCGGGGCCGGCGGCAACGGCGGCAATGGCGGCCTGGGCGGCGCGATTTCCGGTAACGGCGGTAACGGTGGCACGGCCGGCATCGGCGGTAGCGGCGGTACGGGCGCCAACGGCAACATCGGGGCCACCGGCGGGAACGGCGGGAACGGCGGGGATGGCGGCACCGGCGGTGACGGCGCGTCCGGTGGCGTCGGCGGCAACGGCGGCACAGCTTTGGGGTCAGGCAACGGCGGTACCGGCGGAGCCGCCGGTAAGGGCGGGACTGCCGGAGTTGGCGGCACGGGCGCGGCCGGCGGTCACGGTACCGCCGGAAACGGCGGGGTCGGCGGTAACGGTGGGGCCTCCGGGGTCGGCGGTGTCGGCGGGGCTGGCGGTACCGGTGGCACGGCCGCGGGATCAGGCAACGGCGGTAGCGCCGGGGTCGGCGGAACCGGTGGGGGCACCAGCGCTGGCGGTGCCGGCGGTAACGGTGGGATCGGCACCGGTGGTAACGGCGGGGCCGCGGGCAACGGCGCGGCCACCGGCAATGGCGGGGCCGGCGGGGCCGGCGGCGCCGGCGGCACGGCCGTCGGTACCGGCGTCAGCGGCAACGGCGCGGTCGGCGGCGACGGCGGGACCTCTGGGCCCGGCGGCATCGGCGGGGATGGCGGGCTCGGCAGCGCCGGTAATGGCGGGAAGGCCGGTAACGGCGGGGCTGCCGGTGGCGGCGGAGTCGGCGGAGTCGGCGGCGCCGGCGGGGCCAGCGCCCTCGGTAACGGCGGCCACGGCGGTAACGCCGGTAACGGCGGGGCCTCTGGCCTCGGCGGGTTCGGCGGGAACGGCGGGACCGGCAGCAGCGGTGGTTTCGGCGGGGCCGCGGGTAATGGCGGGGCCACCGGTAACGCCGGGACGGGCGGTGCCGGCGGAGCCGGCGGCACTGGCGGCGGTGTTGGCAACGGCGGAACCGGAGGCAACGCCGGCATCGGTGGAGTCGCCGGGAATGGCGGCGCAGGCGGGGCAGGCGGGACCGCATCCGCCGCTGCCGGCGGGGCCTCCGGCATTGGCGGGGCCGCCGGCAATGGCGGGACGGGCGGTGCCGGCGGGGCTGGTGGCTCGGCAGGCGGGACAGGCAACGGTGGGAACGGCGGCAACTCTGGGGCCGGCGGCAACGCTGGGACAGGTGGGGCCGGCGGTACAGGTGGAGCCGCCGGCATCGGTGGGTCTACCGCCATCGGCAATGCTGGCGGGGCCGGTGGCGTCGGCGGGACGGGCGGCGCAGGCGGCGCCGGTGGTACCTCCGTCGGAGGTACCGGCGGTAACGGCGCGAACGGCGGATCCGCCGGCAATGGCGGGGCCGGCGGCAACGGCGGCACTGGCGGGGCAGGCACCAGCGTCCCAGGCGGCACCGGCGGGGTCGGCGCGGCCGGTGGCAACGGCGGCACCGGCGGCAACGGCGGCAGCAAGGGCGCAGGCCTCACCAACGGCACCCCCGGTGGCGGCGGCGGCGCTGGCCTCCTCGGTAGCGGCGGCCTGGCCGGCGTCGGCGGCGCCGGCACACCGCCCGGGGGCCCCGGTAGCGCCGGTCCTCCCGGAACCGCAGGCACCGCCGGCGCCCCCGGCGCCTGAGAGCTGGCTCGGCGCGTCGGCACCACGTCGATCCTTAACCGTCAGGCTGACCGAAAGGAGTGCTAGCTGAAATGGACGACAATCCCCGTGACGATGTCGTCACTCACCAGTACCAGCAATATCGGTATCCCCCGCCCATACACAACCTTCCGGGATGGGCCGAAAACAACTGGGAATGGTTCGAGCCTTCCCAGGCCCACCGGGTCTTATGGCCGGACCGGCCATACAAGCCCGATCTTGATATTTTGATTGCTGGTTGTGGCACGAACCAGGCGGCAGTTTTCGCATACATGAACCCTGATGCGAAAGTCGTGGCTGCCGACATCAGCCAGCCCTCGCTGGACCATCAGCAATATCTCAAAGACAAGTTCGGGCTGTGGAACCTGGAGTTGCAACTACGTCCGATCGAAGAGCTGCCAGAACTCGGCATCGACTTCGACATGATTGTGTCCACCGGCGTTCTACATCATCTGGCGGATCCGCTAGTGGGTTTGAAAGCACTCGGCAGTTGCTTGCGGCGGGACGGCGTCATTTGCCTCATGCTCTACGCAAGGTACGGCCGCGCCGGAGTCGAAATGATGCAATCGGTTTTTCACAAATTCGGGATGCGTCAGGACCAAGCATCGGTGCAAATGGTCAGAGATATGATCGCGCTACTCCCAGCGGATCACCCCGTCCATAGCTATATCAAAATGTCGCCAGGGTTTTTAGAGTCCGATGCCGCCTTGGTAGATACATTTCTGCACGGTCGCGAGCGTAGTTACACCGTCGATGAATGTATCGATTTCGTCACTTCGGCCGGACTGTTCTTTCAGGGATGGTTCATCAATGCGCCGTATTACCCGCACGATTGGTTTACTCCGGCGACCGATCTCTATCCAGCTGTAAACGCGTTGCCTGAGGCTACGCTGTGGTCGGCGATGGAACTTCTCCATACCTCGAACGCTTGCCACTTCTTCATGGCGTGCCATCCTGACCGACCGAAAGAAAGCTACGCAATCGATTTTACGACGGCTGACGCCCTGGATTACGTTCCGTCGATGCGCATGCGCTGCGGTCTCGACGGTACCGAAATTGTTCGGCCCGACTTTCGTATGGCCCTCAACCCAGCTCAGTTGCCTTTCGTGCAGTCCATCGATGGCCGTCGCGCGATTCGAGAGATTGCCGAGCACGTAGCGCAGAGCGGGAAGTCACACAGAGCCAGCACGGCTGACCTCGAGCAATTCGGCCGCAAGCTATTCCAGTCGCTGTGGCGTTACGATTTTCTTGCGATGGCACTGAACGCTAAGTGAGATTCATCAAGCCACGCGTTAAACCGAAGGCCATACGAGCCTGCCTGCCGGCCTGATTTGTTGACCGGCCCTTCCAGGCCGGCCACACGTTGCGCGCCAGCGATGACCCAGTACTTGAGCTGGCCGAACGCCCAGCGGCGATGCGGCGATGCAGATGCTGGTGTAACTCGCGAAATGCGCAATAACCTTAGCGCCATGGCGCGTGACTACGTCTATGACCAGGGCTTCGCCGAGGAACGGACCCGGTTGCGGGGCATCGAAAGCCTATGGGACCCCGGAACTCAAGCGTTGTTCGACGAACTCGGCGTCGGCCCCGGCTGGCGGTGCCTGGAAGTCGGCGCGGGCGGTGGGTCATTGCTGCACTGGCTGACCGGCCGCGGCGCCTCGGTGGTGGCGATGGACATCGACACCCGCTTCATCGAGTCGCTGGCCAGTGACACGATCGACGTCCGGCGCGTCGACATCCGTGCCGACGAGCTGCCGCAGCAAGAGTTCGACCTGGTGCACGCGAGACTGGTGCTCGAGCACCTGGCCGAGCGCCGGCAGATCCTGCACCGGCTGGCCGCGACGCTGCGCCCCGGCGGCTGGATGGTGATCGAGGACTACGACTGGACCGCCTTCGGCTTCGAAGGCAGCTTCCAGGGTGACGGTGCTCAACTCGATCGGATCACCGACGCGACCCTCGGCTTCATGGAACGCGCCGGATTCGAACGGAATTACGGGCGCCACGTCGTCGGCGACCTCGCCGCGGCCGGGCTGACCGACGTCCGCGGTGAGGGCCGTGCCCGGGTAATCGACTCGGGTTCAACGGGTTTCGACTTCTTCAGGTTGTCGTTCGAGAGCCTGCGCGGCGCTGTGGTCGAGGCCGGCCTCATCTCGGCCGAGGACGCCGAGGCGGCCGCCGCGCGCTTCGGCGAAGACATCCGCGTCTTCACGCCGATCATGATGGCCGCAATCGGCCGGCGCTGACGAGCTATAGCGCCCGAACCAGCGCCGCTCTGCCTTTGGCACGCAGCGTGTGCACGGTCGAGCCGCGCAATTGCTCCATCCGGGCGGTCATCTTCTCGCCGAGCTCGGTGTCACTGATCCGCACGGGCGGCGGAGCCGGAATCGGGTCACGTTCTTCTTCGTCGGCGTGCGCTTCCAAGACGGTCTTGAACGAATTCCACTCGTCCTCGTACCCGGGCGCGCTCTGCGGCGTCTTGAGCAGCACGGACAACTGGTCGACCACCTGACGATGCTCGGCATGGGCGACGGCGATCAGCTTGCTGGCCGCCCCCAGCGCGGGGTAGTACAGGTCGTCCTCGATGCGGAAGTGGATGTCCAGCTCGATCAGCATCTCGTCGAAAAGTGCATGGCGCTCTTCGCTATTCACCGGTGCCTCGCTGATCTTGCGGCCAAGCCCCTTGATCACGATGTGGTGTTCCTTGAGCACGTCATAGGCATTCACCGGGCTAACTCCCCTTCTCGGACCTCGATCATTCCGTTGGCCAACCGGGCCTGATAACACGGCAGCGGCGCCGCCGACGGACCGCGCAGCACCTCCCCGGAGTCGAGCGCGAATCGCGAGCCGTGCCATGGGCATACGATCCGGCCGCGATCGACCCAGCCGTCGGCCATCGGCGCCGCCAGGTGCGGACAGAACTCGCCGACGCCGACACCTCGCCGGGGTTGGTCTGGCACACCACCAGTCCCACCCCGTCGACTTCGACGCGAACCGGCTTGCCGTTCAACGAGGTTGCCGGCAACACCGGCGTCCACTCCTTGGCGCGCAACCGCTGACCCGACTGGTCCATTCCGATGCCGGACTCGAACACCAGCGCGCCACCCAGGAAGCTGCCCGCGACGGTGACGCCGTATCCGATTGCGCTCAAGGCGATTCCGCGACGATTGCGGCCACGGCAGCGGTCCCACCATGACCATGCATACAACGCGGTCGCGGCCGAATTCACCATGCCGTGCACCAGGCCCACGCGACGATCTTGATAATGGGTGTGCTGCCAATCGGTGACGCCGGTGACCGCCGCGCCGATGCTGGCCAGGATCCCCAGCCCGAGCGAGCGAGAAGCGATTCGTGAGGTGTCGACCGTCTCGGAATCCGGCCGGGCCGGCAGCAGGCGCAGGGCGTCGAGCGCGACCGTCGTACCCAGCGCTCCACTGGCAAACGACGCCAGCGGCGGATGTACCGGATGGCCGAGCCACACACCGTTGAGAGCGTTGGTGACGCGGTCACGCGCCGAACCCATCGCGTTGTAAACGAAGCTGAGCAGATGCTCCACCCGATAGCTGGGCCGATCCAACCACTCTTGACGCCCGATGGCGGACAAGAATCGCGTGCCCGACTTCTGCAAAACCATGGCAGCTGTTCCTCCCTGAGGTGCGGCAGCCGAACATCCGTTGTGAGCTGCCTGTGAATTCACACAAGGGTGACTGTGGAAACTGATAAGCGCTGTTGGGAGTCCCGATCGCGCTTGAGGTCGAGGCGTTGACCCGGCAGAACACCCGTACGCTGACGGCCATGGTCGGCAACGAGGGCCCGCTGCTGCCCGACGACAGCGATACGCACGCATGACCGACTGGCTGCATGGCAAGCGGGCCCTGATCGTGGGCGCCGGATCCGGCATCGGGCGTGCCGTCGCCGACGCGTTCCGCGCCGAAGACGCGAGAATCACTGTGCTGGAACGTGATCGGGCAAAGTGCGACCGATTGCGCGACGAGCTGCCTGGCGTGCCCGTCGTCGAAGGAGACGCTATCACCAGCGAGGCGAACGCAAACGCGGTCAAGGTCGCGGTGGACGCCTTCGGCGGTCTCGACACCCTGGTCAACTGTGTCGGGATCTTCGACTTCTATAGGGGCGTCAGCGACATCGATGCCGAGGATCTGTCCCCCGCGTTCGACGAGATGTTCCGCACCAATGTGCTGAGCCATCTGCAATCGGTCAAGTCCGCCGTCCCGGCGCTGCGGGCCGGGAGCGGACCGTCGATCGTGCTGACCGAATCCACGTCGTCGTTCTACCCCGCGCGCGGCGGCGTGCTGTACGTGTCGTCGAAGTTCGCCGTGCGCGGGCTGGTGGCCGCGCTCGCCCACGAGCTCGCACCGCAGATACGTGTCAACGGGGTCGCACCCGGCGGTACGCTCCATACCGATCTACGGGGACTTGCCAGCCTGGGTCTCGACGACGTCCGCCTCGACGACACCCCCAACCGGGCCCGCGACATGGCCGCGCGCACCCCGCTGAACGTCGCGCTCACCGGCGAAGACCACGCGTGGGCATTCGTGTTCCTGGCCTCGGACCGGTCCCGCGGGATCACCGGCGAATCGATCCACCCGGACGGCGGGTTCGGGCTGGGGTCCCGAAATGCTTGACCAGCAGCGCGCTTTGGTGGCGCAGGGCTGCCGGGTCGCCGCGGCCCGCGGCTTGGTCGACGGCATCCTGGGCCAACTGAGCCTGGGTATCGACGACGAGCGCCTGCTCATCCGGTGCCGCAGCGACACCGATACCGGGGTGGCGTTCACCCGCGTTTCCGACATCCGGCTCATCAGGTTCGACGGCACCGCCGGCGCCGCAGGCGAACTCGACGGATATCGGGTTCCCAACGAGTTGCCCATCCACGCCGAAACCCTGCTGTCCGATCCGCGGCACCGGGCCGTCGCGCATCTGCACCCACCACGCGTCGTCGCCGCGGATCTGGCCGGCATCACGATCCGGCCGATCTACGGCGCCTACGACATTCCCGGCGCCTGGCTGGCACGTCGCGGCGTCCCCGTCTACGAGCGTGCGGTACTGATCCGAAACTCCAAGCTGGGCAAGGAGATGGTGGCGGCCATGGGCGATGCCCCGGTGGTGATCCTTCGTGGACACGGAATCACCAGCGCCGCAACCACTGTCGAGCAGGCTGTGCTGCAGGCGATCAGCCTGGACCAGCTGGCGTTGATGTCGTTGCGGGTGCGCGCGGCCGGCGGCACCCTGCGTGACATCGATGACGCCGACTGGGACGATCTGCCGGACTTGGGGCCGACCTTTACCGCCGACGCGGCCTGGCGCCATGAGGTCGCCCGGTTGGGTGATCAGCCGTCTTGACCGGACATGCCGTCGGTGCCCTTGCCGCCGGCCGTGCCGGCGCCCCCGGATGTCTGCCCGGTGCCAGCCTTACCGCCACCTCCGCCGCTGACCCCGCTGCCTCCGTCGCCGCCGGTACCGCCGGTGCCCGCGGCGCCGTTGGCACCCGCCTGGCTGAACAGACCACCGGTACCGCCGCTGCCGACGGTGCCACTGCCGCCACCGGTGCCGCCGGTGCCGCCGTTACCGCCGTTGCCGCCATGGCCGCCGCCACCACCCTTGGTGGGAATGCCGGAGCCAGCGGAGGTGCTCCCGCCGTTGCCGCCAGCACCGCCAATGCCCCCGCCGCCGCCCACGCCGCCGTGGCCGCCCACGCCGGCGTTGCCACCCGCGCCCCCGTCGCCAAACAGTCCTCCCGCACCGCCGTTACCGCCCGCGCCGCCGGCACCGCCGGTTCCGCCCGTTCCGCCGGAGGCCCCGGCGCCACCGCCGCCACCCGCAGCGCCTATCGCCTGAGCAGCACCCTGGTTGGCATTGGCGAATCCCCCAAAGCCACCGCCGCCGCCATCGCCCCCAGCGGCTCCAATGCCGCCCACGCCGCCGGTTCCACCGGCGCCGCCGGCCCCGCCGGTGCCGACCAGCATCCCGCCATGACCACCGTTACCGCCCGCGCCCCCCACACCACCCGTGCCGCCCGACACGCCTGTGGCGCCGCCGCCGCCGCTGCCGCCGGCCCCAGACAAGGCGGACGCACCACTACCGAGGGTCGTGGCCGACCCTCCGAAACCGCCGGCGCCTCCCGCGCCGCCGGGAGCCGAAGCGTTGGCGCCGTTGCCGCCCGCGCCCCCTTGCGCCGTCAAGCCAAACGTGGCACCGCCACCATTACCACCGGCGCCCCCGTTGCCGCCGGCGCCGCCGGTGCCGCCATTGCCGGCGAATGCGCTACCGGTATTGCCAGTGCCCCCCGCCTGGGCGGCGCCGCCGGCGCCGCCGGTGCCGCCGGTGGCACCGAGACCGCCGTCGGCGCCGACACCACCGCTCAAGCCGAACGAAGAGCCATCGCTACTGTTGAATATGCTGTTGCCGGTGGTGCCGGCGCCGGCCGGCGTCCCGCTAACGACGGGGTTAACGCCGTTTGCGGCGGCCAGACCGGTACCGCCCTGGCCGCCCGCACCGCCGGTACCGAACAGCATGGCGCTGCCGCCATCGCCCCCACGCCCGGGCATGCCACCGCTGAAGCCCGCCGCGGCCGCGCCACCTTGTCCGCCATTCCCGCCATTGCCGTATAGCCAGCCGCCGCTACCGCCCCTGCCGCCGGATTGGCCCGCGCCGCCTGCCCCGCCGGACCCGCCGTTGCCGAACAGTCCCGCGCTGCCGCCGTTGCCCCCGGCCTGGCCGGACCCGCCTGAGCCACCACTACCGCCGTTGCCCCACAGCAGCCCGCCGGCCCCGCCGTTTGCGCCGCTGCCCGGGGCACCATTCGTGCCGTCGCCGATCAGCGGGCGCCCGAGCAACGCCTGGGTCGGTGCATTCACCACGTCCAGCAGAGCCTGCGCGGCGTTGGTCGACTCGGCCGCCGCGTAGGCGCCCGCGCCTGCGCTCAGGGTCTGCACAAACTGCTGATGAAACGCCGCCGCCTGCGCACTGAGCCCCTGATAGGCCTGGGCATGGGTACCGAATAGGGCGGCGATGGCCGCCGACACCTCGTCGGCGGCGGCAGGCAGCACCTCCGTCGTCGCGGCTGCCGCCGCCGTGTTGGCCGCAGTGAGCGCCGAGCCGACACCCGCCAAGTCCGTGGCTGCCGCCGAGACCGTTTCGGGCGTCACGATGAGAAATGACATTTGAACGTCCTCCGATCAACTCAGGACGAATCGAATTATCGCCACCGCCGACTCTATTCCGCTGTCGCGGATATAGACCCGAAAATTTCCGATTCAGCCCCGCGTTACTTTGGAACAGCGCTACTAGCCGCGCGTGTGGTCGTCCAGCCAGCAAACTTACTCGTCCGTCAACGGACACGTGTCGCGGAGACCTTGCGAGACAATAACTTTCGAGCGCTTGGCTTTGCCGGTCGCGAAGGACATACCCGGCTTGCAGTGGCATTGGGCTCAGCCGCTCCAATGTCGACGTGCCACATCGCCGACGAACTCGGTCGCGCTGACGCGTTCCTGCGCAATGCGTATCAACGACGCCTTCCTGCGGCCCGAGATCCCGCACCGGACATCGCGTTTCGACGGCTGAGCCGGAGCCTAGCCTAGCCGATCGCCAATCTCCTTCGCCGCCTTGACAAGTGCGGCGGCCACGGCGGCGTACTGAGAGCTGTCCAGCCGATCTTGCGCAGCCGCGGCGTTGAGGGCCAGCAACAGGCCCGGCGCCCGGGTGAGTATCGCAGCAAACGCGCCGGCATCGTGGTCAAGTCAGTTGGCCGCGTTTAGCCGTGATTTCCCGGACCGCCGGTCGCGCCCTGGTTGCCGTTGGTGCCCGCGTCGCCATTCATGACTGCCCCGGTGCCGGGAGTGCCGGCGGTGCCGAACGCCCCGCCGTTGCCCCCGGAACCACCCGCACCGCCCACGCCCAGGACGCCGGTGATGCCTGCGTGACCCAGCAGCCCGCCGGTCCCGCCGGCACCACCGAGGGCGCCGGGCGCGCCGCCGGTACCGCCGGAGCCGCCCGTGCCACCGTTGCCCCCGTCGCCGGCATTTCCGCCGACGGCTGTTCCGCCGCCCCCGTTGGCACCACCGCCGCCCGCACCGCCGATGCCGCCAACCCCGCCGGCACCGCTTGCGCCGCCCCCGCCGCCGTTGCCGCCGTTGCCAAAGAGCAGTCCGCTGGCGCCACCGTTGCCGCCCGTCCCCCCGATGCCGCCGGTGCCACCAGACGCGCCGGTGTTCCCGTCTCCGCCGGCGCCGCCAGCACCCCCAACGCCGCTACCACCACCAAACATGCTGCGGCCATTTCCACCGATGTTGCCGTTGCCACCCGCCCCGCCCAGAGCGCCAGTGCCCCCTGCGCCACCGATGCCACCGGCACCACCGGCCCCGCCGTCGCCGATCAGCAGCCCGCCATGGCCACCGCTACCTCCGGTGCCGCCGGCGCCGCCATTGCCACCGGACGCGGTGCTGCTGTTCCCGTTACCCCCCGCACCGCCCGCGCCGCCGATGGCAGAGCCGGTGTTGGTTCCGGCGTTTCCACCCCTTCCGCCGTCGCCGCCCGCACCCCCCATGGTTCCGCCGTCAGCGCCGTGACCCCCGGCACCCGCGGTGGCAGTCCCGAGAGTGGCCACAGCGCCGCCGCCCGCCCCACCGACGCCACCCGCACCACCCGTGGTCCCGCCGGCACCGCCGTTACCCGCGTCACCCGCGGTAGCGCTACCGGACACGGTCGAATTGGCGCTCCCGCCAGCCCCTCCAGTCCCGCCGGTGAAGCCGGCGCCACCCGGCGTGCCGGGGCCGCCGGGGCCCGCGGCGGCATTGCCGGTCTCGGTGTCGTTGGTACCGGCGCCGCCGGTACCGGCCGTTCCGACCGGCGTCGGGTTGACGCCTGGGTTCCCGGTAAGACCAGTCCCGCCCTGCCCACCTGCGCCGCCGGCACCGAACCAGGCTGCGTTACCCCCGTTTCCGCCGTGCCCGGGGATGCCGCCATTGATGCCCACCATCGCCGGACCACCCTGCCCGCCCACGCCGCCGTTGCCGTACAGCATGCCGCCGCTGCCGCCATTACCGCCGAGCGCACCGGCCCCACCGGCCCCGCCTGCCCCGCCGTTGCCAAAAAGGCCCGCGGGCCCGCCCGCACCACCAGCCACCCCGGCCGCCGTGGCGGCACCACCGTTGCCGCCATTACCGATCAGCAACCCCCCGGGCCCACCCGCCTGACCCGGACCACCGTTGGTGCCGTTGCCGATCAACGGACGTCCCAACAACGTCTGGGTCGGCGCGTTCACCACGCCAAGCAGCTCCTGCAACGCCGACTGCAAAGGCGACGCGTTCGCCGCCTCAGCACCGGCATACGAACCGGCGCCCGCGGTCAATGACTGCACAAACTCAGCGTGGAACGTCGCCGCCTGCGTACTCAGCGCTTGGTAATCGGCACCGTGCGAACCGAACACGGCGGCAATCGCCGCCGACACCTCATCGTGAGCGGCCGCTACCACCGCGGTCGTCGGCAACGCCGCCGCCGCGTTAGCCGCGCCGATCGTCGAACAGATACCCGCCAAATCCGAAGCCGCTGCCGCCACCGCCTCCGGCACCACGATCACGAACGACATCAGCCACCTCCACACAAACGACGATCCGGACTGCCGGCTGGACAGACCAGCACACGTAGCAAAGGTATCGCCGACGCGAGAAGCCGCGTCGATTACTTAGCTGCGAAGTCACTGTGGGTACCGGCGATGTACGCGGCACGGGAACTTTTGGGACGCCGCGGGGCCCGCCCAACTAATTGACGGAAACGCGAATATTGCCGCGTATTTCCCGATACGGTCTTTTGACCTATCCAAAAAACGAAAGGGTTAGCGCGATGAGTTTCCTGGTGTTGCCGCCGGAGATCAATTCGTTGCGGATGTTCGCCGGTGCCGGGTCGGCGCCGATGATGCAAGCAGCGACGGCTTGGCAAGGGCTGGCCGCGGAGTTGTCGTCCGCGGCGTCCTCCTTCACGACGGTGACCTCGGGGCTGGCCGGCGACTACTGGCAGGGGCCGGCCGCGACCGCCATGACGGCCGCCGCCGCTCCGTATGCGGGCTGGTTGAGCGCGGCGGCAACCCGTGCCGAGGGCGCGGCCGGACAGGCTCAGGCCGTTGCCGGCGCCTTCGAGGCGGCGCAGGCGGCGACGATCCACCCGTTAGCCGTCTCGGCCAATCGGAACTCGTTCGTGCAGTTGGTGCTGTCGAATCTGTTCGGCCAGAACGCCCCGGCCATTGCCGCCGCGGAAGGCGTCTACGAGCAGATGTGGGCCCAGGACGTCAGCGCCATGGCGGGGTATCACGCCGGCGCCTCTGCCGCCGCGGACCAGCTGACGTCCTGGCAGAGACATGCTGGCGAACCTGAACACCAGCATCGGCAACAACGGCGTCTGGAACGTGGGCATCGGGAACAAGGGCAACAACAACCTGGGCAGCGGCAACTGGGGCGACGCGAACCCGGGCAGCGGCAACATCGGTAACGGAAACCTGGGCAGCGGCAACCTCGGCAACGCGAACCTGGGCAGTGGCAACGGGGGCAACGGCAACTTCGGCAACGGGAACGCCGGCTACACCAATCTCGGCAGCGGCAACCAGGGCAACATCAACCTGGGCAGCGGCAACATCGGCAACGGAAACCGCGGATTTGGAAACGTTGGCTCGGGCAATCTCGGCAGCGGAAACCTGGGCTCCATCAACATCGGCAGCGGAAATTTCGGCTCGTTCAACCTGGGCAGCGGAAACAGCGGCGGCGACTCCAACGTCGGATTCGGCAACATCGGCAGCAACAACTTCGGATTCGGCAACCACGGCAACAACAACATCGGCTTCGGACTCACCGGCGACAACCTGGTCGGCATCGGCGCGCTGAACTCCGGACTCGGGAACATGGGCTTCGGGAACTCGGGCAACAACAACATCGGCTTCTTCAACTCCGGCGACCACAACGTCGGCTTCTTCAACTCCGGCAGCGGGAATTTCGGTTTCGGCAACACCGGCGGCACCAACACCGGCTTCTGGAACACCGGCTCGGTCAACACCGGCTTCGGCAACGGCGGCGACACCAACGTCGGTTTCGGCAACGCGGGCATCGGCAACATGGGCTTCGGCAACGCGTTCTACGACAACGTGGGCTTCTGGAACTCGACCTCCGGAAACACCGGCGTCGGAAACTCCGGCTACTTCCCCGACATCGCCCCCTACGACACCGGCTACGGGGTCAACACCGGCTTCTTCAACGCGGGCTACTTCAACACCGGCATGTTCAACTCTGGCAGCGTCAATACCGGCCTGTTCAGCTCGGGCAACTTCAACACCGGCTTCGGCAGCTCGGATACCCCGGCGGGCGTATTCAGTTCGGGCTTCGGCAATGTGGGCACCTATGTGTCCGGCTTCCACAACACCGGCAGCGACATGTCCGGCTTCCAGAATGTGACGGCGGACTCCTTCGGCTTCACGTCAGGTGTGCACAACGCAGACGGCAGAGGCAACGTCGGCTTCTACAACGACGGCTTCGCCCTGTCGGGCTTCAACAACTCGGGCAGCTACAACACCGGCATCTGGAACTCGGGCATCTCCAGCTCGGGACTGGCCAATTCGGGCGACGGCAGCTCGGGCGGCTTCAACGCCGGCGACAGCCAGTCCGGTTTCTTCGGCCAGCCTTAAACGCTCTGTGCGACTTGGGATTTCGCCCACCGATAGTCGGCCTTGCCGGACGGTGACCGTTGCACCCGGTCGCGAAAGACCACGTCCTTAGGCAGTTTGTAGCGCGCGATGTGGCGCGCGGCCTCGGCGATGATGCTCGCAGCGTCGGCCTGCTCACCGTTGGCCAACTGGACCACCGCGACGACCTCGTTGCCCCACCTGTCGCTGGGCCGGCTGGTCACCACGACGTCGTAGACCGCCGGGTGCTCGGCGATGGCCGCCTCGACCTCCTCGGCGAAGATCTTCTCGCCGCCGGAATTGATGGTGACCGAGTCGCGCCCGAGCAGTTCGATCTGGCCGTCGGCGTCCCAGCGCGCCCGGTCACCCGGAACGGAATGCCGGATGCCGTCGATGACCGGGAAAGTCCGCGCGGTCTTCTCCGCATCGCCCAAGTAGCCCAACGGAATCAGGCCCTGCTGCGCCAGCCAGCCGACCTCGTCGGCGCCCGGCGACAGGATCCGGGTCATGTCCTCGCTGACCACCACGGCACCCGGGATTCGGGGCGAACCGTCCCGACGCGCTCTGCATGCGAGTGGAGGCCTGGATCATCTGCGCCCCGGATTCCGACGACCCGCCGGCGTCCAAGATCGTCAGGTGCGGCAGCAACTCGACGAATCGCTGCTTGACCGGAGCGCTCAGCGCGGCGCCACCGGTGACCAACACGAACAGCCCGGACAGGTCGTACTCGCCAGACTCTAGCGCGTCGAGCCAATGGGCCGCCCGAATGCGTCGCCGACCATCGACAGCGATATCACCCGTTCCCTGCTGGCCAGCGCCCACGCTTCGACGGGGTCGAAGTGGGTGGTGGTCGACGGCCATGACGAACGGCCGCCCGCTGCACAGGCTGATGAACGCCGCCCACTGCGCCGCGCCGTGCATCAGCGGCGCGACGGTCATCGAACCCGGACCCGGCGTGCGCGATCGCTCGACGATCTCCGCGATGCTCGCCACCAGCTCACCGGTGCCGATCGTTCGCCCGCCCATGGCGTTCAGGTAGATGTCGTGCTGGCGCCACAACACTCCCTTGGGCATCCCGGTGGTGCCACCGGTGTAGAGCACGTAGAGATCGTCGGGCGACGGCGTGACGTCGAGGGGCTCGTCGGACACCGAAGCCAGCAATTCCTCGTAGCGCACCGCACCGGGCAACGGCTCGTTGCCGGATCCGTCGTCGACGTGGATCAGGCGCTTGCCGCCGTCCAGTTTGCGGCAAAGCTTCGGCCAGCGTCGGGGCGAACCGCGCGTGATACATGATCGCGTCCGCGCCGGCGTTGTCCAGCAGATAGACCAGCTCGTCGGCGACATAGCGATAGTTGACGTTGAACGGAGCAACCCGCGCCTTGTAGGCGCCGAGCATGCCCTCGAGAAACTCGTTGCAGTTGGCCAGGTACACCGCGAGATGGCTTTGCCCCGATTCATGCGGCGCCAATTCGGAGCGCTCCCGATGGGCGCCGAGCCCCCACCCGTGCAACGCCCGGGCCAGTCGGCGGGCACGTTCGTCGGTTTGGGCGAAGGTGAGCCGACGGTCCCCGAACACGATGCAGTCCCGTTCGGGGTTGGCCGCCGCCACCGCGGCGAACACTTGGGCGAGGTTGAACTCTTCCACCGTTAAAAGCTCCCCTCAGGTCAAGCCACGGCCACGCTACAACCCGTTTCTGAAGCGCGGAAAGTCCGATGGCGATTAGTCTCAGGTTCGTGTGCGGAGCCAGTCGGGCCGGATACCAGCGATACACGCGATACGTAGCCATCGGAGACAGTCAGACCGAGGGTTTGTGGGACGGTGACGACGTTGTCGGCCTGATCGGGTTCGCCGACCGATTCGCCGCGATGGTCGACGCGATCCACCCGGGTTTGCAGTACGCCAACCTCGCGATTCGCGGCAAGCTGGTGGCCGACGTGCTGCATGAGCAGGTGCCGCAGGCATTGGCGATGCGGCCGGATCTGGTGACCGTGTGCGTCGGAATGAACGACGTGATCCACCCGGGACGAAAGTTCGGCCGGGCGCTGGTCAACCTGGACAGCATCTACACCGCGTTGGCCGAATCTGGGGCCACGGTGGTGACGACGACGTTCCCCAACGTCGCCGAACTCGTCCCGCTCGGCCGGATCGTGTCGCCGCGGGTTGCGCGGATGAACACGATCATCCGGACGGCCGCCGCGCGGCACGGCTTCGCGCTGGTGGACCTGTACACCGCGGCCTGTATGCGCGACGCCGACAACTGGACCATCGATCGCTTCCACGCGTCCACCAGAGGGCACATGCTGTTCGCGGCCGCGGCTGCCGAAGCCATCAATTTGCCTGGCAGCAACCATGATTGGGCAGAAGCGACCAGCGTTCCGGCACGGCTGTCGATCAGGTCCCGTGCCTATGAGCAGCTGCGCTGGACCCAAGACCTGTTCATGCCGTGGTTCTGGCGCCGCCTGCGCGGCTATTCGTCGGCCCACGGACGCTTTCCGAAACGTCCGCAGCTGGAACTCCTCGACCCAGCAAACGACCTTTCGGCGCGCAACCAACGGCGTTCAGGCATGCTTTACACATGAATGTGGAGGCCCTGCTGCACTCGGTCCCGCCGATGGCGGTCTATTTGCTGGTCGGCTGTGTGGTGGGGGTGGAGAGCTTGGGCGTCCCCCTGCCCGGGGAGATCGTTTTAGTCAGCGCGGCCCTGTTGTCGTCGCATCACGATCTGGCGGTCAACCCGATCGGCGTCGGCGCCGCCGCGGTGATCGGCGCCGTGGTCGGCGACTCGATCGGCTACTCGATCGGCCGCCGGTTCGGCATGCCGATGTTCGACAAGCTCGGCCGGAAGTTCCCGAAGCACTTCGGTCCCGGGCATGTCGCGCTGGCCGAAAAGCTGTTCACCCGCTGGGGAGTTCGCGCGGTGTTCTTCGGTCGCTTCATCGCGCTGTTGCGGATCTTCGCCGGGCCGCTCGCCGGCGCGCTGAAGATGCCCTACCCGCGCTTCTTGACGGCCAACGTGTCCGGCGGCATCTGCTGGGCGGGCGGCACGACCGCGCTGGTCTACTTCGCCGGGATGGCGGCCGAACGCTGGCTGGAGCGGTTCTCCTGGATCGCACTCGTCATCGCCGTCGTGGCCGGCGGCATCGCCGCATTCGTGTTGCGCGAACGCACATCTCGCGCGATCGCCGAACTCGAAGCCGAGCACCACCGCAAAACCGGCACCACCGCGCCCGACCCGGCCTGAGCGCCGGGCTTGGGTTAAGCCGGTGTGATTGCGGGCCGGTGTTCCTCGATGAGGAGCCGGGCCATCTTCTTGGCGCGCAGACCGGCATCCAGGTCGCCCACGGCCGCGAGAATGATGGCGCCCTTCATCAGGATGTGCCACGACGAGGCAAAGTCCTCGACGTCACATAAGCCGGCCGCGACGGCGCGGTGGCGCACGATGTCGCGGACGTGGTCGATATGCGCGACGCTGGCCCGTCCGGCGGGATGGTCCGGCCCCAACTCGAGCAGCACGTTGATGAACGAGCAACCTTCGTAACCGTCCCGGTTTTGGAACCAGTCGTGCATCACGTCGAAGATCGCGAGCAACTGTTCCTCGGGGGTGTCGCCGAGCCGCTCTGACTGCGCCTCGATCAAACCGTGGGTCCACAGTTCTTCGCGGCGTTCCAGCACGGCCAGCACGAGGTCGTTCTTCGTCGGAAAGTGCCGGTAGAGCGTCGCCTTGGCCACGCCGGCCCGCTCGATCACCTCGTCGGTGCCTACCGCGCGGATACCGCGATGGCTGAACAGCTGATACGCCGTACTCAGGATTCGTTCCCGAGCCGGAAGGGGCGTCGCTGCATCGGCGCTGGTCATACCGCACTTACCATACTCACAGGCGCCGATCTGTAGACAGACCGCCCTGTCTTGTTATACAAATGAGATTCGAACTCGCAATTTTGAGTCTGTCTTTAGACAACAGGACGGGCACCCTCGCGTTAGTCGAGTAGGAGTGCACCATGAGCCTGGTCTCAGATCGATTTATCCCTCAACTCACCCTCAGCACACGACTGGTCTCCGAACTGGGCGACTCGCACAGCACGCTGCGGGCGACCACCGACCGCGACGGGCCGGCAGTGCTCATCCACGCGGGCGGCGAGATCGACGCCCACAACGAGCAAACCTGGCGACACCTGGTGAGTGAAGCGGCCGCCGTCGCCACTCCGCCCGGACCGTTCATCGTCGACGTCACCGGCGTTGATTTCATGGCGTGCTGCGCCTTCGCCGTCCTCGCGGACGAGGCGGAATGGTGCCGCCGTCGCGGTGTCGAACTGCGCCTGGTAAGCCGTCAGCCGATCGTTGCGCGAATTGTCAAGGCATGCGGGCTAACTGAGCTGCTGCCCATTTACCCCAACGTCCAGTTGGCGCTCGCGGAGCCCGCCGCCTGAACTACCTCGTGGCGTTGACTCTGCGCCCACCACGCAAAACTTCGAGTAGGTCGTGTGGTTAGCGCAGAGTCAACGAGTTCCGCCCCCACCTTCGGTGTGGAGGAAGAATTTCTCCTGGTTGATCCGGTCACCGGCGAACCGGCGCCGCGCAACAGCGCGGTGGCCACTGAGGCCGAAACCCGCGGCGTCACACTGCAACTCGAACTGAGCAGTTGCCAGGTCGAAACCAACTCGAGCGTGGCCAGGACGAGCGCGCAACTGGGCGCGGAACTCGCGGGGCTGCGGCGCACCGCGGCGCAGGCCGCGCAAGGCGTCGGTGTGCAGCTGCTGGCCTTGGCGCTACCACCGGTGACGCCGCACAGCTGCCGCTGCCACGCTGAGCTGAATTATGCTGGACGCGTTAGGCTTTGGGCGCGTCAACGCCGCGATCCACGCCGGTGCGCAGCTTGACGGACGCCGAATACGCCAGGGTGCGGAATCGGAGCACCGCGTCGTCGGAGGGTTCGATGCCGTCGGTCACCCGCATCGGGTCGAAGACGACGATGTCGCCGCCGTGTTCGCGCTGGGTCTCCAGCCCAGTGATCTCGAGGGTCCCGACGCTGACGGTGTCGCTGTTTTGCCAGGGCGCCGACGGATCGACCGTCGAGTCGTTGGGCCCGGCGATCTGGACCCGGTAATCGAACCGCACCGGTCCGTTGGCCAGGCGCGCGTCCAGTTCGCCGGTGAGGAAGTCAGCATCCCTGGCACGGCCCTGCGCGCCAGACAGATGTTTCTCGCCGGCGGCCGGGATCAGGTGATAGCGAACGAATCTGGCGCTGCCGTCGGCGCCGACCCAGCGGAAAGCGTGCAATCCGTGGTATTCGATGGTCGCGTAGCTTTCCGGGACCTTGCCGGCGGCGCCCAGCACCGGCAACGCACGCAGCAACCGAGGATGGCTGATGAAGTAGGCGGCCAGGCGCAGCGGCGCGGTCCGGCCGGGCGCCATCGCCTTGAGTAGATCGAGGAACCCTTCCGGCTTGCTGGCGACGAACAACTGGGCGGTCTGCGTCGACACGTCGGTGGTCGACCCGTCGGGCAGCGTGAACTTCACCGCCATCCCGCGCACGCCCGTCGCACCGTCACGCTGCTCCGGGTTGCCCGATCCGTTGGAGAAGCGGATCAGCGCCGGGACCGCGGAGCCGTCGAGGTGCTTGGCGCGCGACAGCCCGACCGCCTCGGGGGTAGCGGTGAAAGTGCCGCGGTACAGGGTGCCTTTGGCGTGCAGCGCCCGGTAGCCGGGGCAGGCTCCGCCTGCGGTTCGGATCGCGTCGATGGCGTCATCAGGTGTGACCGGCATCGATAAATCCTAGACGAATCCTTAGCGCCTAGACGGTGAGCAGTCGATACAGCCCGATCAGGCCGACCACCACGATGGTGGCGCGCAACCCGTTCGGCGACAGCCGACGCCCGTAACGCGCACCGACCCATCCCCCGACCAGTGAGCCCGCCGCGATCAGCCCGGCAACCGGCCAGCTGATCCGATCGAAGGCGACCAACGTATAGCCAATGGCCGCAACCAGATTCACCAGCAACGTCATCAGGTTCTTAGCCGCGTTCATGCGTTGCAGCGACTCGGGCAGCAACGCACCCATCACGCCGACCAGCAGTATGCCCTGCGCGGCCGTGAAATAGCCGCCGTAGACGCCGACGGCGAACGTGCCGAACACCAGCGCAGCCATCCGCCGAGGTGAGACGTGCTCGGCAGAGCGCCCGCCCAGTTCGGCCCGTTGGCGCGCCCACGACTGGATCCGCGGCCCGATCACGACCAGGATCAAGGCCAGCACCAACAGCACCGGCACAATCTCGATGAACACCTGCTCGGGCAGATGCAACAGCAGGAAAGCCCCCAGCACCGCGCCCAGCGCCGACGCCGGCATCTGCCAGCGCAACCGATCCCACTGGCCGCTGAGCTCGGCGCGGTACCCCCAGGTGCCCGACACATTGCCGGCCACCAGACCGGCCGCGTTGGACATGGTGGCCGTGACCGGCGGATAGCCGAGTGCGACCAGCGTCGGAAACGTGATCAGCGTGCCGGATCCGACCAGCGCGTTGATTGTGCCCGCACCCAATCCCGCCAGCGCGATCACAAGCATGTGGGGAACCGACACTCCCCTAGTCTGCCTTCGGATTACGCCGACGGACCGCGTAGGGCCCGGCGGGAAGGGCCACACCTACCATTGAGCGCGTGCCAGAAGCCGATACCACCACCGAGACGCTCGCGGGATTCGTCGAGAACAATGCGAGGCGCAGGCCCGACGACATCGCGATTCATTTCGGCGACCAGCAATGGTCCTGGGCGCAGTGGCAGGAGCGAATCCGGCAGGCGGCCGGCGCGCTGCAAGCCGCGGGGGTCCAGCGTGGCCACCGGATAGCCTTCCTGGACAAGAATCACCCGGCCTGCCTGGAAACTCTGATCGCTGCCACGTCGCTCGGCGCGGTGGCCACCATCGTCAATTGGCGGGTGATCGGCGACGAACTCGTCCACGTGCTCAACGACAGCGGCGCACGATTGCTGTTCGTCGGCGCCGAATTGCGGCCGGCGGTGGAGGCCGTCACCGCGCGACTCCCGGGAATCGAACGCACCATCGTGGTGGGCGACAGTGCTGAACAAGCCGACCAGTACGAATCCTGGCTCGGCGCAGCCACACCGGTGGCCGCCGACCCGGCGGTCGACGACACCGACACCGCCCTGGTGATCTACAGTTCGGGCACCACCGGACGCCCGAAAGGTGTCTTGCTGAGTCAGCGGGCGCTGGTCAATCACATCGTGAATCTCGCTCCGCCGTTCCCGTTTGCCACTCGCGACGCGAACCTGGTCGCGATGCCGCTGTTCCACGTGGGCGGGATCGCGTACGCGTTTTTCGGGATCAGGGCCGGGGTGCCGACCTTCCTGACCCGCGAACCCGAGGCGGCGACGCTGATCGGCGCCGTGAAAGCCGGTGCGACGCATTCGTTTTTCGTGCCTCCGGTGATCAACCGGTTTCTGGACGCCGGTGAGGCGGCGACCAGCGCCCTCTCCGGAATGCGCTACATCGTGTACGGCGCGGCCCCCATGCCGCTGCCGTTGCTACAGCGAGCGCTCGCGGCGTGGCCCGAGATGAACTTCGTCCAGGTGTACGGGCAGACCGAGCTTTGCGGGGCGATCACGTCGCTGAGCGCCGAGGATCACCGCGATCCGGATCGGCCGAATTTGCTGTTGTCGGCCGGAAAGGCGGCGCCGGGCAACGAAATCCGCATCGTCGATCCCGAAACCGGCGTTGAGCTGGCCAACGGCCAAGCCGGAGAGATCTGGGTGCGCAGCAATCAGCGCATGAGTGGGTATCTGAACCGGCCGGAGGCAACCGCCGAGACGATTACCGCCGACGATTGGGTGCGCACCGGCGACATCGGGCAACTCGACGACGACGGCTACCTCTACATCGAAGACCGGCTGAAGGACATGATCATCACCGGCGGCGAGAACGTGTACGGGCCCGAGGTGGAAAGCGTGCTCATCGAGCACCCCGCCGTCGCCGACGGCGCGATCATCGGTGTGCCCGACGATTACTGGGGCGAATCCGTCAAGGCGATCGTGGTCACCACAGACACCAGCGCCGAGGTCGATCCCGCCGACATCATCGAATTCTGCCGCCGGCATCTGGCCGCCTACAAATGTCCGCGGACGGTGGACTTCGTGGCGGAAATTCCGCGCAATGCGAGCGGGAAGATTCTGAAAACCACGCTGCGCGAACCGTATTGGAAAGGCCGAAGCCGAAATGTGTGAGTGCTGACTTGAGTCCGCAAGTAGACATCCAACGCCGCGACGGCGCGATCAGCGTGCTGGGCGGCCCGACGACGGTCGTCGACATCGGCGGCTACCGGATCGTCATGGACCCGACCTTCGATCCACCCGGCGAGCATGCCTACCTGACCAAGATCGCCGGTCCCGCGGTGACCGCGGATGCGCTGGGACCGGTGGACGCGGTCGTGATCAGCCACGACCAGCATCCCGACAACCTGGACGACGACGGCCGCCGGTTCGCGCTGGCCGCGCCGCTGGTGCTCACCCATCCCGGCGGCGCAGGCCGGTTGGGCCCGCCGGCGGTGGGACTGCGGCCCTGGGAGACCTACCAGGTGCCAGGTGGGTCGGGAACCCTTGCCGCGCAAGCCGTTCCAGCCGTCCACGGACCGGCTGACGGGCAGCGGGATGCCGGCGGGCACGTCAACTGTGAGGTGACCGGTTTCGTGTTGTCCGGCCCCGGACTGCCCACGGTCTACCTCAGCGGCGATAACGCGTCGCTGGCTGCGGTCAGGGAGGTGGCCGAGCGCGTCGGCGACATCGACATCGCAGTGCTTTTCGCCGGCGCGGCGCGGGTGTCGACCAAGGAGTGGGGCCGGCCCTTGACGCTGACCGCGCAGCGCGCTGCTGCCGCCGCTGAAGTGCTCGGCGCCAGGTTGGTGATACCGGCTCACGTCGACGGGTGGGCCCACTTCAGCGAGAACGCCGACGATTTCGTCGCCGCCTTCGATCAGGCCGGGATCACCAGCGTGCTGCGAGTCGCCGCCGACGGGGACTGGATCGACGTGAATTTCAGCTGAGCTGAACCGCTTTCACGACAAGCAGCACCGCGCCGACCACCAGGTAACTGCGCAACGCGATCATGCCCAGGCGGGTGCCCGCGGACCATTTCACCGGTTCCAGCAGCGTCAACGGCGGCATCCGCCAGCTCGTTCGGTCGGTCACCCGGTGCGGCGTCGGGGCGGCCGTGCCGGGTTGACGACCGACCATCCAGCGCAGCGCGATTGCGGCCGCCGCGGCCAACACCACCAACGCGACCGCCAGATATTCGGCTACCGCGACGACGTCGATGTGCGGAAACAGCGTGGTAGCCATCAAGATTCCGGACAAGAACAGCAGCACGCCGACAATGAGTCCGGCGAGCCAGTTCAGCCATGGCCTGTTCACCCAGGGGCCCAGCACTGCCGGATCGTTGCACAGCAACAGCAGAAATACGCTCGCGCTGGGTAGCAGTAACCCGGCCAGTGCCTGCACCGCGGTGGTGATCAGACCAAGCGGAGCACCCGGGATCAGCACGATCACCGCCGCCAGCACAACCATTGCGCTGTAGGAGAAGTAGAACTGCTTGGCATCGGCGAAGCCGCGATGCAGGGAGTGCTTGATGCCGAACACATCTCCGAACGCGTAACTGGTCGCCAGGGTCACCGCGGCCGCCCCGACGATGGAGGCATCCATCAGCGCGATCGCGAAGAGCCCGCCCAACCAGTTGCTGTGGATGCCGAGCAGGTCCGCGGTGTTGCCGGCGTCGACGAACTTGCCGGTGGAATCGGTGGAGCGTGCCGCCCACTCGCCGGTCATCACCAACGCGGCAGCCCCGATCACGACGACCAGGGCGCCGATCACGGTGTCGACGCGCTCATAGCCGATGAACCTCGGGGTGATGCGTTTGTCGACGATGTTGGACTGCTGGAAGAACAACTGCCACGGCGCCACGGTGGTGCCGACGATCGCGATGATCAGCAGCACCGCGTCGGAGCTCACGCCGCCCGCAATTGATGGGACGACAAAGGATTTGGCGGCGTGCGCCCACTGCGGGTGCGACATCAGCAGCATCGGGATCTGCACCAGGGTGACGGCGATGAACACGAACATCGCCCGCTCCCAACGGCGGAAGCTGCCGGTGGCCATGATCGCGACCAGCGCGACCGCCGACGTCGGCACCACAAGGTATTTCGAGACGCCGATGTACTCCGCGGCCAGTGTGATGCCGATGAATTCGGTGACAAGGGTGAGGAAGTTGAGCAGGAACAGGTCGCCGACGGAGAACCAGCCCCACCCTCGGCCGAAGCGTTCGTTGATCAGCCGCGCGTGGCCCACACCGGTCACCGCGCCGAGCCGGACCACCATCTCCTGGTTGACGATCAGCACCGGGATCAGCAGCAGCAGCACCCACAGCAGCGAATAGCCGTAGTTCTGCCCGGATTGGGCGTACGTCGCCACCCCGCCGGCGTCGTTGTCGCCGACCATCACGATGATTCCGGGGCCCAGGATGGCCGCCAGGGTGAGCAGTCGGGTTTTGAGCGAGCGGGAGTGGTCACCGCCGGCGACGTTGATCCGGCCGAACGCGCCTTCGATGTCGCCCAGATGCGCGCTGTCCAGGACCGCGCTTGGCGGGGTAGCCTGCGGGCTCGGGTTACCCGTCATGCCGTGTCCCCGCGAGCGGCGCCGGTGGTCTCACGTACCGGTCTCGGCCCGGGTTCTCGTCGACGCCAGTCGTCGGGGATCGTCGCCTCGAGCACATCGTCGGCCGTGACGACGCCCAGCACGTGGTCCTCGTCGTCGACGACCGGGATGCTGTAGAGGTTGAAATCGGCCATCAGCAAAGCGATGTCGGTCAGATCGGTGGCGGCGGTGATCCGGACCGGATCGTCATCCATCAGCGCCGCAACGGTTTCCGACGGTTCGGCCTGCAGGAGCGCGATCACCGACACCACGCCGGCCAGTCGCTGGTAGTCGTCGAGGATGTGCACCTTCAGAAGTGCTTCGGGCTGAACGGTTTTCGCTACGGCGATCAGGTCGAGCGCCTGTTGGGCCGTCGTCGTCGCCTGGCACGACACGAACTCGACGTTCATCAATCCGCCGGCGCTTTCAGCATTGAATCCCATCAGCGTGATGACCTTGGTGCGCTGTGGGGCGGGCATGAGCTCGAGCACCCGCCGGCGCCGGGACTGGCGCAGATCGAAGATGGCGTCGGCGGCGTCGTCGGGGCGCATCCGGGCCAGCACTTCGGCGACCTGAGCGTCAGGCATGTCGTTGAACAGCTCGCGCGCCTTGTCGGGATCGAGTTCCTCGAACACGTCGGCCTCGAGTTCGGGGTCGCTGTGTACCCGGTCGAGGAGCTCGCCGCCTTCGGCCTTGTCGGCTTCTTCGATCAGGTCGGCGATCTCGGCGGGTTTGAGGCTGCCGACCCGTGGTGAGAGGCGGCGCAGCGATTCCGACCGCGCGTCGCCGATCAACGGCTCGAACGCTTTCCAGTCCCGCGCGGCGTGCCCGCCGGATTGCTTGATCAGCCCGAACAGCCGCGGCGGACGGCGGGTATCCAGCCGCACCAGCACCCAGCCCTGTGCGCTGAATTCGAGTTCGGCGTCATAGGCACGCACCAACTCGACGGTCGCGACGTCGATGAGGCGGTGGCCGAGGATGTCGGCGCGCAGCAGCACCTCGCCGTGGCGTCGTTCGAACCCACGCAGATCAAGCTCGGTCTTGCCCAACGTGATTCGGCCGGGCACGTACTGGTCGATGGAGTCGTTGCCCACGAAGACCCGCCGTCCGCCGACATCGGCGACTATCCCCGTCACCGGCGGATAGTCGTCGGCGCCGCGCAGCCGGACGATGACATCCTCGACGCGGCCTACGGACTCGCCGGCGCTCGATACCAGCGGAGCGCGCAACAACTCCGACAGATGGATCACCGGAAGGCCAGAGGCGGTGGGCTGCTGGTTGGAGGTATTCATGGTGCCAGTACAGCGCGCAGCGGGCACTTCGTGCCAACCCTGCCAGTCAACGGGAAGGCCAACACTCGGTAACCAATCGCGACGGACAGCTGCGCGGCCAGCAGTTTCTACAGGCGTCCCTCGACGCGGAGGTCCGGATGCACCCAGTCGGGCGAACGCCGCTCCTTGAATGCGCGGACACCCTCTCGTGCCTCGGTGGCGGTGAGGCTGGCGGTCATGCCGATGCGGTCATACAGGCCGAGGTAGTCATCGATGCTGGATTTGATGACCGTCCTGGCTCGCGGCGCGGTTCGGCACACTTGCGCGAGCAGGTCCCGCGCATCGGTGAGCAGATCGTCGTGAGGCACGAGCCTGGACACCAGGCCCCAGTCGAGGGCTTCCTGCGCGCTGAGCACCCGGCCGGTGAACATGAGATCCCGGGTGCGGACCGGCCCGATGAGGCGGACGAGCATCTGGCTGTAATACGTGTCGGCGTAGCCGCGGAACAGCTCGGGCACGCGGAAGGTGGCGCGCTCGCTCACCACGGAAACGTCGCTGCACAAGGCGATCTGGAAGCCGCCGCCCTGGCACAGTCCGTTGACCGCGGAGACGACCGGTTTGAGCTGAGGTCCGCAAGGTCTCGAATGGTGTGACGTCCATCCCCAGTGCGGCACCGAAGGTGATCCAGTCGTCGGCGCCGCCGCCGCCGGTCATATCGCCGCCGGGCGCGAAGACGTCTCCGGTGCCGGTGATCAGCAGCCCGGCCAGGTCCGGGTCGGCATTGAGATGTCCTACGGCATAACGGATTCCGAAGTACATCGCCGGAGTCATAGCGTTGCGCGCCTCGGGGCGATCGATCGTGCACACCGCGATCGGTCCCTCGCGCCGAAACGACAGGTACGGGGTGCCCAGCCAATCGCCTTCGGGAGGGCGGGGTGTGCCGTTAGGTGTCGCCATTACCCCTGCCACCTACACATAGGGCAGCACGACGATTTTGATCGTCTCGGACATGCTGTCCATCAGGTCCCGCAGCTGGCTCTGCAGCGAGGACGTGGCCTCCCCCACCGATTTGTGGCAGTAGCGGCAGTCGACCTTGAATTGCGGCTGGTCCTGTTCGTCCGGCCAGATCCGGCGGTCGCCGTACTGGGCGCCGGGGTCGAATGCGACTTGCTGGTACGGGGTTTCCTTCATGATCCTGCCCACGGGATGCATCTGCTGACATTGCAGCCTCAGCACGCCGATCCCTTCGTTGTTTGGCACGGTTCACCGTCCTTGTCGGGTCGTCGGGTCTCCTCATTGTGTCGTTCTTCAAACGCGCCCGGAAAGTGCTCCCGGAAAGCGGCGGCGGCTGGAGAAGATCACTCACGCGTGCCGCGACGGACCGAGAGGGTGGCCGATGCTCGAACTGATCGACAAAGGACAGTGCACGGCGTGCCCGGTGCCGTCCAACTCGAACACCCAGGTGAAATCTCGGGCGGCTGCAACGCTTTGGAACCATGCCGTGTTCGCGATCGCATTGAGGTCCCAATAGTCCTCCATTGAGACACCCTGCCGATGACCTGGTGGACCGACGATCGGGTTGTGCGCCGTCTGATCGTTGTCGAGGTGAAGACCTCCAAGTAGTCGTAGATGAGGTCCATCGTCGGGCCTAGCGGCATGTCGACGAAGATGCAGTCGTCGCTCACAACCGCCTTCACCGCTTGCCAATCAGGCAGCACAGGCTCAGACGCGTCCGTCATTGCGCCATCTTGCAGTCGGAATGGCGGCCCGTGCCAGAATTGCCGCCATGCGGAACCGGCGGTTGTGCTGGGCAGTTGCGTTTGCGCTGACCGCAATTCTTGTTGGCTGTTCGTCGAGCAAGACGCCGTCCCAACCGGTGCGGCCGTCGAAGTCCGCAACGATGTCCTCAACTGGCCCGCCGCCGCTCACGACCGCTATAGCGCTGCCCTTTGAGCCTATGGAGCTGACGTTTGGCGCCTCGGTGAACAAGTTGTACGTGACCGGCCTCGAAGGGGATCCGCCAGCAATGAGGGCGTACGTCGTTTCGCTGTCTTCCCCAGCGGGGGCGATAAAGCGGTTCGACACGTCGATCGATGACCAGCCCCATCACATCGTGGTCAATGACAAGCTCAGGCGTGGGTACGCGCTCGTGGTGGGGGCTATCAAGGTGTTCAGTACGGACTCGGACACTCTCAGTGTCGACCAGCCAGAAACCGTCCTGCTCGCCAGAGGTGCTCGCGATCAACCAGGCGACCGGCATGGTTTACGGCGGTGGACTCTCCGACAAGGGCGAGTGCCTCGTTCAGTTCGATTCCGACGGCCGCATCGTCCGGGAGAATGTCGTCGCGCCCAGCGTCCAGGGCAAGAACATGTTGGTGCAACGGATCGCGGTGGACTCGGCGAGTGGCGACGTCCTGTACACGAATCCGTCCAGTGTCGGGCGTGCGGACCAGGAGTTGAGGCAGAAATGGCGCACGCCAGTCGACGGTCCGGCCGAAGTCCTAGACCTGGGCTTCGAGCCGCACTCGAATACCGTCTACGTCACCGTCGGTAACTTCCCGGTCATCTCGCCCGCAAGGGTTTCTGTCTTAGACGGTGGCACCGGCAGCCAAAGAGGGGAATTCAGCGGGCCGGGATGGACGAGCCAGTTCGCGGCTACCGGTGATGGGCAATTGTTCGTCGCATTCTTCAACTCGAATGACCTGTATGCGCTCTCCGACGGAACGAGCACCTTGACGAAATTCGCGTCACTCGGCGATAGTTCCCGGGTCGGTCGCCCAGCGACCCCAAGTGGCTGGAGGTTGACACCGCGGGGCGCCGGCTGTTTGTCTCACCCGGCGGTGATGGGCACAAAATCCTCGTCTACGGGTACTGACGTGTGCCGGTCGCGTACCTGGCGCGCGCCCGCGATGCACCGTCGGCAACCAGCAGTTTCGCCCCACGTAAGCGTGGTGCTGCGTTACCCTAGCGGCAGTGTCGGCGGGGGCAGCACAGGAGCAACCGCATGGGCGTGAACGAGGTAGACGTATTCCGGAAAATCCGGGCTACGCGGCGGACCGTCGCGCCGTGACCAGCACGACAGCAGCCGAACAGGTCGACAGCGAGAGCCCGTGGCCGGGGCTCGAGTCGTTCGAGGAAAGCGCGTCCGCGTTTTTCCACGGGCGTGACCACGAATCAGCGTCGCTACTCAGCCACGTTCTCGACGCCCCGATCACCGTCTTGTACGGCGGGTCCGGCCTCGGCAAGACGTCGCTCCTGCGAGCGGGCCTGTTCCCGTTGCTGCGCGAGCGGCACTTGCTGCCGGTCTACGTGCGCTTCGACCTCGAGCCGGGCGCGGCACCTCTCAGTCAGCAACTACATCAAGCGCTCCATGACTCGGTTCGGGCCGATGTTCCCGACCCGATGCTGCCTTCCGAAGATGAATCTGTCTGGGAATACCTGCATCGCGCCGATTTTGAGCTACGGAGCGCGCAGCACGATGCACTGACGCCGGTGATTGTCCTCGACCAGTTCGAAGAGCTCTTTACGCTCGGTGGACGGGTGCCGGATTTCGTCCGGAAATTCAGCAATGACCTTGGTGACCTGGTCGAGAATCGCGATTCCCGCCGATCTGGTGGCGCGAATCGAAGACGACGAGGAACTGGCCGCACGATTCGACTTGCGCAACCGCAATTACAAGCTGTTGATCAGCCTGCGCGAAGACTCTCTCCGCCAACTTGAAGGGTGGCGCCAGCCCATCCCGGCTCTGGGGCATTCGCGGATGCGGCTGTTGCGTATGCAGGCCAGGCGAGGCACTCGATGCGGTGCACACACCCGCCGAAGAGATGATGTCCCGTCCGCTGGCGCGCCGGGTGGTGGCGTTCATCGCCGGCGAGGACCTCGACCGTCCCCGCGACACCGCATTCGCCGACGTTCACCATCTCCGACGACGACGTGGGCGCCTCGGGTGGTCCGGAGGTGGAACCCGCGCTGCTCAGCTTGTTCTGCCGCGAGCTCAATGAGCAGCGGAAGCGGTTGGGGCAGAACCACTTCGACGAGCGACTCGTCGAGGACGGCAAGCACGACATCTTGTTGAACTACTACCTGTCGTGCGTGCGTGAGCTACCGCCGCGCGTCGCGAAGTTCATCGAGTCCGAACTCATCACCGAGAAGGGGTTTCGCAACAGCTATGTCCGCGAGGACGCGGTGCCTTCGCGTCTCACCGATGACGAACTGAACCGGCTCATCGGGTCGCGGCTGCTGCGGCTCGAGGAACGCTACGGCGCGCAACGCATCGAACTCGCCCACGACGTGCTCGCCGGTGTCATTCGCGAACGCCGCGACCAGCGGCGCACGGAAGAAGAGACGGCGTTGGCGGCTCGCGCGGAAAGCCAGCAAGCCGAACTCGAAGCCACCCAGCGGCGGGCGACCGCGCTGCGCAAACGCTTACGGATCCTCATTGCCGTCTCGGCGCTCACCGCCGTCGTCGCCCTGGTGGCCGTGATGATCGGCGTGCAGGCCGTCCAGGCCCGACACGAGACCCAGACCCAGCTGCAGCAGAAGCTGATCGCTCAGCGGCAGGTTCTGGTCGCCCAGGCTCAGGACATGCTGGCCGGTAACCAGCCCGGTGGCGACGCGCGGGCGATCCAGCAGATTCTGGCCGCGCGCGCCCTGCCCCTACCTCCCGACGACGGGCCGCTCTACACCGCGGTGGCCCAACGAGCCAGCACCCTCAAAATCATCACCGGCCACACCGGCGCGGTGAATGGCGTGGCGTTCCGGTCCGACGGTCACCGGCTGGCCAGCGCGAGTTCCGACAAGACGGTACGGGTGTGGGACGCCGACACCGGCCGGCAGGTCGTCGTCCTGACCGGCCACGAGGACCACGTGATCGGAGTCGCTTTCAGTCCCGACGGGCACCGGCTGGCCACCGCCAGCCTCGACAAGACTGCACGTTTGTGGGACGCCGAGACCGGCCGACCGATAGGCGCCCCACTGCGGGGTCACACCGGCTCGGTGCTCAGCGTGGCGTTCAGCCCGGACGGGAACTGGCTGGCCACGGCGAGCACCGATCGGACCGTGCAGCTGTGGGATGCCCGGACCGGTGACCCCGTCGGCGCCCGCCTCGTCGGCCACACCGGCTCGGTGGTCAGTGTGGCGTTCAGTCCCGACGGGCAGCGCCTGGCCACCGCCAGCGACGATCAGACCGTGCGTCTGTGGGACGCCCGGACCGGCCAACCGGTCGGCGCCCCCCTGGTCGGCCACACCGGCGCGGTGCTCAGCGTGGTGTTCAGCCCCGACGGCCACCGGCTGGCCAGCGCGAGCATGGACAAAACCGTCCGAATATGGAACGCCGATACCGGTCAAGAGCTCGGCGCTCCCCTCACCGGCCACAACGGGCCGGTGCAAAGTGTGGCGTTCAGCCCCGACGGACACCGGTTGGCCAGCGGTAGCGCTGACCAGACCGTGCGACAGTGGGACGCCGACACCGGCCATGACCGCGGCCCACTCAGCGGCCACAGCGGCGTCGTGACTGGCGTGGTGTTCAGCCCCGACGGGCGCCGGCTGGCCAGTGCAGGCGGTGATGGCACGGTGCGGCTGTGGGATGCCAGCCAACCGTTCGGCGCCCCCCTCACCGGTCACACCGGCGGCGTCAACGGTGTGGCGTTCAGCCCGGATGGGCACCGCCTGGCCTCGGCCAGCGACGACCAAACGGTGCGGCTCTGGGACGCCGGGACCGGCCAACCGATCGGCGTCCCCCTGGTCGGGCACACCGGCCACGTCAACAGTGTGGCGTTCAGTCCCGACGGGCGCCGGCTGGCCTCGGCCAGCTCCGACCAGACGGTGCGGTTGTGGGACGCCGAGACCGCCCAACCGGTCGGCGCCCCCCTCACCGGCCATACCGGTTCGGTGCTCAGCGTGGTGTTCAGCCCCGACGGGCACTGGCTGGCCTCGGCCAGCGACGACCAGACGGTGCGGCTGTGGGACGCCGCCACCGGCAAGCCGGGCGCTGTCCTCACCGGCCATGCGGCCCCGGTGCTCAGTGTGGCGTTCAGTCCCGACGGGCGCCGGCTGGCCTCGGCCAGCGACGACCAGACGGTGCGGCTGTGGGACACCGGCACGTGGCAGTCGGTCACCACCCTGGCCGGCCACGGCGGCTCGGTGGTCAGCGTGGCGTTCAGCCCCGACGGGCGTCGGCTGGCCACCGCGAGCGACGACCAGACGGTGCGGTTGTGGGACGCGGGAACCGGGCACGCGGTGGGTGACCCCATGAAAGGCCAGGGCGGCACCGTGAACGCAGTGGCTTTCAACCCCGATGGTCGGCGGCTGGCCACCGCCGAAACCGAAGGCACGGTGCGGCTTTGGGATGCGATGACCGGCCAACCGTTCGGCGCCTTCCTCGACGGCCACACGGGCCCGGTGCTCGGCGTGGTGTTCAGTCCCGACGGGCACCGGTTGGCCTCGGCAGGCGCCGACACCACGGTGCGGCTGTGGCCTGCGGATGTGACGCCGGAGATGCTGTGTTCCAAATTGACGAGCAATATGAGCCGCCAGCAGTGGCATGACTGGGTGTCGCCCGATATGGGCTACGTCACGCTTTGTCCGGGACTGCCGATAGCCGGAAGTGCGTGACACCGCGCGATTGGGTAGCACTCAGCGGCTCGTCTCAGTCGCTGCCCGGGGAGCGGTGATGCGACAATCACGACGATCACGGCCCGGCTCCGGAGAGGACTGTTCAATCGATGCGCGACGCTGACGTGGCCGCCCAGGCACCGGATGGTCACGTTCAGTCCGGACGTCGACAGCTCGACTTCCGCTGGTCGACCTTGGTGATCCTGCTCCTCGCGGCGACTCTTTCGGTGGTGCTGTTGACCACGCTCGCGACGCTGTGGGCGCCCCGGATCGGCCTGCTGGTCGGCGGGGCGGATTTCTACGTCTACCGCGACGGCGGTCGTCGCGTTCTCGACGACATGCCGCTCTACGCCAAGCCAATCGGCTACTGGAAGCTCCTGTACACCTACACCCCGTTCTCCGCACTGATTTTTGTGCCGTTCGGCTGGTTGCCGGACGGCGCCGACAGACACATCTGGATGGGAATCAACGTCGCGCTGATGATTGCCAGCGTGCTGCTGTGCTTTCGGATGCTCGGTTACCGAATCACCCCGTACCTGGCCGGCATCTCCGCACTGCTCGGGATCGCGTGCGGGTTTCTGGAACCGGTTCGCACCACGCTGTTCTTCGGGCAGATCAACCTGCTGCTGTTGTTGTTGGTGCTGTGGGACGTCTCTCGCGGAGAGCGCAGTCGGGTCAAAGGGATCGGCATCGGCATCGCGGCCGGCATCAAGCTGACGCCCGTCTACTTCGTCGTGTACTACCTGCTGTTACGCCAGTGGCGAGCGGCCGGCGTCGCCGTCGTGACGATCGCCGGCACCGTCGGGCTGGGGTGGCTGGTCCTTCCCGACGACTCGTGGCAGTACTGGAGCGGAAAGTTCCTTGACTCGAGCCGAATTGGCAATTCGCTCTTCCACACGGGCAATCAGTCCCTCCGCGGTGGGATCGCCCGCCTGACCGGAGAGGTGCCGCCCACGTGGTTGTGGCTGCTGGCCGATGCGTGCGTCCTGGCGATCAGCATGTGGATCGCCGTGCGCCTGTATCGCCGCGGAGAAACGCTCCTCTCGGTGACCGTTGCTGGATTGAGCGCCACGGCAGTGTCACCGTTCACCTGGAGCCATCACTGGGTGTGGCTGGTGCCGATGATGGTCTACTTCGTGCATCGGGCGCTGACCAACGCGTGGTGGTGGGTCGGGGCAGTGACGTTGTATGCGGTGATGGGTTCCTGGGCGTACTCCTTGCCCGGTGACCGCTGGCCGCGCATCGGCCTGTACCTGTTCGCGCCGAACTTGGTCGGATGGCAGCCCCTGGAGAATCTGCACCTGATGGTCTACGCCGCCCTGCTGATCGTGGCGGGCGTCGTCGCGAGCCGTCTGGAACGCGCCTCTGGCCGCGACCAACCGCCAGGTGAAGCGGCTACCGACGACGTAGCCTCCACGGACGGCCCTGACAATGTGGCCGTCGAACGATGGGGCGAGAGCCGATAGCCGAGGCTCGCGGCCCGGTGTTCAAAAACCGGCCCTGAGCTGTTTGGGTTGTGGTCCCGGCTGGGATCGAACCAGCGACCTTCCGCGTGTGAAGCTGAAGCGAACTCAGAAGCGAGACGTCTGTGCTGGTCAAGCTGGACGGACTGGACTCAGTTTGAGGGTTCAGAGCACGCGATACGAGCGGCGTGGCGGGCGCGGAGCGGATGAAATCGACGTGGGCCATGGGCAGAGGCGGAGGGCGTGACGGCGCACGAGAGTAGTTCAACGTCGTGAATGTCGAGGTGCCGGAGAGCCCGTGAGAATCGCACTGACGGCACCTCGCTCAGCAGGGGCACGTGCCCGACCCTGACCCCACACTGCCAGGAGCGGGCAGACGCGGTGACCAGGCAAGATCGGCCGCAAATGGTCGTGTAGGCGGCGTCGCTGGGACAGCAACTGACGTCACAGTTGTCGTCAAGACCGTCGTCAGATCGAGGGTTGCGGCGCGTCTCCGCCGCCTCGTCAGAAGCGAAGGCAAGCGGAGGTAGAGAAGCCTCCAGCTAGCGGTCGGCCGAAGGACGTCGAATCCGTAAACCTTTTGATCCGTAGGCACGGGCCGACGGCATGACTGAGCACGACGCGAGTTCGACTGTCGCGTAGTTGAGGGTGTATGGAAGCCCGACTGTCGTCATCGTTGTCGTCAGAACTGTCGTCAGCTCGGTGCGAAACAGCGGCACTCCCAGCACTTCCTGATACCCCGACGATCCTGCGCTGACGATCCCAGTATCGCGCACCAGCTCCACAGCAGGTCAGATGGCATTTTAAGGCCCGAAGACTTGCGGCTTCGCAAACGATTTCACCGGCTGCGGTCGCTTGCGGGAAGCGACGGGTTGCCTTCGGGGGCCAGTTCAAGTACATGAATTTCGCCCCCAGTGCCGTCGACCTCGACGAGCGCGCCCGACGGCAAAGACCGGGTGGCGCCCTGGGCATCCACCACACACGGGAACCCGAACTCGCGTGCCACCACGGCGGCATGTGACATCGGGCCGCCGAGTTCGGTCACTACGGCCGCGGCATAGCAGAAAGCGGCGGTGTACCCGACGTCGGTGACCTTCGCGACAAGAATCTCCCCGGGTTGGAGGTCGTCGATGGTCTCTGGCCGCACGATCCGCACCCGGCCGCGTACCCGTCCCCCGCACACGCCGACTCCGCGCAGGGTGTCCCCGGTGGTGAGGACCGTCGACGACGTGGTGGTCGGCTGCCAGCTCCCGCTGAACACCGTCGGCGGAACGACGGCGGCCAGCCTGCGTTGTTCGGCTCGGCGGCGGGCCACCAGCTCCGACACGTCGGCCGGGAGCGCATCGAGTTCATCGACCAGCAGGTAGAACACGTCGGCGGCGGTGTCGACGAAACCGGCGTCGGCCAACCGGCGGCCATATTCACGCAGCAGGCCGCGCAACACCCAGATGGCCCGCACCACCTTGTCGCGGCGGACTTCGCGGTCGCGGAGTTGGCGTGCAGCCAGCAGCGCCACGGGTCGGGCCCGCAACGGAATCACCGGAGGGTCGGGCTGCGGCGCAGCAGGCGCGCTCATTGCTCTGGCCACCATCCGGACCAGCAACTCGGGATCGTCGGCGTAGCTGGTCGACAGCATCTCGACCTCCGCCGGACCACGGTGCCCGATCAGCGCCAGCTCAGCCATTACCGCGGCATGAAATTCCGGCGCCTGCGTGGCCAGCGCATCAAGGTGCTTGCCGGGTTCGGCCAGCAGCCGAGTCACGTTGGGCTCGCGCCGCGCCGCGACCACCAGCCGCTGAACCGCCTCCACCGATCGCGCACTGACCAATTCCGGCCCAGCCGGCGCCGCGGTGTCTCGCCCGCACAAGCCGCGCAACAACACGTTGAACGCGGCGCACAGCATGAATGACCCCGAGGCCAGCAGCCAGCCGTGCACGATGTCGTCGCGTGCCAACAGGATCAGGCTGAGTAGCCGACTATCGTCTAGTTGGGTGAGGTCGCCGCCTGCCAGACGTTCCAGACGATCAACATCGGCAATGAAGTCTCGGGTGTCGAGGGGCGATCCGGCGCTCAGGCCGACCAGGTTGACGCTGCATACCCCGATGTTGCGGACGGTGCGCAGTTGCCTTCGGGCGCGGCTGGATTCGGAAGGTGGACGCTGCTCAGCGAAGATCGGCAAGGACGCCGCGCTGGGGCCGAAGAACCCGCTGTTGCTGACAATCGTCGCGGGCTTGGCGAACGGAACGGTTTCGGCCATGAAATGCGCCGACGTGATGCCCCCATAGAGTCGGTGGGCGAACACCGCGACGGTCCGCATCGCGATCTCACGCTGGATGATCCCGCCGGGCCGCAGCCGCTCGGCGATGCGTACGCCGCCGGCACGCAGCCCACGCACGGTCACCGAAGCCGATGACGGCGAGAACGGGCCGGGCAGCGCCTCTGACAAATTGGTGGCCAGGTATGTCGGGAAACGCGGGTCAATCGGGGTGTCGAATTCGCCGTTATTTCCGTCTGGGCCAGCCAGTCTGGGTACCACCCCGTCGCCAGCCGGTGCGTCGACAGCAGGCAAGTCCTGTATGTTGGCCTGCCGCCAGGGCAGCGACACCACCCGTTTGGCCACCGCGACCCGGCCGCGCACCGCCATTGCGAAATCTTCGACACATTCATCGGAGTTCCAGGCCGGGAGGAACCCCCACTCGTCGCGCACCCGCGAGGTATCCATCAGCGGCGCGCTCTGTACCAATTCCAGCTCGGCGAGCGAGCCCACGCCGCGACGGCGCAACGCCGCCAACGGGCCGACTAGCGGCACGATCGGGCGCCCCAGCGCGGCAGCGATCTGACGAAAGGTCGGCACGCCCGGGGCAGCGAGATTGACCGGGCCGCTGTCGATTCCGGTGTCCAGGACGGCGCGTGCCAACAACCGAAGCGCGTCGTCGATGTGGACGACTTGCACATGTCGATTGGCAGACCCGTCGATGTCGGGAAAAGCGGGCAGCGCCAGCAGCCGGCGCACCCAGTTGTCGACGCTGCGGCCGACGATGAGCGCGGAGCGGATCGCGACCCATTGCACATCGGAGGCCGCCAGCATTTCCTCGACCCGGGCCTTGAACATGCCGTCGGCAGACGCCGGGGCTATCGCATCATGCTCGGCTTTCGCCGCGCCTCCCCGGCCGTAGACGTGTGCCGACGAGGCGAAAACGATGCGCCCGGTTCCGGTCTCGGCCATCGCCTCAAGGACGTTGAGCGTGCCCCCGATATTGACCTGGTGGCTGATCCGGTCTTCGGGGCCGGGGCTCTTTGCCCAGGCGCAATGCGCGACGATGTCCGTGCCGGCGACGGAGCGTTTGACTGCGGCGGTGTCACGGATATCTGCCGCGACGAAATCTGCTGTATTCGGCCAGCTTTCGGGTCGATGACGGGCGATCCCTACGACATCGTGGCCCTGGCTGAGCAATCGGGCGGCGAGGCCGCGGCCGAGTACACCGCTTGCCCCGGTGACCGCGATTCTCACTGACTACCCTCGCTCACTGGTGCACCATCCTTGTGTCGGTGATCGTGGATAGGTCGCCGATGCACCTGAGGTGCCTTGGCACCCAGATCAAGGCTCTCGACGCCGCGCCCGGTTCCCCACCTCGGAATCGTTGGCATGCCTGGCCGGAGTCGCCCCCTCCACCCGCCAATCCGATAAAGTCAAACACGTCGGATTCCGTTGGGCCGCAGACAAACAACTCCGCGACGCGGTCACCGACTTCGCCGGCGACAGCAGACACGCCAACCCCTGTGCCGCTGACCTCTATCGCCGCGCGATCGCCCGCGGCCACGACCACCCCCACGCGGTCCGCATCCTCGCCCGCGCCTGGCTCTACATCATCTGGCACTGCTGGCAAGACGGAGCCGCCTACGACCCCGCCAAACATCGCGCCCTCCAGACATTGCTCAGCCAAGATCAACACCGGGCGGCTTGACACAGGGCAACTCATGCCTACTCGTCGTCGTTCATCAACGCCGCGTTGACCAGGTCGTCGAGGTCCATGTCCGCGATATCTTTTTCCGTGGTCACTGCAGGGGCTGCCGCCTGCCCGTTGCCGTCGGCTTCATTTGCCAACGCGAGCAACAGTTCTAAAACTCCCGCCTGCCGAAGGCGCTTTACCGGAATCGACCCCACAACGCGCTGGATTTCGACTTCCCCGGGCGCAGCGGCCGGGCTGTGTTGCTCCGATGTGGCGACGAGTTCTCGGTGCATGTAACCGGCCAGCGCGGCGGAGTTCGGGTAGTCGAAGATCAGCGTCGGCGAAAGCGCTAGGCCAGTAGTAGTTTTCAGCCGGTTGCGCATCTCGACAGCGGTCAGCGAGTCAAAGCCCAACTCCTGGAACGCCCTGTCCGGGTCGATGGTCTGGGGGCTGGAGTTGCCCAGCACAGTGGCGACGTTGGAACGCACCAAGTCCAGCAGAACCGCGTGTTGCTCGTCCTCGGGCAGCCCTTCGAGGCGTTGTAGCAGAGCCGATTTCGATTTCGCCGCGGCCAGCGAGTCGTCAACCTGACGCCGGGTCGGCGCGTTGATCAAATCAACGAACATCGGCGGCAACGTGCCCGCATCGGACTTGACCCGCAACGCCGCAAGGTCAATATGGGCAGGCGACATGAACGGCTCGTCGACGATCAGGGCGGTGTCCATCAATTCCAGCGCCTGATCAGAGGACATCGCGACAATCCCGTCCCGACCGAACCGGGCCAGGTCGGCGGCGCCCAGTGCACCGGTCATGGCGCTGGCCTGATCCCACAGACCCCACCCCAGCGACATTGCCGGCAGCCCATGAGCCCGCCGATGCGAAGCCAACCCGTCCAGGAACGAGTTGGCCGCCGCATAGTTGCCCTGGCCCGACGACCCCACCAGCCCGGCCATCGATGAAAACATCACAAACGCCGACACATCCAGATCCCGGGTCAACTCGTGCAGATTCCACGCCGCATCCACCTTGGCCCGCAACACCACATCAACCCGCTCGGAAGTCAGCGACGTCACCACCGCATCATCAAGCACCCCGGCGGCATGGATCACCCCCGACAACGGATGCTGCACCGGAATATCGGCAATCACTTTGGCCAACGCCGCCCGCTCCGCCGCGTCACACGCCACCACCTGCACCTGGGCACCGGCTGCCTCCAACTCAGCGACCAATTCCGCAGATCCCGGCGCACCCGGACCACGCCGACTCACCAACACCAAATGACGCGCCCCATGACGGGCCACCACATGACGAGCCAACGCCGAACCCGCCATCCCGGTAGCACCGGTGATCAACACCGTGCCCGCCGCCCACGCATCCGGCATCGTCATCACAACCTTGCCCACATGGCGGGCCTGACTCAGATACCGCAACGCCGCAGGCGCGCGTCGCACATCAAACCTCGTCACCGGCAACGGCCGCAGCACGTCTTCGCCGAAGAGCACAGCCAACTCGGCGAGCATCTGCTGAATGCGCTCCGGTCCCGCTTCGAAGAGGTCGAACGCGCGGTAGCGCACACCCGGGTACTCCTGAGCGACCACACCGGGGTCGCGGATGTCGGTCTTGCCCATCTCCAAAAACACCCCACCGGGGGCAACCAGCCGCAGCGATGCATCCACGAAATCACCGGCAAGCGAGTCCAGCACCACATCCACGCCACGCCCACCGGTGACCGTCCGAAACTTGTCCTCGAACTCACAACTGCGTGAATCAGAAATGTGGTCCTCATCAAAACCCATAGCCCGCAACGTGTCCCACTTACCGCGGCTGGCCGTGGCGAACACCTCCAGCCCCAAGTGCCGGGCCAACTGCACCGCAGCCATCCCCACCCCACCAGCGGCAGCATGCACCAACACCCGCTGCCCCGGCTTCAGCCCGACCGAATCCGAGGCCAGGTCCACCAGCGCGTAGAAGGCGGTGGCGAAAACCACCGAGGTGGTGGCGGCGGCAGTGCGCGACCATCCCGCCGGCACCTTGACCAGCAGTCGCTGGTCGGTGACGGCGACCGTTCCGGTGCCGTCCGGGAACAGGCCCATTACCCGGTCGCCCACCGCGAAACAGCTATCCTCCGAAGCGTTGTCGACGACGACGCCGGAGCCCTCAATACCCATGACCGCATCCTCCGGGTACAGACCCAAGGCGATCATGACGTCGCGGAAGTTGGCGGCGATGGCCGACAATGCGACCCGAACCTGCCCGGGCCCCAGTGGCGCGTCGGCGTCGGGAATGCGCTCCAACCGTAGATTCTCAAAGGTGCCGTAGCTGCTCATACCCAACCGCCAGGGTCCATCACCCGGCGGCACCAGGACACCACTAACCGCCCGACTGCCATGCACCCGCACGGTGTAGACCGTTCCGCCGCGCAGCAACACTTGCGGCTCGCCGACTGCGACAGCCGCGGCTACCGCTTGACCGTCCAAGGACGTATCGGAGTCAACGAGCACGATCCGACCGGGATGCTCGGTCTGTGCCGACCGCACCAACCCCCACACCGCGGCGCCCGCCAAATCGGTGACATCTTCCCCCGCCAACCCCATTGCGCCCCGGGTCGCCACCACCAACAGCCCGGCCCGGTCGCGGGCCAACCACGACTGCAGCACTGTCAGCACCGCACGCGTAGCCTCGTATACCTGCCCCAAGACGTCACCGACCACTGACGCCGACTCGAACACCACCGCCGATGGCTCAGCCACTGCGGTATCCAACTCCGTTGCCCCCCAGGCGCACACCGATATCGGCTGCACCGTGGCTGACGGCTGTGCGGACCAGACCACCTCAAAGAGCCCGTCCGGACCCGACTGCGACACTGCGGCCAACAACTGCTGATCGGTCACGGGCCGGGCCACCATCGACGCCACCGAGAGAACCGGCAGCCCCAACCCATCGGCCAATTCGATGGACACTGCCGTGGGGGTACCGCCCGCTTGCGGGGGAGGGCCCACCGGCACGATCCGCGCCCGCACCGCCGCCGCACCGGCGGCATGCAACGACACCTGCTGCCAGGAGAACGGCACCAATATCGAGCCATCGTCAACCCCCGTGCCCTCGGCACCATTGGAGGCCAAGATCACCGCATGCAATGCCGCGTCCAGCAGCACCGGGTGGACGCCGAACCCGGCCACGGATACACCGGCGTCCGCGGGGAGCGTCACTTCGGCGAATACTTCATCGCCGCGACGCCACATCGAGGTCAAGCCGCGGAATGCGGGCCCGTACCCATACCCACGCTCGGCCAGCCGTTCGTACCCGTCGCCCACGTCCACTGGGACCGCACCCACCGGCGGCCACACGGACAGATCCGCGCTCGGCTGCACCGACCCTGCCCGCAGCAGACCCTCGGCGTGCAACAACCAACCGGAACCAGTCTCGGCACGCGAGAACACCGACACCGCACGAACACCTGAGTCATCCGGACCGCCAACCACTACCTGCACCGCCACCGATCGACCAGAATCCCCAGCCGGCAACACCAGCGGCGCCGCCAAATTCAGCTCGTCGACAATTCCACAGCCCACCTCGTCACCGGCGCGGATCGCCAACTCCACGAACCCCGCGCCCGGGAACAGCACCACGCCACCAATGGTGTGATCGGCCAACCAGCCCTGCGCGCTGGGCGACAACCGACCCGTCAGCACCACCCCGCCCGATGCCGGCAGCTCCACCACCGCGCCCAGCAACGCGTGCTCGCTGGCCACCAGTCCCAAACCAGCAGCATCGGCGACGGCTCGATCGCCGCTGAGCCAAAACCGCCGCCGCTCAAAGACATACGTGGGCAATTCCACGAAATTGGCGTGCCCGAGCGCGCCACGCCAGTCCACGTCCATTCCGGCGACGAACCCTTGCGCGACCGCGTCCATCAGGTTTACTGGCTCCGGGCGGTCTTTGCGCAGCGCGGACATCGTTGTTACCGCTTCTGACGCCAGCGATTCTTCGATCGCCGCAGTCAGGCTGCTCGGCCCGACTTCCAAGAACCGGGTTGCCCCGGCCGCATGTACGAAGCGGACGCTGTCGGCGAACCGAACGGCGTCCCGGACGTGCCGCTGCCAGTAGGCTGCGGTTCCGTAGTCGTCCTCCGCCAGCCGTCCGGTCAGGTTCGACACGATCGGGATGGTTGGACGCCCGACGGTGAGACTGCGGGCAACGGTGCCGAATTCGTCGATCATGGGATCCATCAACGGGGAATGGAACGCGTGCGAAACGGCCAGCCGGTGTACCCGGCACCCTTCGGCGCGCAGCCGTTCCGCGATTGCGGTCACGCCGTCCTCGGAGCCCGAAATCACCACTGAGGCCGGACCATTGACCGCGGCAATACCGACGGTTTCGCCCAGCAGTGGCCGCACCTCGTCCTCGGTAGCCTGCAGCGCGAACATGGCCCCGCCCGCAGGCAGCGCCTGCATGAACCGGCCGCGGGCAACCACCAGAACCGCAGCGTTCTCCAGGGATAGGACGCCGGCGACGTGGGCGGCGGACAACTCGCCGACCGAGTGGCCCATCACGAAATCGGGACGCACACCCCAGGAGTCGAGCAGCCGGAATAGGGCAACTTCCACCGCGAACAGCGCCGGCTGCGCGAATTCGGTGGTGCTCAAAAGGCTTTCGTCGTGACCCCACATCACCTCGCGCAGTGGGCGCAACAGGTGGCGGTCCAGTTCGCCCACCACAGTGTTGAACGCCTCGGCGAAGACCGGATACGCGGCGTGCAGTCCAATCCCCATCCCGAGCAGTTGGGAACCCTGGCCGGGGAAGACGAATGCCGTCTTGCCGCCTGGTTTGGCGGTGCCCCGAATCACCGAAACCACTGCGTCGCCAGCCACCTCGTCGAGCCCGGCCAATAACCCCTCGCGGTCGGCGCCGAGGACGACGGCCCGATGTTCGAAGGTCGATCGGCCCGCCAACGACCACCCCACATCAGCAATATCAAGCTCTGGATGCGCGCCCATATGCTCAGCCAACCGAGCAGCCTGAGCCCCCAACGCGCTCGCCGACTTCGCCGAAACCACCCACGGCACCACCGGCACCCTGGGCCCGGCCTCGCCTGTTTCCGACTCGGGCGTGGCCGCCTCCACGATCACATGCGCGTTAGTGCCACTGATCCCAAAGGACGACACCCCTGCCCTTCTGACCCGACCCTGCACCCCATCCGCCGCCGGCCACGGTCGCGCCTCGGTCAACAACGACACCGAACCCACTGACCAATCCACATGCGGGCTGGGTTCATCGACGTACAACGTCGCCGGCAGCAGCTCGTGGCGCAATGCGAGAACCATCTTGATCACACCGGCGACGCCCGCGGCGGCCTGCGTGTGGCCCATGTTCGACTTGATCGACCCCAACCAAAGCGGTTCGGTTCTGCCCTGCCCGTAGGTTGCCAACAGCGCCTGAGCCTCGATCGGATCGCCCAACATGGTGCCTGTTCCGTGGCCTTCAACGACGTCCACCTCCGTCGCCGACAACCCGGCATTGGCTAGCGCCGAACGCACGACCCGCTGTTGGGACGGCCCATTCGGCGCTGTCAGCCCGTTGGACGCGCCGTCCTGATTAACCGCCGAACCCCGCACCACCGCCAACACCGGATGACCCAACCGTCGCGCATCCGACAACCGCTCCAGCACCAGCATTCCGCCGCCTTCGGAGAATCCGGTGCCGTCGGCGGCCCCCGCGTACGCCTTGCACCGGCCATCCGCAGACAACCCGCGCATGCGGCTGAACTCGACAAAGATGTCGGGTGTGGCGTTGACGGTGACACCGCCGGCCAGTGCCAGGTCGCACTCACCCGAACGCAACGACTGCGCCGCCATATGCAACGCCACCAACGACGACGAACACGCGGTATCCACCGACACCGCTGGCCCCTCCAGCCCGAGCACATAGGACACCCGCCCCGACGCCACACTTGACGACTGCCCAGTCAGCCGGAAGCCTTCCACCGCTTCGGAGGAGGACACACCCCCGGACATGCCATAGCCCTGCGCGATAATTCCGGCGAACACCCCGGTGGCGCTGCCCCGGAGCTTACCGGGCTCAATTCCCGCTCTTTCCAACGCTTCCCAGGACAACTCGAGGAACAAACGTTGCTGGGGGTCCATCGCCAGCGCCTCACTGGGAGGCACCCCAAAGAAGGCGGCGTCAAAGTCCGCGACACCGTCCACGAAGCCACCGGTGCGGGTGTAGCAGGAGCCCGGAACGTCGGGATCGGGGTTGAACAGTCCCGCCAGGTTCCAGCCGCGATTGCTCGGGAATTCGGAGAGCACGTCACGACCCTGGACCAACACGTCCCAAAGGTCATCGGGGGAATCCACCCCACCCGGATAACGGCACGACATACCCACGATCGCGATCGGATCATCGCCCGTGGCACGAACCACCGGGGTGTGCTTGATTTCGTCTGGGACTCCGGCGAGTTCGGTGCGGATGTAGTTGGTCAGGCTGTTGGGTGTCGGGTAGTCGAAGATGAGTGTGGGTGAAAGCGCCAGTCCGGTAGCGGTTTTCAGCCGGTTGCGCATTTCAACGGCGGTCAGCGAGTCAAAGCCCAACTCTTGGAAGGCCTTATCGGCGTCGATGGCCTCGGGGCTGATGTTGCCCAGTACGGTGGCGATATGGGAACGCACCAGGTCCAAAAGGACGGCGTGTTGTTCGGGTTGGGGCAGCCCGTGCAGACGGTGCGCCAGAGCCGATTTCGACTTCGCGGCGACCAGCGAGTCGTCGACCCGGCGCCGGGTCGGCGCCTTGATCAGGTCGGTGAACATCGGGGGCACCGCAACGGCATGGGCCCGCAGCGCCCTGAGGTCGATGCGGGCGGGCGCCATGAATGGTTCGTCGACAATCAGTGCGGTGTCGAACAATTCCATCGCTTCTTCCGAGGACAACGCCAAAATCCCGTCGCGGCCCAGTCGGGCCAGGTCGGCGGCGTCCAAGCCGCCGGTCATGTCGCTGGCCTGGTCCCACAGACCCCACCCCAGCGAGATCGCCGGCAGCCCATGAGCCCGCCGATGCGAAGCCAACCCGTCCAGGAACGAGTTGGCCGCCGCATAGTTGCCCTGGCCCGACGACCCCACCAGCCCGGCCATCGATGAAAACATCACAAACGCCGACACATCCAGATCCCGGGTCAACTCGTGCAGATTCCACGCCGCATCCACCTTGGCCCGCAACACCACATCAACCCGCTCGGAAGTCAGCGACGTCACCACCGCATCATCAAGCACCCCGGCGGCATGGATCACCCCCGACAACGGATGCTGCACCGGAATATCGGCAATCACTTTGGCCAACGCCGCCCGCTCCGCCGCATCACACGCCACCACCTGCACCTGGGCACCGGCTGCCTCCAACTCAGCGACCAATTCCGCAGATCCCGGCGCACCCGGACCACGCCGACTCACCAACACCAAATGACGCGCCCCATGACGGGCCACCACATGACGAGCCAACGCCGAACCCGCCATCCCGGTAGCACCGGTGATCAACACAGTGCCCGCCGCCCACGCATCCGGCATCGTCATCACAACCTTGCCCACATGGCGGGCCTGACTCAGATACCGCAACGCCGCAGGCGCGCGTCGCACATCAAACCTCGTCACCGGCAACGGCCGCAGCACTCCAGCGTCAAACAGTTCGGCGAGGTCGAGCATGTACTGGTGTATCCGCGGACGGCCGGGCTCGAAGAGGTCGAACGCGCGGTAGCGCACACCCGGGTACTCCTGAGCGACCACACCGGGGTCGCGGATGTCGGTCTTGCCCATCTCCAAAAACACCCCACCGGGGGCAACCAGTCGCAGCGATGCATCCACGAAATCACCGGCAAGCGAGTCCAGCACCACATCCACGCCACGCCCACCGGTGACCGTCCGAAACTTGTCCTCGAACTCACAACTGCGTGAATCAGAAATGTGGTCCTCATCAAAACCCATAGCCCGCAACGTGTCCCACTTACCGCGGCTGGCCGTGGCGAACACCTCCAGCCCCAAGTGCCGGGCCAACTGCACCGCAGCCATCCCCACCCCACCAGCGGCAGCATGCACCAACACCCGCTGCCCCGGCTTGACGTCAGCCAGGTGTACAAACGCCATCCACGCGGTCGTGAAAACGGCTGATATCGCGGCGGCTTCGGCGTATGACCAGTCGGCAGGCTTCGGAAGCAGCAGGCGGACGTCGCCGGGGACCAGCGTGCCGCTGCCGTCGGGGAAGAATCCGTACACCGAATCACCGACCGCGAATTCGGTGACTCCCGGGCCGACTTCGACCACCACACCGGCGCCTTCACCGCCGAGCACCGCGTCGTGGGTGAACATGCCCAGGGTGATCATGATGTCGCGGAAGTTCGCCGCGACGGCGTGCAGTGCCACCCTTACCCAGCCAGGCTCCAATGGCGCGTCGGCGTTGGGGACAGGCTCCAACTGCAGATTCTCGAACGTGCCCGCACTCGTCAGACCCAGCCGCCAGGGTCCATCGCCCGGTGGCGCCAAGATGCCGTCGATTGCGCGGCTGCCATGCACCCGTGCGGTGTAAACCTTGCCACCACGCAGCAACACCTGCGGCTCGCCGGCCGCCAAAACAGTGGCTAGCGCATCATTGGCCGGATCGCCCAGGGCTGTATCGGAATCCACGAGCACGATCCGACCGGGATGCTCGGTCTGCGCCGACCGCACCAACCCCCACACCGCCGCGCCCGCCAAATCGGTGACATCTTCCCCCGCCAACCCCATTGCGCCCCGGGTGGCCACCACCAGCACCCCCGAGTCACGCTCGCTCAACCACGACTGCACGGCGGCCAGCGCCCGGTGCGTACGCTCATAGGTTCCGGTCACCGGATCTTGTTCAGCAGCAACGGATTCAAGCACCTGGTAGGACGGAGCCGGGTTGGCACCGATGGCCGCGGCTGTCGTCGCCGGCGACCAAACCACCTCAAACATCCGGTCCGGGCCCGAGCCCGACACCGCCTCCCGCAACTGCTGCTCGGTCACCGGGCGGGCCACCATCGCGCCCACCGACAGCACTGGCAACCCCAGCCCGTCAGCCAATTCGATGGACACTGCCGACCGGCCCGCCGGTGCGATCCGCGCCCGTACCGCAGACGCACCCGCGGCATGTAACGACACGCCCTGCCAAGAGAACGGCAATACGACTTCGGGGGTCTCGTTGGCCATGACCGCGGCGTGTAGCGTCGCGTCGAGTAGTGCCGGGTGCACACCGAATCCGCTGACACCTCCAGCCGCGTCCGGCAGCTTCACCTCGGCAAACATCTCGTCGCCGCGGGCCCACATCGCGGTCAATCCCCTGAACGCCGGGCCGTATCCGTACCCGCGCGCCGCCAACCGCTCATAGCCATCAGCCGGGTCTATGGCGAGCGCATCGGCCGGCGGCCACACCGACAAATCCGCCCTCGGCTCGACCGACCCGGAGCTCAACGTGCCCTCCGCGTGGCACACCCACCCGGAACCCGCATCGCCATCGGCCTGCGAAAAGACCGATACGCTGCGCTGACTTGACTCGCCCGACTCTTCGGAATCGTCGGGGGGGCCCACGACCACTTGCACCGCAACCGATCCCAACCCGGAATCCCCGGCCGGCAACATCATCGGCGCCAGCAGTGTCAGCTCATCAACCACCGGACAGCCGACTTCGTCGCCGGCGCGGATCGCCAACTCGACGAACCCCGCGCCCGGGAACACCACCACCCCGGACACCGCGTGATCGGCCAACCATCCCTGCACGCTGGGCGATAACCGACCCGTCAACACCAACCCGCCCGAGGCCGGCAGCTCCACCACCGCGCCCAGCAGCGCGTGTTCGCTGGCCGCCAGCCCCAACCCGGCGGCATCGGCCGCAGCACCGTCGCCGGACAGCCAAAACCGGTGTCGCTCAAAGGCATACGTCGGCAGCTGTACAAAACCTGCCCCACCCAACACACCACGCCAATCCACGCCCACACCCGCAACAAACGCCGAGCCGGCCGACATCAGGAACCGCTCGAGCCCGCCGTCATCACGCCCCAGGGTGGGGATGACGATGGCCTCGGTGTCGCCGTCGACGCAGTCGTCGAAGGTGTCTTCGATCCCGGCGATCAGCGCGGGATGTGGACTGGACTCGATGAAGGTGCGGTAGCCGTGCTCGCACGCGCTGCGCACCGCCTGGTCGAACTGCACGGTCTGCCGGATGTTGCGATACCAGTAGTCGGCATCCAAACCACCCGTGTCCAAACGGCTTCCGGTCACCGTAGAAAAGAAGACAGTGCGCGAAGAACGCGGCTCGATGCCGCGCAGAACCGCGACAAGCTCACCGCGAATCGCCTCCACCTCAACCGAATGCGACGCATAGTCGACGTCAATCCGGCGGGTGCGCAGATCCAGGTCCGCGCAGAAGGCGATGAGCTCCTCCAGCACGGCCACTTCACCCGACACCACCACCGCTGCCCGGCCGTTGACGGCAGCGATGCCGACCCGATTGCGATAGGGCGCCAACAGGTCCCGTGCACGCTCGGCGTTGCACGCGATGGAAACCATGCCGCCGGGACCGGCCACTGACCTCAGCAACTTACTGCGCAGCGTGACCACCCGTGCGGCGTCGCGCAACGACAGCGCACCCGCGACATACGCCGCGGCGATCTCACCTTGCGAATGGCCGATCACAGCATCTGGACTTACTCCCACCGACTTCCACAGTTCGGCCAGCGACACCATCACCGCAAAGAGCACCGGCTGCACCACGTCCACGCGATCCATGCCCGGAGCACCAGGCGTGCCACGCAGAACCTCGGTCAGCGACCAGTCGACGAATTCCGCGAAAGCCTCCGCGCACGCCTCGATGTGCCGCGCGAATACCGGTGCGGTATCAAGTAATTCGATACCCATACCCAGCCATTGGGAGCCTTGGCCGGGGAAGACGAACACGGTCTTGCCCGCGGGCATCGCCGTGCCCCGAATGACCGAGCCGCTCAGCTCGTCGCCGGCCAACTCATTTAGCCCGGCCAACAACCGATCCCGATCACCACCAACGACGACGGCCCGATGCTCAAAGGTCGACCGGCCCGCCAACGACCACCCCACATCAGCAACATCAAGCTCTGGATGCGCGCCCACATGCTCAGCCAACCGAGCAGCCTGAGCCGCCAACGCGCTCGCCGACTTCGCCGAAACCACCCACGGCACCACCGGCACCCTGGGCCCGGCCTCGACTGGTTCCGGCTCGGGCGCGGCCGCCTCCACAATCACATGCGCGTTAGTGCCACTAACCCCAAACGACGACACCCCAGCCCTTCTAACCCGACCCTGCACCCCACCCGCCGCCGGCCACGCCCGCGGCTGCGTCAACAACGACACCGACCCCGCCGACCAATCCACATGCGGACTCGGCGCATCCACATGCAACGTCGCCGGCAACACCTCATGACGCAGCGCCAACACCATCTTGATCACACCCGCCACCCCCGCAGCGGCCTGCGTGTGACCCATATTCGACTTGATCGACCCCAACCACAGCGGCTCACTACGGCCCTGCCCATAACTCGCCAACAACGCCTGAGCCTCAATCGGATCACCCAACGTGGTCCCAGTCCCATGCCCCTCGACCACATCCACCTCAGCCGCGCTCAACCCCGCGTTAGCCAACGCCGCACGCACCACCCGCTGCTGCGAGGGACCATTCGGCGCGGTCAACCCATTCGACGCCCCATCCTGATTAACCGCCGAACCCCGCACCACCGCCAACACCGGATGACCCAACCGCCGAGCATCCGACAACCGCTCCACCACCAGGATGGCCCCGCCCTCGGACCAGCCGACCCCGTCGGCCGCGCCGGCGTAGGCCTTGCACCGGCCATCCGGCGCGAGCCCTCGGTGCCGGCTGAACTCCACGAAAACCGTCGGCGTGGCGAAGACGGTCGCCCCGCCGGCCAGCGCCAGGTCGCACTCACCCGAACGCAACGACTGCACCGCCAGATGCAACGCCACCAACGACGACGAACACGCCGTATCCACCGACACCGCCGGGCCCTCCAACCCCAGCACATACGACACCCGCCCCGACGCGACGCTGGAGGTCGTGCCGGTCAGACGGTAGCCCTCGGTCTCCTCGGAGAACATGCCGTAGCCCTGGACGACGACTCCGGCGAACACTCCGGTGGCGCTGCCGCGCAACCCGCTGGGATCAATCCCGGCCCGCTCCAACGCCTCCCACGACAACTCCAGCAACATCCGATGCTGGGGATCCATCGCCAGCGCCTCACTCGCCCCTACACCAAAGAAGGCCGGATCGAAGTCCGCGACACCGTCCACGAAGCCCCCGGTGCGCGTGTACGACTTGTGGCGCGCGTCAGGATCCGGGTCGAACAGCCCGGCCAGGTCCCAGCCGCGATCGGTCGGAAACTCCGATATCACGTCCCGGCCGTCGGCCAGCATCTGCCACAGGCCTTCCGGGGTATCGACCCCGCCCGGGAAGCGGCAGGACATACCGACGATCGCGATTGGCTCACTCGACCGCTCCAGCAACGCACGATTGGTGCGTTTCAGGCGTTCAACCTGGGCCAGCGCTTTCCGCAGCGCTTCGGTCGCATGCTGGAGTTGATCAACCATCACTAACCTCGCCTAACCCTCACCTAAGATTTGGCCGTCTACCACCGCCGGGATGCGAACCCCGCCGAGTCACGGAAGTTGCTGCACGAAATGCCGACGCCATTTTTTCGACCAGCGTCGTGCTGCGCTGCCCTACCCAAGAATGCCACCGGTGAGTATGGCCAACTCCGGTGGGATTTCAAAACGTCCGTTACTCCTGCCTTCTAAAAGCGGAATACCTTCTGGAAGCAGAACACCGGCTGAAAGCGGAACACCTTTAGAAGAGGACCTTCTACCCATCCGAGGGGAGGTGACGCTGCGCGCCGGCACGCTCGGTGCACTCTGTTCCCGTTCTACACCTGGCGCACCATCCACAGCGTGACTGTACTCGGCTAGCCATTGGCGGTGGTCAGGCACATGTCACTACAAGTAGAGGGAGGGGTATCGGGAGGCAAGGCGGCGCGCAACGACGCGGTCAGGCACTCACTCTGCGCCAGCCGTCGGCACTTCGGGCCGCCTGGATCAACGCATCGCACAATTCGCGCAGTCCCGTCGCTCCGGCTCCTTCATCGGGCGCTGTAGCCACATCCTCGGCCGCACATCGCTCCTGGAAAACGCGATCCGATAGGTCGGCTGCATCGTCGGCCGACAGCACAATCGCGCCGACGGGCAAGGCCATCGCCTCGCCCCGGTTCATCGAGGCCCTCCCGTCAGATCCGCCATCTCACCCAACATGCCCGCCCGGCGTGCCACACCACCCCTGGCCGTCCGCTGACACTTTCACCCGGCAAACCACTGCGCTACTCTTCACCTAGAAAGTGCCTCGGCTTCGGAATGATGGACCCTAGAGAAGTCTCATTATCCCTTGCAGGACAGGCGCTTTCGCTAACTCAACACCGTGTCACGCAGAGTTTCACAAAAAATCGAGGCTAGCGTCGTCATGTTGGAATGTGCTCGCACGGCCGCTGAACCGAGTTAGTTCCGCCCAACCTGACAACTGAGCGGTTCAAACGATCTTTCAATTGCCCATATCAGAGCAGCAAACCAAAACGTTCGGAGACAGATGGCAGAGCAGACTTCCTTATCACCAAAAGTATTAGCATACCTTCGCGCCGAGTCATTGCGCGAAGACGAGCTCCTCCGAGAACTTCGCGAAGAAACCGCCTCTTATCCTATGGGGCGAGTAATGCAAGTCATGGCTGAAGAGGGCCAACTTCTCGCGCTTCTAGTGAAAATGACAAATGCCCGGATTGTATTGGAAGTCGGCACTTTTACGGGCTATAGCACGCTCTGCATGGCGAGGGCCCTGCCGCCCAATGGCCAGCTCATCACGTGCGATATTACCAATCGGTGGCCGAGAATCGGAATGCAATATTGGCGGCGAGCTTGCGTTGCCAGCCGAATCGAGGTAAAAATTGGCGATGCAGCTGAAACGCTCGCAAGTCTCTTAATCGAAAAAGGCTCGGGCTTTTTTGATCTCGCCTTTATTGACGCTGATAAAGTGAATTATCGTACGTACTACGAGAAAACGCTTCCGCTGGTCCGCCCGGGCGGGTTAATCATTATCGACAACACGCTATTATTTGGTAGAGTGGCCGACGATGAAGATAACAGCCCCGAGGTAGTTGAGATTAGAGAACTCAACTCGTTATTGCTCCGCGATAGCCGAATCGATTTGTCCGTATTACCAATGGCAGACGGAATTACTCTCGCGCGGAAGAGGGAGATTTGAGGTCCGGGGCAAGCAGTTGCATAGTAGTCGGCACCTCTCGGGGGTCCGGCACTAGGTGCATGCGCTCGATGCCGTCGCGTTGGGGCAACAAATTATGACAAGGGCAACCGAAATCGTTGAAACCGAGAAACCGGTAAGTTATCTCCATTATTCTATTACGTTCGGTTGCACGAAAATCGGCGACCAAATGTACACCTGCATCCGAGGCATGGCTGATCAACCAGGTCAATACTGTAGCGCCCACGCCAAAACTAACGACGCGGCAGGAAGTCGCGAGCAGTTTAAGGTGCCAATAAGCCCGATGCTTCTCCACCAGAACAAGACCAACTACGCCGTGGTACCCAAAGCGATCATCCAGACTTACTAACATTACCTCGTGGTCAGGATCAACACATAATTCTCGCAACATCGTTTCGGAGTAATGAATCCCCGTTGCATTCATCTGACTGGTGCGAAGTGTCAGCTCCTCCGCACGCGGTAGATCTTCCCCTGCTGCTCGCTCGATACGCAGCCTAAGGTCGAGCGAACGTAAAAACGCATCATCTGGCCCTTGGAAGCCATTACGGTATTCATCCCGTCGCACAGCAGCTTGGTACATATGCCTTCGTCGGCTAGCGTCGATCGTCACAACTTTCGGATTGAATTCAGGCAGTCCAGGCAAGGCTACAATCTGACTTTGCGAGTAACAACGAACCTCGGGCCAATGAAAAGCCACCTCTGCACGTTCTGTTGGTTGGTCGTCCACAAAAGCAATTCTGTCTTGTGAAAAGTTGAGCTGTGCTGCAATATATGAGATAGAGTTCGACTTTGGACTCCAGGCAATTTGCGGTAAAATAAAGTATTCAGCAACTCCAAGCTCGGAAAGACATGACCAGGCCAAATCGTGGTCATTTTTACTCGCAATCGACTGAAGTATGCCGCGCGAGTCAAGGACCTCGACCGTATGTCGAACTTCGTCATCGATGAAAACGTGGTCGCCTTCCAGAAGGGTGCCGTTCCACAGGGTGTCATCGAGGTCCCAGACGAGACACTTAATAACACTACCTTGTTGAGCCATGCGCCAGCTCCACTCGATCCATCTAATACAATGACACTGCGTGATCTGCCAAGAGTAATTGGCATATTTCCGTGCTACCCTCGATGATTTCCATGAGCTTCGAATCGCGATAGGCGCGAGCTACTAGATCACTGCCTCGCGCTCCTGCCGACGCGAGTACCTGCACCGCGATCGCAGAGCCCTGAGCAGCGTTTCGGGCACTCACCAGCTTAGCAAGTACAGCCTTTATCGCTGTATCGGGCGTTCCTGCATCCCATGACCGACTGGCATGTTCGCATAGCTGCGCCGCGGATTGCTCAAGTACGAACAACTCCGCGAGATAGCGCTTAATCAGCTGGTGTTGTTCCAGCGGTTTCCCGAATTGTCGGCGAGTTCGTGCATGTGACGCAGCTTGGGCAAGGCAGGCTCGCAATATCCCGACACAACCCCAGGCAACAGATATCCGTCCGTATGACAGCGCGGTCGTTATTATCAGCGGGAGAGATTGAGCTTCATACCCTAAGATGTTGTCTTCTGGCAACTGAACGTTGTCGAAATAGATGTTCGCGTGCCCGGCTGCGCGGCAACCAAGTGCATCGGTGATAACTTCTACGCGAACCCCGGGCGAAGATACGGGCACTACTACCGCAGCTGCACCATTCTCAATGCGCCCGAACACAACCACAAAATCTGCATAGCTCGCACCAGTAACCCAAATCTTGTGTCCGTCTACCACAGCGCTGTTCCCGTGGCGACTTATACGGGTAGTCATTTCTGAGAGGTCGCTGCCCGCACCTGACTCTGTGAAACCGACTGCTGCCAATTTGCCGCTGGTTAACTCGCGTAGGTAAAGCTCGCGTTGGTCGTGATTGGCGAGCTTTTGAATGGACCAGGCCGCCATTCCGTGTGAAGTCATCACACTACGAATGGAGCTGCAGCGGCTGCCCAGGTGTGCGGTAAACTTGCCGGCATGTAAGCTGCTGAAACCGGGTCCCCCGAGGGACGCAGGAACCTGGGGGCACAGTAATCCATGTGCGCCGAGGTGTCGGAGGATATCGCCTGGGATCCTGGCCTGCGCGTCCCATTCCGAGGCTTGGTCTCCAATAAGAACGTCGACGAAACTACACTGATCGGCCAGTTCTTTTGAGATTGTCATTTTTCTGCGAGCCGGCGAACAAGGTCTGCCATTGCGTTTACAGATCGAAAGTTCGCCATGTCCAAATCGCGGCCTTCGACGGCCACATTAAATCTGCTTTCTATCTGCACGACTAATTCCAAAGCAAACATAGAATTGATCATGCCCTCAGCAAATAAGTCCTGTTCAGGTTGCACAGTGGTCTTCAATCGGTTGCTAAGCATTGAGAGTAGCTCACTTGTAGCGCGGTCTTCCGATGAATCAGCTTGAAGATAGTTCTCAGAGTTCACTCAACACCCTCGTTGTATTCGTAGAATCCACAACCAGTCTTACGACCTAAATGACCTTTTCTCACCTTATCAACAAGCAGACTGCATGGTCGGTAACGTTCGTGCCCGGTCCGTTCGTATAGAGAATCCAACGAGTCGATCAGGTTGTCGATCCCGATCAGGTCTGCAGTGCGGAGGGGACCAACCGAATGACCGAGGCATCCCACGATTAACGAATCGATCGATTCGACTGTGGCCACACCCTCCTCGACTATGCGCGCTGCGTCATTAAGCATCGGGTGCAATAGTCGGCTTGTAACAAATCCGGGACTATCATTCACGACGATCATTTGTCGTGCGAGTCTCTTTAGCAAGCTGTCGACCGCGTTGATGGTGGTTGGAGCCGTGCGTGGCCCGCGAACCACTTCGACCATCTTAATCAGGTAAGCGGGATTCATGAAATGAGCGCCTACAAGACGCTCGGGGCGTGCCAGGACATTGGCGAGCTCATCGATGGGAATTCCTGATGTACTAGAAATAAGTGGCGTCGTTGGATCGACCTGACTCTCGGCCTGCCGAAGAACTTCGCATTTTAGATCGCGGTTCTCGGTAATCGCTTCGATCACGGCAATGATGCCGTCAGCCAGATCGAATTTTGTGTCGATGGCAAGTTGCCCCACCAGCTGGTCGAACGGTAATTTGGATAATAGGCGGCCGTGTCGAAGTTGCGTAGCAATCTGGCGGCATGCTCGGTCGAGCTGATTCGCGTCTGTATCAATCAGCATAACGGAAACGCCATGCCCGAGTGCCATCGTTGCAATGCTCGTGCCCATTACTCCTGCGCCAACCACAACGAGATAGTCCTGGTTGGATCGCTGCTTCGTTATTTCGTATAGCGTTGACGTTTGCACAGTTTCGGTATTTCTTCTTGAGTGATACTAGGACAGAGCAAACGGCATGCGTTGCATTTGTGCGATATGGTGACTCCTTCGTGTCCAGCATCTTCGTGACGAATGTCGGGATCGGAGATTTAGTTCCTCGTTTAGAATCGCGAGCAGCCCACCGTCCGGTCGTGACGGGCCTCTGCTAAGAACATTGACGGGCACCGACGATACGGCTTCCGATCCTCAGAGTCGCACCGCCGACAGGTGCTCTCGACGCGGTAGCACCAAGCGGTCAGGTCAACGCCGCTCTGAGCAATGGTGTTAGACCGCGTGGGCGACACGAGCACATATTTGAGGGCGCAAAAGACGACACGTCCGGCAGCGTTGTCAACGCGAGGCTTGGACCCTCCCCTTGTGGCCATTGCGCACAAAGAGGTCGGTGCTGGCGGAGCTGCTTTGGCTCCGCCACATCGTTGATCCACAGCCCATGGCTGGTGGTCGAACCTGCCGGTCCTTGTGTTGATCCGCAAATCTGCCCAAGCCCTAATGGAGAGGGGCACTGCTCTCCCGCCCCTGTGGAAACAGCTGGTTGAAATTCCTTGCTTGTGCCTAGACTACTCGTCTGACCCGCAGGTTAAGGTCAGTCGGCCCTGTCTCGACGATGCTAGCAAATGCCAACGGCAGTCGAAATCAGATCAGTGTTCGAGGTCGCGTCGATCTACTGGTGTAGATGACGCCGAACGTAGGTTCCTTCAGGAGCTACCAACTCAACGACGGGAGGACTACGCCCGTGTCAACATGAGATCACGCACCGACTCGATCGGTGGTGAGATCGACGCCGTGTACACAGCTCGCGGGAGCTCTGGGAGGTCATCGAGGATGTTGCGCGCCTGGGTGTCCGGTTGATCATCCAGACCGCGCTCGAGGCCGTGGTCGACGCGTTCTTGGGCCGGGCCCGCTATCAGCGCGCCGCCGCCTGTGTGGACGCTCGGCCCGGTAACCGCGACGGCTTCTACGATTCGACGGTCAAAACGACCGCCCGGCCGGTCACGGTGGCGCGGCCCAAGCTGCGCGGCACCACCGAGACGTTCGCGAGCCAGTTGTTCGGCAAGGGTGTCATCGGAGGTCGCCCGAAACTCATCGATCCACAGATCTTGACAATATCTCTGGCGGCGCCAGCCGTGGCCACGGCGGTGGCCTCGGGCCACCCGATGTCGCCATGGGCTGTAGATCAACGATGTGGCGGAGCCAAAGCAGCTCCGCCAGCACCGACCTCTTTGTGCGCAATGGCCAGAAGGGGAGGGGCCAAGTCTCGCGTTGACAACGCTGCCAGCCGTGTCGTCTTTTGCGCCCTCAAATATGTGCTCGTGTCGCCCACGCGGTCTAACACCATTGCTCAGAGCGGCGTTGACCTGACCGCCTGGTGCTACCGCGTCGAGAGCACCCGTCGGCGGTGCGACTCTGAGGACCGGAAGCCGTATAATCCCTGCCCGTCAATGTTCTTAGCAGAGGCCCGTCGCGACCGGACAGTAGCGACGACTGCAAATAGTTACCTACGAGAGGTTATGTGCATCCCACGTTGGGAGGCGGTCAGTCCATGGAGAACGGCTTGCAGTCGGTAGGGATTGCCGTGATCGGGGTGGCTTGCCGATTTCCAGGTGTGTCAAACCCGGGCGAATTTTGGAGAATTCTCCGAGGTGGCGAAGAAGTTACCAGCCCGCCGCCCGCTCATAGGTCCCAGCTGGATCCGCTCGGTAGCACCACAAGTCTAGATCAGCAGCGAGAGGGATATGTCAACAATATATTTGATTTCGACGCACATTTCTTCGACATATCGCCGCGTGAAGCTCGCTCGATGGATCCGCGGCAGCGGTTCGCTCTTGAGCTGACATGGGAATTACTCGAGGCTTCCCTGATAACACCCGACAGAATGCATGGAGATCATGTTGCCGTTTATATCGGAGCGATGAACGATGACTATGCGTTCCTTACGCTCCGCAACGGCGGAGCCGATCTTGATCATCACTCCTTTGCGGGCCTCAACCGAGGATTGATCGCCAACCGAATTTCATTCACATTCGGGATGCATGGCCCCAGTTTCACCGTCGATTGCGGTCAATCTTCCTCTCTAGTAGCGGTGCATCTTGCGTGCGAGAGCCTTCGGAGTGGTGAGTCATCGCTGGCAGTCGCAGGAGGGATCCATCTCAACTTCGCCGCTGAAACCGCGCTTCTCGAGGCGAAATTCGGTGCCCTGTCGACTTCGGGCCACACATATACATTCGATGAACGCGCCGACGGGTACGTGCGGGGTGAGGGGGGCGGCCTGGTTCTGTTGAAGCCGCTCGATGCGGCGATCGCTGATGGAGATCGGATCCGTGCCGTAATTCGTGGAAGCGTCGTGGGTAATGCCGGCCGGAATGAAGCTGGATTGACCGCGCCTTCTGTTGCGGGACAAGCTGACGTTCTGCGGCGGGCTTACTGTCGCGCAGGCCTCGATAGTACGCATGTGGATTACGTGGAATTGCATGGTGCGGGCACCAAGTTGGGTGACCCCACCGAAGCGACGGCGCTCGGCGAGCTGTTCGCGGGGCGCGGTGGCCGCCCGCTGCACGTCGGTTCTGTGAAGTCGAATATCGGCCACCTCGGCGCCGCCGCAGGCATTGCCGGGCTGCTCAAGACGGTCCTGGCGATGGAAAATGGCGAAATTCCAGCGAGCCTCAATTACTCCCAAAGTAACCGCGAAGTTGATCTTGAGAAGCTTGGGCTAAGGGTCAATCGGGCGCTTACCCCCTGGCCGGTTGAGGAGGGCCGGCCGCGGCGGGCGGGGGTGTCGTCGTTCGGGATGGGCGGCACCAATGCGCATGTGATTCTCGAGCAGGCTCCACCGCTGACCGAGGTTACCGAAACCGCTGCCCGGCCAGGTGATTCGCGTGATGCGGGCTTGGTGGAGTCCGGCGGTAGTGGCATGGGGTTGTCGGTGTTGCCGTGGGTGCTGACGGCCAAGTCTGATGAGGCGCTGGCCGGGCAGGCGGGCCGGTTGTTGGCCTGGGTGCAAGCTGACGAGCGGTTGGATCCGGTGGATGTGGGGTGGTCGTTGGTCACCACCCGGTCGGTGTTTGAGCATCGGGCGGTGGTGGTGGGGGCTGATCGGCAGCAGTTGATGGCGGGGTTGGCGGCGTTGGCCGACGGCCGGCCGAGTGCCGAGGTGGTGGTGGGTCGGGCCCAGTCGATAAGCAAAACAGTGATGGTGTTTCCCGGACAGGGTTCGCAGTGGCCGGGAATGGGCGTGCAGTTGTTGGATGCGTCGCCGGTGTTCGCGAACCAGATGCGGTGTTGCGGTGATGCGTTGGCGGAGTTTGTGGATTGGTCGCTGCTTGATGTGGTGCGGGGGGTAGAGGGTGCACCGGGGTTGGATCGGGTGGATGTGGTGCAACCGGTGTTGTGGGCGGTGATGGTGTCGTTGGCCCGGTTATGGCAGTCGGTGGGGGTGGTTCCTGATGCTGTGGTCGGGCATTCACAGGGCGAGATCGCCGCGGCGCATGTGGCTGGGGCGTTGTCACTGCGGGATGCAGCGGCGGTGGTGGCGTTACGCAGCAGGTTGTTGGAGCAGCTGGCCGACACGGGGGGGTCCGGTGGAATGGCCGTGGTTTGTCTGCCCGCCGCCGAGGTCGTGAAGCGCTTGAACCGTTGGCAGGGAGCCGTGGTAATCGCTGCGATCAATGGCCCTAGGACGACGGTTCTTTCCGGTGAGGTAAAGGACCTCAGGAAGATTGTCGTTGAGTGTGAATCATCAGGAGTCCGAGCGTTCCGGATTCCCTCGAGCGTTTCGGGTCATTCTCCGATAGTCGAGCGGTCCAAGGCCGAACTACTCAGCGAGTTAGACGGTATAAAGCCGATGCGGTCGACCGACATCGAGTTCTATTCGACTGTCACTGGCGGGTTGGTAGACACCGCAAATCTGGACAAGGACTACTGGTATCGCAATGTCCGGGACACCGTCCAGTTCGAGCCCGCGGTCCGTGGGTTGTGGGAAGACGGCTACAACGTGTTCATTGAGCCCAGTCCGAATCCAGTGTTGATCGCCGAGATTGAGGATACCGTCGCTGAGGGCGGGCGAGAACCTTCTGAGGGCGCGGTGGCGATCCCGACGTTGGGTCGCGATGACGGTGGGTTGCAACGATTTTGGACGTCGGTGGGGCAGGCCCATGTTGCGGGTGTGGGTGTGGAGTGGTCGGCGGCGTTCGCCGGTGCTGACGCTCGCACGGTGGAGTTGCCGACGTATGCGTTTCAGCGGCGGCGGTTTTGGTTGGCGGGGTCGGGTCGGGCCGCGGATGTGCGTGGTGTGGGGTTGGCCGCCGCGGAGCACGCGTTGTTGGGTGCCGTGGTGGAGCGGCCCGATACCGGTGGGGTGGTGTTGACCGGCCGGTTAGCGGTGGGTGTTGACCCGTGGCTGGCCGATCATGCGGTGGCCGGGGTGGTGGTACTGGCGGGGACGGCTTTTGTGGAGTTGGCCATCCGCGCTGGTGACGAGGTCGGGTGCGCGGTGGTGGAGGAGTTGACGCTGGTAGCGCCTCTGGTGCTGCCCGACGGGGCCGCGGTGCGGGTGCAGGTGGTTGTCTGTGGCCCCGGTGAGTCCGGTGGCCACCCGGTGTCGGTGTATTCGCGTGGCGGCCAGCCCAATGCGGAGTGGGTGTTACATGCCCAGGGCCTGCTGGGGGCCAGTCCCGCAGCAGTGTCCGCGGCCGCGGATTTGTCGGTGTGGCCGCCGGCTGGGGCCACCGCCGTCGATGCGACCGGCGCTTATGCGCGGTTGGCCGCCCGCGGCTACGGGTACGGTTCGGCGTTCCAAGGATTACAGGCGCTATGGCAGCGCGGACAGGAAGTGTTTGCCGAGGTCGCCGTGCCCGACGGGGTGGAGGTCGCCGGGTTTGGCATTCATCCGGCCTTGTTGGATGCAGTGCTGCATGCCTGGGTGGTTACCAAGACCGAGCAAGTTGCTGAGATGGTGTTGCCGTTCACCTGGGCGGGAGTATCGCTGCACGCCGCGGGGGCCAGACGGGTACGGGCTCGCTTCGCCCCGGCCGGCGATGGCGCGGTGTCGTTGGAGCTGACCGACACCACCGGGTTACCAGTGTTATCCGTGCAGTCGTTGGTGGTGCGGCCGATCACCGCACAGCAGTTGGCCGCCGCGGTTACCGCGGCCGGTGGTGACACAGGTCAAGAACTGCTGGAAGTGGTATGGACACCGATCACACTGAACCACAGCAGTGTTGACGACCGCCCTCATCCCTCGGTGATCACCTGGGACGAATTGCTGACCGGCGCTGGTGCGCCAGAGACGAACGGTGAGAAGGCAACTCCCGACGGCGATGTCCTCAAGGCCGACCCGGATGTGGTGGTGTGGGAGTGGGGCAGCAAAGACCCACCGGGTTCCGGTGGTGAGGGCGTGGTGGGATCGGTGTATACCGCAACTCATCAGGCGTTAGGGGTGCTGCAATCCTGGCTCGCTGCGGATCGAGCGTCCACGTTGGTGGTGCTGACCAGTGGTGCGGTGGGAGTGGCCGGCGAGGATGTCACCGATCTGGCTGCAGCGGCGGTATGGGGATTGGTGCGTTCGGCGCAAAGCGAAAACCCGGGCCGGATAATGCTGGTCGATACCGACGCGCCGTTGGATTTGGCCGCGCTGACCGGCAGCGGCGAACCCCAACTGGTGATCCGCACCGGCAACGCTTACGCCGCACGCCTGGCCCCGACCACACCTCAACCGCTGCCATTACCAGATGGGTTGTGGCGGTTGGGAGTTAGGGGTGGGGGGACGTTCGAGGATGTGGTGATAGAGCCCTGCGCGCAGGTGGAAGCGCAGTTGCAGGCGGGGCAGGTGCGGGTTGCGGTGCGGGCGGTGGGGGTCAATTTCCGCGATGTGATGGTGGCGTTGGGAATGTTTCCCGGTCCCGCGGAGCTGGGCGGGGAAGGTGCGGGGGTTGTTGTTGAGGTGGGCGCGGGTGTGACCGGTGTCGCTGTGGGCGATCAGGTGATGGGCTTGTTGGGCACGGCGGGTCCGGAGACCGTGGTAGATCAGCGGCTGATTGTTCGGGTGCCGACGGGGTGGTCGTTCGCCGAGGCCGCCGGTGTGTCGATGGTGTTTTTGACCGCCTATCACGGGCTGGCGGATTTAGCCGGGGTGCAGGCGGGGGAATCGGTGCTGATCCATGCCGCGACCGGTGGAGTGGGGATGGCGGCGGTGCAGTTGGCACGACATTGGGGTGTGGAGGTTTTCGCCACCGCAAGCCGCGGTAAGTGGGACACGTTGCGCACCATGGGATTCGACGAGGACCATATCGCTGATTCGCGCACGCTGGAGTTTGAGGAGAAGTTCTTGTCCGCCACCGGAGGGCGCGGGGTGGATGTGGTGTTGAACTCGCTGGCCGGCGAGTTTGTGGACGCTTCGATGCGGTTACTGCCGCGCGGGGGGCGTTTCATCGAGATGGGCAAAACCGACATCCGCGACCCCGAGGTCATCGCCCAAACACATTCCGGGGTGTTGTACCGGGCCTTTGACCTGGCTGAGGCCGGCCCGCAGCGTATTGAGCAGATGCTCGGGGAGTTGACGGGACTGTTCAACAACCACACACTGCATCAGCTGCCGGTCACTACCTGGGACATCCGGTATGCCCCACACGCCCTCCGATTCGTCAGCCACGCCCGCCACGTCGGCAAAGTGGTTCTGACCATGCCCGATTCAACCTCTGATGCCCTGGGGGCGGGCACGGTATTGATTACTGGTGGGACCGGGATGGCCGGTGCGGTGCTGGCCCGGCATGTGGTGCATCGGTACGGCGCGCGTCATGTGGTGCTGGCCAGTCTCCGTGGGGATCGCGCCGAGGGGGCCGGAGAGTTGGTGGCCGAGTTGACCCGGGCCGGTGCCGAGGTGCAGGTGGTGGCCTGTGATGTGGCCAATCGGGACGCGGTGGCGGCGTTGTTGGCAGGACTGCCCCCCCAGTACCCGCCGTTGACCGGGGTCATACACGCGGCCGGGGTGATTGCTGATGCGGTGATCACCTCGTTGACCCCTGACCGCATCGATACGGTGTTGGTGCCCAAGGTGGATGCGGCGTGGAACCTACATGAGTTGACCCGCGATCTGAACCTGTCGATGTTCGTGGTGTTTTCCTCGCTGGCCGGCACGGTGGGCTCTCCTGGCCGGGGTAATTACGCGGCGGCCAACGCTTTCCTGGATGGGTTGGCCACTCACCGGCGCGCGGCCGGGCTCCTGGGCATATCGATGGCGTGGGGATTCTGGGAACAAGCCGACCCGACCCGAATGAGCCACAGCGGTTTCGCGGCGATGACAACCGATCAAGCGCTGGAGTTGTTCGACACCGCGCTCATCGTTAATCACCCCACCGTGGTCGCCGCCCGCCTGGACCGCACCGCGTTGGACAACCCCACTCTCAGCACCCGGTTACCGCCGCTGTTTAACCAGCTGGTCCGCCACCCCCTGCGGCGGCTGGTCACCATCGATGGCACCGAAGTCAAATCGGTGCTGGCCCAACGACTGCACGGACTAACCCTCGACCAACAACACGACCTACTACTCGGCCTGGTGCGTTCACACGTGGCGGTTGTGCTGGGCCACTCCTACCCCGACGACATCGATCCCCGCCGGTCTTTCCAGGACAGCGGGTTAGCCTCGCTGACCGCCGTCGAACTACGTAACCGACTCAAAACCGCTACCGGACTGAGCCTTTCAGCCACCCTGGTGTACGACCACCCCACCCCCGCCGCCTTGGCCACTCACCTTCACCGGCAACTATCTGAGAGCAGTGTCAATGAGGCGCCTGACGTCGAAATCCAGCGCCTGATCAGCACGATTCCAGTACAACGGCTTCGTGGGATTCTCGACGTGCTTCTAGGCATGCTGGGCGACAAAAGTTCCGCAGCTCCCAACCGGCATGAGGGGGCCTTCGAAGACATGGACCTGAACGAACTCATAAACATCGCCCTAAGCGGCGAAGGCGATTACGAGTAGTCCCCAGAAAATCGAAAGCGAAAGCGAAAGAGCAGCTGAAGCCCTCCGACTCTCACTGACACGGATCGAGCGACTGAAGGAGCAGAACACACGTTTGTGAGTTGTCTCCGCACCCGGTGCCGGCCCTGGCGATCACCGACACGTTGGCCGGCGTTTCTGACCGGACCCAGTCGGCGGTCATCACCACCTTGCGCCGAGACCGGCCCGACCTCGACACCGTCGCTACCGCGCTTGCTCAGCTGCACAACCACGGGCACAGCCCGTCCTGGCGGACCCTCTACCCCCCGCGACCACCAGCACCCGCCAAAAGTTGTCGTCAACCATCGCCGGCCGAACTCGCCAGCAATCGGTCCGCGGCGTGGACTCGCTCGCGTGGTCAACCATCAACAATAATTTCCCAGTGTTGCATGCAACATCCGTTTCATGCAACACTGGGAGCATGAGCACATCGACGCGGAGAGCCCGCCAATACCGCGAGCGCATGCGCCTGCGCGGGTACCGCCCCGTCCAGGTGTGGGTGCCGGATGTCCGCTCAGCTGCGTTCGCCGCTGAAGCACACCGTGAGGCGCTGGCGCTCGCGGAGGCTGACCGACACACCGACGACATGGAGTTCGTCGAGGCGATCTCCGCTCTCGGTTCGCTGGACGACGACGCGTGAATCGTGGCGAGCTGTGGACCGTCTCCGGCGGTGTCTACGCAGCCAAGCCGCGCCCGGCGATCATCGTCCAGGAGGACCTGTTTTCGGAGACAGATTCGGTCGTCGTCATTCCGCTGACCACGACCGTCACCGACACGCCGATATCCAGGGTCGCCGTGCTGAACGACGAGACGACGAAGATCACCGAGCCCAGCTTCGCGATGATCGACAAGATCACGACCGTGCGCCGGTCGAACCTTGGCGCGCGTATCGGTCGGGCGCCGTCGGCACTCATGGCGGACGTCGAACGGTCTTTGATGGTGTTCCTCGGACTGGCTCGCTAGTTGGCACACAGCCCGCGGGAAGGCATGGCCCTGGAGCGTTTCGGCCGTTTTGCGGTTCCCACCGCTTTGGCTGGCCGACCGCGAGCTACCCGGTGCCGATTGATCAGATCTTGAGCTTGCTTGTTAACCCGAACTTTCCGGGCATGATTCGCAGCGGCTTTGGCTTGGGTTGCTTTCCGGCGTTTTTTGCCGTCGATGTTGTCGCAGTAGCCCCGGCCATCGCGACGGTTCCCACCCCAACCGCCATGGCGGTTCGTTTGGTTTTTGACCCACGCGCAACCGTGCGATTTGTCGAAGTTTTCGGGCCGGCGAGACCGCCGGTCCCGGCGATCAATAATGTCGTCTTGAGCGACAGCATCATCTCTGCGATGACCTCTTGCGCTGTTGGCTCGCCCATTGGTTCCGTGTCCAGCGCGTGGCGAGCGCGTCGCACAACGGCTAGAAATGCCTCCCACTGCGGCAGCAATTCTTCGAACGGAGTAAATGATTGGGTCGCATCCCGGATCGGCTCCAACACCGCCAGCAGCGCAGGGTCTGTCGGGCAGTCCTGAGACCACAGGTCGAGGAAGAGGACCGTCAACATCAGGGTCGGGTGTTGGAAGGACGGCTGGCAGCCGGATAGTGACTGGCTGCGTGGTGTCTTCACAAGCAGCCTTTGCGGCTCGGACATCTGCGTTCCCAATCGCCGTATTTAATTTGTCCGTGCCTGCTTCTCCGTCATGAATGATGCCGCCCGCGGCATCCAAGTGTCGCTGCGCCCATCCGGCCATCGCATCGATCTGGGCGGTCGTTGGCGGATTCTGCCCCCAACCGCCAGGCACCATCGTTGGCCTCACCGTCGCGCTAGTCGTTGACAGGGGCGCCATCGACCCGCTTGTGCTTGTTGTGGTGGATATTGTCGTGCTGGGGTTGCTACAGGCGGTGCCCACGCAGAGAACCAACACACTCAGCCAGGTGGGTATGAACACTCGCATAAGGTCACTTGCCTAGCCCGTGTCGCAGTTAGCTACGAGCATTCGGCACGTATCTGGCACGCGGCTCAAAAATTCAGAGGAAACCATCTTTGACCTGCACCCATTGTGGTGGTCCCGGCTGGGATTGAACCAGCGACCTTCCGCGTGTGAAGCGGCCAAAATAGCTATTGACCTGCGGTTTATGTGCTTCTGTGCGTCATATGCGGCGCATTGAACTGGGCTGACGCATTCAGTTGGTCCGGCGATCGGACATAAACCGGACACGGTGACAGCACTCCCGACAGGAACCCTTGATCGCCCGTCACTCGATGATGCGCGCCGCGGGCTCCCGGGGAGCAGGTACCCGTTGCCCAGCTTCACAGGGTCGACTGCGCGCTCGACAAGCACGACTGCGGAGCGACCCACTCCTTGGCTCGACACAACCCGAACGGCCAGTCGGAGCGCGGCCAGAGCCGCGGACGCCGGTAGACCGCGAGCGCCCGAGGCCGTCAAGGCCGCGGGGCGCGAGAGCGATAGCGGTCCGGTCGGACGGCGGCCGCGGCGTAGGCCGCGCTCCGACTGGGACTCACGGGCTTGTTATATGTGCCAAAAATGTCCGCGACACGATCGAGGGCGGCGTTGATACGGAACTGTCGGCCGCAGATGCTTTGCGGCGGCGATTCGCGGCCGCGGCTTCGTGGCCTTGGCGGTGGCCGGGACGCGGGCTGCACCCGCGCGGTGCCTTTCAGTGTCCCGCCCGCCTCCATCGGCGCCTGGCGGAGTGGATCAGCATCCGCGCCTATGGCGCGCATAGTAATGGCCCGCCCGTGCGACAATTGCCGCCATGCGGAACCGGCAGTTGTGCTGGCCCATCGCGATCGCGCTGGCCGCAGTTCTGGCCGGCTGCCCGTCCACCAAGGCGCCGCCACGACCCCAGACAATGTCGCAGCCCGCAACGATTTCCCCAACTGGGCCGCCGCCGCTGACGACCGCCATAGCTCTGCCGTTTGAGCCGATGGGTCTGACATTTAGCGCCTCGGTCAACAAGTTGTATGCAGAGGGCATGGAGCATGTGCCGCCGGGACCGCCACAATGGAGATCGTATGTCGTCTCGCTGTCCGCGCCGACCGGGCCAATCGAGCGGTTCGACACGTCGATCGAGGGCACACAGAAAATAGTGATCAACGACAAGCTCAAGCGTGGGTACGCGCTGGTGGCGAGTGGGGTTATCGAGGTCTTCAGCACGGAGTCGGACACGCTCGTGTCGACATCCCGGAAGCCGTCCTGCTACTTGCATGCGCTCGCGATCAACCAGGCGACCGACGTGGTGTATGGCGGGGGAGCCACCGAACAGGGCGCGTGCCTCGTCGAGTTCGATGCCGACGCCCATATCGTCCGCGAGAATGTCGTCGGGCCAAACGTGAAGGGCAAGAGCCCGCAGATTGGACAGATCGCGGTGGACTCGGCGAGTGGTGACGTTGTGTACTCTAACGCGTTCGGTCTCGCGCGTGCGGACAAGATGTTGAAGGAGAAATGGCGCACGCCAGTCGACGGCCCGGGCGAACCACTGGCCATGGGCTTCGAGCCGAAGACGAACACTGCCTACGTCGAAGTCGGGGCCCTCGCGGACGTCTCGCCCTCGAGGATTTCCGTCCTCGACGCTGGCACCGGCAAGCCAAAAGGGGAATTGAGCGGGCCGGGACGGTGTCAAGATTTTGCGGCTACCGGTGACGGGCGAGTGTTTGTCACATTTGACAACTCGAATGATCTGTATGTGCTCTCCGACGGAGCGAGCACCCTGACGAAATTCGCATCACTCCCCGATTTTACCGGGTCGATTCCCCTCAACCTGAGGTGGCTGGAGGTCGACAAGGCGGGACGCCGGCTGTTCGTTTCACGGGGCGGTGATCAGAAAATCCTCATCTACCAGTACTGATTCGTGAATGAGGCGATTGACATGTCGGTTTTCGAGGATCGCGCCGAAGCCCGCACAGTGGTTGGCAATCGCGCACCGGGCGACAACGGGTCGTCACAGTGGCACCGACTGTCGAGTGGATCGTGGACCGACATGACCGAATTGTCGTCGCCGCCACAAAGGCCACGTACAACGTTTTCGGCATTGCGGGCACATCCGAGTTGCGGGTGTGAAGACATCTGATCATTGCATGTACTTGGCGGTGCGCACTCGCACGGGGCAGACGGTCGAACACATGGAAAGGCGGTGCCCGCGATCCGCGATGCCGCCGGCGCGCATTCGGCACGGTCGGTGGTGGTCGCACCCGGACCATGGGTCACTCCACACCCAAGCTCGACCAGGTCGCCACCAACCTCGACCGACTCCACACAACCGAAACGACGAATCCGACCACCACCGGACAAGAACCGGACAAAACGAACTAACTATGGAGTGCACATACCGTGTTCATGCAGGTCAAAAGCGGTGGTCCCGGCTGGGATCGAACCAGCGACCTTCCGCGTGTGAAGCGGACGCTCTTCCACTGAGCCACGGGACCGGCGCTGAGAGGGCGAACGACGTCGAAGACTAGCACGAACCGCGTCTCGGCCGAACTTGCCGCGCGTCGCAGCGGCTCACGATAACCTAGGACACGCCCTGTACCAAGAGATTTGTGTGGGCCCGCTCACGTGGACTATCGTCGTGCTTCGCACCGGGCGACGATCTCGTCCGTTGCGCGCGGACGTAGCGCAGTTGGTAGCGCATCACCTTGCCAAGGTGAGGGTCGCGGGTTCGAATCCCGTCGTCCGCTCGAAGGTGCAAGTGGCATCAATCCCTGCGGTGGAGTGGCCGAGTGGTGAGGCAACGGCCTGCAAAGCCGTGCACACGGGTTCGATTCCCGTCTCCACCTCCAAAATCAATCTCCCAGCGCGATTAGCTCAGCGGGAGAGCGCTTCCCTGACACGGAAGAGGTCACTGGTTCAATCCCAGTATCGCGCACCAGCGTTCTTGCAGGTTAGACGTAGTTTCTAGCAGCCAGCCTGGAAGACGTGAACTCCCCGTGAACTCCTCGAAATCTCACAACTTCAGCGCCGTATGGCTTGGCCGCCCGGCGGCACCACCTGATAGCTGTACGATCAGACCATCGCGGCACTGTTGCTTTTCTGGGCAACGCCCCCGTGGACTTGAAGGCCGTAGACCATCTCACCGTCAGCGACCCACGAATGCGCTTCGCCGCACGAACTTGGTCCGCACGTCTCCGGTGTCCCATCGGCCGTGTGCGCCATCGCCATCACGCTCGGCCAGGTGGCGCAGCCCACCCGGACCAGTGCCGATCGGTGCCTACGTTCATCCAGATCTGCGCAAGAAGCTGTACTTCGCCGGCTCCTGACGAAAGGAATGAGCGACCGCGGCCGCCGGCTTACGTCAACCCGTTGATCCCGTTCAGGCCCATCAGCAGCCCGCCGGTGCCGCCGGTGCCGGGTTCGCCCGTCGGGTCAGTCCCGCCGTTGCCGCCGTTGCCGCCGTTGCCGATCACTACGGCGTTGCCGCCGGTACCACCGGTCGCTCCGCCGCCGCCCTCGCCGCCGGCACCGCCGTCGCCCACCAGTAGGCCGGCCCCGCCGCCGGTCCCGCCGGCCCCGCCAGTGCCGAAGCTGTATCCGCCGGCCCCGCCGACGCCGCCGTCGCCAAGCAGGAGGGCGCTGCCGCCGGTCCCGCCGGCCCCACCAGTGCCGCCGTTGCTGAATCCACCGGTCCCGCCGGCACCGCCGTCGGAGAACAGCGCGCCGGCTCTGCCGCCGGTCCCCCCGGCCCCGCCGGTCTGGCCCGCGGTCGTCCCGAACCCGCCGTCCCCGCCGTCCCCACCGGCGCCGAACAGCAGGCCCGCATTGCCGCCGGTACCGCCGGCCCCGCCGGCCCCGATTGTGCTGGCCCCGCCGGCCCCGCCGGCCCCGCCATAGCCCGCGAGCAGGCCGCCGGCCCCGCCGGCCCCGCCGGCCCCGCCGACCCCGCCTGGGGACTCTCCGCCGACCCCGCCGGCCCCGCCGCCGGACAGCAGGCTGAGCAGCCCGGCGGCACCGCCGGCCCCCCCGGCCCCGCCGTTCCCGCCGACTCCGCCGCCACCGCCGACCCCGCCGGCGCCAAACAGCCCGCCGTCCCCGCCGGCTCCGCCGGCCCCGCCGCCAGCGCCCGACGAGTCCCCGCCGGTGCCGCCGACTCCACCGTTGCCGAACAGTAGCCCGCCGGCCCCGCCGGCCCCGGCAGCACCGCCGCTGCCAGCACCGGCACCATGACCGCCGGCTCCGCCAGCACCCCCGGTGCCCATCAGCCCAGCCGCCCCACCATCACCACCGTTTAGGCCCAGCGCGCCGGAGCCGCCGGCGCCGCCGTCACCCATCAACCACCCGCCGGGCGCACCGCTTAGCCCAGATCCCGGGGCCGCGTTGGCGCCGTTGCCGATCAGCGGGCGCCCAGTAAGCGCCTCGATGGGGCCATTCACTGCGTTAAATACCGGCTGCAGCGGTGAGGTGGCGCCGTTGAGGCCGGTGCTACCGATGGCGCCGGCGCCGGCAAATGAATACCCGCCGTTGCCGCCGCTGCCGGCAGTGCCGATCAGCGCGGCGGCGCCGCCGTTGCCTCCGCCACCACCGGCCAATCCGCCGCCGCCCGCCCCACCGGCACCGCCGGTGGCCACCAGTATGCCGGCGTTGCCGCCGGCCCCGCCGGCCCCGCCAGCGACGTCGCCGTACCCGCCGGCCCCGCCGATGCCACCGTTGCCGAACAACAGGCCCGCGTCGCCGCCCGCTCCGCCGGCCCCGCCGGTGGTGGTGTCACCAAATCCGCCGGCCCCGCCGGCCCCGCCGCTGGAGAACGAGAGCAGGCCGGCTCTGCCGCCGGCCCCGCCAGCCCCGCCAATGCCGTGGTTGCCGAACCCGCCCGCCCCACCGGCGCCGCCGGCGCCGAACAGCAGGCCCGCGTTGCCGCCGTGCCCGCCGCGCCCGCCGACCCCGCCGTTGGCGCCGAGGCCAAATCCGCCGGCCCCGCCGGCGCCGCCGGGGCCGCCGAGCAGGCCAGCGTTGCCGCCGGCCCCGCCGGCCCCGCCGATGCAGTTGGCGCCGAATCCGCCGTCACCGCCGGTCCCGCCCGCCCCGCCGCCCGCGCCGAACAACCCGCTGAGCAGCCCGCCGGCCCCGCCGGCCCCGCCGGCCCCGCCGGAGCCTGCGCTGCTGAATGCGCCGGCCCCGCCGGCCCCGCCCGCCCCCAACAGCCCTCCGACCCCGCCGGCCCCGCCGGCCCCGCCGACCCCGCTGCCGGCGGTGAATCCACCCGCGCCGCCGATCCCGCCATTGCCCCACAGCAGCCCGCCGGCGCCACCGGCCCCGCCGGCCCCGCCGCCGGTCCCGCCGGCCCCGCCAGCACCCCCGGTGCCCATCAGCCCAGCGGCCCCGCCATGACCGCCGTTTAGGCCATCCGCGCCGGAGCCGCCGGCACCGCCGGAGCCCATCAACCATCCGCCGCCGCCGCCGTTCGCCCCAGTCCCCGGGGCTCCGTTGGCGCCGTTGCCAATCAGCGGGCGGTCGGTCAGCGCCAGGAAGGGCGCATTGATCAGGTTGAGCAGATCCTGCTGTACCGTCTGCAGCGGATTGGCCGTAAACGCCGCAACATTGGCGGCCTCCGCGCCGGCATAGGATCCCGCACCCGCGGTCAACGCCTGCACAAACTGCTCATGAAACGACGCCGCCTGCGCACTGAGCGCCTGAAAGCCCTGACCGTGGGCGGAGAACAGCGCCGCAATGGCCGCCGACACGTCATCCCCGGCTGCGGCCAGCACCCGCGTAGTCGGGGTCGCCGCGGCCGCATTCGCCGCGCTCAGCGTCGAGCCGAGACTGGTCAAATCGGTGGCCGCTGTCCCCAGCACCTCCGGCGCCGCGATCACGAACGACATCTCAGACCTCCCGCCAGGTCACGTTAATCCGGCCAGGGCCAGCCCACTCGGTCCAAGTCGACCACATCGCGGCCAAGCCATCCAGTGTTTGGGCCGCCTCTGCGGGTGCGCTAGTTAGCTGGCCGGTTGTCCTCATGACCCTGGGCGGCCATGCCTATCACTGCATCGCGACTCGGCGTAATGTCCGTTCTTGGCTGATGAAGAGATCCCTGACAAAAATGGCTCAAGAGTCTCGACCGTCGCCGCTTCAATCGCCTTCCAGTGCCTGCGCCGCTTTTGGGCACGCCTTCGGTGACTGCTGGAGAGTTTGCTCAATGGCTTTTCGTGTGCTGGCAACGGGACTAAATACCCTTGTCGGCCACAGTCCCAGCCGCCCAAAGCTCGCCAGAAGTTGTCGTACGAGCTCTTGAAGTGTGCGGTGTCGCGACCCTTGCGAGCGCAAATCTGCTCGTGGCTGCGAACGGCAAGTATCACCGTACAGCCGACGACGCGTGCTACGCCCTCAACGGCCGCGAAGCAGAAGAAAGCTGGTGAGTTTTGAGGAAACTCTCGTTCGAAGGCGCCGAACAGGGCCTCGGTGTTGCTGCTACGTCGGCGTGTTTGCGAACAGGCCAGGAAGGGCGTCACAGTTCCATCCTGCGTGTCAGCCAGCCAACTAAAGTTAATTTGGTGCAGCGCCGCGTCGTCCACCGATAAAACTACGCTCAGATCACCTTCTGGCACGTTCCGCCTTCCAGCCTCCAGCCTGATAGTGAAAACCGCTCCGCCCCCATGACTGCGCCACAACTCTAAACCGGGGCCCCGATATACGGCCCGGCGGTAGTCATCAGTCCACTGGCGCGATTCGAACGCGTAATGCTGGTAGACGTATTGAACGCGTTGCCGAACCGTTAAGCCTTGTCGCAAGTAGCGACCGTGGCTGATGTGGTGGAAAGGATCCTCTCGGAGCATTGTTGCTCCGAATTGCTTGTAGACGGGTAGTGCCAGTAATTTCCGGTGGGCCTCGCGATAGGCCAACACACGCAGAGGACGCAGAATGCTCAATAGCCACGGTCCTGCGCCATAGCGAAACCGTGTCATTCGCCATGAGGTGCGCCAAGTCTCCAACACCCCTCGAAACAACGCGACCGTTCCGGCTTCGGGCGGGCTGATGTGTGGCGGCGCGCTGATCGCGCCGAAGTTATGGGCACTCTCAGCAGTCACCGGATTACCGCGACCGACGCCTGTGATACCGCCCAGCACCGTGCTCTCCTAACCGCGGCGAATCGAAACTGGCGAAACCGTACGAAACCGATAATCCCTATGTCAGGCAATACTGCCATACTCTTTGGATGATTCACAGGCTATTCATAGACTTCCAGTATTCCAGATGGACCGGCATCGGTTTGACCAGCCCAAACACCAACGCCGCCACAGGAGATTGTGGGCGGCGTTGGTCGGTCCAACACAGGTCTAGGCTCGCCTCGAAAGGATGGGTCATGGCCTAGCCTTTGCCAGGTGTTAACCCAAACCCGGCTTCGCGGCATGCATGGACGTGCGGCATGGTTGGGCCGCAAAGGTCTACCTTAGCGCCCCGACGCGTTAGCCGTCCTACGACAGAATTATTCGGCCTGCGATTTGGTGTTGCCATCGGCCGATAGCCTGACGCGAATGGCGTTGCAGGGCAGGACGATTCGATCGTGGCCCAGACGCGAAACGCGCCGCACCCCAGTCATGCCAACCACCGGAGCCTGGCCAGGCACGCCGTCGCTCAGGCGTAAGCCTCCGTTCGCCAAGGAGATGGCGTTGCTGCGATCCCTCGGGCTCCGCAAGCTGAGCCGGCATGTCTGAATTCGTGGGAAATATGGCAGATCGGACGCTGCGCAGGCATGCGGTCGGGTGTGAAAGTTAGAGCATGACTCGCACCGAACTCCCCAGCGCCGACCCAGACCCAGCGCGCAAAAGGAACCTCTGGTGCCACCTCCGCGAGAACGAGGGCCGGATGGTGCGCTACTGCTTCATGGCGACGCAGGTCACGAAGCCAGGCGTCGAGCGGTGCTGACCAGCGCTAGGCGCTACTTGCCGAGACTGGGTAGCCGCAGGATGGGCCGCAGCAATCGATGTAGCGGCCACTGTTGTCGTCCCAGGTCTTCGCGGCGTTGACCATATTTCCTGGCTCTCCACCGGCCACGGCATGAGCGGCCAATATTCGCTGACGGCGCGAAACCTGAAATGACAAGCTTTTGAAGTGCGACAATTTTTGTGGGCTCGTCGGTGTGGTGGCGCGATGAACCGTCTAGCAGAACTGTTCGCCGCCGGGTTGCTGCTGGTCGGTGGGGCCATGTTCGCCACTTTCAGCGCAGGTACAGCCCATGCGGGGTCGTGGCAGTGGTGTCCCGGCCAGCCGCCGCCCAGTTACGGCAGTATCCACACAAACCCGGCGTGGGACCCCACCGTCTGCCACGACTACACCTTCCGCGCCCCCAACCATGTGGTGGAGGGCATTCCGTGTGATGCGTTCGTGTGTCCGCCGGGGACTGTCAGGGAAAATGAGACGCCGGTCACCCCGAACATTGGTGAGTGACATGACCACTTCAACTTCGCAATCGGGTCTTCGGTAACCGCAGCAGGCTTCGGCTCGGGTCGACAATCCTGTCCAGCCACCTGTTCCGAGCTAGGGGTTTCCGGCTCCGGTGGACAATCAATCCCTGTATCGCGCACCAGTATCACCGCAGGTCAAAGCATGTTTTTGAAGCGTTGTCCCAATGGCGTGCACACAACGTGCACAACAGCTCGTGCGGCAACGGAGTCTTGCGGACCATGCGGAGCCGTTGGTATGCCCTGATCAATTGGGCGGAGCCCAGTTGAGAGTCTCGTCCTCAGGGTCTAAATCTAAACAAGGTGCCACCGTGTTTACGGCCTTCCGGTCGATTCTTTGGCACTACATCCCACTCAAACCGACCTGCTCGCCGATCTGCCTGTAACTCAAGCCCTGGCGGTGTAACGCGCGTATCAAGTTGTCGCGTTCAGCGGTGTCCATATGCCCTCCTACCTGCGCCGATGCCCGCCAATGCCACGTTTACACACAGCAAAGCCGGCGTTACGATTGCTGACACGGCGAAACGCGCAAAAGCGCTCTGTAACATCGACTTTCAGCCCCTGGTTTGCTGTGGTGCGCCATTTTTTGCGGTCAGTTGACCCGGGGGGGAGCCCAGCTCCGGCACGGCTCGCTTCTAGAAACAATGCCGTTAACTTTGCAGGCGGATGAGTCGGATTTCGGGTGGCGCTCTGTGCCTGATGTTGTTGTGGTCGAGGCGTTTTCGGGGGAACTTGCTTCCGCTGGCTCGTTTGGTGACGCGAGGGTAGGTGCGGTGGCGTCTGGCCGGGTTGGGGCGTTGGAGGATCTCTGCGAGGGCGTGCCGGAGGTTGGTGGCGAGTCGGTCAGGGGGAAAAACCCGCCTGCCCGGTGACGTGGCGGCGGACGATGCGCAGGGTCCGGATGAACGACATGCGTAGTGGGTCGAGTCGTTCGGGGTCGGTGGCCTCATACATCAGTGCTCGGATCGCGTAGTGAGTCAACAACAGCGCCCAGATCTCTTGGCGCACCATCTCGGGGCTGTGTGAGCGCAGCACTCGGTAGCTGCCGCGTTGTCGGGTTTCGATCTCAGCGAGACTGGATTCGAATTCCCACCGCTGGTGATAGACCGCGGCGAGCTCACCGGCGGCGGCCATCTCGGGATCGAGGATGGTGGTGATCAGCCGGATGGGTGATCCGCTCGTCGGCTCTCACGGTTGGCGATGTCGTACTCGATGACACGCACCGTGGGGCCTTGCGGGATGGTGTGCAGGCCCCGGGCACGGTGGCGGCGGATGCGTTGACGTTCGATGTCGGTGAGCAACACGCTCAGGTAGGAGCCGTCGGCGAGTTCGGTGACCACGTGCAACTTCAGCGAGGACTGCACCCGCCACAGCAGCTGGGCACCGGTGGCGGCGGCTTCGTCCCAGAACGCTCTGCTGTAGAACCCGCGGTCGGCCAGCACGAGCATCCCGGGATCGATGCTGGCCAGCAGCGGGCGGGCCAGTTCACGCTCGTCGACGAGGACTCCGCCCAGGTGCGCGTCGATCACGGCGTGGGTGCCGCATTCGCCCAGGCCGAGCACTTTGACCTTCGGGTATGGGGCGTCAAGGCCCAGGCTCACACCGCGTCCGAACGCGTCCTCGTTGTCGGCGGTGTCGGGGACGTCGAGTTGGACACCGTCGATGGCCATCACCCGCAGATCCCCGAGCCAGGCACCGGGGGTGCCCGCACCGGCCAGCGGCCGGGCCACCCGCGCGTAGAGCTCGCGGATTGGCTCGGCACCGAGCCGGGCGCGGGCCTGGCACAGCGCCGAGGCGCTCGGCACCTGCCAGTGCTCGTCCCAGGACCGCAGGAACCGCAGGCCGTCGACGAGTTTGCGCATCACCTCTTCGTAGGCGTCGTCGAAGAACAGCGTCATCGCCAGCACGAAGTACACGACCACCCGGGCCGGCAGCAGGCGTCGGCGGCGCTCGGTGCGACCGGTGTCGGCCAGCACCTCGTCGACGAGATCGCGGTGCACCAGCCTGGTCAGCACACCGAGGCCGATCCGGTCGGTCAACCGGTCCGCGCGACCACGTTCACCACCGGCACTCCCGTCGACCACAGGATCAATCATACGTGGAATCCGTTGCAGCACAAGACTTCTAGGAGCCAATCTGAGCCCCGAAAACCGCTCCGGCCACCACATCACCTTCGCTCAATCAACACAGTTTGCATCAATCGAACACGCACTACCACAACAGCTTTCAACTCAAAAGGCACTGACCTGCGACGACGCCAAAGTTAACGGCATTGC
>CAVTLW010000028.1:0-289639 GCA_963735655.1 uncultured Actinomycetota bacterium
GGCGCTACGGCAGCAACAGCGCACTGTCACCGAATTCGTGCCACAGATAACCGTGTTCGGCGGCTTCCCGGTACGCCGTCGCGACCAGATCCCGGCCCGCGACGGCCTCCAGCAACAACAAATGCGAGGCGCCGGCGTCATGCCATCCGGTGATCAGGCCGTCGACCACGCGGCAGCGCCGGTCGGGACCGAGCACCAGATCCGTCCAGCCCGCGGCCCGGTGGACGAAGCCGTGGGCATCGACCGCCGCTTCCAGCGCGCGGGTCACCGTGGTGCCGACGGCGACCACCCGGCCACCCGTCGCGCGGGTGAAGTTGACCATCCGCGCGGTGGCGACCGGCACCCGGAACGGCTCGGGGCACGGCGGCTCGCCCGCGTCCGCGGACGACACCCCGGTGTGCAGGGTGACCGGCGCGATCGCAATGCCGTCGGCCACCAGCGTGGACACCAGTTCGGCACTGAATGGCCTGCCGCGCTGGGCATCTCAGCACTGCCGGGGTGCCGGCCGAACACCGTTTGGTAGTACGCCAGCGGCCAGTCCCGTGGCACGTAGGAATACCGGATGGGTCGGCCGTGCCGGGCGAGGTAGGACACCACACCACCCTCGAGGATCACCCGCGCCACCCACAGCCGCGCACCGGTGACGCCCCGCTGCGGATACGACGACTCGATGGCGATCGCGCCGCCGCCGGGCAGCTGGATGTGTTCGCCCACTTCGACATCGGTCAGAGTGCCCGGTCGCGTTCGCGCCCGGCCGCAGCTCGACCACCCACAGCTGCTCCGCGCGCGCGGTGGAGAAGTGAACGGCGATCGGCTGCCCGCCGCGCCGACCCACGACCGCGGCGGGCAACGTCGCGGAGTTGTTGACCACCAGCAGGTCGCCGGGGCGTAGATAGTCGCCAAGGTCGGCGAACCGCGCGTGACTGACGTCGCTCGGGCAGGCCACCAGGAGTTTGACACCGTCCCGGGCGATCGCCGCGGGCCTCCGGCGGCTCGGTGGCGTCGGATACCCGGCGACCGGTGGAAGTCCGAGCGGGGACGGTGCGCGAGCGTCATGCGCGGACTCCGGACAGCGGCACCAAATCCGTTGCCCGGTAACGGCCGCGGCGGGTCGGGTGTCGAGCAGCCGCAACAACGCCGGCACGACGGACTCCGGCTCGGCGCGATCGGAGATGTCCTCCCCCGGGAACGCGGCCTGGTGCATTTCGGTCCGCATGTCGCCCGGATCGAATGCGTACACGGGTACCCCGGAGATCTCGGCCGCCAGGATGGCCGACAACTGATCGAACGCGGCCTTGGATGAGCCGTAGCCGCCCCAGCCCGGATACGGCTCGACGGCAGCGTCGGAGGTGAGGTTGACGATCGCGCCCGCGTTGGCGCCCAGCGCCGGCAGCGTGGCCCGAATCAGGGCGAGCGGGGCGAACAGGTTGGTCTGGTAGACGGCCCACAACTCGGTCTCGGGGTAGTCGGCGAGAGCGGGCTGTGGGCTGGGCCCGAGCCGGCTGGCATTGTTCACCAGCAGCGCAAGCGGCCCGGCGCCGGTCGCCGCGGACACCAGCGCCCCGCGATGCGACGCATCGGTGATGTCGCCGGGCAGCGCTACCAGCCGTGCCGAATTCAGCTCTCGGGCAGTCGATTCCAGGTCAGCAGCGCGGCGGGCATCGCCGACGACGGTCCACCCGCGGTCGAGCAGGGCGGCGGTCACCGCGCGGCCGAACCCACGCGATGCGCCGGTGACGATAGCTACGGGATTGGTTTCAGATTGGCTCATAAGGCCATACTGGTAGTTAAAGTCGACTTTAAGTCAAGGGCTAAGCATGGACAAACGCGATTTGTTCACCGTCAGCGAGATCGCGAAGCGCAGTGGGTTCGCGCCATCGGCGATCCGGTTCTACGAGGGCCAGGGTCTGATCACGGCGACCCGCACGTCCGGCGGTCAACGCCGGTTCGAACGCCAGATGCTGCGGCGCCTGGCCTTCATCCGGGCCGCGCGAAATGTCGGGCTGAGCCTGGACGAGGTGGCGGCCGCGTTGGCCCGACTGCCGGACGCGCGCACCCCTACCCGCGCCGATTGGACCCGGTTGTCGAAGGATTGGCGCGCACGCCTGGACGATCAGATCGCGGGTCTGCTGGCGCTGCGCGACAACCTGGATTCGTGCATCGGCTGCGGATGCCTGTCACTGCAGCGGTGCGCCATCTCCAACGCGAGCGATACCGCCGCGACCGCCGGACCCGGCGCTGTCTACCTACCCGGGTCGCTGCGGCGCAACTGAGCACGTTGCCGAGCGGACGCAAGAGCCCCCGAAACGCCGTGCGTGCGGGGGCTTTTGCGTCTGCTCGCGCTACTTAGTCGGCCCTAGTCCTCCTGGGCCAACCGCTGCTTGAGCGCCTCGAACTCGTCCTTGACGCCGGTCGGCAGCTTCTCCCCGACGAACTCGAGCCACTCCTCGATCAGCGGCAGCTCTTCACGCCACTCGGCGGCGTTGACCGCCAGCGCCGCGCCGATGTCGCTGGCGTCCACGTCGAGCCCGTTCAGGTCCAGGTCCTCGGCATTGGGCACGACCCCGATCGCGGTGTCCTGGCCGCCGGCCTGGTGCTCGATGCGGTCCACGATCCACTTCAGCACCCGGCTGTTCTCGCCGAATCCGGGCCACAGGAACTGGCCTTGGGCACCCCGGCGGAACCAGTTGACGAAGAACACCTTGGGCATCTTCGACTCGTCTGCGTTCTTGCCGATGTCGAGCCAGTGCTGGAAGTAGTCGCCGACGTGGTAGCCCAGGAACGGCAGCATGGCCATCGGGTCGCGCCGCACGTTGCCGACCTTGCCCTCGGCCGCCGCGGTCTGCTCGCTGCCCAGGGTGGCACCCATGAACACGCCGTGCTGCCAGTCGCGCGCCTCGGTGACCAGCGGCACCGTGGTCTTGCGACGGCCGCCGAACAGGATCCCCGAGATCGGCACGCCCTGCGGGTCGTCCCACTCCGGCGCCAGGATGGGGCATTGCGACATCGGCGTGCAGTACCGCGAATTCGGATGGGCCGGCTCTGGTTTCCGTCTCGCGGAAGTACCAGTCGTTGCCCTTCCAGTCGATCAGGTGCTCCGGGTCGCCTTCGAGGCCCTCCCACCACACGTCGTGGTCGTCGGTGAGCGCGACGTTGGTGAAGACGGTGTTGCCGGCCGCGATGGTCCGCATGGCGTTGGGGTTGGACTTCCAGTTGGTGCCCGGCGCGACCCCGAAGAAGCCGAACTCGGGGTTGACCGCATACAGCCGGCCGTCCTTGCCGAATCGCATCCACGCGATGTCGTCGCCCAGCGTCTCGGCGCGCCAGCCCGGAATGGTCGGCTGCAGCATCGCCAGGTTGGTCTTACCGCACGCCGACGGGAAGGCCGCGGCGAAGTAGTACGCCTTGTTCTCCGGGGAGATCAGCTTGAGGATCAGCATGTGCTCGGCGAGCCAGCCCTCGTCGTGGGCCATCGCCGACGCGATGCGCAGCGAGTAGCACTTCTTGCCCAGCAGCGCGTTGCCGCCGTAGCCGGAGCCGTAGCTCCAGATCTCCCGGGTCTCCGGGAAGTGGGTGATGTATTTGGTGTCGTTGCACGGCCACGGCACGTCCTTTTGGCCCTGCTCCAGCGGAGCCCCGATCGAGTGCAGCGCCTTGACGAAGAATCCGTCGTCGCCGATCTTCTCCAGTGCCGCCTTGCCCATCCGGGTCATCACCTTCATCGAGACCACGACGTACTCGGAGTCGGTGATCTCCACGCCCAGCTTCGGGTCCTCGGCGCCCAGCGGTCCCATGCAGAACGGCACCACCCACATGGTGCGGCCGCGCATGCAGCCGCGGTACAGCTCGGTCATGGTGGACCGCATCTCGGCCGGTTCCATCCAGTTGTTCGTCGGACCGGCGTCGATCTCGCGCTTCGAACAGATGTAGGTCCGGGATTCGACGCGCGCCACGTCGGACGGGTCGGACAGCGCCAGGTAGGAGTTGGGGTGCTTCTTGTCGTTCAGCTTCTTGAAGGTGCCGGACTCGACAAGCTCCTGGGCGAGCCGGTTGAACTCCTCGTCGGAGCCGTCAGCGAACACCACCCGGTCGGGCTGGGTGAGCTCGGCGATCTCCTCCACCCACGACAGCAACCCCTGATGATTGGTGGGTGCGCTGTCCAAACCGGGAATGGTCGCTGAGGTCATCGGACTCTCCTGAATTCTGCTGCGTCGGGAATTTCTGCCGGTTACGTGTAGCCACCTGTGGTTTGCCAGACATCAACTGTTGGCACGGTAGCGCTTTATAACAGGTTATCGTGCATCACTTGTCGGGGAACCCTCAGGCGGGTATAAGCCTCCTCACAACAACGATTCAGAAGCGCCCGAAAGTCAGAATTGATCGCCATTTGTGCTCCGCGATTCCGGCACGGCTTCGGCTCGGGGTGCATCCGGTTCGCCCAGTTCCGCGCGCACGGCCTCGAGCGCGGCGTTGATGGTCGGCATCTCGCGGTCCCGCACCGCCGCCGCGCGGGCCGCGGCAATGGCATGCTCGCGCAGTTCGCTGTCGATCACGCTGACCTGATCGGCCACCCGGGTGTTCTCCAGCTCATCGCGTGCGGCCAACTCGGTGCTCATCACCGCCTCGGCGACCAGCACGCCGCTGGCCACCATCTGCTCCACCGCGGACCGCAGTGACGTCGTCACGTCGCCCGTCCAGCGGTCCAGCAGCGCGCGGTTGTGCAGCAGCGTGCGGATGCTCACCATCCAGAAGCTGACCCCCGCGCCGATCGCGACACCGAGCGCCAGCCCGGCCAGCGTCAGTCCAGGAGCCAGGTCGGCGACCACGCGAGTCAGCGTCAGCGCTATACCCAGTCCGAATACCGCGCCCAGCACCATCAGCAACTGGGTCTCGAGCTGACGCGACTTCAGTGGGGTCGGGCCGATGTCGACCGCGGGCAGGTTGTCCAGGGGCGGTAGGTGCGCCGGGACCCCGATCACCCGCGCGGCCTCGGCGAGGTGGGTGGCGGTGCGGTCGGCCACCTCGGCCGTCGCCGCCTGGACGCGGTCGCGCGCGTGGGCCTCGAAGCCGCCGAGTTGACGGCGCGACAGACCCGCGACGTCGGCCTGCAGCTCGGTGCGTAGCGACGAACAACGTTCGCGGGCAAAGTGCGTCAGGTCGACCCGTGCCTGCTGGATCTGACCGCGCAGGCTGATGGTGTGCTCGGACCTCGACTGGCGCCGTTGCCGCAACGCCGCGCTGCGCTCGTCGCGCAGGGCGTCCACCCGGGCCCGCCGGCCGGTGCCCTCGGCGTCACGATCGAACCTGCGCTCGACCGTCTCCAGCCGCGATTCCCACGCCCGCAATCTGTTTCGCCGCGCGATATCCGAATCGGCGAGTTGCCCCTGAACCGTCGCCACCAAATCGTCGACGCGCGCTGCGCCGACGTCGGGCCGGGCGGCCACGCCCACCCAGAGCACCTCGCCGTAGCGCGGCGCGTGGGCGGCCAGCCTCGCGCGGTCGGCCGCCAGCACGTCGGGCCAGGTCAGGTGCACGTCGATCTTGGACACCACGCCGACGACCACGTCGGTGTGCTCGGCCGCGGCGTCCAGCAGCACGCAGTCGGATTCGGTCAGCTGGGCGGCCGCGGAAACGACGAACACCACCGCCATCGGCGCATCGCCGGGTCCCAGGTCCGGCGACTCGACGAAGGTGTGTTGCGGCAACCGTTCCCGCAGCACCTCGGCGACGCTGCTGACGCCGGCCAGCCACGGACCGGTGACCAGCACCACGTCGCGGCGGTTGAGCGCCAGCGAACCCAGCCGCGGGCCGATCGCCGCAACCAGCGCGTCCACCCGGGCCGCCGGATCGTCACGCTGGGCGCCGGTCACCGCAACCCCCGTGACGATCCCCGTATCCAGAGCCGCAGCGAACCTCTGGCGATATCGGCGGCGCAGGCGCGGTGCACGTCACTGATCGGACCTCGGCTGTAGCGCTGCCATCGCACCGCCCGGGGCAGGGACGGATCTTCGGGATATCCAGCATCTTCGAGCCCCAACGCCCGGGTCAGGTCCGTCGCCGCGGCCATCCGCGCGACCACGGTGTCGTCGCGGGACAGGAACTCGGTGATCGGCGCACCGAGATCTCCGGCCGAGACGGCCAGCGCCGCCAGTTCGGCGACGGCGTCGAGGACCCGCCGGTAACGCACTTCGGCCCCGACGGCATTCACCGTGCCGACGAGCTTGTCGACAATGGCGTCGACGTGGCTGACCTTGCGCCACAGGGCACGGGCTTGCGCCGGCGTCTTGCGCCGTTGGACCGCCGCGATGCCCAACGCCGTGCCGAACAGATCGAGGGTCTCCAGCAAGCGCCGCCGATCCGCGGCCGGCACCGGCAGATCCGCCGCCAGAAAACCGTCGTAGGAACCCTCTGGGCCGTCCAAGGCGGCTAAGCCGCCCGGGTGGGCGGCCAACGTGCGCAGCGCGGACCACAGGTCGTGATCGAGATCGTCGAGCCCGGCGACGGCGAGCAGCGCGATCATCGGCTCCACCGGAACCCCGAGCAGCTCGGAAAACTGCGCGCAGCGCGCATGCGCCGCCGGGCCGCCATGCGATAACCAGCCGCCCAGGTCAGCCTTGTTGAGCACCGCCAGCACCGGACGTCGCGCGTCGGCGATGGCTTGGATAGCCCGGCGGTCCTCGGGCTTGACCACCTCGGCGAGCACATAAATATCCAGGACATCCTGGCTGCTGCTTGAGGACGTCACCGTGAACCCGGCGCTCAGCAAGGCCTTGTCCAGTGCACGAGCAACCGTGCGGCAACCCACACCGGGGCGTCCGTGGACAGCCACCCGCAGCGGGGCGCTGGCCCGCTCCGCGATCGCCATGACCCGCTGGTCAGCGGACTCGGCGGCGAACCGCATCAGCTCGTCGACGAAAATCTGGTGCTCCCGTCCCGTCTGGTCTGCCTGCTGGACCGGCTTGCCCAGTTCGTCCCCGCAAGCGGGCGAGTTCCACCGATGGTGACAGCTGCGTCGGACAGATGCGAGTCAGCAATTATCTGTTACCAGCTGAAGGCAACTGTTGGATATCAATCTGGACCACAGGCGGCTACATCGACGGTTCATACGCCACCATGGACAAATGCATGCGCAACCCGGAGTGGGGATGGATTCCCAAGCCTGCGCAACGGACCCCGCCCCAGCCCGCGGGTACCTTCCTCCCACCGCTTTTCGCTCGCGGCGGTCGGCCCTGTCGAACGCCCAGCGGCAAACCTGGGAACGGCTGTGGCCGCAGCTCGGCATGATGGCGACTTCCCGGCTCTGAGTCCCGCACCGAGGAAGGGTCACCAGGTCCGGCACCGCTGGACACCCGCGAGTGGTTCGGCCGGGAGGCGCCGGTGGTGCTGGAGATCGGCTCCGGCAGCGGCTCGTCCACGCTGGCGATGGCACACGACGAGCCCGATATCGACGTCATCGCGGTCGAGGTCTATCGCCGGGGCCTGGCACAGCTGCTCTGCGCTATCGACAGTGAAAAGGTGAGCAACGTCCGGCTGATCCGCGGGAATGCGCTCGACGTACTGCAAAACCTGATCGCCCCGCAGTCGCTGACCGGGGTGCGGGTGTTCTTTCCCGATCCGTGGCCGAAGGCTCGCCACCACAAGCGCCGATTGCTGCAGCCGGCCACGGTTGCACTCATCGCAGACCGGCTACTCCCCGGTGGTGTCCTGCACGCCGCGACCGACCACGCCGGTTACGCCGAGGACATCGCCAGTGCCAGCGACGCCGAACCACGGCTGTGCCGCGTCGAGCCTGGCACCCGATTGCCGATTTCGGTCGTCCGGCCGACCACTAAATACGAGACGAAAGCCCAAGAAGCGGGCAGTGCCGTCGCCGAATTGATCTGGAAAAGATCCGAGGATTTAGAGGGATCATGAGCCTGATGGAAGATGTGACCACCCCGCCACCCCAGCCGATTCCACCGGGACCGGCGATGCTGTCCACCGACAACCTGCCCGGCTTCGCGACGCCGGTGGGACGCGTCCTGCTGGTGTGGGATGCCCCCAACCTCGACATGGGCCTGGGCTCCATCCTGGGCCGCCGGCCGACCGCGCTGGAGCGCCCCCGTTTCGACGCCCTGGGACGCTGGCTGCTGGGCCGCACCGCCGAGATCGCGGCCGGGGCGCCGGGCACCCCGGACACCCGGCTCGAACCTGAGGCCACCGTCTTCACCAATATCGCGCCAGGCAGCGCCGAGGTGGTGCGCCCATGGGTGGACGCGTTGCGCAACGTCGGGTTCGCGGTCTTCGCCAAGCCGAAGATCGACGAGGACAGCGATGTCGACCGCGACATGCTCGACCACATCAGCCTGCGGTACAAGGAAGGCCTTGCGGCGCTGGTGGTGGCTTCCGCCGACGGTCAGGCGTTCCGCCAACCGCTGGAGGAAATCGCCCGCGCGGGGGTCCGCGTCCAGGTGCTCGGATTTCGTGAACATGCCAGTTGGGCGCTAGCGTCGGATACCTTGGAGTTCGTCGACCTCGAGGACATCGCGGGCGTCTTCCGGGAACCGTTGCCGCGAATCGGCCTGGATTCGCTACCTGACCAGGGCGCTTGGCTGCAGCCGTTCCGGCCGCTCTCCTCGCTGCTGACCGCGCGTGTGTGACCAACCGACGGGTCTGAAAACCGAACAGCTGAAAGTGCAGTAAGGAGCCTACGTGTTCGCCTGGTGGGGTCGATCCGTGTACCGCTACCGGTACATCGTGATCGGGGTCATGGTGGCCCTGTGCCTCGGGGGCGGCATCTTCGGAATGAGCCTGGGCAAGCACGTCACCCAGAGCGGTTTCTACGACGACGGCAGTCAGTCGGTGAAGGCATCCATCCTGGGAGACCAGACCTACGGCCGCGACCGAACAAGTCAAGTCGTCGCCACCTTCACCGCCCCGAACGGCAAGAACGTCGACGACCCGGCGTGGCGCCAGCGAGTCGTCGACGAACTGAACAAGTTGGTCAAGGACCATCCCGACGAGGTCCTCGGCTGGGCCGGCTATCTTGCGCTGGCGCCCGGCGCCGAGGCCCCCAACAGCCAAGTCAAGGGCATGGCGACCGACGACAAAAAGCACACCTTCGTCACCATCCCGCTGAAGGGCAATGACGACGACACGATTCTCAACAACTACAAGGCCGCGGAGCCGGCCCTGCAGAAGCTCGACGGCGGCACGGTCCAACTCGCCGGCCTCGAACCGATCGCCAACGGCCTGACCGGCACCATCGCCACCGACCAGCGCCGCATGGAGGTGCTCGCGCTGCCGCTGGTGACGGTCGTGCTATTCCTGGTCTTCGGCGGCGCGATCGCCGCCGGCCTGCCGGCCATCGTGGGCGGTTTGAGCATCGCGGGCGCGCTGGGCATCTTGCGCTTCGTCGCCATGTTCGGGCCGGTGCACTTCTTCGCCCAGCCTGTCGTCTCACTGATCGGCCTCGGCATCGCCGTCGACTACGGCCTATTCGTGGTGAGCCGCTTCCGCGAGGAGCTCGCCGAAGGCTACGACACCGAGGCCGCCGTGCGACGCACCGTGATGACGGCCGGACGCACCGTGGCCTTCTCCGCGGTGCTGATCATCGCCTCCAGCGCCAGCCTGCTCGTGCTGCCGCAGGGCTTCGTGCATTCGCTGACCTACGCGATCTTCGCCGCGGTGGGGCTCGCCGCGCTGCTGTCCATCACGTTCCTGCCGGCCTGCCTGGGAATTTTGGGCAAACATATCGACGCCTTGGGCGTGCGGACGGCGTTCCGGGTTCCCTTCTTGCGGAACTGGAAGGTTTCCCGGGCCTGCCTGAACTGGCTCGCCGACCGGCTGCAGAAGACCAAAACCCGCGAAGAGGTCGAGGCCGGCTTCTGGGGCAAGCTGGTCACAATGGTGATGAAGCGGCCGTTGGCATTCGCCATCCCCATCACCGCCGGCATGATCCTGCTGGTCATCCCGCTGGGCAACCTGTCGCTCGGCGGCATGAGCGAGAAGTACCTACCGCCGAACAATCCGGTGCGCCTGTCGCAGGAGCACTTCGACAAGCTATTCCCCGGCTATCGCACCGAGCAGCTGACCGTGGTGATCCAGAGCACCAACCACAGCCCGGTGACCGACTCGCAGGTCAACGACATCCGTAGCAAGATCGCGGGGATCGGCGGGTTCACCAATAAGGACTGGGACGAACGGCCGTGCCCGAACATCGCCGAGAATCCCTGCGTGGCGGGGCCGAACGGGACGACACACCCCGAAAGCAACTCGGTCCGGGTCATTCAGAACGGCCTTGTCAACAAGAACGACGCCGCGAAAAAGATCGACGAGTTGCGGGCGATCGGCCCGCCCAAGGGGCTGACCCTACTGGTCGGCGGCACGCCCGCCTTGGAACAGGATTCGATTCACAGCCTGTTCGACAGGGCCCCGTTGATGCTGGTGTTCCTGCTCAGCGCCACCCTGATGCTGATGTTCCTGGCCTTCGGGTCGGTGGTGCTGCCGGTCAAGGCGGCGGTGATGAGCGCGCTCACGCTGGGTTCTACGCTGGGCATCCTGACGTGGATCTTCGTCGACGGCCACCTTTCGCACTGGCTGAATTTCACCCCGACACCACTGATGGTGGTGCTCATCGCGCTGGTCGTCGCGGTGGGCTTCGGCCTGGCCACCGACTACGAGGTGTTCCTGGTGTCGCGGATGGTTGAGGCGCGGGCACGTGGCATGTCCACCGCCGAGGCCATCCGGATCGGCACCGCGACGACCGGCCGTCTCATCACGGCTGCCGCGCTGGTCCTGGCGGTGGTCGCGGGCTCGTTCGTGTTCTCCGACCTGGTGCTGATGAAATACCTGGCCTTCGGGCTGATGGCGGCGCTGCTGCTGGACGCGACCGTGGTCCGGATGTTCCTGGTGCCGTCGGTGATGAAGCTGCTCGGCGACGACTGCTGGTGGGCTCCGCGCTGGGCCAGGCGGCTGCAGAACAAGATCGGACTGGGCGAGATCGACCTGCCCGACGAGCGCAAGCGGCCGGTCAACAGTGGGCGTCCCGCGCGGCCCCCGGTGACGGCCGGCCTGGTTGCCGCGATACCGCGCCCGCCGCACGACCCCACACACCCCGCGCTGCCTGCTCCCGTTGCCCCCGTTTTGGAGTTACCGCGTCCGTCCGGCCGGCCGGCGACGCCGCCTGCCCCCGATGGACCCACGCCCTCAGGCGCAAAGACCGCGCAGATACCGACCCGGCCCGGTCAGCCGGCCGAGCCGCCGACCGCCCGTCTCGCAGCGCCCGGCGCGCAACCGGCGCGGCCGACGCCGATGCCGCCCCCGAAGCCAACGCCGACGCCGACGCCCGCGCCGTCGGCCGGACAGACCCGGGCAATGCCGATTCCGGGCAACCCGGCCGGCGACCCCGCCGACCCCACCGCGGCGCTGCCCGTCATGCGGCCGGAGGGTCCGGAGGGTTCCGACCCAGACGCGGCCACCGAGAAGATGAACGCTCGCGGGCTGGTCGAGAACGGCTCTGACAAGGGCTCCGACAACGGCGACGACAACACCCGTCGCCGTCGCGGCGCCGGTGGCGGGCTGTCCGCCCAGGACCTGCTGCGCCGCGAGGGGCGTCTCTAACGCTGCGCACTGCCTCAGTCTCCGTGCGCCGAGACTGCGACCAGATCGCGATTTTTGCGAAAGACGCGATCTGCGCGCAGGTTCGGCCCCCTCAGCGCAGTCTCGATGTGCGGTATGCCAGTGCCTCGCGGCTTAACGTCACTCCTCGGAGGTCACTCCTCGGAGCCGTCTGAATTCCCATCGGGATCGTCCGGTTCGGCCGCGGTGATCGTCGAGCCCTCCTCGGCCTGCTTGTCGAGTTCGGCGGCCGGATCTTTGGCCAGCAACACCTGCAGAGCGTTGTTCAGGAACGCGGTCGTCGGGACGGCCAGCAGCGCGCCGACGATACCGGCGAGCACGCCGCCGGCGGCGATCGCCAGCACCACCGCCAGCGGGTGAATGGAGACGGCGCGGCCCATCACCAGCGGCTGCAGCACATGCGCCTCGAGTTGGTTCACCACGATCAGCAAACCGAAGGTGAGCAGTGCGTAGACGATGCCCTTGGCCAGGAGCGCAACCACCACCGCGAGCAGGCCCGAGATCAGCGCACCGATCAGTGGCACGAAGGCGCCGAGGAAAACTATCGAAGACAGCGGCAGCGCGAGCGGCACGCCCATGATCGCCAGGCCGGCGCCGACCCCGGCCGCATCGGTGAGGGCGACCAGGAAAGTGGCCCGCACGTATGCGGTCAGGGCCCCGTATCCGGCGCGTCCGGCCTCATGGACGCGGTCCCGAACGTGGGCCGGGATGATCTTGGCGACGTACTGCCAGATGTTGCGGCCGCCGTACAGGAAGAAAATCAGCGTGAACAGCACCAACACCGCCGCGGTGACCAGCTCGGTGATGGTCGCCGCGGTCGACAGCGCACCACTGGTCAACTTGGCCTGGTTGTTGCGCAGCGCCTGGATCGCGGCGTTGCCCGCGTTGTCGATCTGCGCCCGGCTCAAGCGCGCCGGCCCTTCGATCAGCCATCTGCGGGTGGAGTCGATGCTGTGGGTCACTTGTTCGACCAGATCGGGCAGACCGACGACGAACTGACTGACGACGAAGGTCAGGATGCCGCCCAGCACCGCGAAACCGCTCAGCAACACCAGGGTGACGGCGCCACCGCGCGGCAATCCGCGCCGGTCCAGCCAGTCCACGGCCGGCAGCAGCAACGCGCTGATCATCAGGGCCAGCAAAACAGGCACGACGATGATCTCGAGCTTGGCGACGACCCACAGCAGGGCAACCGCCGCGGCCAGGATGACCAGGAAGCGCCACGCCCAGGCGGCGGTCTTGCGGACGATGGGTTCGACCGAAGCGTCGTCGAGGCTTGCCGACATCGGGCAAGCGTAACCGGGCGCCGGGCGCCCGAAGGCGGCTATCCCGTCGCTGGGGCCGGCGGGTGCCGCCACGATCCGGTCACGACCCCAGAACGACCCTGACACAGCAGTGACGTGCAGCGATTGCGGCGTCACCAGCACGGTTACCCTAAATCCCGTGTCGCATGAGGCTCCTGCCCGCAAGCTGGTCAGCCAGCGCGTGGCGGCTCCGCGCGGCAAGTACTGGTGGCTGCGGTGGGCGGTGCTGGTCATCGTCGCGATCGTGCTCGGCGTCGAGGTCGCCCTGGGCTGGGACCAGCTGGCCAAGGCGTGGGGGAGCTTGAACGCGGCCGACTGGTGGTGGCTGGTGGGCGCGATGGTCGCGGCGGTGGCGTCGATGCACAGCTTCGCGCAGATCCAGCGCACCCTGCTGAAATCCGCCGGGGTGCACGTCAAACAGCTCCGGTCGGAGGCCGCCTTCTACGCCGCCAACTCGCTGAGCACCACGCTGCCGGGCGGCCCGGTGCTGTCGGCGACGTTCCTGTTCCGGCAGCAGCGCCTCTGGGGCGCCTCCACGGTGGTGGCGTCGTGGCAGCTGGTCATGTCGGGTGTGCTGCAGGCGGTCGGGTTGGCGGTGCTCGGGCTGGGTGGTGCGTTCTTCCTGGGCGCGAAGAACAATCCGTTCTCGCTGCTGTTCACCCTCGGCGGTTTCGTCGCGCTGTTGCTGCTGGCTCAGGCGGTGGCGTCGCGGCCCGAGCTGATCGAGGGGATCGGCAGCCGGGTCTTGTCGTGGGTCAACTCGGTTCGCGGCAGGCCGGCCGACACCGGCCTGGAGAAGTGGCGCGAGACGCTCATGCAGCTCGAATCCGTCAGCCTGGGCCGGCGCGATCTGGGCGTGGCGTTCAGCTGGTCGCTGCTCAACTGGATCGCCGACGTCGCCTGTCTGGCCTTCGCCGCGTACGCCGCCGGCGACCACGCCTCGCTCGCCGGACTGACGGTCGCCTACGCGGCCGCTCGCGCGGTCGGCACGATTCCCCTGATGCCGGGCGGTCTGCTGGTCGTCGAGGCCGTGCTGGTGCCCGGCCTGGTATCCAGCGGAATGGCCCTGCCGAACGCCATCTCCGCGATGCTGATCTACCGGCTGATCAGCTGGCTGTTCATCGCCGCGATCGGCTGGGTGGTGTTTTTCTTCGTGTTCCGCACCGAGAACACCGCCGCCGAATCCGACAACGATGCGCCCACCGACCCTGGCTTCAAACCGATTTCCCTCGACGACGACCCCACCGAGACCGCCCTGCAGGGACCGCTACCGCCGCCCGAGCAGAATCCGGATCAGACAGGGCTCAGATAAAAGGCGAGGGCTCAACGAGCGCCCGGCTAGCCGCACGTTCGAGCTCGAGCGTTCGGCTAGCCGAACGCTCGGCGGATAGGTCGGGGGAAACCTGGTCGCCAGGCCGGAGCGGTCCGGTTATCTGCCGGCGTTATTCGACCGCGGCGCCCCCGGGGACGTCGCCGGAGACGGCGCGCTGCTTGCCGGCGAGGTGCTTGGCGTTGCGCCTGGTGGCGTACCGGCCGGCGGCAGACCAGGCAGCCCGCCCAGTCCGGCGCCGCCCTGAGCGGCCTGAGCCAGGCCGATGGCCTGCGGAATGGTGATCGGCAGCTTGCATTGGTCCGACAGCTTGGTCAGCGGCTGCGCGATGGCCCCCAGATCCGTGGCGACCTTGGGGTTCGCCTCGAGATAGGTCTTGAGTGACGCCAGCGATTGCGGGCCGGCCGGCTGCTGCAAGGTGTTCGTCATCGCCTGGTTCGCCTCGGGATGCGAGTCCAGATAGTCGCCCGTCGATTTGGCGACCGACCCGATGGTCCTGGCGACCTCGCTGGCCGCACACGGGTCGGTGGCACCGGTGGCCGACGGCCCCCAGGACAGTCCTGACAAACCCGGCACAGCCGGCAGCGCCAGTACCGCAATGGCGGCGGCTGGTACCGCGATCGATGCCGCCAAGCGTATGCGCGTCCTCATGGGTGACTCCTTGTGGTTCTAGATGCCTTGCGCGAGTACCGAATTCCCGTGCCTCGCACAACTCCCCCAGCGCTTAGGCGCGGTCAACAGCATCCTGCCATCTCCGGCGCCGGCGCCGCCAACCCAACCCCGCACGGCGGGGTGTCGAACGCCTCGGCGGTGTCAGCATTGTTGCAGCTCAGCAACCTGAAAGCCGCCCGGATACACATTTTGCTGGGGTAGGCTCGCGTGCACGTTGCGTGAGATCACGGGGAGAGCAAAATCCAGCAGTTAATGATGCGCCTAAGCCGCAGCCTGCGCAGATTCCGCTGGTTGGTCTTCACGGGCTGGTTGCTCGCGTTGGTGCCGGCGGTCTATCTGGCGTTGGCGCAGTCGGGGCATCTCACCGGCGGCGGCTTCGAGGTGGCCGGGTCGCAGTCATTGGCGGTGCACGATCAGCTCGCCGATCAATACCAGGACCGGGCGTCGTCGCTGGCGCTGGTGGCCGCGCCCCGCGCCGACGCCTCCTATCAGGACATCAACGACGCCGTCGCCGAGCTGAGGCAGATCGCCGGCGAGATCCAAGGCGTCTCGGAGCTCCCCAACCCGACCCAGCGGCCTCCACAACCGGACCGGCCCTATGTGATCTCGCTGAAGCTGGACGCCCGCAACGCCGGCACCAGCGACGTCGCCAAGAAGCTCCGCGAACGGGTGGGTGTGCACGGCGATCAGTCCGGTCAGACCGCCAACGGGCATGTGCGGCTCTACGTCATCGGGCAGGGTGCGCTCAGCGCTGCCGCGGCGGCCAACACCAAACGCGACATCGCCGACGCGGAAAGCTGGAATCTGCCGATCATTTTGATCGTCCTGCTCGCGGTGTTCGGTTCGCTTGCCGCCGCGGCGATCCCGCTGACGCTCGGCATCTGCACGGTCGTGGTGACCATGGGCCTGGTCTACCTGCTGTCGATGTTCACCACCATGTCGGTGTTCGTGACCTCGACGGTATCCATGTTCGGCATCGCGCTCGCCGTCGACTATTCGCTGTTCATCCTGATGCGCTTCCGTGAGGAACTGCGTACGGGCCGCCAGCCACGCGAAGCCGTGGACGCCGCGATGGCCACGTCCGGTCTTGCGGTGGTGTTGTCCGGCATGACCGTCATCGCTTCGCTCACCGGCACCTACCTGATCAACACCCCGGCGCTCAAGTCGATGGCCACCGGCGCGATTCTCGCGGTCGCGGTCGCCATGCTGACGTCGGCCACCTTGACGCCGGCGGTACTGGCGACGTTCGGCCGGGCGGCCGCCAAGAGGTCGGCCCTGCTGCACTGGTCGCGCCGCCCGGAAGCCACCCAGTCCCGGTTCTGGACCCGGTGGATCGGATGGGTGATGCGGCGCCCGTGGATATCGGCGGTGGCGGCGTCGGTGGTGCTGATTCTGATGGCGGCGCCCGCGACGGCGATGGTGCTGGGCAACAGCTTGCTGCGCCAGTTCGACTCGTCGCACGAGATCCGCGCCGGGGTGGCCGGCGCGGCCCAGGCACTGGGGCCCGGCGCACTGGGTCCGGTTCAGGTGCTGGTCACTTTCCCGGACGGCACGGCGTCCGAACACGGCCAGACCGTCGCCGCGATCCGGCAGCGGATGACCCAGGCGCCCGACGTCGCCTCGGTGGGGCCACCGGAATTCGCCGAGGACAACGGCAGCGTCCTGCTCAGCGCGGTGTTGTCGGTCGATCCCGAGGACTTGGGGGCCCGGCAGAGCGTCGACTGGATGCGGACGCAACTGCCGGCCGTCTCCGGCGCGCCCCAGATCGACGTCGGCGGCTCGACCGCGCTGATCAAGGATTTCGATGACCGGGTGTCCCAGACCGAGCCGCTGGTGCTGCTTTTCGTCGCGGTGATCGCATTCGTGATGCTGTTGGTCTCGATCCATTCGGTCTTCCTGGCGTTCAAGGGCGTCCTGATGACATTGCTGTCGGTGGCCGCGGCCTACGGCAGCCTGGTGATGGTCTTCCAGTGGGGCTGGGCCCAAAGCCTGGGTTTCCCGCACCTCAATTCGATCGACAGCACCGTTCCCCCGCTGGTGCTGGCGATGACATTCGGGCTGTCGATGGACTACGAGATCTTCCTGCTCACCCGGATCCGGGAACGGTTCCTGCAGACCGGCCACACCCGCGACGCGGTTGCCTACGGCGTGAGCACCAGCGCGCGCACGATCACCAGCGCGGCGCTGATCATGATCGCGGTGTTCTGCGGTTTCGCCTTCGCCGGCATGCCGCTCGTAGCCGAGATCGGGGTGGCGTGCGCGGTCGCGATCGCCGTGGACGCCACCATCGTGCGCCTGGTGCTGGTACCGGCACTGATGGCGATGTTCTCGCAGTGGAACTGGTGGTTGCCCGGATGGCTGGCCCGCATCCTGCCGTCGGTCGACTTCGACCGCCCGCTACCCGAGGTCGACCTGGGCGACGTGGTGGTGATTCCCGACGAGATCGTGGCGGCCGCCATCGCGCCCAGCGCGGACCTGCGGATGGTGCTCAAATCCGCGGCCAAGCTCAAGGACCTGGCGCCCGACGCGATTTGCGTCGCGGATCCGCTGGCCTTCAGCGGCTGCGGACGCAACGACGAGGAGCTGCGGCAGGGCCCGGAACAACCGAGCGAAAGCGCTGAGGCCGCGGTGCCCGGAGCGAACCCGGCCCCCGAGTACAGCCGCGAGAAGAACGGCGCAAACGGTCAGTCGCCGGCCAGAAAACTCGTCGGCAGCTTGTCCTACCGCAATGGCGTCGCGCGGGCCATGCCCTGGGGTGACCGGCCGGTTCATCCGGTCACCCTGTGGCGCGGGCGGCTCTCGGTGGCCCTCGACGCGCTGGAGACCAACGCCACCGAGAATGCGGCGGACCACGAGGACGACCTCGCCGAGACCGGGCCGGTCGGCCCCAAGTACCAGCGGCGCAGCCCGGTGGAGACCACCAACGTCCAATTGCCCACCGGCGACCGGCTGCTGGTGCCTACCGGCGCGGAAACACTGCGCCTCAAGGGCTACCTGATCATGAGCCGTAACAGCAGCCGCGACTTCGCCGAATTTGCTGACATGGTGGACACAATGGAGCCCGAAACCGCCGCAGTAGTGCTGGCCGGAATGGACAGGTATTACTGTTGTCAACCACCCAAGCGGCAATGGATGGCCACCCAGTTGGTTCGTCGGCTGGCCGATCCGCACCCGTCTGACCTCGAAGAGCAGTATCCCGAACCGGATGCTAAGGCAAGCTGGGATGAGGTAAGACAACGCTGCTTGTCGGTGGCCGTGGCAATGCTGGAGGAGGCGAGGTGACGTTGGCAGCCGACCGACGTGCCGGACCGCCACCACAGGGCCATAGCGGGCCCGGCCTAGGACAAAGCGCCGAGCCATCCGGTGAACGTAACGGCCCCGTCGCCGACGGCGACCAGCCGGTGGAGTTCTGGCCCACCGCCGCCATCCGCAAGGCACTGGAAGGCGGCGACATCGCCACCTGGAAGCGCATTGCCGCGGCATTGAAACGTGACCCGTACGGACGCACGGCCCGTCAGGTCGAAGAAGTCCTCGAGGGCGGGCGGCCGTATGGCATCTCCAAAGCCCTGTCGGAGGTGCTGGACCGGGCCCGCATTCACCTCGAGGCCAACGAGCGCGCCGAGGTGGCCCGGCACGTGCGGCTTCTCATCGACCGCTCCGGCCTGGGGCAGCAGGAATTCGCGTCGCGCATCGGTGTGCGCCTCGAGGACCTCGCCGCCTACCTCGAGGGCACCGTCAGCCCGTCGGCTTCGCTGATGATCCGGATCCGTCGCTTGTCGGACCGGTTCGTCAGGGTGAAGTCCGCCCGGGCGGCGGACTCCAACTAACGGGAGTTGATCGGCATCACGTCGGCTACCAGCCAATCTTTGCCGCGCTTGGTCAGCGTCACCCGCAGCCCCGGCGCCGCCTGGTTGGGCGGCTGACCGGGCACGTTCTGGGTGACCCGCAAGATCACCGCGACGCTGGCCGCCGACGGCCCGAGCGCCTCGACTCCGGCTGCCAGCGTGGTCGCCTGGGCGGTGACGTTGCGCTGCACCAGGTCGACGCTGGACTTGGCGTACTGCTCCTTGAACTTGGCCGCCTGCTCCGGCACCATCATCGCCGCGGCCTTGTCGATGGAAGCCGTCGGCGCACTCGGGGTGAACGACGCCACCGCCTCGGCCATGCCGGTGGCGGTCTGAACCACGGTCCTGGCATCTTCTTTGAATTGGCGGTCCGACGTCGTCCAGTGCGTGTACCCGGTCAGCACCGCCGCCGACAGCGCGACCGCACACAGCAGCACCACGGCCAATCGCAGGCCCGGCGCGTCGTCGTCGGTGCCGACGCTGACCGAATCGCGGCGGAGCAGCCAGAAGTTGATCGCCACGCCCTCGGCGACCAGCAGGATCAACACCGAGCACGCCGAGACCCACCACACCGGCCAGCCGAGCACCAGCCCGATCGCCACCAGCGCGAGGATCGCGCCCAGCGGTGCCAGCACGTCGAACGCGGCCAGCCGCCAGATGTTTCTCATTTGATCGACTCCAGCTTGGAGATCATCAGCTTGCCGTCCACGTTGGAGACATCGAGCCGCAAGTTCCAGTGCACCGTCTGCGGCTTGGCTCCGGCGTTCTCGGCGATCGACGTCGCGATCACCATCACCGAGTCGGTCCGGGTGGCGAAGGGTGGCAGCTTCGTGGTCACCACGGGACGCGCCTCGCCGGGCCGGGAGTCCAGGTCGCGATGCACCGATTCGATCGCCACCGCCTCGATCTGGCCGTTGCTCTGCGTCTGCAGTTTCTCCACCACCTGCCGGTAGGGCTGCACAGCGGCGTCGAAATCGCTGTTTAGGTCGCCGACCGTGCCGTCGTGCAGTTTCTGCAGGCTGGCGGCGACGTTGCCGGCATTCATGTTGATCAGCACACCCGTCCATTCGGCGGCGGACTGCATGACGCGAGTGAGATAGACGCGCTCACCGGTGTCGTCACGGTGCGCGGCCCAGATCAGCCCACCGAGCACGATCGCGGCGATCGACAGCACGGCGAGAACACTCGACGCGATGCCGTAACCGGAGAAGACTCCATCGCCCGCGGACTCGTCATCTTCGTCTTCGGCTTCGCCGTCTTCGGCTTCGTCCTCTTCGGGTTCGTCCTCTTCGGGTTCGGGCGTGGAGTCGCCCTCAGGATCGGCAGAATCTTCTGGCGGCTCGGTTTGCTCCCCGTCTGACATGGCCCGATCGTTGCATCCAAAAAGTGATGGAAAGATGGCGGGGTGACGATTGAGGCCATTCGCTCGGGCATCGACCTGAGCCATGTCGACCCTGATGCCCGACCACAAGACGACCTGTTCGGTCATGTCAACGGCCGCTGGCTGGCCGACTACGACATCCCCGCGGACCGGGCCACCGACGGCGCCTTCCGGACCCTGTACGACCGCGCCGAAGAGCAGGTGCGCGACTTGATCATCGAAGCCAGCGAGTCCGGTGCGGCCCCGCAAACCGACCAACAGCGTATCGGTGACCTCTATGCCAGCTTCCTCGACGAGGAAGCTGTCGAGCGCAGGGGCGTACAGCCGCTGCTCGACGAGCTGGCCACGATCGACGCCGCCGCCGATCGGGATGCGCTGGCGGTTGCCCTGGGCGCCCTGCAACGCACCGGTATCGGGGGCGGCGTCGGATTCTATGTCGACACCGACTCCAAGAACTCGGCGCGCTATCTGCTGCACTTCACACAATCCGGCATCGGACTGCCCGACGAGTCCTACTACCGCGACAAGCAGCACGCCGACGTGCTGGCCGCCTACCCCGGACACATCGCCCGGATGTTCGGCCTGGTGTTCGGAGGCGGCAGCGAGCACCACGCCGATAACGCGGCCCGAATCGTGTCGCTGGAAACCAAACTCGCGGGCGCGCACTGGGACGTGGTGAAGCGTCGCGACGCCGAACTCACCTACAACCTGCGGACCTTCGCCGAGGTGCAAACCGAAGCGCTGGGCTTCAACTGGGCCGGCTGGGGCGCCGCATTGGGGGCCACCTCCGACGCGATCGCAGAAATTGTTGTGCGCCAACCCGATTACCTGACAGCGTTCGCCAGGCTCTGGGAGAGCGAAGACCTCGAAGACTGGAGGCGTTGGGCGCGTTGGCGTTTGATTCGCTCCCGCGCCGGCTGGCTGACTGACGCCGTCGTCGCCGCCGACTTCGATTTCTACGGCCGCTTGCTGACCGGCACCGAGCAGATCCGTGACCGCTGGAAGCGGGCCGTGTCACTCGTGGAAGGCCTGATGGGCGACGCCGTCGGAAAGCTTTACGCAGAAAGGCATTTCCCGCCTGACGCCAAGGCGCGCATCGACACGTTGGTGGCCAACTTGCGCGAGGCGTACCGGATCAGCATCAACCATCTGGACTGGATGACCCCGGCGACCCGGGAGCGCGCCCACACCAAGCTGGACAAGTTCACCGCCAAGGTCGGCTATCCGGTCCGCTGGCGCGACTACTCGAAGCTGGTGATCGACCGCGACGACCTCTACGGCAACTACCAGCGCGGCTATGCGGTCAACCACGCCCGAGAGCTGGCCAAGCTGGGCGGCCCGGTCGACCGCGACGAATGGTTCATGACGCCGCAGACCGTCAACGCCTACTACAACCCGGGCATGAACGAAATCGTCTTTCCCGCAGCGATTCTGCAGCCGCCGTTCTTCGACGCCGACGCCGATGACGCCGCCAACTACGGTGGGATCGGCGCGGTGATCGGACACGAGATCGGGCACGGCTTCGACGACCAGGGCGCCAAGTACGACGGCGACGGCAACCTGGTCGACTGGTGGACCGACGACGACCGCACCGAATTCGGCGCCCGCACCAAGGCGCTCATCGCACAGTACGACGTGTACAAACCCCGCGAGCTGGACAGCGATCACCACGTCAACGGCGCATTCACCGTCGGCGAGAACATCGGCGACCTCGGTGGGCTGTCCATCGCGCTGCTGGCCTACCAGCTGTCCCTGAACGGCCGGCCCGCACCGGTCATCGACGGCCTGACCGGCGTGCAGCGGGTGTTCTTCGGCTGGGCGCAGGTGTGGCGCACCAAATCGCGTGACGCCGAGGCGATTCGGCGGCTGGCGGTCGACCCGCACTCACCGCCGGAGTTCCGCTGCAACGGCGTCATCCGGAATGTCGACGCCTTCTACGAGGCCTTCGACGTGTCCGAGGACGACGCGTTGTTCCTGGATCCGCAGCGCCGGGTCAGGATCTGGAACTGACCAGCGCTTCGATGCGCGCGGGCACGTGCTTGTGCCACGGCGTCCCGGCGTAGCGGTCGCGCCACGCCGTGGACGTCAGCATGTTCGGGGCCACGCCCGGGACCACGGTGCGCCCGTCGTCGCCGACGTAGTCCAGCCCAAAACCGTTGGGCAGGGCCGCATGTCCGGCCAGCATCGTCTCGGTGATCTCGACGGTCGCCTCGGCATTGCCGGCGGCGGTGCTCACCCGCACCCGGCATCCGTCGACCAGCCCGAGGACGTGGGCGTCTTCGACGCTGACCCGCAGTGCCCCGTCAACATCGCGTTTGCGCCAGGACGGGTCCCGGAAGATGTCGTTGGCGGTGTAGGCGCGGCGCTCCCCCACCGACAGCACGATGGGGAACTCCGGCGTGGTGAGCCGGGGCCGCGAACCAGCCAATGCCCTTAGATCGCAAAGCATTTCGGGGATTTCCAGGGCGATCTTGTGATCGGAGTGGCTGATCAGCGTGAAGTCGTCGGCGTAGTTGTGCGCGGTGAACGTGACTCCGGACGGGCTGTTCAGGATGGCGTCGAACAGGGCGTTTCCGTCGGCGTGACCGGCACGGCGGACCGCGTCGGGATAGCTCATCGCGGTCTTCTGTGCCAGCCCCCACACGGCGGCCGCCCCGGCCATCCCGTCTGGCAACGTCGGCCCGAGTGTTTCGTACAGCACGTAGGGAAGCAGTTTCGCCACAGTTGGATTGGCGGCCACTGCCCCCAGGAACGCCTCGGTGTACGCCTGACGGCCGCGCTGCGCGGCCTCCCGCAGCGGCCGCAGGTCGGCGTCGTCGACGACGCCGAGCGCCCGCACCAGCCGAGCCCAGATCTCGGGTTCGGGCAGCGTTCCCGGCAACGGTTCGAGCAGCGGCCGGCGCAACTGAAAGCCGTTGTGCGGGAACTCGAAATTGAAGAACGTCGCTTCCGGCTTCTCGAACTGAGTGGCCGCCGGGAGCACATAGTGGGCCAGCCGGGCGGTCTCGGTCATCGCGACGTCGACGACCACCATCAGCTCCAGCGCCTGGAAGGCCTCCCGGCAGGCGGCCGAATCGGCAAGGGAGTGTGCGGGATTGCCGCTCTCGACGATCATGGCCCGGAACCGGTCCGGGTGGTCGGTGAGGATCTCCTCCGGGATCACATTGGCCGGCACCAGCCCGGCGATGATCGGCGCGCCGGTCACCGGTGTGCGCCCGGACACGGTGCTGAACAGCGGCGCGAAGGACGAATGCAGATGCTGGCTGCCCTTTTTCGCGAAATTGCCGGTGAGGATCCACAGCAACTTGTTCAGATAGGAGCACAGCGTGCTGTTGGGTGCCTGCTGAATGCCGAGGTCTTCGAACACCGAGACGCTGGACGCGCCGGCGACGCGCCGCGCGGCCGCCCGCAACAGCTCTTCGTCCACGCCGCAGTGCGCCGCGTAGTCAGCGATCGACACCTCACCCAGCGCGTCACGGACGGCGGATGCGCCGTGCACGTGCTCGGTGAGAAATACTTCGTCGCAAAGGTTTTCCTGGACCAGGACGGCGGCCAGGGCGGCCAGACACCAGGCGTCGGTACCGGGTCGCACCCGCAGGTGGAAGTCGGACATCTTTGCGGTGTCGGTGAGCACGGGGTCGATCACGATCATCGACCGGGCCGGGTCTTTGGCAATCTCGTTGAGCACCACCCGTGCTCGCGGGAAGCTCTGCGACATCCATGGGTTCTTCCCGACGAACACCGACACTTCTGCGTGCTCGAACTCACCACGCGTGTGGCCGCCGTAGAGTTGCGCATCGACCCAGGCTTCGCCGGTTTTCTCCTGCGCCAGCGCATTGGACCGGTAGCGCGACCCCAGGGCCTTCAGGAACGCGCCGCTGTAGGCCCCGCCCAGATGGTTGCCCTGACCGCCGCCGCCGTAGTAGAAGATCTTGTCCCCGCCGTAGCTGTCGCGGATGCGCTTGAAACCCTCGGCGATCTCGACAATCGCGGTGTCCCAGTCGATTTCCTCGAAGGTCCCGTCGGGGCGCCGGCGCATCGGCGAGGTCAGGCGGGCGCGGTTGTTCTGGTAGTGGTCCAGCCGCAACGCTTTGTTGCAGGTGTAACCCTGTGACCCCGGATGCGCCTTGTCGCCGCGGATGCGGGCCAATCTGCGGTCTTCGACCTGCACGACGATGCCGCAGTTGCATTCGCAGAGGATGCACGCGGTGGGCTGCCATTCAGCGGTCATCACGAGTCCGCCTTTCCAGTCTCAGCCAGGAGCAGGCTGCTCAGCTGGCGGTGCAGGACATCAAGGGGCGTCAGGTCGCGGCGCACCCGGGCCAGCAGGATCGCGCCCTCCAGCGCCGAGGTGGCCAGCACCGCCAGTTCGTCGGCGCGCTCCGGCGCAATGCCGTCGGCGATGAACCGCTGTGCGATCAGGTCGCACCAGTGGCCGAACACCGCAGCCGCGCGTTCGGTCACCGAGGCCGTCCGCTCCCGGTCTTCGCCCGCTTCGACCGAGACCGCCACCACGGGGCAGCCCGCGCGGAAGTCACTGCTGAGCAACTGCTGGCGGTACTTGTCGATCAGGGTGTCCAACAGTTCGCGGCTGCCCCGGGTCTCGGCGATGACGGCCGCGACGTGTTGACCCGCGTAGTCGACCGCCTCGCACAGCAGTTGCGTGCGCCCGCCCGGGAAGTGGTGATACGCCGAGCCCCGGGGCGCGCCGCTGTGTTCCAGAACGTCGGAGATCGCCGTGGCATGGGCACCGCGCTCCCTGATCAACAGCGCCGCCGAAACCACCATGCGCTCACGGGGGCTTGCCATATGTATGACGGTATACATAGATTGCTCCGCCGACCAGACGCAAAAGCACCCTTTTCGGTAGTAAAAAGGGTGCTTTTGCGTCTGCTCGGCGGAGTTTAGATCTGCCAGTCCTGGGCGCCGTCGTTCTTGTTGTAAGTCCCGACGGAGTTCTTCACCACGACCGGGTCGCCGCTGCCGAAGTTGTCGAAGAACCATTTCGCGTTGCTGGGGCTGAGGTTGATGCAGCCGTGGCTGACGTCGCGCTTGCCCTGATCGCCCACCGACCACGGCGCGCTGTGCACGAAGTTGCCGCTGTTGTCGATCCGGACGGCCAGCTCAACCGTCACCTTGTAGCCGTACGCCGAGTTGACCGGCACGCCGTAGGTGGAGGAATCCATCACCACCGAGGGCATCTTCTCGAGCACGTAGTACGTGCCGTTCGGCGTCTGATGGTTTCCCGCCGACATCCCCATGGACATCGGGAAGGTCTGCACCACAGTCCCGTTGCGCGTGATCGTCATCTGGTGTGTGGCGTCGTCTGCCGTCGCCACCAGCGCGTCGCCGGTCCGGAAGCTCGACTTGGTGCCGGCCGCGTCGATGTTCACCGCGGTGTTGGGGGGCCAGAATGACAGCGGGCGCCAGCGCACCTGGCTCGGGGTCATCCAGTAGAACTTGCCCGGCACCGCCGGGATCGACGAGATGTGGATCGCCCTCTCGGCCATCGCCTGGTCAGCGATCGGCACCTGGAAGTTGATGATGATCGGCTTGGCCACACCGACCATCGAACCGTTGACCGGATTGAACGACGGCGGCCGGAATGGCGGGTCGCCGACGAATGGCGTCGCGTCCTGCCCGGCTGCCGCCTCCGTCGGGACCGCCAGCGGGTCGACCCCGGGCGCAGGCGCGAGTGGGTCGCCCGGCGGCAGCGCCAGCGGGCCGAACGGGGCCTGTGCCGGGGGGTCGGCGGGTGCGTTGACCACGCCGGGATCGCCGGGGGCTCCGGGGACATCGTCGGGGTCCGCCAGGGCGGTGCCCGTGCCCAGGGCGAGCACTAACACCAATGTCCAAGCCAGTCCCAGAGCAGTCCCGGCCGCCCGCAAAGCGGCCCCGAGCAGTCCCCGTTTCTGGACACGCGTCCAGCGCGACATATCAAATCCCTCCAGTCACGTTCTGGACCCAGTGTGGCATAACGCCCTGAGTAATCACGCCTTGAGCGGTCGCCAAACACCGGGTTTGGACCGTACTTCGCGCCGCTGACCTGCGGCGTTACTCCTCGCTGGAATTTGCCGGAGCTACGTCGAACATTTGCCTGGTTGCCGCGAAACCGACTAAAGCAATGGCCATCAATCCGGCCGATGCGCTGAGCATCATCGCGACGCTGCGCTCATACAACAGTCCGCCCGCCAGCGAGCCGGCCATGATGCCCACCTGAAACGCGGTGACGTACATGCCCGACGCCCCGTCGGGGTCGTCAGCCCCGCTGCGCATCGCCGCGGATTGCAGCATCGGCGACACCGCGGTGGCCGTGGCGCCCCACAGCACGATCGCACCGGTCCCGACCGCCAGCGCGGTCAACGCGGAGAGCTGCCCGCCGAACGCCAGCGCGGTCAGCAGCACCAAGGCCGCGGTGAGCCCGGTCATGCACAAGATGATCGCGCCCTTGGGCCGCCGGTCCAGCGGCCGTGCCACCAACGCCACCGCGAGCACTCCGGCAATGCCATACGCCGCAAGTACCCACGCCAGGTTCGGTCCGCGTACCCCCACGACCTGACGGATGATCACCACGATGTAGGTATACGAAACGAAATGGCCGGTGACGCCGACCATGGTGATCAGGCTGACGACGATCAGCGCCCGATTGCGGTGGTGCGTCGACCGCGGACCCACGTATTGCAGCTGGTCGCTGGTGAGCGTCAGCTCGGGCAGCATCAACCGCGCCGCCACGGTCACGATGGCTGCCGCTACGGTGATGCAGGCCGCCGCCACCCGCCAGCCCCACATCAGGCTCATCGCCGCGGTGAGCGGGCTGCCGATCACCAGCGCCAGGCTGGTGCCGATGTAGATCGACATGGTGGCGCGGCCGGCGTGGCTGGGCGGCACCAGCCGGGTGGCGATCGGGGCGATCACCGACCACAGCAGGCCGTGGGTGACCGCACAGAGCACCCGCCCGGCGGCGAGCGCCGCGAACGTGGGCGCCAGGGCAGAGACGAGCTGGGAGACGGTCAGGCACACCAGGCTGGCCATCAGCGCCCGGCGCCGCGGCCAGTGCGCTGTCCAGCGAACCAGGGGAACGGTCGTCAGCGCCGCGACAAGCGCGTACCAGGACAGCAGGGTCCCGACCAGGAACACACTGACATTCAAGTCGCGCGCGATCGCCGACAGTGCGCCGACCGGCAGGATTTCAGCGGTGACGTAAACAAAGGCCGCCGCGGCCAGTACAGCTAACTGCACGGCGATTCGTGGTGTCCACGTTCGCGAGGTAGTGGAGGCGGTTCCGGCTTCGGCAGTCATAGCGTGGGGCGCGGAACCGGCCGGCGAACTCGGTCGTAGTCCGGGGCGCGGTCACGCTGCTCTTACCGTACGCACTGCGCCCTCGGCTTTTAAGCACCTATGCGATTCAACACGCCCGTGGGGCCGCCTAGCGAACTACGAACGGACAAGTCGTGCGATAGCGGCCGAGGCTTCGGCGATCTTGCCGTCGGCTTCGGCGCCGCCTTCAGCAACCGCGCGCGTGACGCAGTGGCTCAGGTGTTCGTCAAGCAAATTCAGCGCCACCGACCGCAACGCACTGTTGACGGCGCTGATCTGGGTGAGGACGTCGATGCAGTACTTGTCCTCGTCGATCATCCGCGCGATGCCACGCACCTGGCCTTCGATGCGGCGCAAGCGCTTGGCGTAGTTGTCCTTCTGCTGGGCGTATCCGTGCGCTTCAACTGGTCTTGTCATCTAGCCTCCGGCGTTTATCCCACCATACCCCATACCCCAGCGGGGTACATTCGATGATTTTGGCGGCAGTCGCGCCGCGAGCATACTGGGACGATGCCCGCAGCCCCCCAGAGTTCCACAGCTACCGATATGAAGCCTCGCAGTCGTGACGTCACCGACGGCCTGGAGAAGACCGCCGCCCGTGGCATGTTGCGGGCGGTAGGCATGGGCGACGAGGACTTCGCCAAGCCGCAGATCGGGGTCGCGTCGTCATGGAACGAGATCACGCCGTGCAACCTCTCGCTGGACCGGCTCGCCAAATCGGTCAAGGAGGGCGTGTTCTCGGCCGGCGGGTACCCGCTTGAATTCGGCACGATCTCGGTTTCCGACGGCATCTCGATGGGTCACGAGGGGATGCATTTCTCGCTGGTGTCGCGCGAGGTGATCGCCGACAGCGTCGAAACCGTGATGCAAGCCGAGCGGCTGGACGGTTCGGTCCTTTTGGCGGGCTGCGACAAATCGCTGCCCGGCATGCTGATGGCCGCCGCGCGGCTGGACCTGGCCTCGGTGTTCCTCTACGCGGGCTCGATTCTGCCCGGCGTGGCCAAGTTGTCGGACGGCAGCGAGCGCGAGGTCACCATCATCGACGCGTTCGAGGCGGTCGGCGCGTGCTCGCGCGGGCTGATGTCGCGCGAGGACGTCGACGCCATCGAGCGCGCGATCTGTCCCGGCGAGGGTGCGTGTGGCGGTATGTACACCGCCAACACCATGGCCAGCGCGGCCGAGGCGCTCGGTATGTCGCTGCCGGGCAGTGCGGCACCACCGGCCACCGACCGCCGGCGCGACGGGTTCGCGCGGCGCAGCGGCCAGGCCGTCATCGAACTGCTGCGGCGCGGCATCACGGCCCGCGACATCCTGACCAAGGAGGCGTTCGACAACGCGATCGCGGTCGTGATGGCGTTCGGCGGGTCGACCAATGCGGTGCTGCACCTGCTGGCGATCGCCCACGAGGCCGAAGTCGAGTTGTCGCTGGACGACTTCACCCGGATCGGGTCGAAGGTTCCGCACCTGGCCGACGTCAAGCCGTTCGGCCGGCACGTGATGTCCCACGTCGACCACGTCGGCGGCGTGCCGGTGGTGATGAAGGCCCTGCTGGATGCGGGCCTGCTGCATGGCGATTGCCTGACGGTGACCGGCCAGACCGTTGCCGAGAACCTGGCCGCCATCGCGCCGCCGGATCCCGACGGCAAGGTGCTGCGGGCCCTGAACAATCCCATCCACAAGACCGGCGGGATCACCATCCTGCGCGGATCGCTGGCGCCGGACGGCGCGGTGGTCAAGACGGCCGGCTTCGACTCCGACGTGTTCGAAGGCACCGCAAGGGTTTTCGACGGCGAGCGGGCCGCGCTGGACGCCCTCGAGGACGGCACGATCACCCACGGCGACGCGGTCGTGATCCGCTACGAGGGCCCCAAGGGCGGCCCGGGGATGCGGGAGATGCTCGCGATCACCGGCGCGATCAAGGGCGCCGGACTCGGCAAAGATGTGCTGCTGCTGACCGACGGCCGGTTCTCCGGCGGCACCACCGGCCTGTGCGTCGGGCACATCGCTCCGGAGGCGGTGGACGCCGGACCGATCGCCTTCCTGCGCGACGGCGACCGGATCCGGCTGGACGTCGCCGCACGAACTCTCGACGTGTTGGCCGACCCGGGCGAATTCGATTCTCGGCGAAAGGATTTCACTCCCCCACCGCCCCGCTACAAGACCGGCGTGCTGGCCAAGTACGTCAAGCTCGTCGGCTCGGCGGCGACCGGCGCGGTCTGCGGCTGACCCGACCCCTTTTGCTCGCCGAGTGTGGGGGTTACGCACGTTCGCCCGGGGAAAAGCGTGCATAACCCCCACACTCGCGACAGGCTATTTGACCAACGCGAAGGCGAAGCCGTCCCAGTGCTTCGCGCCGACGGTCTGGATCACCGAGGCGTCCAGATTGGGGTGCGCACCCATCGCGTCCAGCGTCTTGCGGGTTGCCGTCACCCGGGCGTCGTCGGGGTCCGGCGCCAATACCTTGCCGTCGCGAATGACGTTGTCCACCAAAATGACTGAGCCCGGACGGCTGAGCTTGACCGCCCAGTCGAGGTAGGCGAGATAGTTCTCCTTGTCCGCGTCGATGAACACCAGGTCGAAGGGCCCGGTCAGGGTCGGCAGCGTGTCGAGCGCGGCGCCCACCAGCACCTCCACCCGGTCGCCGACGCCGGCCCGCTCCAGGTTCGCGCGTGCGACCTCGGCGTGCTTGGGCTCGTATTCCAGTGTCGTCACGCGCCCCTCCGGGCCCACGCCCCGCGCCAGCCAGATGGAACTGAAGCCGCCCAGGGTGCCAATCTCGAGGACGCGGCGCGCACCGATCGCACCGGCCAACAGACTCAGGAACTTGCCCTGCTGAGCCGAAACGGCGATCGACGGCAGTCCCGCTTGCTGGCTGGCCTGCAGGGCCGCGGACAACACCGAATCGTCGCCGATCATGGTGGCGTCCAAGAACGCGTCGACGTCCTGTGGGGTGGGTGTCTGGTCCACAGAGCTCACGGTATAACACCGGCTTTACCAGATACCCGTATAGGGTATATGGTGGGGGAGGTTATGCCCGCGTTCCCTACACAGATAAGGATGACGAAAAATGGCAGAGTACGAGGCTGGAACCCTGTTGTCGTGTGGCCACGAGGGCTGCGGTTGTCGGGTTCGCATCGAGGTCCCGTGTCACTGTTCGGGCTCGGGTGAGGCGTACCGCTGCACCTGCGGCGACGAATTGGTCGCCGGTCAAGTAAGCCCTGAAATCCCGCCCGCCCCTCGCGTCACCGCGGGGCTCGGGTGGGATTTCGCCACGATCACCGCCCGAATGCACGACCGGTCAGCTCGACCTCGGCCGTCAGCCGTAGGGCCGTGGCGGAAGCGCCCACCGCTACCAGGTAACGACCTGGCGTGATGCGCCAGCTTGCGGCCCGGCCGTCATAGCCGGCAAGCAACCGCGGATCCGCTTCGATGGTGACGCGGCGGGTTTCGCCGGGACCCAGTTCGACCCGCTCGAATCCCAGCAACCGCATGCGTTGCTCGCCGGCTGCGGCGGTCAGATACAGCTGCGGGACGTCGGCCCCGTCCCGATCACCGATGTTGAGCACGCTGAAGCTCGCGGTGATGGTGTGCACCACCCGTCACCGTCAGGTCGCGGTAGTCGAAGCTGGTGTAGGACAAGCCGTGTCCGAACGCGAACATCGGCACCTGCCCGGTCCGGGCGAACCAGCGGTAGCCGATATCGGCCCCTTCGGAGTATTCGATGGTGGTCGGCGTCCCCCATGCGGCGCCGAGTTCGGGTAACTCCGGGCGCGGCGTCTGATCGAGATCGACCGGGAAGGTGATCGGCAGTCGACCCGACGGATTGACCTGGCCGGTAAGGATTTCCGCGATGGCCCGACCGCCGGCCTGTCCCGGATACCAGGCCTGCACGACGGCATTGACCGAGTCTCGCCAGGGCATGGCCACCGGATTGCCCGTCTCGAGCACCACGACAGTGTTCGGGTTGGCGGCCGCGACGGCGGCGATCACCGCGTCCTGCCCCCACGGCAACGACAGGTCGGCACTGTCGAGGCCCTCCCCCTCGACGCGGACCGCAAACACGATCGCGACGTCCGCCCGCCGCGCCAGCAGCACCGCCTCGGCCGGACTGATGCCCGGATCGAATTCGATCTGCGCCTGCGGCAGTTGCTTTTTCAGCTCATTGAGCGGGCTCGAGGGCAGCAGATACAGGTTGCGCAAGCCGCCCGTCAGGCCGGGGCCACCGATCGGGATCACATCCGCATAGCCGCCGGGCGGAACGACCGCGCTCGATCCGCAACCGATCGGCACACCGAGCTGTGCGTATCCCCCGATGACGGCGATGCGCACACCCGGCTCGCGCGAAAGCGGCAGTACCCCGCGGTTGCTCAGCAGCACGATCCCCTGCCGGGCAACCCGCAGCGCAATCTCGTTGTGCGCGAACATATCCGGGGCGGGCGCGGCTTCGCGGTGGTCGATTAAAACGGCGAACATCGACCGCAAGATCCGCCGGACCATGTCCGAGAGGCGCTCCTTGGGCAGGCGGCCGTCGGCGTAGGCGGCACGCAGGGGGTCGGTGAACCCCTCCGCCTGCCAGAACACGGCGTCAATCTGCGCACCGCACTCCTGGTCGAGGCCGCTCAGCGCACACTCCCAGCCCGGCGTCCCGCCCCAGTCGGACATGACCCAACCACGGTATCCCCAGGCGCCTTTGAGCACGTCGTTGATCAAGACGTCGTTTGCTGCGGCATAGTGGCCGTTGACCTTGTTGTATGCCGCCATCACGGCGCCGGGCTGCGAGCGCTCGATGGCGATCTCGAAGGCAAGCAGGTCCGACTCGCGGTGTGCATCGGGGTCGATGACCGCGTCCAGCCAGTGCCGGTTGGTCTCATTGCAGTTCAGCGAGAAGTGCTTGGTGGTCGAGATGACACCTTGTTGCTGTATCCCGTTGATCGATTCCGCGACCATCGCGGCACTCAAAAGCGTGTCCTCGGAATGGTATTCGAAGTTGCGACCGTTGCGCGGGTCGCGTGCCAGGTTGATGGCGCCGGCCAGTTGGACATTGAAACCTCGGCTGCGCGACTCCCGCCCGATCACTTCGCCCGCGGCACGCGCCAGCGCCGGGTCGAAGCTGGCGGCCAGCGCCAGCCCGGCCGGCAGGGCGGTCGCGGTGTCCCCCGGCCGATAGCCGGGGTTGGTGACGCCCAGGCCGGCGTCGCTCATCCGCAACGCCGGGATCCCGAGCCGGGGAATCCCTGGCACATAGCCCGCGCTCATCGGGACGTCGGGCGGGATGCGCTCATCGCGCAGTGGCCACAGTTCACCAGCCCCCATCACGCCGACCAGCAGCGAGAATCGTTCGTCGTCGGTCATTTGGGTCTCGATCGCGCGAGCCCGGGCGTCAGGGTCTGGCTGGTTCACCGCACACCCTCTTTCGCGAACACGACTCGCAGCACGTGGCCCAGTTCAGGTCCCATCACCAGCTCGGCCAACGTGCAGAAGGTCGAAACGAACTGCGGGCCGTGCGGCGGCGGCACTTGACACAAATGATGGGCCACTTCGTGCAGCACCACCAGCTCGCGCATCGCCCAGTCGGCGGTGTCCCGGTCGGGAACGGCGATAGTGCCTGCGCCGTCGCGGCTTTCATAGTGCGCCGCGGTGGCCGCCCGCCGCGCCCGCACTCGCAGCGGCGGCACGGCGGGCCAGTGCTGCCGCACCGACGGCAACGCGAGCACGTCGTCGACGTATCGCTGCACCGAGGCGACCGAGGCGAACCGCCCCTCCGGCGGGAGCGTCAATTGAGTACCGAAGAACTCCACGCTGGGTGTGCCGTGTTCGGCGGCACGATCGAACAACGTCCGGACGAATTCCTCAGCCGCGTAGACCTTGGCGCGCTGGGAGTCCCGTGCCCCCGCAGTCACCGACCCAGCGCGGTCCGCGCCCCGGGCAACTCGGGGCTGTCGCCGAGCCGCGCTCTGCGACCGGCCCGGTCGCCCGCGCGCCGCGCGGCCGACGAGTACCCGGCCGACGCCCGGTGGGCCTGCCAGGTGCCGCGCGCCTTCGATGCGCTGCGGTAGTGGTCGCGCAGCTCGACCTCCTTGTCCCGCAGGGCAATGGCGGTACCCGGCGCTCGTCCGCGGTCCTTGGCGACCTCCTGCCGTTCCTGCTCGCGCGCCTCAGCCAGCCGCTGCCCGACCCGGGTCCCGAACGCCAGCTGGAAGTTGAGCCGCGCGGTGATCGTCGGCGTGGGGCGGTGCGCGCCCGTCGCAAGGTAGGCGTCGGACGCCTTCACCATCTGGACCACCAGGCTGGCGTAGAGGGCATGGGTCGCATCGATGTCTTCGCTGAACCCGTAGGCGTAGAGGAACGTCGAATTCATCGCGATATCACAGCGCACATCATTTGCCGTCGCGATCAGGACGAAGAGCTGCACATACGTCCGCAGCCCCCGGGCGCCGTCATTTCCGATGGTGATCGTGCGCTGGACAGGGGACTCGGCGGCCGAGCGGTTCGCCGAATGCGACCGGGCCACCGCCAGGTCGATGGACGCCGCCGTCGCCAACCGTTGCGCGGCGGTCATGAATGCATCCGCTTCGTGCGAGTTGTCAGTGCCTTCGGCCTGGCGCAGCAGTGCCGCGATGCGGGCCAGCATCTTGTCGTCGGTCATGGCGCCAAACTACCCAAGCGGTACGACAATTCGGTCAGCGCCGCCTAAAGCCGCGTGCTGATCCACGAAACCACGTCGTCGAGCACCTGAGCTTGCTCCGGCTCGTTGAAAACCTCGTGGTAGAGCCCCGGATAGACCTTCAGCTCGACGTCGGTGGATCCCACGCACTCGACCAGCCGCCGACTGCCGTCGACCGGGATCAGCCGGTCATCGGAACCGTGCACCACCAGCAGTGGCGCGGTCAAGGCCGGTGCCCGCTGCGGCATGGTCTCGCCGACCTGCAGCAACGCCCGCCCGATCCCGGCCGGGATCTTTCCGTGATATACCAGCGGGTCGGCGTTGTACTCCTCGACCACCGCGGGGTCACGCGATATGAAACCGGCGTCGATTTCCTGCACCGGCAGACCGGGCAACAAAGCGCCCAGTCCCTTGGCGGCGAACGCCAGCAGCGGCGACACCAGGTCCTGTGCCGCGACCGCCGGTCCGGACAGCACCATCAGGTCGTAGTTGTCCGGGCGTTCGACCCCGTAGGCGAACACGATCCCACCACCCATGCTGTGCCCGAGTACGACGCACTTGAGGCCGGGGTACTCGCGCGTGGCAATGCCGACCAGCGTGTCGAAGTCGGCGGTGAACTCGCTGATGTCGCGCACCTGCATCCGCTTGCCGCCCGAACGACCGTGCCCCCGGTGATCGAGGGCATAGGTGACCAGCCCTGCCTCGCCGAACCGCTGCGCGACGTGGTCGTAGCGGCGGGCGTATTCGCTCACCCCGTGCGCCAGCACGACCACCGCCCGCGCCGGGACGTCCGGTGTCCACACGTCGTAGACGATGCGGACGCCCCCGAGTCCGTCGAAACTTCGTTCACTGCGGGTGGTAGTCATTACGGGCAGCGTAATGGCCTTGCCACACCGGGTTGTCACCTACTCTGCGTAGGCTCGGTCACGTGACGGCGCTCGCAGACCACTCTGACTTCGAGCCGGACGGCGATTTCTCGTCCCACGCCGAGCCGTACCGACGTGAACTGCTCGCACACTGCTACCGGATGACCGGTTCGCTGCACGACGCCGAGGACCTGGTGCAGGAGACGCTGTTGCGGGCCTGGAAGTCCTACGACCGCTTCGAAGGCAAGTCGTCGATCCGGACCTGGCTACATCGCATCGCCACCAACACCTGCCTGAGCGCGCTGGAAAGCCGGCAGCGCCGGCCGCTGCCGACGGGGCTGGGGGCACCCAGCTCGGACCCGACCGAAGAGTTGCTGGAGCGCCGCGAGGTGCCTTGGCTCGAGCCGCTGCCCGACCAGGCCGAGGACCCCACGGATCCGTCGGTGATTGTCGGGTCGCGTGAGTCGGTGCGGCTGGCGTTTGTCGCCGCACTGCAGCACCTTTCACCCCGGCAGCGGGCGGTGTTGCTGCTGCGTGACGTGCTGCAGTGGAAGTCCGCCGAGGTGGCCGAGGCGATCGGCACCACCACCGTCGCGGTGAACAGCCTGCTGCAGCGGGCCCGGACCCAACTGGACACGGTCCGGCCCAGCTCCGACGAGCGGCTGGCGGCGCCGGAGTCGCCCGAGGCGCAGGATCTGCTGGCCCGCTACATCGCGGCGTTCGAGGTCTATGACATCGACCGGCTGGTGGAACTGTTCACCGCCGAGGCGATCTGGGAGATGCCGCCGTATACCGGCTGGTATCAGGGTGCGCAGAACATCGTCACCCTCATCCACCAGCAGTGTCCCGCCGATTCGCCCGGCGATATGCGCATGCTTCCCCTGACCGCCAACGGTCAGCCGGCGGCAGCCATGTATATGCGTGCGGGCCAGGTGCATGTCCCTTTTCAACTGCACGTGCTGGACGTGGCCGGCGATCGGGTGTCGCATGTCGTGGCGTTCCTCGACGGCGCGTTGTTCCCGAAATTCGGTCTCCCCGAACGCCTTTGATCCCTCGCTTCATCCGCCGAGCGTGGACTTATTGCACGCTTTCCGCGAATTGGCGTGCATCAAGCACACATTCGGCGCGCCTCTAGCGCGGCCCGAACCCGCGCGACCACCACTTCAGGCCGGTAATTCAGGAGATCGCTGCTGACCCGGATGATCACCCAACCCAATTCGGCGAGTTCGGCGTACCGGTCGATATCGGCCGTCCGTCGCGCCGGGTCCGTCCAGTGTTGTGCGCCATCGTATTCGACCCCGACCTTCTGCTCGCGATAACCCATATCGATGCGCGCGAACGGGTGACCGAATCTGTTCAACACCACGATTTGCGTCTCCGGCCTGGGCAATCCCGAGCGCACGAGGAGCAGCCGGGTGCGGGTCTCCGGCGGAGACTCGCTACCACCGTCCATCAACCCCAACACCTGTCTTAGCTGGATCAAGCCACGCGATCCGCCATGGTATTCAGCGACTCGCTCGATGTCGCTCGGCGTGAGGTTGGTGACGTTCGCCAGCGCGTCCAGCCGAATGACCGCGGTCGTCAACCCGGGCTGCCGTCCGAGATCGAAGGCCGTCCGCGCCGGTGTGGTGACCGACATGCCCTCGATCACGCACACCTCCCGATCCAGCAGCTTGTCGCGATGAACGACGATGCCGTCGACGCCGGACGCTTCCATGCGGTTCAGTTCGGCCGGTTTCCCGGAATCGATCCACTGCGAGCCGTGCAGAGCCGCAGCTGACAGGCCCGCGACAGTGGCTGACCGCCCGGACCACAACCAAGCTGCAACACCGCGGGTGACCGCGGTGAGCTCACGGCCCTTTGGCAGGTAGACGTTGCGGTAGACCATCTCATGACGGCTGCGCAGGGTGCGTCTGCTGACCCTGCCCCCGGCCAGGGCCTCGGTGCCGAGGAACGGCCAATCGTCTTCTGGCATGCGCCGACCGTGTCAGCTACCCCCGACGCATGCCGCCGAAAATGGACTTGTTGCGCGCTTCCTGTGGATGAACGTGCAACAAATCCACACTCGGCGGACAAAAACGGCGTTGACCATCCGCGACGAGCCGGCCATGCGTGCGCCCAGGTCGTGGTCATGGTCGTCGACCATCTCGAATTCGCACCGCTCGACCTGCCGCTGCCCGAACTCGACCCCGCGCTCCGGCACGCACAGGGCCTGCTGGCGGCACTACCCTGAGGGGATGCCTGCCACCGCGGAGATTCGCCGGGCGGCCGACCGGGCGCGCACCGTGACGCCGTGGCTCGAGTCCAGGCATTCCTTCTCGTTCGGCGACCACTACGACCCGGACAACACCCACCACGGGTTGCTCCTGGTGAACAACGACGACGTAGTGCAGCCCGGTACAGGCTTCGACACCCATCCGCACCGCGACATGGAGATTGTGACCTGGGTGCTGCAAGGCCAACTCACACACCAGGATTCGGCCGGAAATCATGGAGTGATCTATCCCGGTCTGGCGCAACGGATGTCGGCGGGCAGCGGAATTCTGCATTCGGAGAAGAACGAGTCAGTCACGGAGCCAGTGCATTTCGTGCAGATGTGGGTGATTCCCGATGAGACCGCAGTCACACCGAGCTACCAGCAGCACGAGATTGGCGACGAACTGCTCGGTGGCGGCCTTGTGATGATCGCCTCAGGCATGCCCGGTCATGAGGCCGCCATCACACTGCACAACCGCAGCGCCGCGCTGCACGGCGCACGGCTGCAGCCCGGTACCGCCGTCGAGCTCCCAGACGCGCCCTACCTGCACGTATTCCTCGCGCGCGGCCGGCTTACCCTCGAGGACCTCGGCGAGCTGAACGAGGGAGATGCGGTCCGGCTCACAGGATCTGACGGCCCTCGGCTGACCGCCGGCGCACACTCCGAAGTGCTGATCTGGGAGATGCACGCAGAACTTGGCGGTTAAGGGACATAGAGTGGGCACGACAGACAGGAGCTCCGCATGTCTCAATCGCAGCCGCGGCATGCGGCGCCGAAGCCCAACCGGAACGCAAAAGCCATTCGGACGGTGCGGTTCTGGGCGGCGCCGATCGTCGTCACGTTGGCCCTCATGTCGGCGCTCGCCGCGCTGTACTTGGGCGGCATCTTGAATCCGACGACCAACTTGCGGCATTTCCCGATCGCCGTGGTGAACGAGGATGCCGGACCGACCGGTCAGCAGATCGTCGACGGTCTGGTCGCCGGATTGGACAAGAACAAATTCGACGTCCGGGTACTTACGCACGACGAGGCCAAGCGGCAGCTGGACCGCGCCGAGGTGTACGGCGAGGCGGTGATACCACCGACCTTTTCCACGCGGCTGCGAGAGTTCGCGGAAAGCGCGGTCACCACCGAACGCGCTGAGCGCCCGGCGATTACGATCTCGACCAACCCGCGGGCCGGCACTCTTGGCTCGGGTATCGCGGGCCAGACCCTGACCCAGGCCATGGCCGTGGCGAATACCAAAGTGGGCCAACGAGTTACGGCGGATGTGGCGGCACAGACCGACAATGCGCCGCTGACTGGCGCGTCGGCACTGGGGCTCGCCAACCCCATCGACATCAAATCCACTGTCTACAACCCGATGCCGAACGGCACCGGCAATGGCTTGTCGGCGTTCTACTACGCACTCTTGCTGCTGCTGGCCGGATTCACCGGCAGCATCGTGGTCAGCACCCTGGTGGACTCGATGCTCGGCTACGTACCCGCCGAGTTCGGCCCCGTCTACCGTTTCGCCGAACAGGCCAGCATCTCGCGCTTCCGCACCCTGCTGGTCAAGTGGGGCGTGATGGTGGTGCTCGCGTTGCTGACGTCGGCCGTCTACATGGCCATCGCCCACGGGCTCGGCATGCCCATCTCGCTCGGCTGGCAATTGTGGGGCTACGGGGTCTTCGCGATCACCGCGGTGGGCGTCACGTCCAGCTCACTGATCGCCGTGCTGGGCTCGATGGGAATGCTGTTCAGCATGCTGGTCTTCGTGATCCTCGGGCTGCCGTCGGCGGGTGCCACCGTCCCGCTGGAAGCCGTGCCGCCGTTCTTCCGTTGGCTGTCCGAATTCGAACCGATGCACCAGGTGTTTCTGGGCGTGCGGTCGCTGTTGTACCTCAACGGTCACGGTGACGCCGGTTTGTCGCAGGCGTTGATGATGACCTCGATCGGCCTGGTCATCGGGTTGTTGGTGGGCGGGATCATCACGCAGATTTACGACCGCAAGGGCTTCCACCGGATTCATGGGGCAGTCGAGCTGGCTATCGCCGCGGAACATCAGGCGCAGCACCAGCGCGAAAAGGCGCGTGCGAACGTGGCCGAAGCCGAACTCGAACCGGAATCCCAAGCCGAATCCCGGCCGAATCCAAGTCGAGGCCGAAACTCCAAGCACGCAAACGTAATTCCGGCGCGGCCCAACCGTCACACACCTGTTATCAAAGTTGACAGTGTGACGGATGTGACTGATCCTTAGCTGGTTGCATCTGAATTTTCGGGGCCGAAAGGGCTATCGTGCCGACACTTTCTGCCAGCCTGCGCCGACTGACGGCTTGCTGCGCCGCGGTGGCTGCGTGCGCGACGCTCGCGACCACCACCGGGCAGCCCGTGGCCCGCGCCGCCGACGGGCGAGAGATGCTCGAGAGCGCCATCGCCACCACCAAGGGCTCCTACCTCGTCTACAACTTCGGGGCCGGGCATCCCACGCCGCTGCTCAACGGCGGTGGCGAATGGTACGAGATGAACAACGGCGGCCACTTGATGATCATCAAGAATGCGTCGCAACGGCTTCAGCCGCACTTGTTGGTCGACACGCACCAAGGTGATCAGGCGCGCTGCGAGAGCAACCCGAGCGCGCGCACCGGCGAAGGCCTGCTGCAGGCGTCGGAGATCTACACGCCGCTGCAGGCGTGGCAGCGGATGGGACAGCCGACGATCGCGATCAACGCGAATTTCTTCGACGTGCGCGGGCAGAAGGGCGGCTCGTGGCGCACGACCGGCTGCAGCTCGCCACTGGGCGCATTCGTGGACAACACCCACGGCCAGGGGCATGCCAACCAGGCGGTCACCGGGACCGTCGCCTACCCCGGCAAGCAGGGTCTGTCCGGCGGCAGCGAGAGCTGGTCCGCACTGACCACGATGATCCTGCCGGCCGGTGGTGCGCCATATGTGGCGTGGCCCAAGGGCAAAGAAGACTACGACGCGGCCACCCCGGTGGTCCAGGATCTGCTCAACAAGAATGCGCGCTTCGTCGCGGTGTCCGGGATCGGGCTGCTCTCTCCGGGCAACACCGGGCAGCTGCACGATGGTGGTCCCAGTGCCGCGCGCACGGCACTCGCCTACGCGAGGCAGAAAGACGAGATGTACATCTTCGAAGGCGGCAGCTACACCCCGGACAACATCCAGGACCTGTTCCGGGGCCTGGGCAGCGACACCGCGATCCTGCTCGACGGTGGCGGGTCGTCGGCGATCGTGCTGCGCCGCGAGACCGGCGGCATGTGGGCCGGCGCGGGGTCACCGAAGGGGTCGTGCGACACCCGTGAGGTGCTCTGCGATTCGCACGAGCGGGGCCTGCCCAGCTGGCTGGCGTTCAACTGAGGACTCAACTAGTCAGCGCCGCAGCGGTTTTCCTGTCCGCCGGACCGAAGCGGAAGATCAGCAGACTGATCCCGACGACAATTCCTGCCAACCCGAGCACCGGAGCGACGACAAACTTCGACAACGTCGCACCGAGTACCGCCCCGCAACACAGCGCCAGCACCACGCCCACCCGCAGCGCCTGACGGTCCCCGGTGCCGCCGGCCAGCCGGCTCTCGACGCCAATGCCGACGATCGTCGATGTCAGCACGGTGGTGCTGAGCTCATGGATGCCGAACTGGCGTGCGGTGGCGTTCTGAATGCCGAATGTCACCGCGAGCCCGCCCAGCAGGAACAGCTTGGTGTTGTCGTGATAGCGCAGCACGCCGGTCCCGGTCAGGATCGACAACAGCGTAAGGAAGACCACCTCGATACCCAGCGCGGTGGTGAGCCACCGCCGTGGTTCGTGGCGGAGTGTCCGGAACAGCCGGCCACCGATGACGGCGCCGCTGAGGAATCCGCAGAAAGCCACGACGCCGCCGGTCAGGTCGATGCCCGACTTCACGAACCAGAATCCCAGGAAGACCAGGTTTCCCGTCATGTTGGCGACGAACACTCGGCCCAACACCAGCACGCTGACGGAGTCGACCAACCCGGTGGCGAAGGTCAGCATCAACAGCGCGGCAATGGTCAGCCGGTGAAACACTGGCGAACTGATGTCCATGGGTTCGTCAGAGCCTGATGGTGCTAGATATGCGGCGTCAGATCCAGCGAAGTGATCGTTGTCATCCTCGTCACCAGCCAGCGTCCCTCAGTCCGCTTCATGAACAGCCGGTAGGACAGGTATTTCAGCGACGGGATGTTCTTGGTCAGCGGGCTGGTCGACGTGGTGTTGGTGTAGATGATCACGACGGCATTCGGGTCATCCAGCGATTCGACCCCCACACCGGTGACCTGAGTGGTGTTGGTTACCTGGGCCTGTTTGTTGGGCGCCACGATCGCATCGACGAACTTGCGGTACTGAGCCGCGAAGTCCCCGCTGAGATAGGTGGCCGCGCGATCGGCAAGGCCGTCCATGTTCTCCGGCGTGTAGGTCCACAGAGTGGTGATGGCGCGGTCCGCGGTCCGCGCGACTCGCAACTTGGTTGCCGTGGTGGCGCGGTCGGCGAGGTATGGCTGCACGGTCGCCCCCGCGAACGCCGCCGATCCGATGAACAGGACAGCCGCCACCGCGACCGCGATCCCGAGTCGCTTACCGGCCAGCCGTCGCTTCTTGATCCGCTTCGGGGCGCCGCCGGCTTCGGCGGCCTCGGACGCTTCGGCGTCTTTCGCCTCGTCCTTTTCGGAGTCCTCTTCGGCGTCACCGTCTGCCTGTTCCGCGTCCTCGCCGTCGGCGTCCTGCGCGGTGGCTTCAGTTTCCGGAGAAGTTGCCGCAGAGGTGGTTTCATCGCCTTCGCCGGCTTCGGTCTTGACTGCCTCAGTTGCCTCAGTTGCTTTTGGGTCCGGCTCCGCGTCGTCGATCAGATCACCTGCAGCAGGTTGCTTATCTTCCACTGATTCCCTTCCTGCGTGACGGTTGCCGTCCAACGATTGGTGCTCTCGACTACTTGCTTTTCGTCCGGCGATTTCGAGGTGACTTCGGTGGCCACCAACACACTGGCGCTGCCGTCGTCGTTCCACCGTTCCACGCCGGCATCAAGCACGGTGCCGGTGGCCGATTCGGCGCGGGCGACCTGAAGCAGGATCTCGTTCGCCTTGTCGTGGTACTGCTTGGCGAAATCACCGGTGGCTTGGGCCATGATCCGCGTTACGTAGTCGTTGGCGTGGAACGGATCAATCGAGGTGAACTGTCCCATAAACCATTTCGTGTAGTTGACGACCTCGCGGTCCTTCGACGCGGCGTGTTCCCGCGTTTCGAAGGAGATCCAGCATCAGCGTGGATGCCGTGAATGCCGCAGCCATCACCAGCGCGGCCACCGCGAAGACGACCGGTAACCCCCACCACCGGCGCTCCCTTGTCACCTCGCGCGGGACCAGCAGCGGTTCCTCGCCGAGTTGAAACTTGCGACGGGGACTCATTTTCCATTCCCCGGAGGCTTCGGCTTGGTCAGCACGGTGAGGTCATCGACGAGCCAATGGCCGTCCCGGTCCTTGACGAAACTCACCCGAACGGTCGCGCTGATGTAGCGCTGCTCGGGCGCGGTGCCTCGCCTGCCCTGCATGAACAACAGCATCGTCGCGCGATCCGGCGTCGCCGACTTTATCGAGCTGTCGATCACCCAGTACTCATTGACGACCGGGTGTCCCTTTTCGACCGCGTCCTGCTGCGCGGCCAGCTGACCGCGATATTTGTCGGTTGCCAATGAACGTGCGCGGGCGAAATCGTCGCGCAGCGATTTCGGGTCGTACGTCAGCATCTGTGCGACGATCTTGGGTCCCTGCGTCCGGATCTGTGCGCGCGTTTGATCAGCGGCCCGCGCATCGGCGTAGAACACCCCATAGCCCACGGCGGTACCCGCCAGACACAGCCCCGCCGCGGTGAGCACTGCCGCCGCGGTCCACCGTCGGATCTTGCGCGGTCGCGTGTCCGGTTCGACGCATCGCACTTCGGTGCGCAGCACGATGTCCGCGAACGTTCGGTGACGTGAATCCCACAGTGGCCACAGCCATCCCACTAGCACCGATGCAACGTCAAGCAGGTGCGCAAGGTCCCGTAGCAGCAGCGTCCACGCCCCGGGGGCCGTACCATCGCGCCGCACCACCGCGATCCCGAAGAGGGCGCGGCCCAAGCTCCATCCGGTGATGGTCGGCAGCAGCATCCGGTTGACCAACACCACCAGGATCGCCAGCCCACCGACACCGACACACATCCAGTACCACACCGCGTGCTCGCCGACGGTCAGGGCGACCAATGCCATCGTCGCGACGACGGCGGCACCCGGCAGAACGTCAACAGCGAGCGCGCCGGCGCGTATGTGCCATGGCGCCAAGCGCTTCTGGGGTAACTCTGGCATGACCGCGGTGGTCTGCGCTTCTTCGACCACCACCGTCACTTCGTCACCTGGTCGAGCTTGGAAATCTTGTACTGGCCATCCGCGAGAGCCATGCGCACCCGCAAGCGGTAGCCAGTCTCTTTCTGGTCCTGATCGCTGGCCACCTTGACGCGCATCGCGACCAGAATGTCGACGGATCCGTCATTGTTGTTGCGCTCCACCGCTGCCCGCACATCGGACACCTGGACGTGGACATTCGCGGCCTGATAGGCCTGAACGAGCATGCTGGTGTACAGCACAGCCTGGGCGCGGAAATCATCGGTGCCGCAATCGATGATCTTCTGTTCACTGGCGGCCATCGCGGTGGTGTCCGGGGCCTGCGTCGCCGCGACGCAATCTATCGCGGCCTTGATCGCCGCGGCGTTGTTACGCGCCGTCACCTGGCTCTGGTTGTGGTAGTGCATCGCGAGGTAGCCACCGGCCCCGAGGCCACCGGCCGCGAGTACCAGCAGCACCGCGATGCCGACCAGCCAGCCGCGACGCCCCAGACGAGACGGGCCGCGTTCGGCGCCCGTCTCCCCAGCCTCAGCTTCGCTTTCGGCTTCTGCCGAATCCTCGGCCGTCGCCTCCGAAGATTCTGTCGAATCCTCGTCCGTCGCCTCGGTGCTGGTCTGGTCGGCTCCGTCAGATTCTGTCTGGTCGGCTCCGTCCTCGGATTCTGTCGAGTCCTCGTCCGTCGCCTCCGCGATTCTTTCGAATCCTCGGCCGTCACCTCCGGGTCGGTGGGGTTCAGCCGGCTGGCGCCAGCATCTCCTTCCATCCGTCGTCTCCTGTTTTCGTCGAGTTTTCGACGGAGTACCTGACTCCATCGGGCCCTACCAGCTCACCGCTCTGGGGACTGTATACCGCCGCGGGGGGCCCGCTCGGAGTGTAGACACACGGGTTGGGCTGCTGTCCGTTGCACTGCACGCTACCGGATCCCGGCCGTGTCAACGGATCGCTGACCGGCGGAGGCGTCCCCGGCACCCGGTCGGCCGGAGCCGGGTTCATGCCGTTGTTGATCGATGGCGCCGGTATCACCAGACCGGGCTTCACCGGCTGGTCACAGCGCGCCGAGGGCGCCGGGCAGGTCAGCAGCTGGTTCGGGTCGCCGTACCACGGGTTGGTACCCGCGGGAACGTACGGCTTGGGGTCGCGGCATTCCCGGGGGGTGGCCGCGCGCTTGCCGGGCACATCGACACACGGAATGTTGCGCGAGCCGCGCACACTGTTGGCCGGCGTTTCCTGCGGAATCTTGCAGTACGTACCGGACGGCAATGGCATCGTGCTGGTATCCGCCGGCGACCGCCACTCCGATGCCGGAACGAACCCGGTGAGGCACGGCGGCGGCTGGTTGATCGACAACCCCAGGTCCAGGGCTCCCATGTTCGGGAACGGCGCCGCCACCGTCTGGGCGATCGCCGCACCCTGCGGCAGGAACACCAGCACTTGCTCCAGGCCGGGGTGGTAGCGCTTGAGCAGGTCGAAGACCACTTCGAGGTTTGCCAGCGTCTGGGGGAACGAGTCCCGGGTATCGCTGAACACCTCGTTGATATCGTCAGCCGTCGGCGCCGCTTGGGTGAGGATGCTTCGCAGGTTCTGGTCGCGTTGCGCACCCTGCTCGCCCAGGACGTTCAGGTTGTGCGCCCAGCGCTCGATGGCGCTAGCCGAATTGACCTGGCTGTCCAGGACCGGGCCCGAGTGCTCGACGAGGTCGTTGATGTCGCCGATGTTGGTCTTGAAGTCGCCGACGAGCGCCTGGGTGGCGTCGGTCAGCCTTTGCAGGGCGGGCCCCAGACCGCCGACCGCTTGAGCGGTCTCATCGATGCAGCTTGCTGATCTTCTCCTTGGGCAACACGCCCAGCCCCTTGTTGGCGGTGTCCAGCGCGGGCCCGATCTCGCTGGGCACGAACCCCTTGGTGATGGTTTGCCCGTCCGACAAGAACTGGCTGGGATTGCCCTTCGACTCCGACACGATGTCCAGGTACTGCTCACCGACGGCTGACACCGAGTGCACGTGCGCCGTTGCATCGGCCGGGATCTTGTAGTGGCTGTCGATGCTCATCGTGGCTTCGGCGCCGCCCGGGGTCGGCACGAGGTCGGTGACCTTGCCGATGGTGATGCCGCGGTAGGTCACGTTGGCCGTCGGGTACAGGCCGCCCGATGCGGGAAGCTGGGCCTTGAGGTTGTACCGGCCGATCCCCATCAGGCTCGGGATCTGCAGGTAGTAGACGCCCAGTACCAGCAGCGAGATCACCGTCAGGATCCCGAACATCACCAGCTGTCGTCGAATGAAAGGAGTCAGCAATTCCGGTCACCCCTTTCCACCAGCGGCCCGCCGGGCGCGTCATTCGGGTTCGGCGTGTAGCGGACGTCGGGGATCATCGTCTCCGGGTCGCGTCCGTACGACTGCTCGAGCGCGCGCAGAGCACCGGACAATCCGGTACCGGTGAGGAACCCGTTGTCGATAGCGCTGTACGTCAGGTCCAGCGTCAACGACAGGTTCAGCGTAGTCACCGCGGAACATCTTCGGAACGGTGTCGATGTCGAACGGCTGGGTCAGGATCAACTTCAGCGCGCCGATCAGATACGGCCCGGCACGGCCGAGCTCCTTCAGCGGACATTGCAGCGCCTGCAGGTCGGTGTGCAGCGGGCCGCGTGCCTCCGACAGGTATTGATCGGCGGCCTGCGCCAGCCGGCCAACCGATTCGGCGGCGTTGATCAGCAAGTTCTTGGTGTCGGCGAAATGCTTGATCAGCGGCGGGATGTCGGTGAGCACCCGGTCGATGACGTCATTGCGGTTACCGACATAGGACAGCAGCCGGTTCGTTGAGTCGATCGCGTGGGTGATGTCTTCGCGCTGCAGGTTGGCCTGCTGGACGAAGGTGTCCAGCTTGCCGAGGAAGGCCCGGATGTCGTTGGCCCGACCGTGGAAGATGTTGTAGATCTCGTTGGTCAGGGTTTCCAGGTTCGGCACGCCGCCGCCGCGCAGGATAAGCGAGATGCTGGCCAGTGTCTGCTCGGTGCTGGGAAACGCCGACGAATTCTTCAGCGGGATGGTGTCGCCATTCCTGAGCAGCTCCGGCGACGGGTTGTCCGGTGCGGCCAGCTCGATGTGCTGCGAACCCAGCAAGCTGGTCTGGCCGATCTTGGCGGTGGTGTTCTTCGGCAGCTTGATGCCCTTGTCCAAACCGAGGGTCAGGGTGGCCACCCAGTTCCGGCTCAGGTTGATCGCGCGGATCGAGCCAACGGGCACGTCGGCAACCATCACCTTGCTGTTGCCGTTGATGGCCAGGGTGTCCGGGACCTGCACATAGATGGTCCAGGCCCCTTCCCCGCTGCCCGGACCGCCCGGGATCGCCACGTTGGCGATGCCGCGCCAGCCACACGAGCTCAGTACCAGCGCGACGACCAGCAGCACCAGCACCTGCCAAGTGTGGCGCCGGACCCCGGTCAGGAGTTCCGGCCACCTCAATCCGCTCGCCATCACTGGCCGCCTCCCATCTCAGCAGGAAGCGGTGGACCGGCAGGACCGGCACCGGGTGCGGGTGCGGACACCGGCGCGGGCGTCGGCGCGACCGGACCTGGCGCGACCCCCGGCCCAGGGGGCGGCGGACCGATCGGCACCGGAGCGTTCAAACCGTTGACCGGCAGCACGGGGTACTCGTCGTAGGCGTTCGGCGGTCCCGGCGGGGTTTGCAGGTTCGATTGAACGGGTTCGATATTCGGACCACCCATCAGTTCAGCCAGCGATTCGGGGGTCATCAGGCCCGATGTGATCGGGCCGACCTGCGTCCCCTGCATGCCCGGGGCGACAATCCAGCCCGGCGTTGGGTGTTGCGGTGGTCGAAGTCGGCGTATCGGGCGACCAGACCCCGGGGACGGTGGTGTCCTTGTACCCGGGCGGCGGCTGTAGCCGTGGCTCGGAGTAGGCGACTTCCTTGGGCAGCGTCTCCGCGGTGCTGAACATGTTGATCCCGAACGGGAGGTAGTTGAACTTGATCGAATCGAGGATCGGCGCCAGGTATTGCGCACACAGTTCGGCGGAGTCCTGGAACCCGAGCCGGCTGCCGGCCTGGATGGAACTGCAGATGAACTGCATCGGGTTGGCGAAGTTGGTGATCGCCGGAATCGCCACAACGGCACCGTGCGACGGGTGGTAGATCTGGTTGACGTTCGCCGCTGCCGTCGGCAGCACGTGCAGGGCGGTCTCGATCCCGTTCAGCGGCTCGGGTTGAACCAGCGTCGTGGTCAAAGTGGAGAGGTTGTCGAGGTCTTTGACCAGCACCCCACGGTTCTGCGCGATCCATGGCCGCACGACGGTCAACAGACTGTCGAACTGCTGCAGCGCGTTGGAGAAGTCGGTGTCCGAGTGCGCCAGCCGGCCGGTGAAGTCCGCCAAGTTCTGGTTCAACGCGACGAACTGCTGATCGTCTTTTTGCAGCGCGTTGACGAAGAGAGCCAGGCTGTGCACCACCGCGAAGAAGTCGCCACGACCCTCGTTCAGGGCCGTCAACGCCCGGGACAGGGCGTCGAGTGTGGTGTTGAGCTGCTTGCCCTTGCCGGACAGCCCGTCGGCGAACGATTCGACGACCTCACCGAACGGGCCCGTCGGCTGCTCCGGCGTCGGGCCGAGCTTGTTGATGATGTTGGTGGTGCTGTCACGCAGTTCGTCCCACTCCACCGGGATCTCGGTGCGGTCCATCGGGATGGTCGCATTGTCGCCGAGCACCGGGCCGCCCTCTGTACGGCGGCTCCAACTGGATGGAGCGTGACGCCACCAGGGTGGGGTTGAGGATCACTGCGGAGGCGTTCGCGGGGACCTTGTACGAGTTGTCGTAGTGGAAGGTCACCTTCATCTTGTCGCCGGAAGGCTCGATGTTGTCGATCGCACCCACCTGCAAGCCCATGATCTGGACCTTGTCCCCCCTATAGATCGCGTTCGCCTGCGAGAAGTAGGCAACCACGGTGTTGTTCGTCAGCCTCTGGAAAAGCTGCCAGCCGACGTACCCGGCGACGATGGCCAGCACCACCACCAGCGACCCGATGATCACCGTCGCGCGCGACAGCGGCGGCATCTTGATGTTGCGGATGTCAAAGACGCTGGTCAATTCTGGTTACCTCCCGTGACGCCGCTACCTCCGGACCCTCCCGGGTTGATGAACGGTGCGGGTAGTTGGTTCCCAGGCCCTGGTGGCGCGGGCGGACCCGGCGGCAGGCCGGGCGCGAACGTCGACGGTGGTGGCGTCGGGCCCGCCGGTACCAAGCCCTCGGTGCGCCCGCCGGGGGCTGAGTTCGGCGGCAGCGGCACCGGAGTGCCCACCACGTCCGGAGCCGGGTCGCCCGGCCGCCCGGCGATCGGGATGCCCGGTGTCGGCGGCAGACCGTTCGGGTTCGGCGGCGACGACAACACGTCGGTCGGCGCCGGGAAGTTGACGCCCCCGAACGGGCCGACGCTGGCACCGGCACACGGCAGCGGATTCCACGGCCGTGGCAGACCCTCGTCACCGACGGTGATGTTGCCGCCCGGGATTGCCTGGCGTGTACGAGCACGGCGATCCGGGCGGGACGGCCGGTCCCGGATGTTCCGGAGTACCTTCCAGCACCTGCGGCCCGGGCGGCGGCGCGCCGTTGGGGAACCGGGTGCCGTTCGGGTCGGGCCAGCGCCATTCGGGCAGCCCGGCGCTACGCCAGAAGTTCTCCGGGTCGAGACCGCGCTTCTTGAACGCGGCATCCACGAACGGCTGCAGGATCTGGCCCGGGACCAGGTTGTGTAGGACCATTTTGAAGAACGGTCCCGACGCGATCGTCTCGTTCAACGACGGCAGGAATTTGCCGACCTCGACGAGCCCGGCGGCCAGGTCGTCTTTGCGCTCGACCAGGACGTCGCTGAGCGTGTGCAGCTGCTCCAGCACGTGATTCAGGTTCGGGTTGTCGTTGATCAGGCCCTTCACCTGTTCGGAGAAAGCCGCGACGTTGGCCAGCAACGCATTGATGGCCGACCCGCGTTCGTTGAACGCGGCGATCAGCGTCTTGAGGTTGACCAGCAGTTTGTCGACCTGCTCACTGCGGTCACCGAGGACGCTGGCCACCTGGTTGGCCTGGGCGAGCAGATGCTTGACCTCTTCGTCGCGTTTGCCGATCGTGTCGGAGAACTTGGCCACGCCGTCGAGGGCGGCACTCAGGTGAGGGTAGGTCTGATCGACGGTCTGCGACAGTACGTGCAACGACTGCTTGACGCTGTCGATGTTCCAGCCGGTCGCGGCCTTGGTGGCGTCGAAGAAGGCGTCGTAGATCTGGTAAGGCGTCGTGCTCTGGCCGATCGGCAGGGTGGCTCCGGGTCGCAGCTGCTGGTTGCCCCGCGCCTCGATCTCCATCACCTTCTTGCCGAGCAGGGTGTCGGTGCGGATAGCCAGCCGGCTCTCGGTGCCGATGGTGTTGGTGCCGATCGAGAACTTCATCACGATGTGGTCACCGTCGATCTTGAGCGCCTCGACCTTGCCGACCTCCATGCCGGCAATGCGTACCTTGTCGCCGGTGCTGATCCCGCCGGTGTCGGTGAACTGCCCGTAATAGCTGGGCCTGGCCATCAATATCGGGACGCTGGTGAAGCTCTGGCCCACGCCCACGACGAGCAGCATCACCAGGATGCCCATGAGCCCAATGCGCATCCGGTTGGACGGTTCGAGTGATCTCATTGCGGCGAGCACCTCCCCGACGGCTGGCTGAACAACCGCACGGTGCGAATGGGGCCACCGGCGCTGCAGTCCGTTGAGCTTGACCGTGATGTCACATGCGTAGAAGTTCGTGAAGTCGCCGTAGGTGCCGTTGGCACGCCCGATCAGGTCCAGCGCGCTGGGCACCCGGTGCAGGAAGTCGCTCAGCTGATCACGCTGATCGACTTGCGACTGCTGGATCGGGTCCAGGTAGGCGATCGTCTTGCGCAGCAGCTCCCGGTCCTCGCCCAGCAGATTGGCCACAGTGCCGGCGGCATTGCTGATGTGCGCGGTCCCGCCGGCGATCGTGTCGCGGTGATCGTTCAGCCCGGTGATAAGCACCTCGAGGTTGTTGACGGTCTGGTCGAACTGCTGGCGATGCCGAACCGTGGTGTCCAGCACCTTGTTCAGGTTCGTGATCACCTCGCCGATCGCCTGGTCACGCTCGGCGATGTGCGAGGTCAGCTGCGCGGTTTGGTCGAGGATGTCGTTGATCGTGCCGCCCTGACCCTGGAACACGGTGATCAGGGACGCCGCGATGGTGTTGACCTTGTCCGGGTCCAGCGCCCGGAACACCGGCTTGAAACCACCGATCAACGCGTCCAGGTCCAGCGCCGGGGTTGTCCGCGCCACCGGGATGAAGCCGCCAGGCGGTAAGACCTTGTCGGCACCTTCTCCCTCGCCACGCTTGAGCTCCAGGTAGCGGTTGCCGATCAGGTCCAGGTAGCGGATCTGTGCGGTCGTCGACTGGTACAGCGGCACCGAGCGGTCGACATTGAATTTCACCCGGACCCGCGTGCCACCGTCGACCAGCGAAAATGAGTCGACCTTGCCGATCTCCACGCCCGACGCGCGGACGAATTGGCCGGACCGAAGCCCGCTGATGTTGCTGAACTCCGCCTCGTACTCATTCGTGCTGTCGAAGCGCATCTGACCGAACACCACGACGATCATCACGGTGAATAGCAGCAGCACGATCATGAAGCCGCTGAGCTTGAGGACGGTACCGGTGATTTTCATGGGTTGATCGTGTTTTCCCCTACCTGACGGCCCCACACGTACTCGATCGCGAAGGGCGAACCGGTGTCGAGGTGGTTGTACGGCGCGATGCTGTTGCCGGTGTCCATCACCAATTCAGGTGCGGGCCAGAGGTCATGGGTGATCGGCTGCCAGCAGCCCGGCGCGCCGCCCGGCCCACCGCGAGCGTTGATCCGCGGCAGGTTGTCCGGATAGATGTAGGGGTTCGGCGCACCACCCACCAGTCCGGACAGTGCGGCCAACCCTCCGACTCCGTTGGTGGCCACTCCGAGCAACAGCATGCTGGCCAACGACAGCGGGTTCAGCGAGAGTGCCAACCCGGACAGCATCTCGGATTCGGTGCGTAGCGAATAGCCGTTGGATCCGGCCAGGAACGTGGCCGCCTTGGGTTCGGTGTCGTGGTAGTTGCGGATGGTGCAGAACAGCTCCGGGCTGTAGGTGTCCAGCAGTTGCGCGGTGGGCACCAGGTCGGCCGCTCCTCGGGCCAGATACGGTCCACCACGCTCGAAGATGTCGGCGCCGTTGTTGCCGAACCCGGCCGCCGCGAGCAACGCCTGGTCCAGATCCTTCTGCTGGCCGTTGATCGTGCGCGCCGTGGTCACCGAGTTGTTGAGGAAGTCGAGCAGGTCCGGCGCCGCGTTGGCGTAGGTGTCGCCCAGGGCCGCCAGCCGTTGGATGTCGTGACGGATCTGCGGCTGCTGCGGGTTGAGGTCATCGAGGACCACGTTGGCATTGACGATCGACTGGCCGAACCGATCGCCCAGTCCGGCCAGCGATTGCGCGGCCGCGCTGAGCGTGAGGTTCAGCTTGACCGGGTCCACCCGCTCAGCGATCGAGGTCAGCGTCTGGAACAACGTGTTGATCTCGGTGGTGACCGCCGTCGCGTCGATCGTGCTGGTCGGGCTGAGATGCCCCTTCGAGATGTCCTGCCCTGAGGCGTCTCTCGGCGTCGTCATGGCTATGTATTTGCCACCGAATACCGTGGTCGCCTTGATCTGGGCGTTGACGTTGTCGGGAACCACCCCGTGCGGCCCGATGTACTGGGGATAGATATCCAGGGTGAGTTTAGCGGCCGGCTTGCCGTCTCGGTCGATCTCCGAGATGTTGGCGACCCGACCGATCTGGACCCCGTTGTAGGTGACCTTCGCGCCGGGGTCCATCACCAGTCCGGCCCGCGGGGCGAACAGAGTCATCTTGGTCTTGGGGGTGAAGTTTCCGCGGAACTGCCCGTACACCAAGAACAGGGCGATGGCGGCGACGAGCAGTGCCGCGATCCCGGCCAGCTTGTACGGCGGCTTCGGGATCTTGTTGATCTTCGATGGCGATGTCATGTGGCTACACCGTGAGGGCGAAGTTGGGGTTGACGCCGTATAGCGCCAACGCGGCGGACAAAACGACAACCTGCACCGAAACCAGTGAGAAACGCATCGACCGACCGACCGCCTCGCCAACGCCCACCGGCCCGCCGCCGGCGTTGTATCCGTAGAAGCTGTGGGTGATCATCACGACCACGGTGATGATGATGGCTTCGAGGAACGACCAGAACACGTCGTCGGGACGCAGGAACGTCCGGAAGTAGTGCTCGTAGGTGCCGTTCGACTGTCCGTAGAGCACTGTCGTGGTGATCTGTGGGGAGAGGAACGACATGATCATGGCCAGCGCGTAGAGCGGGATGATCACCACCATCCCGGCCATGACCCGGGTGGTCGCCAGGAACGAGACCGACTTGATGCCCATCACCTCGAGGGCGTCGATCTCCTCGCTGATTCGCATGGCGCCCAGCTCCGCGGTGGCGCCGGCGCCGACGGTGGCCGCCATGGCGATGCCGGTGACCACCGGGGCGGCGATACGCACGTTGATCAGAGCGGCGAAGAAGCCGGTAAACGCCTCGACGCCAATGTTTCCCAGCGACGCGAAGCCCTGAATGGCGACCAGGGAGCTACCGGACAATGTCACGAATCCGACGATCGCGGCGGTGCCACCGACGACGGCCATGGCGCCGGTGCCCATCCCGATCTGGGCGATCAGTCGTAGCGTCTCTTTGCGGTAGCGACCCAGCGCGTGCGGAATATTGCCCAGGCAGACCAGGCCGAACCAGGCCATCTGACCGATGTCGTCCAGCGCGCGGCCTGCGGCGCCGCCGTAGCGACTCAGGCCGTCGGTAGCGCGTGGGAAGCGGGAGCGGACTACGGTGCCGGTCGACATGTCAGTGCCCCGTTCCGAATCGAACACCGATCGTGGTCAAGATGACGTTGACCGCATACAACGCGACCACGCACAGCACCACCGTCTCGTTGACCGCGGTGCCCAACCCTTTGGAACCGCCGCGCACGGTCAGCCCGCGATAACAGCCGACCAGCCCGGCGATGAGCCCGAAGATCGCGGCTTTGACGGTTGCGATGATCACCTCGGGCAGGCCGGTGATGGTGGTCAGCGTCGCGAGATAGGCACCGCCCGACACGTTCTGCAGGTAGACCCCGAACAGGTAGCCGCCCACCAGGCCGACGGTGATGACCAAGCCGTTGAGCAGGGTGGCGACCACGGTCGCCGCGATGACCCGGGGAACCACCAGCCGGTGGATCGGGTCGATGCCGAGCACCTCCATCGCGTCGATTTCCTCGCGGATGGTGCGGGCTCCCAAGTCTGCGCAGATGGCCGTCGACCCGGCGCCGGCCACCACCAGCACCGTGGTCAGCGGGCCGAGCTGGGTGACGGCACCGATCGCTGCGCCCGCGCCGGAGAGGTCGGCGGCGCCGAACTGGGCCAGCAGCACGTTGAGCGTGAAGATCAGCAGCACGGTCAGCGGGATCGAGACGAAAATCGTCGGCAGAAACGCGACCCGCATGATGAACCAGCACTGCAGGATGAGCTCGCGCCACTGGAATGGGAAGCGGAACAGCGCCTTTCCGGTCAGCACGCACATCCGGAAAAATCCGCCGATAAGGGTCAACGGGGTTTGCAACTGGTCGCGGAAGTAACCCACCGCGCTCGGACGACTTGAAGTTGTCACTGTTGCCCCTCCGCATCGGGACCACGAGTCTCGCGCCGCTGCAGCGAATCGTGCCGCACGCCTCCTCCTTGCCCCGACCCTCCGTGTGTGACCATCGGCTCCCTACCCGCAGGTAGTAACGGAGACCACAGGAATGTACCCGATGGTCGTCCAGGTGTGAACCGGTCCCACACAATTAACCCTTCGTCAATAGCTGGCAAACGTTACAGACTCCGTCAACTCTCCATTCGTACGTTTAAATCCATTTGTTAAGAACGACTTTCATGCTCCTTCGGGTTCGTTCGGGACGCCGTAGCGCACCCGTAGCTCAGTCTTGAGCACCTTCCCGGCCGGGTTGCGCGGTAAGGCGTCGACGATCTCGAGTGCCTTGGGATGCTTGTAGCGCGCGAGCCGCTCCGTCAGGAACTCACCTAGCTCTTCGAGTTCAAGGTGCCCATCCGTTACAGCCGCGACCGCGATCGGTACCTCGCCCCACTTCTCATGCACCCGGGCGATCACCGCGACCTCGACGATGAGTGGATGGCCGGCAAGGGCGTTCTCCACCTCGGCGCAATAGATGTTCTCTCCGCCGGAGATGATCATGTCCTTCTTGCGGTCCACCACCCAGACGTAGCCCTCGTCATCCATCCGGACGAGGTCACCGGAATGGAACCAGCCGCCGGCGAAGGCCTCCGCGGTGGCCTCCGGGTTGTTCCAGTAGCCACTCATCAATGTTGGTGCGCGATAGACGATTTCACCGACCTCGCCGATGGGCACGTCGTTCATGTTCTGGTCGACCACCCGGGCGGTGACGGTCGGGATCACCTTGCCGACCGATCCCCGCTTGCGGATCGCGTCCTCGCCGAGCAGCATGCAGGTCACCGGCGACATCTCGGTCTGACCGAAGGCGGCCAAAATCTGCGTCCCGGGGAACGTCGCCGACATCTCGCGCAACAACGCGTCCGGAGCGGGGGCGGCTCCCCAGGACATGATCCGCAGCCTCAAGTCGCGCGGCCGTGCCTGCTGCTCGGCGCAGACCGCCTGCCACTGAGCCGGAACCAGAAAGATGCCGGTGACCTTCTCCGCCGCCAGCACGTCGAGCAGTTGGCCTGGGTCGAACGCACCGAGCGGATAGATCACCGTGGGCAGGCCCAGCAGCAGCCCACCCAGCAGGTTGCCGACCCCGGCGATGTGGAAGAGCGGGACGCCGATGAAGCCGACGTCGTTGTTGATGTCGGCTCCGTTGGTGTAGAGCCCGGTCATCGTCTGGCCGGTCAGGTTCGTGTGGGTCAGCACCGCGCCCTTCGGCCGGCCGGTGGTGCCCGAGGTGTACATGATCAAGGCCGGCGAATCGTTGGGGACGTCCACCTCTTCTGGCGCATCGCCAGGCTCGCCGATCAAATCCTGGTAACCGAGCACCGTGTCGTCCGTGGCGGCTCCGGCCACGACGATCGTGTTCAGCAGCGGCTCGATGTCGCGGACACCGACGGCCACCGGAGCCAGCACCGGTTCGGTGATCAGCACGCGGGCCGTGCAGTCCTGGACCAGGAAGGCGATTTCGGCGGGGGTCAGCCGGAAGTTCAGCGGGACCGCGATGGCTCCGAGCATGTTGGCGGCCAGCATCGACTCGACGAACTCGGTGCGGTTGAGCATCAGGATCATGACCCGGTCGCCGAAGCCGACCCCTCGGCGGCTTAAGGCGCCGGCCAGGGCCACCACCCTGCGGTGCAGGTCGGCCCACGTCAGCGTGTTACCCAGGAACCTCAGCGCGGTCGCTCCCGGCTGCATCAGCGCGTGCCGCTCGAGCTGGTTGACCCAGTTCTGCCGCCGGGCCAAGTAGGGCTGCTCGTGGGCTGGCGCTCCGCCCTGGGCTGCCTGGTTGAGGTGGCTGGCCAATTGCGCGGTCAACTATCGCTTCCCTTCACTCGCGCACCGCTTGCGTCGGGTTGATATTTGATAAAACTTGGTGTTGTCTGGGTCACATTATGGCCTGAAGGATCCCCTGACAAGCCCCGGTCAAAGCCCATCAAGCCCCGGCAAGACCCCCTCGAAAGTCCTGGCAGACCACGTGAACGCACCCCTACCCGCGCACCGGCGCAGCCGGCGTCCGCTGCGCCGGGCACAGCTGTCCGATGAGGTCGCGGGCCACCTCCGCGCGGCGATCATGTCCGGGACATTGCGGCCGGGAACGTTCATCCGCCTCGACGAGACCGCGGCCGAACTGGGGGTCAGCGTCACGCCGGTGCGCGAGGCCTTATTGAAACTGCGCGGCGAGGGCATGGTGCAGCTCGAACCCCACCGCGGTCACGTCGTGCTGCCGTTGACCCGCCAGGACATCGACGACATCTTCTGGCTGCAGGCCACTATCGCCAAAGAACTTGCCACCGCGGCCACCGCTTGCATCACCGATGCGGAGATCGACGAGATGGAACGCCTCACCAACGCGCTCGCCGCGGCCGTCGGGTCCACCGATCCGGATACCATCGCGGCGATCGAGTTCTCGTTTCATCGGGTCTTCAACCAGGCGAGCCGCCGGATCAAGCTGTCCTGGTTCCTGCTGAATGCCGCCCGCTACATGCCGGCGCAGGTGTTCGCCATGGATCCGGCGTGGGGCGCGGACACGGTCGAAAATCACCGACGGCTGATCGCCGCGCTGCACCGCCGCAATGCGGCCGAGGTGATCGAGCACACCGTGTGGCAGTTCACCGACGCGGCCCGCCGGCTGACGGACACCCTGGCCCGGTCCGGAATCTTCAGCGAGGCCGGGTAGTTCGCCCGTTCTAGCCGGCGGCGAGCTGTTCGGCGCGCTGCTTGAGGTTGTCAGCAAGGTGTTCCAGCACGTTGCCGAGCAGCATCTTCACCATCGGCGCGGGCACCGGCATGGTGGTCTCGACATCAACGTCCACGGTCAGCAACGTCGTGGGACCGGTTTCCACCCAACTGAACAACTGCTCCTGCTTGGAGAACAGCTCACCTTGTTGCATGACGGTCTGAATCTGATTCGGCCCCGGGTAGTACACGGCCTGGATGTAGGTGCCCTCGATGCCCTGAACAACAGTGTCGAGCCGCAGCTGACTGGGGCGCCCGTCGTCGTAGCGAGCCAGTATCCAGCTGCCCTTGATCCCTTCGTTCCACTCCGGGTATCGCTCGAAATCGGAGACGATGGCCAGGATCGACGCGGCGCCGGCACCGACTTCCACGGTCTTGCTCAAAACGGGCATTGGCGAAGCATACAGGCGAAAGCGTCAGCCTCGGACCGGATCTCAGGCCACACAAGCCGTGGTAAGTAGTGCGCGGATGTCGTCCGGAATCGGCACCGACTTGCGGCTGATCCGGTCGACGTACACGTGCACCCAGTGCCCGAGTGCGGTGATCGGCTGCGTGGTGCCGGCCTCTTCGAGGTTCTCTTTGAACACGCCGAGCCGGTAGGTGACGCTGCTGCGTCCCAGCCGCGTGACCGCCAGGCCCACCACGAGCTGCTGCGGGAAATGCAGTTCGGAGAAGTAGCGGCAGCCCGACTCGGCGACGATGCCCAGTGCGGGCGTGGTGAGTGGGTCGAGCCCGGTGGTCGTGTTGATCCAGGCGTTGATCGCGGTGTCGAACAGCTGGTAGTAGACGGCGTTGTTGAGGTGGCCGAACATGTCGTTGTCGGCCCACCGAGTGAGCACCGGCCACCGCACCGGGAAGTCGTCGCTGGTGAGCTTGTCCGGCTCGGGAATGGGTGGAACACCCGGGGCTGAGGCCATGGTTGTATTCCAACATGTTTCACATTCGCGGCGCGGTGCTCGAGCGGATCGGCGCCGCCCGCCCGTATGCCGAATCCCGGCCGATCAGCGTGGTCGATCTGGACCTGGATCAACCGGGGCCCGGCGAGGTGCTGGTCCGCATCGAGGCGGCCGGCGTGTGCCATTCCGATCTGTCGGTGGTGGACGGCAACCGGGTGCGGCCGGTGCCGATGTTGCTCGGCCACGAAGCCGCCGGGATCGTGGAGCAGCTCGGTGCGGGTGTTGAAGACATCGCCGTCGGCCAGCGGGTGGTGCTGGTGTTCCTCCCGCGTTGCGAGCATTGCGCGGCCTGCGCAACCGAGGGCCTGACGCCCTGCGAACCGGGCAGCGCCGCCAACACGGCCGGGACCCTGCTGGGTGGCGGGATGCGGCTGGGCCGCGGCGGTGACCGGGTGTATCACCACCTCGGTGTCTCTGGTTTTGCGACGCATGCCGTCGTGAACCGGGCCAGCGTGGTTCCGGTGCCCGACGACGTGCCGCCCAGCGTCGCGGCCCTGCTCGGGTGTGCGGTGTTGACCGGTGGCGGGGCGGTGCTCAACGTCGGCAAGCCGCGGCCGGGCCAGACGGTCGCGGTCGTCGGCCTCGGCGGCGTGGGCATGGCCGCGGTGCTCACCGCCCTGACGTACGACGACGTTCGCGTTGTCGGCGTCGACCGGCTGCCCGAAAAGCTCACGGCCGCAAGGGCCTTGGGCGCGCACGAGGCCTACACGCCGCAAGGGGCCGCGGAAGCGGGCGTCAAGGCCGCGGTGGTGGTCGAGGCCGTCGGCCATCCCGCCGCGCTGCAGACCTCGATCGACCTGACCGCGCCCGGCGGTCGCACCATCACCGTCGGGCTGCCGCCACCGGATGCCCGGATCAGCTTGTCGCCGTTGGGTTTTGTGGCCGAAGGCCGGTCGTTGATCGGCAGCTATCTGGGTTCGGCGGTGCCCCGCCGCGACATTCCCCGGTTCGTGTCGCTGTGGCAGGCCGGCCGGCTGCCGGTGGAGGCGCTGGTCTCGTCGACGATTCGCTTGGACGACATCAACTCCGCGATGGACCATCTGGCCGACGGACTCGCGGTGCGCCAGCTGATCAGCTTCTAGTGGTGACGTTCCACAGCAGTCCCGGTTCGTCCGGTCGGCGGCCGCGGAACCGCCGGCTGCATCAGGTACCGCAATGAATGCTGCTTGATTTCATCGACATGTCACAAAACGCCTTTGAGCTGCTTATACGCTGGTGCGCGCCCGGCAGGATTCGCAACGCGCACGACGGGTCTTCCCGGAAAGAGAACGAGAAATGACTGAACAACCAACAACGGGCGAAGCACGGCGTTCCCGTTGAGCCGGTGACAGGTTCGTGCGATGCTACTTGCCGTGCCGATGCATCGATGGCGATCGTCTGAAGGGGAAAATAATGTCGTTGCTGATCGCAGCACCGGAGTCAATGACCGCCGCGGCAACGGACTTGGCGAATATCGGTTCAGCCCTCAACGCGGCGCACACGGCGGCGGCGACCCCGACCGTCGCGGTGATTCCCGCCGCTGCCGATGAGGTGTCAGCGAGCATCGCGCACCTGTTTTCACAGCATGCCCAGGAATATCAGGCGCTGGCTGGGCAAGCGGCCGCATTTCAGGAGCAATTTGTGCAGCACTTGACTTCCAGTGCGGGCTCCTACGCCAGCGCTGAGGCCGCTAGCGCCGCGTCGTTGCAATCCCTAAGCGCCGCTGCGGGCTCCATCGCCGCCCCCGCGGACGCGACGTCCGACTTTCTTGGGAACGCAGTCACTCTCGCAATTGCAATTGTTGCGGCACCGGTTATCGCTGTTCTCCTATTGCCGTTCTTAGCGCTCGTTGGTTTAGCGCTTGGGCTCCTTCTAGGTTTCACTGGATTCGCATTGGTTACGGGTGGGTTGGCATATCTAGCGCAGCTGATTTTCGAAATGTTATAAGGCCTCGACAGTCGACGGTTTTGCGTCGCGCTTGCGGGATCCTAATGCCGATTGACGTGGATGATCGTCTTCATTCGGCATCAGACAACCCTTGCGTGCTGAGTGGTTGGCTTGGTTGCACTGGGGCACCACTAGTTGTGCGAATGGAACGCCTTCGACAGAGCATCTCCCTGCAGCGTGAACAGCTTTTGCGAGCCAGACCAGTCGGGCAGCAGCGAGTCGAAGCCGTGGCAGGCGGCCGGAAACACGTGCAACTCGGTGGAGACGCCGGCCCGAAGCAGTCGCAGGGCGTAGTCGACCGCTTCGTCCCGGAACGGATCGACCTCGGCGCAGGTGATCAAAGTCGGTGGCAGACCATGCAATTGGGTTCGTCTGGCCGGGACGGCTTCGGGTGATCCGGGCTGTCCGGCCAGGTAATGGCTCCACATCAGCTCGGCGCCCTCGCCGTCGAAGGCGGGGGTGGCCCGGAATTCGGTCTTCGAGGCGGTGGGACGATCATCCAGCACCGGTTGGTGCAGCAGCTGAAACGCCAGTGGCGGCAACGTGCCGTCGGCCGCGCCGTGCGTCAGGCAAGCGGCCAGCGCGCCGCCGGCACTGCTGCCCGCGACCGCGAGCCGGGCGGTGTCGACACCGAGTTCGATCGCGTTGGCGGCCACCCAGTTCAGCACGGTGATCGCATCCTCGAGTGGGCCCGGAAAGGGGTGTTCGGGTGCCAGCCGGTAGTCCACCGACACCACCGTGCACTTGGCGCGACCGGCGAGTTCCAGACATTGGCGGTGGTCGGTGTCGAGGTTTCCCAGCGCGAATCCGCCCGCGTGGCAATAGATGACCGCCGGCGCCACCGCGGGCCCGCCCCGGTAGATGCGCACCGGCACCGGTCTCTCGCCCTCGGCCACCGAGTCAGCGATGGCCACGCCGGCCCCGCCGGCCAAGGCGTTCTCCTGCTCGGCGGCTGCCCTGCGGCGCTGATTCATCGACTCGCGGATCACCGGGATCGCCTCCGGCGCGAAATTCGTCCGGGTCGTCGCAACGGCACGCAGCGCCGGATGCAGCCGGTCTATGGCGTCCAGTTCGGCCCTCATCGAATCTGCAGGCATTGCCCGCCATCGACGACCAGTTCCGAGCCGGTGATGAACGATGCCTCCTCCGATACCAGAAACGCGACGGCGTCGGCGATCTCACCGGGTCGCCCGAGCCGGCCGAACATCGATGTCGCGACCAGCCGTGCCTGGGTGGCCTCGTCCAGCATCGGCGTCGCGATCGGTCCGGGGAACACCGCATTGACACGCACACCAGACGGGGCCAGTTCGGCCGCGGCGGTCTGGGTCAGCCCGCGCAGCGCCCACTTCGCCGAGCCATACGCACAGTGCTGCGGGAAGGGGCGGATCGCGCCGGTGCTGCAGATGTTGACGATCGCCGCATGCTCGGCCTCGCGCAGCCGGTCCAGCGTCGCACGCATTCCCAGGAAATGCGCCCAAACAGTTGACCCGCCAGGCATTTTCGAAATCCTCGACAGTCTCGTCGGCCAACGGCGCCCGGTGCAGCACCCCCGCGTTGTTGACCAGCGTGGACAACGACCCGAACTCGGCGACTGCCTGTTCGACGGCAGCTTCCCACTGTTCCGGGGAGGTGACGTCCAGCGAGACCCCGATCACGTCGCCGTCGACCAAATCGTCGACCGCGGCGGCGAGCTCGTCGGCCCGGCGATCGCACGCCGCCACGGAATAGCCGTCCGCACGAAGCCGTTTGGCGATGGCCCAACCCTGTCCGCCGGCAGCGCCGGTCACCAGTGCGACGCGTCGACCCGTCATGTCTAGGAAACCTCCGGGCTGTCGGCCAGGCCGTCGCTGGTGACGAAGCGGCACCGCCGTCGCCGGAAGCGCCACTGCTCATCGGCGCGGACCAACTCGTCGTCGTAGAGGGCAGGGCGCAGCTGCAGATCGGCGGCCCTGACAAACAGCACCTGCGAGCGCGCCCTGGCGGTGTCCGCGGTGTCGCCGTCGACGTCGATGCGTGCAGACCCCGGTCAGATGCAGCCCGCGTGGCGCGTCCCGGAACATTCTGCCGATGCCGTCGTGACCGGCGAATGTCCTTCCGTAGACCAGGAATTCCCCGTCGGCGGTGAACAGTTGCACGCAGCCGTCGACGTCGCCGGCGTCGAGGGCCAGTGCGTAGGCGGCGAGCAGTTCGCGGATGGCCGTGTCGCTCATCGCGCGGTGGCCTCACGGAGGTGTTCCGCGGCGCCGCGCCGCAGGGCCTGCGACTCGGCCGCCAGGGTGATCATCTGAAATCCCAGCTGCGCCATGGCGCGGCCGTTGTCGCCGGTGCTCGCGTGGATGCCGGTGACCAGCCCGGCGTCGGTTGCCGCGCGATGGATGCGCACCAACGCGTCCAGCATCTCCGGATTCCGCAGGGCGCCGACGATGTCGAGACCCATCGACAGCGCCAGATCGGCCGGGCCGACGTAGATTCCGGTCAGGCCGTCCACCGCGCAGATTCGTTCGAGATCGGCCAGCGCCCCGGACGGTTTCGATCATCGCGAACACACTCGCCCGTGCTTCCAGCGCGGCGGGGTCGTGTCCCAGACTGGCACGCAGCGGGCCGAAACTGCGGACGCCGCGCGGCAGGTAGCGGGTCGCGGCAACCGCGGCAGCGGCCTGGTCGGCGGATTCGATCATCGCGATGACGACGCCGTCGGCGCCGGCGTCGAGCACCCGCCCGATCGGTGCGGGGTCGGCATTGGGCAGGCGCACCACGGTGGCGATCGGCACCTGTTCGATGCGCCGCAGGATGGCTGCGATGTCCGCGTCGTCGAGGTAGCTGTGCTGGGCGTCGAATCCCACGTAGTCGTAACCCGCCCGGGCGAATTCCTCCGGTCCGATCAGTGTCGGGCCGGTGACCCAGCCGCCCCAGATCGGGGTGCGCCGGTCGCCGTTGAAGATGCTCATTCGGTGATCGCGATCTTGACGCGGTCCGGGATCGGGCGGCAGGCCAGGTCGAACGCGGCCTGCGTCTCGTCGACCCGGTAGGTGTGGGTCAGGTAGGTGGCAAGCAGCTCGGGATGTTCCGCGGCGAACTGCGCGGCGAGTTCGAGTACCCGTCTGCGGTCAAGCGTCACACCGGATTTCAGCGTCAGGTTGTTGCGGAACATGGTGCGCATGCTGATCGGGTAAGCATCGTCGTCGGCAACGCCGAAGTAGAAGACCGTGCCGCCGGGGGCCGCGGCGGCCACCGCGTGTCCCAGGGTTGCCGTCTGGTGACCGACGGCCTCGATGACGACGTCGGCGCGGTCCTCGGCGGGCAACTGGCTCACCCACCGATCGCTGGTCGCCCGCACCGCGTCGTCGACACCGAATGCCTCGGCGAGTTTCTCCCGGTCGACGGGATCGATTCCGGTAACCCGCCGGGCGCCGGCCGCTTTGGCGACATAGGAGAACAACAGCCCGATCGAGCCCTGGCCGATGATTGCGACGTGCCGGCCGGCCAGATCGGGCAACTGCTCGCAGGCATACAGGACGCAGGCCAGGGGTTGCAGCCCGACCGCCTGCGCCGGACTCAGCGCCGGGTCGTACGGCGCCAGCCCGTCGCCGTTGCTGACCACGCGTTCCATCAGACCGTCGAACCCCGATGCCCAGCCCACCACCTGATCACCCGGACGGTGATCGGGATGACGGCTGGCGATCACCTCACCGGCGACTTCGTGGATCGGGAACCCGTCTTTTTCCGGCCCGCTGGAACCGTCGTCGCCAGGGATGCGTCCCCGGGCGCCGCGGAACGCCGGCAGATCGCTGCCGCACACGCCGGCAGCCGAGAACCGCAGCAGCACTTGACGATCCGCCAGGTCGTCCGCGGTCTTGTCGGCGATCGACGTCCGCTGGAATTGATACGGCGCGATGATCCGGTAAGACCACACGTCACACCTCCACCGGGATATTGTTCCATCCCCATTGGAAGCTGGACGGCAGCCGGGTGGCCGCGTCGCCGTGGATTTCGTAGTCGGGCACCCGCCGCAGCCATTCCTGAACCAGCACAGCGACTTCCAGCCGGGCCAGGTGGTAACCGATACAGAAATGCTGGCCACGGCCGAACACCAGGGAACGCCGGATGGGCCGGTCCCAGAGGAATTCGTCGGGGTCGGGATACTCTCGTTCGTCGCGGTTGGCCGACGCCAGGATGGTGATGACGCGCTGGCCCGGCTCGATGGTCTGGCCGTGAATGGTGAAGGGTTTCCGCGCTGTTCGCGCGAACCATTGTGCGGGGGCGCAGTAGCGCAGCATTTCCTCCCGCGCGATCGGCACGTTGGCGGCGGGGTCGGCACGCACCGCGGCCAGTTGGTCGGGCCGTTGGCTGAGTTCCCACAGCCCGTGCGCGACGATCTTGGGCACCGTTTCGGTTCCACCGATGAAGATGCAGAGCATCTGGGTGGCCACTTCGACATCGTTGAGTGCGCTGCCGTCGGGTAGGTGGTAGCCCAGCAGGCCGTCGACAATCGGGAGGGCACCTGTCGGAGGACCGCTCGGGTCGGCGACGCTCGACGACGGGTATCAGGTACTCCAAATAGTTCGGCCGCGCCTCGGCGGTGTCGACGCCTTCGCCGGGCTCGGTCAGACTGCCGGCGTTGACGGCGGCGAGCACCTGCGGCGCGCGATCGGTTGATATGCCCAGCAATTCGCACACCATCGAGGCCGCCACGATGCCGCCGTATTCCTGCGTCAAGTCGAACGAACCCCGGGGCAACAGCAGATCGAGGCGCTCGTTGGCCAATTCCCGGATCCTGGCTTCCAGCGCGGTGACCGACTTCGGCCGCAACGGCTGGGAGTGCGCGCGGCGGATGTCGCTGTACAGATCGGTGTCGAACACCGCGTGAAATGGCAACGGGTGCAAGGGCGGATCGGCGACCGGCCCGGTGTTGTGCTGCGCCAGCACCGAGGCCGCCGGCAACGTGCCTTCCGATGCGACGAACGTCCCGTCATTGACTTCCAGCACCTGCCAGATGTCTTCGAATCGAGACAGCGCGTAGGTGTCCCACTGCGGCATGTAGTACACCGGGTGCTCGTCACGCAGGATGCGGTAGTACGGCAACGGGTTTGCCATCACCGCCGCGTCGAACGGGTCATACCGAAAGTTCATGCGGAAGTTCACTGCAGCGGCGACGGCGGTAGGGCCTGCAAAATCGAGTCCTCCCAGCCGTCACGCAACGCCGGCGCCACGCTCATCCAGGTGACGATCTCGGCGGGTGGGCTGTCCTTCCACGAGGGGTAGTGGTTGACGAAACATTCCCAGCCGCCGTCCAGCGCCCAGTAGTGGATGACCTCGTTGAACCGGAAGGTCGTGGTGAACGAGCCCAGCCAGCGTTTGCCGGTGCGTTCCGACCATGGCACGTAGAGCCGTTCCAGTTCCCTGATGTAGTCGTCCTGGCGTCCCGGCTTGGTCTGCATGATCTCTTGAATCACCAGCGGCGCAGCGAAATTGGCCTCGCACAGCTCGGCCAGCGTCTTGTTGCTGGGCCCCGCGTACATGATGCGGCCTTCCCCGGAGGCGCCGATCCCGGCCAGGAACGCCGCCCATTGCCCGGCAGCCGCCTCATGGCTGCCGCCGCGCGCCTGCGCCGCGCCGATCTTGGCGTAGTCGGCGAACCCGTCGATCTCCCAGATGACCGTCACCTGCGGCCAGTGACCGTTGTACGGGGTGGTTTCCCAGATCGCGAACAGCCGGGCTCCGAGCTCGTCCATCATCGGCTGGTAGGTGTCGGTGAACACCTCGGTGAAGCGGTCGCCGCGCCCGGATCCGAGTGAAATCGTCTCGTGCAAGTAGAGCAGCGTGTGGCGGTAATACTTCTTCATGCCGGCTCAGCTGACCCTCAATTGGCCCAGGTCGCCATGTCACTGAGTAGAGTCTCGGTGGGATCGACTGTTTCACAAGGGATTCCGGCAGCGGCAAGCGCCTGACGCTTGAACACCCGCGCCGCGGCGCTGAGCACGTACTGCACGCTGGTCATCCCGCGATTCATCGCCAGCGGCCACCCCTCGCCCCACAGGGCGACTTCGGTCAGCCGATGACCGCGGGCCTCGACCAGCCTCTCGCGAACCCGGGCATCGGCGGTGTAGACGTCGGCGCTGACCGCCAGGCTGTGCGGCATCGGGCCGTCGTATTCGGAGGTCAAGTCGGACTGCAGGTCCGACACCCGCACCCCGAGGATGCGCAGCGGCCGGCTGTCTTCGAAATTGCGGCCATGCGTCCGGCGGGGCAGCTGCACGGTCACCTCCCAGCCGGCCATCGCCCGGTCGTAAAGAAAGCCGCCGGCGGACTGGATCACGTCAACGGCGCTGCCGGCCAGGACGTCGAATCGGTAGCGCAGGCCTTCGTCGGGCGCTTGCGGGGCGCGGGGTGTCGTGCTCCGTAGTCCGTATTCGCTGATGTCGAAAGTTGGAGTGACCATCAATCCATTCCTCTTGCAACAACCGAGCCACGCCTGGGCTGGCGTGCCGGCTAGTTATCGACTCATCGGACAGCGTGACACTTTTGTCTAATTTTGTAAAGCCACCTCGGTGCGCTCACGCGTCGCGGCGAGCCTCGAGTTCGGCGAGGATTTCGGCGGTGTGCTGGCCGAGTTGTGGTGCCACAGAACGGGGCGACCACGGTGTGCCGTGGAAATCCGCCGGTGTGGCCACCATCGCGACGCTGGCTTCTCCGTCCGGCACGTCGACGATCCCGCCGGCGGCATGGAACTGCTCGTCGGCCACCACATCCTCGATCGAGTTGACGGGTGACCAGAAGAAGTCCGGCTCACCTGCGAAAGCGTCCGCCCATTCGTCCAGCGACCTGGTCGCAAAGATCTCGTCCAACTCGGCGATCAGCGGCACCGCGTTGGCGGCGCGCGCGCGGGCGTCGGCGAACCGAGGATCGGTCAGCCACTCGGGGCGACCCACGACGCGACACAGCGCGGGCCAGTGGCGTTCGGCCTCGAGGCCGACGATCCAGAATCGGCGCCCGTCGCCGGTGGCGTAGTTGTTCATGCACGGGTTGCCCATGAATTCGCGCTGCCCGACCGCGATCGGCTGGCCGGTGAGCAGATAGGTGTTGATGTCGAAGCTGACGGTGTAGGCGCCCTGGCGGTACAGCGACGTGGTCACCAATTGACCGGTTCCGGTGCGTTCGCGGGCGAGCAGGGCAGCACAGATTGCGGCGGCCAGCGTCATCCCGGCCGAGTGGTCACCCATGCCGCCGCGCTGGAACGGCGGCGTATCCCCGGGGCGGGTGAGCAGGTGCGCCACGCCGGCCCGCGACCAGAAGGCCGCCACGTCGTAGGCGGCACGATCGGCATCGGGTCCGGTTTCGCCGTATCCGGTGATCATTCCGTAGACCAGGCGGGGATGGCACGTGGACACCGACTCGAAGTCGAGCCTTAGCCGTCGCAACGCCGCGGGCCGCAGATTGGTAACGAAAACATCTGCGTCCGAAAGCAATTCGAGCGCGGTGGCATGGCCCGCATCGGTACTGAGGTCCAAGACGATACTGCGCTTAGATCGGTTGTCCATTTCGAACGGCGGGTTGACCCCGAGGTCGCAGCCCAGCATCAGCCCGAACATCCGCCCTGGATCTCCGGCCGGCGGTTCGATCTTGATGACGTCGGCGCCCCAGTCGCCCAGAATGGCCGCCGCTGCCGGACCCGCCACCCAGACCCCGAGTTCGACGACTTTGATGCCTTCTACTGGTCCCGCCATGACTGGCACCCTAATCCGCCGTCCTGGCGAGCCCGGTCGTCGGGCGGGCGTTCTAGCCGGAGGATTGCTTCAGCTTCGGCGAATTCCATGGGCAGTCGACGCCGGCTGATTGCGCAATGATGTTCGCGGCGTCCCGGACGCTGAATCCGCCGTTCTTGGCGATGGTGGAGCGAGAGCCGGAAGATGTCGCCGCCGTCGTCAACCTTGTCGAGGGCCGCGCACACCGCCTTGCCGTTGCGGCCGACGTAGTCATCGATGGGAGTGGCCTGAGCCACCGCAGGCGCGAGCGCGCCAGAGACGACGAATAACGATACGGCCAGGTACAGGGCCTTCACTTCACCTCCGGCGCCAACGACTTTGCGCATAGGATTCGGCGGAGTTCGGCTTCGGGTAAGTACTCCGCTCTCAAAAATAACAATTTAGCGCTGCCGAATTAGCATTAGTTCGGTATGAAGTTTCCAACGTGAGAATAATTTCCGCCGAGATGACCTGCGTTGCAATCGTTTTGACATGGGCAAGAAACACGGAAGTAACAGTGGCGGATCTGCCGAGACCGTCAGCACTTTCGGTTTGTGGTGGCCCAGACGCCCGAGGGCTACTAGCCGCTGGTCACGGTGATCCTGAACACATGAAAGGAAACCCGCACCATGGCTTCTGCGTCGCCTCAGGCGGCGGTGGTTCAGTTCCCTCCCAGACAGCGGGGGCAACGTTTCCATGCCCCCACACGACGCCGTACCAAGTGTGGCAGCCAGTGTTGTCCCACTTGAAAACATCTGACGGGCATCCGCGACCGGTTTGTGGGTGCAGGCCGCCCATTTCATCTCCCGGGCAGCATTGGTATGGCCCGGTTGCGCCGGGCGGTACTGGGTCTTCTGGCAGAAGGTCATGTATCGGCGGCCCAGGGCGGGGCTGGGCCTGTGCGGTACCTGGGGTGAGCCACATCCCGGTGACCGCAACACCCGACAGAAGCGCCCCGGCAAAGACTTTCTTCAATGTGCGAGAGGTATGCAAAGCGCCTTCCTTCCGGCTTTGTTGGCAGCAGCCTAGGGCCGGCCGCTTGCGAAATTCATGTGTTCGCTCAGCAAGATCCGGCTGCAAACCGTGGTAGTCGCGCAGGATTGGCGCGGCGTCCTTCCATGCGTTGCCCGACGCGTTGAGGCCGTGCAGTTGGATCAAAGCGAAACGCACTTCGTGCGTTCGCGCCTGGCGGCGACACAAACACTTGAGGTTCGCGGGCTCGACTCGACCACCGCTACTGTCTTGAGTCAAGACAGTACGTGTGTCCGACAGCCCTGACGGCCGGCTGCTCTACGAAAGGTGTTGTGACAGATGAGCCTGGTGGCTGGACGTGGTCCGCTCAGCGCTGATCCCGCGGGGAGATTTTCTGCGCCGCTGCCTGCCGACCTCGTCTACCTCGAGCCACATCCGCGGCGCATCGACGCTTATAAAGAAGGTCGCCTGGTGATCAGCACCGAACACGCGCTGATGGTGCACCGGCGTGGCCAACCGCTCAGTTACGTCTTCCCGGCCGACGAGGTCGTTGACCTGCCCACCGAGCCGGAGCCGGAAGCACCGGGCTTCGTGCGCGTGCCGTGGGATGCCGTCGACACCTGGTTCGAGGAGGGGCGCAAACTCGTGCATTACCCGCCGAACCCGTACCACCGCGTCGACTGCCGCCCGACGAAGCGCCGCCTGCGCGTCTCGGTCGCCGACACCGTGCTGGTCGACACCGACGACACCGTGATCCTCTTCGAAACGGCGCTCGAGCCGCGGCTCTACGTCCACCCCTCGCACGTTCGCACCGATCTGCTGCGGCGCACGGCGACGACGAGCTACTGCAACTACAAGGGGGTTGCGACGTATTGGTCGGCGGTACTCGGCGACACCGTGATCGAAGACGTCGCGTGGAGCTACCCGGAGACGCTGGCGGAAAGCCTCGCCATCCAAGGGTTTCTGAGTTTCGACTCCGAGCGTGCCGAGGTGGCCGCCGAGTTGCCCCTCACGCGCCGTAGCTAGCGCGCCCGAGCTTCAGCTCGTGCTGCGCGATCATGTTGCGGAACACCTCGAGGCTGCCGCCGTAGATCCCGGCCGGTATGGCATGGCGGAAGATGTGTTCCACCGCGCCGCCGTCGACGGAACCCGGGGCGTCGGTCGGTAGCGCCGATGCGGCCCCGAGCATGTCCATCAAATCCGGCGAGATGTCGCGCATCGTCTGCGCGAGCGCGACCCGCCCGAACATCCCCGGCGCGGACAGCGCCGCCTCCATCCGGGCGAAGTCGCGGCCGAGGCGGTACCGCAGCGACTCGTCATCCAGCGGGCGCCGCCCGCCGCCGTCCGGCTGCGACAAGGTCGCCGCTACCTTGTCCACCGCCTCGGCCAGCAGCGAGCCGTGGCCTGACATCGCCGAAATGTGTTGCAAACCATGGTCTTCCCGGTCATAAATGCCGTGCTCGGAGTCCAGCGCCGAGCGCATCACCGTCCAGCCGCCGTTCACCTCACCGATGCGGTAGAGGTCGTCGACGCGGACGTCACTGTAGAAGACGATGTTGGTGCGGTCGCCGTCCAGCGTGCGGATGGGCTGAATCTCGATGCCCGGCGAATCGAGCGGCACCAGAAACATGGTGAGGTTCTTGTGCTTTCGGCCCTGCGGATCGGTATTGGTGAGCAGAAAGACATACTTGGCGTTATGCGCGTTCGAGGTGAACATCTTGGAGCCGTTGATGATCCAGGTGTCACCGTCGAGTACCGCTCGGGTCTTGCAGGTGGCGACGTCGGAACCGCCCTCGGGTTCGGTGTAGCCCAGGCATAGCCGGGTCTCACCGGACAGCACTCCGGGCAGCACCATGTCGGTGAGCTCAGGCACGCCGAATTGCTGCACGAACCGCGCGACGGCGGCCGTAGTACCCCAGTGGTACCAGGGCGTATGAGCGCGGCCGATCTCCATGTCGAAGATCCGTCGGCGCACGGGACTGAACCCGCCGCCGGACTCGAGCTTGAAATCCGCGGCCAGATACCCCGCTTCGCCCAGTGCCAAATGCACCTTCTCGTCAAAGTTTTCGCCGAACTCGCGGTCGCGCGCCAGCACCTCTTCGGTGACGTGCTCGGCGATGAACGCCCGGAGCCGATCCAGGAATTCCTGGTCCTCGGGCGAAAGCGCGACGCGGGAGAAGTCCATCTACATCACATCGATGACGAGGGTACGGAAACGATCGAGGGTTTCGAGCGCATGCGCAATGCTGTCACCGGGCAGGCCGACGCTGACCCACGTCACTCCCAGTTTCGCCAGCTTTTCCAGGCCGTCCAGGTAAGCGTCCGCGCTGAACTCGTCATTCGCGGGGCTGCCGCCGTCGAAATTTGTGAAGGTCACGTCGATCGCGGACGAATCCCGGCCCGCCGCATCGCATCTGCGCCGCAGGTCGTCGATGCCGTCGATGAGTCGCTGCATCGTGTCGATGACCGCCGTGCCGGCGGTCTGGGCGAGTTGGGGCGGCGCCGCAAACGGGCACCAGCCGTCTCCGTACAGCGCCACTCGCTGCCGAGCCGTCGTGGTATTGCCGCCGATCCAGATCGGCGGATGTGGGCTGCTGACCGGTCGGGGGTGCGCGGTGATGCCCCGCGCGCTGAAATGCTTTCCCTCGAACGAGATGTCGTCGCCGGTCCAGATTGCCTTGATGACCTGCAGCGCTTCGTCGAACAGCTCGGCGCGCTCGTCGTAGGTCACGCCCAGCGCGGCGAACTCGCGCTTGAGATACCCCACACCGACCGCGAGCGTGAATCGGCCGCCCGAGAGCAGGTCCAGCGATGCGCCGGACTTGGCCACCACGAACGGGTTTCGATAGGGCAGTACCACGATGTTCGGGATCAGCCGCAGCGTGCTGGTCTTGGCCGCCGCAAAGCCCAGTGCGACAAAAGGATCCAGGGCGTCGTGGCCGCCGGCCTGAAGCCACCGCTGTGAAGGGGCGGGGTGGTCGGTGAAGCCGAACCCGTGAATCCCCGCCGCTTCGGCCGCGACCGCCACCGTCGCAATGCCTTCCCCGCTGACAAACTCGGGGTTGTAGGGGTGGCTGTGCATCGGGTGGGTGATGGTGAAGTACATGTTCGGCTCTCCGCGATTAGAAGCGCGCGCGGGAGTCGATCGCCGTGTCGGTGGTCCGCAGCGGACGGATCAACGCCTCCTGCGCGAAGGAGCACAGCAGCTCCCCCTCCTCAGAGTGCACCGCACCCCGCACGTAGGACATGCCCGCGCCGACCTGGGTGCTCTCGTGCGTGTAGAGCAGCCAGCCGTCCCAGTGCACCGGTTCGTGGAAGGCGACCGAGATGCTCATCGGCGCGGTCGACACGGTGAGGTGTGCCTGGCTGGTGCCGATGCCTTCGTGCGCGCGCATCGTGGTGGAGATCCCGAGGTGACCGGTGAAGTACGCGAGCAGCGCCTTGGCCAGGTCGTCGCGAGTCGGGATCGGGTCGTAGCGCAGCCAGGCATAGAGCTCCGGTGGCCCGACCTCATCGGGGCTGTTGACGTCGACCACGTCCACCAGTCGCAGCTCGCGCCCGATCATCGGCATCTCGGAGAAGTTGGCCTCAGCAGGCGGGGCCACGTCGGGCTTCGGCAGGTGGTGCCGAATGACGTCGCCGGTCGGGACGTCCGCCAGCACCGTCAGGCTCAGGCAGCGTCGGCCGTTCTGGTGCACGGCGACGACCGCGGTGGCCGTGGACCGGCCTTCGGCCACCACGTCAAGAACGAATTCAATCGGTGGGCCGACCACGACGGCACGGGAGAACACCGCGTGCGCCGACCGCACGGATTTGTCTGGGAATCGTTTGGCCACAGCGACAATCGCCTGCGCGAGCACCTGGGTGCCCTCCACCACCTGCCGGGCGTCCTGCCCGGGAATCCCGGTGTCGCCGGTGAATCGGTCGGGGCCGCCGGCCTGCACGTCGAATAGTTCGAGCAGGCCTTCGACCGACCACTGGGCCTGTTCAGATTCTGTGGTCAACTGCGCTCACCCCTCGTTACCGTGGCTCACGGCCCAGCGTGACATTTTGAGCATGGTTTGTAAAGCTAAGTTCCGACCGGGCCCACGTTGACAGCGATGCCCGCGGTGCGTGACACTTTTGCGGTGATTTGTAAAGGCACTGACCGGTTGGTTCCCACGCCGCTGACCAACGGCTTCTGTTTCGGCGAAGGTCCGCGCTGGTTCGAAGGGCTGCTGTGGTTCTCCGACATGCTGGGCGAGGCCGTGCACACCTCGGACATGCGCGGCTCGCTGACCACCTTGCCGCTGCCGGGCCACTCCCCGTCCGGTCTGGGGTTCCGCCCCGACGGGTCGCTGCTGATCGCCTCCACCGAAGACCGGTTGGTGCTGCGCTACGACGGCGAAACCGTCGTCACCATCGCCGACCTGACCGACCTCGCGCCGGCCAGCCTCGGCGACATGGTGATCGACGACGCGGGCCGGGCCTACATCGGCTCACAGGCGCGCAGCGGCGGCGTCATCATCCGCCTCGATCCTGACGACAGCGCGACCACTGCCAGCATTGTCGCCACAGACCTCGACTTTCCCAACGGGATGGTCATCACGCCGGACGGCACGACCCTGATCGTCGCCGAGTCGATCGGCCGACGGCTGACCCGGTTCACCATCTCCGAGGACGGCGCACTCAGCGACCGCCGGGTGTTCGCCGACGGACTGGACGGGCCGCCCGACGGCATCGCGCTGGATGCCGAAGGCGGAGTATGGACCTCCATGACATTGGCCCACCAGTTCGAGCGGATCATCGCCGGGGGCACCGTCACCGACCGCATCGACATGGGCGAGCGAGTCGCCATCGCCTGCACGCTGGGCGGCCCCGAACGCCGCACACTATTCCTGTTGTCCAGCACCGACGCCTACCCGAAGCGCCTGGTCGGCACCCGGCATTCCCGGCTCGACGCCGTGTTGGTCGACACACCGGGCGCCGGCCGGCCGTAGTCGGACCCTTAACTCAACGAGAGGGGGAAGCATGACTGACTCTTATTACGAGCTGATCGATGCCGCCGACCCGCTGGGCGAGAAGTTCACCGCGACGGACCTGGTGCGAAGCACCTGGACGGCCGCGATCCAGCACGCCGCGCCGGTGTCGGCGTTGCTGGTGCGGGCGCTTGAGGGGTGTGCGCGGCGCGACGACACCCGGCTCAGCCGGGTGGTCATCGACTTGTTGGGGCCGGTGCCGGCCGAGGGTGAATTCTGGGTTCGCTCGCGACTCGACCGGGGCGGCAAGCAGATCGAACTGGTCAGCGCCGAGATGCTGGCGCTGGGTCCCGACGGCCAGCCCCGGCCGGTGGCCCGGGCCAGCGGATGGCGGTTGCAGCAGCTGGACACCGAGGCCGTGGCACACGCGGCCGCTCCGCTGCCGAAACCGCTGACCGAGGCGCGCAGCCGTGACTTGGCGAAGGACTGGGACCGCAACTACGTGCACAGCCTGGACTGGCGTTGGCTGACCAAACCGCTCAACGATGGCCCGGGCGAGTCGTGGATCATGCCGACGGTAGACCTGGTCAACGGCGAGAAGATGACGCCGCTGGAGCGGCTGTTCGCGGTGGCCGACTGCGCCAACGGCATCGGGAGCAAGCTGGACATCACCAAGTGGACGTTCCTGAACACCGATCTGGCCGTACACGTGTTCCGGGTCCCCGAGGGTGATTGGATCGGTATTCGAGCGGAGACCAACTACGGGCCGGACGGTATCGGAACGACGATCGGCACGCTGTTCGACGAACAAGGAGCGGTCGGCGCCATCCAGCAGTCGGTGCTGGTGCGCCGGCGCCCGGGGAGGCAGTCATGAGCCAGGCGGCCCCCCTACCTGACCAGACCATCGAGACCGACACGCCGACACGCCGGCGGATCCTCGCGGCCACCGCCGAGGTGCTCGCTCGCAACGGCCAAACCAAGCTCAGCCTCTCGGAGGTCGCCGCGCAGGCCGGCGTGTCCCGCCCCACGCTCTACCGCTGGTTCGCTTCCAAAGAGGAGTTGCTGTCGGCATTCTCGCGCTACGAGCGGCAGGTCTTCGAATCCGGTCTGGCCAACGCGACCGCCGGGCTGAAGGGCGTGGAAAGGCTCGAGGCCGCTTTGCAGTTCATCGTCGACTTCCAGTACTCGTACTCGGGCGTGCGCATGGTCGATGTCGAGCCCGAGCATGTCATCGCGCAGGTCTCCCGGGTCATCCCGGAGATGCGGGAGGGGCTGCAACGGCTGCTTCCCGGACCCAACGCTGCACTGAAGGCGGCTACCGCGATCCGAATTGCCATCTCGCACTACATAGTTCGCAGCGACGACGCCGATCAGTTCCTGGCGCAGTTGCGGCACGCCGTCGGGCTAAAGAACAACAGCTGAGACGCGTTGGTTAACCGGGCGCTCGCCAATGTTGATTTCGCCGAAAGGTTTCCCACGGTACTGTGGGGGCACTGGTCACTCGGCTCCGACGAATTGCGCGCTCTGTCCGCAGGAGAATTACCTTGTCCGAGACTTTCGTATCACCGGCGCCATTGTCACCGCTGTATCGCGCAGATCGACGGGGCCTGAAACCTGAACAGCCGACCAGTCGCGTGCACTCTCTTTCCGATGGTCGCGAATACACTTCCGCGACAACCAACTTTGATCTGGCGTGCGCATACGCTGTCCGACGCGGCTACGAGACCGGAGTCAAACGATCCGTGTACGAAGTCGAGCTCGACCACCCGACCTGGGACGATTTTTACTTGCAGGAGACGGGCGCGGGGTGCTGGGAGTCGGAGTCGGGGACCGTCGGACGTCTTGTGGAAGACGATGTGGCCATGACCGTCGACGAGGCAAACGCCATCATGTCTGAGCACGCTGTTTGGACGCAGTGGTCTAAGCACAATCAGAGGTTGGAGTATGCGGGGCCGATGTACGGCGCAAACGGGTACGCCGCGCACCCGACTGCGGGTGCGGAACTTCGCCAGCTGCTTCGCCAACTCGGCCAATATCCAGACCCAAAACGAGTTAACGAAACCGTCCACGGGTACTACGTTTGACGTCTGACAGTTCGTTGGAACGTTGCTTGCGATTGATGTTGCGGGCCGAACTAATCGGGACCAGAACACGTCGCCGAGGCGCGTCCCGCAACTCGGCGATCGGGGCGAAGCAACTAGTCGAACATCACCGCGGCGTTGAGATAGCCGGTCGGGTCCAGCGCAGCCTTGATGGTCCGCATCGCGGCGATGTCGGCCGGCTGCTCGGGACATCCCCAGGTACGGACGCTTGCGACTGCCGACGCCGTGTTCGGAGCTGACGTTGCCGCCGCAACCCGCGATCAGGTCCATCATCGCCGCGTACAGCGCCGGCTCTTGCTCGGTCGCGCAGCGCAGCACGTTGAGGTGCAGGTTGCCCTCACCGATGTGGCCGAACAGCAGCGGCAGCGCCTCGGGAACCTGCGACCGCACCAAAGCGCCTGCTTCCCTGGCGAATCCACCGATGGCAAGGCAGCGGCAACGACACGTCGAACTTCAGCGGCGGACCGTATACCCCCAGCACCTCGGCCACCGATTCGCGGGTGCGCCACAACCGTTGCTGCGCAACGGCATCCACCCCCACCGCGGGTTCGCCGTCACATCCGCACGCCGTCGAGCAGGTCGGCGAGCCGTTCGGTCTGATCCTGGTCGGCGGCCAGTTCCACCAGCAGCAACCAGTCGTCCTCGACGGGCGGTATCAACCCGAGATGCTCGCGGGCCAAAGCGGCGGCGCGGCCGTCGATCAACTCACAACGCGGCGATGCCGTCCACGTCCCGGAACATCCGGCCGGCGTCGACGAGCGCCTCCAGGTCGCTGAACCCACACACGACCGTGACCCGATGCGACTGGAGTTGGATGCAGCCGTAGATCCAGAGCGGTGATGACCCCGAGAGTGCCTTCGGCGCCGACGAATAACGCCGCCAGGTCGTAGCCGGTGTTGTCGCTTCGCACCCGGCTGTGCCTGCGCAACACCGAACCGTCAGGTAATGCCACGTCCAAGCCGACCACCTGCTCGCCCATGTTGCCGTAGCGGACCGTGCGCAGCCCGCCGGCGTTCGTCGACGCCATGCCGCCTACGGTCGCGCTGTCGCGGGCCGACAGATCCACCCCGAACACCAGGCCGGCCGCGGTGGCGGCGTGCTGCACCGCGGCCAGGGTGACTCCGGCACCCACCGCGATACGGCGCTCGACCGTATCGACATCGCTTACGGCACTGAGCCTTTCGGTGGACAGCAGCACGTCGTCGTGCTCGGGCACGGTGCCGGCCACCAGCGAGGTGCGGCCGCCTTGCACGGTGACATGCGCACCGGCGTCCCGGCATACCCGCAGCACCTCGGCCACCTCGTCAGCCGAGCCGGGCCGCACCAGCGCGCTGGCGCCGCCCCGATAACGCCCGGTGTGGTCGACGCTGCGCCCGGCCAGCACGTCGGGGTCGGTGATGACGTGACTGGGTCCGACCGCACTCACCAGGCTGCGCAGCATGAACGCGATTAAACCCTTTTAGAACTGTTTGTGCGGCACGTCGGTGACCAGTCCGCCGTCCATGATGAACTCGCTGCCTGTCGAGTAGGACGACTCGTCGCTGGCCAGGAACACCACAAACGTCGCGACCTCCCGCACTTCGCCCGGACGGCCCAGCGGGATGGTGACCAAGTCTTCGGGCAGGTGCGCGGTCATCGGAGTGCGGATGAAGCCGGGATGAATCGAGTTCACTCGAATGTTGTGCGGCGCCAACTCCAACGCCGCCGATTTCGCAAGTCCGCGCACGCCCCACTTGGACGCGACGTACGGGTGCACCGCCGGCGCGCCGCGCAGGCCCTCGATGGACGACACGTTGATGATCGAACCGCCCCCGGCCGCGATCATCGGCTCGACGGCTACCCGCATGCCTAGGAAGGTGCCGGTGAGGTTGACGTCAATCACCCTCTGCCACTTGGCCAGATCGAAGTTCTTCAGTTGCCCGAGCGCGACGGTGCCGGCGTTGTTGACCAGCACGTTGAGCTTTCCGAATTCGCCTACCGCGGTCGCGACGGCGGCGTCCCACTGGTCGGGCTGGGTGACGTCGAGGTGGACGTAGCGCGCGGCAGTCGCCGATCTCAGCCGCCACCGCCTGGCCCTCGTCGTCGAGGATGTCGCCGATCACCACCTTGGCGCCTTCCTCCACGAGCAGACGCGCATGCTTCGGCGCCCATCCCCTGGGCGCCGCCGCTGATGAGCGCGACTTTTCCGTCTACCCGTCCCATGAAAGATCCTTTCGGTTTTAGTTGGCTACCAAGTCGTTTGGCGCGGCGTACAGGCCTTTGCCGGTGATCAGCGGGAGATCGAGCGTGGTCCTGATGCCGGACGGCCCCGCAACCACCTCAGGGATGGCGTTGACGATCCGACCGGCGGCGCCCGCGATCGCGGCGTAGTTGTGGTCGCCGTGGCGGCTGCTCGGAACGATGTCCACGGCGTAGGACGGCTCGCCGGTGATCTCGACGCGATACGAGCCGCCGCCCGAGGCGGGTTGCTGCCAGTCGGGTCGCAGGTCGGGCCGCAGCCGGGTGATGTGCTCGATGACGATGACCGGGCGGCCCTTGACCATGCCGCGGATTTCGAATTGCAGCGCGGCCAGCGTCCCCTTGGCGACGTGCCCCACCGCGATGTCGAAGTCCTCCGGCGCCGGTTCACGTTGATACGACTCGGTGATCGCGTCGATCTCGATACCCAGGCCGGCGGCCAGCTGACGGATCGCCGTGCCCCAGGCGATGCTGAGCACGCCCGGCTGCAGCAGCATCGGCACCTCGTCCAGCGGCCGGGCGAAGCCCATGTAGTGCATCACCTCGGCGCCGTCGTAGCTCGCGTAATCGTGGATCTCCATGCACCGCACGTGTTCGATGCGCTGGCACGTCCCGGCGAGTGCGAACGGGATGAGGTCGTTGGCGAACCCGGGGTCGACTCCACTGATGAAGAGGCTCGAATTTCCTTGCCGTGCAGCATCTTCCACCCGGGCGATGTACTTGTCGGGCATCACACCCCAGGGGTATTGCAGCAACCCGGGCGACGAACCGACCACGTTGACGCCGGCGGCCAGGATGCGCATCACGTCCGCCATCGCGTCGGGCAGCCGGGTATCGCCCATGGCGCAGTAGACGACACATTCGGGCCCGGTGGCGAGCACGGCGTCGAGGTCGCTGACGGCTTTGACGCCGGTCACCACCCCTGCCCCCAAACCGGGCGCGGCCAGTTCTCCGGCGTCTTTACCGACCTTCTCCGGCGAGGACACGCACAGCCCGGTCAACTCGAATTGCGGATTGGTGACGAGTTCAGCCAGCGCCAGCCGGCCCACATTTCCGGTGCCGACATGAGCGACGCGGATCGCCATGAGTGCCCTCCGTCCTTGAACGCTCGAACTTTTCTAGACACTAGTCCATTATTTTTAGGCGGCTCCGGGCGGCTTGGGGCGGCTTGGGGCGGCCCCGGCCGCATTATCGTGAACGGTTATGGCGCAGCGTGAGGATGTCTGGTTCACCTCGGGTGACGATCGGGTGAGCGCGTGGCTCTACCGGCCGGCGAATGGCGACAAGGTTCCGTTGGTGGTCATGGCGCACGGTCTCGGCGCGGTACGCACCATGCGACTGGACGCCTACGCCGAAAGATTCAGCGCGGCCGGCTACGCCTGCCTGGTGTTCGACTATCGCAACTTCGGCGACAGCGAGGGCGAGCCCCGCCAGCTGCTCGACGTGCGGATGCAGCTTGCCGACTGGACCGCAGCCGTGGCGTACGCCCGCACCGTGAGCGGCATCGACCGCGACCGAATCGCAGTGTGGGGCACCTCGTTTGGCGGTGGGCACGCGATCGCGACGGCGGCGACAGTGCCCGGTATCGCAGCCGCCGTGGCGCAGTGCCCGTTCACCGACTCCCTGGCCTCCTTTCGCGTGATCAACCCGCTGACCGCCGCACGCGTCACCGCGCGGGCGGTGCGCGACATTATCGGAGCCTGGGCGGGCAGGCCGCCGTTGATGATCGCCACGGCCGGCAAGCCAGGCGAACTTGCACTGATGACCGCACCCGACGCATACGCGGGCTACCTGCGACTGGTGCCCGAAAACGTCCCGATGCGCAACGAAGTCGCCGCGCGCATCGGGTTCAAGCTCATCGCCTACCGTCCGGGCCGCAGCACCAAGAAGATCGCCTGCCCAATCCTGTTCTGCGTCTGCGAATCCGACTCAGTCGCGCCCGCCCGCGCAACCTTGCGCTATGCCGCGAAGGCGCCCCGCGGCGAAGTGAAGAGGTATCCCGAGGGGCATTTCGACATCTACGTCGACGACGCGTTCGAGCGGGTGGTGGCCGACCAGATCGCCTTCCTCGACAAACACTTAATAACGACATAGGCGTCGATCCGCCGAATCACCGGACTTCCCACGACGATCGCTCTAGTCTCTGTGAATACCTAATACCCGCGGTCACGGGTCGATCCGATCCGTTGGCACAAGCCGGGTGAAGGACGGGGAGATGTCGTACGTATTCACTGCTCCTGACTCATTGGCGGCGGCAGCCACCGATGTGGACGGGATCGCCTTGGCGCTCAGCGAGGCCAATGCGGCGGCAGCGGGCCGCACATCCGGTGTGCTGGCAGCGGCCGAAGATGAGGTGTCGCAAGCCATTGCGCAGCTGTTCGGCGCATACGGGCAGGAGTACCAGGAGGTCCTGAAGCAGGCGGCGGCGTTCCACAGCGAATTCACCCAGACGCTGGCCGCCGCGAGTACGGCCTACTCGCAAGCCGAAGCCGCCAATGTCACCGTGCTGAACGCCGGCGTGTCGAATGCCGCGGCCGCGATCAACGCGCCGATGCAGTCGCTGTTGGGCACGGCGGGCACGGGCGGGCAGGCGCTGTCGGCCGCGACCACCACCGCATTGATCATGGGCGGCACCAACAACCCGCTGCCCGACATGGACTACATCAAGAACATCAACAAGATATTCATCCAGCAGCTCTTCCCTGGGGCGGTCTCTAAGGGGATATTCACGCCCGAGCAGTTCTGGCCGGTCACCGGGAGTCTGGGCACTCTGACGTTCGGGCAGTCCATCGCCCAAGGCCTGACGCTGCTGCAGGCCGACGTTGCTCAGCAATTGGCCATCCCTGGTAACAACGTCGTCGTTTTCGGCTACTCGCAGAGCGCCACGATCGTCAACAACTACATCAACAGCCTGATCGCCCAGGGCTCACCCAACGTTGACCGCCTCTCCTTCGTCCAGATCGGCGATCCGAACACCCCCAACGGCGGGATACTCTCCCGGTTCCCCGGCTTCTACATCCCGGCCCTGGATGTGCTGTTCAACGGTGCGCAGCCGAGCTCGCCCTACCAGACCACGCATCTACACCGCGCAGTACGACGGCATCGCCAACGCCCCGCAATACCCGATCCACGTCCTGTCGGACATCAACGCCGTCATGGGCTACTTCTTCGTGCACGGCCAGTACCCGGATATGACGTCCGCCATGATCCACAACGCGGTGCAATTGCCGACGTCGCCGGGCTACACGGGCAGCACCCAGTACTACATGCTCATGACCCAGGACCTGCCACTGGTCCAGCCGATCCGCGACATCCCCTTCGCCGGTCCACCGCTCGCCGACCTGATCCAGCCCCAGCTGCGGGTACTGGTCGACTTGGGCTACTCCGACTACGGCGCGGGCCACAGTTACGCCGACGTGCCCACCCCGGCCGGACTGTTCACGGTGCCCAACCCGTTCGCCGTGGGCTACTACCTGATCCAGGGCACCCTGCAGGCGCCTTACGGCGCCGCGGTAGAGATCGGCGTGGAAGCCGGACTCTGGGGACCCCAGTACTTCCCGGACACCTACCCGTGGGTCCCCTCCATCAGTCCGGGGACGAACTTCTACTTCGGCCAGCCGCAGGTGACGGCGCTGTCCACGCTGGCCGGCGAGGTCGGCAACGTGCTGCACGTCATTCCGCCGATCTTCAACGGACCGCCGATCACGTACTAAGGACCGAGCGGAGCCGTCGTGCGGATCGTTTCGTCGCGGATCAGCCCGCGCAGCAGCGCGGTGCTGAACTCGGCCGCGATTTCCTTTGCCGTGCGCCGCCCACTCGGCCGTAGCCAGCGGTAGCTGCCCAGCGTCATCCCGATGTAGCCGAGGGCCACCACATGCGAGTCGCACTCGTAGAACTCGCCACTGGCGATCCCGCGGTCGATCAGGCCGTGCACGTGCTCGAAGACCTGAGCTTCCTTCTCGCGTACCTCCGCGACCTGTTCGCTGGTGAACCACTCGGTGATGTAGGGCTGCTCCTGGAAGTACACGGCGGCCCGCGCGGGATCGCCGGCGATCCCGGTGAGCAGCCGGACGGTGTACTGGTAGAGCGCCTCGCGCGCCGTCCACGACGGATCGTCGTGCACGGCGGCCAACGTCCCTTCGGCGGCCTGGCGGTAGATGTCGAACAGGATCAGCGATTTGCTGGCGTAGTAGTGGTAGACGGTGGCCTTGTTCAGGCCGATGACGTCGGCGACGTCGTCCATCCGGGTGCCGTGGTAGCCACGCGCCGCGAACAGCTTGGTGGCCACAGCCAGCAATTCCTCGCGTCGCGTAAGCCCGTTTTCGGATGGCATGGCTGACTCGCTATCTCGCTGGTCGTCGATCAATCAACTGGTTGGACAGTTTAGGCAACGCCCGGGGCGGGTGTTGCACCGGCGCGGAGACGACTAGACTCGCGCCGAGAACCTAGTCGCGACTGGAGGGGTGGCCCAATGGATCCGAGTCCGGACTACGACTTTTCCGACGAGATCGAATGGTTCATGACTTACGTCCCGTGGGGCCTGCGCGGCGTCACTGACGGCAACGGTTACCCGCCGCAGTCATACCCGCCGGTCTAGGCCCTGCTTAGAGCCCCTTATAGCGCCTTGAGTTCCTCGGCGACCGCTGTCACCGATTTCTTCGCGTCCCCGAACAGCATCGTCGTTCCCTCGCCGTAGAACAGCGGGTTGTCGATGCCGGCGAACCCGGAATTCATCGACCGCTTGAGCACAATCACCGACCTGGCCTTGTCCACATTGAGGATCGGCATGCCATAGATCGGGCTGGACGCGTCGTTGCGGGCCGCCGGGTTGGTGACGTCGTTGGCGCCGATCACGATCGCGACATCGGTACGGGCGAACTCGTCGTTGATGTCGTCCATGTCCTTCATGGCGTCGTAGTCCACCTCGGCCTCGGCCAGCAGCACGTTCATGTGCCCGGGCATCCGGCCGGCGACCGGGTGGATGGCGTACTTCACCGTCACACCCTTCTTCTCCAGCAGGGAGGCCATGTCCTTGACGGCGTGCTGCGCCTGCGCGACGGCCAGCCCGTAACCCGGCACCACGATCACCTGGTTGGCGTAGGCCATCTGAATCGCGGCATCGGCGGCCGAGGTGGCCTTGACGGTCCGGTCGCCGGCGCCGGCACCGCTGGGCGCCACTCCGCCGCCGCCGAAGCCGCCCGCGACGATCGCCGGGATGGACCGGTTCATCGCCTTGGCCATCAGGTTGGTCAGGATCGAACCGGACGCCCCGACGATCATGCCGGCCACGATCATCGCGGTGTTGTTCAGCGCCAAGCCCGCCGCCGCGGCCGAAAGCCCGGTCATCGCGTTCAGCAGCGAGATGACCACCGGCATGTCGGCGCCACCGATCGGCAGCACCACCATCAGACCCAGCACACCCGCGGCGGCCAGCAGGCCGACCATCCACCACAGCGACACCCCGCCGGAGCCCGGATGTGCGTCCAGGCCGATGACCACCGCCGCGGCCACCGCCCCGGACAGCAGCAGCAGGTTCAGTGGCTGCTGCGCCTTTCCGACGCCGATCGGGCTGCCGGAGATGATCTCCTGCAACTTGCCGAATGCGATGATCGAACCCCAGAACGAGATCGACCCGATGATCGCGGCGAACAGCGAGGCCACCACGATTTGCACGGTCGGCGACTCGCCGTGCTGGAAGGCCGAGAAGCCGCTGGTCTCCATGAACTCCGCCAGTGCGATCAGCGCGACCGTTCCGCCACCGACGCCGTTGAAGAACGCCACCAGCTGCGGCATCGCGGTCATCTTGGTCAGCCGCGCCGGCGGGACGCCGAGCACCACACCCACGACCAGGCCGCCGATGATCAGCGGCCACTGGGTGGTGTGGCGGATCATCACCAGCGTGGCCGCGACGGCCAGGGTCATGCCGACTGCGGCGATCAAGTTGCCGCGCACTGCGGTCCTGGGCCCGGTCAGACCCATCAGCCCATAGATGAACAGTGAGAACGAGATCAGGTAAAGGACGGTGACAAGGTAGTTCATTTCGCCGCCGGCGCTTCCGCTTCGTCGGCCTTCACGGCCGAGGGTTTCTTCTTGCCCTTGAACATGCCCAGCATCCGGTCGGTGACGATGAAGCCGCCGATCACGTTCAGCGTGCCGAAGACAACGGCAACGAACAGCACGATCTGCACGGCGATCGACGGGTGTTCGACCTCGCCGAACACCACCAGCGCGCCGAGCACGACAATGCCGTGGATGGCGTTGGTCCCGGACATCAGCGGGGTGTGCAGCGTGTTGGGCACCTTGGAAATCACCGCGAACCCGACGAATCCGGACAACACCAGGATCGCCAGATTGGCCAGCAGTCCGTCGTACATCTAGGAGTCCTCTCGAGTCACGCACGACTCCGCGACGACTTCGTCGTCAAAGTCAGGCGCCAGCTGGCCGTCCTTGATCAGCAGTTCCAGCAGCGCGGTGATGTTCTTGCTGTACAGCTCGCTGGCGTGCTCAGGCATCGTCGCCGGCAGGTTCAGCGGCGCCGCGATCGTAACGTCGTGCTTGACCACTACCTGTCCGGGCTCGGTGAGCTCGCAGTTGCCGCCGGTCTCACCGGCCAGGTCCACCACCACGCTGCCGGGCTTCATCGCCTCCACCGCCGCTGCGGTCACCAGCCGCGGCGCCGGGCGGCCCGGAACCAACGCCGTGGTGATCACCACGTCAAATCCGCTGATCGCCTTTTCCAGCGCTTTCTGCTGCTCTGCGCGTTCCTCGTCGGTGAGCTCACGGGCGTACCCGCCCTCACCGGCCGCATCGATACCGACGTCGAGCCACTGCGCACCCACCGAGCGGACCTGGTCGGCCACCTCGGGACGCACGTCGTAGCCGGTGGTTCGGCCACCCAGACGCCTGGCCGTCGCCAGCGCCTGCAACCCGGCCACACCGACTCCGAGCACCAGCACGGTGGCCGGCTTCACCGTGCCGGCCGCCGTCGTCAACATCGGGAAGAACCGGGTCGACTCCGACGCCGCCAGCAGCACCGCCTTGTACCCGGACACATTGCCCTGCGACGACAACGCATCCATCGCCTGTGCCCGCGAGATCCGCGGGATGGCCTCCAATGCGAACGCCTGCACACCGGCCGCCTTGAGCGCACCGATCGAGTTCTCGGCATTGCGCGGCGCGAGGAAGCCGATCAGCGTCTGCCCGCTGCGCAACCGGCCGACCTCGTCGGTGGTCGGCGGCGCGACCTTGACGACCACATCGGCCGCCCACGCGTCTCCGATACTGGCGCCGGCCGCGGTGTAGAGGTCGTCGGGCAGCAGCGCCCCCTCACCGGCACCAGACTCGACCACAACCGCCAGGCCGGTTTTCACCAGCGACGCGACCGCCTTCGGCACCAGCGCGACGCGGCGCTCGTCGGGTCCGGACTCGGCGACCACCCCCACTGTGATGGCGTCGGTCTTCGCATCTGTCATGACGCGTACATCTACTTTCCCTACTTTTCTCTACTGCCAACCAGCCGATTGCCCCAGACACCCTAGCAACGAGATCGAAACGCCGGTGAATGCAAAGCGTCTCGGGATCACACTGGCCGCAGCTGCCCCAGGATCACCAGAGCGGGAAGTCCTGGCCGTGCCCCGATGCCGGACGCGGGCCGAAGTAGCGTCGCTCGGACTCAGCGATCGGCACGTCATTAATGCTGGCCTCGCGGCGTGCCATCAAGCCGGACGGTGAAAACTCCCACAGCTCGTTTCCGTAGCTGCGGTACCACTGGCCGGCGTCGTCGTGGCACTCGTACTGGAAGCGCACCGCAATGCGATTGCCGTGGAAGCTCCACAAACCCTTACGGAGCGAATAGTCGAGTTCGCGCTGCCACTTCCGCGTCAGAAAGGCCACGATCGCGTCCCTGCCGACGACGTGCTCGTCGCGGTTTCTCCACTGCGAGTCGATGGTGTAGGCCCGGCTGACCCGCTCGGGGTCGCGGGTGTTCCAGGCGTCCTCGGCGGCCTGCACCTTCTGCAGTGCCGTCTCGAGGGTGAACGGCGGAAATGGCGGGAGGGATTCAGGCATGGCACCTATCCTGCGCGCCATCGGCCGCCCCAGGTACTCGCGCCGCCAGATCGCGCGTGACCTATCGTGGCGGGCATGGACTTCGCGATGTCGGCCAAGGCCACCGACTACCACAAGCGGCTGTCCGACTTCATGACCGAGTTCGTCTTTCCGGCTGAGGCCGACTACGACAACTACCGCCACGAGGCCGGCCCCGTGCGACCACACCGTTCCGCCGATCATCGAGGAATTGAAGGTCAAAGCCAAAGAGCGCGACCTGTGGAACCTGTTCCTGCCGGCCGAATCGGGTTTGACCAACCTCGAGTACGCGCCGCTGGCCGAACTGACCGGCTGGAGCCTCGAACTCGCACCCGAGGCACTCAACTGCGCGGCACCGGACACCGGCAACATGGAGACCCTGCACCTGTTCGCCACCGAACAGCAGCGCAAGCAATGGCTCGAGCCGCTGCTCAACGGCGAGATCCGCAGCGCCTTTTCGATGACCGAGCCGGCGGTCGCCAGTAGCGACGCCCGCAACATCGAGACCTCGATCGTGCGCGACGGCGCCGACTACGTGATCAACGGCCGCAAATGGTGGACGTCCGGCGCGTCGGACCCACGCTGCAAGATCCTCATCGTGATGGGGCGTACCAATCCCGACGCGGCCAGCCACCAGCAGCAGTCGATGGTGCTGGTACCCATCGATACGCCAGGCGTGAACGTCGTCCGCTCGACCACCGTCTTCGGTTACCACGACCAGCCCGGGCACTGCGAGATCGTCTACGACAACGTCCGGGTACCCGTCAGCAATCTGCTCGGCGAAGAGGGCGGTGGCTTCGCGATCGCCCAGGCGCGGCTGGGGCCGGGTCGCATCCACCACTGCATGCGCGCCCTCGGCGGGTCCGAACGCGCGCTGGCCCTGATGGTGCACCGTGCGCGCACCCGGATCGCATTCGGCCGTCCGCTGGCCGAACAGGGTCTCGTCCAGCAGGCAATTGCCAAGTCCCGCAACGAAATCGACCAGGCCAGGCTGTTGTGCGAGAAGGCGGCGTGGACTATCGACCAGCACGGCAACCGGGCCGCCCACCAACTGGTCTCCCAGATCAAAGCGGTAGCGCCACAAGTGGCCTGCGACGTCATCGACCGCGCCATCCAGGTACATGGGGCTGCCGGCGTCAGCGACGACACGGTGTTGGCCCGGATGTACGGCTGGCATCGCGCCATGCGGATCTTCGACGGACCCGACGAAGTGCACATGCGGACCATCGCGCGCACCGAGATCGGCCGGGAGCAAACCTCGTTCGCCGCGGCGGTCACCGCACATGGCTGAGACGCTGCGAGGACTGTCCGGCGCGTGGAACTTTCGTGACGTCGCAGACGGCACCGCGGCGCTGCGACCCGGGCGGCTGTTCCGGTCCGGCGAACTGAGCCGCCTCGACGACGACGGCCGCGACACGTTGCACCGGCTCGGCATCACCGATGTCGCGGACCTGCGTGCGACTCGCGAAGTCACCCGGCGCGGCCCGGGCCTGGTTCCCGACGGCGTGGAGGTCCACCTGCTCCCCTTCCCCGACCTGGGCGACCAGGAGGAGTCCGACTCCGACGGGCAAGCCCCGCACGAACACGCCTTCCAGAAGCTCCTTACCGGCGAGGACGGCCAAGTCGACCAGTCGGAGGAAGCCATCAATGCGGCGGCCGTCCGGTACATGACCGACGATTACCGGCAATTCCCAACCCGTAACGGAGCCCGGCGCGCACTGCACCGCGTGGTCACGCTGCTGGCCGCCGGGCGCCCGGTGCTCACCCACTGCTTCGCGGGCAAGGACCGCACCGGCTTCGTGATCGCGACGGTGCTGGAAACGATCGGCATCGACCGCGACACCATCGTCGCCGACTTTTTACGCAGCAATGACGCCGTACCTCAGCTGCGGACCCAAATCTCCGAGATGATCCAGCAGCGCGCGGACACCGAATTGACTCCGGAGGTAATGACGTTCACCGAGGCCCGGCTATCGGACTGGGTGCTCGGTGTGCGGGAGGAATATCTGGCCGCCGCGTGGCAGGCCATCGATGAGGAGTTCGGTTCGCTGGGCGCCTACCTACGCGACTCGGGTATCACCGAGGCCGACGTGGCACGGCTGCGCGCCGAGCTGCTGTCCTGAATAAAACCGCTTGTCTGGTTTCAAGTTCGGGCTTTCGGCTGCGCACCCGAAAGCCTTTGACGCAAATGCCAGACAGGCTGGCATGATCGCTCTACGCTAGCTCATTGCGACTCGGCGTTGGCCGAGGACATTTTTGGTCGTTGCGGAAGGACGAGCCGATGTCATATGTGATTGCCGAGCCGCAGCTGATGGCGTCGGTTGCCGCGGAAATCAACGGGATTGGCGCAAATCTCAACGCCGCCAACGCCGCCGCAGCCGGCCCCACATCCACTCTGGCGGCGGCCGCCGAAGACGAGATATCGCAAGCCCTTGCAAAGGCGTTCGGCACATACGGCACGGAGTACCAGTCCCTCGTCGGGCAGCTGGAAGGCTGGCACAGCCAATTCACGCAGACGCTGGCCGGGGCCGGGACCGCCTACGCGGAGACGGAGACCGCTATCGCCACCGGCCTTGCGGGGGCGCTCGGGCTGCCCACTTCCGGCGCGGCGCTGTCCGCGGCCACGATTCCGCCATTCACCGCGCTCAACTTGACGTACTTCATCGGCGGCACCGGAACCCCCATACCCTCACAGTCATTCGTCACCAAGGCCAACAACCTCTACGTGCGTTCGGCTTTGGCCCTGCAAACGCTGGTCACGCCCGAGCAGCTCTACCCATTGACCGGTGTCAAGAGCCTGGTCCTGGACACGTCGGTGAGCGAGGGCGTAACCATTCTCGACCAGGCGCTCTACAACCAACTTGTCACCAATGCTCAACCCGGGGTAACGGTTTTCGGTATTTCCCAGAGCGCCATCATCTCGTCACTGGAAATGCGGAACCTCGCCAATGGCACATCGATGTTCGGCGCGACTCCGCCGGACGTCTCGAAACTCAATTTCGTGCTGACCGGCAACGAAATGAATCCCAACGGCGGCTTGCTCTCGCGTTTCCCGAATCTGTCCCTGCCGGCTCTTGGGCTGACCTTCTACGGCTCGACGCCCGCGGACACGCCCTATCACGTCGCCAACTACACACTCGAATACGACGGCTTCGCCGACTTCCCGAAGTACCCGATCAACTTCGTCTCCGACCTCAACGCGATGTTGGGCATCGTCCTCGTGCACCCGACGTATCTGGATCTCCCGCTGAGCCAGGTCAATGCAGCGACCCAGTTGGCGACCTCACCGGGCTACACCGGCAATACCAGCTACTACATCATTCACACCGAGAATCTGCCGCTGCTGGCACCGCTGCGGGCGATACCCGGCATCGGAGTCCCGCTGGCCGACCTGATCCAGCCGGACATGAAGGTGATCGTCAACCTGGGCTACGGCGACCCCAACTTCGGGTACTCGACGAGCCCCGCCGACCTGCCCACCCCGTTCGGATTGTTCCCGAGCCTCCCCGCGAGCACCATCGTCAACGCGCTGTCCGCCGGAACCCAGCAGGGAATTGCGGCCTTCAACGCGGACCTGCACGGCATGGCGGCGCAGGCAGCCACAGGGGCACCGTTGTTCTCGCTGCCGTCTGCGGCAGACCTCGCGGCGGCGGCACCGACGTTCCCGTCGCCGGCCAAGATCGTCAACACGCTGACGTCGATCGTCACGACCGATTACGCGACCCTGCTGCCCACCGCCGACATCGGCACCACCCTGGTGACCACGCTGCCCCTCTACGACACCGAGCTCTTCGTCGACCAGCTCTCGCAGGGCAACCTGCTCAACGCGATCGGCTTCCCGCTCGCCGCCGATGTGGGACTGGGAACGGTTGCCGGCGGGGTGGAATTGCTCACCCTGGTCGCGGCCGTCTCGGACAACGTCAAGGACATCCAGAGTCTGTTCGCCGCCTGATGCACTCGGGGACGACGCATTCGGCACAGCTAATCAACGGCATTGCATTGGAGGGGTGGACTGATGTCATACGTGATTACTGAACCGCAGCTGATGGCGTCGGTTGCCACGCAAGTCAACGGGATTGGCGCGAATCTCAGCGCTGCCAACGCCGCCGCGGCCGGCTCGACATCCAATTTGGCGGCGGCGGCCGCCGATGAGATATCGGAGGCCCTCGCCAACGCATTCGGCGCATACGGCGCGGAGTACCAGGCCCTCGTCGGGGAGTTGACCGGCTGGCACGACCAGTTTGCGCAGACGTTGACCGCTGCCTCGACCGCGTACGCGCAAACCGAAACCGCTATCGCCAGCGGGCTCGGACTGTCCGGCGGGACGGGGACCGCGCTGTCTGCGGCCTCGCTGCCGCCGTTCCCCGCGAATATGGTGACGTTGGTTGTCGGTCCCACCGGCACCCCGATCCCGTCGCAGGCATATATGAACGCGTTCCAGAAGCTCTACCTCCGAACGGCCACCTCGTTGCAGAGCATCTTCACTCCGGAGAACCTGTACCCCATCACCGGGCCGAAGAGTTTGACGCTGAACACGTCGGTCCAAGAAGGCCTGACCATCCTGGACAACACGATCTTTCAGCAGATCCAGGCCGGCAAGACGGTCACCGTGTCCGGCTATTCGCAAAGCTCCATCATCGCGGCGCTGGAAATGCAAAACCTCGCCGCGGGCACATCCATCTTCGGGGCGAATCCCCCGACGCCGGCCCAACTCAACTTCGTGCTCGTCGGCAACGAGATGAACCCCAACGGCGGCTTGCTCTCCCGCTTCCCGGGTCTGACGATCCCGAGTATCGGGTTGACGTTCTACGGCGCGATGCCCTCGAACACCATCTATGACGTCGCGAACTACACACTCGAATACGACGGCTTCGCCGACTTCCCGAAGTTCCCGATCAACGTCGTATCAGACCTCAACGCGGTCGCCGGCATCGTCTTCGTACACACCACATATCTGACGATCCCGCAGTCCCAGGTGGATACCGCCATTCAATTGCCGACGTCTCCCGGCTACAGCGGCCACACCAACTACTACATGATTCCCACCCAGAATCTGCCGCTGCTGCAACCGCTGCGGTTCCTACCGGGCATCGGAAATCCCCTGGCCGACCTGATCCAGCCGGACCTGCGGGTAATCGTCAACCTGGGTTACGGCGATCCCAACTTCGGGTGGTCGACGAGCCCGGCCGACCTGCCCACCCCGTTCGGTCTGTTCCCGAGTGTCGGCGTGGACACCATCGCCAACGCGTTCTCCGCCGGGACTCAGCAAGGAATCCAGGCCTTCAGCGCGGACCTGAACGCCATGGTCAGCCAACCGGTTGCGGCCCCGTCGTTCTCGCTGCCGGCCGCCCCGGATCTCGCGGCGACCGCAGCGAGCTTCCCGTCGCCGGCCAAGGTCGTCAACACCCTGACGAATATCGTCGCGACCGACTACGCGACCCTGCTGCCGACCGCGGACATCGGCACCGCGTTGGTGTCGACACTGCCTCTCTACGATTCGGAACTGTTCGTGCAACAGCTCGCACAGGGCAACCTGCTCAACGCGATCGGCTTCCCGATTGCGGCGGACGTGGGTTTGGCAACGGTGTCGGGCGGGGTTGAATTCCTCACTGTTGTGTCGGCGCTGTCATCCAACGTCAAGGACATCCAGAGCCTGTTCGCCGCGTAACCGCCCTCCCGGCCGCCAACGCCGGAAAAATAGCAGGAAACTCGCTGAAATTTGAAGCGGAAACGCTGTCAGCCCACCGGTTGTTGAACTAGGCTAACCAAACCGGCGACGCCATGGCCGGGGGGAAGTATCGACTTCATAGCGTTGTCGGCAGCCACGAGAAATGCCTTGGTCGCGAAGGGAACTGCCGATGAGTTACTTGACGACGCAACCGCAACTGCTGACCGAGGCGGCCGCCAATGTGGCCGGAATTCGCTCCTCGATCACCGCAGCCAATGCGGCCGCAGCCGGCTCGACAACCAGCGTGATGGCCGCGGCCTCCGACGAGGTCTCGGCCGCCGCCGCGAGCTTCTTCGGTGCATACGGCCAGGAGTATCAGGCGGCCCTGCAGGCGGCCACGGCGTTTCACGATCAATTCGCCGCGGCGCTGGCCTCGGCCGGCAACGTCTACGCGGCCGCCGAGTCCGCGATCGCGGGCCTGCTCGGCGGCGCCGGCGGCGGCGCTGCCAACTCCGCCGCCGCGACCTTCACCTTGGTCATGGGAGGCAGCGGCACGCCCATACCGCCAATTGATTACATCAACAACGTTGTCTCGAGATATGTCGTGCCTTCTTTCACGGTCGACCTGGCTAACGTGCAGGGCCTGTTCACGCCCGAAGGCGGATATCCGATATTCGGTTTCAGCCCCAAGGACCTGACCTTTGACGCGTCGGTGCAGCGTGGTGTCGACATCCTCAACAACCAACTCGTCGGGCAGAACCCTCCGTACGCGGGACTACTACTCACCGCCGGAAACTCCGTTAACGTGCTGGGCTACTCGCAAAGCGCCATCATCTCCTCACTGGAAATGAAGGCGCTCAACCCCACCAACACGCCGGGCGGGAGTCCATATTTCGGCAACCTGAACTTCTCGCTCATCGGTGACCCGATGAATCCCAACGGCGGGCTCTTGGAGCGATTCTCCCCACTGTCCATTCCGAGTATCGGTCTGACTTTCTACGGCGCGACTCCGGACAATTCCTTCCACACCACCATCACCACGCTCGAATACGACGGCTTCGCTGACTTCCCGCAATACCCGCTCAATGTCGTGTCGGACCTGAACGCCTTCGCGGGCATTCTCTACGTGCATGGAACCTATCCGACTCTCACGGCCGCACAGCTTGCCTCGGCTATTCATCTGACGAACACGGTTGGTCCCGTCTCGACCGACTACTACATGATTCCCACCCAGAATCTGCCGATCCTGAACCCAATCCGGAGCATCCCGCTCATCGGCACTCCATTCGCAGACCTGATCCAACCCGATCTGAAAGTCATCGTCGACCTCGGCTACGGCAGCACCACCCAGGGTTGGTCGCCAGGTCCGCCGAATGTTCCTACCCCCTTCGGGGTAATCCCGCCGGTCAGCTTGGGCGAAATCGGCAACGCTCTGGCCACAGCGGCCCCGCAGGGAGTCAGCGCGTTCATGGCCGACCTGAACAGCACGGGCACGGGCATGGCCGCAGCCGCGCCGGCCGCGTTGCTGTCGTTGCAGGCGTCAGCTAGCAGCGGCGGAGGCTTGCCGTCGTTGCTGTCCGGCATGTCCGCCGCGACGACATCGAACCCCATTGACGGCGTGATCAACGGAATTAAGACGGCGAACACCACCGTGGCCAATTTCATTTCGGGTGGGGCCGCCAGCCTCTACGGGGCCGCGCTTCCGACAACAGATATCGCAAATTTCCTGGTCACCACGCTCCCGTCCTATGACGTCAACCTATTCCTTGGCGGGATTGAACAAATGGTCGACGGTGACCCCACCGGTGGGCTGATCTATGCGCTCGGTGCTCCGTTCGCCGCTGACACAGCACTGGGCGTACTCGCGGGCGGCTTCGAACTCGAAGTCATCTTGAAGGCAGTCACCGGCGCCATCTAGGTCCAACCGCACTAAAAATCCTCGTCGGAAAAGGATGTGCCGATGTCGTATTTGACTGCGCAGCCGGACTTGATGGCCGCGGCCGCTGCGGATTTAGGACAGATTCGCTCAGCACTCGGTGCGGCGAATGCGGCCGCGGCCGCCCCGACGTCGGGCCTGGCAGCAGCCGCCGGCGACGAGGTATCTGCCGCCGCCGCAACGCTTTTCAACTCGTACGCCCAGGAGTATCAGGCGCTTGTCGGGGAATTCTCGGCATTTCACGAGCAATTCGCCCAGACCCTGGCCGCTGCCGGGAACGCCTACGTGGCGGCCGAGGCCGCCAACGTCAGCGCGATGTCTGCCGCGTCCAAGGCGCTGAATTCGATCACCGCACCCATCCGGTCGCTGCTGGGCGGCGGAGCCGCCGCTTCACCGGCAGCGGCCGTCACCTTGGTCATGGGAGCCAGCGGACTTCCGATTCCTTTCCCGTTGTACATCGACCAGCTAACCCAACTCTTCGTCCAGCCGTTTTACCCGGGGACCGTCGGCAGGTGATGGGCCTCAATACGCCCGAGGGGTTGTATCCGCTCACCGGCGTCAAAGACCTGACCTTCGACGTGTCGTCGGCTCGAGGTGTGACGATCCTGGATCAAGCGATCAAGGCGGCATTTGCCACCGGCGCCAACCCCGTCAACGTTTTCGGCTACTCGCAGAGCGCCGTCATCGCGTCAATGGAAATGGCGGCGCTCAACCCCAGCAACACGCCGGGCGGAAGCCTCTTGGGCGCGGGCCAGGTCCTCAACTTCTCGCTCGTCGGTGATGTGAGCAATCCCAACGGCGGTCTGCTTCCCCGCTTCCCAGGCCTGAAACTGCCCAGCATAGGCCTGACATTGTTCGGCACCGCGACCCCGGACAATTCCTTCCCGACCCGATTCACACGATCGAGTACGACGGCTTCGCCGACTTCCCGCAGTACCCACTCAACGTCGTTTCCGATGTCAACGCTTTCTTGGGCATCATCGAATTGCACGGCCAGTACCCGTATTACGGCATAAACCCCGACCTTGGGACCGCTATTGAGCTGACAAATACCGTCGGCACGCCACTGACCCACTACTACATCATTACGTCGGCGCATGTGCCTCTGGTGTCTCCGATACGCGCCATCCCGGTCATCGGCACCCCGCTCGCGGACCTGATCGAGCCCGATGTCCGAGTGATCGTCGACCTGGGTTACGGCAGCACCACCCAAGGCTGGTCGCCCGACCCGCCGAACGTGCCAACGGGTTTCGGAGTCATCCCACCGGTCAGCCCCGCCCAGGTGCTGTCCGCGCTGAATACCGGCACCCAACAAGGCATCAGCGCTTTCCAGCACGACATCAGCACCATGATGTCGTCGCCGCCCAGCGCTGCTGGTTTGACCGCCGCACTCTCATCGGCCGGGACGGGCGCCAACCAGATCGCCGCGGGGTTGTCGGCGGCGGTGTCGTCGCCCGCGGGCTTCATCGGCGCGATCCAGGACGTGAACACCAGAGTGGTCAACGCGGTCACGGGCTCGACCGCGGCAGCGTATTCCGTGGCGCTCCCGACCGCAGACATCGCTAACGCGCTGGCCATCTCGCTCCCGTCCTACGACATCAACGTCTTCCTGGACGGGATCGAGCGAATGGCCGACGGCGACCCGGTCGGGGGGCTGGTCTATGCGTTGGGCGGCCCGTTTGCCGCCGACACTGCGGCGCTCACGCTGTTCGGCGGGTTCGAGATTCGAGTCATTCAGCATGCCATCCAACAGATTGGCGATGCCATCGCCGGCGCACCACTGCCACCGCTGCCAGGACAGCCGGTGTTGATCGGAAGCACGCTCTAGATACGCACCGCCGGTGGGCGGCTACGGCTCGAGCACGCCTTTGCCGAGCACATCGCCAGCCTCGCCTGCCATTGCAACCACTGCTGAATTCGGGTGTGTCTTTTGTCCACCTGACAGCGACAAATTACTCAGCCGCACAACGGCTCTGGAGGGCTTTGGAGATTTCTGCTCCTATACATGCCAAGTGGTGGTTTGGTGGGTGTCGGCTTGTGGCAGGAAGGGTTTGGTGCAGGCCCAGATTTCGCGGGCGACGGCGGATTGAGCTGACAGCCGGACAGGACCACAGCAGGGATCGTGACGTGGGCGTGGCGGAGTTGCGGAGCCGAATTTTCTACGTCCCCACCTGTTTGAGCTTCGAGGGTTGGAAGGGGTCGTACCACTTCCAGGCGGCGCGCTCGCCGGTGGGCCCGGGGCAGGGTGGGACAGCGGGCGGCGGGCGGTTGGGTGGGCGCGCGAGCGATCCTGCGCGCAGCGGTCGTCCGGAGCTGTCGGTGACTCGCAGAGCGTCTGCGGGTCCGGAGATGGTGATCAGGCCCCGATGGTGCAACCGGTGGTGATACGGGCACACCAACACCAGGTTGACCAACTCGGTGGCACCGCCGTCTTCCCAGTGCACGATGTGATGGGCGTGCAGACCGCGGGTTGCCCCACAGCCGGGAACCGCGCACGTGGGGTGGCGATACTCCAGCGCGCGGCGAAGCCGCCGGCTGATCTGACGAGTCGCCCGCCCGGCTCCGATCACCTCGCCGTCGCGTTCGAACCACACCTCACAGGTGGCATCACAGGTGAGATAGGCACGTTCGGCGTCGGTCAACAGCGGACCCAGATGCAACGCGCCGGCGCGCTGGGCCACGTCGACGTGCACCAACACGGTGGTGTGCTGCCCGTGCGGTCGCCGCGCCGCCTCGGCGTCCCAGCCGGCCTCGACCAGACGCATGAACGCCTCGCCCGTGCTCGGCAACGCAGGCCTCTGGTCTAAGGCGCCGTCGCCCTCGCCGTGATCGCGCTTCCACTCGGCGATCAGCGCATCACGATGAGACGCCAGTGCCGCGTCGAATTTCGCCGCATCCAGGTGCGGAAGTTTGATCCGCCAACAGGCGAACTGCTCATCGGAGGTCTTGGTGATCAAGGGCCGCGGTTCGGGCTCAGGATCGGGGGCGGGCTCGGGTTCGGGTCGCGGTTCCAGACTGACCGCGGTACGCAGCTGGTTGACCGTGGCCAACGCGGCCAGCTCCGCGTAATGCTCATCGGATCCCTCACCGGCGCGCGCGGCGATGACGCCGACCTGATCGAGCGACAGTCGACCCTCCCGCATGCCCTGCGCGCAGCGAGGGAACGCCTCGAGCCGGTGTGCGACGGTGCTGATCGCGCGGGCATTGGCCGAGGACGAGCCGATCTTCCAGGCCACCAACGCCGCGACCGAGCGTGCCCCGGTGATCCCGCACAGCTCGTCGTGATCGATCTCGGCGACGATCTCCACGATGCGCCCATCAATCGCGTTGCGCTGACCGGCCAACTCCGCCAACTCCTCGAACAGCACCTCAAGACGATCAGCAGGGCTGACAGCCGCGGCAGGCGATGCGGTCGAGGACATGACGTCATCATCGCAGGGGGGTCCGACAATTTTTGGATGAACAACTGGACAACCCGCTGCAACCAGCGCGAACCCGCATCGTGACCCAAGTCAGATAGCCAGCTGCACAACGGTTTTCGAGATTGTCGCTGAGAGCCGGACAAAACTATAACCGTGTCTGCACCAGTGACGGATGTGGCACATGGGATTTAGCAGTGCGCCGCACTACCTCCCGTATTTCAGGTATGCCATCAGCGCAATGAAAAGGAGACACAACGCAAGCCCGACCAAAGACCTGATCATGGCGCGCCGGTTTCGTAGCGCCATCTCCCCGGATCCGTAGTCGTCGACGAGGCGGCTGCTCAAGCCGAATTTCTCAACCAGCGCAAGCCAATCCGCTTCCGTGACACCATACGTGGGTTGGTCCCCAGATGGCGGCTGGTCCGGGCCACCAAAGATGTCGCGCCAGGTATACCGATAATCGCCTCGCGTGTACAAGATCCCATACTTCATCGGGCTTGGGCCTGATTCTGAGGGGTTGCACACCTGGAACGGCGACGATCAGAAGGGGATCCGTATGCGGTACGTCGTCATCACCCGCGGCGGCTCTGTGTCGCGCCGGCCTGGCCGTCACCTGCGCAACCGAAGCCGAGGCGATGAACGTGTTCGTGTCCGGATCGATCACCTGGATCGCGTCGTCCATCCCCAGGCCAAGGACCAGGGGCGGTGGTGTCGGCGGCGCTTTGGTGAAGATTCCTGAATACATCTGCGGAAGGGGAACAAGTTCATGGCGGCGGATCGGTTCGTCCGACGCAGCCGATTCGTCGTTGGCGTGCATCCCACGAGCATCCCATGCGATTCGCGTTTCGAAGTCACCCGCGCTACGGCTCGAGCACAACCTTGCCCAGCACGCCACCGTCCTCGAGGCTCTGTAGTGCTGCCTGCGCTTCTGACAACGGATACCGTTGCGGCGGAGGCGGTCTGAGCCCCAGATAGACCAGTTGGTGCAGGCCGGCGGAGAACAATGCCGCCGAGCCCGGAACCTTGTTGAGGTACTCGCCCCATGCGACGCCCAGCACGCTGACGTTGCTCAGCAGCAGTCGGTTGACCTGCAGGGTGGGGATGGCGCCCGCCGCGAAACCGATCACCAGTAGTTTGCCGTCGATCGCCAGCACCCGAACAGCATCGTCAAAGGTCGGTCCGCCGATGGGATCGACGACGATGTCCACGCCCCGGCCGCCGGTGTGGGTGCGCACCTTCTGCACCCAGCCCTCGGTCAGCGGCAATACCACGTCGGCGCCGAGCGAACCGACGTAGTCGACCGCCCCTTCGCGGTGTACGACGGCGATCACCTTGGTGGCGCCCATCGCCTTGGCGAGTTGCACGGCGGCGGTGCCCACGCCGCCCGCCGCACCCAGCACCAGCACCGTGTCACCCGGCCGCATCGCGGCGCGCCGATTCAGCGCGAAGTACATGGTGTTGTAGTTGACCAGCAACGAAACCGCTTCGGCGTCATCGAGTTCGGCGGGGCTGCGGATCACGTTGGATGCCGGGACAGCCACCTGCTCGGCATAACAGCCGAGTATCCCGAACGCCGAAACCCGTTCCCCCACACGGAAACCGGAGTCGGACGGTGCCGAAGCGACGACACCGGCCGTCTCCATGCCCGGCACGAACGGCGGCGGCAACTTCAGTTGATATTCGCCCTTGCTCAGCAGCAGGTCCGGGAAACAGACGCCGGTAGCGCGCACATCGATGACGACGTTGCCGTCGTCAGTCGACACGTCGTCGACATCGGTGTACACGATGCCTGACGGGCCCGAAAGCTCCTTTACCACACAAGCTTTCATCGACCCTACAACTTGAAACCGGCTTTTTGCGCGCCGGACAGGTCGGTGATCTCGGCCCAGCGTCCGGCGATGTCCTCCACCGACGGTGGCTTGTCGAAGTTGATGCCGTCATTCTGGAACAGCGCGACCCGCTGCACCTTGCCGCCGCCGACAACGAAAACCGAGGCGTTGTCCGGGCATTCCTCGGTGCACAGGTAGGCCACCACCGGCGCGACGAACTCCGGCGTGAGCTTCTCCAGCACCTCCGGCGGCATGATGTCCTGGGTCATCCGGGTGGCCGCGATCGGGGCGACCGCGTTGGAGTGGATGTTGTACTTGGCCCCCTCCAGCGCCAGCGTGTTGATCAGGCCGACCAGGCCGAGCTTGGCCGCGCCGTAGTTGGTCTGCCCGAAGTTGCCGAACAGGCCGCTGGTGGAGGTGGCCACGACGACCCGGCCGTAACTCTGCTCGCGGAAATGCGGCCACGCCGCGCGGATGACGTTGTACCCGCCGTACAGGTGCACCTTGAGCACGGCGTCCCAGTTCTCCGACGTCATCTTGTGGAAGGTGCCGTCGCGCAGGATCCCCGCGTTGCTGACCACGCCGTGGATGGCGCCGAACTCGTCGAGCGCGGTCTTGACGATGCCCGCCGCGCCGTCTTCGGTGGCGACGCTGTCGTAGTTGGCGGCCGCCCGGCCACCCGCGTCCCGAATCTCGGCGACGACCTGGTCTGCCATCGCCGAGCCGGCGCCGGTACCGTCGCGGGCTCCGCCGAGGTCGTTGACGACGACGCTGGCGCCCTCCCGGGCCAGGGCGAGCGCGTATTCACGGCCCAATCCCCCGCCGGCTCCGGTGACGGCGATGACGCGATCCTGCACTCCGGGCATTCAGGTTCCTCTCTGCAGCTGCAATTCAGGGTGATGGGTTCGGTGGTCGGGTCAGAACAGCCGGCGGGCCAGCTTGAGGGCCTTCTCGGTGTAGGGCGGGTAGAGCATTTTCGACAGATCGGGCCGAGTCGGCTTCGTCAGCACCGACTTACGGTGGCTGAACTCATCGAAGCCCCACTTGCCGTGGTAGGCGCCCATGCCCGAAGGTCCGACGCCGCCGAACGGCAGCTTGGCCGTCGACACCTGGAACGCGAGGTGGTTGACCAGCATGCCGCCCGCCGGCACCTCCTTGATCACCCGTTCGCGGGTTTCGCGTGACTTGGTGAACAGGTAAGCCGACAGCGGCTTGGGCCGCGCATTGACGAAACCGATTGCCTCGTCCAGGGATTTGACGGTCAGCACCGGCAGGATCGGGCCGAAGATCTCATTCGTCATCAACGACCCTTCCGGGTCGGGATCGAGAACCACGGTCGGTTGGATGCGCAGACTCGACGCGTCACACGCGCCGCCCGCGGCGACCTTGCTCGTCCCGTCGGCTTTCGCCTCGTCGATGTAGCCGCTCAACCGGTCGAACTGACGCTGGTTGACGATGCGCATTCCGCTGGGGTCGTCCTCGGACCGCATCTTGGTGAGGGAGGCGCCGATCTTGCTGACCAGTTCGTCGCGGATCGTTGCGTCGGCCAGCACGTAGTCGGGCGCCACGCAGGTCTGGCCGGCGTTCATGATCTTGATCCAGGCGATCCGCTTGGCCGCAACGTCGATGTCGGCGTCGGCCGCCACGATCACCGGGCTCTTGCCGCCCAGTTCGAGGGTGACCGGGGTCAGATGCCGTGCCGCGCCTTCGTAGACCTTGCGCCCGATCTCGGTGCCACCGGTGAACATCACTCGATCCAGGCCCTGCATGATCAGCTCCTGACTGACCATGCCGTCGCCCTCGATCACCGCGATCGCGTCGCTGTCGAGATAGCGGGGCACCAGCTCGGCCATCAGCCGCGACGATGCCGCGGCGATCTCCGAGGGCTTGAGCACCATGGCGTTTCCGGCGGCGATCGCCCCGACCGCGGGACCCAGCGTCAGGTAGAAGGGGTAGTTCCACGCGCCGATGATCAGCACGGTGCCGTAGGGCTCGTACTCCACCCAGCCGCGTCCGGGCAGCTGCGGCAGCTCCAGCAGCAGGTACTTGCGGCGGGTCCACTTGCGGACTCGTTTGGCCGCGTATTTCGCTTCGGCAAGGGTGGTTGCCACGTCGGCGATGAAAGCCTCTGCCGGGCTGCGGTCCAGGTCTTCGGCGAGCGCCTTGGCGATCGCGTCCTCGTTCTCCTCCATCATTGCCGCCAGGGCGAGCAACTGCTGCTTGCGCCACTCGATGCTGCGGGTGCGGCCGGTGGCGAACGTCTTGCGCAGCCGAGCGACCGTCTCGGCGACGGGGCTTGATTCGGGTGCACCGGGCGTGGGTGCGGCTTTGGGCAGGGAATCGGTGGTCATCGTTGTCCTTCCTTCCCGGAAGCCGCCCGCTGCTGTTTCGCGCACGGGCGCTTTTCGGCGATAACCGCGATCCTAGTCACCCCGCCCAGACAGCAGTAGGACGGCAATAGGAAACATCCGGCCGGGACCCGGCTCGGGTGCCAGGCCCTCAGGGCTTGGCGGCCGTCACAAACGCGTTCGTGAATGGTCGCTCGTCTGATTTCGGCGCCCGGCCCAGTCGCTGCGCCTCGTCGACCGCATTCACCACAGCGGTGGTCCAGGCGTGCGCGGAAAACCACTCGGCACAGTCCGGCCGGTCCTCGTCGTCAAACCACAGGTCGAATGGGTCGAATGAGGTGTCTTCGCCGCGCGCCTCGCGCTTGGCCCGCAACTCGGCCCATTTCTGCTTGGCCTCCTTGCGCTTCTCTTCGTCGACGCCGAAGATTTCGACCGCTATCCGGCTGCCTGATCCGCTCAGCGTGTCGATCGAGGTGAACATGGCTTCCTGCGCCTGACCCGGCAGGAACGGCAACAGGCCCTCGGCCAGCCAGGCCGTCGGGCGGGTGGTGTCGAAGCCGGCGTCGCGGAGCGCCTGCGGCCAATCGTGGCGCAAGTCGACGGCAACCGGCCGCCGGTCAACGGTCGGTGCGGCGCCGTGGCCGGCGAGTGTCTCGGCCTTGTACTCCAGCACCTTGGGCAGGTCGATCTCGTAGACGACGGTGCCGGCCGGCCAGGCCAGGCGGTAGGCGCGCGAATCCAGACCGGCGGCCAGAATCACCACCTGCCCGATACCTGCGGCCGCCGCGTCGGCGAAGTACGCGTCGAAGAAGTGGGTGCGAACGGCCTGGTAGTTGATCATGTTCTGGGAGTCCGGGGCGAAATCCCGGTCCTCGTCGTCGGTCGGGCCCGCCCACCACGCGGCCACCTGCTCGCGCACTCCCTCGAGTTCGGGTGTGGAGACCAGCGGCTCGGCGAATTGGTCGCGGATCAGCGGGTCCGCGCTGGCCGTCTCGGCCGCACGAGCGAGCGCGACCATCACCGCGGTGGCCCCGACGCTGGTAGCGATGTCCCAGGTGTCGTCCGCGGTGCGTGCCACTACACCCGCTCCGCGGTCACGAAGTCGGAGAAGGCTTCCTTGTCATCCGCCGACGGCACACCGTCAACCCAGCGGTCCAGGCGGCGCATCTCGTCCCCGGAATTCTGCGCCGTGGCACGCCAGCCATGCCGGTTGAGCCACTCGGCGACATCGGCCCGGTTTTCGTCGCGATACATCAGCTCGCCGACGTCGATGGTCTGCTCCAGACCAATCTCTTCGGCCACCTTCTGGAATCGCTGCCGCATCTGCTCCCGCCGCTCGTCGGCGTGCGAAGCGGCGGTTTCGGCCGCGATGCGGCTGCCGGCCGGGCTCAGCTCACCGACCAGGGTGAAAAGCCGGTCCTGGGCCTCGCCGGGCAGGTACATCAACAGTCCCTCGGCCAGCCAAGCCGTCCGCGCGGCCGGGTCGAAGCCCTCCGCACGCAGTGCGGCCGGCCAGTCCTGACGCAAGTCGATCGGCACCACACGGCGCTCGGCCGATGGCGTCACGCCGTTGTCGGCAAGTGTCGTGGACTTGTAATCCAGCACCTGGGGTTGGTCGATCTCGTAGACGGTGGTTCCGGCCGGCCAGTCCAGCCGGTAAGCACGCGAGTCCAGGCCGGACGCCAGGATCACCACCTGCCGGATCCCGGCCGCTACGGCGTCGGCGAAGTAGGTGTCGAAGAAATTCGTCCGCACGGCTTGGTAACCACGCATGTGCCGGACGATCGCGGCGGTTTCGGCGTCGAGCTCTTCCACCTTGGCCGCGACCGCGGGGTCGAGCATCGCCTCCCACAGCACACCCGCGTTGGCGTTGGTGACCAGCAATTTGGCGTACGGGTCGCGGATCAGCGCGTCGGGCTGGTCGGTTTCGACCGCCCGGGCGGCGGCCACCATGACCGCGGTACTACCGACGCTGGTCTTGATGTCCCAGGTGTCGTCGTGGGTGCGCAATGAGCTCATCGGGTACTCCCGCTCTCCGTGTTTCTCTGTTGATTTCTTGTCAGCCGGCAGGTCCACCGAGACGCGCCCGCAGCAACGTGGTGCGGACGCCCTCGTCGGACAAGTCTTCGGGCACCGGACGGCCCAGCCGCGCCATCTCGTCGCGGTTGTTCACGCGGTGCACCTGCCAGCCGTGTTCGGCCAGCCACTCACCGGCATCCGAACGGTCGGGCTCATGGAAGGTCAGGGCCTCGACGTTGACGTCGAGCCCGAGCCTCTCCCGCATCCGGCGCCAGCGCTGGTTGTTGCTCTTGGAATTGATGTGGAACGCCTCGACAGCGACCTGACTGCCCGGTGCGCTCAGCGCGGTGACCATCTCGAAAAGCCGGTCGGCGGCGTCACTGGGCAAGTAGGGCAGCAAACCTTCGGCAAGCCACGCGGTGGGTGCGGTGCGGTCGAATCCGGTGGCCGTCAGCGCCGCCGGCCAGTCGTCGCGCAGATCCACCGGGACCGGACGCCGGCTGGCGACGGGAACCGCGCCGTGCTGCTCCAGAATTCCGGTCTTGTATTCCAGCACCTTGGGCTGGTCGATCTCGTAGACCGCCGTACCTGCCGGCCAGTCCAGCCGGTAGGCGCGGGCATCGAGGCCTGCGGCCAGGATCACCGCCTGGCGGATGCCGCCCCTGGCAGCGCCGCCGAAGTAGTCGTCGAAGAAGTGCGTGCGTACCGCCTGGTAATCGCAGCCAAGCCGGTGCACCCGTTGCCCGTGCTCGTCGCCATCGAGCCAGGCGAGCCCGGGATCGGCCAGCCGGGTCCACGCCGGACCGGCCGACGAGACCAAGATGCGGGCAAACTCGTCGCGAATCAATGGATCGGCGCCGGCAGTCTCTACGGCACGGGCGGCGGCCACCCCCAAAGCTGTGGCGCCGACGAGTTCGGTGATGCCCCAGGAGTCGCCGGCGGTCCGGGACGACCCCCCGGACGAGGAAGGTAAGGAAGGTGACTCGTCGAGATCAGACATATGCGCGCCATATTACCTCAATAAGTTAGGCAAACTATGCGCTTTGTGCGACACATCACTGAGCGGGCGAATCGCGGGTGGGGCCGGTCAGACGGGAGGCCGCCAGAGCTTCCCGCCGATCAGCTGTCCCAACGAGGTTGTGATGGTTTCTATCTCCTCGTAGCTCCCGATGAAGCCGGCGTAGAACCCCAGCCCGCACAACACCACCAACAACGTCTCGGCCGTCGTCGACACATCGGTCTCGGGTGCGATCTCGCCGCGCTTGATCGCATCGCCGACGGCCCAGGTCAGGAATTCCCGGCTGATCCGCACCGAGTCGTTCTCGGCTCGTCGCAATTCCGGATGCCGCTGCGATTCCAGCACAGCCGTCGCCAAAAAGGCTGCTGTCGAGGGATTTTGGGTATCCGCCTCCATCGCGACCGCAATGAAGGCCGCCATCCGGCCCATCAGGGTGGTCTCGCGGCGAGCGCGATCTATGCCGGTCATCACCACCAGCTCGTTGGTGCGGTCGACCACTTCCGAGTAGAGCAACCACTTGTTGGCGAAGTAGTGATTGATCGCCGGTCTGGTCAGGTCGGCACGGACCGCAATCTCCTGGAAAGTCGCGCCGTCATAACCGCGCTCGCTGAAAACCTGGCGAGCGGCGAAGACGATACGCTTGCGCGTTTCATCCGCTTTCGCTGCTGGAGGACGACCCGGGCCGCGACTCGCCGTCAATTGCATTACTAGAGTGTGCCACCGCTTTGGTGCGGCATTAGTGCATTCGGCGGGACATTACGGAACTTCCCAGCTTCGTAGTCCTGCAGCGCTTCGATCACTTCGGCCCGAGAGTTCATCACAAAGGGACCGTACTGGAACACCGGCTCCCGAATCGGTTGTCCCCCAAGGATTAAGACATCAAGAGCGGCCGTGCGGCTGGAATCCTGGACCGGGTCTGCGGCAATGCTGATCCGGTCGCCGGATCCTAGTACTGCCAACTGTCCCTGACGTACTGGGTGCCCGTCGGGTCCGGCAAATCCACTCCCGGACAACACATATACCAACGAATTGAAATGTTTCTGCCACGGAATATTCAGTTGCGCCTCATTTTGAATCGTTGCGTGCGCCAACGTGATCGGGGTATGCGTGATACCCGGGCCGTGCTGCCCGTCGATCTCACCGGCGATGATGCGAACCAGCGCCCCACCGTCGTCGGAGGAGAGCAACCGAGAGTCAGTCCCTTCGATGGCTTGATACCGCGGTGCGGCGAACTTGTCTTTCTTCGGCAGATTCACCCAGAGCTGAATGCCATGGAACAGCCCACCGCTCTCCACCAGTTCGGCCGGTGGCGTCTCGATGTGCAGGATGCCCGACCCGGCCGTCATCCACTGGGTGGCGCCGTCGGTGATCAGCCCGCCACCGCCGTGGGAATCCTGATGCGCGAACTTTCCGTCGATCATGTAGGTGACGGTTTCGAAACCACGGTGCGGGTGCCAGTCGGTGCCCTTGGGCTCGCCCGGCTGGTATTCCACCTCACCCATCTGGTCCATGTGGACAAACGGGTCGAGGTCGGCGGTGCTTACCCCGGCGAACGCCCGGACCACCGGGAACCCCAACCCTTCATAACCCCGCGGACCGGTGGTGATCGATCGGACCCGGCGCTCGGTGTCGGTCGGTCCGGCCGCGGCGACCCTCGGCAATGTCAGCGTGTCTGCGGTGATTGCAGGCATTTTTTACCTCCTCGTATTCACAACTACCCATATAACCGGACCAGAGTCCACTTATTCCCGGTAGGCATAGGATGGCCCGGTGCTTGAGGCCCGCGGATGAGCGAGACCACCCCAGATGAACCTGAGCGGGAATCAGAGCCTGGACCAGCGCCAGGGATAGCCCCGCCGGAGGCGGCGGGCGGACGTTTCGGCGCATCCATCCGACAAGCGGGCTACCTGCCCAAGTGGCTGGTACTGGGTTTCACGATCGGCGTCGTCGCCGGTCTCGGAGCGGTTGTCTTCTACCTCATGCTGAAATACACCGCACAATTCCTGCTCGGCGATCTGGCGGGCTACCAGATTCCCGCTCCCGTGGGAGAAGGCGGCGGCCACGGCTCCGCCGGCTTCCAGCGCCCCTGGGCCATCCCGCTGGTGACGACCGGTGGAGCCTTACTGTCGGCATTGATCGTGACCAAATTCGCCCCGGAGGCCACCGGCCACGGCACCGACGAGGCAATCGAGGCAGTACACAGCGATCCCGCGCGCCATCCGCTTCCGCGCGGTCGTGGTGAAGATGGTCGCCAGCGCGCTGACCATCGGTTCGGGAGGCTCGGCCGGCCGGGAAGGCCCGACGGCACAGATCTCGGCCGGCTTCAGCTCGCTGCTGACCCGACGGCTGAACCTGTCCGACGAAGACGGCCGGACCGCGGTGGCGCTGGGTATCGGCGCGGGCATCGGCGCCATCTTCGCCGCTCCGCTGGGCGGGGCCGTGCTGGCGGCCTCCATCACCTACCGCGATGACTTCGACTACCGCACGATGCTGCCCGGCTTCATCACGTCCGGCACGGCCTACGCGGTGCTCGGCGCTTTCCTGGGCTTCGACCCGCTGTTCGGCTACATCGACGCCGAGTACCGCTTCGAAAGGCCGTGGCCGCTGCTGTGGTTCGTGGTGATCGGGCTGGTCGCCGCGGCCGTCGGCTACCTCTACGCCAGGGTCTTTCACGCCTCGGTGGCGCTCACCCGCCGGCTCCCCGGCGGCCCGGTGCTCAAGCCGGCGCTGGGCGGACTGCTGGTCGGGCTGATGGGACTGCTGATCCCGCAGATCCTGAGCAGTGGCTACGGCTGGGCTCAGCTGGCGGCCGACCGGGGGTCGCTGATGGGGATCCCGTTGTGGATCATCGTGATCTTGCCGGTCGCCAAGATCATCGCCACGTCGCTGTCGATCGGCACCGGCGGATCCGGTGGGCTGTTCGGCCCCGGAATCGTCATAGGCGCCTTCGTCGGTGCCGCGATCTGGCGGTTGGGTGAGCTGGCCGGGCTGCCCGGGGTGGCCCACGAACCGGGCATCTTCGTGGTGGTCGGGATGATGACGTGCTTCGGCAGCGTCGCCCGCGCACCGCTGGCCATCATGATCATGGTCGCGGAAATGACCGGCTCATTCTCGGTGGTGCCCGGCGCGATCCTCGCCGTCGGGATTGCATCGTTGCTGATGTCGCGCACCAACGTCACCATCTATGAGGCGCAACGGCTCGACCGCGCGGCGGCCGAGGCCGAACGCGCCCGCAAAGCGGCCGGCTAAGACTTACGCCGCGCCCGCCGCGCGGCACTGTTTTCGGTGGCCGAGCCTTGATGGGCCAACTTGGCACCCGCGCTCTCCAGATGCGCGCGGACAAACCACTGGAACTTCTCGAGGGGTCAGCTGCTTCTGCAGCAACTCCGCAAGCCGCACTCCCTGCTTGTCGGTCAATCCCGGAATGGTGAACTGTGTCATTGGCTTCGTGTACCGGATGACCCTGGCCGAAAACACGGGCCGGTTACAGCGAGTGGATTTCCTGCACCGGCAGCCGGGGCCCGCGGCGCGGTTCGTAGGCCAGACCGCTGGCTTCGAGCAGCCGGACCACGCGGTGGCGGTGTGGCCGCATCGGCTCGAGCACCTCGAGCATGCCGGCGTCGTCGACCGGGTGGCCCAGCAGCGTCCAGCCGATCATCTTCGGAATGTGGTAGTCACCCACCGAGACCGCGTCGGCGTCACCGAAGGCCCGTTGCGCGACCTCGGCCGCGGTCCACACCCCGACTCCCGGCAGCGAGGTCAGCGCTTCGCGCGCCCGCTCCGCCGGCTGGGACACCAGGCGTTGCAGCGATGCTGCCCGCCGCGCGCAGGCCACCACCGTCTGAGCCCGCCCGGGGTCGACGTTGGCACGGTGGAACTCCCAGGACGGGATGTACCGCCACGCGTCAGCCGACGGCGGCACCCGCATCCCGTCCGGCGCCGGCCCTGGTGCGGGCGTCCCGTACTTGGACACCAGCACACGCCAGGATCGGAAGGCGTCGGCGCCGGGCACCCGTTGTTCGATGACCGCCGGGATCAGCGCCTCGAGCACCTGCCCGGTGCGACCGAGCCGCAGGTGCGGAACCCGTTGTTGTGCCGCAATGACCGTCGGGTGCCGCGGCGTGAAATCCGACGCGTCATCGTCGGCACCCAGCAGCGCGGGCAGCATGTCGAGGAACTGCTCGGCTCCGTCCCCCCACGCCACGCACTGGGCGGCGTCCGGCGCCGCGCGGCTGAACCGAGCCGTGACGGGTCCGCTGGCCAGCAGGCTGGTCCGCCAGATCGTGCCGTCTCCGGGCAACCGAAAGCACGGATCCCGCGGACCCCGGCGCAGCGGCGCCAGCGTCTGCCCGAAGCTGACCGCCCCAGGAAATGTGACCGTGCGTGCGTTATTCACCCAATGACTCTCCGAATCCCAGGACATCACATGTCCGGCAAGGACGCGTCGACGGCAGTCTCGATTGACCGCAAACTGTCTACCAAGTCAGGATGACGATGTGATGACGCCGTTCGATGCTCCCCAAGCCGAGCTGGCGTGGATGTTTCTGCAGAGCATGTCCGAGGGTGGCGATCTCGACGAGGGCTTCGCGTTGCTCAGCGATGACTTCATCATGTGGAGCATCGTCACGCGTTCGTCGTTCGACAAGCAGACGCTGCGGCGGGTCGTCGAGCGGCGCAAACGGATCTTCGAGGTCAGCATCGACCTGATTCGCTGTATCAACGAGGGCGACACCGTGGTGGTCGAGGGGCTGACCGAAGGCGTGACTGCCGACGGCACCCATTACGACAGCCCGTTCGTCTGCATCTTCGAGACCAGCGAAGGCCAGATCGTATCGATGCGCGAATACAGCGACACCCAGTCGTTGGCGAGGGTGTTCCCCTAAGCCGCTACGACGCTGATTTCCACCTTGTTGGGGTAGAACGCCAAGTGCCCGGCGATTTCGGCGACCGCGGGGTACGGCTGCTCATAGGTCCAGATCGCGTCCTCGATGACGTCGCCGGCCGCGGTGGTCACGGTGTAGTAGCTGGCTTCGCCCTTGAAGGGGCAGTAGCTGCTGGTGTTGGTACGGGTCAACCGATCTTGAACCAGATCAGTGAACGGAATATATTGCACCACAGGCAAAGTGGCCTCGCGGAGCTCGAGGGCTGCGAATGTGTCCGCGATCAGTTCGCCGTTGACGCGAACCTGTACTCGTCCCTGCGTCGGCTCGATGGTGATCGGGTGCCCTGCGTTGGGTTCTTTGATTTCCGGGTGACTCATGGTTCATATCTCCTTTGAAACAACTTGTTCTTGCAACACCGGACGGCGATCAACGCTTCCCGAACGCGTACCGGTGGTATTGCGCCATCGTCCGCAACGCCGGCACCGTCGTCATTACCCTTCCCAGCCAGCGCATCGGGCGCGACACCAGGTCGAATGTGTCGCTGTCGAACACCGATTCCCAGGCCAACAAGCGCACTCCGGCAACTGCATCGACGATGTCACCGGGCCCGTCGATCCCCAGTGCAACGTCGATCCCGAGCGCCGAACCACCGAGTTGATCACCTGCGTGCGAATACCGAAGGTGCTGAAGGCATCGAATTGCAGTTCGCCACAGGGAAATCGGTCTACGACGCGGCGCAACAGCGCGAGCCCGTCGTCTTTCGTCAGGTACATGGTCAGGCCCTCGGCGAGAAACAGGGCCGGATTGTCTGCCGGTATCTCGGCCAGCCAGGCCTGGTCGGTGCGGATCGCGACCGACGGAGCCCGTCGGGCATTGATGGTCGTTGTCGCCCAAGCGTAATCGATCCGCTCCACGGCGGCCTTCGCATACTGGTCACACAGAATCGACCGGGGGGCATCAGCGTCGAGGGCTTTCGCGTACAACGTCGCGAGCATGGTCTGCGGCGGTCCGTTGAGGTCGACGCGAACCCGGTCCATCGTCGGCGAGCTTATTCGGATTGGCTTGCGGCGCTGGTTTTCCTGCTCTTGCGCATGGCGGCCCAGAATCGGGCGGCCTCGCGGATCGACTCCTCGACCGGGCGTGGCTGCCAACCCAATTCCCGTTCGCCTTGGCTGGAGTCGAGCGGGGCTTCGGCGCGCATCATGCGCACCGACTGCAGACTGAGTTCGGCATCCTTGCCGGTGAGCCGGGCGCGCAGGGTGCCCACCGCGGCCATGGCGTACAGCACCGGCACCGAAATCGTCCGTCGCGGCGGCGGAACACCCGCCTCGTCGGCCGCTACCCGCACCACGTCCGTCAGGGGCATCATCTTCTCCGAGATCAGGTACCGCTCGCCGTTGCGACCGCGCTCCGCCGCCAGGATCATCGCCCGCGCCGCGTCATCGACGCCGACGACTTCCAGCTCGATACCCGCCATCTGGAAGGGCAGCTTGCCGAAGACCGCCCCGGCGATGAAGGCGCCGTGCGGGGTGCCGCCCCAGTCGCCGCTGCCGTACGTCGTCGAGACGCACATGGCGACGGCGGGCAGGCCCGCCTCCGCCACGTAGCGCATCACCAAATCCTCTGCCTGAACCCGGGATTGGACATAAGGAGTCACCCCGCGGGTGTCGATCACGTCATCCTCGGTGGCCACGTGGCCGTGCCGGCGACCCACTGTCGCGTAGGTGCTGGTGAAGACGAACCTGTGCAGGTCTTGCGCAACCGCTTGTTCGACGGCCACGTCGAGGACGTTGCGCAGGCCCTCGACGTTGGTGCGAAACAGCGGCGACGGGTCGCGCAACCAGGCGCGGGTGTCGACGACGCAGTAGTACACGTCATCACAACCGGCCATCGCCTCGCGCAGGACAGCGCTGTCGAACACGTCGCCGTGGAATCGGGTGACTTGCAGGTCGTCGATGGCTCGGGTGTTGGCATTGGGCCGCACCATCGCGCGCACGTCTGCGCCGTCAGCGACGAGCCGGCGGGTGACGTGGGAACCCAGAAAACCGTTGGCGCCGATGACCAGCTTCGGCTTCCCGGTCACCCCACGCCGCCGTTCTCACGCATCCAGCGCGCTGCCTCGTCGTCGAGCGTGCCCAGCTCCTGCGCCTTGCGGCACCACTTCAGCGAAGCCTTCAAGAAGCGCAGCGGGTTGTAGATGTCCTCTTGCTGGCGCCACAGGCCGTCGCCGGCGTAGGTGATGATGGAGATATTGGGCTCGCCGATCACCGTGCCGTCGCCCGGGTCGCGCATCGGGTTGTCCAGCTCCATGATGATGCGCCCGGTGGGCTCGTCGATGACCGACCACAACGACGGGAACGCCACCATGTGGCTGCCCGGGAAGGTGCTCATCGTCCGCCGAATCCAGTCGCGGACCTCGTCGCGGCCGTGCATGGTTCCCGCGGCGTGTTCGATGTACAAGACGTCGGGTGTGTAGTGCTCCACCCAGGCGTCCCAATCGTGCGTTTCCGCGGCCCGGGCGACCGTCTCCTCGAACTTCTCGAAGGCTGCCGCCAGTTCGCTACGGGTGAACTCTGAGCTGCTCACAGGCCGTTACACCGCACGTCCGGAGTGTAGCCTGGGGTCGATATCTCATCCCGGCCCGGCCGGGAGAGGAGAAGGGGACAGACATGACAAGCACTCAGAAGGCGATCCTTGCGGGAGGCTGCTTTTGGGGCGTGCAAGACCTGATTCGCAAGCAACCCGGTGTGCTCTCGACGCGGGTCGGCTACAGCGGCGGTGACGTCCCCAACGCCACCTACCGCAACCACGGCACGCATGCCGAGGCCGTCGAGATCGTCTACGACCCCGCGGCCACCGACTACCGCACGCTGCTCGAGTTCTTCTTCCAACTCCACGACCCGACGACGCGCAACCGGCAAGGCAACGACATGGGGCCCAGCTACCGGTCCGCCATCTACTACGTCGACGACGAGCAGAAGCGCATCGCGTTGGACACCATCGCCGATGTGGACGCGTCCGGCCTATGGCCGGGGAAGGTGGTCACCGAGGTCAGCCCGGCGGGCGACTTCTGGGAGGCCGAGCCCGAGCATCAGGATTACCTGCAGCGCTACCCGAACGGGTACACCTGCCACTTCGTCCGTCCCGGCTGGAAGTTGCCGCGGCGGGCCGCCGCGAATCAGTGATTCAGCTCCCGAACGCGCGCAGCTGGTAGAGGCCGCGGGTGGTGGCGACGGTCTTTCCGTCGGTGTCGGTGACCACGGCCTCCATGGTGAAGTCGGCTTTGCCGCGCTCGGCCGCTTCGGCCTCGATGCGGGCAATCGTCTCGTCGTCGAGCGCGGCCTCGGCGCGGAGTTCGGATCGTGCCATGCTCACGAACTTGATGTCGACGTTCTTCACCAGCGGGAAGTACTTGGTGGTGTCGAAGGTGCTCAAGGCGATGATGCCGCCCAGCACTTCGGCGACGGTGAATTGCACTCCGGCGTAGATGACTCCGAAGTGGTTCCCGTTGCCCTCGACCGGCACCGTGGTAGCGGCAAAACCGCGCCGGGCCTCGGCTACCCGCACTCCCATCTGGCCCGCAATCGGGATGGTGGATCCCAGGGTCGCGTTCATCATGTCGGTCAGCGAGCCTGCGTCATCGGTCATCGCCGGCGCACCACGATCTGTCCACCATCCTTCGGGGTGTAGGCGACACCCCGGCAGAACCAGTCCTCCGCCGGAGCGTTGGTGGTCTCAATCGTGAACTGGCGCAGCACCGTTCGCAGCACCACGTCCATCTCCATGTTGGCGAACGCCGCGCCCACACAACGGCGGGTGCCACCACCGAACGGGACCCACGCAAACGCCGACGGCCTACTTTCCCTGCTTCCCATATAGCGGTACGGGTCGAAGCGCTTCGGGTCGGCGAAGACGTTTGGATCGTCGTGGATCGACCCGATGCTGATGATGATCGAATCGCCGCGCGGAATGCTCCATTCGCCCAGTTGATAGACGGGTGCGTAAACGCGGCGGGCGGCGAAATCGATGACGGTCCTGGCCCGTTGGACTTCCAGGATCGTCGCCAGGCGCAGCTCGCTGCCGCCGTTGTCCGCCTCCTCGACCAGCGCGGCCAGTAGCTCGGGGTGCCGGGTGATCCGCTCGAACGCCCAGGCCAGCGTGGACGCGGTGGTTTCGTGCCCGGCGGCCAGCAGGGTGAGCAGCTCGTCGCCAATGTCCTTGCGCGACATGAGCGAACCGTCGTCGTAGGTGCTGCGCAGCATCAACGCCAGCACGTCGGTCCGGTTCTCGAAGTTCGGGTCCGATTGCTCGGCGTCGATCAACTTGTCGATGATGACGTCGTATTCCCGGCGCCACTTGTCCAGCCGGCCCCACGGGCTGAAGCGGCCGTAGTTCCGTTTCGGTTTCGGCAGCGCCGCCACCCGCGAGCCCAGGGTCACCCACGGCGGGATCAACCGGCGCAGCTCGTCGAGTTCGGCGCCGTCGGCCCCGAACACCGCACGCAGGATCGCGTTGAGCGTGATGTGCATCATCGACGGCAACGTCGGGAAGGGTTCACCTTGCGGCCACGCCGCGGTCTCGCGCAGCGTCTCCTCTTCGATGATGGCCTCGTAGTTCTTCATGCTCTTGCCGTGAAACGGCGGCGCCAGCAGCCGCCGCCGGCGGCGGTGGTCGTCGCCGTCGAGGGCGAACACCGAGCCGGAGCCGAACAACCGGCTCAGGTTGGGCTGGATGTTGCCGAGCTCGTCGGGGCTGGTGGTGAAAATCTGCTTGGCCAGCTGCGGGTCACCGACCATCACGACGCGGCCGTAGATCGGGATGTTCAGTGTGAAGACGTTGCCGTACCGGCGGGTCAGCCGTTTGACCATCCCGCGCCGCGAAATGGCAAAGGTGATGCCACACAGCAGCTTTGGAATTCGGGCCGTGGGGGGCAACCTGACTGCGGTCGCCGCCGGCGCGTCGGTGATTGCTTGGCTCATTGCGTTAAGGCTCCCAACATCTACCCCCGAAGACCTGGTGGGCCGGGGTGGTACGGCGGTGTACCAAAGGCTTATCGAGGTACGGTACTCTTTGGTACCAAGCCTGACAAGGCTTGTTGTCAGTTAAGGAGGCGCCCGTGACGGCAGTGGCTGGTGACGCGACGCTGGCCGACACCGACCCGTTTCGGCGTCGCCTCTTCGACGGCCTGGCCACCTCGATCGGCGAGCGCGGATACCGCGCCACCACCGTCGCCGACATCGTCCGCCACGCACGCACCTCGAAGCGCACGTTCTATGACCAGTTCGCCAGCAAGGAGGAGTGCTTTCTCGAGTTGCTGCGCACCGACACCGAAACCATGGCCGCGGAGATCCGGGCGGCGGTCGATCCCGAAGCCGAGTGGCACTGCCAGATTCGCCAGGCAGTGGAGGCCTACGTCGGCAATATCGAGTCCAGACCGGCCATCACGCTGAGCTGGATCCGTGAGCTTCCGTCCCTGGGCGACGCCGCGCGCCCGCTGCAGCGCCACGGGTTGCGGCTGCTGACCAACCTGCTGATCAACCTGACCGACAGCCCCGGGGTGCGGCGGGCCAACCTGCCCCCGCTGACGCCGCCGCTGGCGGTGATCCTGGTGGGCGGCCTGCGCGAATTGACCGCGCTGGCCGTCGAAGACGGCAGGCCGGTCCGGGAGATCGTTGAACCGGCCGTCGATGCGTCGGTGGCGCTGCTCGGCCCGCGGCACTGAACACCGGCCGACTACGCTCGTCGCACAAGCTGAAAGGATTCCGATGCGGCTATCAACCCGGAACCAGCTCAAGGGCACCATCGCCGAGATCGACCTCGGCAGCGTGATGGCGATCGTGAAGGTAAAGCTCGACGGCGGCGATCAGATCGTCACCTCGTCGATCACCAGGGACGCCGCGGTCGAGCTCGCCCTCGAGGTCGGTCAGCCCGCGACGGTGTTCATCAAGTCGACCGAAGTGACGATCGGCGTCGAGTGACGGTGGCACCGACCATGCGCGCCGAGCGCTTCTACGCCGACACCAAAAAGGTTGTGCTGGAAGACGTTCCGATCCCCGAGCCGGGCCCGGGCGAGGTGCTGGTCAAGGTCGCGTTCTGCGGGATCTGTCATTCGGATCTCAGTCTGATCAACGGAACGTTCCCGGCCCAGACACCGGTGGTGACCCAGGGCCACGAAGCATCGGGGACGATCGCGAAATTGGGCCCCGATGTGAGCGGCTGGGCGGAGGGCGACCGCGTGGTCGTCGCCGCCGGCCGGCCGTGCCAGAAATGTCCGAACTGCCGTCGCGGTGACGTGGTGAACTGCCTGCGAGTCCAGTTGATGGCCTTCGCCTACGACGGTGCGTGGGCCGAATACACCCTGGCACAAGCGGCCGGCCTGACCCGGGTGCCCGACAATGTTCCGCTGGAACAGGCCGCGATCCTGGCCGACGCGGTGTCGACGCCCTACGGCGCCGTGGTCCGCACCGGCAAGGTGATCATCGGCGAATCGGTCGGAGTGTGGGGCCTGGGCGGCGTCGGCACCCATATCGTCCAGTTGGCCCGGTTGGTCGGCGCGGCGCCGGTGATCGCCGTCGATATCAACCCGGCGGTGTTGGACCGTGCCGTGGAACTGGGCGCGGACTATGCGTTCAGCTCTCGCGACCACGAGCTCAGGGACAAGATCGCCGAGGTCACCGGCGGCCGGTTGCTCGACGTGACGTTCGACGCCGTCGGCCTGAAAGCGACTTTCGAGCAGGCCCTCGACTGCTTGACCCCCGGCGGAAGACTGGTGGGCGTGGGAATGAGCGCCGAGTCCCCCACCGTCGGACCCACCGCCATGTTCGGGTTGACCCACAAGCAGGTACTCGGTCACCTCGGCTACCAGAACGTCGACATCGAGACCCTGGCGAGGCTGGTTTCGCTTGGACGCCTTGATATTTCGCGCTCCATCAGCGAAGTCGTCGCGCTGGAAGACGTCGCGTTGGGCATCGAGAAGCTGGAGCGCCAAGACGGCAACCCCATCCGGATCCTGGTTCAGCCCTGAGGAAGGCGCGGCGGCATTGCGGCTACCGCGACACATAACCTACGTACACGACACGCCGAAAACCACGGTCACAGTTTATGTTTCGATACGAAGGAAGGCGCGCAGCCGGTCCAGCACCAACTCGGGTCGCTGATCGACGATCCAATGCCCGACACCATCGATGAGCTCGACCTCGAAATCGCTGATGTGATCGGCATATCCGCGCAGTAGAGCCGGGGTGATCACCGGATCTCCGGTGCCGGTCAGCCAGCGGACCGGAACCTCGACGCGGGCGTCATCGAACTCCCCGCGCATCCAGCGCAGCATCTCCCCGGTCTGAAAACTGCGGTACCAGCGCGACCCGGCCTCCGCGTGTCCGGGCTGCCGCATGCAGTCGGTGTACAGGGCGACGTCCTCATCGGGCAAGGTGTATCCGCCGCCGACCCACGACGCCAGCCACCGCAAGTAGAGCGAATTGGGATTACTGATCACCCTCGGGCCGATGACCGGCAGCGACATCGGGATCTGATATAGGAATCGCCACGAATGCCGGAGCATTCCGAGGTCGCGGACGACGAACGGTGCCGAGGTGTTCAGCCCGAAGAACCCGGTCACCTTCGCCGGGTGGCGCAGCATCATGATGAACGCGGCCGGCCCACCCCAGTCGTGGGCTACGAGTTTTACCTTCTCGACGCCCAGGCGATCCAGCACGGCCGCCAGATCGTCGGCCAGCTCGGTCTTGGTGTAGCGCGAGCGCGGCGCCGAGCTCCAGCCCGCGCCACGCAGGTCGGGGCAGAGCACCCGGTAGCCGTCGGCGGCCAGCGGACCGATCAGTTCGCGCCACTCCCACCAGTTCTGCGGGAAGCCGTGCACCAGCATCACGGCGGGCCCGTCGGCGGGGCCTGCTTCGGCGACGTGAATGGTGACGCCGTCGCCGAGATCTAGGTATCTGTGTTCGACGCCGTCCAGGGCGGGCATTGCGGTCATGCGTTGAGGTTAGGCTAGGAAGCGCTCGACGTACGGGGCGAAGCGTGCGCGCAGGTCGTCCTCTTGCAGCCCGAACATCTCGTACGACGTCTTGACGCTGCCCAGCCGGCCGCGTTGATGTCCGGCCAGATACCCTTCGGCGGCCGCGCGTGCTTGGTCGGTGAACGGTTCCCCCGCCAACGCGTAAACCCGCTCGGCAACCCCGATTTCGTCGGCCATGAAGTCGTCGAAACGGATGTCGATCGAGCGGTCCGGGCCGATGGTGTCCCGATCGCGCACCAACGCGTTGAGCATCTGCTCGAGACGCTCGATCCAGGAATTCGCAATCTGTTCCACGGGCACCGGTGAGCGGTGCATGCGCGCGGAATAGGTGATCATCGCGATCATCGACAGCGCCACCGGCACCGGGTCGCGGTGGGTGAACACCACGATGCTGCCCGGGAAAACCCGATCCAGCACCGGCACCTGCTCGAGATGCTGAGGCGACTTCAGCAACCACCGCCGGCCTCCGCGCAGAAATTGCATCGCTTTCAGTTGGGTGGCCAGGTATTCGTAGTGCGGCGTCTGGTCGTGCGCCCGGTAGTAGTCGCGCCAGCCGGGGACCTCGGCCAGCGTCTCGAACAGCATCGTCGAAATGTCGTTGGCCAGCAGCTGAATCTCTTCGTGCACGTGATCGGTGGTCATCTCGTGCATGAGCGCGAAATGCGGCATCACGGTGTTGATCACCGTGACGGCGACGTCCATCCGCGTCCGTCGCGGATCGGGCTCGACACCGGATTCAGACGCCAGCGGAAACGGCTCGTTGCTTTCCCAGTACGGCATGGTGCGGAAGGTGGGCGCGGCGGCCAGCAGGTTGTGCAGGTGGGTGGTGCCGGTCCGGGGCAGGCCGGCGATCACCACCGGCGGTTGCAGGTCGATGTCGGTGATCTCGGGATGCCGGCTCAGCAGGTCGGCCAACAGCAGCCGGTTCTTCAGCAGCTGCAGCAGCTGGCCGTAGAAGTTGACCACCCCGGCGTCGTGCAGCCCGTCGATGTCGCGCAGCGCGGCGAGGTAGACGTCGAGTCGCTCTCGATAATCTCCCGGGCCGAAATCGGACAGGCCGGTATCGGCAGCGGCCTGCGCGTGCAGCGCCTCGGAATCCAACCGGCACGAAGCGGCCATCGTGGCCATCATGTCGAGGATCTGTTGGGCGCCGGGGCTGAATTGGGGCTGGGCCAAGTCGTCAAGGCTAACGGTCACGGTCACGGTCACTTATGTTACTCTGAGTTACGTAATGATAGTAGACCTTGGCCGCCCCCGGGATCCGCGTATTGACGGAGCAGTGCTGCGCGCCACGGTCGAACTTCTCGCCGAAACGGGTTACCCCGGCCTGTTGGTCTCCGCCATTGCCCAGCGCGCAGGCACCAGCAAGCCCGCGATCTATCGCCGCTGGCCGAGCAAAGCGCACCTGGTGCACGAGGCCGTGTTCCCGATCGGTGCCGCGACCGAAGTTCCCGATACCGGATCGCTGGCCCAGGACCTTCGCGAGATGGTCTGCCGCGCAATGGCTTTCCTGACGACACCGGCCGCCAGGGCGGCCCTGCCGGGGCTGGTCGGCGAGATGGCGGCAGACCCGACCCTGCATTCGGCGCTGCTGGAGCGGTTCGCGGGGATCTTCGCCGGCGGCCTGGCCGAGTGCCTCGCAACATCCGCGGCCCGGGGTGAGGTCCGCCCCGACGTGACCGCCACCGAACTGGCCGAGGCAATCGCCGGTCTCACTCTCATTGCCCTGCTCACCCGCGCAGGTGAACTCGACGAAACCTGGATCGACCGCACCACCACGTTGCTCCTGAAAGGAATCAGCGCATGACGCACGAATCGACTGCCGCATGGAAAGAGTTGCTCGCGACCATCGGCGAGCTGGACAGCTCCTTCCTGGAGGGCGACCGCGCGGTTACCGACGATCGCCACGTTGCCGACGGCTATCGGACGCTCGCCGCCACGCTGGGCGTCGCGCTCGACGCCTACCTGTTCCCCGAGCCCGGGCGCCCGCAGTTCGTCGCGGTGAACACCCCATTCCGCCGCGACCGCCGCTGGGGCGGCGACAACACCGACGCGTACTACTTCATCTGCCCGGTCGACCCGCAGCGGCGCTACCGCATCAGCGGCAACAAGGGTGACAGCGTGTACTTTTCGCTGACCGCCTATAACGAACCGTCGCCCGGCGCGTGGTCGAACCGGGTCGTCTCGATCGTCCGTGACACCGATCTCGACCTCGACGCCGACGGCAACTTCAGCTTCGAATTCCCGCCGACGCCCGATGCGGCCGTGCTGATGACCCGTGACTACCAAGCCGACCCCATGACCGGACGCCCAGTCACCTGGCGCATCCAGCCGCTCGACGAGCCGGACCCGATACGGCACGGCGACGCGGAGACCGCTGCGCGGCTGCGCGCGACCGCCACCTGGTTACGCACCATGTTTGCCATCGTGCCAATGCCGGTCGGCACCCGCACCGACGACGAACATGGTCTCGGGCACGAAACCGCGCACGCCGCAAATCAATTCGCCGACCCCTATCAGGTGCCCGATGCCAACTTCGGCTGGTCCGCGCGCGACGCCTGCTACTCCTACGGCAGCTTCGTGCTCGACGACGACGAAGCGCTGGTCATCACCCACCAGCCGCCGTCGTGCAGGTTCTGGAACCTGGTGGTGTGGAACCAGTTCATGGCCACCTACGGCGCCGAAGACGCCCGCTGCTCCATCAACGGGCACAGCGCCGTACTCAACAGCGACGGCTCCGTCACGATCGTCTTGTCCCGCGGGATGACTGCCCACCCGAATTCGCTGACGGCACTGGGTTATCCGCGCGGCAATCTGGCGTTCCGGTGGTTCCTCGCCGACGGGGTGCCGACGCGGCCTCAGGTGCAACTCGTGAAGCTTTCGGAGGCCCCGGCCACGGTGCATTGAGGCTCCGCTATGCGATCGAAACTGCGCCCAGGGAGACCCGATGTCGAAATGGCACTCCCTGGACGCAGTCTCGCCGGCGTCAGCGCAGGCTCGATGTCGCCTATGCTGCGACGAGCTCTAAGGTGACCGGCTCGGCCGTCCGCTTCCCCGGAAGGGTCAGCTTGACGATCTTGCGGACGACGGTGCCGAACTGGCGCAGCAGCGGACCCTTGTTGTAGGGAATGCCATAGCGCTTGCAGATCTCCTCCACCTCGGGCGCGACGTCGGAGTAGCGCCGGGCCGGCATGTCGGGGAACAGGTGGTGCTCGATCTGGTGCGACAGGTTGCCGGACAGCAGGTGGAAGATCTTGCCGCCGGTCAGGTTCGCCGAACCGAGCACCTGACGGAAGTACCACTGGCCGCGGGATTCATCCTTGGTCTCCTCGATGGTGAATTCCTGAGTGCCGTCCGGGAAGTGGCCGCAGAAGATGATCATGTAGGACCACACGTTGCGCATCAGGTTGGCCGTCAGGTTGCCGGTGAAGACAAACGGCGCGAACGGGCCGGCCAGCAACGGGAAGGCGACGTAGTCCTTCAGCGACTGGCGGCGCGTCTTCTTCCAGATGGCCTTCAGGGTGTCGCGCTTGTCGCGCAGCCGGATCTCACCGGAGCGGATGCGCTCGGTTTCCAGCTCGTGCAGCGCGACGCCGTACTGGAACAGCACCATCAGCAGGAACGCGTAGACCGGGTTGCCCAGGTAGTACGGGTGCCACTTCTGGTCCTCGCTCATCCGGATGATGCCGTAACCGATGTCGCGGTCCATCCCGACGATGTTGGTGTGGGTGTGGTGCATGTAGTTGTGCGAGTGCCGCCACTGGTCGGCGGGGCAGGCGGTGTCCCACTCGAAGGAGCGCCCCGAGATCGTCGGGTCACGCATCCAGTCGTACTGGCCGTGCATGATGTTGTGGCCGATCTCCATGTTGTCCAGGATTTTCGCGACGCCCAGCATCCCGGTGCCCAGCAGCCAGGCCGGCGGCAGGAACAGCAGAATGCGTCCGCCCACTTCCAGCGCACGCTGGGTCTTGATGACGCGGCGGATGTAGTCGGCGTCTTCTTCGCCGAGGTCTGCCATCACGCGTTCTTTGATGGCGTCGAGCTCGCGGCCGAACGCGTCGGCCTGCTCGGGGCTCAGGGTTACCTTGTTGTGTGACATGGCTTTTCCTCTTCTCGTTTCTCGCGACTGTGAATCTCGCGACGCGACACGCCGTGGGGCGGTCGCCGGATTCACAGTCGATCAGTTCTCTGGGCCGTTAGAGCGATAGGTCGACGTCGCCGACGGGCACGGACACGCAGATCTGGACGTCCTCGTCGGGACCGGTCGAGACCGCACCGGTGATCAGGTTGCGCACGGTGCCGGAAGTCTTGCGCCGCGTGCAGGTGTGGCAGATGCCCATCCGGCATCCGTTCTCCGGCTTCAGGCCGGCCGCTTCGGCCTGTTCGAGCAGCGACCGGCCATCGTCAACGGCGTCGATCCCACTGTCCGCGAACGTGACCCGGCCGCCCGACGGGTTCGCCGGAGCGTCGAACACCGGCGGCACGAAGCTCTCGGTGTACACGTGTTCGCAGTGGTCCCGTACCGCGTCGACCAAACTCGTTGGCCCGCAGACAAACACGGCATCCGGCGCCGGCAGGGCCGCCGCCAGGTGGTCCGCTCCGAACCGGCCGACGAGGTCGCCGACGTGAGCCTCGCTGGATCGGGTGTAGCCGTGCAGCACCCGCACGCCGGGCAGTGCGGCGAGCTCGTCGCGGTAGCAGGCCTCGGCGGCGGAGCGCGCGTAGTGGACGAAGGCGATCTCGCCCTGATGGCCCTGGGCGACCAGGGTGCGGACCATCGCTATGACCGGCGTGATGCCGCTGCCGCCCGAGACGAACAGGATCCGCCGCGGCAGTTTCTCCGGCAGCACGAAGTCGCCGCCGACGCTGGTCAGGCGGACCACCATGCCGCGACGGGCATGCTGGTAGAGGTAGTTGGAGACCAATCCGCCGTCGTGGACGCCGATCGTCAGTTCGAGGTTGGAGCCGGCTTCGGCGTTGGCTGGCGAGTAGCACCGGGTGTGGCGGCGGCCGTCGATCTCGACCGAGAGGTTGACGTACTGCCCGGCCTTGATGGTGTGGGCGGCGGTGAAGGTGTCGTTCGGAGCGAGGGTGAGGGTGACGCTGCGCGGTGTGGTGCGCCGCACGTCGACGACCTTGGCTCGGGCCTCGCCCAGCGTCCAGGTGGGCGCCACCAGCTCGGTGTAGCGGTCGACGCCGTGCGGACCGGTGAGCAAGTCGACCAGGTTAGAACCCAGGACCCGCTGCTTGAAAGTTTGAGTGAACATATGTACACGGTGCGCCCAGACGATGCAGGTCGTCAAGGTTTTTACCTGCTCTGTGGTACGGTTCACACAGTGAACGAGCGTACGCCTAGCTCACGACCCCACCGATCGGGCCGGAACCGGGAGAGGGACAGTCCGTCCCGCGAGGAGCGCAAAGAGGCGACCAGGCGGTCCATCATTGCCGCTGCCCTCAAGCTGCTCAACGACCGCAGTTTCAGCGGCCTGAGCCTGCGCGAGGTGACCCGCGAAGCCGGCATTGTGCCCGCGGCGTTCTACCGCCACTTCGAGTCGATGGAGGCCCTCGGGCTGGTCCTGATCGACGAGTCGTTCAGGAGCTTGCGTGACACCCTGCGCGGTGCGCGTGCCGGCAAGCTGGACCCGACCCGGGTGATCGAGTCGTCCGTGGAAATCCTGGTGGCCAGCGTCGCCGAACGCCGCGAACACTGGCGGCTGATCGGCCGGGAGCGCAACAGCGGGCTTTCCGTGTTGCGCTATGCCATCCGCACCGAGATCCGGCTCATCACCTCAGAGCTGGCCACCGACTTGGCGCGCTTCCCGAGGCTCAACGAATGGAGCACCGAGGACCTCAACGTCCTGGCAAGCTTGTTCGTGAACTCGATGATCGTGATCGCCGAAGCGATCGAGGACGCACAGAGCGCCGAGGCGCTGGACGAGATCCACCGAATCGCCGTCAAGCAGCTGCGGATGATCGCGATCGGTGTGGCGGGCTGGCGCAGTAGCCCCTGAGCGTGCAGCTCATATCGTGAGCGGGGAACCGCCGCAGACCTTCAAGGTTTCACCGGTGACGAACGACGCCTCGCCGGAGCACAGATAGGGCATGGCCGAGACGATGTCTTTTTCAGTGCCGATCCGGTCGATCAGCTGCCGCCCGACGATGTCGTCGATCATCGACTGTGGCACGTCGACAAGGGTATTCGCGGTGTTGATCAAACCCGGGGCGATGGCGTTGACCCGGTTCAGGTCGGTCGCGAGTTCCGAAGCGAACGCGACGGTCAAGCCACGCACCGCGAGTTTGCTCACCCCGTAGGGCCTGTCACTCGAAAACCGGTCGTCGATGCCATGTTCAGCACCACGCCCCCGCCGCGCTCGCGCATCGAATTGCAGCATGCCAGAGTGCAATTGATGACACCCATGATGTTCACCTCGAACAGGCCGCGCACATCCTCGCGCGAAAGTGAGCTGAACGGGTCGTTGTATTTCAGCAGATGAATGGCGGCGTTGTTGATGAGAATGTCTATCCCGCACAGCTTTTCGATCGTGACCGCGACGGCGGCGTCCACCTGGTGTTCGTCGGCGACGTCGCAGCGCACCCCTCGGCATCGATGTCGGCGATCGCGACGCTGCCCCCTCGGCGCTGAGCGCTCGGGCGAACGCCCGCCCCAGCCCGACGGCGCCGCCGGTGATGAATGCGGTTTTGTTCCGGAATCGCATCCGCACACGTTAGCGCGAGCCGCGTCGTTATCGCGGTTCGCGCCACATCGACCACAGCGGCGGTCCACCGTCGGGCAACCCGATCTCACCGGTGACGATAAATCCGAAACGCTCGTAATAGGGCACGTTTTCGGGCTTGCTCGACTCGAGATAGGCGGGACAGTACTCGGCGTCGCAGCGTGCCAGCCGCGAGCGCATCAGGACCTGACCGAACCCTTGGCCACGAACCCCTGGGTCACTGCCGATGGCGGCCAGATACCAATGCGGCTCCTCTGGATGTACGCGCTTCATCAGTTCCTGCGCGGCACGTCCCCTCGCCGTCCGGAAACCGAACACCCGCAGGAATGCCGGGGTCATCGCCAGCTCCGCTCGACGCGACTCGCGCCATTGATTCGGCGGATCCCACAGTGCCGCAGCGCCGATGCCCGGCCCGTCGCAGGCAACCTCCACACCGCCGCAGGACAGATGGTGGTGACGCGTCATCGTCGCGAACAACTGATGCAGCCGCGCCCTGCGGACCTTGTCGTCGGGAAGCAGCCAGGTCGTCACCGGATCGTCGTAAAAGGCCCGGCCCAAGGTTCGTGACAGTTCGCGAACATCGGCTCGCCGGGCCGGTCGCGCCTGAGGGGTCACCCCAGTCAGGCTACCGGTTGCCGAAATGTCAGGCCGAAGCCGACGATAGCCGCCGCTAATCGGCCAGTAGCGCTTCATCAGTTCCGTCGCCCATTCGGGCTGACATACCTGCCCGCGGGGACCGAACTCGGTCATGTAGGGCTCGATGTCGATCACCGGCGTGCCGTCGATGGCGTCGAGCCCGCGCACGGCGATCTCGCGGCCGTCGACGCTCAGCAGGGTGCAGGTGGTGACCCCGATGCGGTTGGGACGGTTCTTGGCGCGCTGGGCGAAAATACCGACCTGCGGCCAGTCCGGGTTCCCGCGGGGACGACGGGCGCCGACTTCGATCGTGTCGGCGGCAACGCGGTCGAACACGTACACCACCTCGATGTGCGAGAAGGTGTCCAGTCCCCACAGCGCCGACTCATCGAACTCGTCAGCCAGCCGAATCACGGTCGTCTCCACGTCCCAGTCGTCATCGGTCGGTACCGTGCGGCTGCTGATGACCGTTCCGATCGGCGCTATCGACAGCACTGTGCTCGCCTCCCTGGCAATCCCGTTTGTAGACAAGCGAAATCGCTGGCCTCGTCCTAAAATTTCCGCTGTGCCACCCTATCGCGATGTCGGCGCATACCACGATCGTGCTGCGCGTTACGACCGGGTTGGCGCGGACGTCAACATCACGCCATCAGCGACCGGACCGCGGCGTTGGCGACAGCGACGGTGAGCTCGCCGGCACGCGTCCTCGATGTCGGATGCGGCACCGGATACCTCTTGCGAACTCTGGCTGGCCATTATCCAGAAGCTCAGGCACTCGCCGGAATTGACGCCGCCCCCAACATGATCCAGACAGCAACAAGCCTCACCCACGACCCACGATTGACGTTCACCACCGGAGTCGCCGAGGAGCTGCCCTACCCGGATGCCTGGGCCGACCTCGTGGTCAGCAGCACGTCTTTCGACCATTGGTCTGATCAGCACCGCGGCCTCGCCGAATGCGCGCGGGTGCTGCGCCCGCATGGTCACCTGGTTCTGGTTGACCAGTTTTCCCTGTGGTTGATTCCCACGCTCGCGATCAGCCGGCGGGGGAAAGCCCGAACACGCCGGCGTGCCAACCGTCTGCTGCTGCGTGCCGGATTCACCGACCCGCATTGGCACACGGTGCGGGCGGTCATCATCAACGCCGCTATCGCGGCGAAGCCCGCTTAACGCCCATCTACGATGGATTGACTCCATCAACCCGCTATCTCACAAGCCGGCGCAACGGTGCGCCGGAGAACGGTTGCAAACGGTGTGGGACTTCGAAACTGACCCGGAATACCAGGCGAAGCTGGACTGGGTCGAGAAATTCATGGTCGACGAACTCGAGCCGCTCGATCTGGCCCCTCTCGATCCCTACGACAAAAAGAACGCCGAGATGATGGCGATCCTGCGCCCGCTGCAGCAGCAGGTGAAGGACCAGGGATTGTGGGCCGCGCATCTGGGGCCCGAACTCGGCGGCCAGGGCTACGGCCAGGTCAAGCTCGCACTGCTCAACGAGATCCTCGGGCGATCGCGCTGGGCGCCGTCGGTGTTCGGCTGCCAGGCTCCCGACTCCGGCAACGCCGAGATCCTGGCGCTGTTCGGCACCGAGGAGCAGAAGGCCCGCTACCTGCAGCCGCTGCTGGACGGGGAGATCACCTCCTGCTATTCGATGACCGAACCGCAGGGCGGCTCAGATCCCGGGATGTTCGTGACGGGCGCGACCCGGACGGTGACGATTGGGAGGATTATCAACGGGGAGAAGTGGTTTTCCAGCAACGCCAAACACGCTTCGTTCTTCATCGTGATGGCCGTGACCAAGCCCGACGCCCGCACGTACGACAAGATGTCGCTGTTCATCGTTCCGAGCGAGACGCCGGGCATCGAGATCATCCGCAACGTCGGTGTGGGTGGCGAGTCGAGCAAGCACGGCTCGCACGGCTACGTCCGCTACAACGACGTCCGGGTGCCGGCCGATCATGTGCTGGGCGGTGAAGGCTCGGCGTTCATGATCGCGCAGACCCGCCTCGGCGGCGGCCGGATCCACCACGCGATGCGCACAATCGCGCTGGCGCGCAAGGCTTTCGACATGATGTGCGAGCGCGCCGTGTCACGGAAGACCCGGCACGGCCACCTCGCCGACTTCCAGATGACCCAGGAGAAGATCGCCGACAGCTGGATCCAGATCGAGCAGTTCCGGCTGCTGGTGTTGCGCACCGCTTGGCTGATCGACCGGCACCACGACTATCAGAAGGTGCGCCGCGACATCGCCGCGGTCAAGGTTGCGATGCCACAGGTACTGCATGATGTCGCGCAGCGGGCCCTGCACCTGCACGGCGCGCTCGGCGTTTCCGACGAGATGCCGTTCGTCAAGATGATGGTGGCCGCGGAGTCACTGGGCATCGCCGACGGTGCCACCGAACTGCACAAGATGACGGTGGCCCGGCGCACGCTGCGCGAATACGAGCCTGTGACAACGCCTTTCCCGTCGCAGCACATACCGACCCGGCGGGCCGACGCCGAGGCCCGGCTGGCTCAACGCCTCGAGCATGCGATCGCGGAGTTCTGACGGGGAGTTGGCCGCCGCAGTCGTGAGTAATCCCATTGATCACACTGCCGGCGACCATCGGCATGCCATAGAGGTTTTTCAAACTCGATATCGCATGCGATATCGAGTTTGAAAGTGACCTATCGATCCGTCGCGCGGTCCGCGGCCGGGTGTGATACTCCCGTCGCGCAACGCGCAGGAGTCAGGAAATGTAGCGGACGACGCTCTCGGCCACACACGCCGGCTTGGCCGACCCGTCGATCTCGACGGTGGTCGACACCACCGCCTGCACGGCACCGTTGCCCAGGTCTTCGACATCGACCAGCGAGCTCGTCGCACGCACCCGCGAGCCGACCGGCACCGGCGCGGGGAAACGAACTTTGTTGAGGCCGTAGTTGATTGCCAGCTTGATGCCGTTGACGGTGTACATGTCGTGTTGCATGCGCGGCAGCAGTGACAGGGTCATGTAGCCGTGGGCGATCGTGGTGCCGAACGGACCCGCCGCCGCCCGCTCGGGGTCGACGTGGATCCATTGGTGATCGCCGGTCGCGTCGGCGAACAGATTGACATCCTCCTGGGTGATGGTCACCCAGTCGCTCTGCCCGATGGTCTCGCCCTTGGCGGCAGCGAGGTCGGCGACTGACTCGAAGGTGCGCATGGGGTCTCTCCTCTATTCGGGATGATCAACATCGTGCCACTCCTCGATTCGGCGACCGATCCGGGGATCGGTAGCAACGCGCGGCTGATCCGGTTGGGACATGCGAAGGTGGCGATGGGGATCGCGGTCGTCGCCGAGCCGGAGGTCGAGGGTGCGGCGCCGGTCGAGCGCAACGAGGTCCTGTGTCGCCTGCAGGTCCACCCGCTGACCGGGGACCGAACCTGACGCAAGATGGCGATGTGAGGCTGCTGCTGATTGCCGATACCCATGTTCCGAAGCGAGCGCGCGACCTGCCCGCACGGGTGTGGGACGAAGTCGCGCAAGCGGATGTCGTCGTGCATGCCGGCGATTGGGTGACGCCCGATTTGCTCGACGCTCTGGAAGCACGGGCCGCCCGACTGATCGCGTGCTGGGGCAACAACGACGGACCCGAACTGCGGGCACGCCTGCCGGAGCGAGCCGACGTGACGCTGGCGGGCCTGCGCCTCACGGTCGTGCACGAGACCGGCGCCGCGGGCGGCCGCGAAGCCCGGATGTCGGCGCTCTACCCGGACAGCGACGTCCTGGTGTTCGGTCACAGTCACATTCCCTGGGATACGACGACGAAAACCGGCCTGCGCCTGCTTAATCCGGGCTCACCGACGGACCGCCGCCGGCAACCCCACTGCACGTACATGACCGCAAGCCTCGAGCACGGGGCACTGACCGACGTGGTGCTGCATCGCCTCGAGAAGTAGCCGGTATATAGCCCGCGCACAGCGTGCACACATATATAGCTCCTATACAGAGGTTTATGGCCGAAGTGATGGAACACACCGACCTGGTCACCCAGGTGTTCCGGGTGGTCGGCAGATTCCGCCGGCAACTGCGCCGGTCAGTTGGCCGCGGTCTGGACTCCGCCCGGCTCACCGAGTCACAGTCGGAGCTGTTGTTGCTGGTCGGGCGCGCGCCCGGGATCTCGGTCAGCGCCGCCGCCGCGGAACTCGGGCTGGTGCCCAACACCGCCTCCACCCTGGTCTCCAAGCTGGTGTCCAACGGCTTGCTGGTCCGGACCGCCGGTGAAACAGACCGCCGCGTCGGCCGGCTCCGGCTCGCGACACCCACCCAGCAGCTCATCGACGATTCCCGGGCCGCCCGAAGAGCATTGCTGGCCGAGGCACTCGGCGAACTCGACGATGACCAAATCGAAGCCCTGGCAAAAGGATTGGAGGTCCTTGACACAATGACCCGAATACTGCAGGAGCGGCGAAAATGAGCGGATCTCTCCCGATGGCGGTGGACGGCCGGCATCTGACCTATCGCTACGGCCAGTTCACCGCTGTCGACGACGTGACGTTGCAGGTACGGCCGGGCGAGACCATGGGGCTGCTGGGACCCAACGGTGCGGGCAAGACGACGGTGGTACGCATGCTGACCACGTTGACACCCGTGCAGCAGGGTGAACTACGCATCTTCGGGATGGACGCCCGCGAAGAGACCGTCGACATCCGAAGCAATATCGGCTATGTCCCGCAACAACTTTCGATCGAATCCGGGCTGACCGGCCGGCAGAACGTGGAGTGGTTCGCGCGGCTGTACGGCGTACCGCGGGCGCGGCGGGCCGACCGCGTGAACGAGGCGCTGGATGCCATGGAGCTACTCGACGTGGCCGATCGGCTGGCGGGGACCTATTCCGGCGGCATGGTGCGTCGCCTGGAGGTGGCCCAAGCACTGGTCAACCGCCCGTCGCTGCTGGTGCTCGACGAACCGACGGTGGGGCTGGATCCGATCGCGCGTGACCGCGTCTGGACCCAAGTGCAGAAAATGCAGGGCCAGTTCGGCATGACGGTGCTGCTGACCACCCACTACATGGAAGAGGCCGACGCGTTGTGCGATCGGGTTGCGCTGATGCACCACGGCGAACTCCGCGCAGTGGGAACACCGGCCAAGCTGAAAACCGAAGTTTCCAAGGTGTCGCCTTCTGCCACCCTCGAGGACGTGTTCCGCCATTACACGGCCGGGGATTTGAGCCCGCAGTCCGCTGAAGAAGGGTCCAGTTTCCGTGAAATCCGTTCCAGCAGAAAGGTTGCCCGACGTGCAGGTTGATCAGGCATGGAAAGCCCCCGCAGTAACGCTGGTTCGCGCGCCGCGCGGATGGCAACGAGTCGGCGCGACACTGAGCCGCGTCGGCGCGTTCGCCATCGTCGAACTGCAGAAGCTGCGGCACGACCGGACCGAACTCGTCACCCGGATGGTGCAACCGGCGTTGTGGCTGCTGATCTTCGGCACCACGTTCAGCCACCTACACGTGATCAACACCGGCCCGGTGTCCTATCTGGCTTTCCTGGCCCCGGGCATCATCGCCCAGTCGGCGCTGTTCATCTCGATCTTCTATGGCATCCAGATCATTTGGGATCGTGACGCCGGTATCCTCGCCAAACTCATGGTGACGCCGGCACCGGCATCCGCGCTGATCTCCGGCAAGGCATTCGCGGCCGGCGTGCGATCGGTCGCCCAGGTGGTCGGCGTGATGGTACTGGCCTACGTGATGAACATCGGTCTTACTGTCAATCCGTTGCGGATCCTGGCGGCCATGGTCGTCGTCATGCTCAGTGCCGCGTTCTTCGCGTGCCTGTCGATGACGCTGGCCGGACTGGTGCGTAGTCGCGACCGCCTGATGGGAATCGGACAAGCCATCACTATGCCGTTGTTCTTCGCGTCCAATGCGCTCTATCCGGTCGACGTGATGCCTGCCTGGCTGCATGTGCTGAGCACGGTCAACCCGCTCAGTTACGAAGTCAACGCGCTGCGGGCGCTGCTGATCGGCACCGCTTTCAACCCGGTGGACATCGTCGTGCTGGTGGCGGCTCCGATCATCGGAATTGCCACGGCCTCAACGCTATTGCGCCGTCTGGTCACCTAGGTGGGCGAATTCCGTTGGCAGCGTTTCCGCATCGACTCTTAATCGTTAGCTAACCGCGACGTGCCGCTGCGGCCACGACGGACGAGTCGTGCCGCCCCACTGTGTTTCACTCGCCCAGACAGATTCCACCGCGTCCGCGGCAGATGACAGTTGGGATGGGTACAGCTATGAAGTTGTCCGAAGAGTTGCGGAAGTTGCGTGGCGCAACGGCTAAACTGCCGCGCCGGCTGGCTGTCGCTGCCATGGGGGCTGCCCTGTTGTCCGGTCTGGTCGGTGCCGGCGGCGGCGCGGCGACCGCCGGGGCGTTCTCCAAACCCGGTCTGCCGGTGGAATACCTGGAGGTGCCATCACCGTCGATGGGCCGCAACATCAAAGTCGAGTTCCAGGCCGGTGGACAGCACTCGGTCTACCTGCTCGACGGCCTGCGGGCGCAGGACGACTACAGCGGTTGGGACATCAACACCCCGGCCTTCGAGGAGTTCTACCAGTCCGGGCTGTCGGTGATCATGCCCGTCGGTGGCACGTCCAGTTTCTACAGCGACTGGTACCAGCCTTCCTCGGGCAACGGCCAGGGCTACACCTACAAGTGGGAGACGTTCCTGACCCGGGAGATGCCCGCCTGGCTGCAGGCCAACAAGGGTGTATCGCCGGCCGGCAATGCGACAGTTGGCCTTTCGATGTCGGGTGGTTCCGCACTGATCCTGGCGGCCTACTACCCGCAGCAATTCCCTTACGCCGCATCGTTGTCCGGCTTCCTGAACCCGTCCGACGGCTGGTGGCCGACCATGATCGGCCTGGCGATGAACGACTCGGGTGGCTACAACGCCAACAGCATGTGGGGTCCGTCGACCGACCCGGCGTGGAAGCGCAACGACCCGACGCTGCAGATTCCGCGCCTGGTCGCCAACAACACCCGGATCTGGGTGTACTGCGGTAACGGCGCACCCGGCGACCTCGGCGGCGACAACGTGCCGGCGAAGTTCTTGGAGAGCTTCACCAAGCGCAGCAACGAGCAGTTCCGGGACACCTACGCGGCATCGGGTGGACGCAACGGCGTGTTCAACTTCCCGGCCAATGGGACGCACTCGTGGCCCTACTGGAACCAGCAGCTGGTCGCCATGAAGCCCGACATCCAGCAGGTGCTGGGCGCGGTCAACAACTCCGCTTAAGGTCCGCCTAGTTCATCCACCAAGCCAGCATCGGCAGCAGCGCTACGGCCAGCGCTGCTGCCGATGCTTCTTGATGGGCCGCTATTCGGAGAGCGCGCCCCGGCGGTCCAAGTGAAAGTACGTGTAACCGGTTGTCAACGCGCATATGACAGAGGCGACCACCAGCATTCCGGTGCCATTGACCACCAGGCTGATGCCGCCACCGACGGCGGCGCCCACCATGAAACTGGCGCACAGCAGAAAATAGCCGAGCCAGTCTGCCGCTGTTCCGCCGGCGATGTGTCGCTCGATGCCCTGGCCCATCTTGACCAGGGTGCCGGTGACGTAGCTCAACGGAACCGACACCTCGCCATCCTTGACGAAGGACGTGTTCAGTGCGCCAACGCCGAAGACCACGAGCATGATTGGCGCGAAATCAAGCAGGTTCTCCTCCCACCCCTCGTCGATCACGTCCAGCACGGTGGCGGCCACCAGGCTGAACGTCGTCAGCACAGTGGGGCCGTGTGGATGAGCCGTCCAGAAATGGCGCCGGCACACGGACGCGACCACCACGCCCGCGACGAAGCACAAGATCAGCACGCCCGCGCTGATCGACAGCGCCACGTCGTTACGGAAGACGCCCAGCACCGCGCGTTGCGCGTTGCCGGTCATGAAGGTGACGAAGTATCCGCTCGAGTGGGTATATGCGGTGGCCCCGAGGATCCCGGCCAGCACGGCCAGCACCCACGACAACCGCGCTTCGCTGTCGAAAATCTCATTCGCCACACGGCCATGGTTCCAGACGGCGGCACGCCGTGCAGGCGTCAGGCGGTGGTGAGCCGGGCGATCGACCGCAGCGGAATCGGCAGCCACCCGGGCCGGTGCCGCGATTCGTACCCCGTCTCATAGACCGCCTTGTCCAGCTCGTAGGCGGCCAGCAACACGGGAGAATCCCGTGGGTCGATTCCCGACGCGGCCGCGTAGCCGTCGCAGAATGCGGTCCGGTTGCGCTGAACCCATTCGCGGGCCCGGGCGGCGAGTTGCTTGTCGCCGCCCTGGTCCACCAGCGGCCCGTAAGCGGCGTATTCGAAAGAGCGCAAGACGCCGGCCACGTCACGCAGGGGCGAATCCATCGCCCGACGCTCGACCAGGGGCTGGCCCGGCTCACCCTCGAAGTCGATCAGCAGCCAGCTCTCGGGCGTGCGCAGCACCTGTCCAAGGTGCAGATCACCGTGCACCCGCTGAACGGTGATCGCCTCCCCCGCGAGTTGGCCGAATCGCTCTTCGATGGTCGCCGCGTACTGCCGCAGCTCGGGTACCGCCGCCACTGTCGACGACAGCCGCGCCAGCACGGTGTCCACCGGGAACGTCGCCTGCGCGGTTCCGAGGGTGTCGGCCAGCGTGGCGTGCACCGACGCCACGGCTTCGCCGAGCCGACAGGACTCACCCGCGAAGTCGCCGCCGACTTCGTGCGCATACAGGTCGCCCTCGGCGAACAGGTCGCGAACGCTGGCGGTGGCCATCGCCCAGCCCTCGGCGGCGTTGGCCGCATACGCAGTCGCCATACCCAGCGGGCACGCCTGGTCGGCGGAGCCGTTCGGTGCCACGATCTCATAGCTGCCCAGCAACCGGGCCACGTGCGGGTTGCCGGCGCGGCCGAGCACCCGGCTGAGCTCGATATCGGGATTGATGCCGACGCTGACCCGGCGGAACACCTTGAAGATGGCCGGCGATCCGCGATCGAAGATGACGCTGGTGTTGCTCTGCTCGGCGTCGGACACCCGCGGATACGCGTCCAGCGGCAGTTTGACGTCTGGCTCCCAGCGAGAACGCGACCTCCGTCCCGTACGAGTCGCGCACGGCCGACGAGTCGATCAGCGACAGCAGGAACTTAGGTGCGGCGCCGTCGTAGAGCGCGTCGAAACCGGTGTGATCGTCGGCAACGCCGATGGTGGCCCGGGTGCTGAACTCGGAGATCGGCTCGGAATCCCATCCGACGATCACCTGGTAGCGCTCCGCGGAACCGTCGGTGTAGGCGACGTCGACCAGCACCAGTTCCAGGTCGTCACGCAGCGGTACGACGATTGCGGGCTCGGCGGTGGACAGTTCGCGATTGCGCCCCGCGTACCACCGTTGCTGTGGGAGCCAGTCCGACCAAGGCAGCTTGGCAGCCAGCCCGGCTGAGAGGGTCATGCTGCTCCTCCTCCTCGGATGCCGACAACTGGAACCAGTAGAACCCGTGTCCCGGGAGTGTCAGGAGATAGGGCAGGTGCCCGATGCGTGGAAATTCGACCTGCCCCGTCAACTCGACGGGCGTGTAGCTATTCCACTGTTGCAGGTTCAGTTCAATGGGTTGGGGAAACCGCGACAAGTTGTTCACGCACAGCACGACGTCGCCCTCGTCGCCGTCCTCACCTGGGACTTCACGCACGAACGCCAGCACCGACGGGTTGGACCCGCCCAGCTCGTGGAAGGTTCCGATGGCGAATGCTTCGTGGCGGCGCCGCACCCCGAGCAGGATCCGGGTCCAGTTGAGCAGCGAGGTCGTGGTGTCGCGTTGCGCCTCGACATTGACCGCCTGGTAGCCGTAGACCGGATCCTGGCTGGCCGGCAGGTAGAGCCGACCCGGGTTGGCGGATGAGAATCCGCCGTTGCGGTCCGGTGTCCACTGCATCGGCGTGCGCACGCCGTCCCGGTCTCCCAGCCAGATCACGTCGCCCATCCCGATCTCGTCGCCGTAGTACAGCACCGGCGAGCCGGGCAGCGAGAGCAGCAACGCGTTGAATAACCGGATCTGGTTGAAGTCGTTTTCCAGCAGCGGCGCCAATCGGCGCCGGATCCCGACGTTCGCCTTCATCCGCGGATCCTTGGCGTACTCGGAGTACATGTAGTCACGCTCTTCGTCGGAGACCATCTCCAGCGTCAACTCGTCGTGATTGCGCAGGAAGATGCCCCACTGAGCCATATCGGGGATCGGCGGCGTCTGGGCCAGGATCTCCGAGATCGGAAACCGCGACTCCCGGCGGACCGCCATGAAGATGCGCGGCATCAGCGGGAAGTGGAAGGCCATGTGGCATTCGTCGCCGCCGGTGGTGGCGTCGCCGAAATACTCGACGACGTCGGCCGGCCACTGATTGGCCTCGGCCAGCAGCACCCGGCCCGCGAATTCGTCGTCCACCACCTTGCGGACGCGTTTGAGGAAGGCGTGCGTCTCGGGCAGGTTCTCGCAGTTGGTGCCCTCGCGCTCGAAGAGATAGGGCACCGCATCCAGCCGAAACCCGTCGATGCCGACGCCCAGCCAGAAGCGCAGCACGTCGATCATCGCTTCCTGCACGGCCGGGTTCTCGTAGTTCAGATCAGGCTGGTGGGAGAAGAACCGATGCCAGTAGAACTGGCGGCGGACCGGATCGAACGTCCAGTTCGATTCCTCGGTGTCGACGAAGATGATCCGCGCGTCGGTGTACTTCTCGCTGGTGTCGCTCCACACGTAGTAGTCGCCGTATGGCCCGTCGGGATCGTGGCGGGACTCCTGGAACCAGGGATGCGACTCCGACGTGTGATTCATCACCAGGTCGGTGATGACCCGGATCCCCCGCTCGTGGGCGGCGTCGACCAGCGCGATGAAGTCTTCGACGGTGCCGAATTCGGGCAGCACCTTGTAGAAGTCGCGGATGTCATAGCCACCGTCGCGCAGCGGTGAATCGTAGAAGGGCGGCAGCCATATGCAGTCGACGCCGAGCCAGTGCAGGTAGTCCAGGCGTTCGATCAGGCCACGTAGATCGCCTGAGCCGTCCGCGCTGGCGTCGAAGAACGCCCGCACCAGCACCTCGTAGAAAACTGCGTGTTTGAACCAGGTCGGGTCGGCGGGCAGTGCGGTGGCACGGATGAAATCGCCGGCTTCGGGGTGCTCGACCACACCTCCCTCGACGTGGCTGCCCTCCGCGGGGTCGTGCTCGACAGCGTCTATTGCGTCGCTCATCAATTCCACGATGCCACGGGTACCCGACGCGGGACGTTAAAAATCACGCGCGAACGAGCCGAGCAATCACGGCTTGCACCAAACGAATTGGCTGGCCTGGCGGGCAACATTCCCGGGAAGGTCAGGCTGGGGGCCCCTCCGCGAGCGTCACGTTCTCGGTGCGCGCGGTTCCCGATTTGCTTTTCCAGCTCACCGAGATGGAGTCGCCGGGATGATGCCCGTTGAGCACATCCGACATCGCGGTGGCCGAGTTGATCGGGGTGTTGTCCATCGCGGTGATGATGTCGCCGGTGGAGATGCCGATGGATGCGGCGGGAGCGTTGCCCACCACGCGTGCGACCTTTGCTCCGCTGCCGCCGTTGTCGACGACGCCCAGGCCCAGGAAGGCGGTGGGCCCGATGTGGATGGTCGGCGAACCGCCGCCGTTCTGGATCTGCCCGGCGATCCCCAGGGCCTGACCGATCGGGATTGCGAAGCCCGTTCCGCCGGACATTCGGTAGTTGTCGGAGGCCGCGGTGTTCATCCCGATCACCTGACCGGCGCCGTTGACGATCGGTCCGCCCGAGTCACCGGGCGCGATGGCCGCGTCGACCTGGATCAAGTTGCTCAGCGACTCTTCGGCACCGGTCAGGGCGTCGGATGCCTGAACCGTCTGGCCGAGCGCGACCACTTTCCCGGACACCGCACGGGGCGTACCGCCCTGGCCGCCGGTGTTGCCCAGCGCCACGATCGGCTCGCCGACCGCCACCCCGCCGCCGATATTGGCGGTCGGGAGGCCGCCTGCGCCGCGCAGCTGCAGCACCGCGACGTCCTGGGTGCGGTCGTAGCCGATCACGTCGACGCCGTAGGTGCGGCCGTCGCCGACGCTGAACGCGGTGATGTCGGTGGCGCCCGAGATCACGTGGTTGTTGGTCAAGACGACGCCATTGGGGTCGATGACGATGCCGGTGCCGGCACCGACGGCGTTGTTGTAGCCGAGCTTGGTGTTGACGTTGACCACCTGCGGGCCTACCTGGGCAACCATCGCCGCGGGGTCACGCGGAAGGATGGGGAAATCTGGGATGTTGCCGTACCGATCCAACGTCGACGGCGCCGCGTTGGCGGGTGCCGGCGAAGGGGCAAGGGTCAGGCCCAGTCCCAGGCCGGTCGCGGCAAGCACACCGACCAACCATGACCGCCAGTTTGAGCGTGGGTGAGATTTGCTCATCCCGTCACCTCCTGCATTGGGGTAAGAATCGAAATTGTCCCAGCCTTAGGGTCCGGGCGGCACGACTTTGTCTACACCACCGTAGTGCAGATAGCCATCGCTGACGGTGGTCAGGGCGGTAAAGGAGCCGTCAGCTCAGGCCAAGCCTGGCCCTGTGCTGCTGGATAACCATGCGTGGCCCGGCTGTCCTGATGCCTCTCCCGCGGGGCCATGTCACTGGTGCCCAGGGGACCCCCCGGTGCAGACCGGTAATCTCCGTATGGACCCGGTCGTTTGGGACCCGACTATCTGCCACACCGCCAGCTATGGCAACCCGTTGATACCGTTCTGGCCGAGCAGCTGCCCGCCGGTACCGCCGGCGCCGACGGCGCCCATGGTGGTGGCCAGCCCCGGCGTTGCCGCCGTTACCGCCGTTACCGATCAGCACGGCGTTGCCGCCGTTACCGCCGTTACCGCCGATAAACCCGCTCTCTCCCCCGGCGCCGCCGGCCCCGCCGGAGCCGATGAGCCCAGCCTTGCCGCCGCCCCCGCCGGTGCCGCCGTGACCCCCGATGCTCACCCCGCCGGGGCCTCCGGCCCCGCCGGAGCCGAAGAGCACGCCGGCGTTGCCGCCGGCTCCACCGGCGCCGCCGGGGCCCGAGTTGGCGCCGTCGATCCCGCCGGCTCCGCCGGCGCCGGCCGTACCCCCGGAGCCGAAGAGCATGCCGCCGTTGCCGCCGGCCCCGCCAACACCCCCGGCGGTGAAGCCGCTCCCGCCGAGCCCGCCGTTCCCGCCTGAGGCAAAGAGGATGCCGCCGTTGCCGCCGGCCCCGCCCGCACCCCCGGTGTAGCCGCTCCCGCCGGAGCCGCCGACGCCGCCGGCGCCGCCGAAGAGCATGCCGGCGTTGCCGCCGATCCCGCCGACGCCGCCGGCGCCGCCCAAGGTGCTGGCGCCGAGCCCGCCGGTGCCGCCGGCCCCGCCGGAGCCGAAGAGCACGCCGGCGTTGCCACCGGTCCCGCCGGTACCCCCGGCGAAGCCGCTCCCACCGGAGCCGCCAACGCCGGCGGCGCCGCCGAAGAGCAAGCCGCCATCACCGCCGGCCCCGCCGACCCCGCCGGCACCCCCGGCGGTGAGGGCGCCGAGCCCGCCGGTGCCGCCGGCCCCGCCGGAGCCGAAGAGCATGCCGGCGTTGCCACCGGCGCCGCCGGCACCCCCGATGGTGAGGGCGCCGAGCCCGCCGGTGCCGCCGGCCCCGCCGCTGCCGATCAGCGCACCGGCGCCGCCGGCCCCGCCGGCCCCGCCGTTGCCGACCCCGTCGGTCCCGCCTAGCCCGCCCGTGCCGCCGACCCCGCCGACGCCGAACAGCCCGCTGGCCCCGCCGGCTCCGCCGACCCCGCCGGCCCCCATGATCCCGCCGGTGCCGCCGAGCCCGCCGGCCCCGCCGGTGCCGCTGAACAGCCCGCCGGCCCCGCCGATCCCGCCCACCCCGCCGGTGCTGCCGGGCGCACCGGCCCCGCCGGCCCCGCCGGCCCCGCCTGCCCCGCCGAACAGCCCGCCGGCCCCGCCGGTCCCGCCGGTCCCGCCGGTGCTGAGCATTCCGATCCCGCCGGATCCACCGGCCCCGCCGGAGCCGAACAGCCCGGCGGCCCCGCCTGCCCCGCCGGCCCCGCCGTTGGGGCCGGCCGCACCGGACCCGCCAGCCCCGCCGTCGCCGATCAATATTCCGCCGGCCCCCCCGTTTGCCCCCGTCCCCGGGACCCCGTTGGCGCCGTTGCCGATCAGCGGTCGCCCCAGCAGCGCCTGGGTGGGCGCATTAACCACATTGAGCAAATCCTGCTGCAGGGTTTGCAAGGGCGATGCGTTGGCGGCCTCGGTAGCCGCATACGAGCCCGCACCCGCGTTCAAGGCCTGCACAAACTGATCATGCAACGCCGCCGCCTGCGCACTCAGCGCCCGATAGCTTTGGGCGTGCGCGGAAAATACCGCCGCAATCTCCGTCGACACCTCGTCAGCACCAGCGGTCAGCAAACCCGTCGTTGAGACCGCCGCGGCCGTATTGGCCGCGCTCAGCGCAGCACCGATGCTGGACATATCCGTCGCCGCCGCCACCAGCGCCTCCGGCGCTGCAACCACAAACGACATCTGATACCTCCCAAATTCATCATGACCACTTCAGTCATGCCGACCCGAGGATCGCCCAGACACCACCCACCAAATCGGCAGGAGCCCACCCTATCGCGTTCCGGGGCAAGACATCCCATCTGCGTCCCGCCGGCATGAGGTAAACCATGAGGTAAACGCAGCCCCGGCGGTCCGGCGCCTAAGCTGACCCGGTGGCGGAATTCGACCCGAAGGTCTGGTTCGAACGGTCGCCGGTGGCGCGGCTGGCCACCGTCACGCCCGACGGTGTCCCGCACCTGGTGCCGGTGGTGTTCGCGGTCGACTGGGACAACCCGGCCGACCGGGCCGGAAACGCCACCGTCTACACCGCCGTCGACGCGAAGCCGAAAACCACGCAGCGCCTGCGGCGCCTGACCAACATCGAGAGCAACCCTGCGGCCAGCGTGCTCGTCGATCACTACGCCGACGACTGGACGCAATTGTGGTGGGTTCGTGCCGACGGCGAGGCCACGGTGCATCGCGACGGTGCGGTGATGCAGGCGGGATATCAGGTGTTGCGCGCCAAATACGATCAGTACCAATCGGTTTCGTTGAACGGCCCGGTCATCGCCATCGCGGTGCGACGCTGGTCCAGCTGGCACGCCGCGTCGGCGCCGGCTGAGCCGCGCTAGCGCTTTTCCCGCACACATAACCCGGACATCGCCACGATGTGGCCTTGTGTTGGGCGGCGGTTGGGAGAAAAGTTGCTTACTGCGTCCAGTGGTCCCGAAACGGAGAGGTCACACCCTCGCCGGACGCACCGCAGCGTAGCGAGCAAGAACTGGAGGAATGTCATGGCCGACAGAGCGAGTGCGTCCCAGGGCGCGGGAGCAGCTCCCACCGCGGACGGTCCGAATGCCGTTCGGAATGTGGTGCTGGTAGGGCCGTCGGGCGGCGGCAAGACCACACTGGTCGAGGCTCTGCTGGTGGCCGCCGGCGTGTTGTCCAGGCCGGGCTCCGTCGTGGATGGCACGACGATCTGCGACTACGACGACGCGGAGATCCGGCAACAGCGCTCGGTGGGGGTTGCAGTGGCCTCGCTGTCGCACGAGGGGATCAAGGTCAACCTCGTCGACACACCTGGATACGCCGACTTCGTGGGTGAGCTGCGGGCCGGGTTGCGCGCCGCGGATTGCGCCCTGTTCGTGATCGCGGCCAACGAGGGCGTCGACGAGCCGACCAAGTCGCTCTGGCAGGAATGCAGTCAGGTCGGCATGCCCCGCGCCGTGGTGATCACCAAGCTCGACCACGCCCGCGCCAACTACGCCGAAGCGCTGGCGGCCGCGCAAGATGCGTTCGGCGACAAGGTCTTACCGCTCTACCTGCCAAACCGCCTACCGGCCTGCGAAGGCCTGATCGGATTGCTGTCGCAGACCTACTACAAGTACGCCGACGGCCAGCGCAGCACGAGCACGCCTGAGGAGTCCGACGCGGATCGGATCGAGGAAGCGCGCGGCTCGCTGATCGAGGGAATCATCGAGGAGTCCGAGGACGAGACCTTGATGGAGCGTTATCTCGGCGGTGAGGTGATCGACGAGTCGGTACTGATCGAGGACCTCGAGCGAGCCGTCGCCCGGGGATCTTTCTTCCCGGTGATCCCGGTGTGCAGTGGCACCGGTATCGGCACCCTGGAATTGCTCGAGATTGCCACCCGCGGATTCCCGTCGCCGCTGGAACACCCACTGCCTGAGGTCTTTACGCCACAGGGCGCTCCGCACGCCGAGCTGGCCTGCGATGCGGACGCGCCGCTGCTAGCCGAGGTGGTGAAGACGACGTCGGACCCGTACGTGGGCAGGGTCAGCCTGGTCCGGGTGTTCTCGGGGACCATCAAGCCCGACGCGACGGTGCACGTGTCGGGCCATTTTTCGTCGTTTTTCGGCGAGCCTGACGGAAGTGGCGGCGGGGGCGCTACGACCCACCCCGACCATGACGAAGACGAACGCATCGGCGTCCTGTCCTTCCCGCTGGGCAAGCAGCAGCGCAACGCGGCGGCCGTGGTGGCCGGCGACATCTGCGCGATCGGCAAGTTGAGCCGGGCCGAGACCGGTGACACGCTTTCGGACAAGTCCGAGCCGCTCGTGCTCAAACCCTGGACCATGCCCGAGCCGCTGCTCCCGATCGCGATTCAGGCGCATGCCAAAACCGACGAAGACAAGCTGTCGGTCGGGCTGGGGCGGTTGGCCGCCGAAGACCCGACGCTGCGGATCGAGCAGAATTCGGAGACGCACCAGATCGTGCTCTGGTGCATGGGCGAGGCGCACGCCGGCGTCGTCCTGGACGCACTGGCCAACCGCTACGGCGTCTCCGTCGACACCATCGAGCTGCGGGTGCCGCTGCGGGAAACCCTCGCCGGCAAAGCGAAAGGCCACGGCCGTCACATCAAGCAGTCCGGCGGACACGGCCAGTTCGGAGTGTGCGACATCGAGGTGGAGCCACTGCCGGAGGGCTCCGGGTTCGAGTTCGTCGACAAGGTGGTCGGCGGTTCGGTGCCGCGGAATTACATCCCCAGCGTGGAGAAGGGCGTGCGCGCGCAGATGGAGAAGGGCGTGCACGCCGGTTACCCGGTGGTCGATATCCGGGTCACGCTGGTCGACGGCAAGGCCCACAGCGTCGACTCGTCGGACTTCGCGTTTCAAGCGGCGGGTGCGCTGGCGTTGCGGGAGGCGGCAGCGGCGACGAAGGTGGTGCTGCTCGAGCCGATCGACGAGATCTCGGTGATGGTGCCCGACGATTACGTCGGCGCGGTGATGGGTGACCTGTCCGGTCGTCGCGGTCGCGTGTTGGGTACCGAGGCCGCGGGTCACGAACGCACGGTGGTCAAAGCCGAAGTGCCGCAAGTGGAGTTGACGCGGTACGCCATCGACTTGCGCTCACTGGCACACGGGGCCGCATCGTTCACCCGGTCCTTCGTCCGCTACGACCCGATGCCCGAGTCCGCGGCAGCCCGGGTGAAGACCACCGCCTGAGCCCGATGTCGATAATCAACGGGCTTCCGGCCCACATCCTGCTCAACCATTTCGTCGTTGTGCTGGGTCCGTTGGCGGCGATCCTCGCGATCCTCTGTGCACTGTGGCCCGCGGCGCGACGACGGCTGATCTGGCTGGTTGTGCTGCTGGCCGTGGGCACCCTCGCGTTGACCCCGCTGACCACCAACTCCGGTGAATGGCTGGCAGACAAGGTCGGCGCGTCACCCGCGGTCCAGCACCACGCGCAACTGGGCGACACGCTGGTCTACATGGAGGCCGCGCTGGCGGCCACCGTCATCGTGCTGGCCGCCGTGCACATTCGCCAGGCACGCGGGGGGACGGTGAAGTTCGCCTTGCACGCGGTGGTGGGGGTGCTGGTGATCGCCGCCGCGCTGGCCACGCTGGTCCAGACTTACCGGGTCGGTGAATCAGGAGCGCGAGCCGCCTGGGGAACCGTCGCGTCGGCCTCGCAGTCCGCGCCGGATGTGGACTTATGTCACGCTTTTGGTCCAACCGCGTAGCATCAACCCCACACTCGCGCGGTGGTCATTGGCCGAACTGAGCGACCACCGCGCGCCGGTCCAGCGAGCCTTTCGCGGTGTGCGGCAGCTCGCTTGCCATCTGGAAGGTGGCCGGAATCTCGTAGGCCGCCAACCGTTCCCGACAGAACTCGGTGAGTTCCTCCGCGGTCGGCGGGTCAGACTCGCGGGGCACGATCGCCGCTGCGACGGTCTCGCCGTACATCGGGTGCGGCACCCCGAACACCGCGACCTCAATCACGTCGGGGTGGCTGGCCAGGACGCCCTCGACGCGCTCCGGCGAGATCTTCTCGCCACCGCGGTTGATGAGTTCCTTGATTCGGCCACGGATACTCAGGTCGCCGGCGTCGGACACTGACCCCAGATCACCGGTGCGCAACCAGCCGTCGGTGAAGTTCGCGGCGGTGATCTTCGGGTCACCGAGATAACCGCGCACCACGGTGCTGCCGCGCAACCAGACCTCCCCGACCGCACCGGCCGGCACGGGCAGGCCGTCGGAACCGGCGATCCGTATCTGCGGCCCAGTCGACCGGCCCACGAGACCGGTTGACTCAGCCGGGTTTTCGCCGTTCCCGTCGATGCCTGTAGTAGCCACCTGGTGAGTGGCCTCGGTCATGCCGAACGCACACACCACCGTTGCCGAGAACGTGTCGTGCAGCGACTGGGCGGTGTCCGGGGTGAGTGGGGCGCTGCAGCTGCGGATGAAGCGCAGTGCGGCCGAGTTGTTCTCCGGCTGTTCGGCTTTGGCGCGCTCCAACAGGATCTGGTGAATCGTGGGCACCGCGGTGTACCAGGTGGCGTGCACGGCGTTGATGTCGTCCCAGAATGTGTGTGCCGAGAATCGTCCGCGAGCGGGCACCAGCACCGTACCGCCGGATACCAGGCTCGCCAGCAGCGCGGCGATCAGGCCGTGGCCGTGATAGAGCGGCATCACGGCGACGGTCGCGTCCTGCGGGCCCAGCCGGTAGCCGGCGATGACGGCCCGAACCGAACTGGCGATGTTGTCGCGAGTCCAGGGGACCATCTTGGGCAGCCCGGTGGTGCCGCCGGTGAACATGATCATGGCGTCGTCCTGCCGCAGCCCCTCCGGTGTCGACGGAGCGGGGTTCGGTTCGCCGGTCGCCTCCAGGCGGATGGACATGCTGCCGTCGGCGCCGGTGCTGACCGCGATCGGCCACCAGCGCAGCGCGGTCGCTTCGCTGTCCTCGGGCGCAGCCCCATCGACGAGCACCACCCGTGCTCCCGCGGCGTCGCTGCGCGCGCGCTGGTCGCCGACGGGCAGCGCGGGGTCCAGCGGAACCACCACCAGATCCGCCCGGGATCCAGCCAGCAGAGCGACGACGAACTCGATGTTGCTGGCCGCGCGCAGCGCCACCCGGTCGCCCGGCCGCAGGCCGGCCTGCGTCAGCTGCCCGGCCAAATCATCGACCAGACCGACCAATTCGCGGTAGGTCACCGGGACGCGCTCGGTTGTGACGACCAGTGCCGCCGCCTCGGGCCGGGCGGCCGCCGTCGCCTGGACCAGATCGGCGAGGCTTGGGCTCGATGAAAGATTCGCTGGCCTGGCCAGTGATGATCGTCTCGGATGTCATGGCAGTGCGCTCCTGCTCGTTGTGGTCGTGCGTGCACTCAGCACCTAGTCAGCACGATGCCGGTCACCGACATTCGTTGTCCAATACCGATCCGCTAACGGTCGATAGCCGGCAACTATTGACCCGGTCGATAAACGGCGTGAATCGCTGAATAGCAGCCCGGTCTTGGACACAACTGGGGCGGCGGACGACAGTGATTGACAGTGATTGACTAAGACACCCAGACACGCACAGCGAGGAGCCCACATGACTCCGCTGACCGACGGCTTCCACCTCGTGGTGGACGCACTCAAGGCCAACGACGTCGACACCATCTACGGGGTCGTCGGCATCCCGATCACCGACCTGGCCCGCACCGCGCAGGCGTCGGGCATCCGCTACATCGGTTTCCGGCACGAGACCTCCGCCGGTAATGCGGCCGCGGCAGCCGGATTCCTCACTCACCGGCCCGGCGTGTGCCTGACGACATCCGGCCCCGGCTTTCTCAACGGCCTGCCGGCGCTTGCCAACGCCACCGCCAATTGCTTCCCGATGATTCAGATCTCCGGGTCGAGCAACCGGGCACTGGTGGACCTGCAACGCGGTGACTACCAGGACATCGACCAGCTCAACGCGGCTCGCCCGGTTGCCAAGGCGGCGTTCCGGATCGCCCGAGTCGAAGACATCGGGCGTGGTATCGCCCGCGCCATTCGCACCGCGATCTCCGGCCGGCCGGGCGGTGTCTACCTCGACATCCCCGGCCAGGTGCTGGGCCAGGCCCTGGAGGCCTCTGCAGCTGCCGACACCGTCTGGCGGGTCGTCGACCCGGCCCCCCGCCAGCTGCCCGCACCGGACGCGGTCACCCGCGCGTTGGACCTACTCACCGAGGCACAGCGCCCGCTGATCGTGCTCGGCAAGGGCGCGGCATATGCGCAGGCCGACAACGTGATTCGGCAATTCGTGGAGAACACCGGTATCCCCTTCCTGCCGATGTCGATGGCCAAGGGCCTGCTGCCGGATTCGCACCCGCAGTCCGCGGCCACCGCTCGATCGCTGGCGATCGCCCGGGCCGACGTGGTCTTGCTGGTCGGCGCCCGACTGAATTGGCTACTCGGCCATGGCGACTCACCGCAATGGTCGGCCGAGGCAAAGTTCATCCAGATCGATATCGAGGCAGCGGAATTCGACAGCAACCAGCCGATCGCCGCGCCGCTGGTAGGCGACATCGATTCGGTGATGTCGGCGCTACTTGACGGCGTGTCCGCGCGGCAACTGGTCGCGCCCACCGCCTGGGCCGGCGAACTCGACGAGCGCAAAGCGCGCAACAACGCCAAAATGGCGCAGCGGCTGGCCGACAATCCACACCCGATGCGGTTCTACAACGCTCTCGGCGCCATTCGCACAGTGCTGCAACGTAACCCGGATACTTACGTGGTCAACGAAGGCGCCAACGCGCTGGACCTGGCCCGCAACGTGATCGACATGGAGTTGCCGCGGCACCGACTCGACACCGGAACCTGGGGGGTGATGGGCATCGGGATGGGATACGCGATTGCCGCCGCGGTGGAAACCGGACGGCCGGTCGTCGCGATCGAAGGCGACAGCGCGTTCGGCTTCAGCGGCATGGAAATCGAGACCATCTGCCGCTACCGGCTACCCGTCACGGTCGTCATCCTCAACAACGGCGGCGTCTATCGCGGCGACGAACAGCCGCCCGGAGGCGACCCGGCCCCTACCGTGCTCAACGCGCAAGCACGGCATGAGTTGCTCGCAGAAGCGTTCGGCGGCAAGGGATACCACGTCACGACCCCGGCCGAGCTGGAGTCGGCGTTGACCGAGTCGCTTACGTCGGGCGGGCCCGCGATCATCGACTGCCAACTCGACCCGTCCGCCGGCGTCGAAAGTGGACACCTGGCCAGCCTGAACCCCACCAGCGCGGCCGTCAGCGCCGGCGGGTGATGCCAAGCAGCTGAGCCTCGAAGAACTCGTTCAGCTTGAGCCGCTGCGCGCACGCGCTGAGCGCCCGGGCAACGGGCGATCCCGGTCCCGGCGTGGTTGGTCGCGAGTGCGATCTGGGCGGTCAGGGCCGGGTCAACGAGTTGCACGGCCCGGATATCACCGGCCATCGATGTCGTCCACAACCAGGTATGCGGCACGATGCAGGCCCAGTCGCCGGTGGCAGCTTGCGCGAATAGCGAAGCGACAGAGTCCGTCTCGACCTGCGGGGTGACGGTGATGTCGTGCTTGGCGAAGGCAGCGTCGATGTTCTGCCGGTCCCGCATGTCCGGCGTCAGCAACGCAAGCGGGAGTTGCGCCGCCTCCGGCCAGGAGAGCGTCGATGAACCCGCGGGCAGCAGATCAGCCCCCGCAAGCAGCACATAGTGCTCCTGGTAAAGCGGCACCAGATCGACGTCCTGGGCGTGCTCGGGCGTCGGATGCACGATGACGGCGTCGAGTTCGAATTCACGCAGACGTCGGTACAGCTCGGTGGTCGCCAGCCGGGAACTGATGTGCACCTTGGCCAATGGGTGGGCCGAACAGAAGGCCGACAGCACCAGAGACGCCGTCGTCGAAGCGGTGGGAACCGTCCCCAGCCGCAGCGTGCCGGTGACCCCGGACCGCACCGCATCCACCTCGGCCTTGAACGCATCGTGTTCGGCAAGAATTCGCTTGGCCCACACGACCAACCGGTCTCCCTCGAGAGTGAGGCCCTCAAAGCTGTGGCCCCGATTGATCAGAGTGACGTTCAGTTCGCGTTCGAGCTTGGCGATCGCCGCCGAGAGCGCCGGTTGGGACACGTAGCATTTCTCGGCAGCCCGGGCAAAGTGGCGCTCCTGGGCCACCGCGACGAAGTACTCCAACTGACGGAAGAGCACCCGTACCTCCTCGCTACCGGGCCAGCCAAGCCATTGTGTCCGACAGGTCCGCGACGTGCACCCCGATACCGCGGCATTCGTCGATCCCCCGGTCGTACAATCCCGAGATCGCGTCGGACACCAGGACAATCCGGAAGTCGCGCTCCGACGCCTCGTAGATCGAGGTGCGGGGACAGTTGGGGAAGTTACAGCCCGCGAAAACGATTGTGCTGCTGCCGCTTTCCCGCAGGTGGCGCTCGAGGTCGGTGTGGTAGAAGGCGCCCCACCGTGCTTTGTACATCACGTGCTCGGCCGGACCGAGCTGTTGCATGCCGCCGGCCAGCAGCAATTCATGGTCCAGTTCAGGGACATCGGCGACACTGGGCAACAGCTCGGCGGGGATCTGCGAACCGGCACTGCCGGGCTGCGCCATCCGCGCACCGTCTTCAATGAGCTTCCGCCGCACCAGATCTACGTTGGAGCCGTCAGGCTGATACAGCCGCACAACATGCACGATCGGCTGCCCGCGTTCGCGGAAGACGGCCGCCAACTTGGCCAACTGCCCTGCCGGGATCGCCGCACGCGTTCCCGGGATATCCAAAAAGTCGTGCTGGACGTCGATCAGCACCAGCGCGGCCGACCCCGCCAGCGGACGGGTGTAGGGATCAAGGTCGGTCATCCCCACTCCTTGCCTGTAGCCGCGCCGAACAACCTCAACACAGCCGGCTCTCAGGCCGCTATCATGGACGACCGGATTACGCCGCCGGAGTTTGCTAAAACACGTAATGGACAGACAGCCAGTAGAATACCGTGTACTGATCGCACCATCTCGAAGGGCGGACGCCATGCACCGAGCGGCTCGTTATCTATTCGTTATGGTAGCGGTCGCGGCCATGGCGTTGACGGGTTCGATCAGTCGCAGCGTCGCAGCGGTCCCAATCCCCCAGCCGATTCCCGGGGTTGCCTCCGTCCTGCCCGCTAACGGCGCGGTGGTGGGCGTGGCGCACCCGGTAGTGGTGACGTTCACCGCCCCGGTCACCGATCGCCGCGCGGTCGAACGGACCATCCACGTCACGTCGCCGGCGGACATGCCCGGACACTTCGACTGGGTCGAAGACAATGTCGTCCAGTGGGTTCCGGACCACTACTGGCCCACCCACAGCCACGTGTCGGTGACGGTCCAGGAACTCACCGACGGCTTCGACACCGGCGACGCGCTCCTCGGCGTTGCCAGCCTCTCCGCGCACACCTTCACCGTCAGTCGCAACGGCGAAGTGCTCCGCACGATGCCGGCGTCGATGGGCAAGCCCAGCCGCCCGACGCCGATCGGTAACTTCACCGCCATGTCGAAGGAGCGGACCGTCGTGATGGACTCGCGGACCATCGGCATTCCGCTCAACTCTTCGGAGGGCTATCTGATCACCGCCTCGTACGCGGTCCGCGTCACCTGGAGCGGCGTCTACGTGCACTCGGCCCCGTGGTCGGTCAACCAGCAGGGCTACGCCAACGTCAGTCACGGATGCATCAACCTGAGCCCGGACAACGCCGCATGGTATTTCAACAACGTCACCGTCGGCGATCCGATCGAGGTAGTCGCCTAACGGATTGCCTGCTGATTGCGCAGCAGGTCACTTTTCTCACGTAACTTGGATCAGTCCGGCTGTGGCTGGCTGTGGTTGGGGTCACACCACCGGGGCGGAAGACACGCGGCAGCCGGTGGGTTTGCGCTAACGAGTGACCCTGCAGGAAAGGCTGACGATGTCTGGTGATGCGCAACGCGGGATCGTAGCCCGCCCAGGTCCGAGCGATGTTCAACAGGAGCGCCTGGTCCGACGGACAAGCGAGTTGTACGACGATGATGAACAGGTCCGCAGAGCCAAGCCAGACCCCGCGGTTCGCGACGCGGCGCGCCGGCCCGGGCTTCGTCTGCCGCAGGTGCTGGAGACGCTGCTCGAGGGTTACGCCGATCGGCCCGCGCTGGGCTGGCGGGCGCGCACGTCGTCAACGGATCCGGAGACCGGGCGCACCACCTCGCAATTGCTGCCCCGGTTCGACACCATCACCTATCACGATCTGTGGGCCAACGTGCGGGCGATCGCTTCGGCGTGGAGGCACGACGCGGAGAACCCGGTAGTACCGGGCGACTTCGTCGCCACGATCGGTTTCGCCAGCCCGCAGTACTTCACCGTCGACTTGGTGTCTGCGTATATGGGCCTGGTCTCGGTGCCGTTGCAACACAGCGCCGCGGCGTCGCGCTTGCAACCCATCATCGCCGAGGTGGAACCGCGGATACTGGCCGCGGGCGCGGCCTATCTCGACGTTGCCGTCGAAGCGGCACTGGGCATCACGTCGTTGCAACGACTGGTCGTCTTCGACTATCAAGCCGAGGTCGACGAGCAACGGGAAAGCCTGGAGCGTGCGCAGGCCAAGCTCGCGTCGGCCGGTATGACGGTGACCATCGAAACGCTGGATGACGTTCTCGAGCGTGGCCGCGCATTGCCACCCGCGCCGATGTTCACCGGCGACACCGATGAGCGGCTGACCATGATCCTGTACACGTCCGGCAGCACCGGTTTGCCCAAGGGCGCCATGTACACCGAGCGGATGGTCACCAGGATCTGGACGGCCGAGCTGACGGAGTTCGAAGACGTTCCGGTGTTGAACGTGAACTTCATGCCGCTCAACCACCTGGGCGGGCGGTTACCGCTGTCATCGGCATTCCAGTCCGGCGGCACCAATTTCTTCGTTGCGGAAAGCGACCTGTCCACGTTGTTCGAGGACTGGAACCTGGTGCGTCCTACCGAGATGGGCATGGTGCCGCGGGTGGCCGAGATGCTGTACCAGCGCTACCAAAGCGCGGTTGACCAAAGGGTTTTCGAAGGTATCGACGCGCAGACCGCGGAGGTGGAGGCGCAGGCCGAATTGCGCGAGCAGATCCTCGGTGGGCGCATTCTCACCAGTTTCTGCGGCACCGCGCCACTGTCCGCCGAGATGAAGAGCTTCGTCGAGGAGTGCCTGCAAGTCCACGTGATGGACGGCTACGGCCTGACCGAGGTGCTGATGGTGAGTAAGAACGGCATCCTGAGCCGGCCTCCCGTGCTCGACTACAAGCTCGTCGATGTTCCGGAGTTGGGCTATTTCCTTACCGACAAGCCGTATCCGCGCGGCGAGCTACTGGTGAAGTCGGAGACAGCGTTCCCCGGGTATTACAAGCGACCCGACGTCACCGCGAACGCCTTCGATTCCGACGGCTACTACCGGACCGGCGACGTGATGGCCGAGCTCGGCCCGGATCACCTCGCTTACGTCGACCGGCGCAACAATGTGTTGAAACTGGCCCAAGGCGAGTTCGTGGCCGTCGCCCGTCTGGAAGCCGTGTTTTCCAGCGCAGCGCTGGTGCGACAGATCTTCGTGTACGGCAACAGCGAACGACCATACTTGCTGGCCGTCATCGTCCCCATGCCCGAGGCGCTGGACAAGTTCGCGCCGGACACCGGCGGACTCAAAGCCGCACTCAGCGAATCACTGCGCCAGACAGCAAAACTCGCCGAGTTGCAGTCCTACGAGGTACCGGCCGACTTCCTGGTGGAGTCCGAGCCGTTCAGCGCCGACAACGGCCTGCTGTCGGGCGTCGGAAAAGTGCTGCGGCCCAAACTCAAGGAACACTACGGCGAGCGACTCGAGCAGCTCTACGTCGATCTGGCCGCGACCCGGACGGCCGAGTTGCGTACCCTGCGCGAAGGGGCGGCACATCGACCGGTCATCGACACGCTGACCCGCGCCGCCGAGGCGATGCTGGGTCTGGCCGGCGGACCGGCGCAACCGGACGCACAATTCCTCGAGCTCGGCGGTGATTCGCTGTCCGCGCTGACCTTCTCCAACCTGCTGCACGACATCTTCGACGTGGACGTGCCGGTGGGACAGATCATCTCTCCGACAACCGATCTGCGGCAGCTCGCCGAATACGTTGAATCCGAACGAGAGTCGGGTTCCAAGCGACCGACGTTTGCGACGGTGCACGGCAGAGGAGCCACCGAAGTTCGCGCCGCCGACCTCACGCTGGACAAGTTCATCGACGCCAAGACCTTGGCCGAAGCCCCCTCGCTGCCTCGGGCAACCGGTACCGCGCAAACGGTTTTGCTGACCGGCGCCAACGGCTACCTGGGCCGGTTCCTCGCCCTGGACTGGCTGCAGCGGCTCGCTGAGGTAGGCGGGACGCTCATCACCATCGTGCGTGGCGCAGACCCCGATGCGGCACTGCGGCGCCTCGAGGATGTCTTCCGCAGTGGGGACCCGCAATTGCTGGAGCGATTCCGGACCCTGGCCGCCGACCATCTCGAGGTCGTCGTCGGCGACATCGGCGAGCCGAATCTCGGCCTGGACCAACAGACTTGGGAACGGTTGGCCGAAAGCGTAGACCTGATCGTCCACCCCGCGGCCCTGGTCAACCACGTCCTGCCCTACGACCAGCTGTTCGGTCCCAACGTCGTCGGCACCGCCGAGCTGATCCGCCTGGCGATCACCGCCCGCATCAAGCCGGTCACCTATCTGTCGACGGTGTCGGTGGCCGTGTCCGTAGAAAGGTCCCGCCAAGTTCACCGAAGACGGCGATATCCGTGAGATCAGCCCGGTGCGAGCCGTCGACGACAGTTACGCCAACGGATACGGCAACAGCAAGTGGGGCGGCGAGGTGTTGCTCCGCGAGGCGCACGACCTGTGCGGCCTGCCGGTCGCCGTCTTCCGGTCCGACCTGATCCTCGCGCACAGCGAGTATGCGGGGCAGATCAACGTGCCAGACATGTTCACCCGGCTGATCTACAGCCTGCTGGTCACCGGTATCGCCCCGGGCTCGTTCTATCAGCTGGACGCACAGGGCCGGCGGGCGCGAGCCCACTACGACGGTCTGCCCGCGGATTTCGTGGCCGAGTCCGTCACCACGCTCGGTGCCGACATCGATTCCGAATACCACTCTTTCGACGTGATGAACCCGCACGACGACGGTATCTCCCTGGACACTTTCGTGGACTGGCTGATCGACGCCGGCCACGACATCAACCGGATCGAGGACCACGACGAATGGCTCGGCCGCTTCGAAACAGCGCTTCGGGCATTGCCGGACAAGCAACGTCAGCTATCGGTATTGCCACTGCTCAGCGCCTACCAGACGCCGGAGCCTGCGCTGCGCGGCGCCCCCGCCCCGACGGACGTGTTCCGCGAGGCGGTGCAGACGGCGAAAATTGGCGCGGACAAAGACATTCCGCATCTCTCGGCGGCGCTGATCAACAAATACGTAACCGACCTGCAGTTGCTCGGTCTCGTCTAGGGCGCTCGATGTACCCCGCGAGCGTGCACGCTTGTACGGCCCTGACGGCGTGTCACTGCACAAACACGCACGCTCGCGGAAGAAAAGGAGGAGATATGACAGCTGCGAAGGCCCGTGCCGTGCGGTTCGACCGCTATGGGGGGCGTGAAGTGTTGTACGTGGCAGAAATCGACATGCCGTCGCCCGGCCCGGGTGAGGTGGTGGTCGAGGTGCGCGCCGCCGGCATCAACCCTGGCGAGGCCGGCATCCGAGTCGGGGCCATACATGAGATGTTTCCCGCCACGTTTCCCTCCGGGGAGGGCAGCGACCTTGCCGGTGTGGTGACCGCCGTAGCGCCCGACGTCACCGAGTTCGCCGTCGGCGACGAGGTGCTGGGGTTCAGCTTTCGCCGATCCAGTCACGCCACCCACACCGCCGTCCCGGTGAATCAGCTGATCCATAAACCACCCCAATTGAGTTGGGAGGCAGCGGGTTCGCTGTACGTCGTCGGTGCGACAGCATACGCCGCCGTCCGTTCCGTGGCGCCCCGACCGGGTGACACCGTCGCCGTCTCGGCGGCCGCGGGCGGAGTCGGCAGCCTGGTCGTGCAACTGTTGGTCCTGCGCAAGGCCCGGGTACTGGGCATCGCGGGTCCCGGCAACGCCGAATGGCTGCGGGCGCGCGGCGTCACACCCATCACCTACGGTGACGGCCTGGCCGATCGGCTGCGCGAGGCCGCACCGGACGGGATCGACGCGTTCATCGACTTGTTCGGTCCGGACTACGTCCAACTCGCCGTCGATCTCGGGGTGGCGCCGGAGCGGATCGACACCATCATCGCGTTCCAGAAGGCCGGCGAAGTCGGCGCCAAGACCGAGGGCAGCGTCGAGGCGTCGACACCGGAAGTGCTGACCGAAATCGCCGACCTGGTCGCCACCGGTGCGGTCGAATTCGACGATCGCCGCAACCTATCCGCTGGACCAAGTCGCCGACGCCTTCGAAGAACTCGAGAAGCGGCACACGCACGGCAAAATCGTGCTGCTGCCGAACGGTTCGGCTTAGCCGATAGCCGCCTCGACGATTTTCACGATCACCAGCACCACCGCCACAGCCAGGTAGCCGCGCAGGGTGAACAACCCCGCCCGGCGGAGCGGCGACATGGTAGGGCGGGTGAGGGTGGCGAGGTTCGGTGTGCACCAGTTCGCCCGGTCCTGTTGCCGCACAGCACGCCGCTCGGCAGGCGTGAGCAGTGGCGTGTCGTCGAGTTCGTCGACCTGGCCAGGATCCAGGCCGCCGCCGAACTCTCGCGCGATGACTTCGGCCTCGCGCCGATCGCTGGACCGCCGGCCGGCGACGATCGCGGCGGCGCCCCCCACGATGCCGATCGCCGCGCCCGCCGCGAGCCCACCCTCGACGGTCCCCGTAGAGAGGCCCGGGAAGAACGTCGTGGCCGTCAACGCCAGCGACAACAGCACCAGAGACCACACGATGGTCCACGCGACGATGTTCTGCCGCACGGTGTTTGACCACGGACCCAGAACGGCGCGGTCGTTACAGAGCAATACCAGGAACACCGTCGCCGAGGGCAGCAGGATGCCGGCGAGCGCCTGCACGCCCTGGGTCACCAGACCGAGGACGTGGTCGGGGCTGAACGCGACCCCGGCCGACACCGCAAGCAGCACGGCGTAACCGCCGTAGAACATTGGAGCCTGGCTGATCTTCCAGTGCAGCGAGTGCCGTTTGCCCATCGCGTCACCGATCGCATAGGTGGTGGCCAGCCCGATGGCATTGGCCCCGATCAGTGATGCATCCAGCAAGACGATCGCGAACAGCACGCCGGCGGTGCTGCCGAGGTGCTTGGCCAGGCCGGCCGCGACCGCGCCGGCGTCGGTGAAGTTGCCAACGTCGCCGGTCCCCGCCAATCCGAACGCAGTCACCGCCATCAGCGCCGTCGCCCCAACCATGACCACGACGATGCCGATGACCAAATCGGCTCGGGCGTAAGGAATCCAGCGTGTCGTGATGCGCTTGTCCACCACATTGGACTGCTGGAAGAACAACTGCCACGGCGCCACCGTGGTGCCCACGATCGCAATGATCAACAACAGCACCGTAGAGTTCATCCCGCCGGGAAACTGCGGAACCAGTCCGCCCACAGTGCCGTTCAGCGTCGGATGTACCAGCCACACCATCGGGATGATCACCACGTTCACGGCGATCAGTAGGAACATCAGGCCTTCCCAGCGCCGGAACGAGCCGCCGGCCACCACGGCGAACAACAGCACGGCGGCGGCCGGGATCGCAATCACCTTCGGGCAGCCCAAAAACCCGAGCGCGAGTGACACCCCGATGAATTCGGTGACGATCGTCAACGCGTTGAGGATCAGCAGATCTCCGACGCTGAAGGCACCCCAGAACTTCCCGAATCGTTCGAAGATCAACCGTGCGTGGCCGACCCGGGTGACCGCGCCCAACCGCAGCACCATTTCCTGGTTCACGTACAGGACCGGAATCAACAACGCCAGGGTCCACAACAGGGCCATCCCGTAGTTCTGCCCGGCCTGGGCGTAGGTCGCCACACCACCGGCGTCGTTGTCGCCAACCATCACGATCAACCCGGGACCGGTGATGATCAGCAGCGTCCGCAGCCGGCGCCAGCGGCCGGAGATCGCGCCATTGACGTCACTGTCGTCGCGCCGGATCCGACCGAACGCGCCGACGATGTCACCGGCATGAGCCGAATCCAGCACTACCTGGGGCGGCGCAGATTGCGCTCCGGGTGGACATGGAAGTCATCGGGTTCTCGCTATCTCACTGAATTCGTTTGTGGCGAAATGGATCACCGGGGGCCGGCGCTCAGCGGCCGAGCACTGCGGTCGGCAGGTGCGCGACATACCGGTCGGCGCGCTCCTGCGGAGTGAGGCGGCACAGCTCGCGCCACTTGTCCATCAACCGCGGAAAAGCGCGTGCAACAAAAACATTCATGATATTTGCCTGTCGGAAAGCCCGATCGGCTTGCGACGCTCGCCAACGGCGAAGAGATGCTCAGGCAGCAGAAGGAGTGCCGGAACCGGATCGGGACAAGGCGGATTTCGGATACGGACTATCGCTGGGACTCATCTCGCCCTCACCTCCTCACGGCCAGGACACACGGGGGTGTCGTCACTTTCACCTGGATTGGGACCCCGAACGGGAGAAGTGCTGATGTCCGACGACCAGCCCGTCGAACGCACCACTCTCGTCGGAGCTTCGGCACTGCACGGCGTATCCGGAACCCCGGAAGCCACTTGGGCTCAACCCTTAAGCCGGGAAGAGCTGTCCTGACCCGGGGCGTCTCTCGACGTTCGGGGTCAGTGGCCTGTGTCCATGCAGACGCCTCACCTACCGAGGTGCTTGCCCGCCCATGGTTACACCGCGATAGACGGCACGTCAAACGCTGTTAACGCAATCGATACGGGGGTACGGCGTGACGCACGTCACGCACAGGGAGCGGCTTACTCTCGTGGGTATGCCCACAACTTTGCAGGATCCCAAGGTCGCGAACTTGCTGGATCGGATGTATGCCGCGTCGAAAAACCAGATGTCGCTGCTGCGCGACCGAGCGGCCGAGTTCAACCGTCCGATGACGGTGCAGGAACGCACCGACGCGATGAGCGAGTTCTACATCCCGGTGACTCCTGACGCCGGCCGGTTGTTGTACGCGCTGGTGCGGTCAACCCGCCCGACGACGGTGGTCGAATTCGGGATGTCATTCGGCATCTCCGCCGTGCACTTGGCGGCGGCAGTGCGCGACAACGGCAACGGCCGGGTGGTGACCACCGAACTCAGCGCGACCAAGATCGCCGCCGCCAAGAAGACATTCGCCGAAACGGGCTTGGACGACGTGATCACCATTCTCGAAGGCGATGCACTCGAGACACTGACCAGCCTGGACGGACCGGTCGATTTCGTCCTGCTCGACGGCTGGAAAGATCTCTATCTACCGGTGATCGAGCTGCTCGAACCGCGCTTGAAGACAGGTGCTTTGATTCTCGCCGACAACGCCAGTGCCGCGGACCTGCAGCCTTATCTGGACCGGGTGCGCAACCCGGACAACGGGTACGTGAGCTTCAACTTCCTGGTCCGGGAAAGCGACAGCATGGAAATCAGCTGCCGCACCGGCGATTAACGGCTAGCGGACCGATTCCTCGAGCCAGGGTGTGAGCCATTTGACGCCTTCAGCCGTCAGGTGCACCCCATCGCTTCGCACTTGGATGCCGTCCACCTTGGCGGTGTAAACGCCGTCCGGACATAGCTTTTTATTCAGGTCGAGGATCGAAACGTTCGGATGGTGGCCAACCGCGTTGCGCAACATCGTGTTCCATTGGTTGACCCGATCCGGTTGGTCCTCCGGATACAAACGGCCATCCGGTTTTTCGCCACCACGACTGTAGGGCACGGTGGCAACCATCACGCGAACACCGGTGGAGCCCGCGATATTCAGCGCGCGTTGCAGTTCGGCGTTGAGATACCCATCGAAGGTCGGATCGCCGATGTGGGTCCAGCGTCCTTCGTTGACCCGGTCGACCGTTTCCCAGCGACCGATGATCAGCAACGCGACGTCGGGCCGGTCCTGGCCGATCTGCGTCGTCCACCGGCCCGGCCAGGTGTCACATTCGGGTCGCTGCTCCAAGGTTTGGCCGATGTAGCGATATGGTGTGCCGCGCACCAGGCTGCAGCCGATGACGGTGTGGTCGATGAACCGGAATCCCGGTGTCGGCGGGAGGTAGTGCATCATCGTCCACCCGATGGAGTCGCCGAACACCGAAACGGTGAACGGCTGGTTGGGATCTCGCGGCCCGGGCGCCGGGGCGGGCTGACCCGGCGGCGAGGGCGAGACCGCCGCGACCGCCGAGACGCCGGGTGGCAGACCCACCTCGCGCAGCGCCGGCCCGGTACCGACCGGCACGACCAGCATGGTGGCCGCGGCCGCGGAGGCCACCGTGGCCGCCGCCAGCGGCAACAGCGGCACTCGGGACGGTCGCCAGCGCCGGATCGGCTGCTCGATCAACCAATACGACACCCCGGCCACGGCCAGCGTCGCCCCGCAGCGAGCGGCGAACAATGCGGGTCCGGACCACCCGGTCCGTTCGCCGTTGAGCGCCAGAAAGATTGGCCAGTGCCACAGGTAGATGCCGTACGAGATGGCGCCGAGCCACACCAGCGGGCGCCAGGCCAGGATGCGGGCCACCGCGCCGCGCTGCTCGCACGCCACCGGGGCGACCACGACGACGGCCGCCAGCGCAGCCGCCAGCAGCAGACCGCGGCGGAACTCGGCGGCGTTGCCGGTGGCGTAGTGCGTCAGCACCGCCAGTCCAGCCAGCCCGACGAGCGGCAGGAACCTGGCCGCCCGACGTCCCCACCGGGTCCGGATCATGCACCACCCGCGGTTCAGTGCCGGCCAATCCCGAACCAGCAGAGCCGATGCCGCGGAGCCGATCAGCAACGCCTGCGCACGGGTATCGGTGCCGAAATAGATCCGGTCGCGGGTGGCGTCTGAGGTGAAAACGATGGCGGCCACCGCGGAAGCCGCCGCACCCAGGGTGGCTATCACGAACGTGGCGAATCGAACCCCACCCACGGTGGCCCGTTGGAAATAGCGCTTGGCGCGCCACGCCAACAGGAGGGTGACCGCGATCAGCAGAACCGGCCAGACGAAGTAGTACTGCTCTTCGACGCCCAGCGACCAGGCGTGCTGCAGGGGTGATGGCGGAGCTCCCTGGGTGAAATAGTCGGTCTGCTGGGCGACGAACCGCCAGTTCGCCATCCACAGGAATGCGGCGATCGCGTCGCTTCGCAGTCCGGTAAGTGCTTGATAGGGAAGGAGATCGCGGGCCGCGGCGACGGTGAGCACCATCAGCACCAGTGCGGGCAGCAGCCGGCGCGCGCGGCGAATCCAGAAGCCGGCCAGCTCGATGCGTCCACTGCGGCCCAGCTCGTCGAGCAGCAGCGAGGTGATCAGGAACCCGCTGAGGACGAAGAACACGTCGACGCCGAGGAACCCGCCGCCCATGCCGGGGATTCCGCCGTGCTCGCAGAGCACCAGCGCAACCGCGATAGCACGAAGGCCGTCCAGCGCGGGAATGCCTCCGGAGCCGCCCCCGGAAATCGCGTTGCGGCGCTGGGGTCGATCCGCTTTGGCCAATCGGCCGACGCGGCGAACGGGGGCAACCCACCGGCGCCGCGTACCAGAATGACCCGGTGCGGGATCAATCCCGCCCGGTTCAATGTCCGCTGTTAGCGCGCCCTGACCACCATGTCGCCCGGCGCCGAACTTGATGCCGATACGTCGCGCCCCTCCTCTTGATCAGAGCAAGCCTAGGGGCGACGCGGCCGGATAACGGTTAAGACACGCGCGGGTCTACGGCAGTCAATCCAACTTCTTCGAGCACCTCGTCGGTGTGAGCGCCCAACTCGGGGGCACCACCGCTGACGTGGCCCGGTGTTCGCGAAAACCAGGTCGGCACACCGGGGAAACGCACCGGGCCGTGCGGGGTGTCCACCGTCTCGAAGAAGCCGACGGCATTGAGGTGCGGATCATCGAACAACTCGGCCGGGCTGGACAACGGCGCGGCCGGTATTTCCAGCTCACGGAACAGGTCCAGCCATTCCTGGGTGGTGCGCTGCACCAGCGTTTCGGCCAACAGCGAGTACACCGTGTCGATCTGGCGCGCCCGATTCTCCAGCGTGGCGTGGCTGTCGTTGGCCCACGCCGGTCGCACGGAATTGACGAACGCGGCCCAGTGCCGGTCGTTGTAGATCAGTGCGGCGATGTAGCCGTCGCTGGTGCGGTACGGGCGCCGGTTGGGCGCCACCGCGCGGGGATAGACCGCCGGGCCCAGCGGTGGATCGAAAATGGCGCCGTTGGCATGTTCGACCAGCATGAACGACGCCATCGCTTCGAACATCCCGACTTCCACCTCTTGCCCTTCACCGGTGCGCTCGCGGTGGAACAGCGCCATCATCGTCGCGTAGAGCGCGGTGAGCCCGGCGATCTTGTCGGCCATGATCGTTCCGACGAAATTGGCCTCTCCGGTCAGCCGCTGCTGCACCGACGGCAGCCCGCATGCCGCCTGAATCGTGTCGTCATACGCGGGCAGGTCCCTGTCGGGCCCGTGGCGGCCGTATCCGTAGCAGTTGGTGTAGACGATGCGCGGGTTGATCGCAGCGACGTCGGGGTAGCTGAATCCCAGCCGTCCGATGGCCTTGGCCCGCATCGAGTGGATGAAGACATCGGCCTGTTCGATCAGCGCGCGCAGCGCTGTCTTGCCGACGTCGGACTTCAGATCGAGCGCGACGCCGCGCTTACCGCGATTGACATTGACGAAGACCCCGCTCATGCCGCGGGTCGGCCCCACCGAGACGTACCGGGTGTCGTCGCCCTGCGGGGGCTCGACCTTGATGACGTCGGCGCCCATGTCGGCCATGATCTGAGTGCAATAGGGCCCCATCACCATCGCCGTGAGGTCGACGACACGCACACCCGCCAGTGGCCCTCTAGGGCCGGAGCCGGTCCCAGAACTAGCCATGCTGCGCGCCTTCCCGGCTCGCCCATGCGGCCGACTCGAAGCTGTAGCGAATGTGGTCGGCGTGCCCGCTCGGAACGACCGGGAAGACCAGCGGTGCGGCGAGATCACGGATCGCGTAGAGCTGTTCGGCGACATCCTCGATGGACCAGGACTGCCGTTGCACCCCAGGGGTTTCGGCGACGACGGCCCGGGCCACTCGACCGGCGATGGCGATCAGCATCTCACCGTTGACCGGGCAGGATTCGTGAGCGAGCAAACCTACCACCGGCGCCACCAGCTCGGTGCCCATCGGCGGGTATGCCGAAATATCAAGGCCGTCAGCCATTCTCGTCACAGCAGAGGGAACGATGACGTTGCAAAGCACGCCTTCCGCCGCGCCTTCGAGCGCGACGACGTTGGCCAGGCCGATCAGGCCGGCCTTCGCGGCGGCGTAGTTCGCTACACCGTGGTTGCCGTAGAGGCCGCCTATCGATGACGTCAATACCACGCGACCGTAGCCCGCTTCGCACATGACCGGGAACGCCGGCCGCACCACGTGGAAAGCGCCGCGCAGGTGGACGTCGATGACCGCGTCGAAGTCCTGGTAGCTCATCTCTTTCAACGATCCGCGCCGCACGTTGCCGGCGTTGTGGACCAGGATGTCAAGCCGCCCATAGTGATCCAGCGCGCTCTGGATGATCGCTTGGCCACCCGCGGCGCTGGCCACGGATTCGGCGCAGGCCACTGCCTGGCCGCCCGCCGCCTCGATCTCGGCGACGACTTCGTGTGCCGGACTGCCGTCCGTACCATCGCCGGTCAGTGCGCTGCCGGTGTCGTTGACCACGACGCTGGCACCCCTGGAGGCCAGCAACAGGGCGTAGGCACGCCCCAGTCCCCTTCCGGCGCCGGTCACCACGGCTACCCGATTGTCGAATCTGAGTTCAGCCATCACGATCCCAGCACGAGGCCATCCATATCGCCCTTGTCACGCCATGCGGCGAGCAGATCCCCGAAGGCATAGAAGCCCGGTCCGTACGGTTCACCGATGTGGGAGCGGATGCCTTCCCCTTCGGCCGCTCCCGCACCGCCGCCTTCGTTGTTGTAATAGCCTGGCGTGCACTCCAAGTCGAACTGCGTGTTGTCGATCGCCGTTTCCCGGATGGTTGTGCACCATTCGTCTTGGGCCTCTTGGGTCGGCTCGACGGTCGCCACGCCGCGGGACAGGGCCTCGGAGATGATGTAGGCGATGTGCTCGCCCTGCAATTCATAGTTGGCCGCGATGTTCGCCGAGATTCCGACCTGGGTGAACCCGGTGAAGAACTGGTTGGGAAAGCCCCGACTGGTGAACCCGTGCAGGGTCCGGTAGCCGTTACGCCAGTAGTCGAAGAGCGACAGCCCGTCGCGACCTTCGATCGCGTCGATGGAGTAACGCCGGCTGATCTCCGTCGTGATCTCAAAGCCGCTGGCATAGATGATGCAATCGACTTCGTACTCAACGCCGTTGGCGACCAGGCCGTTCTCCGTGGCCCGCTCGACACCCTTTGTCGCAGACACGTCGACCAGTGTCACGTTGGGCCGGTTGAATGTCTGCAGATACTCGTCGTTGGTGCACGGCCTCTTGCACAGGAACCGGTAGTAGGGCTTGAGCGCTTCGGCGGTGACGGGGTCGTCGACGATGCTGCCGACCCGGCGCCGCAGTCGCTCCATGACTTTGTAGTCTTCCTCCTCCCGGATATCCATGAACTGTTCGGGAGTCATCGACGCCGGGTCCTCCAGCGCCAGGACGCGGGCGGCGGTGTTGCGGCCCAGTTCGGTCCAGAAGTCGCAGACGTAGTCGGGCTGGCCCAGCGCCATTCCTTCGAACGTCCAGGCATGGAAGTTGCGCTGCCGCTCCTTCTGCCAGCCCGGCTCTAGCGATTTGACCCATTCCGGGTCGGTCGGCACATTGTTGCGCGGGCCGACCGATGACGGCGTGCGCTGAAAGACGTAGAGGTGCTTGGCGTCTCGGCCCAGGAACGGCACGATCTGCACGGCGGTTGCCCCCGTGCCCACGACCGCGACGCGCTTGTCGGCCAGCTTGTCCAGTCCGCCGTTGCTGTCCCCGCCGGTGTAGGCATAGTCCCAGCGCGACGAGTGGAAACTGTGCCCCTTGAAGTCCTTGATGTGCGGAATGCCCGGCAGCTTCGGGCGGTGAAACGGCCCGGAGGCCATCACCACGAAGCGGGCCCGGATGTCGTCGCCGCGATCGGTGCTGACTCGCCAGCGTTTGATCTCCTCGTCCCAGTGCAGTTCGCGCACCTGGGTGGAGAAGATCGCGGAATCATAGAGACCGAAGTGCTTTCCGATGTTGCGGCAATGCTGGTAGATCTCGGTGCCGTCGGCGAACTTCTTCGACGGCATGAAGTCCAGTTCTTCGAGCAGCGGTATGTAGCAGTAGGACTCGTTGTCGCACTGCAGACCCGGGTAGCGGTTCCAGTACCAGACACCGCCGAAGTCGCCGCCCAGCTCGATGATCCGGACGTCTTCGACGCCCGCTTTCTTCAGGTATGCGCCACAGAGCAGACCGCCGAAGCCGCCGCCGAGCACGGCCACGTCGATGTCCGCGTCGATCGGGTCGCGGACCAGACGGCGGTGTGTGCGGATCGGTTTCGTAGTAGCCCGCGAAGTCGTCGACGAGCTCGATGTACTGCTTGGATCCTTCTGGTCGCAGGCGCTTTTCGCGCTCCTGACGGTACTTTTCGCGCAGCGCGGGAAGGTCGATGTCGTCCGGCGTCTCGGTCGCGAGCGCAATCAGGGCCAAAAATTCCAGTCATGCCAGCGCGTTCTCCGGCAGCGCTGCCGGGTGCAGCGGCGCCTGCCATGTCATGCACCGCCGGCAGCACCTCCTTGGCGAACAGCTCGGTGCTGGCCTTCGCCTCGTCGTAGGGCATGGTGCCGAACTGCGGAACGATCGTCAGCTCGCAGAACGAGCAGGCCTCCTGAGCGGCCTTGAGCCGGTTGAAGATCTCCTCCGGCGTGCCGATCAGCAGGTTGGACGCGTGATAGCCGGGCGTCTTGGAAGCGGCCGGTTTCGTGTCGCCGGTCACCGAGGAGGCGAGCACTGCCGTCGCGGTGGCTTCCCGGGCCGCGTAGGCCTCATAGCCCTTGACGCCCTTGAAGTTCGAGGCGTCGGCGAATCCATAGTGCACGGTGACGTCGCGGTTGGCCGTCCAGATCCACTCTTCGGTCTTGGCGGCGTCTTCGGCATTGGGCGTGCAGTACATGAACATCACGTTCTTCGGCTGACAGGGCGGCAGGCCTTCCTCCTTGCGGAACGTGTTGACCTGCTGCACTTCTCGTCCGGCCTCCTCGATCGGCTTGTTGCCCACGAAGAGCGGGACCATGCCGCGACGGGACAGGATCTCCAGCGACTCGGCAGTCGACGACGAGCTGTAGATGCGCGAAAACAGGTCGCGGCTAATGGGTTCGGGCCGCAGCGACATCTCGGGAACTGTGAAGATCTCCCCTTCGTAGGAGAACCGCTCCCCGGAGAACGCCAACTGCAGGATGTCGAGGGTCTCGTTGAACCGCTGCCGGCTTTCCTCGCGCGGGACGCCGACGGCGTCGAACTCGCCCTTCGACACGCCGCGACCGATCCCGATCGTCGTGTACCGCCCGTTGGAGAGGATGTCGAGGTAGGCGATCTGGTGCGCCAGCCGGACCGGATGCCACCACGGCGCGACCACCACGAAGGTGCCCAGGCTGACGCGTTCGGTACGTCCGGCGAAGTAGCTCAGCGCCTGAATCGGGTTGGGCGTCATGCCATATGGAGTGCCGCAGTGTTCCGGCATCCAGATGCCGTCGAAGCCGAGCGGTTCGGCCAGATCGGCGATCGCGAGCGTGCCCTGCACGCACTCCCAGTCCGGGGTCGCGGGCGGCTGGCTGAAATCCCCGGCCAGGACCCGATCCCAGTCGTGCGAGTTGTGGGCTCCGAACCCGAGGTTGACTTTCATGGCTGAAACTCCGTCTCTGTTGCTAGGTCACGTGGCGCACCGGTGCCCATGTATTCGGCGAGGTGGCGGTGCAGGTTGGCGGTACTGCGTTCCATGTAGGGGTTGGGCTTGGGGCCGCGGAAGCCCAACGACTTCATGCCTTGCTGGACCGCGGCCATGTTGGAGAAGTCCTGCGGCAGCACACTGCGCCAGCCCGGGTCTTCCGGCGGCGCGTAAACCCATTCGGTGTGCGGCTCGGCGCCTTCCGGATACAACTCGTAGCAGGAGGCTTCGAAGATGCATTGGTCGGGGTCGTAGCCGTGCGGGCGGGCGCTGTAGCACAGCGCGGTGGTAAGTCCTTGCCCGATCTGGAAGTTCGGAAAGATCTGCCACGCGGTTCCGCTGCTGGCCAGGTGTTCGGGATCGATGGTCGGCCAGGTCACCCCACGGGCGGCGTCGTCACTGCGCGCGGATTTGAGCCAGTGCTCGAGCACCACATTTGCCGGGGCGCCTTCGGGTAGCTCGTCGACGAGCCGGACCGCCGCGTCCACCAGCGTCTTGGTGGTGGTGGCGTTGGTTTCCTCCAGGGTGTACAGCTGCATTTCGGCGGTCGAGACGCGCGGATCCGCGCCGGTGCCGAGCCGGATCTTGGACTTGGTCTCCGCCAAGTCTTTCGGCGCGTCGTAGCCGATGTTGCTGTGCTTGCCATGCACGGCGGCCCAGCCGCGGAAGTTGCCGAATTTGTTGAACTGCGGATGCGTGGTCGCGACGTGGTAGGTCTCGTTGAAGGCCTCCATCGCCACCTTCCAATTGCATTGGAAATGCAGCCACTTTCGCCACTTGCAGCGCATATCCTGCAGCCGGAACGGGTCGAGCATGGTTGCGGCGGGCTCCAGGTAGTCGCGCAACGGCTCAGCGGCGGGATCCATGTTGATCCAGATCCAGCCGCCCCAGGTGTCGACGTTGACGCGTGCCAGATGCGTGTTCTCCGGCGTCAGCGCGCCCTGCCAGTCGCCCTGCTCGGGAATGTGGATGCAGGCGCCCTCCTGGTCGTAGGTCCAGCCATGGAACCCGCAAACGAACGACTTCTTGTGTCCGCAAGCGCTTTTGGCCCCTTCGGGAACGTCCACCAGCCGGCGTCCGCGATGCATGCACACGTTGTGATGTGCGCGGAAGGCGTCGTCTGCGGTACGCACCACCACGACAGAGTCGTCCAGAATGTCGTAGGTGAGGTAGCTGCCCACCTTGGGCAGGTCTTCGACTCGACCGACCTGCTGCCACACCTTCCGCCACAACTTGTCGCGTTCGGCGCGGACATACTCCTTGGAAAGATATGCCTCAACCGGGATTGTCACCGGTGCGCTCAAGTCATCAGCATCCATCTCATCCTCCTTCCCACCGCTTTATCGCCGCCCGAAACGACTCGTCCTTGAGAAACAACGAGGTGTTGTCGGCACCCAAGTGCCCCCATTTGAGATTCAGCCCGCCGTCGACCAGCAGTGTCTGCCCGGTGATGTAGGCCGACAGGTCAGACAGCAGGAAGAGGATGGCTCCGGCCACCTCCTCCGGGTGGCCGCGTCGGCCCATCGCAATGGCGCGCCGGTCGCGCTCGGGGTCGTGGTCGGTGTAGGTGCGCGACGCCGGTGTCTCGGTGACTCCTGGTGCCACCGCGTTGACCCGGATGGCGGCCCCGGCTTCGCCGTCGCACGCCAATTCGAGCGCCATGGTGCGAGTGACCGCGACGATCGCGGCTTTGGCTGTGCCATAAGCGATGTGGAAGGGTGCAGTGTTCATCCCGCTGATCGAGGAGATCGAGACGATCGAGCCGGGGCGCTGCTGGCTCTGTAGTTCCGCCGCCACCGCTTGGCTCATGAAGAACATGGTCTCCAGATTGCGGGCGAACAACTCCCGCCAGTCGCTGCGCGTCACCCGCGTCGACGGCATCCAGGTCGACGGGTCCGCACCACCGGCGACGTTGACCAGGCCGTACAACTCGCCGTCGGCGCGCCGCGCGGCCGCCAGGGCGGCGTCCACGCCGTCGTCGGTGGAGACGTCGGCCGCGACCGGAACCACGGAGAGACCGTCGGCCACCAGGGGGCCCAGGTGCTCGTCAAGGTTGTCCTGAGAGCGGCTCACCCCGACGACGGTGGCACCCGCCGCAGCGACCATGCGGGTGACCGTGGTGCCGATGCCGCCGCCCGCCGCGCCGGCGACCACGACAATGCGCCCGGCGAGGTTCAGCAGGTCGTTATCAGACACCGCTATCAGCAATTGTCCGGACAAGATAATGATGTGCACTCATTAGAGAGGATGATTCTCTGCCAACAGCCTGCACGTCAAGGCCTCAACTGGAATCAGGCCGACTATTGTCTGGACCACAGTGTGATTGCTATGGTCCGAGCGGTGACAGCCGGAAATCGCTACTCTGCTACGCAGGCACCCAGCCTTGCCGAAGGCTGGAGCCTGCGGCGGCTCACCCCGCCCAGCAGACTCTTCGGCGCGAACGGTCTGCGCACCGGCCCGGACGGACGGGTCTACATCGCGCAGGTGACCGGCAGCCAGATCAGCGCCCTTGACCTCGAGACCGGTCTCGTCGACACCGTCAGCGCCAAGGGCGGCGACATCATCGCGCCCGACGACGTGGCGTTCGACCCGGAGGGCAACCTCTACGCCACCGAGGTCATGGACGGGCGGGTGAGCATGCCACACCGGCTTGGCGGACATCAAGCTCGTTGCCGGCGAGATCCGCGCGCGCGGGCCACAAATGCTGGTCGGCTACCAGCATCCGGAAGACGAGGCCGAATCCTTCGACGGCGAAGGTTATTTCCGCACCAGGGATCTCGGTCGCTGGGTCGACGACCACTATCTGGTCGTCACCGGACGGGCCAAAGACATCATCATCCGCAACGGCGAGAACATCTCACCCAAAGAGGTCGAGGACATTCTGGCCGGCCATCCCGGCATCGCCGACATCGCCATCGTCGGACTGCCCGATGACCGCACCGGGGAACGGGCCTGCGCCGTCGTCGTGCCCGCGAGCGCCCCCGGTCCGGACCTGGCGACCCTGCGCAGCTTTCTGGAAGCCAGCGGTGTTGCGCGGTTCAAAGTGCCCGAGCAGGTGGTTATCTGGGACGTGCTACCGAAGAACGACGCCGGGAAGATCCTGAAGCATCAGATCAAGGCAACGCTCATGAAGGCGGGTGAGTGACATGCAGGTGGCAGTCGTGGCCGGAGCCACCGGTGGGATCGGCTTCGGTTGCGCGACAAAGCTTGCCGAGATGGGCATGGCGGTGCTCGCGACCGGACGAAACGAGGACAGGCTCGCCGAATTCGCCCAGGCGATCGGCGACGGGGATCGCGTCGCCACCTGCGCCGTCGACCTCACCGAAGACGACGGGCCCAAACGGATCGTGGATTGCGCCGTCGACCGGTGGGGGCACATCGACTTTCTGGTCAACAGCGCCGGGGTGGGCAGTCCCAAGCCGCTGCACGAAACCGACGACGAATCCTTGGATTACTTCCTCGGTTTGATGCTGCGCGCGCCCTTTCGTTTGACGCGCGAGGTGCTGCCGCACATGGGGCCGGGCTCGGCGATCATCAACATCACCTCGACCTTTGCCGTGGTGGGCGGCCTTCGCGGCGGCGCGTATTCGGCCGCCAAGGGCGGGCTGACCGCGCTGACCACGCACATCGCCTGCCAGTACGGGGCGCAGGGAATACGCTGCAACGCGGTGGCGCCCGGGGTGATTCAGACGCCGATGACCGAAGGCCGTCTGCAGGACGCGCGGTTCAGGCGGATGAATACGGAGATGACCCCGCATCAGCGGTTGGGCGTCGTCGACGACGTCGCGAGCACGGTGGCGTTCTTGTGCTCTCCCGGCGGCGCCTTCATCAACGGCCAGACGATGGTCGTCGACGGCGGCTGGAGCTCCACCAAGTACCTGTCCGAATTCGCGTTGACCTCGGAATGGACGCCCGTTCAGCGATTTTCAAGCGATTGAAAGTGCTCCCGAATGCCCGACAGCATCTTGATATGCGCCTTGACCCCCTCGCGCACGGTCACCGCCGCGAGCGGCCGGGGCACCGCGAATCGAATCCGCTCCGTCACCCGGGTGCCGCCTTCGATCGGCTCGAAACTCACCGTTCCGCGTAACCGCACCCCTGGGGACTGATCGGCCTCGGTGAGCACGTCGCCGGCCGCGGGCACGGTCAACCGTGCCTGGTAACTGGTGCGAATGGTGAACGGACCCAACGGTATTTGATCCACCACCCGATAGCTCTGCCGATATCCGTTGGGGGTCTGGCTGCGTGACGTCTCTTCGATCGACACGATCAGCGGGTGCACGAGCTTGATGTTGTTCAGATCGACGTAGTAGTCCCGAACCTCGTTCGGCGGGGCCGGTACCTCTTCGGTCAGCGTGCGCTCTGTCTTCGAGATCCACCAGTTCATACCGCGAACTCCGCGGCGAGTTCGGCGGTGCGCCACCAGATCAGCGCGGCGAACACCACCAACGAGAGGATCGTCGTGATGGCCTGGACCAGGTTCCGCTGTTCTTTCGGCGGGTAGACGTAGGCCGCGGTGACCAGCCCGCCCGTGACCAGCCCGCCGACGTGGCCCTGCCAGCTGATCAATTGCGAGCTGACCGCCGGCACGACGAAGGTGTACACCAGGTTGATCACGATGACCGCGACAACCCAGCGGACGTCGAAGGCCAACCGTTGTCCGACCACGAAGGTGGCGGCGAAAAGCCCGAAAATCGCGCCGGAGGCGCCCGCGGTCGCGGTGTTGAGTGGCGATATCAGGTAGACGAGCACCGAGCCGCCCAGTCCGCACAATGCGTACAGCGCGCCGTACCGCAGCACGGCCCAGCAACATCTCGAGCGGAGGACCGACCACGAATAGCGCCCACATGTTCAGCAGCAAGTGGGTCGGGCCGTAGTGCATGAACGCCGAGGTGACCAGCCGATACCACTGCCCGTCGGCGACCGCCGGTGGCCATAGCGCGAGGTCCTTTTCCAAGCCCGGTAACGCCATCTCCAGCACGAAGGCCAGCACGTTGATCGCGATCAACGCGATCGTGACCACCGGTATGCCCGACGGTTGCTCGCGTCCGCCGAATTGCGTCACCGGCTGCCGAATGGTCTTGGCACCCGATTCGACGCACTCCACACACTGGTGACCGACGGCGGCGACGCGCATGCATTCCCCGCAGATGTACCGGTCGCAGCGGGTGCAGCTGACAAAGGTCTTGCGACTGGGATGCCGGAAACAGGTTGGCGCCTCGGGAGGCGACTCCGGCGTGCTGGGCCCGCTCATCGCACCATTGTGCGCAACCGCTGCCAATCAATCACGAGCAGACGCGGAATCGCGCTTTTTCGCGCCCATTCGTGCGAGTCTGCGTCTGCTCGCGAGGGAAGCGGCGCAGCGCTACGGTGGGTTTCGTGGACTCACACGGGGCCGTGCTCGAGCGCTATCTGACCTGCCTGGCGGACCACGATTGGGACGGCCTGGCCACCACCATCGCCGACGAGGGCCTGACCCGCGAGGGCCCGTATTGCGACCGCATCGAAGGCAAGCAGCACTATCTGGCCTACCTGCGCAAGGTGCTGACCACGCTGAAGGGTCATCGCCTGGACGTCCAGCGCATCTCGCACGTGGACGCCCGGTTGTCCTATGTCGAGTTGACCGAGGCGTTCGAGATCGACGGTGTGGCCAAGGAGTGGCCCGAGTGCCTGCTGTTCGAGCAGGACGACGACGGCCTGATCTCTCGCGTCAGCGTCTTCTTCAAGGAACCCGCGGCGAACCCCTCAGCCCGCTGAGCTGATTACCGGCCGCTGGCCGGCCGCGAGCCGTTTGCGCGCCGGCCGGCGCCGCCGCCGGTGCCGCGCGCGCTGCCGGCGCCGCCGCCGGTGCCGCGTGCGCTGCCGGCGCCGCCGCGGTGCCGCGTGCGCTGCCGTCGCCGCCACCGGTGCCGCGTGCGCTGCCGCTGCAACCGACGCTGTCGGCTGCGCCAGCAGGCCCTGGACGGGTGCGCTCACCGCGGCGGGCACCGCCTGCTGCAGCGCCTGCGCGCCCTGCTGCGCAGCCTGCAGCGGCAATGCGTTGGCCGCCTCAGCGGCGGCATACGAGTTCGCGCCCGCGGTAAGCATCTGGACGAACTGGTTATGGAAAGCGGCAGCCTGAGCGCTGATCACCTGATACGTCTGGGCGTGGCTGTCGAACAACGCTGCGATCGTCGCCGAGACCCCGTCCGCACCCGGTGCCAATGCACCGGTAGTCGGTGCGGCCGCGGCCGCGTTGGCGTCGCTGATCACCGAGCCGATGCCGGCCAAGTCCGCAGCGGCGGCGAGCACCGCTTGAGGCACCGCATTCAGAAAAGACAATTGGGGTCTCCCACCACGCCGGGCGACCCGTCAAACTTTTCGGCCACCTTGAACAACATCTGACAACATCGTTAGACACAATTTTATCGGCGCCTCAGTGGTGCTCCCGACACTAATTTTTCGGGACCCGAACACCCCGAATATGCTGCGGTTTCGCCGCGAGACCGGCATGCTGGCCGCGGGGCGCGCCGCATGTGAGGAGGTTCACAGGCCCGCGAATTTGACTTACTGTGTTTTTGTGGAGTCGGAGCCAACACATACCCCGGAATTAGTGCCCGTCGAGAGATTGCACTCTGGTGACCCGATCACCGATTGCGGTCAGCGGTACATCGTTCTCGAGTCCAAGGCCTACGGCGACAGCTGTGTGGTCCTCGAACTCGAGTCCCGAGTGGACCATCAGTTGCAGGTCATCGAGAAGTCTTTCCCGGCCGGCTATCACGTCGGCAGGGCGCACCACCGAATTTTGTAGTCCAAGCACGCACTCCAGATACCGCGGCGCGTAGCCCCTGAGACGGCTACCGCTGGTTTACGTCTGCGACTCCATTCATTCCTTGCGCGCTGGACGCTGGTCGTTGGGATCGTCCGGGTCCGGCTCACCGAACCAGCGCGACGGCACGTGCTCGCCGTATGCGTCATGCCAGGCCCACCACTCGTACGGCGGGCTCTGCGGGTAGCCCTCCGGGGAGTCCTCCCAGTCCTCCTGCCGCCCGAGCGCGGTCATGTCGAGGAAGCTCCACGTGTTGCCCAGCGCTTCGTCACCGCGGTTGTTGATGAAGTAGGTGCGGAACACCCGCTTGCCGTCCCGGATGAACGCGTTAGTGCCGTGCCATTCGTCGACGCCGAAGTCGGCGTCAAAACTGTCGGTGATCGTGTACCAGGGCATCTGCCAGCCCATCCGGGCCTTGAGTCGCTCGATGTCGGGTTGCGCAGCCGGCGAGGCGAACACCAGCGTGGTGTCGCGCGCGTTCAGATGCGCGAGGTGGCCGATGTGGTCGGCGATCATCGAGCAGCCAGGGCAGGCGTGGTCGGGCCAGCCGTGCACGCCGGGCTCGAAGAAGGCCCGGTAGACGATCAGCTGACGGCGGCCCTGAAACAGGCCGAGCAGGCTCACCCTGCCGTCGGGCCCGTCGAATTCATACTCCTTGTCCACCTGCAGCCACGGCATGCGGCGGCGCCGCGCGGCCAGGGCATCATGGGCGCGGGTCAACTCCTTCTCCTTGACCAGGAGTTCCTGGTGCGCCGCTGCCCACTCCTGCGCCGAAACGATCGGGGGTTTGGTCATCTGCGATCCCTCCTTTTTTCTGGTGTCTATCCGATGGTGTGCGCTCACGACAGTGGCGATAGGCCCGCCGCCGTGAGGAGGTACGCGTCGTGTTCCCGCTGGGCGCCGCGGGCAATATCACGGGCAATTTCGAGGACGGAAAGACCGACCTGTTCGGTCGTCAGCACCGGCCCGGAGGACTTCACGAAGGTGTCGACGTCCACACCTTGCCGCTCCGCGTACGCAGCCACCGCCTTGGCGCCCAGTTCGGTCGCCGGGGAAAGCCGCGGCAGCACCGAGGTGAAGCCGATCCCCAGCCCGGCCCGTTGCGACTCGGCGGCGGCGTAGCTGGTGATGAATCGGACGGTGGCCTTGGCCCCCGCGTAGCCGCCGCTCAGCGGCGAACCCATTACCGCGGCCCCACTGGAGAACGCGATCACCGAGCTACCCGGCGCGAGCGGACGGCGCAGCGCATGGCGAATCCAGTGGAACGCCTGCGCGACGTCGACGTACCAGTTCGCGCTGAAGGTCTCCCAGGTCTGCTGCGCAAGCGGCATCATCGGCGGAGCCAGGCCGGCGGCCAGCACGACGGTGCGCGGCTGGTACTCATCGATGAGCTTGGCGGCCGTTTCCGGCTCGGTGGCGTCGGCGACCATCGCGGTGAAGCCGTCCCCCAGCTCGTCGCGCACTCGATCAAGGTCGTTCCCGGAGCGTGCTACACCGACGACGTGCGTCCCCGCCGCCGTCAGCGCCGCCGCGACTGCGCGGCCAAAACCTCGGCTCGCGCCGGTCACGATCGCGGTGGAGCCGACGAGGCCGTCGGTCTGGGTTATGGACTGGTTCATGGTGATACTCGCTTTCAGTGTCGCAATGAGTTCTCACTAGTTCCGATGCGTCGCCGCGCGGTAATTCATCGCTGCACAGGTCAACCGATGAATTCGGCCAACCGGGCGTATCTATATGGATGTGTGGGCCACCGAAGGAAGGAGCGCGACGTGCCGGTCCAAGAGGAGTTCATCGAGCAGGCGGCGCCGTTTCGCGCCGAACTGATCGCGCACTGCTACCGCATGCTCGGTTCGGTCCATGACGCCGAGGACCTGGTCCAGGACACCTACCTGCGTGCTTGGCGCGGGTACGAAGCGTTCGAAGAACGCGCGGCGTTGCGGACCTGGCTGTACCGCATCGCGACGAACGCCTGCCTGCGGGCGCTGCAGAACCGGGCCCGCCGCGTGCTTCCGGCCGGAGTGGGCGACGCTTCGGTGGACCCGGACACCAGTCTCGACGGCAGCGGCCGCGCGCATGACTGGCTTGAGCCGATACCCGACGCTCTGGCCTTTGGAAACGCCTTTGAAAAGGCACTCGAGAACCCAGAGACGGCCTTGGTCGCCCGGCAAAGTGTCCGGCTGGCCGTGATGACGGCGCTGCAGGAACTGCCCGCTCGCCAGCGGGCCGTGTTGATCCTGCGCGACGTCGTGCAGTTCAGCGCCGCCGAGGTCGCCGAACTCCTCGAAACCACCCCCGCCGCGGTCAACAGCTCATTGCAGCGCGCCCGCGCCCGGCTCGCCGAGGTATCCCCAGCCGAGGAAGGCCTGGCCGAGCCCGACGACGCCCAGACCCGGGACGTGATCGACCGCTACTGCGCGGCGTTCGAGAACGCCGACATGGCCGCCCTCACCGAACTGCTGCAAGCCGACGTGAAGCTGGAAATGCCGCCGGTGCCGGTGTGGTTCACCGGCCGCGACGCCGTGCTGCGCTTCCTCGCCGCGCGGGCGTTCGCGAAACCCGGCGATGTGGTGTTCATCCCGACCGCTGCCAACGGGCAGCCGGCTGTCGCCGAGTACCGTCGCAGCGATGACGACGTCATGCGCGCGCATTCCATTCACGTGCTCACCCCCGGCGACACCGGCGTCGCTGGGATCTGCGTCTTCCTCGACCCGGGGCTGTTCACGGCGTTTGGTCTGCCGCCAATCCGGTAAGTCGCACAGCAGGTTTTCAACACACCGCCCGCCTATGGGCCGCCCATGTGGACAGGCCCGTTAGACGCCGGGAGTATTAGGGCGCGCGGAGTAGACGAACGCGTGGGTAGACGAAATTTGAAGGGTGATGGATGAAGATTCCGGGTCTGTCCAGCCCCGTGGCGAATCTGGTGGCTGGCGTGACCGGTGGCGCGGCGCAGGTGGTCCGGGCCGGCGTGCAAACCGCCGCCGGTGCCGCGGGCGCGGTGGCGGTGCTGGCCAGCCCGGTGGCCGAGCTGGTGGGTCCGGTGGTGCAATCGGCCGCCCAGTCAACCGGCCGGATGCTCGGGACGAACACCAACGGCTCCGCGGGCCGCGTCGAACCGCCGGTGCGTTGGCACAGCGGGCGGCGGGTGCATTTCGACCTGGATCCGTTGCTGCCCTTCCCACGCTGGCACGAGCACGCGGCGGTGGTCGAGGAACCGGTCCGCCGGATCCAGGGCGTGGAAATGGCCCACGTCGAAGGCTCGTTGGGCCGGCTGGTGGTCGAACTCGCCGAAGGCGCTGACGACGGCGCCGTCCTGGATGAGGTGCGCGACGTGGTTGCCGACGTGGTCGCCGATCTGGACCTGGCCGGCTCGGGGTCGGGACCTCTGTCCGCGCCGTTCGCGGACCCGGGCAACCCATTGGCGATTCTGGTTCCGCTTTCTAGCGCGGCCATGGATGTGGTCGCGCTGACTGCCGCGATCACCGGCTGGGCCACCCGGCTGCCGGCCGCGCCGCAGACCACCCGAGCCGCGGTCGCCCTCATCAACCATCAACCGCGCATGGTGTCGCTGCTTGAGTCGCGACTGGGCCGGGTGGGCACCGACATCGCGCTGGGGGCTGCGACCGCCGCTGCCAACGGCCTGACCCAGAAGTTCGGCACACCGGCGCTGGACCTGGTGCAACGCACTCTGCAGATCTCCGAGGCCACCGCCCACCGCCGGGTGTGGCGCGATCGCGAACCGCAGCTGGCCTCACCGCAACGGCCGCAGGCTCCGGTGGTGCCCGATCATCTCCTCGGCTGGGGTGAAAATCCAAGAGCCACGCCATAACTGGGCTGCCACGGCGGCCGGTGAGGCCTCGCACGTCGTCGTCGGTGGAGCCATCGACTCCGCGATCGACACCGGAAAAGGGTCAATGGCCGGGCCGGTGGAGAACTATGTCAATTCGGCGGCGAACGGCTCGTTGATCGCCGCGGTGAGTGCATTGATGGCCGGCGGTGGGGTCGAGGACGCGGCTGGCGCGATCGAGGCCGGTGTGCCACGAGCCGCGCACATGGGCCGGCAGGCGTTCGCGGCGGTACTGGGTCGCGGCCTGGCGAACGCCGGGCAACTGGTACTCGATCCGGGCGCGCTGCGCCGCCTCGATCGGGTGCAGGTGGTGGTGATCGACGGCGCCGCGCTGCGCGGCGACCACCGCGCCGTCTTGCTCGCCCTGGGAGACGAACCCGGCTGGGACGACGATCGCGTCTACGAGGTGGCCGACGCGCTGCTGCACGGTGAGGAGGCGCCCGAGCCCGATCCCGATGAGCTGCCGGCCACCGGCGCGCGCCTGCGATGGATCCGGTCGCAGGGGCCGTCGGCGACGCCCGCGCAGGGCCTCGAACACGCGGAGCTGGTGGTCGATGGCCAATCGGTGGGCAGCGTCGACGTCGGGTGGGAGGTCGACCCCTACGCCATCCCGCTGCTGCAGACCGCGCAGCGAACCGGAGCCCGGGTGGTGCTGCGTCACGTCGCCGGCACCGAAGATCTGTCCGCCAGTGTGGGTGCGACGCATCCTCCGGGTACGCCGCTGCTGACGTTGGTACGCGACCTGCGGGCGGATCGCGGACCGGTCTTGCTGATCACCGCGCTGCACCGCGACTTCGCTTCGACCGACACCCTGGCCGCGCTGGCCATCGCCGACGTCGGAGTGGCCCTCGACGATCCGCGCGCGGCCACCGCGTGGACCGCCGACATCATCACCGGCACCGATCTCGCGGCGGCGGTACGGATCCTGTCGGCGATTCCGGTGGCCCGGTCCGCCAGCGAATCGGCGGTGCACCTTGCCCAGGGCGGCACGACCCTGGCCGGGTTGCTGCTGGTCACCGGTGAGGAGAACAGGACCACCAACCCGGCCAGCTTCCGCCGCTGGCTCAACCCCGTCAACGCGGCCGCGGCGACCGCTTTGGTATCGGGAACCTGGTCGGCCAGCAGGGTGCTGCGACTGCCCGATCCCACCCCGCAGCCGCTGACCGCCTGGCACGCGCTGGATCCCGAGATCGTCTATGCGCGGCTGGCCGGTGGCGCGCGACCGATGGCCGTCTCGGCCGGAACCCCGGCCTGGCGGCGCATCATCGACGACCTGTCCTACGAACCACTGGCGGCGCCGCTGCGCGGACCGGTGCACCTGCTGGGCCGCCTCGCGCTGGCCACCCGGCACGAACTCGCCGATCCGCTGACGCCGATCCTGGCCGTCGGGGCCGCGGCATCGGCGATCGTCGGCAGCAACGTCGACGCGCTGCTGGTCGCGGGCGTGATGACAATCAACGCGATGACCGGCGGGGTGCAGCGGCTGCGCGCCGAGGCCGCGGCCGCCGAACTGTTCGCCGAACAGGACCAACTCGTACGCCGGGTCGTGGTCCCCGCCGTGGCGACGACGCGACGCCGGTTGGAAGCGGCTCAGCACGCCACGCGCACGGCCACGGTGTCCGCGAAGTCGCTGCGGGTCGGTGATGTCATCGACCTGGCCGCACCCGAGGTCGTTCCGGCAGATTGCCGCCTCTTGGTGGCCGAGGACCTCGAGGTGGACGAGTCCCTGCTCACCGGCGAGTCGCTGCCGGTGGACAAGCAAGTGGAGCCGGTCGCCGTCGCCGACTCCGACCGCGCCAGCATGCTGTTCGAGGGCAGCGCCATCGTCGCCGGACATGCCCGCGCGATCGTGGTGGCCACCGGCGTCGGCACCGCGGCCCAGCGCGCGATCTCGGCCGTCGCCGACGTCGAGACGTCCGCCGGCGTGCAGGCCCGGCTGCGCGAGCTGACCAGTAGGGTCCTGCCGCTCACCCTGGCCGGTGGGGCCGTGGTGACCGGTCTGGCGCTGGTGGGCCGTTCGACGCTGCGTCAAGCCGTCTCCGACGGTGTCGCCATCGCGGTGGCGGCGGTCCCGGAGGGCTTGCCGTTGGTGGCCACCCTGTCCCAGCTGGCCGCCGCGCAGCGGCTGACGGCGCATGGCGTGCTGGTGCGCTCCCCGCGCACCATCGAGGCGCTGGGCCGGGTCGACACCGTTTGTTTCGACAAAACCGGCACGCTCACCGAGAACCGGCTGCGCGTCGTGCGCGCGGTGCCCAGCGATACCGCTCCGCGGGGCCCGTTCCCCGACACCAACGACCCGCTGGGTGCGGAGGGTGCTGCGCGCGGCCGCACGCGCGTCCACGCAGCCACACGACGGGCAGGGCCACGCGCACGCCACCGACGAGGCGATCCTGAACGCGGCCGGCTCCATGACCAATTCATCTGGCGGCAAAGGCGATTCGGAGTGGACGGTGCTCGCGGAGGTACCGTTTGAATCCAGCCGCGGGTATGCGGCATCAATCGGCACCGTGGCGGGCGACCCGGGACCGATGCTGATGCTGAAGGGCGCTCCCGAGGTCGTGTTGCCACGCTGCCGATTCGCCGATCCCGAAGCCGACCAGGAGCATGCCGATTCCTTGGTGCACGACCTTGCCGAGCATGGCTTGCGGGTGCTCGCGGTCGCGCGTGGCCGATGGGAAAACGGAACCGCCGAGGATGAGGACACCGACGTCGACGCCGTCGACGCCGCCGCGCGCGACCTGGAATTGCTCGGCTATGTCGGCTTGGCGGACACCGCACGAGTCTCCTCGCGCCCGCTGATCGAGGAGCTGCTCGACGCCAAGCGCAACGTGGTGCTGATCACCGGCGACCACCCCGTCACCGCGCGGGCGATCGCCCGGGAGCTGGGCCTGCCGCAGGATGCACGAGTGGTGACCGGCGCCGAACTGGCCGGCCTCGACGAGGAGGGGCGCGCCAAACTCGTGTCCAACGTCCAGGTCTTCGCCCGTGTCAGCCCGGAACAAAAGGTCCAGATCGTGGCCGCACTGCAGCGTTGCGGGCGAGTGACTGCGATGGTGGGTGACGGCGCCAACGACGCCGCCGCCATCCGGATGGCCGACGTGGGCATCGGGGTGAGCGGTCGCGGGTCGTCGGCCGCGCGTGGGGCCGCCAACATCGTGTTGACCGACGACGATCTAGGCGTGCTGCTCGACGCGCTGGTCGAGGGCCGCAGCATGTGGGCCGGCGTTCGTGACGCCGTCACGATTCTGGTCGGCGGCAATGTGGGCGAGGTTCTCTTCACCATCATCGGGACGGCGTTCGGGTCCGGGCGGGCTCCGGTGGGAACCCGTCAGCTGCTGTTGGTGAACCTGCTCACCGATATGTTCCCCGCGCTGGCCGTCGCGGTCACCCCGCAATATGACGATCCCGAAGAGGACGCGGAACTCAGCGACGAAGAGCGGGAACAGGTGCGGCGAGCGCGCCAGCGCGCGGTGCTGACGGAGCCGCCGCCTTCGCTCGACGCGCCGCTGATGCGCGATATCGTCAACCGTGGCGTCGTGACGGCCGCGGGGGCGACGGCGGCCTGGGCCGTCGGACGTTATACGCCGGGCAGCGAACGACGCACGGCGACAATGGGATTGACCGCTCTGGTGACAACGCAACTGGCGCAGACGCTACTGACCCGCAGCCACAGCCCGCTGGTGGTGGCCACCGCGCTGGGCAGTGCCGGTGTCTTGGTCGGCATCGTTCAAACCCCGGTCATCAGTAACTTCTTCGGATGTACGCCGCTGGGGCCGGTCGCCTGGACCGGCGTGCTCGGCGCCACGGCCGGAGCCACCGCCGTCTCGGTGCTGGCACCCAAGTGGCTGACCAAGACGGTCGGTGCCATGACACCCGACGCCTTGGTGCCCGACGCCGCCAAGCCCGAGCAGGGGTGAGATTCCGCTAGGCTAGGCGGAGGGCTTTTCGAAGCCAGTGTGGCTAGGCCAGATCGGGGGCGGGCGGCTCGGCGAGGGACTGCTGCAGCGTCCCTGCGGTCACCGATTCAGAGATCTCCTGGATGCGCCGACCAGACCTACGCCAGCCGCGCACCCACTCTTCGCCCACCTCTTCGCCGTCGCGCTTGATTACGATCCGCCACCGCAGGCCAAGCCAATGCGCGATGAACCAGAAGGGCCACCACCCTCCGACGACCACTAAGAAGATCAACCCCACATCCAAGCCGCCACTCTCGAAACCGGTCAGGTCGTACCATCGGCGGCGCCGCACTGACCAGTTCACGCCACTCGGGTCAGTCACTTCTGCCATGTCGCCCTCGTTTCTGTGCCGATATCGATCTTTACCGGACACGCGGTGAGGCAGGTGCAGTTTGCGGCCGACGATTGCACAATTCTTGAAGTGTCTGGACGCCTGCTGATCACGCAGCGTGACGCTCGACGTCGAATGCCACGCCGGCGTGACGCTCGATCAGCTCGGCGGCGTCGAAAGCTCTTTGCGCAGCACCTTCCCGGCGGGATTGCGCGGAATGCTGTCGACGAAGTGGATGTCTCTGGGCTGCTCGAAGCGAGAGACCTTGCCCTTCAGGTACTCTCGTACGGCTGCGTCATCGAGGTCGCGGTGGGGTTGGGTGACGATGAACGCGACCAGTCGCTTGCCGAACTGCTCGTCGGGCGCACCGACGACCGCGTTCTCGGCGATGCCGGGGTGTTCGGCCAGAGCATTTTCCAGCGCGCGCGGATAGACGTTCTCTCCGCCGGAAACGATCATGTCGTCCTCGCGGCCAACGATGTAGAGCCGCCCCGATTCGTCGAGATACCCCATGTCGCCGGTGCTGGTCATGCGATCGATGACTGCTTTGGCACCACCGCCGATGTAGCCGTCCGACATCAATTCGCCGCCGACGAAGATGCGTCCGGTCACGCGCGGCCCTACCCGCCGGCCGTTGCGGTCGAAGATGCGTACCGGGCATCCGACGACCGGCTTGCCCACCGTTTCCGCGGACCGCCGTAATTCGGCCGGCGTGGCCAGCGCGCCGATGCCGACTTCGGTTGACCCGTAAAGGTTGTAGAGGACGTCGCCGTAGGCATCCATGAACCGTCGTGCCAGGCTGGGATCCAGTCGGTCGCCACTGGACAACACCACCTTCAGGCACGGCACCGGGTTTCGCGCCCGCACCGGTTGGGGCAGGTCCAGAATGCGCGCCAGCATGATCGGGACCGCACTCAGCGCGTCGGCACGATGCAGCGACGCCTGCGCGAGGGTGGCTTCGGCGTCGAATCGCCGATGGGTCAACACGGTCCCACCCAGACCGACGGTGAGCGTCAGAAAGCCGAAACCCAGGCCATGAAACATGGGTACCGCCAAGGCGACTCGCGATCCGATGCGAAGCCGGGTGCGATCCAGCAGCGTCACACCGACGCCCAACCCCGAACTCAGCTGAGGAGTGCGCGGCACGCCTTTGGGCACACCCGTGGTGCCCGAGGTGAGCAGGACGAGCCGGCCCGACGATGCGACCTTGGGTCGGCTTGTCGGCCGGCCGGGATGCCACGGTGCTGGGATCGATTACCGTGATGGTTTCGTCGGATTCGCGAATCTGATCGGCAAATTCCTTGTCGCAGAACATCGTCCGAATCTGGTGTGCACTCAGCGCGCCTGCCAGTGCGTCACGGCGAAATTCGGTGTTCACCAGCACCACGTCCGCGCCGACCAGGCTCGTCGCGAACACCGCCGTCACGAAGTTGCGACCGTTGCGGCACATGACTCCTACCGCCTGCCCCGGTCCGACACCGTCGCAGGCAAGATCGTTGGCCAACGATTCGGTTCTGGCTTGCACCTCGCGGTAGCTCAGTGCGCCGTCGTCGTCGATGATCGCGGTCCGGTCCGGGAATCGGGCGGCCGAGATCGCAAGAAGGGTATAGAGATTGGTGCCGCCCCGATAGATCTCGCGCAGCAGCCGTAAGGTCGCGATCGGGCTCGGCGGACCGAGCAGCCCGGACCACAGTAGTGCCCGCACCCCGGTGGTGACCACGTGGCCGGTCATCGTCAGGCCCGTCCGGATTCGGCGAAGAACCGGCGGTGCCACAGTCGCGCCGCGTGATCGGCGGGCCCGGCCAGCAGCACCGAAGCCAGTTCGGCGGGCCACACCCAGGGCGGGGCGATGGTGCGGGGCCGCTCGATCACCGCCTTGGCGATCGCATCGGCGGCCTCGTTGGCGTATAGACCGGGCAAGCTGCCCAGCATAGGCGTAGGGCTCGATCATCCGGGTCCGGACCAATGCGAAGTAGACCGTCGTGACGTCGACGCCGTCGGCGTGCAATTCCGGGGCCACGCTGCGCAGCCACCGATCGAAGGCTCCCTTGGAGGCTTGGTAGGCGCCCCATTGCGGGCCCGGGACTACCCGGACGCCGACGCTGGACACGTTCACGATGTGGCCGCGGCCATTTTCGCGCATGGCCGGCAACAGCCCGAGCAGCAGCCAGATCGGCCCGAGGTAGTTGATGTCGATCGTGCGCTGGAAATCGTGCGGCCGGTCGTACTGGTGATGCAGCGACCGGCGCAACGACTTACCCGCATTGCTCACCACGATGTCCAGCGGGCCGTGGTCCCCGGTGATCTGTTTGGTCAGCACATTGATGGCGGCCTCGTCGGTGAGATCCGCCGGGTACGCGACCGCGCATCCGCCGCCGGCGTTGACCGAGGCCGCGATGCCGTCGAGCCGTTCCACCGACCGGGCCACCAGCAGCACCGTCGCTCCGGCCGCGGCCAGCGACCGGGCCGTCGCCTCGCCGATCCCGTAGGACGCCCCGGTCACCAGCACGGTCTTGCCGGATACCACGCGGCGCAGCTTGTCAGGATCCGAAACCCGCGCCGGGTTGGCCAACCTGCTGATGGCCTCGTTCAAGGCCTGTCCTATCACGTTCGCCCTCACCGCCGCGTTTGCTGGAACTGCCGTCAGCAGATCACACTACGGGCCGGACCGGAGCGCCGTACGTCGCTCAGCCTGTCGGACCGTGCACGACCACGGACAACGCACGCACAATCCCGTTCGTGGGGTTGCGGTAGTGGTGCGGCGTTGCGGGGTCGAAGGCCATGGAATCACCCTGCGCCAGCAGCAGCTTTTCGAATCCGACGACGGCTTCGAGCTCACCTTCCAGGACGTAAAGGTATTCGCGGCCGTCGTGCCGGAGGGCTCGCCCATCCTCGGAGGATTGCCCGCCGGGTTCGTAGACGATCTCGATGAAATCGACCTTGCCGTCATAGGTCGGCGTGAGGCGCTCCCACCGGACGCCGGTCGAAAGGTCGATGCTGCTGCGATCGCCCGCCCGTTGCAGGATGCCGGCGCCGGCGGGCCCGCTGGTAAGACCCCACCGGCTGTCCTCCGCCGTGTGCGGCGCGGCCGCCGGTTGGACGTCTTCCGTTCCGAACAGGAAATCCAGATCGATGGAGGCCTGGCCGCGGTGGAACCGTTGCCGGCCACCCAGAACGCCCGGCGGGCCGAGGTGTAGGGCTGGCAGATCGTCACCTGTTCGATGAGCCGGTCGGACGGCTCGGTGCTGGTGGTGTCTTCGCGGCGGCCGAACACCTTGGCGCGGCCCGCTCAACACCGGCGAGGGCGGGAAAAGTTTGCCACCGCGCAGGAAAAATGGAGCCGGATCGGCGTACGCTTTGCGTTACCCCTCAATCTCCTCTGTTGCGACGATCGGCCGGCGACCTCTAGGAGGGCAGCGATGTCGTACGTGGTGGCGGTCCCAGATTTTTTGGCGTCGGCGGCCTCGGATCTGGCGGGTATCGGCTCCGGCCTGAGCGCCGCGCATACCGCCGCGGCGGCCCCGACCACTGCGGTGGTGGCCGCCGCCGGGGATGAAGTCTCGGCGGCGATCGCGTCGCTGTTTTCCAGTCATGGGCAGGCCTTTCAGGCGCTTAATGCGCAGGCGGGGGCGTTTCATGCACCGTTCGTGTCGGCGTTGATAGCCGGCGGGGGTGCGTATGCGGCCGCTGAGGCGGCCAACGCCTCGCCGTTGCAGGCCCTCGACCTCCTCGGGCAAGACGTGCTGGGGGTGATCAATGCGCCGACCAATCTGTTGTTCGGGATGCCGTTGATCGGCAAGGGGACCGATGGGGCACCGGGGACTGGGCAAAACGGGGGGCCGGGTGGGATTTTGTGGGGCCCGGGCGGTGATGGCGGGTCCGGGGCGTCCGGGCAGCCCGGCGGCAAGGGCGGTAACGCCTTCTTGTTCGGCAACGGCGGCCGGGGTGGGGCCGGTGGGATCGGCATCACCGGCCCCGCGGGCGACGCGACCACCAGTACCAACGGCGGCACCGGCGGCGCCGGCGGGGTCGGCGGGGTCGGCGGCAACGGCGGGATGATTTTCGGCAATGGCGGCATCGGCGGCATCGGCGGCGCCGGTGGGGTTGGAGGAGCCGGGGGGGCCGGTAACGTCGGCGTTGCCAATGCAACGGGCGGCGGTCTAGGCGGCATCGGCGGTGTGGGTGGGCACGGCGGCCAAGCCGAGGGGTTGTCGAGTTTTTCGGCGGCCATGCGGGCGACGGCGGCGCCGGCGGCCAGGGCGGCCAGGGCGGCCAGGGCGGCCGCGGCGCTGACGCCGGCGCGGCCAGCGCCGGCCATGGCGGCAACGGCGGCAACGGCGGGGCCGCCGGCCTGGGTGGCAGCGCGGGTGGCCCCGGCGCCAGCGCGGGCCCCGCGGGCACCGGCGGCACCGGCGGCGTCGGCGGCGACGGCGGCGACGACGCTTATCAGCGGCGGCTCCGCCGGCTTTGGCGGCGACGGCGGCAACGGCGGCAACAGCGCCGGCGGCGCCGGCGGCAACGGCGGCAACGGCGGCAACGGCGGCAACAGCACCTTCAGCGGCACGGGCCTCGTGGTGGTCGAGGGCAGCCACGGCGGCACCGGCGGCAACGGCGGCAACGGCGTCAACGGCGGCAACGGCGGCAACGGCGGCAATGGCGGCAGCGCCTTCGGCACTGGCACCACCGACACCCTCTCCGTCGGCGGTGGTGGTGGCGGCGGCGGCCACGGCGGCAACAGCACCGGCGGCGGCGCCGGCGGCAACGGCGGCCAAGGGGGCAACGGCGGCGGCGTCGGCGCAACGGTCGGCAGCGTCTCCGTCTCCGGCGGCGCCGCCGCCGGAGGTGGTGGCGGCGGCGCCGGAGGTGCCGCGGGCGGCCCTGGTGGTGGCGGCGGCGGCGGTGCCGCGGCCGCCACCACCACCACCACCGGGGCCACCGTCGGCGGCTTTAACGGCGTAGCTGGACAAGGGACCGGCGGTGGGGCCGGCGGAATCGGTGGCCACACAAACGTCGCCGTCGGCAATAGAGGCGCCGCCGGTGGTGGTGGCGGCGGCGGCGGGGCCGTCACCGGCGGTGCCGGCGGCGCCGGCGGCCAAGGCGGCAGCGCCCAGGGCTTGGCCAGCGGCGCCGGCGGGGTCGGCGGCACCGGCCAAACCCTCGGCGGCGGCGGCACTGACGGCGCCGCCGGTAACTCAAGCGGTTCGGGCGGCGCTACCGTCGCCGGCGGCACCGGCGGCAACGCCAACATCGGTGGTGGTGGTGGCGGCGGCGCCGCCTTTGGCACCGGCGCTACCACCACCGCCACCGGCGGCAACGGCGGCGACGGCGGCCCTTAGCACCTACCAACACCAGCCCGCGTCACGTAGGGACGTGTGGGAACACATTGCGTCGCTGCAAATATGCCGTAACCCACTCAGTCCCTGACGAATCCCTTATTTCGCATCAGGACGTCCGCCAAGAACCCGTCGTGCGGAATCTGCGGCGCGGCAAGGTAAGTCGGGTGCCGGCCCAGGTAGACGTTGGCCACGGTCGGCTCGGCGAGCAGGTCGTCGATCAACTCATCGTCGCCGGTGATCGCGGTGATGACCAGGGAACGCCGCAACGGCTCGAGGCCGGCACCGCGCGACCACGGCGCCACCCACACACACGGGAAGGGAAGCTCGATGTTGAGCTTGCCGGGTTCGGGCTCGGCCAACAGATGCACCGCCGGACGCAATGCGGCCTGGCCGTCGCCCACGGCGGCGACCACCTGGTCAGCGCCGAGCAGCGGGGTCGTGCCCGCGGCCTTGCCGGCCAGATAGTTCGCCAAAGCCGTTGCCTTGTCCACGGATTGAGTGGGCAGGACCGCGCGCTCGTCGTCGCTCGGCAGCGGTTCGATGGTGGCCAACCGCTCGGCGATCGCGCGTGCCAGCGGTCCTGGGTCGCCCTCGTAGAGCACGGCGGTGGTGTTGACGCAGGCCATGCCACCCAGGTTGGCGATCGAGTCGACGATGAGGTCGATGTAGTCACGCCAATCCCGGTCGGCGGTGATGACGATCTTCGCCCGACCCGGCCCGTTGACCATCACGGTCGGGTCGCCGGCGTATTTGTCGACCAGGTCCTGACCTCCGTAGACCATCGCAAGGTCGGCGGTACGGATGATCTCGTCGGCGCCCTGGTGGTCGGTGGGCAGAAACACCACGTCTTCGGATCGAAAGCCGCACTCCCGCAGGGCATTGACCAGCCGGTGCGCGGTGAGGGGTTCCCGGCGCGACGGGCGCACCACCACCCGGTAGCCCAGTGCGAGCGCCTGCGGCCAGAGCCCGTGAACGCCGGGGCCGTTGCCGGCGGCGTGCACCGCGAACACCTCCCCGCGCCGCGACCACACCGCGCTGCCGGCGCGGGTGCGATCCTCGCGCCAGTCGAGCGCGGCACCCGTCGGCCGGGCCGGGCGCACCGCCTCGAATGCGGCGGCGACGGCGGCGGTCACACTATGCGCCCCGGCCCGGGTCACCGCGATGGGCAGGCCTGAAATCTGGCTGGTGAGGCTGACATAGGTGTCGAAGTCCAGCCCGGCGATCACGCCGGTGGAGAAGGCATCGGCGGCCTTGACCAGAGCGGCTTCGCGCTGCGCCACCGGCAATGGCCGCACCTTCCGTTGTGCATTGACGGTGCGCGAGACGTACAGCGGCGGAACGATGCTCAGCTCCGCTAGCGGAACGCCACCTGTGCTGCTGATGATTTCGCGGTTGCGGGTCCGGTATTCTCCGTTCGCGCCGAGCGCATGGATTTCCAGCATGATCAGTACACGCCTTCGATCACGGCCTCGCCCTCAAACGTCGCCACCGGCCGGACCGCGCTCACTGAGTCGCTGAAATCGCTTGCGGGTCCGGGCATCCGGATGGCGCAGTCGCGCTCGAGGTTGTTCGGGATCAACATGCCCTTGCTGATGTGGTTCATCACCACCTGGCCGAGCTGCCCGTACGGCACCTGCTCTCCGGTGTCTGGATCCACCACCCAAAAGACGACGTAGGGGGTGCGCGGGTCGAAGACGAACTGCTCGTCGTCGGTCGTTCGGGTGGTCGCTTGGGAGAGAACCATGGTGCTGCCGAACGCCATCGTGATGCTCGTGTTCGGGAAGATGTCGCGCAGCACGTCGATGGTGTCGGCGTCCACGTGCGCACCGCTGAGCAGTAGGTAGCGGATCTTGTCGCTGATCAGGTCCACCAGGCGATCGTCGCGGGCGATGGCCTCGAGCAGCGGCGGGGTCGCGTGCAGGTTTGCGACGTTCTGGGTCTGTAGCACGTGCCTGGCCTGCTCGAGGACGTGGTCGACATACGCCGCCACTTCCGCGGCGGCGTTGCGCGCGGCAACCTTCTTGACCCAGCGGGGGTCGATGTCGATGGCGTGGAACACCGAGCCAAGCCCCTCGGAGACCAGCCGCGAGAAGTAGCCCACGCCGTGCGGCCCGCTGGGCATCAGGCAGAGGAAGCCCTGGCCCGGCAGGAAGCCGCCGGCGGTGAAGTCCTCGGTTTGCCACCGGATGACCTGCTTTACCCAATCCGGCAGCTGCACAGTCCTTTTGGGAGCGCCGGTGGTTCCGCCGGACTCGAATATCTGGGGCACCGGAGGGGGAGATCCGTACCCGCGCGGAATCAGATCCTCGATCGGCACATTTCGCAGCTCGTTGAGAAGGTTGGGAAACAAGCGCAGATCGGTGAATGTCTTGACGTCGGTTAACGGGTTGAAATCCAGGGCTTTGGCGGTGCGCAGCCAGAACGGCGACCCGGTGTCCTCGCCGAAGTGCCAGGCGATCGCGGCATGTAGGTACGCCTCGGGATCGTCGAGCGGTACCGATCTCGGCACGTCCAACAGCGAAAAATCGGCATCTGCCATGTCCCCGATACTGCCCATCGGTGACGAGCGGGACAATCGGCTTCAGCGAGAAGACTTCTGGGGTTTCCGCGGTGTTCGCCGGCCCGTCGCGTGGGGCGCCCGGGACGAGTCACAGCGGCCCCACGAGTCTCCGGAAAAAGGGGAGGGGCATTTGCCCGACTCGTAGCGACAAATCAGCGACAAGATCGTTGTCGCTGCGAGGCGGGCAAATCGCGCACCCCGTCGGAGTCGTGGCCAATGTGGCAGATGTTACGCAGGTAGTATGGGTTAATCCCGATAGCCGTTGTGGAGCCTTCGCGGGTCGACGCCCGCGCGGGCCCACGCCTTGGCCGCCCACGGCGTGTAGACCACCCAGACGGGAAGCCGGTTGATCAGCGGATTCAACCCACGCACGACGGCAGCGAACCGCCGAAACCGCTTCTCCCGCTTGCCATCCCAGTCCAGTCCGCACACGTCGCGCATCTGCGGCGGCATGGTGCCGACGAGAACCAGGCGGGTGTAGGCGTTCACCGGTGCCGACACAATCCTCCAGATCGGCTTGGGTATCCAGCGCGGGCCGGGTATCCCCTTGCGGATGTAGCCGGTTCCGTACAACACGGTCTTGTGGGGGACGAACCGATCGAGCATGGCGTCCCAATAGTCGACGAATTCGTCATAGGTCTGCGGCTGGCCACGGTCGCTGACCCCATACAGGCCGTACCAGACCTTGCCCTCGTTGAAGATCTGCTCCTTCTCGGCGTGCGACAGCCGCCGGATGAACATGTCGGCCGTGTAGATGACCTGATCGACGAAGGTGGCGTGCGCCCAGTAGAACAACTCCGGATTCAGCGCGTGATACCTCGAGCCGTCGCTGATGGTCCCTTTGATCGGCTTGTGGAAATCGCGCACCTTGCGACCCCACTCGTGCGGATCGTCGGAGTACACCGTCTTCATCAGCGGCGGCGCGGTTCGTTTGGCCCTGCCCAAGGTGTCGCTGAACACCACCGAGTGATCGAATACGCCCTGGGCGAGTTGCTCGATGCAGTTCTCCACACCGGCGGTGCGCTGGAAACCGAAGAACTGCGTGCGGTTATCGCCGTAGAACTTCCAAGTCAGCGAATCGGGCCCCAGCCGCGGGACGTCAGAAACTGCCTCATCGGCGAGCACGGGCTCCGCTTCTCGCACTCCGGTATCAAACTGCGTGTGGGCTGCCATGAAGCAATGATACAAAACAGTATCTTTGTTTCACCACCGGGGCCCATCAGCGGTTGGTTCGGTTACGATGCCGCTGATGACCGAGACCAGCGTCGAGTCGATCACCGAACTCGACCGCACCATTCTCGACACTGCGCGAGCGGTGTTCGAGACCTACGGTGTGCGCCGGGCGAACATCGAAGACGTCGCCGCTCGGGCCGGGGTCAGCCGCAGCACCATCTACCGTCGCTTTCCCACCAAAGACGACCTGTTCGAACACGTGGTGCGCCGCGAGGCCGAAATCTTCTTCACCACCCTGAACCAGGCCACCACCGGCCGCACTCCGGAAGAGGCCGTGATCGAGGCGTTCACCCTCGGTGTGCGCCTCGTCCAGGATTCGCCACTGTATTCCCGCATTGTGCAAAGCGAGCCCGAATTGTTCGGCATGTTTTCCCGGTCGCAGGCCTTCCCGATCCGCCAGTTCGCCGACGGGATCGCCTACACCCTGCGCCGATGCGGGGCGGATGTTCCCGACGCTGACCTGGCCAATATCGCCGACATCCTGCTGCGGGTCGCGCTGGGCATCATCGTGTTTCCCACCGAGCGCCTCGATACGTCGGACGAGACGGCCGTCCGGGAGTACGCCGCCCGCTATCTGGTCCCGATCATCCGCGGTTAGCGCGTGTTCGGTGTCGGTGGCCTCAACTAATCTGTAGCCGTGGCCCAGGCTCCCCGGACCAGGTACGCCAGTTGTGGTGAAACCGACATCGCCTATCAGGTGTTCGGCGATGGTCCGGTCGACCTAGTGCTGCTGCCCGGGCCATCAATTCCGATCGACTCGGTCGACGCCGAACCGTCGATGTACCGGTTCCACCGGCGGCTGGCCTCTTTCGCCCGGGTGATCCGGCTCGACCAGCGCGGGATCGGCCTGTCGTCGCGCGTCTCCTCACGGGACGAAATCGGTCCGCAATTTTGGGCGAAGGACGTCATCGCCGTCATGAACGCCGTCGGATGCGAGCGGGCGACCATCGTGGCCCCGGGCTTCACCGGAATGACCGGACTGGTTCTCGCCGCCGACTATCCCGAGCGGGTCAGCAGCCTGGTGGTCATCAACGGCGGCGCCCGCACGCTGTACGCGCCGGACTACCCGATGGGCTCCGAAGTCGACACCATCGACCCCTACACCACCGTCGCGATCGACCCGGATGCCGTCGACCAGGGTTTCGACATGCTCGGCATCATCGCGCCCAGCGTGGCACGCGACGACGCGTTCCGCGCGTGGTGGGATGCGGCCGGCAACCGGGCCGCCTCGCCGAGCATGGCGCTGGCAATGATCATGACGATCCGGCAAGGCGACGTGCGCGACACACTGCCACGCATCACCGCGCCGACGCTGATCATCCATCGCACCGACTCCACCTTCACCCCGGTCGAACACGGTCAATACCTCGCCGAGCACATCGCCGGATCGCGCCTCGTCGAAATACCGGGGGAAGACACCCTCTACTGGGTCGGCAACACCGCGCCGATACTCGACGAGATCGAAGAGTTCGTCACCGGTATGCGAGGCGGTTCCGATGCCGAGCGCCTGCTCACCACCATCGTGTTCACCGACATCGTCGGCTCCACCGAGCGCGCCGCCCTGCTCGGCGACGACCACTGGCGCGACCTGCTGGACAACCACGACACCATCGTGCGGCACGAATTGCAGCGATTCGGCGGGCGGGAAGTCAACACCGCCGGCGACGGCTTCGTCGCGACGTTCAGTAGTCCTAGCGCGGCGCTGGCGTGCGCCGACGAAATCGTCGACGCGGTGCGGGTGCTCGGCATCGAGGTGCGGGTAGGCATTCACGCGGGCGAGGTGGAGGTGCGTGGCGCGTTGAAAGACGATATCGCCGGGATGGCCGTGCACATCGGCGCGCGCGTCGCGGCGCTGGCCGGGGCTGGCGAGGTGCTGGTTTCCTCGACGGTGCGCGACATCGTCACCGGCTCACGGCACCGGTTCGCCGAGTGCGGCGAGAGCACCCTCAAGGGCGTCCCCGGTCAGTGGCGGCTGTATTCCCTGGAGTCTGAGCACGTAGGCGTCAACCGGTAGCGGAGGAAAGCGCGTGACCGATCTGCCAACCTTGCTGCCTCCGGCGTTGCGGCGGGCGGTCGAGTTGCTGGCCGATCCGCCGGCGAATCCCGATATCAGCCAGGGCTATCTCGATCTCTTGGGCGGCCGCGATGACGCGGTGCCGAAGAACACCGGCGCGATCCAGGCGGCCTGGGCATCGCCCATTGGGTCGATGCTCTACGACAACGCCCAAGCCATCTCGCGCCGACTGCTCACCGCGATGCAGCTTCCCATCGAGTGGTTGAACATCCCCAAGGGCGGAATCGCGTTGGACGTCGGCTCCGGTCCGGGAAACATCACCGCGTCGCTGGCCCGTTCCGCCGGCAAGGACGGACTGGCCCTCGGGGTGGACATCTCGTTGCCGATGCTGGCCCGCGCGGTTCGCGCGCAATCCGGGCCGAACGTCGGGTTTCTGCGCGCCGACGCACAGCGACTTCCGTTGCGCGACAAGACTGTTGACGCGGTGGTGTCGATGGCGGCGCTACAGCTGATCCCGAACCCCGCGAGCGCGCTCGCCGAGATGGCACGGGTGCTGAAACCGGGCGGTCGACTGGCCGTGATGGTGCCGACGGTCGGCCCGGGTGCGCGGTTCTGGCGGAGGCTGCCGAACGCCGGAGCCCACATCTTCGACGACGACGAAGTCGGCGACATCTTGGAGGGCCTGAACGAAAATGGCTTCGTCAGCGTTCGGACCAAGAGCTACGGGACGCTGCAGTGGGTGCGCGGCAAGCGCGGCTAGCGCCTCTACTTGTCCCGTTTCATAGCCGGGTGGTTGCGCGTCAAGAACGGCAGTAGCAGCTCGGGTGGCGTGACCCGCAAAATGGACGCAGCGACCCGGTTGACTCGCCCGGGGATCACCACGGACTTGCCGGCTGCCAGGCCGTCTATCCCGGCCTTCGCCACCTGGTCCGCGGGAACCCACATCACGCGGGGCAGTGCCGCATCGGCTTCCTCCTTGGAAAAACCCGCCGCCTCGCCGAATCCGGTGTCCACCGGCCCGGGACACAGCGCGGTCACACTGACGCCGGTACCACGCAGCTCCCCTCGCAGGCTGTGGGTGTAGGACAGCACAAAAGCCTTGGCGGCACCGTAGGCAGCTTGGCCCGGCAAGGGCTGGAACGCGGCCGTCGACGCCACGTTCAACACCGCACCGCGGTGACGTTCGACCATCCCTGGCAGGAGCCTGCTGCACAGATCGACCACGGCGGCCACGTCGACCTCGACCAGGTTGAGTTCCTTCTCGGGAACCGATTTCGCAACGACTCCGGTTGTGGACAACCCGGCGTTGTTGATCAGGATGTCGGGAGTCAGTCCCAGCGCGGTGACCCGGTCCAGCAAGCTCGCGCGCTCGGTTCGTTGCGACAGGTCCGCGGGCAGCGGGTGGGCTTGGGCACCCAGCCGTGCGGCGATCTGTTCGAGACGGTCGGCGCTGCGGGCTACCAGCACGACCTGATGGCCACGGCCGACGAGTATCCGGGCGAATTCCTCGCCGATGCCGGACGAGGCACCGGTCACGATGGCGGCGCGGTCATTTCCTGGTGATGGGAGAGCCATATCGTGACCGTACTCGGCGTCGTGGGGATTACCCTCCGCTGGCCTGAGCGAGCACCGCCAGGCGGTCCAACGACGCGCGCAATGTATCCGGCGTCGTCGCGAGAGCCCGCTCAATGCGCTTCTGGTCCGTCAGCGCCGTCCAGTCGTAAGTGTGGGTCACCGTCGTGAGCGAGGCGTTCACCGGTTCGAGCAGCCACCGCCACAGATGGCCTGGCGGCTGCTTGCCGGGTTCCGCCGGGCGCCAGGCAATTTGATTGCCTTCGATGAATTCCACGACGTGGTTCTCCCGGATGGCGCCTCCGGTCAACTTCATCTTGAACACGTCGCCGGCCCGGTGCACTCGCTGCCCCGGTGCGGCCTCGGCGAGATTGTCGTTTCCGTCCCAGCTCGGTTGCAGGGACGGGTCGGCGATCAGGTCGAAAATCCGCTGCGCGCTGGCAGCGATGACGCGGGTGACGCTCACAATGCGGTCGGGTTCGTCGGACATACCGCAATCCAAGCACGGCGCACGCAATGTGGGGCTGGCTGCATAGCCGGCCCCACACCGTTGCGTCATCGCTGCGGCGTCACGCCACCCGCAGCGCCTCGACCGGTCCGGACAACGACGCCTTGACCTGGCGGCTGATGTCATCGGCCAGCACCTCGACGTCCCCGTGCTCAATGCCGTCGGCGATGTCCCGGGCTACCTGCTGCGGGCTGTTCTTCGGCACGTCGAACTCGGAGACCATGTCGGTGTCGGTGTAGCCCAGGTGCACCCCGGTGACCAGAGTGCCTTGCGGCTCGAGCTCGATGCGCAGCGAGTTCGTCGCCGACCAGAAGGCCGCCTTGGAGTCGCCATAGCCGCCGAAACCACCCGCCCAGGACAAGACGGAATGGATGTCGACCAGTGCGCCACCGCCGTTGGCGGCCAGCACCGGCGCGAACGCCTTCGCGACCCGAAGAGCGCCGAAGTAGTTGGTCTCGAACACCTCCCGGACCTCTTCGATGTCGGCGCTGAGCAGCTTCGGCGCACCGAGGGTGCCGGCGTTGTTGACGACGATGCTGGCATCGGATGCCGTAACAGCCAGCGCGGCAACAGATCCCGGGTCGGTGACGTCAAGCGCGACGCTCACCACGCGGGGGTCGTCGCTCGGCTTGGGCGACCGTGCAGTGGCGTACACCTTGGCGGCGCCCCGCTGCAACAACTCCTCCACGATGGCCTTGCCGAGTCCCCGCTGCCCACCGGTCACCACGACCGTCGATCCCTTGACATTGACCATGATCAGTTCTCCTTGACTTAGGTAAAGCTTGTTTGTATGTGTCAAGGTAGTTGCCGCATTCGACAGAGTCAAGTATTCTTTGATTATGTCTTCATGGCCTGCGTCACACCGGTACCAACTCACGCCGGCGCCCGGCGGCCTGGGCCTGGTCCAGGATTTCCTCAACACCGTCGGTATCGGTGAATACGGCCCCGACCTGCTGGAAGACCCCGCACTCGCGCGCACCTGGGCGGACAACGCCATCCGAACCTGGTCGGCGCTGCGCGGCCTCGACGTCGAGCCACCGTCCCTGAACGACGCGGATCTTGCGAAGTTGCGCGCGCTACGCGAGACGATCGCGAAACTCGTCGCCCGCGAGCCGGTGGCCGGAGCTGCGCGGTCCATCCCGGCGTCGTTCGCGCTGTCAGATACCGGTGCGGTGCTGCTGGCACCCGCCGGCAGCGGTTGGCGCTGGATCGCCTCCGCGCTCTGGGGCGAGATTCTGCTCGGCCAGCAGGCCGGCACCTGGCGGCGGATCAAACGCTGCCACAACCATCAATGCGGCTCGACGTTCTACGACCGCTCGAAGAACAACAGCGGGGTTTGGCACGACGTGAAGACGTGCGGTAACGCCGCGAATCTCCGTGCGTCGCGAGCGCGTCGTCGCGAGCGCGATCGGGCGGATCTCTGAATTCTATTGCGGCACTTGCTGATCAGCGGAGGCATCGAGTAGTGGCAGCAGTCGCAGCAAAATCAGCGCCGAGCTCACCGCGACCTCTTCGACGAACCGGCTGAAGTCCAGCCGAGAGTCGGCGCCGGCGAGATCGGACAGCGCACGGATGACCAGCCACGGGATACCGAACGACGCGCAGACCTGCGCCAGCGCGCCGCCTTCCATCTCGATGGCGAGGCCGCCGAACTCGTTGTGCAGGCGGCTGCGGGTGCGCTCGCAGTGCAGGTACTGATCGCCGGTCAGGATGGTGCCGTAGTTGATCCGCGGTGGCCGGCCGCCATCGGTCGCGGAAGTCGACAGCGGCGGCAGGGTTATGCCCTCGAGGTGGCGTTTGACGCGATCGATGAGGTCGGGCCCGGCGGCGTAGCCGAGGCGTTCGGTGGGCTTGATGAAGGGCACGTGTCCGGGCTGATACGGGTGTAACCGCTCGTCCTCGATCAGCCCGAAATCGTGTTGCACGACCCGGTCGGCGATAACGATGTCGCCGATCCGCAACTCGGGATCCAGCCCGCCGGCCACGCCGGTGAAAACGACCGCGCGGCAACGGAATCGGTCGACGAGCAAGGTTGCGACCAGTCCGGTGTTGACTTTGCCCATGCCGGCCGCGGCCAACACGACGCGATGCCCGTCGAGTTCACCGACGTCAAAGGTGATGTGGGCGACCTCGTGGTGCTCGCTCCCGGACAGGACAGCGCGCAAATGCGCCAACTCCTGGGGGATGGCACAAATGACGCCGATCGTCACCGCACGATCGTAGGAGTCGCGGTGTGGGACTTCGCGGAGCGCATCAGCAGCGCTCGTGGCCCCGACGCATGAGTTGATGGTCGCCGACCGGTTGGCGCGGCTTTCTCTTGCGGACTGCGCTCAGCGCGTCGCAGGCGCGGGTTTTGATCGGAGCGGCTAGGTCGAAGCTGGGAGGGGTGGTGCCAGTCGAGGCCTGCACGGGATACAACTTTCGTTTTGAGTTTTTGCTTACTGCCAGGGGTAACAGTGACTCGCCTCAGCGAATTCCACTGCGACCCTTTCCTCGAGTGTGCCGTACCGGGGTAACAGGCGCGCAACGCCGCGTTGTGGCGTTGCGCACAGCCGAGGCGCAGCCACGGCGCTGTCACAGAAACCGCCAAATCCGGCGGTCAGCGCTTCGCAATCCGGACATTGGCGTCACCGGGCGAAACGTCGTGCCCGGCCGTGCACCGCACGCGTGTGACGACGGGGGCCCCGCACCCGTCGTGGATGAGCTCCATCGAAGTGGACTCACCGTGCAGCAGTCTGCCGAATTCGATCAGGCTGACCAGAACCGGATACAGCTCGCGGCCACGCTCGGTGAGCACGTATTCGTACCGGGTGCGCTCCCCGGGCTGCCGATACGGCTGCTTGGCCAGCAGGCCGGCGTCGACGAGCTGCCTCAGCCGTTTGGCGGCGATCTGTTCGGTCACGCCGGCGCGGCGTGCGAGATCGTCGAAACGTCGACCGCCGAAGAAGGCCTCGCGCAGCAACACCATGGCCGAGTGCGTGCCGATCAGCTGCAGGGCGCGCTCCATCGGACACCAGTCGGCAACCGTCCAACGGTCCCGGTCGGCGAGCGAACCCGACAAGTTCATGACGCCGTCCACCGCATTGGTCACGGGTTGAGGATGAGGCAACTGCTCGTCGCGGTTGCCAGCAGCTTGCCGGTGTGACTGGTCAGCACCGCCTCCGCCAGAGCGGTACGCCGGCCCAGGTGCTTCACGGTTCCAGCGCAGCTGACGGGTCCGGTATCGACGTTGATCGCTCCGATGAACCGAACCGACAGGTCGAGGCTGGTGTAGGCGACTCCGGCCGGCAGCATGCTGTGGACGGCGCAGGCCGCGGCCGAGTCCAACAGCGTTGCGTACACGCCGCCGTGCAGCGAGCCGATCGGGTTGTAGTGCGACTCGGACGGTGTCATGGAGAAGACCGCGTGGCCCCGCGCCACCGATTCCAGTCGCGCACCCAGGGTTTGCATGACGGGAGGTGGCGGTACCTCGCCGTCCACCATCGCCTGCAGGAACTCCAGCCCCGCGCGACCGCGGGCGGCCTGTGCCGAGATGGCGGGATCAGCCCAGTCGATCTGGCGGGTTCGTTGGCTGTTCGTCGTCTCGCTGGCTGTCTGGGTCACGGCATCCATCTTCATGCCTGGCTAAACTAAAGTCAAGTCAGCTACGACTCCTGCGCGCAGCGCAAACCGCGATCAGCGCGTCATGGCGGCGCGTTCGACGTCGAGCAGCTGCTCACCGCGCCGCTCCTCGTCGTAGGCCTTGCGGCCGCCGCGCAGACCGAACAGCCGCTTGGAGATCAGCAGGTAGATGACGGCCGCCACGTTGATGGTGAACGTCACCGCCCGCGTCATCGTGATGCCCCGGGACAGGTCATAGATCTCCAGCGGCAAGAAAACCGAGGTGGCCACCACCGCGAAGTACTCGCCCCAGCGTTTCAGCAACCAGAGGCCGACGCCTTCGACGGTTTCCACCAGTGCATACGCGATCAGCATCAGGGTTATCAGGGCCAACGTGGACGGCTTGGCCGACAGCGCCTTTTCCAGCTCGTGCACCGCGGTCATCTGATCGACCTTGAATCCGGCGGCGCGGAAGATCGGCAGGTCCCGGTCGAGAGTGGCTTGGATGGCACCCCGGGCCCCGCGAAACTTCCACACCGCGTAGGCGGCGAGCGCGATCACCACTGCCCGGAACAAACGCTCGACCCCGAGCGCCCGAAGGATGATGGCCTGCTGTAATGCCTTGCCGCGCATAATCATCGGCGCTTCTTCGGCAGGTCCGCGGCCATGTGGCTCGCCCAGGGCGAAGTCACCGCAACGCAGGCACCGGGAGACCGGGCCCAGCCCGGTGCTACCGCTGAGCCGCTTGGCGAGTTCGTCGTCGTCCGGCGCATAGGTGACATGTCCGGAAAGCCCGCAGGTGATCAGCTCCCACCGGTTGACGGCACGTTCTTTGCGCATGGCCGATCATTCTTTCAGAACCGATGCTTGCTGCGGGGACGTCGCGCGGTGGGGCTCGCCGCGCCGAGCAGGCCGGCAAGCTCCGCGACGGGGATCTCGTCGAGGCGTTCGACCGCGGCGATGATGTTGCCGCGCAGTCCTGCGTCGCAGAACGGTTCGGCGAGCCAATGGAACTTGTCCACCACACGGTCCCAGGACATCGGCCGGGTGGGTGACCCCTCGTAGTCGGATTCCTCGCGACTGAGTGTGCGTCCGGCGTGCGTCGTCACGTGCACCCGCACCGCCGTGCGCCGCGGATAGTCCGCGGTCAGGTCGGCTGCCGACGTGACCTCGACCCGGGCCAGCAGGTCCTGCACATCGGCGCGCCGGACGCGTTCGTTCTCAAGCTGTTCGGGACCGACGGCGCCGTCGAGCAGCGCGACCGCGGTCAGGTACTTGAGGTTGTAGTCGGCCTGCTCCTTGGTCCACGGATGATTCTTGTCGCCGTAGGCTCCCCCGCCGGCAATGTCGTAAGCGCCTTGGAAGACTTCGAGACTCGCCCGCGCGACGTCGCCGCCGCTGAGATCGTTCTCGGCGCGGATGGCCAAGACGGCGTCAATGATGGCCTGCCCGTGGATAAGTGCGCAGTACTGCTTGAGATAGGTCTGTTCGACGGCGGTCAGGCCTTTGTCAGCGGTGTGGAAATCGATCGGTTGACCGAAGAGCTGCACCAAACCGTCGGGGCCCTCGAACAGCGACTTGGGTCCGGTGACTCCGCGGCCGGCCAGCATCGTCGTGTACACGGCGCGCATCCCGGTGATGGCCGGGGAGATGCCTTTCCAGTGCGCGACCGGTTCGGTGTGCACGGCCGCCAGCGAGACGTTGTCAACCGCGGAGGCCGCGATGGCGTTGGCGGTCTGCCCCGCATCCAGCCCGAGCAGCCTGGCCGAACCGGCCGCCACCGACATCGCAAGCTGCAGTGCGTGATTGAGTCCGCGTGCCATGACGGGAACCTGCGCGCTGAACCGGCATTGGACCTCATAGGCAACCGCAAGGGCCAGCAGGAAATCCGCACCGCTGGCGTTGACGTGCTCGGCGACGGCGAGGATGGCCCCGAAATTGTCGGCGGGATGGCACAGGCCGCCTACCGTCAGATAGGTGTCCAGCAGATCGGGATAGCGCACCAGGACCGCGTTGAAGAACGCCGCCTGATCCACCGAGGCCCGCCCGCCGCCGACGAGTGTCGCGGTGGGGCGCCCGCTGAATTCCTCGGCCTGCTCGCGGATCGTCGTGATGAGCTCACCGTCCAGGGAACCGAGCGCGCAGGCGACGCTGTCCAGCACGTTGCGTTTCAGCATCGCCCGTGACCGCCCGGTCAAGTCCGCGGGGCCGGCATTGACGACGAAGCTGGCGAGGTCGTCCACAACAGGTAGGTCATGCTTCGACTGAAGCGTGACCGCGACCCGGCGTCCAGGACTAATTGCCTACCTGTGGTCGGCCGGACTTCCTATCGCAGCTCAGAACCCGAGCGCAGTAGGTCCAGGTGCGGGTCGTCGGACGGGACCCACCACCGGTCCTTTGGCGGCGCGCGCCAATCACGGCTGCGAGCAAGGGCCAGTAGCGCATCCACCACCTGACGCACGCTGACCCGGTCGTCGTCGGCGCGATGCAACACCGACCACGTCCACAGCGGCACCGGGTCGGCGACGGGACGTTGCCCGAGGCTGGGTGGGGTCGCCGCGGTGTGCCGCTTCGGCGATGCCAGCACGGCGGCGCCCATCCGGCGCACGTGTGCGTAGAACGCGTCTCCGGCGATTCCGCCGTCGCTGATCTTGACGATGCCGGCACCGGTGTCGGCGGCGAACGCCTCGGCGAACCGGTTCCATGATGACCACGCCGACTCGTCGACGTCGACTAGGACCTTAATACGCCGTGCCACAACGGGTTCTGCGGTATTGACGCCGGGATACACCGCGTGCAGCGGCTCGGCGCGCACCAAGTGCGCGATCAGACCGCGCTCGGTGACGTGCTTGGCGGTGACCCAGGCCAGCGCGAGGTCAAGGGCCCCCTCGGCAACGCGGTCGGCCTGCGCGTGCGACGGCAACACCCATTCGTCGATGCGCAGCGCGACCGCGGGTCCCACGAGCGCGATGATGTCGTCGGGCAGCCAGCTGACGTAGCCCAACCGCAGCGGCGAGCTGAGCGCGCCCGCCCGCAGCAACCGCGTCTTGGCGTCGTCGGCCAGGGCCAGGATCCTGCGCGCGTCCACCAATAACGAGCGCCCGGCTTCGTTCAGCCGCACGCTGCGTCGATCCCGGACGAGTAGATCAGTGCCCAGTTCGCGCTCCAGCGCAATGATCTGCTGGGACAAGGCCGGTCCGGAGATGTGCACCCGTTGAGCGGCACGGCCGAAGTGCAACTCCTCGGCGACGGCCACGAAATAGCGCAGCTGCCGCAGTTCCATACGCGAAGCTTAGAACCGCGGGATCACCGCTCAACCGATCTGACGCTGCTGGGTTTTGGTGATTTCCGCCGTCTCGCGGGTGAGCCGTTTACCGATCTCGATGACGCGGCGGCGCGTCAACGGGCACAGCGGATGTACTGCCACGATGAGGGCCACTCGCTGGCGGTGGTCGAAAACCGGTGCGGCGATGGTGGCCACCGGCTGCTCGGCCCGGCCCGGGTCGTCGTCGGAGAGGTAGCCGATGGTGGTGAACTCGGCGAGCAGCTGGTCCATGATTTCTCGGACCGGCGCCGGCATTTCGTCGCTTTGCAGGGTTCCGACCACCTGCGCCGCCTGCGCCAGCGCCGGTGTGGTCCAGTCGACGTCGAAACCGCGATCGCGGGTGCGGGCCAACACGTATTCGAGGCGGCGCGTGCGATCGGCGTTGGTGCCGGCGCGCGCGATCCACGCGCGCTGACCCTCGACCGTGTCCCAGGCGGCAAACGCGACGCCGAACGGCGGCGCGTAGGGAATGCGGTCACCGGGCAGTCCGGCGGGCTCGGATGCGTCGGTGAATGCTGTGATCACCAACGAGTCACCGAATCGTTCGACCACCGAACCGGCGTAGCCGACCTCGCCGGAGACCCTGACGGCCGCGGCGCGTGCCGCTTGGGCAAGGGGCCGCACGCTGTCGGTCCGGGCGGCCACCACGGCCAGAGCGGGACCCAAGGTGAAGGTCTTGGCCACCGGGTCGCGGCTGGCCCAACCGCGGTCGCACAAGGTCTTGAGGATCGCGTGCGCGGTCGCCTGGGTGAGATCGAGCTCGCGCACCACATCGGAGAAGCGCAGTTGCACATTTCCCGGCCGTGCCAGAAGTTCGAGAACATCGAGCACCCGGCCGGTCGGCGCCGACGTCGATCCGCGAATGGGTTGACTCCTCGGTGTGGCACTTCCTACAGTAAATCCGAACTTTCGAAAGTATATATCGATTATTCGAGAAACCTGTTGGGGGTTGACGCTGTGCGCGCTGTGGTTTTGCGGGATGGCCGGCTACAGGTGCGCGAGACGCCGGATCCCACGCCCGGACCGGGCGAACTGTTGCTGCGGACGCTGAGCACCGCGATCTGTGCGTCCGACGTGCATTTCATGGATCACCCGGAGCTCGCCGTCGACGATCCGACCGGCCGCTCGCTGTACGACGCCGACCGCGACATCGTGCTCGGCCACGAGTTCGTCGGCGAGGTGATCGAACACGGACCCGGCTGCACGGATCAGTTCGCGATCGGAACGCGGGTGACGGCGGATGCCGATTCGACTGGTGGACGGCGGCGCCGGCGGTGTGCGGATCATCGGCCAGCACCCCGAGGCGCTGGGGAGTTTCGCTGAGCTGCTGGTGGTGTCGGAAGCGACCTCCAAGTCGGTCTCGGCCGACGTCTCCTGCGACGCCGTCGCGCTCACCGACGCGTTCGCCGTCGGCGAGTTCTACGTCCGCTCGGCGCAGGTCCAACCCGGCGAGACAGCCATCGTCATCGGCGCCGGGGCCATCGGCCTGTCTGCGGTCGCGGCCCTGTCCAGCCGGGGCGTCGACCCGATAATCGTGGCGGACTACAAGGCCGAGCGCCGCGAACTGGCCCGCGATCGCTTCGGCGCACACGTCCTGGTCGATCCAGCCGAGAAGTCGGCGTTCGACGCATTCCGGGAAGTACGCGCCGAACGCGGATTGCCGGGGCCCGCAGTCGTATTCGAGTGCGTCGGCGCCGCCGGGCTGATCCAGAGCATCGTCGAGTCCGCCGAGATGGCCACCCGGATCTACTGTGCGGGCGGCTGGTACACCGGCGACACCCTGGACATCACCACCGCCACCCGCCAAGGCGTCACCATCCAATTCGGCGGCGGCCCACACCCGCAGGACTGGTACGGAACGCTGGACGCCATCGCCGAGGGTCGGCTGGACCCGCTGCCCAGCGTCGGCAAGATCATCACCCTCGACGAGGTACCCGACGCGCTCGACCTCGCGCGTAAATCGGACGGACCGCCGCGAATCATTGTGCACCCCAACGGAGATATCGCATGAGCGAACCAGAAGACCGCCAGGACATCTCCGACCTACTGGTGCGCTACGCCACCGGGATCGACCGTCGCGACTGGCCGCTGTTCCGCACCGTGTTCACCGACGACTGCGAACTGGACTACGGCGTGATCGGTACGTGGAAAGGCGTCGACGCCGTCACCGATTTCATGGAGAAGACGCATGAGCTGGCGGGACATACGCTGCACCGGTTGAGCAATCAGGTCATCGAGGTCGACGGCGACAAGGCGGTGGCCCGCACCTACGTCGACGCGCTGATCATGGTCGGCGACGAAGGAGCCGGTGTGAACGGCGTCGGGTTCTACGACGACGAGATCGTCCGCACGCCCGACGGCTGGCGCATCGCCCGGCGCAAGTTCACGAACGTACGGGTCAGCACGGTTGGGGGCAATTAGATGACGTTCGCCACGAAGTACGGACCGTGGGCGCTCGTCGCCGGCGCATCGGATGGAATGGGTGCCGCATTCGCCGCCGGTCTCGCCGAGCGCGGCGTCAACGTGGTGCTGCTGGCACGCCGACAAGAAGTGCTCGATCGGGTTGCGGCCGACATCGAATCCCGAACATCGGCCCAAACCCGCACTCTCGCTATCGATCTCGCGCGAGCCGGGCGCGGCGTCGGCCGTTGTCGATGCGACCTCCGACCTGGACATCGGCTTTCTGGTGTACTGCGCCGGCGCCGACCCGAATTACGCTCCGTTCCTTGCCAATCCGATCGCGACCGCCGAAGCGATGGTGCAACGCAACTGCATGGTGCCGATGCAGTTATGCCACCACTTCGCTCCGGCCATGGTCGCGCGCGGCAGCGGCGGCATCGTCATTTTCGGCTCCGGCGCCGGTTTGGTCGGTGGACCCAACATGGTCGCGTACGGCGCCTCCAAGGCGTTTGACATGGTCTTCGCCGAAGCGCTGTGGTCCGAACTGCACGACAAGGGCGTCGATGTGCTCGGCATCATCCTGGGCAAGACCAATACGCCCTGCACTGCGACAGCTCGAACACAGCCGCGGCCAAATCGGTTCGCCCGACGAGGTGCCATCGGGTGCCGGAACCGTGGAGGACGTCATTGCGGAAGCATTCGAGAAGCTGACCGACGGCCCGACCTTGTTCGCGGGCGAAGCCATGCGCGCGGCCGAGCAACTGCTGGGTTCACTGACCCGCAAACAGAGCGTCGAGCTTTTCGCGCAGGCCGCCGCCGCGGCGATGGGTCCAGCGGACTAGCCGGGTGCACACCAGGTGATCAGCACGCGGCCGTAGAGCAGCGGGCGAACGCGAGCGCCGGGAAGCGTCGCGTGCACATGGGTGCGCAGCTGCCGCAGAGTATCCGGCGGCGGCCATTTGATGGGCGCGGTGTGCTCCCACTTGCCCTTGACGTGATTGGCCACTGCACACGCCAGCCGGGTTCCCAAGTGCCAGAAGAAGTACCGAAATGAGAATTTGACGAAGGTGACCAGGGCCAGCGTGCCGCCCGGGGCAACCAGGCCGGCGAGGCGGCGCAGTCCCGCACGGGCGTCCTCGAGATGGTGGAAAGCGGCGTTCGAGACCACGGCGTCGAACCCCGCGTCGGGAAGGTCGGCCGTCATGACGTCGCCGCGGACCCAGCGAACCGGCGCGTCGGCAAATCGGACCTGCGCCCGCTGCAGCACGGGCGCGTCAAGTTCCACCGCGGTGACGTCCGGTATGCGCCGCGCCAGTCGCGCGGCCAGGAACCCGTCGCCGCAGCCCACGTCCAGAACGCGCCGCGCGTCAGCCGGGATTTCGGCGTCCAGCAGTGCGTCGTAGTGGATGTTGATGTTCCACGGACTCCCTTCGGACACGTCAACCAAGCTATCTACCAGTGCCGCGACCCCTTATTCTTAGCCCGTGGTGCTCACGTGACGACAGCGATGTCGTGCGCGACGTGCGGCACGCAACTTCGGACCGACGCGAAGTTCTGCGATGAGTGTGGCTCTTCCACGAAGGCGTCGCCGGCGTCGGCCGAGTACAAGCAGGTGACGGTGCTGTTCGCCGACGTTGTGCATTCGATGGACATCGCCGCCGCGGTGGGTCCGGAGCGACTGCGCGAGATCATGGGTGAGCTGGTCGAGCGCGCGGCGGCGGTGGTGCAGCGATTCGGCGGCACGGTGGACAAGTTCACCGGCGACGGGATCATGGCGGTGTTCGGCGCACCGGTTGCCTTGGAGGATCACGCTTTTCGTGCGTGCCTGGCGGCCTCGGGATCCAGGATGCGGCGGCGGACTTGGCGGTCGTGTCGCCGAACGCGACGGAGTGGACCTGAGGCTGCGGGTGGGGCTGAATTCGGGCCAGGTGATCGCCGGCGAAATCGGCTCTGGCGCTTTGGGTTACACCGCGATCGGCGAGCAGGTGGGGATGGCTCAGCGGATGGAGTCGGCGGCGCCGCCGGATGGGGTGATGCTCAGCGAGTCCACCGCCCGGCTGGTCGAAGGTGCCGTCGTGCTGGCCGAACCGGAAATGGTGCACATCAAGGGGGCACAGCGACCCGGTGCCCGCGCACCGATTGATCGCCACCAGCGCCGATCAGCACACCCGCAGCGACCCAACGCTGGTCGGGCGCACCTGGGAACTCGACACCATCTCCGCGATCCTCGACGAAGCCATCGGCGGGGCAGGCTGCGTCGTCGGTGTCCTGGGGCCGCCCGGCATCGGCAAGAGCCGCATCGTGCGCGAAATCGCGGCGATCGCCGATGACCGCGGTGTTCAGGTTTTCACCACCTACTGCGAATCGCATACCAGCGACATTCCCTTCCACGCGGTGACGGGCCTGTTGCGCGCGGCCCTCGGGGTCAACGGGCTCGACGCCGAAGCCGCACGAGCCCAGCTGCGCGTCCGCTTTGCCGACGCCGACCCCGAAGATGTGCGGCTGCTCGACGACCTGCTCGGCATCGCCGATCCCGACGCCGAAGTTCCCGACATCGAGGGCGATGCCCGGCGGCGCCGGCTCACCGCTTTGGTCAACGCCGCATCCCTGGCCCGAACCGATCCGGCGCTGTACGTGATTGAGGACGCGCACTGGATCGACGAGGTCAGCGAATCGATGCTGGCCGACTTTCTGGCCGTGATCAGGCAGACCCCGTCGATGGTGCTGATCACCTATCGCCCCGAGTACCGCGGCGCGCTGACCACCATTCCCGGCGCGCAGACGATCGCCCTGCGGCCGCTGAGCACCACCCAGACCACGACGTTGATCGATGAGCTCGTCGGCACCGATGCCTCGGTGCGCGGGCTGGCCGCAGTCATCGCCGAACGCGCCGACGGCAACCCGTTTTTCGCCGAGGAGATCGTGCGCGATCTGGCCGAGCGGGGCGCGGTCCGCGGCGCGCGCGGCTCCTACCTGCTGCACGGAAACGTCGCCGACACGGCGGTGCCGGCGACGTTGCAGGCCGTCATCGCGGCCCGCGTCGATCGCCTCAGCGCGGCGGCCAAGCGCACGCTGAACGCCGCGGCGGTCGTCGGATCGCGGTTCAGCCCCGAGCTGCTGACCGCATTGGGGATTGACCCGGTCCTCGACGAGCTGGTGGCTGGCGAGTTGATCGACCAGGTCGGGTTCACCCCGAAGATCGAATATGTGTTCCGGCATCCGCTGATTCGTGCCGTGGCCTATGAATCGCAGCTGAAGTCGGACCGCGCGGAGTTGCACGGGCGACTGGCTGCCGCGATCGAACAGCGCGAGCCTGACTTTGTCGACGAAAACGCCGCCTTGATCGCCGAGCACCTCAAGGCGGCAGGGGATCTCCATGCGGCGTTCAGTTGGTACATGCGCGCGGGCGGGTGGCTTACGCTCCGCGATCTCGCCGCGGCGAGGGCCAGTTGGCGGCATGCGTGCGACGTCGCGGACAGATTGCCCGATACCGACCCCGGCCGCGCGGCGATGCGGATCGCGCCTCGGACGCTGCTATGCGCCAGCGCCTGGCTGGCGGGCGGGACCATGGCCGACACCGGATTTGACGAACTACGCGAACTCGCGAGCGCCGCCGGCGACAAGGTGTCGCTGGCCATGGGGATGGCCGGGTCGCTGCCGTCGCTGGTCGTGCACGCCCGATTCCGTGAAGCATCGGAACTGGCTTCCGAACTCGCCGACCTGCTCGAGTCGATCGGCGACCCGGCGCTGACCGTTGGGCTGCTCTACAGCGCGATCGCCGCCAAGAACCAACGCGGCGAGTTCACCGAAGCCGTGCGGCTGGCGCAGCGGGTCATCGACCTGGCCGACGGTGACGTCACGATGGGCAACTTCATCCTTGCTTCTCCATTGGCTGGCGCAACCATGCTGCGAGGCATCGCACGAGCTGCCCTCGGAGACCGGGGCTGGACGACGGATGTCGAGCAGGCCGCAACAATGGTCCGCGCGTTCAACCCAACCTTGCGCGCGTTGATGTTGTTCTTTCAATACATGCTGATCCCCAACGGCGTGCGGGTGACAGACGCGGCAGCGTTGCAGGACACCGCCGAGGTGCTCGAGCTTGCGGAGCGATCCGGCGACAACCTCACGCTGGCCTGCGCCCAGTGCACGCGCGGCATCGTGCTCACGTCCGGTGACGCTGCCCAACGAGGCGATGCGATTCCGCTGTTGGCCGCGGCCCGTGAAGCCGCTTTGCAAGAGCGCTTCACACTTTTGGTGGCCACCTGGGTCGACTTGTATTTTGCCAGCGAGAAGACCCGCGCCGGCGATGTGGACGGCGCGCTCGAACTGGCGCGTCCGGCCGTCGAATTCGAATACGCCTGCGGCGACAGGACGTTCCTCGCGGGGGCCACCGCCGTCTTGGTCCAGGCACTATTGCGCAGGGGTGGCCCGCCGGACTTGCAGGAGGCGCAGGCCGCCATCGAGCGGCTGGCGGCGGTGCCGACCGAACCCGGATACGTCATGAACGACATCTGGCTACTGCGGATGCGGGCGTGGGAGGCACAGGCACGCGGCGACGAAGCGGCTTACCGCGACTACCGCGACCGCTATCGTGAGATGGCGAATTCGCTTGGCTTCGAAGGGCATATCAAATGGTCGGCGGAAATGGAGTGACGGAGTGACGGAGTGACGGAAGTTCTGGTCGTGATCGGAGTCGGCGGCATGGGCCAGGCGATTGCCCGGCGACTCGGTGCCGGCAAGACGGTGCTGTTGGCCGATTACAACGACGAAACGCTGGCGTCGGTGACCGAATCGATGTCGGCGAACGGCCACCAGGTCGAAAGCCGCACCGTCGACGTCTCGTCACCGGAATCGGTTCGCGGCCTTGCCGAATTCGCATCCTCGCTCGGCAGCATCACGCAGCTGGCGCACACCGCCGGACTCTCCCCGGCGCAGGCGTCGGCCGAAGCGATCCTCGCCGTCGATCTGGTCGGCATCGCACTGGTGCTTGACGAGTTCGGCGAGGTCGATCGCGCCGGGAGGCGCCGGTGTGGTGATCTCCAGCATGGCCGGACACCTCGTCCCGCCGCTGACCGCCGAACAGGAACGAGCGTTGGCCCACAACCCAGCTCGGCGAGTTGCTGAGCTGGAATTTGTCAAGAAACACAGTCCACCCGTTCATCGCTTACCCAGTTGCCAAGCACGCCAACCATCTTCGCGTCCGCGCTGTCAGCGTCGGTGGGGCCGGCGCGGCGCGCGAATCAACTCGATCAGCCCCGGCGTCATCTCGACGTCGATGGGGCAGCAGGAACTTGCCTCGTCGGTCGGCGATGGCATGCGAGCGATGATCGCCATGTCGGGAACGGGCCGGATCGGGACAGCCGACGACATCGCGGCCGCAACTGCATTCCTGCTCGGACCCGACGCGACCTTCATCACCGGCACCGACCTACTGGTCGACGGCGGCGTCGTCGGCGCCGCGAAAGCAGGCAGTCCCTAGACCAGGTAATAGACGGGCGTATCGCCTTCGTTGCTTTCCGTCGCGTCCCGCTTGGTATGGGCGTACCGCACCGCCTTGAGCGTTGCCGAGTACTCCACGTCTTCCTCGGGGAAGATGTGCTCCGCGGGGAACCAGCTTTGCAGGCCAACGTTATTCAGCACCCCGAGCGTGTCCGGGCGCACGCCGGCCAGCAGAACCGTCACGCCGCGCTCGGTCAACTCGCGCAGGAAGTGATCGATGCGCTCGATGCAAACGACGTCCGGATGGCGCACGCGTTTGAGCCGCAGCACCACGAACTTGCTGTCGTCGGCGTCGATCCGCTGCGCGAGTTCGGTGAGGTGACGGTCCAATTCCGGTGCGGCGCCGAAGAACAACTCACCTTCCAGGTCATAGATGACGATGGAAGGGTCAACGGGATCACCGGGAACACGTTCACGGACCACACGTTCGGGTGCGACGACGAGCTCTTTGGCCTTCAGTCTGGCGGCGCGCGGCACGAACAGCAGGATCGACAGGATCACCCCGAGCAGGACGGCCTTGTCGAGATCGATCGCCACCCCGGTGAACGCCGTGACGATCACCAGACCCGCGTCGTAGCGAGACGCTTTGAGCGTGTAGACCAAACGTTTGAGGTCGACCAGCCGAGCGGCGGTCACCAGCAACAGCCCGGCCAATGCCGGCTGCGGAACGTAGCGCAGCAACGGGGCGAAAAGCAGCAATGCCACGGCCACCGTTGCGGCCGAGACGATTCCGGAGAATCGCGTCGCCGCACCGGACTGGTAGTTGATCGCCGATCGGGACAGCGACCCTGAGCCGGGCAGGCTCTGGAAGAAGCCGCCGGCGAGGTTCGCCAGACCTTCGGCCATGATCTGCCGGTTATAGTCGATCTTCTGCTGGGTCTGGTGCGCAATGGCTTTGGCGATCGAGAGGGCCTCGATGATGCCGACGAACGCGATGGCCAGCGCACTCGTCGACAACTCAGGCAGCCAGCCGATGTGGACCTCGGGGATATGCGGCGTCGGCAGACTGCGCGGGACCTTCCCCGCCAGTGACACCGCGGTGCGCCCCCCGGCGCCCGGAATCGACCAGCCCGCGAGATACGCGATCAGCGCGGTGATGACCAGCACGGCAAGCATGTCGACCTGCGGCCATCCGAAGCGTTGCACGAGTCTTCGCAGCGCGACCGCGAGGAGAACCGCCGCGGCACTGAGGGTCAAGGCGCGGTAATTGATTGCATCGCCGCGGAACACGGTGAGCCATACCCGGCGCAGCACCTGCATGTGCCCGTTGCCCTTGTCGTGTACGCCCAGCGCGTTGCCCAACTGCCCCACGGCAAGCAGAAATGCCGCGGCTGCCATGAAGCCGATAATGACGGACTCGGAGATATAGCGAGTCAGGTTGCCCAGCTTGAAGACGGAGATGATGATCTGGAATGTGCCGACGAGCACACCCAGCAGGAACAGCGCCTCGTAGAGTTGGGTGGTGTTCTCCGAGTCGATGAAGGCGAGCGCGGTGAAGACGAGAAGAGAAATGGCGCTTGTCGGTCCGTTGATCAGATGCGAGGACGAGCCGAAGATCGACGCGACCGTGGTCACCACGATCGCCGAATAGACACCGAACTTGGGATCCACACCCGCGATCAACGCGTACGCGATCGCCTGGGGGAACGAGATAGCCGCGACGGTGAGGCCGGCGATCAGATCGGATCGCCCTTTCACCCAGGTGTAATTCTGTTGCGACGCTCACGTATCGGCGTCTCGGTTATCGTGTCGAGAATTCCGTTGTCGCCGAAGAACTTCTCCCGCGCATTGCTCCAGTCGCTGGCGATTGCGGTGACCGGGAACAGTGTGAGGGCGGGCAACCGGTTGGCATACTTCGCCAGAATCTCTGGCTTGAATGGCCGATAACCGTGTTGCGCCATCAGTTCTTGCGCGGCGTCGGTGAACAGGTAACCGAGATAGGCCTTGGCGTCCGACGCCACCTTCGGATCGGTGACGTTCGCGTCGACCCAGGCCACCGCCGGCTCGGCGCGGATACTGACCGGCGGATAGACGATCTCGAACTCGCCGGAGTTGGCTGCCACCTCGCGCAGCGCCTCGTTCTCCCACGCGAGCTGCACGTCACCGATCTTCTGCGTCGCGAAACTCGTGGTCGCGCCACGGGCGCCGGTGTCGGAGACGTCCACGTGGTGCAACAGCGCACGCAAGTAGTCGGCCGCCTGAGCCGGGCTGCCGCCACGGGTGGTCACCGAGCCCCAGGCGGCGAGCACGCTCAGTTGCCCGTTGCCCGACGTCCGCGGATTCGGCGTCACGACCGCGACGTCGGGGTTGATCAGGTCGGGCCAGTCGTGGATTGCTTTGGGATTGCCCTTACGCACCAGAAAGACGATGGTCGACGTATACGGCACCGAATTGTTCGGCAGGCGCTGTTGCCAGTCGCCGGCGATCAGGCCGCGTTTGCGCAGCACGTCGATGTCACTGATCAGCGCCAGCGACACCACGTCGGCCCGCTGGGTACCGTCGACGACGCTGCGCGCCTGACGACCGGAGCCACCGTGAGACTGCTTGATTTCCAAGCTGATTCCGGTTTCCTTGCGGAACTGGGCGACGAAAGCCGGGTCGAGCGCGGCATACAGCTCACGCGTCGGGTCGTAGGAGACGTTGAGTAGCTGGTTGGACCGGTCGTCGCGGAACGTTCTTGAGCACGATCGCGGTCGTCGCGAACACAATGGCGACAACACCAAGGACATTGAGCCACGAAATGCGCCACCGACGAAGGGAACGCAGGGGTCCACTCATCCCGACGATGCTAATGATTAGGCCAGCTCACGACACTGGTGAGAATCAGCCTGAAAGTAAGTAACGTCTATGCTGTTCAGATGCCGCAGCGGGTGTTGCGTGAGCGCCTGATCGGTCTCGAAGTCCCAGGCGAGGACGTCACACGCGGCAAGGCACTCCGAAAGACGGCCCCACGGCGCGCCCTCGCGCAGCTGACACCGTCACCGCGGTCGGCCACTGACATTCTCGTCGCGCAAAACGCCGGGCGCCTGGGCGAACTTGTGCCGCTGCGTTTCGCCCGGATGCTGACCGATCCGTTCTCGTTTTATCGGGGCTCGGCCGCGGTCATGGCCGCCGACCTCGCCGGTAGTCCGTCCAGCGATATCGAAGTCATGTGTTGCGGTGACGCTCACGTCTCGAACTTCGGCATGTACGCCGCACCACACCGTTCAATAGTGTTCGACCTGAACGATTTTGACGAAGCGGCCGTCGCGCCCGCCGAATGGGACGTCAAGCGCTTGATCACCAGCGCGATCATCGGGGGTCGGCACGCCGACTACCCCGCCAAGGCCATCCGCAGCTGTGTCGAACAGGCGCTGGTGGCCTACCAAACCGCTTTGGAAGCGACGCTCGACATGGATGTGCTGAGCCGCTACTACCTGCGCCTGGAGCCGGAGAATTACACCGGCGAGGTATCCAAGGGCATGCTCGGGGTGATCCAGCGAACGACATCGCGAGCGCGCCAGAGCACGTCTGAGCGGGTCTTCAAGAAGATCATGGAGACCGGGCCGGACGGGACCCTGCGCCTGCGGGAAGCGCCGCCGGTCCTGCAGCACGTTGACGAGGAGATCGAAGCCCCGCTGGTGGAGGCGGTCGAAGAGTATCTGGCCGCGGTCCCGGCAGACGTCGCGTTGCTGTTGTCGCACTTTCGCATCACCGATGTCGCGCTGCGGGTCGTTGGCGTCGGCAGCGTCGGCACCCGGTGTTACTTGGTGATCCTGGTCGGCCCGAACAACACCCCTTTGGTGCTGCAGATCAAAGAGGCCACTCGATCGGTACTCGACGAATTCGGCGGCTGGCCCCAGCCGGGCAGCCTGACCGCCGCCGTCGAGGCGAAAGGCCAGGGTGTGCGCGTCGTCGATGGCCAGCAGATCCTGCAGGCCATGTCGGACGTGTTCCTCGGGACGACGCGAAAGGATGGCCGCGACTACTACGTCCGCCAGTTCCACGACATGAAGGGCACCGTGGAAACCGAGGGCATGTCGCCGGCCACTTTCGGTGAGTACGTCAGCGCGTGTGCGGTGCTGCTGGCGCGCGCACACTCGCAGAGCGCGAACGCGTCGATCCTGCGCGGCTACGTGGGCACCAGCGATGCGGTGCACTGCGCGGTGGCTGAGTGGTCGTACGCCTACGCCGAAAAATCGCTGGATGATTTTCACCAATTGCGAGCGGCGGCCGAGGCCGGCGACATCGAGGTGGCGGACGATCCAGCCCGCTGAAAGTCGTGTTGAACCAACGGGAACTGTGACTCGTATCACGATATGATCCAAGCCTGGGGTTTCTCGCAGGGCGATCGGACTTTCCTACGTAGTGGGAGGTGTCAGATGTCGTTTGTATTCGCGGCGCCGGATGCGATGGCAGCGGCGGCTTCGGATGTGGCGGGTATCGGGTCCGCGATAGGCGCGGCCAATGCCGCGGCGGCCGCCCATACCACGGGGGTGCTGGCCGCCGCCGAGGATGAGGTGTCGGCGGCCATCGCGGCGCTATTTTCCGCGCACGGCCAGGGTTTTCAGGCGCTCAGCGCGCAGGCGGCGGCGTTCCACAGCTCATTCGTGCAGGCCTTGACCGCCGGCGCGGGGGCTTATACCGCCGCCGAGGCCGCCAACGCCTCGCCGCTTCAGGCTCTGCTGGATGCGATTAATACGCCCGTGCAGGCGCTGACCGGGCGCCCGTTGATCGCCAACGGCGCCAACGGCGCCCCCGGAACGGGCGCTCCAGGCGGGGCCGGTGGTTGGTTGTACGGCAACGGTGGCGCCGGCGGGTCGGGTGCGGCAGGCACCGGCGGGAATGGCGGGGCGGGCGGCGCCGCGGGATTGATCGGCTCCGGCGGGGCGGGTGGGGCCGGCGGGTCGTCCACAGCCGGCGCTGGGGGGACCGGGGGCGCCGGTGGTGCCGCCTTGCTGTTCGGCGCGGGCGGGGCCGGCGGGTCTGGCGGGTTCTCGTCCGTTGGCGCGGGTGGTGTCGGCGGCGCCGGCGGGGCCGCCGGTTTGCTCATGGGCGCCGCCGGGGCCGGAGGAGTCGGCGGCTACGCCTCAATTGCGGCCGGGGGCGCCGGCGGTTCCGGCGGGACGGGCGGGTTGTTTACCAGCGGCGGGGCCGGCGGGCTGGGCGGACAAGGCACTTTGGACCACGGCGGGGCCGGCGGGACCGGCGGGACCGGTGGGTTGTTCGGCGCCGGCGGCACCGGCGGGACGGGCGGGTCTGCCCAAATCGGGGGCGGCGGGGTCGGCGGGGCCGGCGGGGCAGGCGGGCTGTTTGGCGGCGGTGGTAACGGCGGTGCCGGCGGGGTCGGCCCGCCAGGCGGGGCCGGCGGCGCCGGCGGCAACGCCGGCATGCTGGCGTTCGGTGACGGTGGCGCCGGCGGGGCCGGCGGGCCAGGCGGGCCACAACTCGACGCCAACGGCGGTGCCGGCGGGCACGGCGGCAACGCCGGCCTACTCTTCGGCGCCGGCGGCGCCGGCGGGGCCGGCGGGGCCGGCGGCATCACCGGTGGGCAAGGCGGCCAGGGCGGTAACGCCGGCCTGCTCTCCGGCGACGGTGGAGCGGGCGGCGCGGGCGGAGTCAGCCTCGGCGCGAACACCACAGGCGGCGCAGGCGGTAACGGCGGCAAGTCCGGCCTGTTCGGCAACGGCGGGAACGGCGGCAGCGGCGGAGGCGCCTTCTTAGGCGCGACCACCACAGGCGGCGCAGGCGGGAACGGTGGCAGCAACGGCGGGCTGATCGGCAACGGTGGCAATGCCGGCAGCGGCGGGACCGGCTTGACCGCGGGCGGCACGGGCACCGGCGGTGTCAGCGGACTGCTGCTAGGCCTCGACGGCTTTAACGCGCCGGCCAGCACCAACCCGCTGCACACCCTGCAGCAGCAGGCGCTCACCGCGATCAACACGCCGATTGCACAGGCGACCGGTCGCCCACTGATCGGCAACGGTGCCAACGGAACGCCGGGAACCGGGGCGCCCGGTGGCGCCGGCGGCTGGCTGTTCGGCAACGGTGGCAACGGCGCGTCGGGCGGGATCAGCGTCGCCGGCGGGGCCGGCGGGGCCGGCGGCATCTTGTTCGGCAGCGGCGGAGCCGGCGGGGCCGGCGGGCCCTCCAACACGATCGGAGTCAACGGCGGGGCCGGCGGTGCCGGCGGTTCTGCGTTGCTGTTCGGCGCGGGCGGGGTCGGCGGAGCCGGTGGGTCCCCCCTGGTCAGCACCGGCGGCGCCGGCGGTGCCGGCGGCGCGGGTGGGTTGTTCGACAACGGCGCGGCCGGCGGGGCAGGCGGGACGGGCGGAGCGGGCCACGCCGGAACCGGCGGCGCCGGCGGCGCCGGCGGGACGGGCGGACTGCTCGGTGCCGGCGGCATCGGCGGATACGGCGGTGACGGCTTCGCCGGCAACGGTGGGGTCGGTGGCGCCGGCGGGGCCGGCGGACTCTTCGGCACCGGCGGCGCCGGCGGCACCGGCGGGTACGGCAACGGCGGCGACGGCGGGAATGGCGGCGCCGGCGGGGCTGGCGGACTGTTCGCAGCCGGCGGGGACGGCGGCGCCGGCGGGTTCAGCTCCCAGGCCGGTGGGCAGGGGGGCACCGGCGGCAGCGCCGGAATCCTCGCCCTAGGTGCCCCGGGCGGCGCTGGCGGCGCCGGCGGGCAAAGCTTCTTGGTCGGCGGTGCCGGCGGGGCCGGAGGCAGCGCCGGCTTACTCGCCGGCTACGGCGGTGCTGGCGGGGCCGGCGGCTTCGCCCTGTCAACCGGTAGCGGAGGGCAAGGCGGGGCGGGCGGCAACGCCGGCATCCTCAGCGGCTCCGGCGGCGCAGGAGGAGGCGGCGGCGCCAGCAACCTCACTAGCTTCGGCGGCGCCGGTGGCGCCGGCGGCAAGTCCGGGGTTTTCGGCAACGCCGGTGACGGCGGCGCAGGCGGCGCCAGTGTCGGCAAGGCCGGCGGCAACGGCGGCAACGGCGGCAGTGCCATCGTGTTCGGCAACGGGGGCAACGGCGGCAACGCCGGGATTGGCGGCACGACGAACGGCAAGGCCGGTATCGGCGGCACCGGCGGACTGCTCGGCCACAGCGGGAACGACGGATTGACGTAACCGCTGGCCCCTGATGGCTGGTGGACATCGTCGTCGGCAATGCAAATGACGACGACGACACCCGTAGCGGTGTCGATTCGGTTGACGTTATGTCGGCTTTGTTTTTTATCGCTGATCCGATGCGCTCAGTACGATGACATGACATCGGTTGTGAGAGTTGCGATTTCGTTCTCAAATTTGGCGCAGAATTTTGGCGGCCACGTCGTTCACGAATTGCATGAAAACCATTCAGCGATTAACCCAATTGCGATACCCTCGGCGGAGCCGAATTGTCGTGACCTGTCGGGAGGTCTGAAATGTCATTTGTGATCGCGCTGCCAGAAGAGCTGGGAACAGCGGCGACGGATTTGGGCAGTCTCGGCTCGACGCTCAACACGGCCAACGCGGCCGCGGCGGCCCAGACGACGGGTGTGCTCGCCGCCGACCGAGGACGAGGTGTCGGCGGCCATTGCGGCGCTGTTCTCCGCCCACGGGCAGAGTTATCAGGCGCTCAGCGCGCAGGCGGCAACCCTCCATGACCGGTTTGTACAGGCCCTGACCTCGGGTGCGGGCGCGTATTCGGCCGCCGAGGCCGCTAACGCCTCCCCACTGCAGGCGCTGATCGACACAATCAACGCACCAGTCCAGTCGCTGACCGGTCGCCCGCTAATCGGCAACGGCGCCAACGGCCCCCCGGGCACCGGAGCCCCCGGCGGGGCGGGTGGGTGGTTGTACGGCAACGGCGGGTCGGGCGCGGCCGGCACCGGCGGGAACGGCGGCGCCGGCGGTGCCGCCGGTGGGCAAGGCATCACTACCGGCGGGGCCGGCGGGATCGGAGGAAGCGCCGGCGTGCTCGCCGGTTCCGGTGGCGCAGGCGGCACCGGCGGATTCGGCCGCACCGTCGGCGGAGGACACGGAGGGGCCGGCGGCAACGCCGGGCTACTCACCGGCTCCGGCGGCGCTGGGGGAGCTGGTGGCGCCGCTGGCAACGGCGCGGCCACCACCGGCGGTGACGGCGGCGCCGGCGGGAAGGCCGGGCTGATCGGCAACGGCGGTGACGGCGGCGCTGGTGGGGACAGCGTCGGTACGGTGACCGGCACTGGTGGCAACGGTCGGACCGGCGGCAATGCCGTGCTGATCGGCAACGGCGGCAACGGCGGCAACGGGGGAACGGGGACACCTGGCGGCACCGGCAGCACCGGCGGCGCCGGCGGACTGCTGCTCGGCCACGACGGAAACAATGGGCTCCCGTAGCCGACGAGACCGCCAGCGATTTACATCGGCGCCTGTTGCGTCAGGTTCAACAGCGCATAGGCCATGCAGAACAGGAAGTTCAGCATGACCAGGAATAGCGCCGCGAAGATCAGCGAGCGGGTGCCGCGCCGCTTCAAGTCCTTCAACCTGGCGGCACGCTTGTCATCGTTGAACTGGGTCGCGATCAACGCGAAATTGACGTCGGTCAGCTCGACGTCCCCGGCGGGCGCGCCAGCCAGAATTGCCTGCAGCCGCCTCGGCGAGGTATCGACGCCGACGCATGCGAAGCTGCGGCACAGTCGCCGCGCCCGCCTGCGCCCGAGTTTTTGACCTCGCATCTGCAGCCGATGCGAGAGTTGTCCTCGTTCGTCGCCCCAAGGGTTCGACGGCGTCACAAGCCGGGAGTCTAGTTCGCTTTCACCCGCTTGCGCAGGCCCCGCGCCAAAATAATTGGCGCCAAATAGGTTTAGCCGTGTGCATCCGCCAGTACGGCATTGAATGTCTTGCTCGGCCGCATCACCGCCGCGGTCTTGTCCGGGTCCGGCGAGTAGTAGCCGCCGATATCGGCTTCCTCGCCCTGCACCTCGGCGAACTCAGCCACGATCGCCTCTTCGTTCTTGCCCAACGCATCCGCCAGCGGGGCGAAGTGTTTGGCCAGCTCCTGGTCGTCGGTCTGCGCGGCAAGCTCTTGCGCCCAGTACAGGGCGAGGTAGAACTGGCTGCCCCGGTTGTCGAGCTCACCGGTCTTACGCGACGGGCCCTTGTCGTTGTCCAGCAGCTTGCCGGTCGCGTCGTCCAGCGTCTTGGCCAGGATTCTGGCCCGCTCGTTGTCGGTCTTGATGCCCAGGTCTTCAAAACTGGCGCCGAGCGCGAGGAACTCGCCGAGTGAATCCCAGCGCAGGTGGTTCTCCTCGACCAACTGATGAACGTGCTTAGGCGCCGAACCGCCCGCTCCCGTTTCGTACATTCCGCCGCCGGCCATCAGCGGCACGATGGACAGCATCTTGGCGCTGGTGCCCAGCTCCAGGATCGGGAACAGGTCGGTGAGGTAGTCGCGCAGGATGTTGCCGGTGGCGGCGATGGTGTCCAGCCCGCGGATCAGGCGTTCCAGCGTGTAACGCATGGACCGCACCTGCGACATGATCTGGATATCGAGGCCCTCGGTGTCGTGATCCTCCAGATACCGATGGACCTTCTTGATCAGTTCGTTCTCGTGCGGGCGGTACGGGTCCAGCCAGAACAGCACCGGCATCCCGGAGTTACGGGCGCGGGTGACGGCCAGCTTGACCCAGTCGCGGATCGCCGCGTCCGTGACGATGCACATGCGCCAGATGTCGCCTTGTTCGACGTCCTCGGTCAGCAGCACTTCGCCGGTCTCCAGGTCCACGATGTTGGCGACGCCGGCCTCGGGAATCTCGAATGTCTTGTCATGCGAGCCGTACTCCTCGGCCTGCTGCGCCATCAGCCCGACGTTGGGGACGGTGCCCATTGTCACCGGATCGAACGCGCCGTTGGTCTTACAGAAGTTGATGACTTCCTGGTAGATGCGCGAGAACGTGGACTCGGGATTCACCGCCTTGGTGTCCTTCTGCCGCCCGTCGGCGCCCCACATCTTGCCGCCCGCGCGGATCATCGCGGGCATCGAGGCGTCCACGATCACATCGCTGGGCGAGTGGAAGTTCGAGATCCCTTTGGCCGAATCGACCATGGCCAGCTCGGGGCGGTGCTCATGGCAGGCGTGGAGGTCCCGAATGATCTCGTCGCGTTGCGTCGCGGGCAGTTCCTCGATCTTGTTGTAGAGATCGACCAACCCGTTGTTGACGTTGACGCCCAGTTCGTCGAACAACTCCTGGTGCTTGGCGAAGGCGTCCTTGTAGAAGATCTTGACCGCGTGCCCGAAGACGATGGGGTGGCTGACCTTCATCATCGTCGCCTTGACGTGCAGGGAGAACATCACGCCCGTCTCGTACGCGTCCTCCATCTCCTCTTCGTAGAACTCGCACAACGCCTGCTTGCTCATGAACATGCTGTCGATGACGTCGCCGTCATTCAGGGAGACCTTGGGCTTGAGCACAATGGTCTCGCCGCCTTTGGTCACCAGCTCCATCTTCACGTCGCGGTCGCGGTCCAGAGTCATCGACTTCTCGCCGGCGTAAAAGTCGCCGTGCCGCATGTGTGCGACATGGGTGCGCGAGGCCATCGACCACTTGGCCATGCTGTGCGGGTGCTTGCGCGCGTACTCCTTGACCGCATTGGGCGCGCGCCGATCCGAATTACCTTGGCGCAGTATCGGGTTCACCGCGCTGCCCAACGCGTTGGCGTAGCGCTTCCGCAGCTCCTTTTCCTCGTCGGTCTTCGGGTCCTGCGGAAAGTCCGGAATCTTGTAGCCCTTGCCCTGCAGTTCCTTGATGGTGGCCACCAGCTGCGGCACCGAGGCACTGATGTTCGGCAGCTTGATGATGTTGGTCTCCGGCAGCTGCGTCAGCCGGCCGAGTTCGCCAAGGGTGTCGGGCACCCGCTGCTCTTCGGTCAGATAGTCGGGAAACTCGGCCAGGACGCGAGTCGCCAACGAGATGTCGCTGACCTCGATGTTGATGCCCGCCGGCTCGGCGAAGGCACGCAGTACCGGCAGAAAGGCGTAGGTGGCCAGCATCGGCGCCTCGTCGGTGAGCGTGTAGATGATGGTCGGCTGGTCGTCGCTCATGCTTGCTCTCCTGGCGTCACGGTCGTCAGTTGTCCACGGCGTCTACCAGTATTGCCGCGACCCGGCCGGCCCACAGCGGGAGGGCTGGTCTAAGGCGCCGCGGCGACGTGCATCCCGGCGCGGCGACCGGAGAACACGCAGTCAGCCAGCGAAAGTCCACTGACATAGGAATTGGAGCAGATTCCGATTGCCGTGCGTCCCGCGCTGAACAGGCCGGGAATCGGTGCGCCGGATTCGTCGACGACGGCGCCGGTACCTTCGTCGACCCGGACACCGCCCAGGGTCAGCATCGGGGTCGGGTTGATCAGGCTGGGACGGACGGCGATGTTCAGCAGGGTGTAGGGAGGCTGACTGATCCGACGCACGAAATCCGGCGGCTTGCCGACGGGGTCGGGCCTACCGCTGTCGATCGCGTTGTTGTGGGCCTCCACAGTGGCCAGCAGGCCGTCGGGATCGACACCGGCGGCTTGGGCGACCTCGCGCAGCGACGGCGCCTTGACCGCTGCGAACATCAGCGCCGCGGACTGGGCGCGCTGAAACCACAACGTCTGCGTAATCAATTGGCGGCGAGCCTCTTTCAGCAACTCGGCGTCAGCGAGCAGCCACCCTTTCCCGCCATGGTCCCGGATCATGGCCTGCCCGACGGCCGCTCCGTATCGACTCTCGTCGATGACGCGTTCACCTTGCTCGTCGACGATGATGCCGCTGATGAACGCGCTGGGTGGCGTGATGAAACGCCAGGCCGAGACGTTGTCCATTCGTTCGGTGACCGCTCCGACGCTTTGCGCCAGCGCGATGCCGCTTCCGTCGTCGCCGCTGGTGCCCAGTTGCAGACCGGTCGAGTACTGCGGCGCGTACCGGTCGATCCATCCGCGGTTGGCGATGAAGCCGCCGGCGCAGACCACCACCCCGCGCCGCGCCTCGATCCGCACCGGACGGGCGTGGCGTTGTTCGAGCTTGCGCAGCCGCCGTTCCAGCAGCCGACGCAGTGGCGGGTAGTAGATACCCGGCTTGGCCGACAGCTCTGCCATCGCCGCATACGACCGCCGGATGCCGGCCGGCGCGAACTGCATCGTCATCGCTTCCACGCCGATCACGCGACCGGAGGAATCCTGGATCAGTTTCGTCGCGGTCGTCTGCGGGTGGAACCGAACCCCCAGGGCCAGTGCGGATTTGGCCAGCGGTCCGTACAACTTCTTGCCGGAGGTGCCCTTGCCCTTCACCCGATGCCCGCGCTGGACGGGCGGGGTGTGGCTGCGGAACGCACCGGCGTTCTCGCTACCCGAGTGGTACAAGTAGTAGCGGTTATTCGGAAACGACGTCTTGTAGGGACACAGCGTCGAGTCGAACGGCACCCCATAGTCGCTGAGCCACTTGATCATTGCGGGGCTCTCCCGCACAAAGGATTCCAGGGTTTGCGGGCTGACGGCGTCGCCGACTTCGAGGCGAAGGTAGGTCAGCATCTGTTCGTAACTGTCGTTGACGCCGGCCTGTTGCTGCACGGTCGTGCCGGCGCCGGCGTAGATGATCCCGCCTGACAGTGCTGTCGCACCGCCACCGTTGGCACGGTCGAGCGCAATTACCTCGGCCCCCTCTTCGCGGGCGGCGATAGCCGCACACGCACCCGCCGCACCGAAGCCGATCACGACGACGTCAGCGGATTCGGCAAACTCGTGAGCTGTCATGCCCGTGCTCCGACCTTTCTCGCGCGGATGACTGTAACTCAAGCGGGGTCGGACAGCATCCACCCGAGCAACGAAATCCCGCCGCCGACTACGACCACCGTCAAGACCGTTCCGGCGGCGGTACCGATCGCGATGGATATCCAGCGCGTCGCGTCCGTATGCAGCAAGGCGGCCAGCGCGGCGACAAGCAATAGCAGCGCGGTCGGGAAGATCACCAAACCGAGCAGCATCGGGTCGCTGATCCGCGCGTGGGACAACATCATTGCGGCGTAGCCGATCAGCGTCAGTAACGGCCCGAGCGGAAGAGACGCGATGGCAATCCGGCGATCCACCGTCACGCCGTGACGCCGCCGCCGGTCATCCGCTCGGATTCGGGTAGGTCGAGGTAGCGCTCGAGGTTGCGATGCATGTTGATCACGCGCCGCTCCTCGCCAGACAGCACCAAGTGGGTGAAGCCGGGCTGATGCAGGCCGCGCTGTAATCCCGGTAGCACCCGGACGTCCTGGGTAAGCACCACGCCGGGCTCGGCCTCGCCCGCCTTCACGCGGGCGTCGGTCGGCTTGTGATGTGGCGCGCCCGGCGGCATCCGCATCATCAAGAACATGACCATCTCGCCTTTGTCGGGGTCCGGCCCGGGTCGCGAGCACATGATCGTCAAGTGATCGGCGTTGGTCAGAAACGTCATGTTGGGGAAGACGTTGTACTGGTGCAGCCGGGTAATCCGGTCGGTGTCGGCCCACTCCAGATCGACCCCGCGCGAGGCTGCGAACGCCCTGGTTTGCGCCGCGATCAGGTCTTGCACCGTCTGCCCGGGCCGGCGTTCGCCGGCCGGAAACGGCGTGCCCTCCGGTGCGCCCATCAGCAGGCCCTGCGTGTAAACGTAAGCGTCCCAGACTTCTTCGTCGCTCAGCGCGCCCTCAAAGCGCGGGCTCTGCACACCGTAAGGCTGATCCGACTTACCGGTATGACCCCAAATCTGTTGTGGGGCATGGATATCGTCAACACAGCGCAGCAGTTCCGGATGCAGTGTCTGAATGTGGTAGGTCTCGCTGTAGCCGTCGGCGATCGTCTTCCAGTTCGCGTCGACCTCGATGGTCAGCGTTGCGTAGCAGCGGAAGTCACTCAGATTGGACCAGGCGACGTCGTCCGGTATCGCCTCCAGGTACTCGATCAACGGCATCGCGGCCATGTCGAAGTTGACGAAGACCATGCCTTCCCAGGTTTCGACCCTGGCCGGCACCAGCGGGAAGTCGGACATGTGCAGCGCGCCGAAACCCTTGCGGTTGGGCACCCGCTTGAGCATGCCGGCCAGATCCCAGGTCCAGCCGTGGTAGCCGCATTTGAGTTCGCGCAGCCCCGAACCCGAACCGACGCACAGCGAGTTGCCGCGATGACGGCAGGCGTTCTGGAACGCACGAAGCGCACCGTCGTCACCGCGGACGATCAGCACTCCGTAAGGGCCGCAACGGTATTCGAAGTAGTCACCCGGCTCGGCGACGTGATCGACCATGCAGGCGATCTGCCACACCTTCGGCCACATTCGTGCCACCTCGAGCGCGGCGAACGCCGGCGAGTAGTAGCGCTCGGCCGGCACCAGCGTCGGGCTTTCCGGCGGCGTGCCGATCGCGTCCTCGTCGCGGGTACGGGCCGGGTTGCCGGCCGACACAGTCATGGCCCCGCCCTTAACGCGCGCCGCGCACCAGCCGGCCGGGACGGGCCCCGGTGTCGACGTCCTTGCGCCGGGTCACCGTTCCGCTGACGATGGTCGCCGCGTATCCGCTTGCGCCCTGCAGGATCCGGTTCCCGCCGGCCGGCAGGTCCCACGCCATCGCGGCTGGGTGCAGCGTCAGCGCGTCCATATCGATGACGTTGATATCGGCCTTCTTGCCCGGCTCGATGGTGCCGCGGTCGGTGAGACCGAACAAGTGCGCGGTGTCGCGAGACTGCTTGCGGATCACGTACTCCAGCGACAGCTTGTCGCCCCGGTGCCGGTCGCGTGCCCAGTGCGTCAGCAGGAACGTGGGATAAGAAGCGTCACAGATCATTCCGCAGTGGGCGCCGCCGTCGGAAAGGCCGAGCACACCCGCCGGGTGCAGCATCATCTCGCGGATAGCGTCGTGGTTGCCCTCGGCGTAGTTGAACAACGGCAGCATCAACATGGCGCTGGCGTCGCGCTCGAGCATCAGGTCATACAGGGTCGACAGTGGATCCTCGCCGCGCGCCTTGGCGATGGCCAAGACGGCGCGGTCGGGGGTGGGCTCATAGTCGGGCGGGTTGCCCAGGGCGTACAGCCGGTGCAACGAGTGCTGCACCAAGGCGAACATCCCGTCGAACAACAGGCTTGGGTCGACCGGCAGGTCGTCCTCGGACAGGATCGCGGCCTTCACCGCCGGGTCGGCCAGGCGCTGTGTGAGCTCCTCGCGGCCGAGTTCGGCCTTCAGCTTGCGGTAGGTAGGCCGGTGGCTGAAGCCGTGATGCCCCTGGAAGCCGATCATCATGCCGAACGGGCGCGCGGCGATCTGCGGATACAGCCGGCTGCCCGCGGCATGCGCGGCCGCCGAGAGATCCAACTGCTCGCGCCACAGGTTGGGGTCCGCGTCTACCTGGATCATCGCGAACGACACCGGTCGGTCGATTTCGCCGCTCAACCGCCGCATCCACTCGATTTCCTTCTTCGGGCCGATGATGTCCTCGCCCGCGGCACCCTGCGGAGCCAGCTCGAACACGGCCTGGCCGCCGGCCGCCATGGCGCGCCCGAGACCGAAGAGCTCGTCCTCCGCGGCGAACGTGCCTGGCACGGGTTCGCCGTCCATCGCCCGGTGGCCCATCGTGCGAGACGTGGAGAACCCGAGCGCGCCGGCCTCGATCGCCTCGGTGACCAGCCGGCCCATCGCCGCGATGTCGTCCGGGGTGGCCGGCTCGTTGCGGGCGCCGCGCTCCCCCATCGCATAGGCGCGGATGGCGCCGTGCGCGACCTGGCTGCCCACGTCGATCGCGAACTTCTGCTTGCCGATCGCGTCGAGGTATTCGGGGTAGGTCTCCCAGCCCCAGGTGATGCCCTCGGTCAGCGCGGTGCCGGGGATGTCCTCGACACCCTCCATCAACGCGATCAGCCAGTCCTCGGTGCCCGGCCGCACCGGGGCGAACCCGACGCCGCAGTTTCCGGTCACCACGGTGGTGACCCCGTGACCGCTGGACGGCTCGAGCGAGCTGTCCCAGCTGACCTGGCCGTCGTAATGGGTGTGGATGTCGACGAAGCCCGGGGCCACCAGATGCCCGGTCGCATCGATGGTTTCGGCGGCCGCACCGGCCAACTCCGGATCGCCGGCGCCGCGCCGGACCACGTCGACGATCTTGCCGTCCTTGATGCCGATGTCGGCTTGGTAGCGCTGCGCGCCCGTTCCGTCGACGACGGTGCCACCGGTGATCTTCAGGTCGAACATGGGTTCTCCTCCGAGCTTCCGGCGGCGAAGCAAGAAAAGCGGCACGCCAACCGAACGGTTATTACGCTACGTGGAGTAGCGTAACTCCTGGCGCAGGGCATTGGCGATAGATCGAGCCGAATCAATCTTGACCGAGTTCAGATGGTCGACCCGGGAAACGTCAGGCGTTTCCAGGTCAGGGTGACGTGCGTCCCGCGCGGCGTCGGGTCGATCTTGGCTTCGTCGGCGAGCGCACGCATCAACGGGATGCCGCGTCCCCGGAACTGCCGGTCCGGGGGCGCCTGGTCGGAAGCGTGAGTGTGCCACCGGCCGCGATCATCGACCCGCACGGCGAGGGTGTCGGAGTCGACGTCGTAGGCGGCGCTGACATCGATGGTCCCGTGCTGCGACATGTCGGCGTACGCGAATTCGGCGGCGTTTGCGATCGCCTCGCTCACCGCCAGCACCAAATCGTGAAGTCGCTCGGCGCCGAGCCTGAAATGCGTCTCGAGCCAACCCCGGAACTCGATCCGGGTCCGTCGGGCAGTGGGCGCATCGGCGGCGACCCGCATTCGCGCGAACCGGGATCGGTCATCGAGGTCAGACGTCATATGTGTCGATCTATCCGAGCGTCCCGCCAACGGACCCACCCTGCTGCCAACGTTCACTCATCAGCTATACCCGCTAGCGCGGTATCACGCGTCTTATAAAGAGCAAATGTTGAATCGATACCCATCAGTTTTATCGGCCGGCTGGTGCCCGGCCCGTCCGCCACGACCGCGAATCGAGTAGGCGGCACGACCTGGGCCTGCGCGGTAACGAGAACGGTCATGCCGGCTGAAGCGAGGAACTGCACCTTCGACAGATCGACGATCAGCGCTGCCGGGCTGGTCGCAATTGCCGCGTCTATCGCCTCAGCCAGCCGCGGCGCGGTGACCATGTCCACGTCACCGGACACACCAATCACAACCGCCCCATCTGCCTCGTGGTTCTGGACCTGGAACGCCGTGCGATCCACTGAATCGGCGGAATATTCGACCATGCCGTATCTCTCACATCCGTCCCGGAGGGGGACACCGCTAGTACTCACACAATCACCGCCACGCCGGGCTGCTTATTCAACCCAGGGGAAGAGAAAACCACTGCCGTCAATCCTGCGAGCGAACAATGGACGCTGCGGCACCCATCGGAATTGATCTTAGGTCACGTGTACAACAACCACCCACAGCGTCAGCAGTCAGCGGGCACGCCCAGCGCCAGGACGGCAACGTCGTCTTCCAGTCCCGCGCCGAAGCTGTGCAGCAGCGACCGCACGTCCGCGACAATCGCTGCCGCCGTCGACGGAGAGTGCGCGGCGGCGAACTCGAGCAAAGCATTGCGATCGTCGTAGCGCTCGCTGCCGACTCCGATACGGGCCTCCGTCAGGCCGTCGGTGTACAGAACCACCGTGTCGCCGGCCGCCAGGTGGATGCGGGTTGCGACGAACGACGCGTCCGGAAGCATTCCGACCGCCTGGCCACCGGAAGTGTCCACGTACTGTGCGGCTCCAGCCGAGCTGAGCAGTATCGCCGGCGGATGCCCTCCGGTGGCAAGTTGGATGTCGAAGCCACCGGCGCGCGGAACGAGCACACCGAAGATCACGGTACAAAACCGCGGATCGTCGCCATGAAATTCGTGGTTGAGCACCGTGTCGAGGTTGCGCAATACCGCAACCGGATCCTCGTCGTAAACGGCCGCCGAGCGCAGCGTGTAACGCACCAAAGACGTGACCGCCGCGGCGCCGGCCCCCTTTCCCGATACATCGCCGAGGAAAAAGCCCCACTTGTCCCGGGTGAGCGGAAACAGGTCGTAGAAGTCGCCGCCCACGTCATCGGGCGAGGCGGGGTGGTAGTACGCGGACGCATCCAGTCCGTCGGGGGGAAAGAGCAGGGGTGGGATCAGCGAGCGCTGCAATGTGGTTGCCAGCAGCTGCACCCGCGCACGCTCGGTGTCGGCGTGCTGTCGGGCCTCGAGCAGCTCACGTTCGTAGGAACGCCGGTCGTGGGCGTCCTGAACGGCGATACGCACCAGCAGCGCTTGCCCGTCATCGGCGGTCTTGACGTTGGCGGTGAGAAACACCGGCAACCGGGTGTCGTCGGCCGCGACCACTTCCACGGCGATGCCCTGAAGCCGTCCGTTGAGTTGCAGCAGCGGAGCGAAGTGGGTCTCGTAGTGAATGCGGCTACCGACACTGAGCAGGTCGGTGAACCGCCTGCCCAGCAGCGCATTGCGTTGGTAGCCCAGCTGCGCCGTCAGCGTCGCGTTGACTTGGGCGATCCGTCCGTCCGGTAGTGCCGAAAGGTATCCGAAGGGCGCGTTGTCGTAGAGGTCCTCGAACCTGACCTCGCCATCTGGTCCGGGCGACGTCACGGCCGGTGAGCGAAGTCCGCGATCGCGCGCGCGGTGGGGTCCGGGGCGCTCAGGTGGGGACAATGGCCGGTGGCGTCCAGCGTTACCAGCTCGCTGCCCTCGATGTGGTGGTGCACATAGGCACCGATCTCGCGGGGCGCGAGCGTGTCGTGTGCGCAATCGATCACCAACGTCGGCACCCCCACACGCGATAGATCAGAGCGGTTGTCGGAAAGAAAGGTGGCACGTGCGAACACCAGTGCCCGGGACGGATCGGTGCGACAGAAGCTGTCGGTCAGCTCATCGCCGAGTTCGGGCCGATCAGGTGTGCCCATGATGGCCGGCGCCATCGCCCGAGACCAGCCCAGATAGTTGCTCTCCAAGGAGTCGAGCAACTCGTCGATATCCGCGCGGGAGAAGCCGCCGCGATAGTCGTCGTCATTGAGGTAACAGGGCGATGGCGTCAAGAGCACCAACTTGGCGAAGCGGGTCGGATCGGCGGCGATCGTGAGCACTCCGATCATCGCCGCTACGGAGTGGCCCACGAAGATCACGTCGCGCAGGTCCAGTTCGCCGACGAGGTCCAGAATGTCAGCCGCGTAACCCTCCAACGACGAGTACCGCTGTTCCTGCCACGCTGCCGGATCCGAAGCCCCGGAGCCAACATGATCGAACAGCAGGAGCCGAAAACTCGGCGCCAGCCGCTCGACGATCAGCCGCCACAGATTCTGGTCACACCCGAAACCGTGAGCCAGCACGATGGTCGGTCCGTCCTCGGCCCCGACGATCCTCACATTGTTCTTTGTGACGACGTCCACGCAGCGATCCTCCCACCAACTGCTGCCGAGCAGGATCCACCCAGCACCCAGCCCGCGCTAAGCAACTGCCATCCGGTGATCGAGTAGATGCTTCCGCGCTCCCAGGCCCCGTTCGGCAACAAGTTGGCCGAGTTCGTCACCGAGTTGATCAGCAACATGATGAGACACAAAAAACCCAGGGCCGCAACGCATTTGGAGATGCCACGGTACCAGTGGTGGCCGCCGGCCGTGCCAACGAGGGCAGATCCCACCAGAATGGCGGCGTTGCCTCCCACGATCGCCAGCACCGCGCCGGCGACATGCACCTGGCCCGAATGCACCGTGCCGACCGCGATATTGCCCACGGCGTTCGCGGCCACCAGCCCGAGAAACAGCCGGCCCCGTCGGCTGTTTGGGAAACGCACGATGAGCAACGCCCCGAAAAGGAACAGGATGCCCTGCAGAAAGAACGCCGCCCGCATCAGGTACGCACGGCCGCCACTCACCGCAAGATCGCTCACGTAGTTATGCACGTAGCTGTATGTGGGTTCGGAACCCGCGGCGGCGGACGCCTCGAGGATGAGGTAGCCGACGGCCGCCACGGCCCACAGCACAGCTCCCGCTGCGGTAGCCAACCACGAGCCTGTCTTTACCTGCATCTTCACCATCGTGCTGGCCATTGCTGTCTACGACAAAGCGTAGAAAAAGGGCTGCCCCCGACGAGGGGGACGTTGGTAGGGTCTTCGCATGCTTTTTGCGGCCCTGCGTGACATGCAATGGCGAAAGCGTCGCCTCGTCATCGCGGTTGTCAGCACCGGACTGATCTTCGCGATGACCCTGGTGCTGACCGGACTCGCGAACGGCTTTCGGGTCGAGGCCAGGCATACCGTCGATTCCCTGGGTGTCGACCAGTTCGTGGTGAAGTCCGGTGCGGCCGGCCCGTTCCTGGGTTCGACGCCCTTTCCCGACGTCGACCTGGGCCGGGTGGCCGCCGAACCCGGCGTCGAGGCAGCGGCACCGCTGGCCACCGTCGGAACGATCATGAAGGAAGGGACGTCGACGCGAAACGTCACGGCCTTCGGCGCGCCGGAGCACGGGCCCGGCATGCCGGCCGTCTCCGAGGGGCGGGTGCCGTCGCTGCCCGACGAGGTCGCGGTCTCGAGCACGATCGGACGCAACATCGGCGAGACGCTGCTGATCGGTGCGAACACGCTGCGGATCGTGGGAATCGTGCACAACTCGACAGCCCTGGCCAAGATCCCCAACATCTTCCTGACCACCAAGGGCCTACAGCAGGTGTGCTACAACGGGCAGCCCTTGGTAACGTCGATCGGCATCGTCGGCACCCCCCGGGCGCTACCCGAGGGCTACCAAACCTATGACCGGCAGGGCGCCGTCAATGACCTGATCCGCCCGCTGAAGGTCGCCGTCAACTCGATCACGATCGTGGCCATCCTGCTGTGGATCGTGGCGGTGCTGATCGTCGGATCGGTGGTGTACCTCTCGGCACTCGAGCGGCTGCGCGACTTTGCCGTGTTCAAGGCAATCGGCGCGCCGACACGCTCGATCATGGCGGGGCTGGCGCTGCAGGCGCTGGTCGTCTCGCTGCTTGCCGCGGCGGTCGGCGCCGCCCTGGCGCAGCTGATCGGGCCGCTGTTCCCAATGATTGTCTCGGTGCCCGCCGGCGCCTATCTGGCACTACCGGTGGCCGCGATCCTGATTGGCCTGTTGGCCAGCGTCGCCGGCCTCAGACGTGTCATGGCCGTCGATCCCGCCCTTGCGTTTGGAGGTCCCTGACCCGTGGGCGATCTGAGTATTCAGAACCTCGTAGTCGAGTACTACAGCGGTGGGTACGCCCTGCGGCCGATCAACGGCTTGAGCCTCGACGTGGCGGCCGGGTCGCTGGTGATCCTGCTCGGCCCCAGCGGCTGCGGGAAGACGACATTGCTGTCCTGCCTCGGCGGCATCCTGCGGCCGAAGTCCGGGGCGATCAAGTTCGAGAACCTCGACATCACCACGCTCGAGGGCGCCGCCATGGCCCAGTACCGCCGCGAGAAGGTGGGCATCGTCTTCCAGGCGTTCAACCTGGTGCCGAGCCTGTCCGCCGTCGAGAACGTGATGATTCCGTGCCGCATGGCCGGAATGTCGCGCGCGGCCTCGCGCAAGCGTGCCGTGGAATTGCTCGAGCGGGTCAACCTCGGTGACCGGATGAAGCACAAGCCGGGCGATTTGAGCGGCGGCCAGCAGCAACGGGTCGCCGTGGCGCGCGCGGTCGCGCTGGATCCGCCGTTGATCCTCGCCGACGAACCCACCGCGCACCTCGACTTCATCCAGGTCGAGGAGGTGCTGCGACTCATCCGGGAACTCGCCGACGGCGACCGGGTGGTGGTCGTCGCCACCCACGACAGCCGGATGCTGCCGATGGCCGATCGTGTCGTGGAGCTGACACCCGACTTCCCGGAGACGAACCGCCCGCCCGAAACCGTCGAGGTGAAGAAAGGCGAAGTGCTGTTCGAGCAGTCCACCATGGGCGAGCTGATCTACGTGGTGACCAAGGGCGAGTTCGAGCTGGTGCACGAATTGGCCGACGGCGGTGAGGAATTAGTCAAGGTCGTCGGGCCCGGAGACTACTTCGGCGAAATCGGCGTGCTGTTTCACATGCCGCGCTCAGCGACCGCGCGCGCCCGCACCGACGCGATCGTCGACGGCTACACGGCGCCGGCGTTCCGTGAGCGGCTTGGTACCGGGGGCGTGCGCGACCTGATCGAGCACCGCAAGCTCGCCGAAGACTGACCCTGACCAACTACTGCGAGCGTGCGTGTTTGTGCAGCGACACGCCGTTTTGGCCGGCATTTTGCGCACGCTCGCGATGAACGAATTCCGGCGCGGCCTCGTGATGCGTGTCGTGGTGTGAATACCGTTGACTGAGCACCCTTGACGACTTCGTTGGAAAGGACGGTCGGCGTGCAGCCCAATCACGACGAACCGGAAGACAAGCCCACTCAATTCCCGGGTGCGCTGACCCGGCGGGGCGCCTTGATCGGCATGGGCGCGGTGGCCGGTTTCGCCGCGGTGGACGTGGGCGGGTTTGCCTACGCCGGCGGCTGGCTGCGGCCCGACACGCTGACGCCGTCGCGTTTCGCCGATCGCTTCGAGAACGTGTACGGCCGCCACGACGGGTTTCGCCGGAATCATGCCAAAGGTCTCAGCGCCACAGGGACTTTCACGAGCACCGGGGCAGGCGCGGCCGTCTGCCGGGCGGCGGTCTTCAAACACGGCAGCGTTCCGGTGATCGGCCGGTTCTCGCTGGGTGGCGGTCTGCCGGACCAGACCGACAAATCCGACACCGTCCGGGGTCTGGGGCTGTTGTTTCAGGCGTCCGATGACCAGCAGTGGCGCACGGCGATGGTCAACGTTCCGGTCTTCACCGACAGCACGCCGGAAGGGTTTTACGAGCGAATGCTCGCGTCCAAACCCGTGCCCGAGACAGGCAAGCCCGACCCGAAGAAGATGTCTGAGTTCCTCGATCGCCATCCCGAGACCGTCGCGGCGATGAAGATCATCAAGCAGACGCCGCCCAGTGCCGGATTCGCGGACAGCGCCTTTTACGGGCTCAACGCCTTCTACTTCACCAACAGTGCGGGCGCGACGGTTCCGGTCCGCTGGTCGTTGGTTCCGCTGGCCGGGACGCCGCCGTCGCCTCCATCACCGGGCAAGGACTACCTGTTCGACGACCTCATCCGCACGGTGGCCAAGGGTCCGGTGGCGTGGCGGTTGGTGATCACCGTCGGCGAGCCAAGCGATCCGACCAACGACGCCACCAAGCCCTGGCCGCCGTCGCGGCGGACCGTAGACGCCGGCACCGTCACGATCAGCGCGGTACAGACCGAGGAACCGGGCAACGCGCGCGACATCAACTTCGACCCCCTGGTGCTGCCCGACGGCATCACCGCCTCCGACGATCCCATCCCCAAGGCGAGGTCGGCGGTGTATGCCCGCTCGTTCACCCGCCGTGCCGAAGAACCCAAGTCGCCCAGCCCGGTCAACGTCGCGCAGGTGCTCGCATGACCGACGAGAAGCAGCCCGCGCCAGTACGTTTCGCTTTGGCTTCCCGGATTCTGCACTGGCTGATGGCACCGATGGTCATCGTGCAGTTGTTGATCGGGGTGACCATGATCGCTTCGCTGAGCTACTACCCGCTGCTGCTGGCGATCCACCGGCCGTTGGGGATGCTGATCCTGGCGTTCGCGGTGGTCCGCCTGGCGAACCGGTTAACCCACCGGCTGCCACCGTTTTTGGCCACCATGAGCCCGCTCGAACGTCGCATTGCGTCGTACTCGGAATACACGCTGTACGCCTTGCTGCTCATTCAGCCGCTGGTTGGGTGGGCCATGGTGTCGGCCGCGCGGTACCCGGTGATCGTTCTGGTGGGCCCGGTCCATCTGCCCGGCATCGCGCCGCACAACCTCGATCTCTACGGCGTGCTGCGACAGTGCCACGGCGTTTTCGCGTTCCTGCTTTTCCTGACGTTCACCACCCATGTCTGCGCGGTGCTGTTTCACACGTTGGTGCTGCGCGACCGGCTCCTCGACCGGATGGCCGTCTGGCCCACGAAAGCCCCACTCTCGCAGCGCAAAGACGCCGGCTGAACTTTCAGACAATGTGACCGCCCACAGCAACCGGCGGGGACTGCTGTCACCACGAACATCGACTCCATCGTGCGTTCTCGCGATCCTGTTATCAGGAGGACGCGCACGACGAAGGCGCGACGACGGAAGGACTCCGAAGATGATGACGTACCCGAAGACCGTCCACGCGGTGACCTACGACCTGTTGCGCGAGATCGAACTCACCACCGTGTTCGGCAACCCCCGCGCCGGCGAACCGGACGGGCCCCGGAACCTCACCGAGGGATTGGGTTAGGCCGGCGCGTCCCGTGACCTTTGAGCGCGGCAGCCCGCCGGCTTTGGAATGGCCGGTCAGCGTGTCACCGGCGACGGTCACGTCGAAGTCCAGATTCAACCGCATCGGCTTGGTGACCGTTTGGTGCCAGGTGACTCGGTCGCCGACCACCGAAATATCCTGCAGCGCAACGGTATTGCCCTTGAGCGTCGCCGTGCCGGCCATCCCGCCCCCGGTGACCGGCGTGCGGGTGCGCCACGCGCAGGAGCTTTTGGAGCGCACGCCGGACAGTGTCGAAGCGATCGGTCATCGAGTCGGGTTCGAATTGGCGGCGAATTTCCGCGCCCTCTTCAAGCAGATCGCCGGCGTTCCACCGCAGAGCTACCGCAACGTGTTTCGCGATCAGACCGGCTAGGCCTGGCTAGCGCTAGCCCGCCGCCGACTGTGAATCTGACGACGCGACACGCTGATGCGGCGTCGTGACGTTCACACTGGGCGCTCAAGGGTGACATTCAGTCCCGGCTCCTGCCCCCGAACAGTTGCAGGAAGAACTGGAACACGTTGAGCGCGTCCAGAAATATCGATGCTGCGATGAACGGCGCCGAGTCTGCGTCCGTTGATCGCCGCAGCCGCTGGAAGTCCACCATGATCAGGCCGGCGAAGATGACCAGACCCAGGATCGAGTAGATGACCGCACCGCCGGGTATGTGCACGAAGATCAACACGATACCGAACACGATGAGCCCAAGCAGTGCCCAGAAGCTGACCCGCGCAAGGCCGGACAGATCGGTGCGGGTGGCGTAGCCGAACGCGCCACAGCCGGCCATGAACAGGGCTGTCGCGCCGCCGGCCTCCCAGAGCGCCTGCGGATCCGCGCTGGCGTAGTACACCAGCGTGGGCGACGTCGCCAGTCCCAGCAGCAGCCCCACACCGAACAGAAGGCCGACGGCGAGGCCGGCGGAACTGCGGACGGCGAACCGCATCCCGATCAGGCCGACAAACGAAAGGATGAAGAACACGAACGTCCAGCCGTTTGCGAGGTTGCGGCCCAGATAGCTACCCAGCGCGAACAGGCCGGCGGTCGCGGCCACGTACCACATGACTTGACCGAAGAGGGTGCGGGTCTGGTCGGCCACCCCGGCACCGCGATAATCCGATGAGCTCATGTTTTGCATGACGCAAGTTTCCCCCACTAGCGCCTGCTGTCGAATGGCGCAGATGACAACGTCGGGTCCCGATGTGTGTGACACTGCACAATAGGTGGCAACCGCCCCGAACGGGCTTGCGCGCAAATCGCGCCAAATACATTGGCAGAGCGGGATTCCCGCGCTGCCCGTAATATGACCGACGTGACGTATCAGAAGGACCTCACCGGCCTCCTCGTGATCGATCCGTACAACGATTTCATTTCCGAGGGCGGCAAAGTGTGGGACCGCCTGAAGGCCGTTGCCGAAGCCAACCAATGTGTTCCACACATGCGCGAGGTCCTCGACGCCGCCCGCGCGGCCGATATCCGGGTCTTCTATGCACTGCATCGCCGATACCGCCCGGGCGACTACGAGACGTGGAAGTACATCGCGCCGATTCAGCAGGCCGCGTGGTCGCGCCGAACCTTCGAGTACGGAACATGGGGCGGCGAGCTGCATCCCGATTTCCAGCCGCAACCCGGCGACATCGTTGCCCAAGAGCATTGGTGTTCAAGCGGTTTCGCCAATACCGACTTGGACGTGCTGCTCAAGAAGCACGGCATCCACCAGCTCATCGTGGTGGGCCTGATCGCGCACACCTGCGTCGAAGCGACTGTTCGATTCGGCGCCGAGCTCGGCTACAGGTCACGGTGGTCAAGGACGCGACGGCAAGCTACTCGGACCGCGAGATGGACGCCGCGCTCAACGTCAACATGCCCAACTACGCCGCCGTTCGCACCGCGGGCGAAGTCGTCGAGGCGTTGGCTGCCGACTGAGCAAAACTCTGACCCGCGCGGTAGCCTCAGGACCATGCTGTTCACGGCATTGCGGGACATGCAATGGCGAAGCCGGCGTCTCGTGATCGCGATCCTGAGCACCGGACTGGTCTTCGCGATGACGCTCGTAATGACCGGGCTGGCGAACGGCTTTCGGGTCGAGGCGCAGCGAACGGTTGATTCCATCGGCGTCGACACTTTCGTGATCAAGGCCGGCGCGGCCGGGCCGTTCCTGGGTGCCACGCCGTTCCCCGAAGCCGAACTGGCTCGGGTGGCCGCTTCGCCGGGTGTGGTTGCCGCGATCCCCCTTGCCTGCGCGCAGTCGAACGTGAAAGACGGCATGTCACGACGAAACGTCACGGTGTTCGGCGCGCCGCAACGCGGACCGGGCATGCCACAGATCCCGGAGGGCCGGGCGCCGTCGACGCCGGACGAAGTCGCGGTGTCCAGCACACTGGGTCGGCACGTTGGCGATGAACTTCAGGTGGGTGCGTACACGTTGCGGGTGGTCGGCATCGTGCCCAATTCCACCGCAATGGCCAAGATGCCCAACATCTTCCTTACGACAGAGGGCGTGCAACGCCTGGCATTCAGCGGGCAGTCGGTGATTTCATCGATCGCGATCCAAGGCACCCCGCGACAGCTCCCGGAGGGCTATCAGGCCGTCGATCGGGCGGCCGCTCTCAGTGACCTGTTGCGCCCGTTGCAGGTCGCGTGGAGTTCGATCACGATTGTGGCCGGCTTGCTGTGGGTGGTGGCCGTGCTGATCGTCGGATCAGTGGTCTATCTGTCGGCGCTGGAACGCCTGCGCGACTTCGCGGTGTTCAAGGCGATTGGCGTGCCGACTCGGTCGATTCTGAGCGGGCTTGCCTTGCAGGCGGTCATTGTCGCACTGCTCGCGGCGGTGCTGGGCGTCGTCTTCGCGTTGCTGCTTGGCCCCGTGTTCCCGATGCTCGTCGTGGTCCCCACTATCGCCTACCTGGCGTTGCCGGTCGTGGCGATCGTCATCGGTTTGCTGGCCAGCCTCCTAGGATTCAGACGCGCGGTCGCCGTCGATCCGGCGCTCGCGTTCGGGGGTCCCTAGGCGCGTTTGTTGAGCCGGGCCCCGCTGCGGCTTGTCGGGTCAGGCGGATTGGATCAACCGGGCTGGCCCGCCGCACCGTTGGCGCCCGTGCTGCCGTTGCCACCGGTGCCGCCGATGGTTGACCCCGCGCCGCCTACCGCTTTGCCGCCGGTGCCGCCGGTGCCCAACCCGCCGCCCTTGCCGCCCTGGCCGCCGTCGCCGTCCGGACCCGCGGCGCCATTGATGCCCGCCTGGCCGAACAGGGACCCACCGGTCCCATGGGTACCGCCGATGCCGCTGCCGCCGCCGTCGCCCCCGTTGCCGCCATCGCCGCCATCGCCGCCATCGCCGCCATGGCCGCCGGTTGCGGCAAAGCCGGCCGGGGCGTTGGCGGTACCGCCCACGCCCCCGTGGCCGCCCGTTCCGCCGACGCCACCAGTGCCGCCCACACCACCGGTACCGGCAGTGCCGCCGTTGCCGCCGGTGCCGATCAACCCGGCGCCACCGCCGTCGCCACCCCGCCCGCCCTCTCCGCCCGTGCCGCCGACGCCACCCGTACCGCCATTCCCGGCGGCGCCGCCGTCGCCGCCCTCGGCGAAACCGCCGGCCCCGCTTTCGGCTATCCCGCCGACGCCACCGGCGCCACCTGGGCCGCCGTTGCCGCCGGACGCGCCGGTGCCGCCGCCGCCGCCACCGTTGCCCCCGGTGCTGTAGCCTCCGCCGCTGGCCGAGGCATTGCCATTCTGCGACGTAGCTTGGCCGCCGTGGCCGCCGGCACCGCCGGGGGCTGCGCCAATAGTCCCATTGCCGCCTGAACCCGACAGCACGTCACCCGAGACGGTGAAGGCGCCTCCACCGATGCCGCCGTCGCCGCCGTTGCCGCCAGCACCACCGTTTCCGCCGTGGCCGCCAATCCCGGTCCCGGTACCGCTGGCGACAAACCCCTCACCGCCGACGCCGCCGGTGCCGCCGGTGGCGGTGAGTCCGCCATCTGCGCCGTTGCCGGCGTTGCCGCCAACCGCATTTGCATTGTTCGTGGGGGTGAAGTTGCCGTCGCTACCGGCGGCCGCTACGCCGCTGATGGTGGGGTTGACACCGTGCGCTCCGGCGAGGCCGGTGCCGCCTTGCCCGCCGGGGCCGCCATCGCCGAACAGCGGGGCGTTGCCGCCGGTGCCGCCGGACCCGGGGTGGCCGCCGTTGAAGCCCGCCATCGCGGCCCCACCCTGTCCGCCGGAACCGCCACCGCCGAACAGCCACCCGCCGGTGCCGCCGGTACCGCCTGCGGCGCCGGTCCCGCCCATGCCCCCGGCCCCACCGTTGCCGAGCAACCCCGCGTTTCCGCCATTCCCGCCGACCTGGCCAGGCAACCCGTTCCCACCCCTGCCGCCATTGCCGTACAACAACCCGCCAGCCCCGCCGTTTTGCCCCGGCCCGCCATTGGACCCATCACCGATCAGGGGGCGACCCAACAACGCCTCGGTGGGCGCATTGATCACATCGAGGACGGGCTGCAAGGGGTTGGCGTTGGCGGCCTCGGCGCTGGCGTATGCCCCGGCGCCTGCGGTCAAGGTCTGCACAAACTGCACATGAAACGCCGCCGCCTGCGCGCTGAGCGCCTGATAGGCCTGGGCCTGCTCGCCAAACAGCGTCGCGACGGCCGTCGACACCTCATCTGCCCCCGCCGCCATTACCGTCGTCGTCGGACCTGCCGCCACACCGGCGGCGGTCAGTGCCGCGCCAATGCGCTGCAAATCCGCCGCCGCCACCGCCAACATCTCGGGCGCTGTAGTCACAAACGACATGGCTCGCCTCCTTCATGCGACAACCCTGCGAAAAAACGGGCGGCTTAACTTCGCACGGGGCGAGGCGTGCATGACAGGGGTGTAAATACCCACTCTGCCCTTGCCGGCACAACGGCAACTGTGGAAATTTTTTACGCTGACGCGTCCCGCAGGTCCAGCTCAGCCGAGTTAGCTCAGGGCACAACGTGAAGCGCAGGCGACGTTTTTCGTCTCCGGACCTAGTAGGTGGTGGCGCGCCACGCTCGGCGACGGTGCGCGCGGCACTAGCGAGTTGATCGGGCGGCAGGCGCTGGTCAGCGACTGATCCTAGGAAAAAATGCCCCTGCCCAGGATGGGTGGTCGGCGGTACCGTCATGGTCATGCTGTTCACGGCATTGCGTGACATGCAGTGGCGACGGCGTCGCCTCGTCATCGCGATGATCAGCACCGGACTGGTCTTCGCGATGACCCTGGTGCTGACCGGACTCGCCAACGGCTTTCGGGTCGAGGCCCAGCGAACCGTCGACTCCATGGACGTCGACGCATTCGTGGTTCGGGCGGGCGCGGCCGGACCGTTTCTGGGCTCAACACCTTTCGCCCAAATCGATCTGGCCCGGATAGCCGCGGCGCAGGGTATCGTGGCCGCGGCCCCGCTGGCCACCGCGGCGGCGACGATCCAAGAAGGCACGGCGACGCGGAACACCACGGCCTTCGGGGCACCCGAGCACGGTCCCGGGATGCCGCGCCCCTCGCAGGGCAGGCCACCTTCGACGCCGGACGAAGTCGAGGTGTCGAGCACGCTGGACCGCAACATCGGTGAGGATCTCCAGGTCGGCGCCCGCACCCTGCACATCGTCGGCCTCGTGCCCAATTCCACCGCACTGGCCAAGACCCCCAACATCTTTCTGACCACCGAGGGCGTGCAGCAACTGTCCTACAACGGGCAGCCGATGATCACCTCGATCGGCATCAAGGGCACCCCCCGACAGCTCCCGGACGGCTACCAGAGGGTGGATCGCTCGGTCGGTGTCACCGACCTGATGCGTCCCTTGAAGGTGGCGTCGGACGCGATCTGGATCCTGGCCGTCTTGCTGTGGATCGTGGCGGCACTGATCGTCGGATCGGTGGTGTATCTCTCGGCGCTGGAACGCCTCCGCGACTTCGCGGTGTTCAAGGCGATCGGGGTGCCGACGCGGGCGATTCTGCTGGGACTGGCGGTGCAGGCGCTCGTGGTCGCGCTGCTGGCGGCGGTGGTGGGTGTCGTCCTCGCGCAACTGTTAGGGCCGATCTTCCCGATGATCGTCGTGGTCCCGGCCGACGCCTACCTGTTGCTACCGGTCGTCGCGACCGTCATCGGCTTGCTGGCCAGCGTCGCCGGATTGCGCCGTGCGATCGCTGTCGATCCCGCGCTCGCGTTCGGAGGTCCCTGAGCCATGGGCGATCTGAGCATTCAGAACCTGGTGGTCGAGTACTCCAGCGGTGGGTATGCGGTCCGGCCGATCAACGGCCTGAACCTCGGCGTGGAAGCCGGGTCGCTGGTGATCCTGCTCGGCCCCAGCGGCTGCGGCAAGACGACGCTGCTGTCCTGCCTCGGCGGCATCTTGCGGCCGAAATCCGGGGCTATCAAATTCGACGGCGCCGAGATCACGTCGCTGGATAACCGCGCGCTGGCGAAATACCGCCGCGACACCGTGGGGATCGTCTTCCAGGCGTTCAACCTGGTGCCGAGCCTGACCGCGCTGGAGAACGTATTGGTTCCGCTGCGCGCGGCCGGCTTTTCGCGAGCGGCCTCGCGTCAGCGTGCCGAAGAACTCCTGACGCGGGTCGGTCTCGCGGATCGTCTCAAGCACCGGCCGGGTGACCTCAGCGGCGGTCAGCAGCAACGCGTCGCGGTCGCTCGCGCGATCGCGTTGGACCCGCCGTTGATCCTGGCCGACGAACCGACCGCGCACCTCGACTTCATCCAGGTCGAGGAAGTGCTGAAGTTGATCCGCTCGCTCGCCCAGGGCGAACGTGTGGTGGTGGTCGCGACCCACGACGCCCGGATACTGCCGTTGGCCGATCACGTCGTCGAGCTGGTGCCGACCGTCGCCTCGACGAACCGGCCCCCCGAATCGGTACACCTGAAAGCCGGTGAGGTGCTGTTCGAGCAGTGCACGATGGGCGAGCTGATCTACATCGTGTCCGAAGGCGAGTTCGAGATTGTGCGCGAATTGGCCGGCGGCGGTGAGGAATTGGTCAAGGTCGCCGGGCCGGGCGACTACTTCGGCGAGATCGGCGTGCTGTTTCACATGCCCCGCTCGGCGACCGTTCGCGCGCGCACCGACGCATCGGCGATCTCCTATACCGCGCAGACGTTCCGGGAGAAGTTCGGCGCGACGGGCATGAGCGAGCTGATGGGGCAGCGCCCCGACTAGTCCGTTCGCGGGTGGATGAAAATCCCTTCGGCCGACACCGTGACACCGCCGGCGTCGCTGATCTGTCCCGCCGCGAAAGTCTTGACCCCTTCCGTGTTCTCGACCCATGCCTCGGACCGGAGGGCCACCCGTAGCGGCGTTCGCCGGTGATACCGCAGCGTCAGGGTGCCGGTGTAGGCGGGCCGTCCCGGTTTATGCGCCGTGGCGCCGAGCACATGGTCGAGAATCATGGCGCTGACCCCGCCATGCACATGACCCGGGGGTCCTTCATACGCGGCGCCCAAGACGAACTCGGTCCACACCAATCCGTTGCTCTCGTGGTGGATCACCAGCGGCGGCGCCGACGGATTGCGGTGCCCGATGACCACGTTGCCCGAGGCAGTGCCCTGCCCATCGTCGACGGTGCGCTCACCAAACGTTCCCGGCATCATCGCCGTGCTGAGTTCACTTGTGACGCTGTCGATCTTGGCCGTGGCAGCAGCAATGATGTCGTGCCTGACCTCGGTACGTATCGTCGCGTCGATCAAGCGCCGGACCGAGATCGCCAGCGACTCGTAAATCGGCGACGAATTAGTCATCGCGGCAATCGAATCCACCATGTCCGCCACGATAGAGCAGCGGCGCCCCCAAAGACTGTCCCGGCCAGTGGCCAGTGACCCGCATCCGGGTGACCGGTGTTGTTAACCTGGCGGAATGGACGAGCCCAGCGAAAAGCCGGTCAAGGAGGCGGCGCTTGCCGCCACCAGTCGGGCGTTGCTGTGCATGCTGTCCTACGAAGAGGAGATCTCCGGCTATGACCTCAAGAAGTGGATCGAGTGGAGCGTCGACCTCTACTACTGGAGTCCGTCGTACAGCCAGATCTACACCGAGCTGAAAAAGCTGGAGGGCCTCGGCCTGGTGACGTCACGGGTCGAGCGCGACGAGGGCACCCGCAGTCGCCGCCTCTACAAGATCACCGAGTCCGGGATGAACGCGGCCGTCGAGTGGGCCAACGATGCGCCGGTGGACCCGCCGGTGCTCAAGCACAGTGTGTTGCTGCGGGTGACGTTCGGTCATCTCACCAACCCGGCTCGGCTCAAAGAAGTGTTGCAGGAGTATGCGGAGTACGCCGAAGCCCGCCACCGCAAGGCTATTGAGGACGCCGAGGGCGCCGAGGGCGAACCCGCCTGGGCGTATTCGGTTCTCGCGCTGAAGTGGGCCGCCAAGTACTACGCCGCCGAGCGCGAGTTCGCTCTGGAGCTGATGAAGGACGTCGACGAGGCGGACGCCACCGTGCACAAGGCCGCCAAGGGTGGTTTCGGGCAGCCGCGCCCGACGCCGGGCTATTGGCGTGAGGTGGAAAAGCAGCTCGAGGCCAAGCGGGAAGCCGACTGATAGCGGCGAGCGTGCGCGTTTGTACGCGACACGCCGTGGCGCGCCGGCATTCTGCGCACGCTCGCGGGATTAGCTTCGCCCCGCCGCGTCGCGGGCGGCGATGTAGCCGTACACCAGTCCCTGCGCGATCGTTGCGCCCGCTCCCGGGTATGTCGTACCGAACGCATTGGCGGCCGTATTGCCGATCGCATACAGCCCCCCGATCACACCGCCGTCTTCGCGCTGCACCCGCGCCCGCTCGTCGGCCTTGAGCCCACCACAGGTGCCCAGGTCGCTGAGCGCCATCTTCACGCCGTAGAACGGGCCTTTGACCAACGGGCGCAGGTTGGGGTTCGGCGTGATCGTCGGGTCACCGTAGTAACGGTCGTAGGCGCTGCGGCCCCGGCCGAAGTCGGGATCCTGTCCAGCAGAAGCACTTTCGTTGAAGCGGGTCATCGTTTTGGTGAACTCTGACACCGGAACCCCGATCAGCGCGCCCAGCTCGGCAAGGTTGTCGGCGCGTTTGGCGATGCCGTTGTCGTACCACGCCTGCGGTATCCGCATCCGCGGAAACAGTTCGGCGCCAAAGACATAGCTGTTGCGGTATTGCTGATCGAAGATGATCCACATCGCTTCGACGGGGCTGCCGGACCGTTCGAGTTCGAGCAATCGCTGGCCGAACGACATGTAGTCCGCCGATTCGTTGGCGAACCGCCGGCCGTTCTGATCCACGATCAGGCTGCCGGGTAGCGAGCGTTCGGCCAGCATGACCGCGGGTGCTCCGCCGGGCAGCGGCGCGACGGCGGGAAACCACCAGGCCTGGTCCATCAAGTCGATGTCGGCGCCCAGTTCCTGAGCCGCCCGGATCCCGTCGCCGGTATTGGCCTTCGCGCCCAGGCTCAGGTTGGCGCCCAGGGATTCGGACTGGAATTTCCACCGCATCTCCATGCTGTGGTCGAACCCGCCGGCGGCCAGCACCACCCCACGCCGGGCGGTGATCGTCACCTCGCGGCCGGCGTGCTCGACGACCGCGCCGCTCACCCGGTCACCGTCTGAGTCGAGGCGCACCAGCGGGGTGCCGGTCCACACCGGAATGCCGGCGCGCAGCACTCCGGCGAACATGCCGGCCGCCAGTCCCTGACCACCCGCCGCGTAGCGCCGGCCCACGAGCAGACCGCCCACACCTTGGGTCACCCGCTTGGCGAACGTCGGAATCCCCTTGCGTGGCACCCGGGCAACCAGATTCATCCAGCGGTAGTCGGCGCCGGTCGTCGGTACCGGGACGCTGGCCTCCATGACCCCGGGCTGCAGCCGGGTGCGGTACTCGCCGAGGATCGAGGTGTTGAACGGTCGGCATTCGCAGGTGCGGCCCGCCGCGCTGCCGCCAGGCTCCTCCGGGTGGTAGTCGGAGTAGTCGCGGGCCCAGAAGAACCGCAGCGGCGTCGTTCGCCGTAGCATGTCGACCGTCGCGGACACGTGGGTCAGAAAACCGGTCGATCGCTGCCGGGGCGCCGATCCGGCAACCACCGAGTCCAAGTAGGTCGCGGCGCGCTCGGCGGTGTCGTTGCCGCCGCCCTCCCGCAGCACCGGGCTGGCGGGAAACCAGAGCGCACCGCCGGACCGGGCGGTGGATCCGCCCACGTACGGCGACTTTTCCACGATCAGCACCGACAGCCCGAGTTCCTGCGCGGTCAGCGCCGCAGCCATGCCGGTGCCCGAGCCGACCACCAGCAGGTCCACCTCGGTGTCGGCCACCGGGAGGCCGGCCGGGATCGTCGTGCTGTGCGGCGTCACGTGGAAAACGGTAGGCCGCCGCGGGGCGCGCACGGAAGAGTCGTCCTGATGAGCGGAACATTCAGCCCGTTCGCCCGCGCACAGGAGTTAAATCGTGGCTATGACGTCGCAGACCGATGCCGGCGAAATTCGGCTCATCGAAGCCCAATCCGCCCCGACGCGGTTCGCCCGCGGCTGGCATTGCCTTGGATTGAGCAGAGATTTCGGCGATGGCAAGCCGCACGCGATCAGCGCCTTCGGCCAGAAGCTGGTGGTCTTCCGCAGCGCAGACGGCAAGATCAACGTGCTCGACAGCTACTGCCGGCACATGGGCGGTGATCTCTCGCAAGGGGAGGTAAAAGGCAACGAGATCGCCTGCCCGTTCCACGACTGGCGCTGGGGCGGGGACGGACGATGCAAGCAGGTGCCGTACACGCGGCGCACGCCCCGACTGGCCCGCACCGCTACCTGGACGACGCTGGAACAGGACGGCATGTTGTTCGTCTGGCACGACCCCGAACGCAAGCCGCCCCCACCGGAAGTCACCATCCCGCGCATCGAGGGAGCCACCAGCGACGACTGGACCGACTGGCATTGGTACACCACCGTCGTGGGTAGCAATTGTCGCGAGATCATCGACAACGTCGTGGACATGGCGCACTTCTACTACATCCACGGGGCGTTGCCGACCTACTTCAAGAACATCTTCGAGGGGCACGTCGCGACGCAGTACATGAACGGCGAGGGCCGCCCCGACATGGCCGGTACCGAAGGCGCGCAGATGCTGGGCAACACATCGGTGGCGTCCTACTACGGCCCCTCCTTCATGATCGACGACCTGACCTATCACTACGAGCACGGCGACGCCAAGACGATTCTGATCAACTGCCACTACCCGATCGACTCGAATTCCTTTGTGCTGCAATACGGCATCATCGTCAAGAAGTCGGAGGCGCTGCCCGGGGACGAGGCCATGCGGACCGCGATCAAGCTCGGCGACTACGTCAAGATCGGTTTCGAACAGGACGTCGAGATCTGGCGGCACAAGGCGCGCATCGACAATCCGCTGCTGGTCGAGGAGGACGGCCCGGTATACCAGCTGCGCCGCTGGTACCAGCAGTTCTATGTCGATGCCGCCGACGTGGCACCGGACATGGTGGACCGCTTCGAATTTGAGCTCGACACCACCCGCCCCTACGAGGCGTGGATGAAAGAGGTCGAGGCGAATATGGCCGCCCAGTGAAGACCGACAATCGCCTCGACGAGATGCCGATGGTTCCGGTCGCGTGTCGGGTTTGCGGCGCGCAAGTGTTGGCCCGCAAGAGCACCCGGAACCAGACCAGCGTCCAGTGGAATGCCGACGCCACGTCTCGGTGCACCGAACGTCTTCAGGCCGAACGTATCGCGGAACATGGGCTGTTCCTGGTGTGTTCGGCACTGCGGGATTCGATCGAAGCCGCCGCCGTGACCGGACAGCTGACCATCGTTGACTCCCAATAACACAGCGCCAGTCGCCGTAGTGACCGGCGCGAGCCGCGGGGCCGGGCGTGGCATCGCGGCAGCACTGAGCGCACAAGGCTGGCGGGTATATGCGACGGGCCGCACCATCACGGAGGCCCCGCCCGGTGGAATGGCGGTCCCGCTGGACCACTGCGACGATGATGCGGTGGCCGCGCTGTTCGAACGCGTGCGCGTTGACGACGGCCGTTTGGATCTGCTCGTCAACAACGCGGCAGCCATCTCCGATGAACTGGTGAGCCCAAAGCCGTTCTGGGAGAAGCCGCTTGCTCTGGGCGACGTACTGAACGTCGGCCTTCGGTCGTCCTACGTCGCGTCCTGGCACGCCGCGCCGCTGCTGGTGGCCGGCGGGCGGGGCCTGATCGCCTTCACCTCCTCGCCGGGATCGGTGTGCTACATGCACGGCCCCGCGTACGGCGCGCAGAAGGCCGGGGTGGACAAGATGGCTGCCGACATGGCGGTCGACTTTCGGGGCACCGGTGTCGCCACGGTGTCGATCTGGATGGGTATCTTGCTGACCGAAAGGCTGCGCGGTGCCTTCGCGGGGCATCCTGACGCCTTGGCCAAGACGGCCGAGCATGCCGAAACCCCGGAATTCACCGGCTATTTGATCGACGCTCTGTACCGCGACCCTCAGCTCGAAGAGCTCAGTGGGCAGACACTGATCGGTGCCGAGCTTGCCGATCGCTACGGCATCACCGACGAGGGAGGCCGCCGCCCGCCGTCGCATCGGGCTCTGATGGGTCCGCCGCGAACGCCGAGCACCGTCGTAATCCGGTAGCCGGCTCGTCACATCTGTCACACCCGTCACCGGCCGGGGGGTGACCTGATTTTTGTCCACCTTTCAGCGACAACGGTGGCGATGTCGTACCCGCGTGCGACGGTTCGCCGATGAAAGAACTTCACGGAATCGAGCTTCGGTACGTGCTGACGAGAACTCTGTCGCAAATCGGTCCGCCAACAATCGCCGAACTGAACGATGCGCTCGTCCGGTGGGGTTTTTGCGTCCCTGGCCGGGCCTCCAAGGCAATTTCAGACGCGTTGCGTTGGGAAATCGGGCGGGGACGGGTACGGCGGTTGGGTCGCGGTTTGTATGGGCCCGCGTACATCCCGCACGCAACCGAGTACCGGATCATCAATCGAGTGCTGGCGTTGCGGGCGGCCGCCGAGTTGTCGCTCGAAGGTGGACAAGAAGCATGTCACTCCCCGGCCGGTGACGGGTGTGACTGATGTGACTCAACCTGGGGAGCGCTGCGCCGCAAGAACATTCGCGCGCTCCGCCATAGCCTCTCCGACGGACGGCTGGCTAAGCACATAGAACCGGCCCTCAGCGGCCTGATCGAAAATCGTTGCGGCAGCGGCTGATGCGTCCATCGCTGCGGACTTGACGTCAAGCATCGCGCGACGTTGCGCCTCCGCGACTGCGACATCACCATCGGCGTCCACCCCGCCCGCCGACTCGAAGATGTTGGACACCACCGCGGCCGGCAGCACGGCTTGCACGTGAATGTGATGGCCGTGGCCGGCGGACTGGACATCCAGATACAGGCACTCGGTCAGCGCGAGCACCGCATGCTTGCTCATGATGTATGGCGCCTGCAGCGGAATCGCCAGTACGCCGCCGACCGATGACAGGTTCCACACCCAGGCCTGCTCGTCGATGGCCATCATCTTCGGCAGAAACGCACGCACACCATGGAAGACTCCGCTGACATTGATGCCGACGACGCGCTGCCAGTTGGCGACCGGCGTGTCCCACAGGTAGCCGAACTGTTCGACACCGGCGTTGTTCACCAGCAACCGCACCGGACCGACGTCCCGATACGTGCGGTCGGCGAGCTCCTGAACCGCATCCGGGTCGCGCACATCGCACACGACGTCCAAGGCGGCGGGCAGCTCGTCGCGGAGCGCCGCGATGGCGTCGCCGTCGATGTCAGCGAGAACCACAGTCATGCCCAATGTCGCTGCGTGGCGGGCCAAGCCGGCGCCGATCCCAGCGCCGGCACCCGTGATGACGGCAACACCGCCCGCGAACGGATTCACGCGTACTGACGCACTGCCCGCAACGGCCGCAGCGGCTGCAGCGTCGGCGCCACCCGCTGCGGCCCGTCCTCGACGTTGCGCCAGATGGCCATCGCGGTCATGCGCACCGGCGCGGCCAGCCGCTGATCGAACATCATGCGATTCATCGGCCCGCATACGGAAACCGCCGCAACAGCTTCTCCCGGGCTCCCGACTGGGGCTGCGACACAACCGAATCCGAGCAACGACTCCTCACGCTCGAACGCGACACCGTGAGCCCGCACCTTCGCCAACTCGGCTGCCAGCTGCGAACTACTCGAAATCGAGTACTTGGTTTTGCGCACCCGCAGATCCACCTGGGCGTCCTGGTCGCAGTACGCCCGGATCGCCTTGCCGACCCCGGTGCAATGCGCCGGCTGGCGACCGCCGACGCGGGTGGGGAACGTCCGGTCGCCGAGCTTCTCGAGGTAGACGACGTCGGCGCCGTCCAGAACCGCGAGGTGTACGACAAGTCCGGTGGCGCGGTGCAATTCGCCCAGCAGCGGGCTGGCCGCGCGCACCAGGCGGTCCTGGTGCACGGCGGGCGAGCCCAGCTCCACCAGGCGCATGCCGAGCTCGTAGTCGCGACCGCTGCGGCGCAGCCAGCGCAGTTGTACCAGCCGCTCGAGCATGCGGTGCGCCGAGGATCGCGGCAGGCCGGTCCGGCGGACGATCTGCGCGAGCGTCAGCCGTCCCGGTCCGTCGAATGCATCGAGGACCAACGAGATGCGGTCGATGACGGCACTCGGAGTTTCGACGGTCACGGCGGGCATGGCTCCTCCAGCTGGGGTATATCTGGCTGCTATATTCCTATTAGGAATTTAGCAGCCGCCGAGCAGACGCAAAAGCCCAGACGCAAAGGAAGAAACCCGCGAGCGTAACGCCACGTCGAATTTCGGTGGGATTTTTGGCCGTGGCGTTACGCTCGCGGCGGAGAGGTACCTAGCCTTTGGCGGCTGCGCGGCCCGCGCGGCGGCCGTAGAAGCTGCCGTCACCGAGCGAGATGCCGCTGGCGTAACCCCAGGCGGCCAACCCGGCCGTCGAACGCCCGGCGGCGAAGAGTCCCGGAATGGGCTCTCCGCTGACATGCAACACCTCGGCATCCAGCGAGGTGCGCAGCCCGCCCAGGGTGAAGCCACCGGTGTTCTCACGCAGGTCGATCGCGCCGACCGGGGAGCCGATCGGCTTGAGCCACTGCGGCTTCTTGTGCAGTAGCGGGTCTTCGCCGCGCGCGGCGCCGTCGTTGTAGGCGGCCACTGTCGCCTGCAGCGAACCCGGCGCCAAGCCCATGTCGCGTTCCAGATCGGCCACCGTGTCGGCCACCCAGGTCGCCGGCCGCAGCATGAACTTGGGCGACCACGAGTTCATCGCCTCGTCCTGGGCGTCGCTGTCGATGATCAGGTAGGCGGTGTTGTCCTGGTGGTAGAGCGTCAGCTGGCCGATCCGGCCCGGGTAGGTGTCCTCGGCGACGTAGCGCTGGCCGCGACCGTTGACCAGGATGCCGCGCACCAATTGCTGGGGGTCGATGAAGATCGCGACTTCGGTGGCGTCCATGTGGGACAAGTCGGCGCCCAGCGCCTGGGCCATCCGGATGGCCTGGCCGTCGTGCTGCTCGATCGACGCGGCCGGGTGGCCGGCGATCCGCGGGGCGTACTGCGCCACCATCGCGTCGTTGTAGGCGAAGCTTCCGGTCGCGAGCACCACTCCGGAACGCGCCCGAATCGCCATCTCGGTGCCGTACCGCCGCGCCCGGAAACCGACCACCCTGCCGTCGGCTTCCACGATCAGCGACTGCACCCGAACGTCGTACAGCGCCCGCGCGCCTGCGGCGGTGGCCGTCTCCACCAACGGCTTCATCAGCATGTAGCCCGCGCTGGCTTCGCCCTGCTTCTTGTTCGACATCTGCGGGACATGCCCGCGCGGGGCCGGGGTGGCAATGGTGTTGAACGGGTAGGCATTTTCGCCGCCGCTGTACATCAGGCCCTGGTCGCCCATCGGCTCCCAGCCGGGCTCGGAGAAGAACTCCGGCTTGAACGGCACGCCGCAGCCGACCAGCCAGTCGAAGTGAGCGACGCTGCCGGCGCAGTAGTCGGCGATCCGGTTCTCGTCGGCGCCCGGACCCATCGCCACGTTGAGGAACGCCGCCATGTTGTCAACGGAATCGTCGAATCCGCAAGCCTTTTGCAGCGCGGTGCCACCGCCCAGGTAGATGAATCCGCCCGCCATCGCCGCCGCACCGCCCCAGGATCCGGTGCGTTCGGCGACGAGGACGTCCGCGCCGGAGCGGGAAGCCTCGACCGCAGCGGCGGCGCCCGCTACCCCGTAGCCCGCGATGACGACGTCGGCCTCGTCATCCCACGAGGTGACCGACGCCGCCGCGACGGGCCGGACGTCTGTGTCGGGTGTCATAGCTTCATCGCAGCGGGCATCTCGCCGACCCACTGGTGGCCCCAGTAGCTGTCGGCGGTGATTTCCTCTGCGGTGTAATAGGTTTCGTCGACCCGCATGCCGTCGGTGCCGAATTCGACGTCCCAATCGCCGGGCGTGCGGACGTAGAACGAGATCATTTTGTCGTTGGTGTGCCGCCCCAGCGTGGACGACAACTGGAAGCCCTCGGCGTTGACCCGGTCCAGCGCCTGACCCACCGCGTCGAGGCTGTCCACCTCCACCATGATGTGGACCAGGCGTGGGTCGCGCTGATGCGCGGCCGGGACGATCGCCAGACTGTGGTGGCGCTCGTTGAGGCCAAGAAAACGAACCCGCACCGGGCCGAACTCCTTCGGCAACGGCACCCGGAACGCGCCGCGGGAGCGGAATCCGAGTACGTCGGTGTAGAAGTCGAACAGTCCGTTGGGATCCATTGCCGGCACCACGACATGACCCAAGCCTTGGTCGCCGGTGACGAATTTCGCGCCGAACGGGGTCACGACCGGGCTGTGGTCCAGCACCGCGCCGTGAAAAATCTCCACCGTGCTGCCGGCCGGGTCCTCGAACGTGATGACCTCTTCCACGCGGCGGGCCTCGGCCTCATCGGTGGCCAACTGCTTGAACGGCACCCCGGCACCGTCGAGGGCCGCCTTGACCCGCTGCAGCGCCGGGTGGTCGCGCACCTCCCAGCCGACGGTCAGTACCCGATCGCTGTCACCGGGCACCACGATCAGCCGGGCCGCGCGCTCGTCCATCCGCAGGTAGAGCGCGGACGGGTCCGGCCCCTTACCTTCCGCGAAGCCCAGCACGCCGAAGGCGAACTGACGCCAGCGATCGATGTCGTTCGTCGAAACAGTGATGTAGCCAAGGCTTTTCAGGTCGCTCATTGGTGTGTCTCCTAGATCAGGGCCCGCAGCGGACCCTCGGGCGGCTCGACGCCCAGCGAGCTCAACGCCGAGGCGTGGTAGGTGGTGCCGGGGACATGGATGGCGTGCATCTGGCCGACGTGCACGTCTCGCCAGTACCGCTGCAGCGGCTTGTCCATCCGCGCGGCGTTGCCGCCGGAGCGCGCGAAGATTTCGTCGACCGCCGAGACCGCCCGCCACACCGCCCGAACCTGCGTGCGGCGACCCGCAGCGCGGTCCGCGAACGAGACCTCCTTGCCGGCGGCGACCATGTCGTAGATGCGGTCGGCATTGGCCAGCAACTCCTGGCGCGCGGCGTTGATGTCGGCCGCGGCCTCGCCGACGGCATACATGACGTAGGGGTCGTCCTTGATCGCGGTTCCGGTGGCGCCGACGCGCGCTCGCTGGTAGTCCAGGTGGGCCGCCAGCGCCCCCTCGGCGATCCCGATCGTCGCCGCCGAGATGCCCAGCGGGAACATCGTCGACCACGGCATCAGATACAGCGGCTCGGTCATGCCGGCCTCGCGCTGCGCCGTGCCGTCCATCACCTTCGTCGCATCCATGGTGCGGTAGGCCGGGACGAACGCGTCCTTGACGATGACGTCCTTGGAACCGGTTCCTTTCAGCCCCACTACATTCCACGAGTCTTCGACGATCTCGTAGTCCTTTCGCGGCAGGATCATGTGCAGCATCTGCGGCGGCATCAGCGGTATGCCCTTGTCGTCGCCGAGCATCGCGCCCAGGATGATCCAGTCGCAGTGGTCGGTGCCCGAGCTGAACTGCCAACGACCGTTGAAGATGTAGCCGCCGTCCCCTCCTTTCAAAGGCGTAGCGACCCCTTGCGGCGCGTACGGCGAGGCCATCCAGGTGTCGACGTCGTCGGCCCAGATTTCGGCGGGCACCTTGGGATCCGCGTAGGCCAGCTGGTAGGGGTGCACGCCCACCACGCCGACGATCCAACCCGCGGCCGGATCCAGTGCGGCGGTGGCCATCACCGTCTCGGCGAACTCGCGAGGGTGCGCCTCAAACCCGCCGTACTGCTTTGTCTGCAGCAGCCGGATCAGGCCGGCCCCTTTCATGAGTTTGACGGAATCGTCGGTGAGCCGGCCGATGCTCTCGGCTTCGGCGCCCCGGTCGCGCAACTGGTCCGCCATCGCCATTACTCGGTCGATTACCCGCTCGCTCATGTTGTTGTCCTTACGTGTGAGGCTTACTAATGGTCTACCGCAGTCCGTGCTCCGACTCGCAGGTGATCCCGTTCAGCGGACGCAACTGCCTCAAAATTCGATGCGCACCTGGGCGCTCACCGGCCTGGCCTGACACGCCAGAATCAGGCCGACGCGCAGGTCTTCAGGTTCGAGGACGTCGCAGGACGCCATCTCGACCTCGCCCGCGACGACCGTGGCCACGCACGAACCACAGTGTCCTTCCCGGCACGGGCGCGACCGGGCATATCCGGACCGGCATCGAGCAACAGGTCGATCAGGGCTTGGCCGTGCGGCCAGCGCAACCGGTGGCGGTGACCGTCAAGGTCGACCTCGACGTGTGCGACTTCTGACATGAGCCGATGGTGCGGGATCGACGCACCGCGGCGCGCCAGGTCTGCCCGATGGCCGGGAAAACTCGATCGCACCTTCCGGTGACCGGGAGGGTCGGCCACCCGACAGGGCGGACCGCTTACCGTGACCGGTGTGGACGCAATAGTGGTGGGCGCCGGGTTCGCCGGCCTGTACGCGCTGCACAAGCTGCGCGCGCAAGGCCTCTCGGTTCGGGTCATCGAGGCTGCACCCGAGCTGGGCGGCACCTGGTACTACAACCGCTATCCGGGCGCGCGCTGCGACGTGGAGAGCGTCGACTACAGCTACTCGTTCTCCGACGAGCTACAGCAGCAGTGGGACTGGACCGAGAAGTACGCAACCCAGGCCGAGATCCTGCGCTACCTGAACTGGGTCGCCGAAAAGCTCGACCTGCGCCGCGACATCACGTTCAACACCCGCGTCGTGTCCGCGGTGCTGGACGAGACGACTCTGCGCTGGACGATCACCACGGATAGCGGTGAGACACTCACGGCGCGGTTCTGCTTGATGGCCACCGGGCCGCTGTCGGCCGCCCTGACCCCGGACCTCGCCGGCCTGGACAGCTTCACCGGCGAGATCTACCACACCGCGAACTGGCCGCACCACGACGTCGATTTCACCGGCAAGCGGGTGGCGGTCATCGGCACCGGATCCTCTGGCATCCAATCGATTCCGATCATCGCGGCAAAGGCCGCGCGGCTCTGCGTGTTCCAGCGCACCCCTAACTACAGCATCCCTGCCGGCAACAGAATGCTGTCCGACCAGGAACTGGCTGACATCAAGGCCGGCTACGCGCAGCGCCGCCGGCTGTCGTGGCGCAGCGGAGGCGGCTCACCCCACGTCACGGCCGGCAAGCCGACCATGGAGTTCACCGCCGAGGAACGCCGGGCGGCGTTCGAAAAGCGTTGGCAGCTGGGCGGTGTGCTGTTCTCCAAGACCTTCCCCGACCAGATGACCGACCTGGCGGCCAACGACGAGGCCCGCAAGTTCTACGAAGAGAAGATCCGGGCGGTGATCGATGATCCAGCGGTCGCCGAGCTGCTGATTCCCACCGACCACCCCATCGGCGCCAAACGAATCTGCACCGACAGCAACTACTTTCGGACCTTCAACCAGCCCAACGTGTCACTGGTCAGCGTTCGTCATACTCCGATAGAGTCGGTCGATGCCACCGGCATCAACACCACCGACAGGCACTTCGACCTCGACATGATCGTCTTCGCAACGGGTTTCGACGCCCTGACCGGAGCGCTGGCCAACATCGATATCGTCGGCCGCGACGCTGTGACGTTGCGCGACGACTGGGCGAATGGCCCGCGCACCTATCTGGGGCTGGGCGTCGACGGCTTCCCCAACCTGTTCCTGATCTCGGGTCCGGGGGCTCCGGCGGTGCTGGCGAACATGGTGCTACACGCCGAGGCTCAGGTGAACTGGATCACCGAGGCCATTGCGTATCTCAACGACCACGATTGCGCCGCAATCGAAGCCACTACGGACGGCGTGGACGGCTGGGTCGATCATCATCATCAGTTCCACCAACGGAATTCGCGGCACCCCCAACACCGCCCACTACACCGCCAGCAAGCACGCCGTGGTCGGACTCGCACGCACGCTCGCCAACGAACTCGGGCCGCGCAGCATTCGCGTCAACACCGTGCATCCCGGGCCGGTGGCCACCCCGATGGTGCTCAACGAGGAGATGTACCGAAAGCTGCGGCCCGACCTGGAGAACCCGACCGCAGCCGATGCCGCCGAAGTGCTGAAGGCGCGCAACCTGCTTCCGGTGCCGTGGGTGGAGCCCGTCGATGTGGCCAACGCGGTGGTGTTCCTGGCTTCCGAGCAGGCCCGCTACATCACCGGCACCCAACTCGTCGTCGACGCCGGTCTCACCCAAAAAACGACATGAGCGGACGACTGGAAAACAAAGTCGCACTGATCACCGGCGCGGCGCGCGGGATCGGGCGTGCCCAAGCCGTCCGGTTCGCGCAGGAAGGCGCGGACGTCGTGGCACTCGATATCTGCGGGCCCGTCGATACCGTCGTGATCCCGCACAGCACACCGGCCGATCTCGACCAGACGGCCGCGTTGGTCACCGCGGCCGGTGCGCGGGCACACACCGAAATCCTCGACGTGCGTGACCTTTCCGCGGTGCAAGCCGCCACCGACCGCGGCGCCGAGCGGTTCGGCGAGCTGGACATCGGGTGCGCGACCGCGGGGATCACCTCGCGGGGAATGGCGGTGGATCTCGACGAAAATGCCTGGCGGACAATGCTGGACGTCAACCTCACCGGCGTGTGGCACGCATGCCGGGCCGCTGCGCCACACCTGATCGCGCGCGGCGCCGGTGCGATGATCCTGACGAATTCCATTGCCGGACTGCGCGGTCTGGTCGGCGTCGCGCACTACACCGCCGCCAAACACGGCGTGGTCGGCTTGATGCGAAGCCTGGCCCACGAGCTCGCGCCGCACAACGTGCGGGTCAACTGCGTCCACCCGACCAATGTCGACACTCCGATGATCCACAACGACGCCGTCAGTAGCGCGTTCCGTCCCGACCTGGACCGGCCACCCACCCGTGCCGAATTCGCGGAGGCGGCCGCCCGGATGAACATGCTCGCGGTGCCGTGGATCGACCCGATCGATGTCGCCAACGCCGCGCTGTTTCTGGCCTCCGACGAGGCGCGGTATATCACCGCGATCACTCTGCCCGTCGATGCGGGCGCCACCCAGCGGTAACCGCAATTCCATAGGCCACACAAGCCGAGCGCACCTCAAGCTCAACAAGTGAAGTAGTCGACTACTCAGGTCTTCGCCGCGATACGGCTCTAGCGTCACACCCGATGATCACTAGCCATCGACGGTCGCGGACCTGAGAGGACACTCAATGTCGTTCGTCATCGCGGTACCCGAGGATGTGGCCGCCGCAGCGGCCGACCTGGCTGATATCAACTCGACGTTGAGCATCGCCAACGGCGCGGCAGCGGGCCCGACCTCGAACCTGCTCGCGGCGGCGGGCGATGAGGTGTCGGCCGCGATCGCCGAATTATTCAGTGTTCATGCGCAGGAGTATCAGGCGCTCAGCGCGCAGGCGGCGGTGTTTCACGACAACTTTGTCCAGGCGCTGACCGGGAGCGCGGGGGCCTACGCCAGCGCCGAGGCCGCCGCCACCAACCCATTGCAGGCGGTGTACAACCTGATCAATGCGCCCACGATGGCGCTGCTGGGTCGTCCGCTGATCGGTAACGGCGCCAACGCCGCTCCGGGGTCGGGGCAAACCGGTGGCGCGGGCGGAATCTTGTTCGGCAACGGTGGGGCCGGCGGGTCCGGCGCACAGGGGCAAAACGGCGGTAGCGGCGGGGCCGCCGGGTTGTTCGGTATCGGCGGGGCCGGCGGTGCCGGCGGGAGTTCACTGACCGGGACCGGCGGGGCCGGCGGTGCCGGTGGGGCGGGCGGCCTGCTGTTCGGCAACGGCGGAGTGGGCGGAGCCGGCGGTACCGGCAACACCGCGACCGGTTTGGGCGGGGCCGGCGGGGCCGGCGGCGCCGGCGGGCTGTTCGGCGGTGGCGGGGCCGGGGGGATCGGCGGCCCAAGCGGAGCTTCCACGGGCGGCACCGGAGGCGCCGGGGGTGCCGGTGGTTTGCTGAGTGGGCTGGTCGGCGCGAGCGGCGGGCACGGCGGCACCGGCGGGGAGGGTATTAGCACCACCGGAGGTGCCGGAGGTGCCGGTGGCGGTGGAGGCCTGTTCGGCGGCGCCGGCGGTGGCGGTGGTGACGGCGGGTTGGGCGTAACCGACGGTGGGCCGGGCGGGGCGGGAGGCAACGCCGGCTTGTTGTTCGGCGCGGGGGGGTCCGGTGGCACAGGCGGATTCGGCAATAACGGCTTTGGCGGCGCGGGCGGCGCCGGCGGCGACGCTGGTGCGCTGTTCTCCACCGGCGGGACTGGCGGGGCCGGCCAAGCGGGTGGAACTGCCGGCGGTGCGGGCGGGGCCGGCGGGGGCGCCGGACTCCTGGGCTGGGGTGGAGCCGGTGGCGCCGGAGGGGAGGGCTTTAGCTCAACCGGCGGTGTCGGCGGGGCGGGCGGTAGGGCCGGCCTGCTGATCGGTGGCGGCGGTGCGGGCGGGGCCGGCGGGGATGCTCAAACAGTGGTCGCGGGTAGTGGCGGCGCCGGCGGCAGCGCGGTGTTCTTCGGCACCGCCGGAAACGGCGGCAACGGCGGTTTCTCGCCGATCTCGATCGGCGCCGCCGGCGCGAACGGCGCCACCGGGCCGATGCAGCCGATCTTCAACGTGATCAACGGACCCGTCGAGATGCTCACCGGGCGCCCGCTGATCGGCAACGGCATCAACGCCGCCGCCGGCACCGGGCTCAACGGCATAGCCGGCGGGTGGCTGATGGGCGACGGCGGGGCCGGGGGGTCCGCTGGAGTGGGCAGTCACGCCGGCGGAACAGGCGGGGCCGCGGGGCTGTTCGGCGCCGGTGGTGCCGGCGGGACCGGCGGTCTATTAGCGGTTGGTGACACAGGTACCAGCGGTGCCGGGGGTGCCGGTGGTGCCGGTGGCCTGCTTGCGGGCAACGGCGGAGCCGGCGGCATCGGCGGGAGCCCACTGGGCAACACCGGGGCCGGCGGTGCGGGCGGCGCCGGCGGTGTCGGCGGGTTGTTCGGCGCCGGCGGGGACGGCGGAGTCGGAGGAGCCGGAAATACCACCGGCGGCCGGGGTGGTGCCGGCGGTAATGCTGGACTCCTCAGCGGGCTGGTCGGCGCCGGCGGCGGCAACGGCGGCGCCGGCGGAATCGGCGCTACCTCGGCTGTCGGCGGCAATGGCGGCAACGCCGGCATGTTGGGTGGCTTCGGTGGTGCCGGCGGGACCGGCGGGTACGGGGCGGCCGGCGGCGCGGGCGGCAACGCCGGCCTGCTCTTCGGCGGCGGTGGGGATGGTGGTGCGGGCGGGGCCGCCGGCACCGTCGGCGGCGGCAACGGTGGTGCAGGTGGCGCCGCCGGCCTGCTGTTCTCCAGCGGCGGAACCGGCGGGGCGGGCAACTTTGGCCAGGGCGGCGGCCACGGCGGTGCCGGCGGCGCTGCGCCGTTCCTTGGCTTTGGCGGGGCCGGCGGGGCCGGCGGACTTTCCAACTCTCTGGGCACCGGCGGCGCCGGCGGGACCGGCGGCAAAGCCGGCGCGTTCTGGGGCATCGGAGGAGATGGTGGCGCAGGCGGCAACAACATCAACACCGGGCACGGCGGTCAGGCCGGCGCGGGCGGCGACGCGGTGTTGCTCGGCGGCGGCGGCAACGGCGGCAACGGCGGCGCTGCCGGACCCACCGGGACACCCGGCAGTGGCAGTCCGGGCGGCAGCGGCGGACTTTTAGGCGTCGCCGGCATCGACGGCAAACCGTGATTCGCTGATCCGCTCAAACGGTGATTAAGGATTCGGCCTTACTCGGCTGCTCGGCCGGGTTGGGCCAGGGTGAGGGGACCGGCCGTTGCCGGACGCGTTGTGGCCACCAGAACCACTTCCCCAGCAGCGCGGCGATAGACGGCGTCATCAGCGACCGAACGATCAGCGTGTCGAACAGTAGGCCGAGGCCGATCGTGGTCCCGACCTGGCCGATGACCGTCAACTGACTGACCGCCATCGTCATCATCGTGAAGGCGAATACCAGTCCGGCCGACGTGACCACCGACCCGGTGCCGCCCATCGCGCGGATGATGCCGGTGTTCAGGCCGGCGTGGATCTCCTCCTTGAACCGGGACACCAAGAGCAGGTTGTAGTCGGCGCCCACGGCCAGCAGGATGATGACCGACATCGCCAGCACCATCCAATGCAACTCGATGCCGATCAGGTGCTGCCAGATCAGCACGGACAGCCCGAAAGACGCACCGAGGGAGAGCAATACGGTGCCCACGATCACCGCCGACGCCACCACACTGCGCGTGATGATCAGCATGATGATGAAAATCAAACACATGGAAGCGATTCCGGCGATCAACAGGTCGTAGTTGCTACCGTCCTGCATGTCTTTGAAGGTGGCGGCGGTCCCGCCGAGGTAGATCTTCGAGCCCTCCAAGGGCGTGCCCTTCATCGATTCGTAAGCGGCTTTCTTGATCGCATCGATGTGCGAAATGCCTTCTGCTGTCATCGGATCGCCGTCGTGGCTGATGATGAAACGCACGGCATGCCCATCGGGGGACAGGAAGTTCTTCATACCCTTCTTGAACTCGGGATTGTTGAAGGTTTCCGGAGGCAGGTAGAACGAGTCGTCGTTCCTCGACGCGTCGAACGCCTTGCCCATGGCGCTGGAGTTCTGCTGCTGCTCCCGCTGCTGATCCTGCAGGCCTCGCTGGGTCGAATACATGGTCAGCATGGTCGTTTTCATGTTCTGCATGTTTTGGATCATCTCGGGCATCAGCGCCGTCATCCGAGGCATCAGGGTGTCGAGGTGCTCCATGATGGGAATCAGGGTCTGGATGTCGTCGGTCATCGTGTCGATTCCGTCGAGGGCGTCGAACACGGACCGCAGTGACCAGCACACCGGGATGTCGAAGCAGTGCTTCTCCCAGTAGAAATAGGCGCGGATAGGCCGGAAGAAATCCTCGAAATCCGCCATATGGTCTCGCAATTCGGCGATGTCGATGGTCATGCTCTTCATTTTTCCGACCATGATGTGCATGTCGGCGGCCATCTGCGAAGTGATGTCCTGCATCTGGACCATGCTGTCGATGGTCGTCTGCATGTCGTCGGCCTGGCGAAGCATGTCGGCCATCTGATCTTCTTGATACTTCTGAGTCAGCTGCTGGGAGACGCCCTGCATGCTGATCTGAAACGGGATCGATGTGTGCTCGATAGGCGTGCCCTGAGGTCGAGTGATGGCCTGCACGCGACTGATCCCGGGAACCCGGAAGATGGCCTTGGCGATCTTGTCGATGACCAGGAAGTCGGCGGAATTGCGCAGATCATGGTCACTTTCGATCATCAGCAGCTCGGGATTCATCCGTGCCTTCGAGAAGTGCCGATCCGCGGCCGCGTAGCCGGCGTTCGCGGGTAGATCGGCGGGTAGGTAGTTGCGGTCGTTGTAATTCGTCCGATATCCGGGCAGCGTCAGCAGACCGACAAGTGCAACCCCGATCGTCACGACCAAGACAGGTCCTGGCCACCGGACCACGAGTGCGCCGACCTTGCGCCAGCCACGAATCCGCTGCGCCCGCTTGGGCTCCAGTGTCTGGCGGAAGCGCGTGGCCACCGAGATCACCGCCGGGCCAAGCGTCAATGCCGCGGCCACCACGACCACCATGCCGATGGCCAACGGGATTCCCAGCGTCTGGAAGTAAGGCAAGTTGGTGAAGTGCAGGCAGAACGTCGCGCCGGCGATCGTCAGGCCCGACCCCAGCACAACGTGTGCGGTGCCACCAAACATGGTGTAGTACGCGTCCTCTCGGGACTCACCGACGGCGCGGGCCTCTTGATATCGCCCTATCAAGAAGATCGCATAGTCGGTGGCCGCCGCGATCGCCAACGTGACCAACAGGTTCGTGGCGAAGGTGGAGAGCAAGATGATCTTGTGGTAGCCCAGGAAGGCGACCACCCCACGGGCGGCGGCCAATTCGAATACGACCATCGACAGGGTCAGCAGCACCGTGACGATCGACCGGTAGACCAACAGCAGCATCGCGATGATGACCAGGAATGTGACGGTGGTAATCACTTGCAGGCTGCGATCGCCGGCGATGTTCTGGTCGGCTGACAGCGCCGCAGGTCCGGTGACGTAGGCCTTGATTCCGTTGGGCGCCGGCACGCTGCTGACGATGTGCTGTACGGCCTCGACCGACTCGTTGGCCAGCGCCTCACCCTGGTTGCCGGCGAGATAGACCTGGACGTAGGCCGCCTTGCCGTCGTTGCTCTGGGCGCCCGATCCGGTGAGCGGATCGCTCCAGAAATCCTGAACGTGCTCAACGTGTTTGGTGTCGGCGTCGAGCTTCTTGACGATCTGGTCGTAGAAGGAGTGGGCCTCGTTACCGAGAGCGTTCTGGCCCTCCAACACGATCATGACCGAGCTGTTGGACTTGTACTCCTGAAAAACCGCACCGACGCGCTGTGTCGCGATCACCGATTGCGCGTCATCGGGGCTCATCGAGACTGAACGCATCTTCCCGACTTCGTCCAACTGCGGGACGACGACGTTGAGCAGCGCGACAATCCCGATCCAGACGAGGATTATCGGCACGGCGAATTTGCGGATGAAATGCGGGATCGCCTGACGTGCCACGTGTTTGGCTGAGGGGGGTAAAGGGACGGTGTCGGTCGGCGCGTCTTCCCGAGGATCTTTGAAAGTCGTGCTCATGCTGATTTCACCAGGCAGAAGGTCAGGGCGTGCACGCCGTTGGTCATGTTTTCGTCCTTGACTTCGTCGTCGATCGTGATGCGACAGCCCAGGTGATCACCGTCGCTTTGCGCCGAAATGTTCGGGAAGACGGCAGGCGCGGTCGTGCTGAGAACCAAGGTCCAGGGCAGCGGCGCGTTGTCGACACGCTGCGGCTCGGCGCTGAGATCCAGATAGTTCACGTTGGCGCGTCCTGCCGAGCCGAAGATCTCGTACTTCACGACCTTCGGCTTGAACGGCTTGGAATCATCCACGCGCGCGCTGCCCGCGGGCTCGGCGTTCTCAGCGATGAAAAACGACTTCACCCGCACCACGGTGAAGCCGCCGACAACCACCACCGCCACGATCAACAGCGGCAGCCACGCGTTGCGCACAATCCTCGATATCTGCACCCGGGTGGTCCCTTACTCATCACGTAATCTGGTCCGCTTCAACGGGACCCAGACGCGAAGGTCTTGGGAGTGCACCGCGAGTCACCCTGCACGACAACCGATTTAGCCGGTCTTCGGGCATAACGTTCGCCGCCCCGCCACCCCCGGCGCCGATCTCGAGCACCCCGCCAGTGCATAGTACATAATGTGCATATTTTGCAGTATATGCAACTTTATGTGTCGCGGGTCACGCTCTCACTTTGTGAAGATGCTGTTGACCAGAGCGGCCGCGCGCTCGACGTAGGGCATGGGCGTGTCGTCCGCGTCCATCGGCTCGCCACTGGACCACGATTCGATCCCCGAACGCACGGCTGTCAACGCCAACGCCGAGATCAACGCCGGTATCTCGTCGTCCGGCCGCATCACCTGGCGGCGGGCGACGATGCCGGTCAAATGATTTTGAAACCGCTCCATGTCGGCGAGGAATGCCGCCAACACGGCGGGCTTCGTCTTGGCCAGTTCCAGCATGCAGGCGGCCTGGTCGCGCTTCGGCGGCACGTCCCGGAGATGGTGTGCTGCCAGGGTGATCAGGTCTGCCAGCACCACCGGATACGGCGCCGGGCCGGCCAGGACGAAATCCGCAACGAGATCGGGTGGGATGTCCGACGGGCCGTAGACGATCGCGGACTCTTTGTTGGGGAAGTAGTTGAAGAACGTGCGCGTCGAAATTCCGGCTTCGCCGCAGATGTCCTCGATGGTCACCTTGTCCCACCCGCGCTCTTGCGCCAGGCGCACCGCGGCACCGCGAATGTCCGCGCTGGTCTGGCGGCGACGGCGCTCACGAAGACCGATCTGGTTCGCCATGCCATTCATGGTTGCACGTATCGGCGCTCTGATCGCTGACCTGGCCATCGATGCCCGCACCACCTAGCAGTAACAATGGCCACCACGACGGACCCACGAACAGACCTGGCCGATTTGGCGGCCCGGTTGCGCCGACTCGAGGATGAACGCGGGCCGCGTGGAAGTCCATGCCATGGTGAGCTCGGCGGCCCACCAGAACCTGGTGGCCAAGGGTTGCAGTCACTTCCTCGGACCGTGCGTCGTCACCGTCACCGTCACCGGTGATTCGGCAGTGGCCTTATGCGGGTCGCTGGTGGTGGTCCGCAGCGCCGATAAAGGTGACGGCTATCGCGTATGGCGCGCAACCGCAAACCATTTCGAGCTACAGCGCATCGAGGACCGGTGGCAGATCACCACCCGCACCAGCCGGGTCCTCGACGGCAAGCCCGGCGCGCGCTCGCCGTTGACCCGAGACATCTAGCGCGACAGGAACGCCAGCACCGTACTTTCGAACGCCGCTTTGGCCTCGATCATCGCCCAGTGCCCGGAGTTGGGGAACACGTGCAGCTCCGCGTTGGGGATGGTGCGCATCGGGATCAGCGCCATATCGGGCGGACTCACCCTGTCGTCGCGGCCCCAGGTGAGCAGGGTGGGCGCCGCGACCTTGTGCATCATGGCCCACGGCGCCGGCCGGTCAGAGGCCGCCATCGCGGCGTTCATCCCGGCGAACGCCGCCTTGCCGTACATCCGGCGCGCGGCGGCCAGTGTCGCCGGGTCGGTGGCCAGCGCCCAGCGTTCCTCGACGAGTTCGTCGGTGATCATGGCCTGGTCGTAGACCATTGATTTGAGCCAGTCGACGAGCCGCTGCCGAGTGGGGTCCTCGACGAACTCCTGCAGCAGCCGGATGCCCTCACTGGGGCTGGGGCTGAAGATGTTGGTCCCGATGCCGCCGATCGTCACCAACCGGGCGACCCGGTCCGGGTTCTGGATGGCGAAGTTGATGCCCACACCGCCACCCATCGAGTTGCCGACGATGTGCACCTGCCCGACGCCGAGTGCATCCAGGAAAGGCGAAACCGTGCCGAACGCGGTGACCATCGGATGGCCGCCGAAGTCGTCACTGACCCCGAATCCGGGGAATTCCAGGATCAGGCAGCGGAAGCGCTCGGCGAAGGTGGGCAGCACGCCGCGGAAGTTGCGCCAACCGGTGACGCCGGGGCCGGAGCCGTGCAGGAACAGCAGCACCGGAGCGTCACTGGCGCCAGTAACGGCCGAGTCGTAGTAGCGCAAAGCACCCTTCGGAGTGCTGATTTCGCGCAGGTCGGGTTCAGAAGTGTCAGGCACGCATGTCACCTTGCCATGACGGCGCCGACGATCATCCGGGTGGTCAATTCGGCTCGTCGCCGCGAGTACGGTTGCGCGCCAGAAAGGATGGGATACACCACCCCGCCGAGGATGGCGTCTGCCGCGGATTCGGCGGTGGCCTTGTCGATGCCTGCGGCGAGCAGCCGCGTGCGGACGCTGTCGTGCAACGGCGCGCTGAATCCGGCGCGCAGTTTGACCGCCGTGTCCTCGTGTTCCATGCCGGCGACGGTCAAGATTCGCAGCATGGCCTTGCCGCGGGCCGTCGTCAGACTTGCGCTGAGTTTGCGCACCCACCCGACGAGGTCGGCCGACAGGTCGTCGGTGTGGTCGATTGACGCGAGGACTTTATCGGCGTCTTCGAGCATGACGTCGGCTACGAGTGCCGGCCGGCTCGGCCACCAGCGATAGATGGTCTGCTTACCCACGCCGGCCCGGGCCGCGACCGCCTCGATGGTCAAACCATCGAATCCGCGCTCCAGCAGCAGCTCACGCGTGGCGCGGACGATCGCCATCCGCGACTTCTCGCTGCGCCGCCGCGGAGTACCCACCTGGCTGAGATCGGCTGGCACGACCTTCCTAATGTCCTATCCGGTTTGGCCGGGTTCACCGACCCCGGCTAGCATCGTAGCCTAACAAGACGAGACGGTTCGTCTTGTCTAGCGAAAGGGGCGCGCGGGTCATGACGCTCGGACTGAGCCCGGAGCAGAAGGCGCTCAGCGACGCAGTCGAGCAGTTCGCGGCCCGGCACGCTCCTATCGGCGAGACCCGCGCGAGCTTCGACGCGTTGGCTTCCGGGGAGCTACCCGCATGGTGGGACGCATTGGTCGCCAACGGATTTCATGCTGTTCACCTGCCCGAGCGCCTCGGCGGCCAGGGCGGTGAGTTGATCGACGGTGCCTGTGTCCTGGAAGCCGCGGCCAAGGCGTTGCTGCCCGGGCCGCTGCTTTCGACGGTGACGACCGGGGCCGTCGCGTTGCTGGCCGATCCGACACCGGCCGCTGAATCGCTGCTGCGCGAGCTCGCATCCGGCGTACCCGCGGCGGTCGTGCTTCCCGCCGACGGCGACTTCCAAGCACAGGCAGACGGGCAACGATGGCTCCTCAGCGGCGCGTCGGAGATCACCGCAGGCGCTTGTTCGGCGCGGGTGATCCTGGTTGGTGCCCGCACCCAGGACGGCGACCTGGTGTGGGTTCCCGTGGACACCGGCCAGCCGGCGGCGAACGTCGAATCGGTGGGCGGCACGGACCTGACCACCGATGTCGGCATCCTGCGACTCGACGACTACGACGCTTCGGACGGGCTCACCGGCATCGACCCCGACCGCGCCGAATGCGTCGCGGTGGGGCTGGTATCCAGCTCGACGGCCGGCATCGCGCAGTGGTGCGTCGAGGCGGCCACCGCGCATCTGCGGACCCGAGAGCAGTTCGGCAAGGTGATCGGCACGTTCCAGGCCCTGCAGCACAACGCCGCGATGCTGTTGGTCAACAGCGAGTTGGCGACGGCGGCGGCCTGGGACGCGGTGCGCGCTATCGACGAACCGCTCGACCAGCACCGGCTCGCCGCCGCCGGAGCGGCGGTGATCGCTGTCTCGCCGACGCCGGATCTGGTGCTCGACGCGCTCACGCTGTTCGGTGCCATCGGCTACACCTGGGAGCACGACATCCACCTCTACTGGCGGCGGGCCACCAGCCTGGCGGCGTCGATCGGCGCCGCGAACCGATGGGCCCGGCGCCTGGGTGAGTTGACGTGCACCCAGCAGCGGGAGATGTCGGTCGACCTCGGCGACGCCGAATCGGACTTCCGGGCGCAGGTGGCCGAAACCCTGGACTCGGCCCGCGAGCTTCGCAACGACCGGCCCGGACGACAGGGCGCCTACGAGTACCTCCGCACCGGGGCACAACGCGACCTGATCGCCGAGGCGGGCCTGATTGCGCCGCATTGGTCGCCGCCGTGGGGAATCGATGCCGGTCCACTGCGGCAGCTCATCATCAACGAGGAGTTCGACAAGCGACCCGATCTGGTCCGTCCCTCGCTGAACATCGCCGAATGGATCCTGCCCTCGGTGATGCGCGCTGCGCCAAAGGAACTGCAGGAGAGCCTGATTCCGCCTACGCAGCGCGGCGAGATCGTCTGGTGCCAGCTGTTCAGCGAGCCGGGAGCGGGCTCCGACCTGGCCGCGCTGACCACGCGGGCGGCCAAGGTCGACGGCGGCTGGAAGGTCAACGGCCACAAGATCTGGACATCGTTGGCGCAACACCGCCGACTACGGGGCGCTGCTCGCGCGCACCGACCCGGACGCGAGCAAGCACCGCGGCATCGGGTACTTCATCGTCGACATGCGATCGCCCGGCATCGAAGTTCAGCCAATCAAGACGGCGACCGGCCATGCGCACTTCAACGAGGTCTTCCTCAACGACGTGTTCGTGCCCGACGAGATGCTGCTGGGTGAGCCCACCGATGGGTGGAACCTGGCGATCGCCACCATGGCCGAAGAGCGTTCGGCCATCGGCGGATACGTCAAGTTCGACCGGGCGGTCGCGCTGCGCCGGCTCGCGGCCGAACCGGGACCGGACCGCGACGACGCCCTGCGTGCTCTCGGCGAGCTCGATGCGTACACCAACGCCATCAAGGCGCTGGGTATCCGGGAGACCATCCGGTTGCTCGACGGGCAGCCGTCCGGGCCCGCGTCGAGCATCGCCAAGGTCGCCATGAATGTGCTGCTGCGCCGCACATTCCAGGCCACGTTGCAGTTGACCGGCCGGCAGGCGATGGTAGCCGACTCCGACCCTCCGATCGTCGAGCCGTACCTGCATCTCCCCGCGGAGCTGATCGGCGGTGGAACCAGGGAGATCCAGCTGAACATCATCGCCCAGATGATTCTCGGCCTACCTCGTAAGTAAGGACACGACATGGGATTACGCGGAGACGCTGCGATCGTCGGCTACGTCGAGCTACCGCCCGAGCGGCTCAACAAGGCATCGCCGGCGCCATTCATCCTCGAACAATGGGCAGAACTCGGGGCCGCGGCGCTGGCGGACGCGGGACTGCCCGGCGAGGTCGTCAACGGAATCGCGACCTCGCATCTGGCCGAGTCACAGATCTTCGTCCCCTCCACCATCGCCGAATACCTCGGAGTGGGAGCAAGATTCGCCGAGTTGGTGGATCTCGGCGGAGCCAGTGCCGCGGCCATGGTCTGGCGGGCGGCCGCGGCGATCGAACTCGGCATCTGCGATGCGGTGCTGTGCGCGCTGCCGGCCCGGTACATCACGCCGTCGTCCAAGAAGAAGCCCAGACCTAACATCGACGCGATGTTCTTCGGCTCGTCGAGCAACCAATACGGCTCTCCGCAAGCCGAATTCGAGATTCCCTACGGCAACCTCGGGCAAAACGGACCCTACGGCCAAGTGGCCCAACGTTATGCGGCGATCTACGGCTACGACGAGCGGGCCATGGCCAAGATCGTCGTCGACCAGCGCGTCAACGCCAACCACACCGAAGGAGCGATCTGGAAGGACAAGCCGCTGACCGTCGAGGACGTGCTGGCCAGCCCGGTGATCGCCGATCCGCTGCACATGCTGGAGATCGTCATGCCCTGCGTCGGGGGTGCTGCCGTCGTGGTCGCCAGCGCCGACGTCGCCAAACGATCGCGCAACCGTCCGGTGTGGATCAAGGGCTTTGGCGAGCATGTGCCGTTCAAGACCCCGACCTACGCCGCCGATCTGCTGCACACCCCGATCGTGGCCGCCGCCGACACCGCCTTCGCCATGACCGATCTGCGCCGCGATGAGATGGACATGGTGTCGATCTACGACTGCTACACCATCACCGTGATGTTGTCGCTGGAGGACGCGGGATTCTGCGAGAAGGGCAAGGGCCTGGAGTTCATCGCCAACCACGACCTGACCTTCCGCGGCGACTTCCCGCTCAATACCGCCGGCGGCCAACTCGGTTTCGGCCAAGCGGGATTGGCGGGCGGCATGCACCACGTCTGCGACGCCACCCGGCAAATCATGGGCCGCGCGGGTGCGGCGCAGGTGCCCGACTGCAACCGCGCCTTCGTATCCGGCAACGGCGGAATCCTGTCCGAGCAGACCACGCTCATCCTGCAAGGGGACTGACAATGAACTTCGAGCGACCCATGCCGGTCAAAACACCCACCACAGCGCCCTTTTGGGATGCACTCGCGCAACACCGCATCGTCATCCAATACTCTCCGTCGTCGCAAGCCTACGTTTTCTACCCGCGCGTCAGAGCACCGCGGACCCTCGCCGACGACCTGGAATGGCGCGAGATCTCGGGGTTGGGAACGTTGTACACCTACACGGTGGCCCACCGGCCGGTCAGCCCGCATTTCGCCGACGCGGTTCCCCAGCTGCTGGCCATCGTCGAATGGGATGAGGGCCCAAGGTTTTCCACCGAGATCGTCAATGCCGAGCCGGACGAACTGAGGGTAGGGATGCGGGTACGGCCGGTGTTCTTCGACTACCCCGAGCACGACGTCACGATGCTGCGCTACGAGCCGGCCGACCCGGTTGAGGAATGATCTGCGCGCTCTGAGGTCGTAGATACGTATGCGGCCGCGCTCGATGTGCGCGTTTCCGCCGATGTTTTGTCTTACCTGTTGGCTGCACGCTGATTAGCATGAGCGACATCGATCCGCGCGCGGATGCACCGCTGGTGGACTGGAGCGATCTTGGCGTGAGCGGGCTTTTGCCGACGGGCACGGTGACGCTGCTGTTGGCTGACGTGGAGGGTTCCACGCGGCTGTGGGAGACACAGGCCGCGGTGATGACGGCCGCGATCGCGCGTTTCAACCAGGCCGTATGTGATGTCGTCGCCGCCCATGACGGGGTGCGCCCGGTCGAGCAGGGCGAGGGCGACAGCTTCGTGGCAGCGTTCGCACGCGGGTCCGACGCGGTGGCCGCCGCCCTGGAGCTGCAGCGGGCGCCGTTGGCCCCGATCCGGCTGCGCATCGGCGTGCATACCGGCGAGGTGCAGCTGCGCGACGAGGGTAACTACGCCGGTCCGACGATCAACCGCACAGCGCGGCTGCGCGACCTGGCGCACGGCGGTCAGACCGTGCTGTCCGGAGCGACCGAACCGCTGGTCGTCGACCGGCTGCCCGAGGGCGCCTGGCTGATCGATCTGGGCACCCACCCGTTGCGTGACCTGCCCCGCCCGGAGCGCGTCGTACAGCTGTGTCATCCCGACCTGGTCAACGAGTTCCCGCCGTTGCGCACGTCCAAAGCTCCTGCAGCAACTAACCTTCCGGGGCAGCTGACCAGTTTCGTGGGCCGCGACGCGCAGCTGACCCAGCTGCGCGAGCTGCTGGCGCAGAACCGGATGGTGACGTTGACCGGCGCGGGCGGGGTGGGCAAAACCCGGCTGGCGATCCAGGCCGCGGGCCAGACGGCCGGCGAATTCGGTGACGGGGTCTGGTATGTGGACCTGGCGCCGATCAACGATCCCGCACTGGTGCCCGTGACGGTGGCGCGTGCACTCGGGCTGCCCGACCAGCCGGGCCGCTCCACCATGGACACCCTGCTGCGATTCATCCGCGAGCGTCAGATGCTGGTGGTGCTGGACAACTGCGAGCATCTGCTGGATGCCAGCGCCGAGCTCGTCGTCGCCCTGTTGGGCGCCGCGCCGCAGCTGACCTTGCTCGCCACCAGCCGTGAGGCGATCGGGGTGGCCGGTGAGGTCGGCTGGCGGGTGCCGTCGCTATCGCTGGACGATGAAGCCCTCGAGTTGTTCACCGACCGGGCCCGCCACGCGCGGTGCGGCTTCGCGGTCACCGACGACAACGCTGCGACCGTGGGCGAGATTTGCCGGCGCCTGGACGGGGTGCCGCTGGCGATCGAGCTGGCCGCCGCGCGGGTGCGCGCGCTGTCGCCGGCCGAGATCCTCGAGAGCCTGCATGACCGGTTCCGGCTGCTGACCGGTGGTGCGCGCACGGCGGTTCGCCGCCAGCAGACCTTGCGGGCCTCGGTGGACTGGTCACACGCCCTGTTGACCGAACCCGAACGGGTCTTGTTTCGCCGCCTGGCAGCGTTCGTCGGTGGCTTTGACTTCGACGCCGCTCAAGCCGTCGCCGCCGGCGGCGACGTGGAGCGCTACCAGGTGCTCGATCAGCTCACCCTGCTCGTCGACAAGTCACTGGTGGTCGCCGACGACAGCGGGGAACGAACCCGCTACCGGCTGCTGGAAACGGTGCGCCAATACGCGCTGGAAAAGCTCGGCGAATCCGGCGAGGCCGACGCCTTGCGGGCACGCCACCGCGATTACTACACGGCCTCGGCCGCGCTGCTCGACGCGCCGACAGGCGGTGATTACGAGCTGCGTGTCGAGCAGGCCAACACCGAGATCGACAACCTGCGCGCCGCGTTCGGATGGAGCCGGGAAAACTCCGATATCGAGCTAACGTTGACGCTCGCCTCGTCGCTGCAGCCGCTGTGGGAATCACGAGGACGCCTGCTTGAAGGGCTGGTCTGGTTCGACGCCGCCCTGGCCGACCTCGACGCGCACCACTCCGGGGTGGCGCCCGCGGTACGAGCGCGAGCGCTTGCCGACCGGGCCATGCTCGCCATCAGGGTGGGGGCCGCCGAGAGCCTGGACAATGCTCAGCAAGCCCTGGCGATCGCGCGTGAGATCGATGACCCGGCCCTGCTGGCGCGGGCACTGACCGCCTGTGGCTATCCCGCCATCACCCAAAACGCCAAGGATGCGGGGCCCTACTTCGCCGAGGCACTCGGCCTCGCCCGGACGTTGGGCGACCCGCGGAGGTTGAGCCAGATCCTCGTCTGGCAGGCGCGCGGGGCACACCTGGCGGGTGACCCGATCGCGTTGCGCGCGGCAGCCGAAGAAGGACGCGACCTCGGCGAGGCGATCGGTGACCGGTTCGTCTCGCGCCAGTGCCGTTTTTTCCTCGGGTCGGCACAGCTATTCGAGGGCGATCTGGCCGGATCCGCCGCACAATCCGCCGAGGTGGTGGCCGAGGCCAAGGCCGCCCACGATGCGCTCGTTGAGGCGCTCGGTCTCACGAGCCAGACTTACGCATTCGCGTGGCAGGGCGAGACGGAAGCAGCCCGGGCCGCCGCCGACGCCACCGCCGAAGCCGCCGCCGAACTGGGTGGGCTTGCCGCGGGCGTGGCGCACGGGGCGTTGGCTGTCGCGGCCCTGTCCGCCGGCGATCTCGAAACGGCGCAAGGTGCGAGCGAAGTGGCCTGGCAGCACTACAGCGTCCTCCCCACGACTGCGGTATTGGGGCGGGTCATCAGCGCCGAGGTCGCGCTGGCGGGCGGGGATGTGGTCGGGGCCCGCCGCTGGGCCGACGACGCGGTCGCAACGGCGACCGGCTGGTGGCTGATGCTGGCGCTGAGCGGGCGCGCCCGCGTGGCGATCGTGCTGGGTGAGCCGGAACAGGCCGAACGCGACGCCCACGACGCGCTTGCGATCGCCGCCGGCATGCACGCGTATTTCGGCATCTCCGTCACGCTGGAGTGCGTCGGCACCCTGGCCGGCGACGCCGGTAGTCACCGCGAAGCCGCCCGGCTGTTCGGCGCGGCAGAGGCCGTCCGGCAACGCATCGGCGAGGTGCGGTTCAAGGTTTGGGACGCCGGCTACCAGGCCTCGGTGACGGCGCTGCGTGATGCCTTGGGCGAGCAGGACTTTGGCGTCGCCTGGGCCGAGGGCGCCGCCCTATCCACCGAGGAGGCGATCGCCTACGCCCGGCGCGGCCGCGGGCAGCGCAAACGCCCGGCCAGCGGCTGGGCATCACTCACCCCCACCGAACGTGACGTCGTACGACTCGTCAGCGAAGGCTTAGGCAACAACGACATCGCAGGGCGGCTGTTCGTCTCACCGCGCACGGTGCAAACCCACCTCACCCACGTCTACAACAAACTTGGCGTGCGCTCCCGCGTGCAGCTGGCCCAGGAGGCGGCCGGCCGCAATTAATGGCCGCGACAACGTCTAGGCGCGAAATATCCGACCTCGATCGGCCGTAATCTGCGCGTTTGCGCTGATGTTTTGCCGCCCGTGGCCGGCGCATGCTGGCTAGCATGAGCGAGATCGATCCACGCGTGGACACGTCGCCGGTGGACTGGAGCGAACTTGGCGTGAGTGGGCTTTTGCCGACGGGCACGGTGACGTTGCTGTTGGCTGACGTCGAGGGCTCGACGCGGCTGTGGGAGACCCAACGCGAGGAAATGACCGCGGCGATCGCGCGCTTCAACCAGGTCGTCTGTGAGGTCGTCGCCGCCCATGACGGTGTGCGCCCGGTCGAGCAGGGTGAGGGCGACAGTTTTGTGGCGGCGTTCGCGCGCGCGTCCGATGCGGTGGCCGCCGCGCTCGAGTTGCAGCGGGCGCCGTTGGCCCCGATCCGGCTGCGCATCGGGGTGCACACCGGTGAGGTGCAGTTGCGCGATGAGGGTAATTACGCCGGTCCGACGATCAACCGCACGGCACGGCTGCGCGATCTGGGCCACGGCGGTCAGACCGTGTTGTCGGGGGCGACCGAGCAGTTGGTCGTCGACCGGCTGCCGGAGGGCGCCTGGCTGACCGATCTGGGCACCCACCCGTTGCGCGATCTGCCCCGCCCGGAGCGGGTGGTGCAGCTGTGTCATCCCGACCTGGTCAACGAGTTCCCCCCGCTGCGCGCGCCGAAAGCTGTTGCTGCAAGCAATCTTCCGGTGCAGCTAACCAGTTTCGTGGGCCGCGACACACAGTTGACCCAACTACGAGCGATGCTGGCCGAGAACCGGGTGGTGACGTTTACCGGCGCGGGCGGGGTGGGCAAGACCCGGCTGGCGATCCAGGTCGCGGCCCAGATGACCGGCGAGTTGGGCCGGTTTCCTGACGGGGTGTACTACGTGGATCTGGCGCCGATCACCGATCCGGAACTGGTGCCCGTGACGGTGGCGCGTGCGCTTGGGCTGCCCGACCAACCGGGCCGCTCCACCATGGACACCCTGCTGCGGTTCGTTCGCGACCGCCACATGCTGGTGGTGCTGGACAACTGCGAGCATCTGCTGGATGCCAGCGCCGAGATCGTTGTCGCTCTGCTCAGTGCCGCGCCGGGGCTGACCTTGCTCGCAACGAGCCGTGAGCCGATCGGGGTGGCCGGCGAAGTGAGCTGGCGGGTGCCGTCGCTGCCGCTTCGCGATGAAGCCATCGAACTGTTTGCCGACCGGGCCCGCCGCGCTCGGCCCGACTTCACCGTGACCGACGACAGCGCCGCAAGAGTGGCCGAGATCTGCGGGCGCCTGGATGGTGTGCCGCTGGCGATCGAGCTGGCCGCGGCGCGGGTGCGGGCGTTGTCGCTGGTCGAGATCCTCGACAGCCTGCACGACCGCTTCCGTTTGTTGACCGGTGGGGCGCGCACTGCAGTACGCCGCCAGCAGACCTTGCGCGCCTCGGTGGACTGGTCGCACGCGCTGCTGACCGAACCCGAACGGGTCTTGTTTCGCAGGTTGGCGGTGTTTCAGGGCGGATTCGATGTGGACGCCGCCCAAACGGTCGCCGGTAGCGGTGAGGTGGAGCGTTACCAGGTGCTCGATCAGCTCACCCTGCTGGTCGACAAGTCACTGGTGGTCGCCGACAACAGCAGGGGTCGAACCCGCTACCGGCTGCTGGAAACCGTGCGCCAATACGCTCTGGAAAAGCTCAGCGAGTCAGGCGAGGCCGGTGCCGTGCGGGCGCGCCACCGTGACCACTACACGTCGATGGCCGCCGTGCTTGACGCGCCGGCAGGCCGTGATTATGAGCAGTGTCTCGAGCAGGCCAACATCGAGATCGACAACCTGCGCGCCGCGTTCGGGTGGTGCCGGGAAAACTCCGGCATCGAGCCGGCGTTGACGCTGGCGTCCTCGCTGCAGCCACTGTGGCTGGCGCGGGGCCGCATCCGGGAAGGGCTGGCCTGGTTCGACGCCACCCTCGCCGATCTCGACGCGCACCACCCAGGGGTGACGGCCGCGGTACGGGCCCGAGCGCTCGCCGACAAGGCGGTTCTCGATACCTATTTGGGCGCTGCCAACAGCCTGGACCAGGCCGAACAGGCCGTGGCGATCGCGCGGGACGTCGATGACCCGGCCCTGCTGGCCCGGACATTGACCGCCTACGGGTTTACCGCCGGCCTGGGCTATCGCGCCGAGGTGGCCCGGGGATGCCTCGCCGAGGCGATCGGCCTGGCCCGTGCCGTGGACGATCAGTGGAGGTTGAGTCAGATCCTCGCCGAGCAGGCGCGAGGCGCCCACCTCGCGGGTGACCCGCTCGGGATACGCGCAGCCGCCGAGGAAGGACGCGACCTCGCCGACGCAATCGGCGACGGGTTCAACTCGCGTCTGTGCCGCTTTTACCTCACGGCGGTGCAGCAGTTCAGCGGCGATTTAGCCGGAGCCGCCGCACAGTTCGGCGAGGTGGCCGCCGAGGCCGAGGCGGCTCACGACGAGATCTGGAGGGTGACCAGCCTCGCGGGTCAGAGCTTTGCACTCGCACGCCAGGGTGAGGCGGCCGCGGCCCGGGCGGCGGCCGAGGCGACCCTTGAGCTCGGCGCGGGGCTTGGCGGAAGGTGGGCGGCGTTCGGGCACGTGGCTTCAGGATTCGCGGCCTTGGCCGCCGGGGATTTCGCGGCGGCGCGCGAGGCGCGCGAGGCCGCCCTCCAGCACCCGATTGTCGTGAGCGGTGGCTCGGCGGCATTGCAGCGCATCTGGAATGCCGAGGCTGCGCTAACAGACCGCGATCTCGCTGCCGCCCGCCGTTGGGCCGACGAGGCCGTGTCGACAACGACCGGCTGGTGGCTGATGTCGGCGCTGAGCGCGCGCGCCCGGGTTGCGATCGCGCAGGGTGAGCTGGATCAGGCCGAGCGTGACGCCCACGACGCGCTAGCGTGTGCCACCGAACTTGGGGCGCGCCTCGGCGTTTCAGACATGCTCGAATGCCTCGCCATTCTGGCGGCGGACAGCGCCAGTCACCGTGAAGCCGCCCGCCTCTTGGGTGCGGCCAGCGCCATACGGCAATGTACGGGCGAGGTCCGCTTCAAAATCTATGACGCCGGATTCGAAGCCTCGATGACATCGCTGCGAGATGTGATGGAAGAGAAGGACTTTAACGCCGCGTGGGCCGAAGGCGCGGCCCTGTCGATCGATGAGGCGATCGCCTACGCTCAGCGCGGCCGCGGGCAGCGCAAACGCCCGGCCAGCGGCTGGGCATCACTCACCCCCACCGAGCGTGACGTCGTACGGCTGGTCAGCGAGGGACTCGGCAACAACGACATCGCCGGGCGGCTATTCGTCTCACCACGCACGGTGCAAACCCACCTCACCCACGTCTACAACAAACTCGGCCTGCGCTCCCGCGTGCAGCTCGCGCAGGAGGCAGCCCGCCACGGCTGAAGTCAGCGCAGCTGCTCGGTCGGCACCGCGTAGCGCTCCTGGTAAGCGCGCACCCGGTCACGAACCTCACCGGCGTCCAGTCCGGTGTCCGACCAGGTGTAGCGGCCGCGCCCGCCGTCCCCGGGATGTGCGGCCAGAAAGTCCCGCATCTGTTGTGCGGCTTCCGGTTTCAGCTCGCGGCCCAACTTGGCGTAGATGTCCCCGATCGTGGCCCACGGATCCTTCATGAAGTCGGCGAACTGCACGTCGATCACCCGGCCGTCCAGGACGGCGTCACTGTCGCGCAGGGCCATCCCGCGGTCCAGGCCGACGGTGATCTCTTCGTACGACTGGGCCGCGCATTCGGCGATGTTGGACTCGTCGCTGCACATCCGCCGCAGGTGGTGGGTCAGCGCGGCGATCGACGAGATGACGTTGAGCGGATCGCGGTGCGTCTGCACGATCAGCGCGTCGGGGTACTCGGCGAGCAGTTTGTCGAGCTGCCACAGATGCGCGGGTGATTTCAGCACCCACTGCCCTGGAACACCAGATTGCAGGTGCTGCAAGAAGATTCGATGGAATCGGTAGGCGCCCGTATGGTCCGCCTCATACAGCAGCCAGCGGTAGTAGCTGGGCAGGCGGTACTGCACGGTGTAGATCATGCTGGTGAATTCGCTGGCGGTGATCCGGACGCACTCCTGCCCGACCAGCGCGCCCATCGGGTGGAAGGCCAGGAACCCGGGCACGATCTGCTCGGAGAGCTCGATGCTGGCCTGCGCCTGGGCGATGCGCGGATCGTCGTGGTAGGTCTCGGGCTGCGGGACCGGGCAGGGCGCGTCGACCTCCCAGGTCACCGGTGCGCGCAGTTCGGGATCCTGGGCCAGCAGGTCGAAGAGGATCGTGGTTCCGGTCCGCGGCTGCCCGACGATGAAAATCGGTTGTGTGATCGGCTTTTCGGCGATCTCGGGATGTTGCTTGCGCCAGGCGATCACGTCGAGCCGGTTCTTCAGGGCACGCATCAAGTCGAGGTAGGCGACCTCCACACCGATCACCGACAGGCGTGCATCGTTGACCAGCCCGTCGGCGACGCGCTCGAGTCCGGGTTGCCAACTGTCACCGTCGAAGTCGTCATTGCCGGCTTCCTCGCACGCGGTGGCAATGAGCCGTTCCGGGCTGAATCGTTCCGAAAGCGTCATGACCGGTCCCCGCGCTGGCGCACCGACACGGTGACGTCGGGCGGTTTCGGGTTGTCCAGCCAGCGCACCACGACGAACCCGCGATGCCGGCCACCGGTGTCGAGCCAATGACCAAAGCCTAAGTCCTGTGCGGAGATTGCGATGCGCACCCGTCCGTCGGCGTCCGGCGCAACGGCGCGAGACGTCACCGAGCTGTGCCGGCGGCGCGGCTCCAGACACTCGTGCCAGATGTTCTCGCACGTGACGTTCCAGTAGCGGGTGTCGGGCGGCTCGATGTCGAGCACCAGCGCCTGGTCGGGTCGAGCCGGAAGGTGCCCATCATGTACAGGTTGTCCGGGGTGGTGTCGGCCGCACCCAGGTCGGCGGCCTCGGCCGTCAACAGCGTGTTCGGGTTGTTCAGCAGCTCGGGCTTGATGGTGCGGTGCAGGGTGGTGAGCTTCATCAATGACCACGCCATCGCGGTGAACTGGCCGGCGAGTTCCTCGTCGGTCAGCGCCGTCAACGGGTCGGGATCCAGCGCCTCGATGGACAGGGTGGCCAACTCTTCGGAGGCGCGGTCGCCGATGTACTCCCGGACGACGACCGATGACGCGTCGTCGGGGATCTGCACCCACTGCGCGCCGGCGAGATCGGCGGGCTCATGCGCTGACAGCACCAGTGCGAATTCGCCGGCGCTCAGCTTCAGGTCGGAATCGCTGACGTAGTTCGACATTCGCCGCGGGGTCAAGCCGGTGCCGGCGAGGATCTGGAACCCGAGGTAGGCGGTGGTCCCCCGGGTACCGGTGATCCGGTAGCGCCGGTCGCCGCGGATCATCGCCAGGAAGTAGTTGCCGTCGGGGTTGGGGCCGCCGATCATCCTGGTGTCCGAACACATATCGAAGAACGACGGGCGGCTGAGGTCTGACTCGACGGACATCTGCGCGCACAACGATGACACTCGTGCGATGACCCGCAGCCCTTCGAGGAGCTCCCGCTCGTTTTCGGCGTCCTCGGTCACGATGTTGGTCACGTTGGTGAGCATCTGCTGAAAAAACTGCCACGCGGCGGTCGCCTGTTGCGCCTCGGCTTGAGTCATAGTCTCATACTTAGACTATGTCTCACGCTTTTGGAAGTGGTTCGCCGCGATCTGTTGGCGGGTCGCTCGCCGAACGCAAGCGCGCGGCGACGCGTCAGCGCATTGCCGCGTCCGCCGCGCAGCTGGTCGCCAGTGTCGGTCTGGCGGCCGCGACCGCGGACCGCATCGCCGAGGCCGCCCACATCGGCCGGGCCACCTTCTTCCGCTATTTCAACTCCAAGGAAGATGCCGTTGCCGAGGGCATGAATGCCGTCTGGCTCGATCGGATCACCACCGCCTTGGCCGCCCAGCCGGCGTATCTGTCCGCCGCCGAAGCGGTGGTCGGGGCGTTTCACGATCTGAGTCTGGGATTCGCCGAGATCGAGCATCAGGTACGTGAATTAGGCACGCTCACAAGGTCATCCGAGACGCTGGAAGCGTGGAATCTGCACATCTACGTGCGGTACGAGGCGGCCATCGCCGAGTTGATCGCACCGCGGATGCCCGACTTGGCGGCCCAGGATCCCCGGCCGCGGCTCATCGGTGCGCTGGCGATGGCGACGGTACGCATCGCCCTGGACGACTGGTTGCAGCACGGCGGGTCACTCCCCGAGAGGGTGCGTCAAGGCTTGGCGACGATCGCCGTCACCTGACTACATCTGCGCCCAAACGACTTTCGTCTGCAGATAGGTCTCGAGGCCGGCCTTGCCGGACTCGTAGCCCCAGCCGGACTGCTTGTATCCGCCGAAGGGCATCGAGTGGTCGAACTGCATCTGGCAGTTCAGCCCCACCGTTCCGGCCTTGAGCCGCTTGGCAACCCGGTGAGCGCGGCCCAGGTCTTTGGTCCAGGCGGTTGCGGCCAGCCCGTAGGTGCTGTCGTTCGCCAGTGCGATCGCTTCGTCCTCGTCGTCGAACGGGATGACCGCGACCACGGGCCCGAAGATCTCCTCCTGGAACAGCCGGCTCGTAGAGGCGACGTTGGTGAGCACGGTCGGGTGGACGAAGTAGCCCTTGCGGTCCAGCCGGTACCCGCCGGTGACGACCTCGACGCCGTCGGACTTGCCCTGGTCCAGGTAGCCCAGGACGCGGGTGAGCTGCTTCTGGCTGATCAGCGGGCCGATCAAGCTGCCCTCGTCCTTGGGGCCGCCTTGTGGCATTCCATCCGCCACCTTCGCCAGGCCCTCGACGAACTGGTCGTAGATGCCACGTTGGACGAAGATGCGCGATCCGCAGACACACGCCTGGCCGGAGTGGATGAAAGTGCCGAACCCCGCCATGGGGATGGCCGCCTTCAGGTTGGCGTCGTTGAAGACCACCACCGGCGACTTCCCGCCGAGCTCCAGCGTGACCTTCTTGAGGTTGCTCACCCCCGCCGCGGCCACGATCGCCCTGCCGACCTCGGTCGACCCGGTGAAGGCGACCTTCTCGACATCGGAATGCGCGGTGATCGCCGCACCCGCGGTGTGGCCGTAGCCGATCACCATGTTCGCCACACCTTCGGGTACCCCGGCCTCATGCAGGATGTTGTCCAGCACCAACGCCGACAGCGGCGTCTCCTCGGCAGGCTTGACGACACTGCTGCAGCCTGCTGCGAGCGACGGCGCAAGCTTGGCGCAGAAATTGAAAACCGGCCCGTTCCAAGGGAATATCAACCCGACCACGCCGTAGGGTTCCTTGAGCGTGTAGGCGTGTTGGTGTGAGTCGATGCCGGTGAGGCCGCCGGTGTGCACGTCGGCCGCGATGCCCTCGATCTTGGTGCACCAGCCGGCGTAGTAGCGGAAGAACTCGGAGCCGACGGTCACGGTGCCCTGCGCCTGCAGCGGGGTCATGCCGGCGTTGAGCGATTCGAGCTCGGCAAGCAGTTCGGCGTTCTGGTCGATCAGCTCGCCGACCCGCCACAGAATCTTGGCCTTCTCGGAGGGCGCCTTGTCCCGCCAGACGCCGGCCTCGAAGGACGCTTTCGCCCGCGCGACCGCATCCTCGACGGCTTCGGGACCGCAGTCTTTGAACTCGGTGACCTGCTCCTCGGTGGAGGGATCGACAACCGCGATCGTCTCACCGGTGCCGGGTCGTTCACGGATCTGGTCGAGCACAGACTGCACCGACATTGGTGTTCCTCCTCGCGCGTTTGCGACTCTTATCGGGGCGAGCACTACCCCTCAACGGCCCGCCGTCAAATCGTAGGTTATGCGCCTAACCAAACGATGTCCAGCACGTCGCTACGTCGAGGACCGCACGATCAGGTGCGCGACCTCGGTCAACTCGCGCGAGGGTGGGGCCGGATACCCCAATCGTTCGAAGAGCGCAGCAATCGCGACGTCGGCGACCGCACCCGGATCGAACTGCACCGTGGTCAGCGGTGGGTTGCTCAATACGCCCATCGGACTGGCATCCACACCGATCACGGCGAGGTCGTCCGGACAGCGCAGCCCCACATCGTGAATGCCCTTGAGGAGCAAGCAAGCGATCTCTTCGCTTTGCGCGCACACTGCGGTCACGCCGTCGTTCACCCAGCCCTTCACCACCTCCGCGGCGTTGTCCAGGGTGACCTCGCCGACGGCCAGCGCCGGGAGATCGCGCAGTCGCGCGGCACGGGCGACGCCCTCGAACCAGTAGTCACCCAGCGTGCGCCACTTGGCGATCCCGGTGTAGGCGAACGCGATCCGCCGGTGACCGCGCTCCACGAGGTGGTCGACGCGCATCTCGCCGACCGAGAGATGCGGGCATCCGAGTCCGGGCAGCGAGCCGATCTCGATGTACGGCATCCCTCCTGCAGTGACCGCGCTCTGGGCGGCCCTGCTGATGGGGAAGAGACTCGTGACCGCCACCGGGTCGAGATTCTCGACGGCATCGACGACGTGCTGATCGTCCTCGGTCTCGAAGATCTGCACCTGAAGCAAACCCTGGCGCGCCAGTTCGGTGGTCATCCGGCTGCCGGCTTGCATCGGCATCTCGCCGACCGCGACGTGCGGCACCACGTAGAGCACCACGCCGCTCTTGCCGCGGGCCAGATTGCGCGCGGCAAGGTTGGGTCGATAGCCCAGTAGTTTCGCGGCGCGGTAGACCGCTTCCCGGGTTTCGGCGGAGATTCTGGCGCCCTCGACGTTGTTGAGCACGTAGCTCACGGTCGCGGTCGACACGCCGGCCAACCGGGCCACGTCGGCGTGGGTGGGCCGCACGGCTCTGTTCACGCTCATTGCGTCACCGTCCGGCCCGGCCATGCCTCATGGTGGCACGCGATCACCGATTGGGCCGCACCCTGCTGCTTGCGGCGCGACGGCCGGGTGCGCAGTCTCACGGACTAATAGTCCGTTAAATTTAGCGGATTGACAGCCCTTATCCCCAGGATGGATGTTTAACCCTGTGACTTATATCATTGTCTACTAGTCACTCAGGCAATCGGGAGCGCGGCATGAACAAAGACGATCTGATCCTGATCAGCGTGGACGATCACATCGCCGAGCCGGCGGACATGTTCGACGCGCACGTCCCGGCGAAGTTCAAGGACCGCGCGCCGCGGGTGATCACCGAGCCCGACGGCGTTCAGCAGTGGTACTACGGCGAGGTCCGCGGCCGGAACATGGGCCTCAACGCGGTCGCGGGCAAACCCCGCGAGATGTACAACATCGACGCCTCACGCTACGACGAGATGCGGCCAGGCTGCTTCAACGTCGACGAACGGGTCCGTGACATGAACGCCGGCGGGCAGCTGGCCGGTTTGAACTTCCCGAATTTCACCGGGTTTTCGGGCCAGGTGCTCAACCAGGGACCCGACCGCGACGTCAATCTGGTGATGATCAAGGCCTATAACGACTGGCACGTCGACGAGTGGTGCGCGGCCTATCCGGGCCGGTTCATTCCCTGCGGGATCCTGCCCCTGTATGACGTGCGGGAAGCCGCCGAGGAAGTCAAACGCTTGGCGGACAAGGGTTGTCACGCGGTGACGTTCTCGGAGAACCCAGAGGCGCTGGAAATGCCCAGCATTCACACCAAGTACTGGTATCCGCTGTTCGAGGCGGTATGCGAGAACCAGACGGTGCTGTGTACGCATGTCGGCTCCGCGTCACGGTCTCCGCAGGTGTCGACGGACGCCCCGCCCAGTGTGCAGATGACTGCGTCGTCGATGATGAGCATGTTCACCTTCACCGAGCTCATCTGGGCCGAGTTCTGGGCCGACTTCCCGCAACTGAAGTTCTCCCTCACCGAGGGCGACGTCGGCTGGATACCGTACTTCCTCTGGCGGGCTGAGCACGTCTACAACCGCCACTCGGGCTGGACCCTGGCCAAATTCCCGCCGGGCTACAGCGGACCGGCCGACGTGTTCAAGCGACACTTCTACACCTGCTTCATCAGCGACAAGGTCGGCGTGCGGAACATGGAGTGGTTCAACGAGGACATGCTGTGCTGGGAGTCCGACTTCCCGCACTCCGACAGCAATTGGCCGTTCGCGCCCGAGGACATCATCGCGAACATGGGCCATCTCGAGGATTCGGTGATCAACAAGATCACCCATGAAAACGCCATGGCCGCTTACTCGTTCGATCCGTTCCGGTACATCCCGAAGGACCACGCCCGGGCCGGCCAGCTACGCGCCCAGGCCACCGACGTCGACGTGGTCACGCACGTCGGCCGCCAGGCCAGTCAGCGTGACCGTGACGCGTGGACACGGATGACGCAGTTCGCCCAACAAGCGCGCGCGGCGATGACGGCCGTGCCTGTCGAGGTCACCGGAATCGCCGGACGCGCAACCACGCTGGGCAACTGAGCGTGGCGCGCCACGCCCTGCCTCCGTTCGCGGGCTGGCGTGTGCTGGAGTTATCCAACGGGATCGCGGTGTCCTATGCCGCCAAGATGTTCGCCGACGCGGGCGCCGACGTCGTGAAAGTCGAATCCCCTCAGGGGGATTCGATGCGTAGCTGGGCGGCGGGTGGATCCGCCGGCGCGCTGTTCGGCTACCTGGCCGCGGGGAAGAAGTCGGTCGTCAACCGGAACGGGGCCGAGGTCGTGGCGCTGCTGGCCGGTGCCGACATCGTGCTCACCGACCTGACCGACGGCTGGACACTGGACGGCATCACCGCCCACACCGGCCCGGCGGCGGTGGTGGTGTGCGTGACACCCTTCGGAATGACGGGCCCTTTCGTCGACGACCAGGTGGTCGCCAACGAGTTCATCCTGCAGGCGTTGTGCGGCTCCACCGCCAGCCGGGGCTGGCCGGGCGACGAACCCGTGCAGGCCGGCGGCCGGCTCGGCGAGTGGCTGGCGGCTTCGTTCGCCGCGCCGGTTGCCGCGGCCACGGCCCGGCGTGCCGCCCGGTGCGGCCGCGGCGAGGTCGTCGACGTGTCGACGTACGAGGCGATGGTGATCGGGATGGGGGGTCTGCCCGCCATGTCCGCCAGCGTGCTGGGCCCGGATTCCCTTATACAGTCCCGCAGTTTGGAGCTGCCGTCGATCGCTCCCACCGCCGATGGCCTGGTCGGCTTCTGCACCATCACGGCACAGCAGTTCCAGGACTTCCTGGTGCTGATCGATCGCGCCGACCTGGTCGACGACACCGAGCTGGCGTCGTTCGCGGGTCGGGTCGAGCGCCGCGACGAGTTCGTCGGCATGGTGACGGAATGGACGCTGGCCCGCACCACGCAGGAGATCGTCGACCTGGCGGTGGCATTCCGGATTCCGGTGGCGCCGATCGCCACCCCGGCCACATTGCCGACCCTCGACCACTTCATCGAGCGCGGCGTCTTCGTCGAATCCGAAATCGGGGTGTTACAGCCGCGGGTGCCGTATCGCAGCGACGCGATCACGACCAGAGCGCCCGGACGGCCACCACTTTTGGGTGCCGACAACGGTAAAGTTCACTGGCCGCCGCGGCCGGAGAAATCCGCCGGCGCAGAATCACTTCCGCTTTCCGACATCCGGATTACCGACTTCACGGCCTTCTGGGCGGGGCCGGTCGCGACTCAGCTGCTGGGCGCGCTGGGCGCCGACGTGATCAAGCTCGAGGGCGTGCGGCGACCCGACGGCATGAGGTTCTCCGCCGCCCGCCCGCCCAGCTGGGACCAGTGGTGGGAATGGGGCCCGGTGTTCTTGTGCAGCAACAACAACAAGCGCGGCATGAGTGTCGAACTCGGCACCGAAGCCGGACGCGCAGTCGCGCTGGAACTCATCGCGGCCAGCGACCTCGTCATCGAGAACTTTTCACCGCGGGTGATGGCGAACTTCGGTCTGGAATGGGACGCAGTCGCGGCCGCCAATCCGCGCGCGGTCATGGTACGGATGCCGGCGTTCGGCCTCGACGGTCCGTGGCGCGACCGGGTCGGCTTCGCCCAGACGATGGAGCAGGCCACCGGGATGGCGTGGATGACCGGGCATGCCGACGGCCCCCCGATCATTCCGCGAGGTGTGTGCGACCCGATAGCCGGGCTGCACGCCGCCTTCGCCGCCATCGCCGCGCTGGTCGTCCGAGACCGGGACGGGATCGGCGTGCACGTCGAGTCGACGATGGTGGAGTCGGCGCTCAATGTCGCCGCCGAGATGCTGGTCGAGTATTCGCGCAACGGAATCGAGCTGCGCCGCAACGGTAATCGGGGTCCCGGCGCACATCCCCAGGGCGTCTATCCCTGTCAGGGTAACGACGAGTGGGTGGCGCTGGCAGCGCTCGACGACGCCGCCCGTGCCTCGCTCGCCAGACTGATCGGCGGATCCGAGCCGGGACTCGACGACAAGCTGATCTCAGCGTGGACCGCGCTGCGCTCGGTTGCCGATGCGGTCGACGCGTTGCGCGAATGTGGCATCGCCGCAGCACCTCTCGTGCCACCCGCGGCCCTGCTGAGCGAACCGCACCTGCACACCCGCGGTTTCTGGGAAACGATCGACCATCCCGTCGCCGGTTCGTTCCTTTGCACCGGAATGCCTTTCGCGTTCGTCGGCGAACCGCGGCACTGGATGCGCCGGGCGGCGCCGCTGTACGGCCAGCACACGGCCGAGGTGCTGCGCGACGTACTCGGGCACAGCGAGCAGGACCTGGTCGAGTTGCAGGAATCCGGGACCACCAGCGCACGGCCGGCAGGGTTGTGACATGGCGGTCACGTTGTGTGTGCCACCCCGCGCCGGCGAGTTGTGCGCGCCGGTGCGCTTTCTGGTGCGCCAGGATTCGCTGGTGATGGAACTGACCGCGCGACACCGGATCACCAGCGTCGAGTGGGACGAAAGCGAGCGCGCGGTGGCGATGGTCGTCGAGATCACCGACCCGCAAACCGCACGGCCGGTGGACGTCCGGATCGACGTGGTCGAGCCGGGTACGGCGCATCCGGACACGCGGACGAAGACGATAGGCACGATCGAACGAGACGGACGACACTACATCGTCGCCGGCACCTACCTCGGCGTCGTCGCCGACGAAAACTGAACGGAGTGAGAGTGAAGAAGCGCACCGCAGCGGTCGTCGGGATGCACAATACCCGGCAGGGTCGCCGGCTGGACGGCGAGACCTCACGTAGCCTGGCGCTCAAGGCAATTCACGGCGCACTGGCCGACTCGGGCCTCAGTCTCGACGACGTGGACGGCATCAGCGCGGGCCCGCAGTCCACCGCGATGATCTACGATCTGCGGCTCGGTCCGGCGTGGCAGGGCCTGGCTTTCGGCGTCGGCATGATCACCGAGGCGGCCACGGCCATCGAACACGGCATGGCCGACGTGGTGGTGCTCGTCGCCGCCCAGGCGGGTGAATACCGCGATCACGAAGCCACGGCGCCGTGGACCAGGCCCGAGAACGAATTCGTGGCGCCCTGGGGCATGTTCACCACGGCGGAGTTCGCGCTGATAGCCCGGCGACATATGCACGTCTACGGCACCACCCGCGAACAACTGTCCATCGTGGCCGCCACCATCCGTAACAACGGATCACGCAACCCCGAAGCCGTTTATTACCAACGCGGTCCGTTCACCCCGGACGACATCACGGCGTCCCGACCGATCGCCGATCCGTATCACCTCCTCGACTGCGCCACCACCTCCGAAGGCGGTTGCGCCCTGGTGGTGGCGAACATCGACGAAGTCGAGGTGGCGAGCCAGCCGATCTACGTGTTGGGCAGCGGCGCAGACTTCCACGGCCCGTCCTATCAGCATCCACCCGCGTGGGACCTGGCCGGCCGGCGCGGCGACTACGTCAACGGTCAGGTCGGCGCACACGCGGCCGACCTTGCGTTCAGCCACGCCGGACTGCGGCGCGACGAGGTGGACGTGCTGGAGCTTTACGACCCGTTCTCCTTCGAGATCATCCGCCAGCTGGAGGCATTCGGATTCTGCGGCGAGGGCGAGGGCGGCCCGTTCGTCGCCGACGGCAACATCGCGATCGGCGGCAGCCATCCGGTCACGACGGACGGAGGAACCATGTCCTTCAGTCATGCGGGTGCGAATCCGCAGATGATGCAGCGCGCCATTCGAGCCGTCCAGCAGTTGCGCGGCGAGGCGGGCGACCTACAAGTGCCCGATGCCCATATTGCGTTGTGCAGCAACGGAGGAGCGGGCGCCTTGTTCACCACGCTAGTGATCCTGGGAGACGAACCGCGATGACATTGCAACCGCAAACCGGGCCCGTACCCCACGCCAGTAGTCAGGTCAGCCTCCCGTTCTGGCAGGGCTGCCGATCGCAGGAGCTGCGCTATCAGCGTTGTGCGACTTGTGGTCTGGCGAACTTCCCGCCGACCGAGCACTGCCGGCAATGCCTTTCGGCCGAGTTGCAGTGGCAGCAGAGCGACGGTGTCGGTGAGGTCTACAGCTGGACGGTGGTGCACCGGCCGGTGACACCGGAGTTCACGCCGCCCTACGCACCGGCGATCGTCACGCTGGGCGAGGGTTATCAGATGCTGACCAACATAATCAGCGTCGCCCCAGCGGATCTGGCGATCGGAATGCCCGTGCGGGTGCAGTTCCATGACGTTGGAGACAACGTCACCCTGCCCTACTTCACCCCACGGCCGTGAGCCCCGGGCGCACCACCAACGGACTGCCGGTGACGTCCTACCTCGTTCTGGGCGTGCTGGCGGCCAACGATGAACAACTGACCGCCGGTGAGATCAAGACACGAGCCGAACTCTCGGTCGGCCACTTCTATTGGTCACCCTCGGTGAGCCACGTGCGGCGCGAACTGAACAGATTGCTGGCGCGGGGAATGGTCAGCGAGGTTGGCGCACAATCCGGCAAGCGTGCCATCACGTTGTACGAGGCAACGGATTCCGGGCTCGACGCCCTGCGCCGCTACGTGCAACACCTTCCCGGCCCGGATCAGGTCGTCATCAAGCATCCCGTCATCCTGCGGACCTGGCTTGCCCGCGGCGAAGATCCAGAGCACGTCGTCGACACGTTGGACCGGCATCTCGAAGCGACCCGGGCGCGCCTCGACGAGGCGTTGTGGTCGCGGCAGCGTTCCCGCGATCTCGGCATCACCGACGATCCGAACCAGCGTTTCTCCTTCGCCGTCCTGGACTACGCGATCCGCGGTCTGTACGCGGAGATCTCGAACATCGCGCAGTTGCGCGACGAGATCGCCGGCGGCACTGACCGTGACCCGATCAAGCGCGTGCGGCGGCCCAAGGGGCAGATCCGCCGCCGGGTGCCCGGCTAACCGTGCCGAGCAGACGCAAAATCCCCAAATGCGAGCCGCATTTGGGCGATTTTGCGTCTGCTCGCGCTACAAAGCTAAATCTTCGTGTAGCCCTTGTCGGCGGGGATTTGGGCGGCCGTGACCAATGATGACGCGTCGCTGGCCAGCCACACCACGATGTCAGAGATCAGATCCGGAGCGGCGAGCGAATCGGTGGGCAGCGCGCCGGGCGAGAAGCTGTGGATGTAGTGCGGGTGATCCTGGAAGGTCTTGTACATCGACAAGTCGTTGCCCATCGGAGTGTCGGTGCCGTACGGGTGCACGGAGTTGACGCGGATGCCGAATTCGCCGAGTTCGATCGCCAACGAATTGGTCAGGCCCACCACGCCAAACTTGCTGGCGCAGTAGTGGCCACACCCGGGGACGGCCTTGACGCCGGCCGCTGAGCTGATGGCGATGATGGAGCCGCCGTTGCCGGCCGCGATCATCGCCGGCACCGTGGCTTTGATCGTGTTCCACAGTCCGGTCAGGTTGATGTCGACGACGTCCTGGAATTGTCGCTCCGAAATCTCCCACAGCCGGCCCCAATTCAGCACGCCGGCGTTGGCCACCACGATGTCGAGCCGGCCGTACTGTTCCATCGCGTTGGACACCACACGCTGCTGGCCGGCCAGATCGCGGACGTCGACCTCGTCGGCATAGATCTTGCGGCCCTCACCTTCGACCAGGCTGACGGTCTCGGCCAGGTCTTCTGGCAACGCCGGGACGTAGCCGTTGTGTTCTGCGACCGGCGCGCACGCGTCGATCGCGATGATGTCGGCACCGGCGCGGGCCAGCCGGATGCAGTGCGAGCGGCCCTGTCCGCGAGCGGCTCCCGTCACGTAGGCAACCTTGCCGGCTAATGGGGTGGCAGCGTCTGTCATGCGTCGAGGGTACTGAACAAACCCCGCGTAGCCGCCACGCACGGACGAAGTCGTTCCATCGGGCCCACCCCGGACTCGGCCAGACTCCGCATCGGAATCTCCAGACCGATCACGACGTCGGCCGGCACCGCCGTGAGGATCTCGGCCAGCGGCAGCTCCCCGTCGCCCGGGGCCATCCGCTCGTACATCGCTTCCTGCAGGTAGGACTTCAGGCGTGGCTTGTATGTGGTGTCACTGAGCTGGACATAGCCGACCTTCTCCGGGCCCAGTTCGTTGAGTTCCGCGGCACCGAAACCTGCACGCGCCCAGTGCATTGTGTCGACCGCCAATCGAAGGTCGGGCCTGCCGGCGTGCTCGATTGCGGCCAGCACGGTGGGTACGTCGCCGATCGTCATCCCGGGTGCGACTTCGATCGTCGTACCCATGCCGCGTTCGCCGGCCATCCCCGTCAGCAGCGCGAGTTGATCGAACGTGCGGTTGCGGTCGCGGTCGAAGCTGATCGTGTTGATCTGCGCCGCGCCGATTTCGGCCATGATGTCCAGATCGGCAGCCAGGCCGGACACATCGGCGCCGGGAGCGATCACCATGCCCTCGCCCAACGAGATGCTGATGCCGCGGTCATCCATCGCGGCAAGCAGGTCCCGTCGGAGGCGAGCGTCGTCGCGGAGCGAGAATTCCGGGTAGCCAAGGGATTTCAGTCGCGCCCCGGTCAGTGATGTGGAGATGTGCCGGCAGCCGAGATCGGCGGTCAGATGCACGAATTCGACGGGCGGTAGCCCGAAGACGCTGATGAACTCGATGCCGAGATCATGCACGAGGACGTGTTACCCGCCGACCATCATCAGTCCGCCATCGACCGCGAGCAGTTGGCCGGTGATGAAATGCGAGCCGTGTCCGGCCAGGAAAACCAACATCGGCCCGACATCGCGGGCGGGATCACCCAGCGCCCCGCCCAGCGGGATCAGCATTTTGAGCTGCTGGTCGATCAGTGCGCCCGCCTCCGGACCGAGGAAATCCCGCAACCGGTCGGCCCCGGGCGTCTGCACCGCCGGGGCCAAAGCGTTGACGGTGACCTTGTCGGCCGCCCACGCGCGGGCGGCCGATCGCGTCCACGCCTGCACCGCACCCTTGGTCGCGGCGTAGACGGCCGACATCGGGCTGCCCACAACGGCTTCCGAGGATCCGAAGTTGATGATCGCGCCGCCCTTGGGATCCTGATCCTTCATCACGGAGTACACGGCTTGATTGGTCAGGATGGTTGCCTTGATATTGGTGTCCAACAGAAACGAGATCTCGTCGGCGCTGATGTATCCCGGTATCCCGGGCTGCCACAGGCCCGCGGCGTTCACCAGGACATCGATGCCGCCCAGGTGTTCGGCGGCCCGTTGCACCATTGCCGTCACGGCGTCGGCGTCGCGCACATCGCATTGCAACCAGGTGGCGGCGAGTCCATCCGGCGGTGGAGTTCGGTGATACGTGCCGACGATGTCAGCGCCCGCCTCGGTGAGAACTGCCACGGCGGCCGCGCCGATACCGGTCGCTGCGCCGGTGACCAGGATCCGTCGGCCGTGGAGGGGTGCTGTCGCGTCTGACATACCCTGGACGCTATCTGACGCTAAATGGCGGCCTTTGTGCGCGCCTCCTAGCGACAGCCATCGAGTCTGCGTCTATGACGCCGAACCTGCTTACAGGGCTGGGTTTTCCGTCCTTCCGGTGACTTGCGGGACGGATGTGACTCGGAGCCAACCTAAACGGCGACGCTCGCGAGGCGCTGCAGTATCGCGGCCGTGGGTTCGTCGGTGACGTGCCGGTATCCGGTACCCGCCCACAGGTGCACGAATTCGGGGCGGCCGTTGGCGGCCGCGGCTTTGCGCAGCGACGTGGTGAGGTAGTGGATCGCGGGATAGCCGAACGGCGCGTCGGCATCATGGGCGTCGATGAACGCGTTGCGCAGGCCGCGTGCGGGCCGCCCGGTAAACGCATGCGTGATGACTGTCTCGCGCATGTCGGGGTCGAGCAGGGCGGCTTGATGGGTGGCCGACGCGCCGCTCTCCGTCGCCCGTAGCAGCGCGGTGCCGACGACGGCCGCGGCGGCGCCGGCGCGGATGACGTCGGCGACGGCTTCGGGAGTCGCCAGACCCCCACCGGCGATCACGGGGAGGTCGACGGCCCCGCTGATCTGGGCGACCAGGTCGTTGATCGGCATCGGCCGCAGCGGCTGCAGCGGAGTCAGCGTCCCGGAATGCCCGCCGGCGGTGTGGGCCTGGACGGCGAGCACGTCGACGCCGGCATCGCGCGCGACGATCGCCTCGTCAAGACTGGTAACCGTCTGCGCGACAATGGTTTTGGCGGCATTGAGCGCTGCGATCGTATCCTCGCCGGGAATCCCGAAGGTGAAGCTCACCAGTGGCACCGGATCGTCGAGCAGCAGCTGGATCTTCTCGTCGAAGGTGTCGGTGTCCTCGATCGGTTCGGGCGGCAGGCTCAGCCCGAATTCGTCTGCCTCGCGCTGGATCTGGGCGGCGTAGCGGCGGTACTCGTCGGGGTTCACCGGCAGCGGGTTGGGGGCGAACACATTGACGCCGAACGGGATCCCTTCGGCGCGAACCTGTTTGATCTGATCCGCAACGGCCGAAGCGGTCTTGTAGCCGGCGGCCAGCATGCCCAGGCCACCGGCTCGGGTCGCCGCGATCGCCATCTCTGGTGTGGTGGGTCCGCCGGCCATCGGCGCGGCCACCAGAGGCAGCGACATCTCCAAGCCGGTCAGCATGTTGCACCCGCCGGGCCCGGGTCGCTCGGGGGGCGCAGCGGAGTTACCGAACCGTCATCCATTTGTGCAGCGGCATGAAGCCAGGATCGAATGAATCTTTTCGGCGGCCCGGCGTGGCCTCCACTTCGGAGCCGTAGCCGTCGCGGCCGGTCGGGAACATTGGTCGTCAACTCGGCGAAGAATTCCACGCCCCGATCATCCTCCCGTGACGTCGATCGACAGCGGGTATGTCGCCGCGGCGAGCTCGAGGATCTCCGAACGATCTTCCGGCAAGATGAATCCCGCCTCAATGGCGGTATCGAGGGCCGTCGCGAAGCGCTGCAGATAATCCTCGGCGCCACCCGGGTAGAGCCGGCGCACGGTGGCAACGCTGAATGGTTCGCCCGAGCCGAAGATCATCGACATGATGCTTTCCTCGCCGCCCAAACCCGATGTGCGCGCGATCGGTACGTCGACCCAGGGGCTCCGCACGCCACCCAGCGCGAGTCCATTCGGATCCAGCACCGGCTGCGGCGGGTCGGTGGCGGTGACCTCGATGAGGGCCGCACTGGGTGCGGGCCGGCCCGTTCGAACCCACTCGCAAAGCCCGGACAGCGCAGCCTGCAGCACGTAGTGGTGCTGCGGGGCGAAATTGATGTAGTGCCCCAACTGCTGGCCCATCAACATGTTGGTCGGCTCGTAGGCCGCGACGACGTCCTCTATGGCCGCGGAGCCGTTGTCGATCGGGGCCACTTGGATTGTGTAATTGTCGGCATGCGCGGTGCCGGCGATCTCCCAGACGCGCAGCAACGGGTTCTCGGGCTGTCTGGCAAGGTGATAGCCCATTCGCACCCCGCCGAACAGGTCGGTCTCGGTGATGATCGTGACCAACGGGACGCGCAGGTCTTCACGGAATCTGATCGCTTGCGCGGTGTCGCCCTGCGCTTCTTCGAAAATGGAACTGCCGTCCAGCGGTGCGGCCACCGCGAACCGGGAGTGCACCAGGAAGCCGTCATAGACCTGCACGAGCGGATCGACCGCGTTGATATAGCTCGTCAGGAAGAACGCCGATTGGGATTCGCCCAGGGCGACGACGTGTTGCGGGCGAAGCTTACCCAGCACACCGCCGTGCCCCGCTTTGATGAGGGCGCCGATCTGAGAAAAGATGTCGTAGCTGAACGCGTCGCCGGGGTGGTGCAGAGGTGCGTACCGGGTCGCGTCCTGGCTCTTCAACGACATGTCGAAGCCCATCAGATTCGCGCCGCCTTCGATGCCCACCTGCTGCGCCGAGACCGCGACGTATGCATAACCAGCACGGGCGATTTCGCGATGCGCCATCATCCACACCGCCGGCGCATCGATGCCGCCGCTCACATTGAGCCATTCGACGAGGACTGTCCCGTTGAAGGTGGCCGGATCGGTCGGCGTCAGGGCCACTATCCGGGTGGTGTAGTCGGCGGTATCCGCCGGCGTCACCGTCCACTGGCCGTCCGCGCTGAGCTCGTCCGCAGAGGCGTACGAGGACGCGGTTGACGAGACGAAGAACTCTTGGGCACCATAGCCGAGCTCGGCAATATCGAAGCCGCCCAACAACAGAGCGGGTTTGCCAGGCGTAGGTGTGACGACCAGGTCATCAGACACAGTTACTTCAT